>NZ_CP163443.1:4385000-5600478 GCF_041053055.1 Streptomyces sp. R41
GGGAGAGGTGAGTGGCGGTGCGTTGGTACAGGGCGACGAGTTCGTCGGCCTCGGCTCCGGTGAGGCGGCGCTGGCGGCGCAGCAGGGCGTCGAGCCTGTCCCATTCGGCGCGGTGGGCGGACACGAAGACGTCGAGGTCCATCGGGTTGGCTGCTCCTCGGCTGCTCGTCGTGAGTGTCAGCTTGTCGTACTGCGGCGCGATGTGCCCTCAGCTTGGCAGACTGGCCGTTCACGGGGCAGGTCAGGGGAAGGACGGCGAGCGTGAGTGAGCTAGTGACGGGCGAGGCGGTGGCGCTGGAACTGCGCCCCGCGAAGCTGCCGAGCCGAGCGCTGGCCGTGCTGCTCGACCTTGCCGTGGCCGTGGCCGTCTATGTGATCGTGACCATCGGTCTGGTGGCTTCGACGGCCTCCCTGGACGATGCGGCGCAGCTGGCGATCTCGATCGCGAGCTTCGTTCTCGTGCTGGTGGGCGGGCCGATCGCGGTGGAGACGCTCAGCCACGGCCGCTCGCTCGGGAAGCTGGCGTGCGGGCTGCGGGTGGTGCGGGACGACGGCGGGCCGATTCGGTTCCGGCACGCGCTGGTGCGTGGAGCCGTCGGGGTGGTCGAGATTCTGATGACGTTCGGAATCGTCGCGTGCATCGCCTCGCTGGTGTCGGCGCGGGGACGGCGGCTCGGTGATGTGTTCGCGGGGACGCTCGTCGTACGGGAAAGGATTCCTGTCGGCCGTATGCCCTTCGTACCTCCTCCGCCGCCCTGGCTGGCGGGGCGGTTCTCCGGGCTTGATCTTTCCGCGGTGCCGGACGGGCTGTGGTTGGCCATCCGCCAGTACCTGACACGGATGCACCAGTTGGATCCGCAGGTCGGCGGGGCGATGGCGGAGCGGCTGGCCATGGATCTCGCTGCCCGTACGGGGGCTCCGGCGCCGCAGGGGGTTCCGTCGGCCGCGTATCTGGCGGCGGTGATGCAGGAGCGTCAGGCGCGGGAGGCTCGTCGGGCGTTCGGGAGCGGGGCGGCCGGGATCACTCAGCCGGGCCCGGGTGGGGTACCGAGCGCGGTCGGACCGGCGGCACAGTCGGCGGGCGCACCTCCCTCCCCCTTCCCCCACCCGTACCCGTCGGCTCCGTCTGCACCGTCAGCGAATCCCGCAACGGCGCCGCAAGCGCCCCGACCCGCGGTGCCGCAGGCCGACCGCGTCGATCGCCCCTCGACCGGCTTCGTGCCGCCCGCGTAATCAGCAGCCGTTGCGGCTTCGGACCGGCCGCGAGAGGCGTCGCAGATCGAGCCCGCCAGGACATGGCCGCCGGATCTACGTCGGGACGTCGTCGTCAGCTGAATACCGACGGCGGTGATTCGAGGTGTTCCAGTTCGATGCCGGGTGCCGCTAGCACCACGTCTCCCGAGATGTGCACGGCGTGCTGCTCCCCCGTGTCCAGCGCTGTGACCTGGTATTCGTCCACGGTCAGCGGGCCGTTGTCAGTGGCGTGTGTTTCTCTCGAGATCAAGGCCCAGGACTGGTCGAGGGTGCGCGGGGCCAGGACCGGGTCCGTGAAGGCCACAAGGCGTACGCGGGTCGCGGAGGCGGAGGGGGTGAGGCGAAGGAGACGGGCGGTGGCGATGAGGAACGCGGGGGATGTGCCGGTGAAGGCGTGGGCGCGGACATTGCCTTCGGTGGCCTGTGTGCCCGTGGGGTCGGTGCGGACCCAGGTCACGCCGTCGAGGGCGGCGCCGCGGACCTGCCAGCCCGCGGCGTGCAGTTCGAGACGGATGGGGCGGCCGATGTCGTCGACGGCGAGGTCGACGGAACCGGCTTGGTCGCCGGAGGGGGTGGTGAGTTGGGAGACGTAGCGCCAGCCGGAGGGGCCGGGCGCGCAGTGGAAGTGCTCTTCAGAGAGGGGGGTGTGATCGTGCGGATCATGGAGCGAATAACGGCCGCGGGGCATGGGCGTTCAGGTCCTCATCGGGGACAGGCCCCCGCCACGGGGGCGAGGGCCTGCTGACATCCGTACGCCGAGCGGTGGTACCGCTGCTCGGCCGGGTGCTCAGTAGCGGTAGTGGTCCGACTTGTACGGGCCCTCGACCTCGACACCGATGTACGCGGCCTGCTCGGGGCGGAGCGTCGTGAGCTTCACGCCGAGCGCGTCGAGGTGGAGGCGGGCGACCTTCTCGTCCAGGTGCTTGGGCAGCACGTAGACGTCGGTCGGGTACTCCTCGGGCTTGGTGAACAGCTCGATCTGGGCCAGCGTCTGGTCCGCGAACGAGTTGGACATCACGAAGGAGGGGTGACCGGTGGCGTTGCCCAGGTTCAGCAGGCGGCCCTCGGAGAGGACGATGATCACCTTGCCGTCGGGGAACTTCCAGGTGTGGACCTGCGGCTTCACCTCGTCCTTGACGATGCCCGGGATCTTCGCGAGGCCGGCCATGTCGATCTCGTTGTCGAAGTGACCGATGTTGCCGACGATCGCCTGGTGCTTCATCTTGGCCATGTCCGAGGCCATGATGATGTCCTTGTTGCCGGTCGTGGTGACGAAGATGTCGGCCTTGTCGATGACCTCGTCGAGGGTCGTGACCTGGTAGCCGTCCATCGCCGCCTGCAGCGCGCAGATCGGGTCGATCTCGGTGATGATCACGCGGGCGCCCTGTCCGCGCAGGGACTCCGCGCAGCCCTTGCCCACGTCGCCGTAGCCGCAGACGACGACGGTCTTGCCGCCGATGAGGGTGTCGGTGGCGCGGTTGATGCCGTCGATCAGGGAGTGGCGGCAGCCGTACTTGTTGTCGAACTTCGACTTGGTGACGGCGTCGTTCACGTTGATCGCCGGGAACAGCAGGGTGCCGTCGCGGTGCATCTCGTACAGGCGGTGGACGCCGGTGGTGGTCTCCTCGGTCACGCCGCGGATCTCCGAGGCGAGCTGGGTCCACTTCTGCGAGCCGTCGCTGATGGTGCGCTGCAGGAGTTCGAGGACCACGCGGTGCTCGTCGGACTCGGCGGTGTCGACCGAGGGGACCTTGCCGTCCTTCTCGTACTCGACGCCCTTGTGGACGAGGAGGGTGGCGTCACCGCCGTCGTCGAGGATCATGTTCGGGCCGCCGGTGGGGCTGTTCGGCCAGGTCAGAGCCTGTTCCGTGCACCACCAGTACTCCTCCAGGGTCTCGCCCTTCCAGGCGAAGACCGGGATGCCCTGCGGGTTCTCGGGCGTGCCGTTCGGGCCGACCGCGATGGCGGCGGCGGCGTGGTCCTGGGTGGAGAAGATGTTGCAGGAGGCCCAGCGGACCTCGGCGCCCAGGGCGACCAGGGTCTCGATGAGGACGGCGGTCTGCACCGTCATGTGCAGGGAGCCGGTGACGCGGGCGCCCGCGAGGGGCTGTGCCTCGGCGTACTCCTTGCGGATCGACATCAGGCCGGGCATCTCGTGCTCGGCGAGGGTGATCTCCTTGCGGCCGAAGGCCGCCAGGGAGAGGTCGGCGACCTTGAAGTCCTGTCGGTTGTCGACAGTCGTCATTGCGAGCTGCTCCTCGGGATTGGGGCGAGGTGGATACGGCTGGTCTGCGCGGCGGCTGGCATACGCATGCCCGAGCGAGGCACGAACGTGCCCAGCACGGCACAGGAGTGCCTGGTACGCGCAGCGCAGTCCGTCGGAGGCCCTCTCTCCCTCGGCCGGTCCGCGGTGGGACCGCCCGACCGCCATCAGCAGCGACGTCTGGCTCAGTCACCCAAGCTACACCGGTGGGCCCGGCCCTCCCCAGTCCGCCTCCGGACACCGAGGGGTCCGGTGGCAGGCATCAGGCCGATAACGGAACGTCCTCGGGATCGATAACGGCCGGTCCTCGGAAGGGCCAACAGGGGCCATCGGACCGGGGCATCCAGGGACGTTCGGAGCTTTTGATCCAGGGCTCGGGTGTTGCAGGATGCGGGGAGATCGCGGCCATACGAGCGATCTTGCGGGGCGTCCGGGACGGCGTTCCGCGTGACAAAGGCGTCAAAGACGTTAGGAGATCCACGTGACCAGTCCGGCCGGCCCTCCCCCCACGGGCAACGGCGGCGGCGAGCAGAAGCGGTTGAAGCTGCTCGCGGTGACCGCATGCCCGACCGGCATCGCCCACACGTACATGGCGGCCGAGAAGCTCGCGCAGGCCGCGGAGCGCCTCGGTATCGAGATGAAGGTGGAGACCCAGGGATCCATCGGGTCCGAGAACGTACTGGATGACAACGATGTCAAAGCTGCGGACGGCGTCATCGTCGCTGCGACAAGGACGTGGACCTGAGCCGGTTCGCGGGGAAGCGCGTCATCACTGTCGGGGTCGCCGAGGGGATTCACCATCCGGAGCGGCTGATCGAGCGGGTGCGGTCGGCGCCCGTGCACACGGCGGTCGGTGCCGCCGAGACGGCGAGCGGCGGCGGCAAGGAGCGGAGCCTCGCGTACAAGGCGCTGATGAACGGGGTCAGTTACATGATCCCGTTCGTCGTGGTCGGCGGGCTGCTGATCGCGATATCCCTCTCGCTGGGCGGGCACACGGACCCGTCCGGCGGTCTTGTCATCCCGAAGGACTCCTTCTGGATGGACGTCAACAACATCGGTGTCATCGGCTTCACGCTGATGGTGCCGATCCTGTCCGGCTACATCGCGTACGCGATCGGGGACCGGCCGGCGCTGGTTCCCGGCATGATCGGCGGCTGGATCGCCAACACCGGCTCGCTCTACGACTCCAAGGCGGGCGCGGGCTTCATCGGGGCGATCGTGACCGGGTTCCTGGCCGGATATCTGGTGCTGTGGATCAAGAAGGTCCGGGTCCCGAAGTTCGTGCAGCCGATCATGCCGATCATCGTGATCCCGATCGTGGCGACGACGGCGCTCAGCCTGTTCTTCATCTACGTCATCGGCAAACCCATCTCCTGGGTCTTCGAGCATCTGACCAGCTGGCTGAGCGGGATGACGGGGACGAGCGCGGTGCTGCTCGGCGCGATTCTCGGCCTCATGATCGCGTTCGACATGGGCGGGCCGGTCAACAAGACGGCCTTCCTCTTCGGAGCCGGACTCATCGCGACCGGCAATCAGACCGTCATGGGCATGTGCGCGGCCGCGATTCCCGTCATGCCGCTCGGGCAGGGCCTGGCCACGCTGCTCCGGAAGCGGCTCTACACCGAGCAGGAGCGCGAGACCGGGCTGGCCTCGCTGTTCATGGGCTGCTTCGGCATCTCCGAGGGCGCGATTCCGTTCGCGGCCGCGCGGCCCGCGCAGGTCATCCCCGCGAACATGCTCGGCGGCGCGGTCGCCGGTGCGATCGCCGGGCTCGCGGGGGTCAAGGACGCGGTCCCGCACGGCGGGCCGATCGTGGCGGTGCTGGGTGCCGTGGGCGGCGTACCGATGTTCTTCGTCGCCGTGCTCCTCGGCACGGCGGTGACGGCGCTGACGACCGTCACCCTGGTCGACCTCAGTGAGCGCAAGCGGCGCGGGGAGGCGCTGGTGCCCACGCCTCGGCTCGCGCCCGAGCCGGCGCTCGCGCTCTCCGGTGTGGGCGCCGCCACCGCCACCGCCGTACGGACGACGCCCGGCAGCACTTCCACCGGCGCCGACCCCGAAGTCCTCTCCGGCTACCTCACCGAGCGGACCGTCAAGGTGCAGCTCGAATCGCGGGACAAGGAGTCCGCGATTCGGGAGATGGCCGGGCTGCTGGCCTCCACCGGGAAGGTCGCCGATGTGGAGGAGTTGGTGCGGACGGCCTTGCGGCGGGAGGAGCAGGGGACGACGGGGCTCGGGGAAGAGATCGCGATTCCGCATGCCAAGACGGATGCGGTGACCGCGCCGGTCCTCGGGTTCGCACGGTCCGCCGAGGGCATCGAGTGGGGTGCGCTCGACGGGACCAAGGCCAAGCTGGTCTTCATGATCTCCGTACCGGAGGCGGCCGCGGGCGACGAACATCTGCGGATTCTGGCGCTGTTGTCGCGCAAGTTGATGGATCCCGGGTTCCGGGAGCGGCTGACGGCGGCGGAGGACGAGCGCACGATCCTCGGCGTGCTGGGCGAGATCCGGTAGCCGTACCGGCCCCGGCGGGTCCCGTAGCCGGAAGGCTCGGGGCCCGCCGTCGTACGTTCACAGCGAACCGCTAGCCTCTGCGCGCGCGGGAGTGCCGTGCGGGGAGGGGACAGGGATGCGCAGGGGGCGAGGGCTCGCGGTCACGGCGTGGGTGCTGGGGCCGTTGGGACTGGTGATGCTGATCGGGTCCTTCATATACGCGCGGGGTGCGTATACGACGGCCGTGGTGCGGAGCGAGAGCATGACGCCCACGTACACCGTCGGTGAGCGGCTGGTCTTCGAGCGCGTGGGCGGGGACGAGGTGCGGCGCGGTGACGTGGTGCTGTACTCGGCGCCGGAGCGGTACGGACCGGGGGTCAGTGTCATTCAGCGCGTCATCGGGGTCGGTGGCGACCGCGTGGCCTGCTGCGGGGGCCAGGGGGCGGACCAGCGGATCACCCTCAACGGGAAGCCGCTCGACGAGCCGTATGTGCAGGACGGCATAGTCGACGAAACGCAGAGGCCGTACGACCCGTACGACGTCAAGGTGCCTGAAGGGCGGCTGTTCCTGCTCGGCGATCACCGCCTGAACGCAAGGGACTCCCGTTACTTCCGCGACGACCACGGCGGGACCGTGCCCGTCGGCGCGGTGCAGGGACGGCTGACCGACGAGCGCACGGTGCCCATCGCGCTCGCGGTGACCGGGATGCTCGGGGTGCCCGTCGCGCTGGCCGGGGCCGGCTTCGGGATCGCCGCCTTGGTCGTACGGCGGCGGAGTCGGGCGGTGCCGCCGATGCCGCCGTGGGCCGTGCAGGTCTGACGGACGTCATACGGCTCATACGGCCGGGGCCCGCCTGGACAACTCCAGGCGGGCCCAGCCACGTACAAGAAGTACAGGCAGAAATCAGTGCGACTGTGCCGGTCCCCCGGGCGTCGCCTCGCGGTCCGGGCCCTTGGCGGCCTCCGCCTCGCTGTAGATGTCCGGCTCCAGGTAGATCACACGGGCGATCGGGACGGCGGTGCGGATGCGGGACTCGGCGGCGTCGATCGCGGAGGCGACCTCGGCGGCCGTGTCGTCGTGCTGGACGGCGATCTTCGCGGCGATCAGGAGCTCCTCCGGGCCGAGGTGGAGGGTGCGCATGTGGATGATGCCGGTGACGGTGTCGCCGTCGACGATGGCGTCCTCGATCTCCTTGATCACCTCGACGCCCGCGGCCTCGCCCAGGAGAAGGGACTTGGTCTCGGCCGCCAGGACCAGCGCGATCAGGATGAGCAGGACACCGATGCAGACCGTGCCGATGCCGTCCCAGACACCGTCGCCGGTGAGCAGGGCCAGACCGACGCCGCCGAGCGCGAGGACCAGACCGATGAGCGCGCCGAAGTCCTCCAGGAGGACGACCGGCAGTTCGGGGGCCTTGGCACGGCGGATGAACTGCGACCAGGAGTGCGTGCCGCGCAGCTCGTTGGACTCCTTGATGGCCGTGCGGAAGGAGAAGCTCTCCGCGATGATCGCGAACACCAGGACGCCCACCGGCCAGTACCAGTGCTCGATCTCGTGCGGGTGCTTGATCTTCTCGTAGCCCTCGTAGACGGCGAACATGCCACCGACCGAGAAGAGGACGATCGAGACGAGGAAGGCGTAGATGTAGCGCTCGCGGCCATAGCCGAAGGGGTGCTGCGGGGTCGCCTCGCGCTGGGCCTTCTTGCCGCCGATCAGGAGCAGGGCCTGATTGCCGGAGTCGGCGAGCGAGTGGACGCCCTCGGCGAGCATCGAGGACGAGCCGCTGAAGGCGAACGCCACGAACTTCGATACCGCGATCGCGAGGTTGGCGCCGAGTGCCGCCACGATCGCCTTGGTGCCGCCTGACGCGCTCATGTGTCCGGGGTGTCCCTTCGCCTTCGCCTCTGTCCGTCGCCGGGCCTTTGCCAGCCCTTTGCGACGGGCCATTCTTGCAGCCCGGTCCAACAGCGGCGCCTCAGGCCACCACAGTTACCTCATCAGGCCACCACTGTCGCGCGGAAGATCGTGCCGTTCCCGGACACTTCGGCCTTTTCGCCGGCCGGTACGAAGACCGACTGGCCGGGAGCCAGCGTGATGGCGTCCGCGCGCACCGAACCCGCCGTGCAAAGGAGGATCTGCGGGGTCTCACGGGTGAGGTCCCGCGGGGCGGCGCCCTCGGCCAGGACATGGCGGGAGAGGCGGAACTCGTCGATGGGGGTCTCGTAGACCTCCTCGCCGTCCGGGGACGCCTCCGGGCGCAGGACGCCGGGGTCGCTCGCCTCGAAGCGGACGATGCGCAGGAGTTCGGGGACGTCGACGTGCTTGGGGGTCAGGCCACAGCGCAGGACGTTGTCGCTGTTGGCCATGATCTCGACGCCCAGGCCGTTCAAGTACGCGTGCGGGACGCCCGCGCCGAGGAACAGGGCCTCGCCGGGCTGCAGTTGGACGTAGTTGAGCAGCATGGCGGCGATGACGCCGGGGTCGCCCGGGTAGTGGTGGGCGATGTCTGCGTACGGGGCGTATGCGCCGCCGAGGCGGGCACAGGCGGCCGCGGCCTCGGTGACCGTGCGTGCCATGTCCTCGGGGTCCGCGCTCAGCACGGCCGTCAGGACCTCGCGCAGCGCCGCGTCCTCCGGGTGGGCGTGCAGCAGGTCGACGTACGGCTTGAGGGAGTCGACATCGAGGCCCGCGAGGAGCTCGGCGGCCTCGTCGGGGGTGCGGAAGCCGCACAGGCCGTCGAACTCCGTGAGCGCGCAGATCAGTTCGGGCTTGTGGTTGGCGTCCTTGTAGTTGCGGTGCGGGGCGTCGATCGGGACTCCGCGGCGCTCCTCGTCCTCGTAACCCTCCCTGGCCTGCTCCAGGTCGGGGTGTACCTGGAGGGAGAGGGGGGCGCCTGCGGCGAGGATCTTCAGCAGGAACGGGAGGCGGGGGCCGAACTTGGCGACGGCCGCACGGCCGAGTTCCTGCTCGGGGTCCTCGTCGATGACCTCGTTGAGCGGACCGCGCTCGGTGCGCGAGGGTGCGCCCGGGTGGGCGCCCATCCACATCTCCGCCTGCGGCTCACCGCTCGGCTCCACGCCGAGCAGCTGCGGGATGGCGGTCGTCGAACCCCAGGCATAGGGGCGGATGGTGTTGTCGAGGCGGTCCATACGAATCTCTGCGGTTCCTTCTGGGTACGACGCGGGCGACGCGGGTCCTGCCTCCGTGGACGAAGGTCACGGAGGCGCTTGTCGGCGTATCTCGCGTACGAAGGTCAGGGTGTCGGAGTCAAGATCAGGCCCCCGAAGCGAGCGCCAGGTAAACGGCGGCGAAATCCGTGATGGCGATCAGCTCGGCCAGGGTCTCCAGCTCGCCGCCCTCCTCCGGTTCGAGCTCACTGATCGAGGTGTCGTGGCTGAGGGCGAGTTCGCGGGCGGCGGGCGCCGCGCTGATTCCGCCGATCGGGCGGTCACGGAGCAGGACCACGCGCGCGTGCAGGGCCTGCGCCTCCTCGACGCGGTCGCGGAAGAAGTCGTCGGGGTCGGCGCCGGCGGCGAGTGCGCCGGCGAGCAGCACACTGTGGGAGTCGAGTGCCTCGGGGAGCTCGGCGATGAGCGCGGGGCGGCCCGCGAGCTCGGCGAGCGCGGCGGTGAAACGGCGGCCCGCGGGACCCGCGGAGGTGCCCTCCGTCCAGATCACCGGGAGGGCTTCGGCCAGCTCTGCGGCGAGTGTCTTGGCCGGGTTGCTGTAGGTCGCGATGGCCGGGCCGCAGCGCTCGGCGACGTGGTCGAGGCGATTGGCGACCTTCTGCAGGACCTCGGGTGGGGCCGAGATCAGGCCGGTGCGGTCGAGGAGGGAGAGCAGCGGGGTGAGCAGCGCCCACAGGACGCCGGGCGCGGACGCGGCCAGGGGTTCGTCCTGCTCGTACGGAGCTGTCGCCATCGGTACGAAGAGGCCGTGCGCGCCGTCGACCGAGTCGGTGAGCGGGGATCGGGCGGGGGCCACGGCGGCGACGGTGCAGCCGCGCCGGTAGGCCTGCTCGACCAGGAGTTCGAGGCCTGGTTCGGTGCCGTCCGGTGTGGCGACCAGGAGGAGGTCGACCGGGCCCGCCCAGCCTGGCAGCTCCCAGCGCAGGGCTCCCGCGGCGGGGGCGACACCGGTGGGGGTGAGCCGGGTCAGGGGGCAGCTCGCTCCGGCGAGGGTGCCGAGCAGTTCGGCGACGCCGGTGGCGGCCATGCCGGGGCCCGCGATCAGGACGGCGCGCGGGCGGCCGTCCGGCTTGAGGTCCGGGATCCCGGCCTCGGTGGCGTGCCGGACCGCGGTACGTACGCGGGCGCCGGCTTCGGCGGCGCCGCGCAGGAGCGCCCGCCGGTCGGCTCGGGCGAGCGCTTCGGGGTCGTCGAGCAGCGATTCGTCGAGCATGGGGTCGGCAGCCTCCGATCGCCGGTGTGTCGCCATGGTGCGCCGCGTGGGTGCGCCGCGTCGATGCGTCGCGCAGGCGCGTCGCCTTGTGTCGCTTACGCGGGGCGGCGGGCCTCGTCGACGAGCAGTACGGGGATGCCGTCCCGGACGGGGTAGGCGAGGCCGCAGTCCCCTCCCGTGCAGATCAGCTCGCTCTCCTGCTCCTTGAGCGGGGCGTGGCAGGCCGGGCAGGCGAGGATCTCCAGGAGGCCGGCTTCGAGCGGCATGGGGTGTCCTTTCGAACGGGTGGATGCGGCCTGGTCAGAGTACCGCCGGGGCGCGGCGCTGGCTTGTGCGGAGTGCGGTTGCCGGCGCTCGCATGTCCCCGGGGTCGGGGCGGGCGTGGGGGGACAGCGAACCCGGCGCCTTGCCGGGTGCTGCTCTCTTCGGGACGGGCGCCACCCCTCGCGCCACGCATGTCCACAGCTCGGACGGCTGCGATCCCTCAGCCTCTGATGATTTCCAGGACCTCGTCGCGCACCTTCGCCATCGTCGCCTCGTCGCGTGCCTCCGCGTTCAGACGCAGCAGCGGCTCCGTGTTGGACGGGCGGACGTTGAACCACCAGTCGTCGGCAGTGACCGTGAGGCCGTCGAGTTCGTCGAATTCGACGCCCTCACGATCCCCGTACGCGGCCTTGATCGCGGCGAGGCGGGCGGCCTGGTCGTCGACCGTGGAGTTGATCTCGCCGGAGCCGACGTAGCGGTCGTACTCGGCCACGAGCTGGGAGAGCGGGCCGTCCTGGCCGCCGAGGGCGGCGAGGACATGGAGGGCGGCCAGCATGCCCGTGTCGGCGTTCCAGAAGTCGCGGAAGTAGTAGTGCGCGGAGTGCTCGCCGCCGAAGATCGCGCCGGTGCGGGCCATCTCGGCCTTGATGAAGGAGTGGCCCACACGGGTGCGGACCGGGTCGCCGCCCTGCTCCCGGACGACCTCCGGGACCGACCAGGACGTGATCAGGTTGTGGATGACCGTGCCGCCGCCGTGCTTGGCGAGCTCGCGGGAGGCCACCAGCGCGGTGATCGCGGACGGCGAGACCGGCTCGCCGTGCTCGTCGACGACGAAGCAACGGTCCGCGTCGCCGTCGAAGGCGATGCCGATGTCGGCGCCCTCCTCGCGCACGCGCTTTTGGAGGTCCACGATGTTCGCCGGGTCGAGGGGGTTGGCCTCGTGGTTGGGGAACGTGCCGTCCAGTTCGAAGTACATGGGGACGAGGTCCAGGGGGAGGCCGGCGAAGACCGTGGGGACCGTGTGGCCGCCCATGCCGTTGCCCGCGTCGACGACGACCTTGAGGGGGCGGATCGAGGTCAGGTCGACGAGGCCGCGGAGGTATGCCGCGTAATCCTCCAACGTGTCACGCTGCGTGATCGTTCCCGGCGTCGTGTCCGAGGCCTCCGGGGCGCCCGAGTCGAGCCAGGACTCGACGAGTTCGCGGATCTCCGAGAGGCCGGTGTCCTGACCGACCGGGGTCGCGCCCGCCCGGCACATCTTGATGCCGTTGTACTGGGCGGGGTTGTGCGAGGCCGTGAACATGGCGCCCGGCAGGTCGAACTCGCCCGACGCGTAGTAGAGCTGGTCCGTGGAGCACAGGCCGATTTCGGTCACGCGGACACCGCGCGCCGCCGCACCGCGCGCGAAGGCCCGCGACAGCCCGGGCGACGAGGGCCGCATGTCGTGCCCGATCACGATGGCCTCCGCTCCGGTCACCCGGACGAAGGCCGCTCCGAACAGCTCGGCCAACGACTCGTCCCACTGATCCGGGACCACACCGCGTACGTCGTACGCCTTCACGAGCTGCGACAGATCAGCAGTCACGACCAACCCTCCAGAAGTCCACTTCGGTCGCCCCAAACTACTCGTCCCCACCGACAGTCCGCTGTCGGGCCTCTGAGCGGACGCACATCCGTCACCTGGGGGAAACGAGGCTCGTCACAACGGCGCCGGGTCCGTCAGGGCAACATCCACTCCAGGACCGGCGAACTCTGCCCCACCACGATCAGACACATGATCAACAGCAGTCCGGCACTCCAGGGCAGCACCTTGCGCAGCAGGTCGCCCTCGCGGCCCGCGAGCCCGACCGCCGCGCACGCGATGGTCAGGTTCTGCGGCGAGATCATCTTGCCGAGCACACCGCCCGAACTGTTGGCGGCGGCGAGCAGTTCGGGAGACAGTCCCGACTCCCTGGCCGCGCTCACCTGAAGGGCACCGAAAAGGGCGTTCGCCGAGGTGTCGGAGCCGGAGACGGCCACGCCGAACCAGCCCAGAACGGGGGACAGGAAGGCGAGCCCCGCGCCGGCCGCCGCCACGAAGTGGCCGATCGTGGCGGCCTGTCCGGAGAGGTTCATGACGTAGGCGAGGGCCAGCACGGACGTCACGGTGAGGATCGCGAACCTCAACTCGTGCACGGTGGCCGCCCATTCCCCGACGGCCACGCGCGCGTGCACCCCGAGGACGACGGCCGTGCACAGCCCGGCGAGGAGCACGAGGGTGCCGCCGGTCGACACCAGAGGCAGCGTGAAGACATTGCCGCCGACCGGTTCGCCGTCCGGGTTCACGACATTCAGGAACGGCCAGTCGAAGACGCGCGTCGCCTTCGCCAGCCAGTCCTTCACCGCCGGTATCTGCGCGATCGAGAAGATGGCGACGATCAGGGCGTACGGGGCGTAGGCGCGCACGACTTCGGGGCGCGGGTCCTCCTCGTCCAGGTCCTCGCTGCGTACACCGGTCAGGACCGCGGCCCGTACGGGCTCGGCGGCGGGCCTGCGGGCGTGCGGTACGGCGACCAGGGCGGCCGCGCCCGCCAAGGAGGCGCCGATGTCGGCGAGTTGCGCGGAGACGTAGTTCGAGGCGGCGAACTGGGCGGCGGCGAAGGCGACTCCGCACACCAGGGCGGGCACCCAGGTCTCGCGCAGCCCGCGCCGGCCGTCGACCAGGCCGACGAGTACGAGGGGCACGACCAGGGCCAGCAGTGGGGTCTGGCGGCCTACTACGGAGGCGACGGAATCCAGCGGCAGGCCCGTGACTTGGGCGAGCGTGACGACCGGTGTGCCCATCGCGCCGAAGGCGACCGGCGCAGTGTTGGCGACGAGCGCGACGACCGCCGCTCGCACCGGGTCGAAGCCGAGCGCGACCAGCATCACGGAGCAGATCGCGACGGGCGCGCCGAAGCCCGCGAGGGCTTCCAGGAGCGCGCCGAAGCAGAAGGCGACCACGAGCGCCTGGATGCGCGGATCGTCGGACAGCCGCCCGAACGAGCGGCGCAGGATGTCGAAATGCCGGGTGCGGACCGTCATCCGGTACACCCACAGCGCGTTGACGACGATCCACAGAATGGGGAAGAGGCCGAAGACGGCGCCCTGGGCGGCACTGGAGAACGTCTGGCCGACCGGCATGCCGTACGCGAGGCAGGCGACCACAACGGCCGCCAGCAGACCGATGAGCCCGGCCAGGTGCGCCTTCATGCGGACGCCGCCGAGCAGGACCAGCACGATGACGAGGGGCAGGGCAGCGACTAGGGCGGACAGGCCGAGCGAGCCGGCGACGGGTTCCAGTTCCTGGACGTACACGGGCGCCTCCCCGGTTTCCGTGATGCGGAAAGCGATTTCTCACGGCAAACGGAATGGTCGTGTCCGCGACAACTTCACGTCAATGGGTGTGCGTCGCTCGATGAAATCGGCGTACGGGAAACCCACGTACCGGGATGGCGCACGCAGGCGCGGGGAAACGGCGCACGGACGAGTGCGGGGCGCTCAGTTGTCCGGCGAGCGCAGCACCCGGAGATGGCCGCGGCGCGCGACCTCCATCGGGTCCGCCGAGCGGGCGCTGCCCGAGCCACCGGCCTCCGCGGCGCGCTGCTGCGGTCGGGCCGCCTCGCGCACCGCGTTGGCGAGCGCTTCCAGATCGTCACCGCTGGGGCGGGAGGGACCCGAGGCGTCGGCGAGCCGGACGACCTCCCAGCCGCGCGGCGCGGTGAGGCGCTCGGAGTGCTCGGCACACAGGTCGTAGCAGTGGGGTTCGGCGTAGGTGGCGAGCGGGCCGAGGACCGCGGTCGAGTCGGCATAGACGTACGTCAGCGTCGCGACGGCGGGACGGCCGCAAGCGGTGCGCGAACAGCGACGTACAGGGCTCACGACGTTGGACGGTACCGCACTCTTGAGCGGGCCGCGACGACTCTCCCCCAGGTCACCCCACCGTGTCGTGCCGTGAGGCGGCCCACACAGAGCTCCGAACATCCTGCCCTGACCTGGGGCGACATCACGTTCCGAGATCCCGAACGGACCTGAATCCGGTCACCACTTGGCGCAAACCACGTCAATTGCCATGTGAGCGGCGGTCTTGGAGGGATACGGAATCGAGCCCAACCTTGGCTGGAATGGTCATCGAGCGACATCGCACATGATCACCGGACTTCGTACCGTCGGCGTGATCACCGGACTTCGTGCCGTCGGCATGATCACGGGACTTCCTACCGTCGACGTGATCATCGGGCTTTGTGCCGTCGACGTGATCACCGGGCTTCCTGCTGTCGGCATGATCACCGGGCTCGCGCCGCCGGGGCGCGGGCGGCCGCGTGGGGGCCGGGCACCCGGACCACACGGGGACTACTCTTCGTCAGTGATGGACAACCCCGTACAGCCCCGCGCCGCCGCACCCGGGCCCCGCCGTCGTGACCGCCATGGCAGGGGCATGCGCGGCCCCGTCGCGCCGCCCCAGGTGCCGCTCTCCGCGAGCCGCGCCGAGGTGTTCGCGGACCTCGTGCAGGACTCCGTGGAGCGACTGGAGCGGCGCTGGCCGCAGCTCGCCGACATCGACTTCCTGGTCCTCGAAGTGCCCCGCCTGGAGGGCTCGGGCGAGGGCTGGAGCGACGAGGCGGTGCCCCTGGGCGGCACGATCCCGGCGCGCGAGGGCCGGCCCGCGCGCGTGGTCGTCTACCGCCGCCCGGTCGAGATCCGCACCAAGGGTCGTGACGAGCGCGCCGCCCTGGTGCACGAGGTCGTCGTGGAGCAGGTCGCGGAGGTGCTCGGGCTGACGCCGGAGACGGTGGATCCGCGGTACGGCGAGGACTGAACCACCGGGTCCTCGTGCAAGGCCCGGCGGATCACTACCCCATGGGCCGTCGTGCCGGCCCGCAGATCACTACTGACGTTGTCGCTGTGATGTCGTCAAGGTGAGGCCGGTTTCGGCGAGGCATCCGTCGATGCGCTTGCTGCGGTACTGAATCTGGCGGAGACCGTGCCGAAGCGTGCTGATGAGGTGGTCGGGGTCGGTGAAGGCGGTGTTGGTCTGGCTGCTGCGCCGCAGCAGGGACCAGATGCCCTCGACGGGGTTGAGGTCGGGTGCGTAGGCCGGCAGAAAGTAGCAGGTGATCCAGTCGTGGGTGTCGATGAACTCCCGTAATCGGCGGTCTTTGTGGACGTTGAGGTTGTCCCACACCAGCACGATCGGTGCGCCGAGTTGCCGGTGGGCGGCGATGAGCAGGTCGCGATAGTCGGTCCAGGTGAAACTGCGTCTGCCACCGCGTTTGTGATCGAGATGCCGTTTGGGCCGGTAGATCAGCCGTGAGTGTTCGCCCTGCTTGTAGCAGGCGAGCGCGGCAACGGAGAAGCGGCGCTGGGAGCGTCCCCGGACCCGGATGACGGGTGTGTGGCCGCGTCGGGCCCAGGTCCGTGCGGTGGGCGGCGTCATCGAGAACCCGGCTTCGTCTTCGAAGCACAGCCAGGCGTCGAGCGCCGCCACGGCCCTTCCACCTGCGGCCAGGTCTCCTTCACCCAGCCCGCCACGGCCTCCTCGTCGCGCTCGATGGCTCGGCGGGCTGGGACCTGGTGACTGAAGCCGTGCCGGTGCAGCATCCGCGCGATCGCCGACAGCGTCATGCTTTTGTGGAACCGGCGCCCGATCAGCGTCTTGATCCGCGCCAGCGTCCACGTCTGGTCCGGCCAGCCATGGGCGACCGGCCCTTTGGCCAGCTCCTGCTCGAGCACGGCGAACAGCTTCTCGCTCAGCTTGGGCAGCGATACCGGTCCGGCAGACCGCAGCCCCTCCGCGCCGGCGTCGTGCCAGGCCCGGCGCCAGCGCTGCACCGAGCGCACACTCACCCGTAATTCCTTGGCGACCTCGGCGGTGGAGGCACCGACTGCGAAGCGCTCCGCGGCCTCCAGCCGGATCCGCTCGCGAAACGCCTGCCGTTCAGGCGTCAGCCCACCACCCTGCGGATATCTCACACAACCGGCATACCGCGACGATCACACATCGTCATCCCTCAACGACATCACGCCGCAAAAGTCAGTAACAGTGGCTCGCTACTTCAGTAGCACCGAAAGATCCTGTTCCGCCTCCGGCACCGCCACCGTCCCGCGGTCGTCGGGGAGCGTCTGGATCGTGAAGCCGGGGACGCCCTCTTCGGTGGCCGCGAGCATCCGGGAGGCGTAGACGGGGCCTCCGGAGACCGGCTCGACCGTGAGCGCGTACGTCCCCTTGAGGCCGCTCGGGACCGGTGCCTCGACGTTCTGCGTCGTGCCGCCCTTGATCGTGAACGTCTTCGTCACGGCCGTGCCGCCCTCGCTGCCCGCGGACGCGGTGACCTTGACCTGGGCGGCGCGGCCGGGGGCGGCCAAGGCGAGCGTGGAGCCCTTGGAACTGTTGTCGGCGACCGTCGCGCGCGCGGAGACCGGGCTGGTGGCGGGGATGAACGCGGTCTCCTGCTTGTCGCCCTTGCCGCGCACGACGCGCAGGGCCGCGACGACCGGCACCGATGTGCCGGTGGGCGTGAGCACCAGGGAGCCCGCTTCGCCCCGGGTGACGTCGCCGAGGTCTATCGCGGCTGTCATGCCGGACTTCACGTGCAGCGTCTCGTTCCCCGCGGGAGTGATCAGCCCGGAGGGTGAGGCGAGGCGCACCTTCAGGTCGGCGTCGGCGTCGCCGGGCACGAAGGCGACCAGCCGCACGGACGTGGCGTCCTTCGGGATGCCCGGCAGGACGAGGCTGCCGGCGGGGTCCGTGGAGGCGGCCAACCAGTCGCCGCCGAGCTTGTCGTCCAGGGCCTGCACGGCGGCTCCGACGCGGCCGCTGCGGACCTTCACATGCACGGTGAGGTTGGACTGCGGGTCGTCCGTGAGCGTGTTCAGCAGGATCGGCTCGCTGGAGTGGGGCTGGACCGTGATCCCGTCGCCCACCGTGGACTTGAGGGTGCCGTCCTTGCCGTACAGCTCGATGTCGACGACGGCGGCGGAGTCGTCGGGGTTGGTCAGGTGCACGTAGTCGGTGCGCTCGGCGGCGGTGCTGGCGCCCGGGAACCAGAACTCGGTGTCCGGGGCGGTGCAGTTGGTGCCGAGCAGACCGCGCCCGGTGCCCGCGGCGACCTCGGTGGTCTCCTGGACGGTCCAGCCTGGCGCGAACTTGCCCTCGGCGGTGCCGACGAGTGCGGGCGCCTCGGCGCCCGCACTGTCACCGGTGGCCGGCTTGCCGGGCTCCTTGGGTTCCACGACGGGCTTGTCGGCCTTCTTGCCGCTCTTCTGGCCGCCGGTCCCGTCCCCCGACTCCTCGGTCGCCGCCTGGAGTTCGGCCTTGCCGTCGGCGCTCGTGCCCTTCGAGACGGGTGTGAACGACGTGTACGCGGTGTCCGCGATGTCGGAGGTGCTCGGCTGCGGGCAGAGCAGGCTGGTGCGCTCCACGGGCAGCCGCGCGGCCGCCTTGGCGGTGTGCTCGCCGGAGGCGGACGGCTCGGAGAGCGTGGCGAATCCGGTGACGGCGGCGAGCGCGGTCGCGCCGGCGATCAGGGACAGGGTGGTGCGGTTCACTGCTGGCTCCCGTCGGGGCGCTCACTGTCGGTGCCGTGCGGCGGTTGCGCGGGCATCTGGGGCTGCGCCGGGTCGTAGCCCTGGCCGGTCGCGTCGTAGCCCTGGCCGTACGCCTGGTCGTACGAGGTCGTGCCCCCGTAGGCGTACGGGTCGTACTGGCCGCCCTGGTAGGGGTCCGCCTGGTACGGCTGCTCGTAGGTGCCCGCCGGGTACTGCTGCTGGCCCTGGTACTGCTCGCCGCCGTAGGTGCCGTACTCGGCGCCCGCGTAGCTCGATGTGTCCCACTCGCCGTACGCCTGCTGGTGCGGGACGGCGGGGACCTCCTCCTCCGGAGGAGGAAGGGTGTCCGCGTCCTCGGTCTGCGCGGCCTGCTCGGCCTCGGCCTGGGCGCGCAGGCGGCGGGCGCGGCGGCCGTCACCCGTGACGTCCTGGGCGGGCACGGCCTGCTCCTCGGGGAGGTCGTCGTCGACGTCCCGGCGCCGCCCGGGCAGGGCGAGCACCACGAGGACCACGGCGAGCCCGCCCTGCGCCCACAGCCAGGCGGTGTGGCTCACCGGAGCGTCGAAGGTGACGTCCAACTTGCCGCCGTCGGCGGGCAGTTCGAAGCCCTGCGCCCAGCCGTCGACCGTGGTACGGGTGAGCGGCTTTCCGTCCAGGGTCGCCGTCCAGCCCTCGTTGGCCGTGTCGGCGAGGCGCAGGACGCGGCCGTCGGCCCCGGAGGGGATGGTGGTGTGCACCTCGACGGGTCCGGCGGCGATGGACAGCGAGTCGCCGGACTTGGGGACGATCGCGGCGCGCGAGACCTGCTGGTCCACGCGCCACAGGGCGCTGCCGTCCTGCTGGCTGAGCCGGGTCAGGCCCGGCGTGGCGTCCAGGACGCGGCTCACCTCGCGCGGCGCGCCCTTGCGGACGAGGACGTAGCGCACGGCGAAGCCGCCGAGTTCGTCGGCCTGGTCGGCGCCGGAGCCGGCCACGAGATTGGCGACGACCTTGTCGAGCTTCTTGTTCGCGCCGCCCGCCGCCGCGAGCTCGCCGTCGCCGAGGCGGGCGCCGGAGCCGCGCACGAGGGTGTAGCCGACCGTGGCGGCCGACCGGCTGTCCAGGACGAGCGTGCGGGCCTGGTCGCGGGTACCGCTCTCCTCGGCGACGAACGCGGGCACCTGCACCGGGTCGCGGCGCTCCACGGGCCCGTCGGCGCCCCGGATCATCCATCCGGCGGCGACGAGCAGCGGCCCGGCCGCGCAGGCGAAGGCGATGAGCGCGGCCACCGGCTGGCGCCAGCCGAAGCTCTGCTCGGCCACGCGCGCGCGTGCCCCGTCGGCACCCATGGCGGCGGCGGCGAGCAGCCCGAGACCGTAGACGAGGGTGGCGGGGCCGGCCCACGTCGAACCGTTCGACATGACGGCGAAGACGAGCGCCACCAGCGCGACCGCCCACGCCGTCCAGATCCCCGCCTGGCGCTGCGTGCGCATCAGGGCGGCCAGCGCGGCCAGCACGATGCCGAACAGCATCAGCCCGCTGACGGTCCCGGGGCCGCCGGGGCTGGCGCCGAGCAGATCGAGCGCCGAGGCCGCGCTGTCGCCGTACTCCAGACCGGCTTCCTTGAAGAAGCCGAACGGAAGCAGGGTCAGTGACCAGGGGGCGAGGATCAGCAGCGGGGTGCCCAACTGGGCCAGGAAACGCAGCCCATAGGCGGTGATCTCGTTGCGGCGCACTGCGAGGAGTGCGATGCCGAGGACCAGAGCGATGGGCCACACGATCGGGGTGAACGCCGTGATGAACGTGAGCAGCAGGGCGTACGCCCAGGTGGCGCGCCAGCTGCCGCGTGCTCCGGAGGAGTGGGTCAGGCCGCTCGCGGCGATGCCCGCGCGCGCGAGGAGCGGCAGCAGGATCGCGAGGACGGCGGTGCCGATGCGGCCGCCCGCGAGCGCGCCGGTGGCGGCGGGCAGGAAGGCGTACGCGACCGATGCCCAGGCGCGCAGCAGGCGCGAGTCGACGAGGGGCCGCGAGGCGAAGTACGCGGCGAAGCCGGCCAGCGGCACGGAGGCCACGAGGAGCACCGTGACCGCGAGCCCGGTGGAGCCGAGGAGCAGCGAGGCCAGCAGCGCGACGAGCGCGAGGTAGGGCGGCGCGGACTGGGTGCCGCCCGCTCCCACCGGATGCCAGCCGTCGAGATAGTGCGACCACAGCTCGGAGGAGTCGGCGGGCGCGGGCAGCAGCGCGCCGCCCGCGAGCGCCCCGCCGCCGAGCAGCTCACGGCAGGCGAGCAGCGAGACGAACAGCAGCACCAGGAAGAGCATCGGACCGGGGTTGCGGGCGACCCGCTTGAGCCGGGCGAACTGCTCGATCTCCAGGAAGTCGGCGTCGTCGCCGCCCGGCCCGGACTCGACCGCGCCGCCGTGCCGTCCGGCACCGGCGGCGACCTCGGGGTCGGAGCGGCCCACGAGGCTGCTCGCGACCTGTTCGACGGTGGCCCGCACCGTCGCGCCGGGCGGCGGGAACAGCGCGCGCAGCTCGCCCTTGTCGACCTGTGGTCGGCCGCGCCTGCGCCGCCCTGCGATGATCCGCTCGGGGCGCAGCAGGGTGCCCAGGAGGCCGCGGATCTCGTCGACGGCCTGTCCGGGGACCTTGCCGACGAGATACGCGACCGTGCGCAGCAGGGTCCCGAGGACCAGTCGGATCAGGATCCAAGGCAGCTGTGCCGTACGGGCGTTGACGAGGAGGGTGTAGACGGCGCCCGCCTTGTCGACCTTGTGCGGGGACGCGGAGGTGCGGCCCACGCAGTCGACGGTGCGGCGCTCGCGGGAGGCCGCCTCGGCGTGTCGTACGACCGCTTCGGGGGCGACGAGGACGCGGTGGCCGGCGGCCTGGGCGCGCCAGCACAGGTCGACGTCGTCACGCATCAGGGGCAGCCTGCGGTCGAATCCGCCGAGCTGCTCGAAGACGTCGCGCCGGATCAGCATGCCGGCGGTGGAGACGGACAGCACGGGGTGGACGTGGTCGTGCTGGCCCTGGTCCTGCTCGCGGCGGTCCAGACCCGTCCAGCGGCGGCCGGAGTTGGCGATGGTGACGCCGACTTCGAGGAGCTGACGGCGGTCGTACCAGCCGCGGAGCTTGGGGCCCACGACGGCGACTTCCTTGCCGAGCTCCAGCTCGTTCTCCACGACCCGCAGCATGTGCGCCAGGGCGTCCGGCTCGGGGGCGCTGTCGTCGTGCAGCAGCCACAGCCACTGCTCGGGCTCGCCGTGCGGGAGGTCCGGCATGTCGTACGCGTCGTCGCGCCAGGTGCGGGTGACGGGGTCCCAGCCGCTGGGGCGCTTCAGGTAGGGCAGGTCGTCCGGGGTGAGCACGGCGGCGCTGCGGGCGGCCTCCTCGACGGCCTGGCCGAAGCCTGTGCGCCGGGCGAGGTGCAGCACGCGGTCGGCGCCGAGCGCGTCGGTGAGCAGCTGGGCGGAGTCGTCCGCGCTGCCGGTGTCGGCCGCCACCGCGTTCTGCACGGGGCGCTCCTGGCCGAGCAGCCCGGCGAGCGCCTCGGGCAGCCAGCGGGCGCCGTCGTGGGAGACGAGCACCGCGGTCACCACGTGGCGCGGGAACTCAGGAGTGGCAGCGGCGTCGTGATGGGCTGCCGAATGGCTGTGCACGGACATCGAGGTACGGGCCCCGGTTCGATGGACTGCGGTGGACGTCTGTGTCCGGCGGGGACAGCGGGACGTCTCGGACGAGGGCCCACACTAACGGCTGGGCAACACAGCGGCCCGCCGCCTGTGGATAACCCACCTGCGACGGGCCGTTCGTTACGTATCGGTACGGAGGGGTGTGCGCCGTTCGGTCGGGCGGCGGCCTTCTTCGGACAGCGGCGGTCACGCTCAGACGGCGGCCTTCTTCAGCCTTCGTCGCTCACGCTCGGACAGACCGCCCCAGATGCCGAACCGCTCGTCGTTGGCGAGCGCGTATTCGAGGCACTCGGAGCGGACCTCACAGGCGAGGCAGACCTTCTTGGCCTCGCGGGTGGAGCCGCCTTTCTCGGGGAAGAAGGACTCGGGGTCGGTCTGGGCGCACAGCGCGCGCTCCTGCCAGCCGAGTTCCTCGTCCGCGTCGTCGACCAGCAGTTGCTGCACCAGCTCGGTCATGTGCGCCCCTCGTCTGTCTTTCGCGTCCCCGTGATGCTGCCGTTACCGATTTCGGCTGAACGACACGAGTGAAATTACAAGTGTGCCGATCCGGGCCAGTCAAGCCGAGATCTGCTATTGGGCCCCTTATTCACTCTGCGGAACCAAGGCTATGCGGAAAGTGTTCAAATCGGCATAAACCCTGACAGCCCAAGGGTCCAGGTCAGACGCCCGATCCCGCACAGGGAAGGACGCCCGGGAGTTCGATCTCGTTCCGAACGTTTCGAACACGAACATCGAAGCGAGCCGGATCACAGTTGGATCACGGGATCGTCGAGGTTTGTGCGCCCGGTTGAGCGCCATGTGTCCGGGGTGGCTGTTGCACAAACCTTTCGCCTGCCAGATGAACCGGATGAGGTGAAACATTGCCCACATACCGGACATGAAGTTGACAGTCGAGGTGTGAACCGGTGTGCTTGTGGGCATGCTCGCGAACTTGGCACTCACCTCGACCCGCACCGCCGGGTCCCACGGTGCTGCCCGCGCTCGCTGTAGCTGTTGCTGTTCCAGCTGTTGAGTCGTACCGCGCTCCGGCTGCCTTCCGCCCACTGAGGCACCGCTGAGGCACCCCACCGCCCCCATCCGGGCGACTCCTCCCGCTCGTGACCCGGGCGGAACGACCTGCGACACCCCAGCACTCTCCGCCGAGGAACCACCGCACCCCATGAACAGCGACAGCGACCTCCAGATCGCCGGCGACATCCTCGAAGTACCGCACCTCCTCCAGCCGCCGCGCGAGCACCCCGCCACCGTGGCCGAGTTCGTCGGCCTCGCCCGCTCCATCGCCGCCGACCGCTCCCAGTGGGGGCACCTCGTCCAGTACGACGCGACCTCACGCTGGTACCACCGGCTGCGCACCGGACCCGGCTATGAGGTGTGGCTCCTTTCCTGGGTGCCCGGGCAGGGCAGCGGGCTGCACGACCACGGCACCTCGTCCGGCGTACTGACCGTCCTCGAGGGCGAATTGACCGAGCGGACCGAACGCGGCACGCGCGCGTTGGGCGCGGGTTCTCAGCGGGTCTTCGCGCCGGGGTACGTCCACGAGGTCGTCAACGATTCCCTCGAACCGGCCGTGAGCCTGCACGTTTATTACCCGGGTCTCACCGAGATGCCGATGCACACGGCCCAGTGCGCCGCGGCCGCCGTCACCGCCTGAGAACCGCCCGAGGTCTCGTAACCGCCTGACGCGTTGTCGCACCCGCCTGCAAGACTGAACCCCATGCGCATTGTGGTTCTGGCAGGCGGTATCGGTGGTGCCCGGTTCCTGCGTGGTCTCCAGCAGGCCGTGCCGGACGCGGACATCACGGTCATCGGCAACACCGGCGACGACATCCACCTCTTCGGGCTGAAGGTCTGCCCCGACCTCGACACGGTGATGTACACGCTCGGCGGCGGCATCAACGAGGAGCAGGGCTGGGGACGGGCCGACGAGACCTTCCACCTCAAGGAGGAGCTCGCGGCGTACGGGGTCGGACCCGAGTGGTTCGGGCTCGGCGACCGCGACTTCGGGACGCACATCGTGCGGACGCAGATGCTCGGCGCGGGCTATCCGCTCAGCGCCGTCACCGAGGCCCTGTGCGACCGGTGGAAGCCGGGCGTGCGACTCATCCCCATGTCCGACGACCGCGTGGAGACCCATGTCGCCGTCGAGGTGGACGGCGAGCGCAAGGCGATCCACTTCCAGGAGTACTGGGTGCGGCTGCGGGCCTCCGTACCGGCCGAGGCCATCGTGCCGGTCGGCGCCGAGCAGGCCAAGCCCGCACCCGGGGTGCTCGAAGCCATCGCCGAGGCGGACGTCATCCTCTTCCCGCCGTCCAACCCCGTCGTGTCCGTCGGCACGATCCTCGCCGTGCCCGGCATCCGGGAGGCCATCGCCGACGCGGGGGTTCCCGTGGTCGGCCTCTCCCCCATCGTCGGCGACGCGCCCGTGCGCGGCATGGCCGACAAGGTGCTGGCCGCGGTGGGCGTCGAGTCCACGGCCGCGGCGGTCGCCGAGCACTACGGCTCCGGGCTCCTCGACGGCTGGCTCGTCGACACGGTGGACGCGTCCGCCGTGGAGCGTGTGGAGGCGGCCGGCATCCGGTGCCGGGCCGTGCCGCTGATGATGTCCGACCTCGACGCGACGGCGCAGATGGCGCGTGAGGCGATGACGCTGGCGGAGGAGGTACGGACGCCTTGAGCAGAACGCTGCCTCCGGAGGAGGCGCTCGGGAACGGCGGACCGTCGGCCGGCTATCGGGTCTGGGCGCCGGCCGGGTTTCCCGAGGTTCGTCAGGGGGACGACCTCGCGAAGCTCATCGCCGCGGTCGAGCCCGGGCTCGTCGACGGGGACGTGCTCCTCGTCACCTCCAAGATCGTGTCCAAGGCGGAGGGGCGGATCGTCGAGGCCCTCGACCGCGAGGCCGCCATCGACGCCGAGACCGTACGGGTCGTCGCGCGGCGCGGGCCCCTGCGGATCGTCGAGAACCGGCAGGGGCTCGTGATGGCCGCCGCCGGCGTCGACGCCTCCAACACCCCCGCCGGGACCGTGCTCCTGCTCCCCGAGGAC
Organism: Streptomyces sp. R41; assembly: GCF_041053055.1. Lineage (NCBI taxonomy): Bacteria > Bacillati > Actinomycetota > Actinomycetes > Kitasatosporales > Streptomycetaceae > Streptomyces > Streptomyces sp. R41. Next base: position 4,409,959 of record NZ_CP163443.1, read on the forward strand.
CCCGACGCGTCCGCGCGGGCCATCCGGGACGGGCTGCGCGACACCCTCGGCGTCAGTGTCGGTGTCGTCGTCACCGACACCTTCGGGCGGCCGTGGCGCACCGGGCTCACCGATGTCGCCATCGGCGCCGCGGGCATACGTGTGCTCGACGATCTGCGCGGCGCCACCGACGCGTACGGCAATCCGCTGAGCGCGACCGTCGTCGCCACCGCCGACGAGCTCGCCTCCGCCGGTGACCTGGTCAAGGGCAAGGCCTCCGGGCTGCCCGTCGCCGTCGTGCGCGGGCTGCCGCACGTGGTGGCCGAGGACGACGGTGAGGGGGCGCGGGCGATGGTACGCGGCGCGCACGACGACATGTTCCGCCTCGGCACGTCCGAGGCCGTACGGGAGGCGGTGACCCAGCGGCGTACCGTACGGGCCTTCACCGACGAGCCCGTCGACCCCGGTGCCGTACGGCGCGCGGTCGCCGCGGCGGTGACCGCTCCGGCCCCGCATCACACCACTCCCTGGCGGTTCGTCCTCCTGGAGTCCGAGGAGTCCCGGACACGGCTGCTCGACGCCATGCGGGACGCGTGGATCACGGACCTTCGGGGCGACGGGAAGAGCGAGGAGTCCATCGCCAAGCGGGTACGGCGGGGGGACGTGCTGCGCAACGCGCCGTACTTCGTGGTGCCGTGCCTCGTGATGGACGGGTCCCACACGTACGGCGACGTACGGCGGGACGGGGCCGAGCGCGAGATGTTCGTGGTCGCCGCCGGCGCGGGCGTGCAGAACTTCCTGGTCGCGCTGGCCGGGGAACGGCTCGGGTCCGCGTGGGTGTCGTCGACGATGTTCTGCCGTGATGTCGTGCGGGAGGTGCTCGGGCTGCCGGAGGGGTGGGATCCGATGGGGGCCGTGGCCGTGGGGCACGCGGCCGAGGAGCCGAGGGCGCGGCCGGAGCGGGACGCCGGGGCGTTCATCGAGGTGCGTTGAGCTGCTGAAGTAGGGGGTCCTGCGGCGCTCTGCGGAGCGCTTCGGCCGGCACCAGCGTTGTGCAGCACCTTGCGGAGCGCTTCGGCGAGACCGGCATCTCACGGTGCGCTGTCTTGTGAGTGGCGACTTCTGCGTGTCGGGTGACTGGAGCGCCTACCCTCGTAAGGCATCCCTGGCGCATCTAGGACCTCATTCATGGCTGGACGTTTCGCTCCTCGGCCGACGCGTACGACTGTGCGCGGCGGGCATGTCGTCGTGCCCGGTGGTGGGGTGCCGCGGCAGGCGGCCGTGCCCGGGCGCAGTCGTACGTGGACGCCCTCGGGGCCGCTCGACCTCGGGCTCGTGCTCGGGCCGCTGCGGCGCGGGCCCGGCGATCCGACGTTCCGGGCGACGCCGGACGGGGCCGTGTGGCGGACCAGCCGTACGCCTGCCGGGCCCGGGACCCTGCGGGTCGCGCTGCGGGGCGGGGTGGCTCGCGGCGAGGCATGGGGGCCGGGGGCCGAGTGGCTGCTCCATCAACTTCCCGAACTGCTCGGTGCGTCCGACGATCCCGACGTCTTCGAACCTCGGCACCGGCTTGTCGCTCTCGCGCGGCATCGGCGGCCGGGGTTGCGGCTGACGCGGACCGGGCTCGTGCTGGAGTCGCTGATTCCGTCGGTGCTGGAGCAGAAGGTCACCACGGATGAGGCGTATCGGGCGTGGCGGCTGCTCGTACGGAAGTTCGGGGAGCCGGCGCCCGGGCCCGCGCCGGAGCGGATGTACGTCATGCCCGCGCCGCGGACGTGGGCGTTGATCCCGTCCTGGGAGTGGCATCGGGCCGGGGTCGACAACAAGCGGGCTTCTACGATTCTTCGGGCCGTGCGGGTTGCAGCGCGGCTCGAGGAGGCGGTGGGGTTCGATCCCGTGCGGGCTCAGGCTCGGCTCGAGGTGGTGTCCGGGGTGGGGCCCTGGACCTCTGCGGAGGTTGTGCAGCGGAGTCATGGGGCGGCGGATTCGGTGACCGTGGGTGATCTTCATCTTCCCGGCATCGTGGGGTATGCCCTGGCGGGGGACCGGGATGCGGACGACTCCGTGATGCTTTCGCTGCTGGAGCCGTATGCGGGGCAGCGGCATCGGGCGGCTCGGTTGATTCTGCTGTCGGGGCGTACGCCGCCGCGGAGGGTGCCGAAGATGCCTCGGGGGGACATCGGACGGCTGTAGTCGGGCGCCGCCGTCCGGGCTGAGCGCCGAGCGGTTCTCGCCCCCTCCGCCCCTGCCCGTCCCGTACCTGGGGGCTCCGCCCCTCAGACCCCCGTATCGCGCTTCGCTCTCGTCCTCACACGCCGGACGCGCTGAAGGACTGCCGGCCGGGGCCGAGTTTTCGGCCCCGGCCGGAACCGCCGCCCAGCCTCGCCTACTGGTCCGAAGAGAAGCGGATCGCGCCCCCGGGGATTCGGGCGTCGCACCACACCCGTACGCCGGAGCGGAGTTCGTTGTCCGGGCCGATCGTCGCGCCGTCTCCGATGACCGCGCCGGTGAGGAGTGAGCGTTCGCCGATGCGGGCGCGGGCGCCGACGAGGGAGTCGGTGATGACGGCGCCGGGTTCGACGACGGCGCCCTCGAGGATCGTGCTGCCCGAGATGCGGGCGCCCTCGCCGACATGGGCGCCCTCGCCGACCACCGTGCCGCCGGTGAGTTTCGCGTCGGGGGCGACCGTGGCGGTGGGCAGGATCAGGCGGTCGCCGCAGCGGCCGGGGACGGCCGGGGAGGGTGCGCGGCCGAGGACGAGGTCCGCGGAGCCGCGTACGAAGGCCTGGGGGGTGCCCAGGTCCAGCCAGTAGGTGGAGTCGACCATGCCCTGGAGATGGGCGCCGGTGGCGAGCAGGTCGGGGAAGGTTTCGCGTTCCACCGAGACCGGGCGGCCCTCGGGGATCGTGTCGATGACCGAGCGGCGGAAGACGTACGCGCCCGCGTTGATCTGGTCGGTGACGATCTCCTCGGGGGTTTGGGGCTTCTCCAGGAAGGCCGTTACGCGGCCGGTCGCGTCCGTGGGGACCAGCCCGTACGCGCGCGGGTCCTCGACACGGGTGAGGTGGAGGGAGACGTCCGCACCGGTCGTCTCGTGGGTCGCCACCAGCGCCCGGATGTCCAGGCCGGTGAGGATGTCGCCGTTGAAGATCAGTACGGGGTCGTCGGGGCCCGAGTGGAGTCGCGACGCCACATTGCGGATGGCGCCGCCCGTGCCGAGGGGTTCCTCCTCGGTGACGTACTCGATGCGCAGGCCCAGCGAGGAGCCGTCGCCGAAGTACGGCTCGAATACCTCGGCCAGGTAGGAGGTCGCCAGGACGATGTGCTCGACGCCCGCCGCCCTCGCTCGCGCCAGCTGGTGGGTGAGGAACGGGACCCCGGCCGCCGGGACCATGGGCTTCGGTGTGTGCACCGTGAGGGGGCGCAGCCGGGTGCCTCTGCCGCCGACCAGGAGGATCGCTTCTGTCACCTGTCGTCTCTGCTTCCTGCCGGGACCGGCCGAACTGTGTTTCGGCCGGCCAGTGTATGCAGACCGTTCGATGGCGCCTTCGATGGCCGCGCGGTGTCCCTCGATGGCCCTGTGTCGACGTCAGGTGATCTCCGCTGCCCCCGGTCGGCCCCCGCCCGCTCCTACCTGCCCTGGTAGCGGGCCGCCGCTTGGCGGGCCGTGCCGAGCTTGCCGTACAGGAGTCTTCCTGGGCACTCCGTTGCGAACCCGTCGCGATGGCCGGAGATCACGTTCAGTCGTACGTTCTTTCCTTTTCGGTAGAGATTGCCACCGCCGGACTTCAGGTATGTCTTGCCACGCGGATTCGCTCCGTAGAGGCCGAGTTTCCATGCCGTGAGCCGCGCGATGGCTGTGACCGCGGCACCGGAAGGCTTCGTCTTGGCGAAGCTGCCGAGGACGGCGATCCCCATGCTGTTGCTGTTGAAACCGAGGGTGTGGGCACCCATGACGGGCTTCGTCACGCCCCCGGCGCGGCCTTCGTAGATGTTTCCGCACTTGTCGACGAGGAAGTTGTAGCCGATGTCGCGCCAGCCACTGCTCACCACGTGGTAGCGGTAGATACTGCGGATGACCGAAGGGGCTTGGGAGCAGCTGTAGTTGTTGCCCGACGCCGTGTGGTGCACGAAGGCCGCCTTGACCTTCTTCGTGTAGACGAAGCCGCGTTCGCGCAGGCTCTCGTTCGCGCCCCAGCCGCGGCGCGTGATGATGCGCGGGCGTGGGCCGATGTACGGCTTCACGCGCTCGTCGCCCCCGTTCGCGGCGACGAATTCGCGCTCCGTCTCCTGCTGGGAGAGTGCGGGAATCTCCTCCCCGGCGCCGAGGGGCGCGAGCTCGGCGTTGGCGGAGGACGCGGCGGCGTCCTTCGCGGACGGGGCGACGGCTGGAGCGTCCGTGTCGTCCATGGGGGCGCCCGCGTGCGGGGCGTGCACGGAAGCGTCCGCGGTCAGGTCGCCGGCTGAAGCAACCGCGGCCAGGGCGCCCGCGGAAGCGACCGCGGTCGAGGCGGCCGTGGAAGCGACCGCGGTCAGGGCGCCCACGTGCGTCACCGGGGCCGGATCCGCTACCGGAGCGCCCTCGCGTGCGCCGCCCGTCTGCGCGCCCTCGCGCGGGAGTTCCGCGCCGGGATCGACGAGTTCGAGGTGGAGCCCCCTGGGGAGCGGTGAGTCGCCGGGGGCCGTCGCCCGTTCGTCCCCCTCCGGCTTCTCCGCCTGGACGCGTACCTCGACGCCGTCCGAGTTGCCCACCCACAGCGGCGCCGTGGAGCCGTGCACCCGGCGCGATGCGCCCTCGGCGGTGTCCGGGTCGGCCGCGTGCTCGTGGTTGTGCGTCTCGACGTCCTGCCAGCCGGACCAGTGGCCGGTCCCGACCGCACGGGTACGGACCTGGACGCGGCCGTGCAGCTCACGGTCCGGGTTGTCCCAGATGACGCCGACCAGCGAGAACGGCCGTACGTTCCGTGGGGTGAGCCCTTGTTCGGATGCGGCGGGGCCGAGGTCGCGCTCGTCGTCGAGCGGGGTGAGCGGCAGGGACTGGGTGCTGCCGGGGGCGGCCGGTTCGGACGTCAGCACCGGTTGCCCGGCGTGCGCCGGGGCGGGCAGGGCCAGCGGAAGAGCGAGTGCGGCCGCGCAAGTGGCGCCGACCGAGGAAACAAGAAATCCACGCATGCCCCCGATCGTGGACATAGTCATACATATCTGTCCATCGGGGATTTGACGGACCGTCGGGCACGCTCGTCCGAACCGGTGGCGCGGACAGACCGCCCCGCGATCCGCCCCCGCGTACGCTTGCGCGCGTGAACGCCACCGACCGCACCCCTGCCGACCTGCTGCGATCCGCGCTCGCCGCGGACCCCGCGCGCCCCCTGGTGACCTTCTACGACGACGCCACGGGCGAACGCGTCGAATTGTCCGTGGCCACCTTCGCCAATTGGGTGGCCAAGACCGCCAATCTGCTCCAGGGCGAGTTGTCCGCCGAGCCCGGCGAACGGGTCGCGCTGCTGCTGCCCGCGCACTGGCAGACGGCGGTGTGGCTGCTCGCGTGTTCCTCGGTCGGCGTCGTCGCGGATGTCGGGGGCGACCCGGGCGCGGCGGACCACGTCGTCGCCGGGCCCGGGCAGTTCGAGGCCGGGCTCGCCTGCTCCGGGGAGCGCGTCGCCCTCTCGCTCGCACCGCTCGGGCGTCGCTTCCCGACGCCGCCCGCCGGGTACGCCGACTACGCCGTCGAGGTGCCGTCCCAGGGCGACCGCTTCGTGCCGTACGGGCCGGTGGACCCGGAAGAGCCCGCGCTGATCGTCGCCGGGGCCGAGTACACGAGCGCGGAGGTGGTCGAGATGGCCCGTTCGGAGGCGCCCGCGCTCGACCTGACCGGGCCGGGCTCGCGGATCCTGTCGGCGCTTGCGTACGACACGTGGGAGGGGCTCAGCGCCGGGTTGTACGCACCGCTCGCGACCGGAGGGTCCGTGGTGTTGTGCCGCCATCTGGAGCAGCTCGGTGAGGACGCGGTCGCCAAGCGGATCGAGAGTGAGCGGGTGACGGCTACGGCTCGCTGACGATGGTCCGGGGAGGCCGTCTGTCGGGTGCAGGCCGTCTGTGGCTGGTCGCGCCCACACGGCGCAGCCCCATACGTCACAGCCCCGCGCCCCTGACCAGGCCGTCCGACGGCTGCGGGCCGTGCGTGACTGGTCGCGCCCACACGGCGCAGCCCCATACGTCACAGCCCCGCGGCCCTGACCAGGCCGTCCGACGGCTGCGGGCCGTGCGTGACTGGTCGCGCCCACACGGCGCAGCCCCATACGTCACAGCCCCGCGGCCCTGACCAGGCCGTCCGACGGCTGCGGGCCGTGCGTGACTGGTCGCGCCCACGCGGCGCAGCCCCATACGTCACAGCCCCGCGCCCCTGACGGGCGCTCGTCCCCCATTCGGCCCATCACCGCCCGCCCCCCTCCCCCGCCCCGAGCCATGGTCGTAAGAGCACCGCAGCGCGACATGTTCGTACGCCATGAGGGGTGGATCCGCTCGTGACCGACACCGCAGGCACGCTCTCCGGACGGCCGGAAGGGCCGGGGCTGGGAGCGTCGCCCACCGGGGCCGGTCTCATACGTCGGCGGCGGCGCTGGCTGCGCTACACGGCGACAGGTGTCGCGGGCGTGGTGCTCGGCGTCGTAGGGGTGGGCTGGGCGGCCTACGAGAAGCTGAACGCGAACATCACGTCGGACGACGGCGCCGCCGCCGAGCTGGCCCGCTACGAGAAGGAGCGGCCCACCTCGCTGGTGCACGACGCCCAGAACATCCTGCTGATCGGATCGGACTCGCGCTCGGGGGACGGGAACCGGAAATACGGGCGGGACTCCGGGACCGAGCGGTCCGACACCACGATCCTGCTGCATCTCGCGGCGGACCGGCACAGCGCGACCGCCGTCTCGCTGCCCCGCGATCTGATGGTGGACGTGCCGAGCTGCCGGCGCCCGGACGGCACGCGCACCCGGCCGACGTTCGCGATGTTCAACTCCGCCTTCCAGACGGGCGGCTCGGCCTGCACGATCCGGACCGTCGAGAAGCTCACGAACGTCCGCGTCGACCACCACATGGTCGTCGACTTCCATGGCTTCAAGGACATGGTCGATGCCGTGGACGGCGTCGAGGTCTGCCTGAAGGAGCCCATCGACGACAAGGCCGCCAAGCTGAAGCTGCCCGCGGGCAAGGTCGTGCTCAACGGCGAACAGGCCCTCGGCTACGTCCGCGCCCGCAAGAGCATCGGCGACGGCAGCGACACCGACCGGATGGACCGTCAGCAACGGTTCCTCGGCGCACTCGTCAACAAGGTGCAGAGCAACGACGTACTGCTCAACCCGACGAAGCTCTATCCCGTGCTCGACGCGGCCACCTCGTCACTCACCACGGACCCGGGTCTGGCGAGCCTGCGCGGGTTGTACGACCTGGTGCGCGGCATGCGCAACATCCCCACGGAACGTGTGCAGTTCCTGACGGTGCCCCGGACGCCGTACGTCCACAACGCCAACCGCGACCAGCTCGTGGAGCCCGCGGCGACACAACTCTTCACACGGCTGCGTTCGGACGAGCCGGTGGCGGTCTCGAAGAACCTTCCGGAGGATTCCGCCGCAAAGCCGATGGATTCCGGCGTCAAGAGCGGCTCCGCATCCTCCTCGCCCTCCTCGCACGACTACGAAGAGGAGTCGTCCGACGACGAGAAGTCGAGCGGAAAGCGGCCCGGCGCACCGGCCGACACCCCTGATCCGGCGCCGACTTTCCGGGGGAACACGGCGGCCGAGGACGCCTGCGAGTAAAGCGCACACCAAGGTGGGGAACTGCCGCGCTAAGAAGTCTCCGAGAAATGGGGCGGATTGCCCAGTTGTAGGGACGTGGAATTTGTCACCGCCGTCGCTCTTCGCTGAACTGGGCGGATAGTGTGAGCGATCCGGTGCACCCGGCCACGAGGTCAGTCCTGGGGGTCGCGCACTGCTTGACCGAGACCCGAGCGCCTTTAGAGGGGGGAAAGGCGCCGCGTGGCCCCGACGGAGGATTCAGACAACCGTGGACGCGCAAGGCCGTGGGCGGGCGGACAACATCGACCCCGCAGACCAGTGGGTGCTCAACCCGAACACCGGCGAATACGAACTGCGACTGACCCCTTCCGCACCGCAGTCGGGGGTGCCCAGGCCGCGAAGAGGTGACGGTGTTCCCGCGGGAGCGCGTAGCCGTACGGCGCCGGGCCGGGGTCGTGAGGCACCCGGCGCGGATGTGCCGGGGCAGCGCCGCCGTCGTACGGAACCGCCGGAGCCCGTTCCCGGGCGGCGGCGGGGGCGTACGAAGCCGAAGAAGTCGAAGGCGAAGAAGATACTGCTGTGGACCGGCGGCACGATGGCCTTTGTGCTGATCGCCGTCTCGGCCGCCGGCTACGCCTACCTCAAGCACCTCGAGGGCAACGTCAACACGACGGACATCGGCAGCGCGGGCAAGAACGGCTTCAGCAAGGACGAGGCCTTCAACGTCCTGATCATCGGCACCGACAAGCGCACCGGCAAGGGCAACGAGGGCTACGGCGACAAGAACAGCGTCGGGCACGCCGACACCAACATCCTGCTGCACGTCTCCAAGGACCGTACGAACGCGACCGCGATGAGCATTCCGCGCGACCTGATCGTCAACGTCCCGGACTGCCCGACCAAGCAGGCCGACGGCAGCGAAAAGGTCATCTCGGGCACGCAGAACGTGCGCTTCAACACGAGCCTCGGGCAGTACGGCCGCAACCCGGGCTGCACCATGCTCACGGTCAAGGAAGTCACCGGCATCGCACCGGACCACTTCATGATGGTCGACTTCAACGCGGTGAAGACGCTGACGTCCGCGGTGGGCGGCGTCGACGTCTGTCTCGCCAAGGACGTCAACGACCCCGACTCGCACCTCAAGCTCTCGAAGGGCAAGCACACGATCGAGGGTGAGCAGGCGCTGGCCTTCGTGCGCACCCGGCACAGCTTCGGCAACCAGGGCGACCTCGACCGCATCAAGGTGCAGCAGCAGTTCCTTGCCTCCCTGATGCGCAAGATGAGCTCCAGCGACACCCTCACCAGCCCCACCAAGCTGATCAATCTGGCCGAGGCCGCCACCAAGGCGCTGACCGTGGACAAGGGGATAGGGAGGGTCAGCACGCTCAAGGACATGGCCCTGGAGCTGAAGAAGGTGCCGACGAAGAACATCACCTTCACCACCGTGCCGGTCATCGACAACCCCGCCGAGAAGGTCCATGCGACGGTCGTCGTCAACCCGACGACGTCCCAGGCGGTCTTCGACGCGATCAAGAACGACGTGTCCTTCACCGCGGTGAAGCAGAAGGAGAAGAAGGAGAAGGCGGCGGTGGCCGCCCGCCTCAAGGGCTCCCGCTCCGCCGCCTCCGACATCCGCGTCGACATCTACAACGGCGGTGCCGACGCCGGCTCCGCACAGGAAACTCTTAACTGGCTGCAGAATAGTGAGGGCGTGCTCAAGTCCAGCCAGCTCGGAAACGCTGATGAAACACTCAGCAAGACGACCCTGGAGTACTCTCCCGACCAGGCTGATCAGGCGCGCAAACTGGCGGACCTCATGGGGCTGTCCGCTTCTGCGATGAAGCCTGGCAAGAGCGAGAAGAACTCACAGGGTCTGCCCGCGATCGTGCTGACCCTGGGCAAGGACTTCAAGGGCGCCGGGGTGTCGATGACCACTCCGACGAAGGCGCCGGACGTCGAGAAGTCCACGGCGGACAAGACGGTGTGCGCCAGCTGATGACCTAACGGGTCCGTCAGGCGTCTAACAGGACGCGAGGTGCGTCCGGTCGGGCGTGCCAAGCGTCCGACAGGACGTGGGACGGACCCGTTTGTCAGGCGCAGGGTGGGGAGGGGCAGGGAGATGGCGCAGAGCAGTGTGCGTGGGGAGGGAGCGCGACCACGCGTCCGGCGAGCCGGCGGTGCAGGTGGAGCCGGTGGAGCCGGTGGACTGGGCTGGGACGACAGTCCGTACGACGAGAACGGCGATCCGGTTCACCGGACCGACGGCGGTTCCGTTCGGACGGCCGACGGCGATGGAGACCGGACGGCCGACGACACAATGCCGCTCAAGCCGCGCGGCCACAGCCGGCACGGCGGCGGCGGTGGGCGCCGGCACGGGGGCGGGGGGCGCCCGCGTCGCAGACGCCGCATCCTGCGCTGGTCGGCGACGGTCCTGGCGGTCCTGATACTCGGCACCGCCGGTGCCGGTTATCTCTACTACCAGCACCTGAACGGCAACATCAAAAAGAAGGACCTGAACATCGGCGACGAGAAGGACCGCGCCGCCAAGTCCAAACCGAACGCCGCGGGCCAGACCCCGCTGAACATCCTGCTGATCGGTTCGGACGCCCGGGACTCCGCGGAGAACCAGAAGCTCGGCGGCGCCAAGGACACCTTCGACACGCCGGCGCGCGCGGACGTCCAGATGCTGCTGCACGTCTCGGCGGACCGCTCCAACATGTCGGTGGTCAGCATGCCGCGCGACACGCTGCTGCAGATACCCAAGTGCACCGACCCGGACACGGGGAAGACGTACGCGGCGAGCACCTCGCTCACGATGACGAACGACTCGCTGGGCCGCGGTGGTCCCGGCTGCACGGTTGCCACCTGGGAGAAGCTGACCGACATCCACATCGACCACTTCATCATGGTCGACTTCGCGGGTGTGGTGTCCATGGCGGACGCCATCGGCGGTGTCCCGGTCTGTGTGGACGCCAACATCTACTCGCACACCTCCACCGGCCACGGCTCCGGCCTGAAGCTCGAGAAGGGCACGACGTCCATCAAGGGCAAGCAGGCCCTGCAGTGGCTGCGCACGCGGTACGGCTTCGAGGACGGCAGCGACATAGGCCGGACCAAGGCCCAGCACCAGTACATGAACTCGATGGTCCGCCAGCTGCGCGAGAACGCCACGCTCAGCAACCCCAACAAGCTGCGCAAGCTCGCCGAGACGGCCACCAACGCGGTGACCGTCGACGACGGCCTGGGCACGGTGACCAAGCTCTACGACCTCAGCAAAGAGCTGAAAAAGGTCCCGACGAAGCGCATCACCATGACCACCATGCCGTGGGTGTACTCCTCCGACGGCAACCGGGTGCTGCCCAAGCCGACGGACGCGGCGAAGGTCTGGCGGCTGCTGCGCGAGGACATCGCACTGGACGGCAAGGACAAGAAGAAGACGACCACGGAGAAGACGTCGTCCGACCCGGCCGCCGCCGACGACAAGATCGGCGTGATCGTGCAGAACGGCACGCGCACGTCCACACTGGCCCCGGTCGGCGGGCGCGCGAGCACCGTGACCCAGTTGCTCGTCGGCAAGGGCTTCACCGAGGCGAAGGCCGACACGACGACGGCTACCGCCGAGGACACGACGGTCATCCGCTATCCCAGCGCCGATCTGGAGGGCGACGCCCAGCGGGTCGCCAAGTCCCTCGGCATTCCGACGAGTGCGGTGGAGAAGTCGACGAGCGTCTCCGGCATCACGCTGGTCGTCGGCGCCGACTGGCGGGACGGCACGACGTACAAGGCACCCGAGGACGACGACTCGACGCCGGCGTCCGCGAAGCTGGACAAGGGCTCGGACACCGGTGCGTGCATGCACGTCGACCCGGACTACACCTGGTCCTAGCGGCAAGCGCATACGAGTTGGGCCCCTCTCGGCTTCGAGAGGGGCCCAACTCGTATGCGTGGAGGCTCAGTTGGAGCTGAGCACCGCCGGGCGCCGGGACGCGATGACCTTCTTGGCCAGCGCCTTCGGGCTGGTGAGGAAGCCGAAGCCCCACGACATGTGCATCGTGGCGAGGGCGACGGGGATCTGGAGGCGCGCCTTCAGCGGCAGCCCCTTGCCGGCCGGCAGCGAGCCGAGCGCGATGGCCGCGAGGTAGCCGCCGGGGATCAGGAATCCCCAGGGCGTCAGCGCCGCACCCACGACCACGCCCGCCGCGATCGCGCACACGGCGGTCGGCGGGGCGAGGTAGCGCAGGTTGATGGAGCCCTCGTGGTAGCGGGCGACGACGTGCCGCCAGCGCCCGTAGTCCTTGTACTGCTTGGCGAGGGCCTTGACGGAGGGCCGCGGCCGGTACGACACGCGCAGCTCGGGCGAGAACCAGATGAGCCCGCCCGCCTCCCGGATCCGGAAGTTCAGCTCCCAGTCCTGGGCGCGGATGAACTCCTCGTTGTAGCCGCCCTGCTGCTCCAGGGCTTCGCGGCGGAAGACCCCGAGGTACACGGTCTCGGCGGGCCCGGCCTCACCGCCCGTGTGGAACGCGGCGTTCCCGACCCCTATCTTCGAGGTCATCGCGGCGGCGACCGCGTGCTCCCAGTCGTTCTCGCCCTCGGCGTGCATGACGCCGCCGACGTTCTGCGCACCGGTCTCCTGCAGGAGGCGCACGGCGGTCGCGATGTAGTTCGGCGAGAGCATGCCGTGCCCGTCGACGCGTACGACGATGGGGTGCCGGGACGCCTTGATCGCGGCGTTCAGCGCGGCGGGGGTGCGCCCGGTCGGGTTCGGGACGGTGTGGACCCGGGGGTCCTCACGTACGAGCTCGGCGGCGATCTCCTCCGTACGGTCCGTGGAGGGACCGATGGCGATCACGACCTCCATCTCGCCGTCGTACTGCTGCGCCAGGATCGCTTGGACGGCCCCGCGCAGATGCCGCTCCTCGTCGAGGACGGGCATGATCACAGAAACGGCGGGGGGCCGCACGTCAGACTTCTCGCTCATCGGGCGCCACGTTACCGCGAATGGGGGACAGGGGCGCGCGCCGCCCGGCCTACGGCCCGGGCCGCAGATCGTATGGGCCTACGGTGCTCACGGATCCCCACGCCCGGCCTACGCGGAGGTGTCCCCCTTGCCCAGCCCGCCCCGCTCCCCGGCGCGCCCTCAGCGCCACCCGCAGCCGTCCCGCTCGCGGCGGCCCCCCGTACGGCCGCCCGTACGGCGCAAGAAGCCGCGCTGGGCCATGCGGGTGGTGACGACCATCTCAGTGGTGGTCCTCGCCTCGGCGGGCATCGGGCACGCGGTGGTCACCAGCCTGGACGCGGACATCGCCCGGGTCGACCCCTTCAAGGACATGAAGAACCGTCCCGAGGCCGGCCACGGCATGAATGTGCTGCTGGTCGGCACCGACGGCCGGGACAAGATCACGGAGGAGGAGCGGCGGAAGTACCGGCTGGGCGGCGCGCCCTGCCACTGCACCGACACGATCATGATCGTGCACATCTCGGAGGACCGGGAGCGGGCCAGCATCGTCAGCCTGCCGCGCGACTCGTACGCCGAGACGCCCGCGCACACCGACGAGACCACCGGCGCGCGGCACGGCCCCCACCCGATCAAGCTCAACGCGGCGTACGCGGAGGGCGGCCCGAACCTGACCGTGCGCACCGTCGAGAACATGACCCACGTCAAGATCGACCACTATCTGGAGGTCGACTTCACCAGCTTCATGAAGACGGTGGACGTGCTCGGCGGCGTGGAGATCTGCACCTCACAGCCCCTGAAGGACTCGTACACCGGTCTCGACCTGGCGGCGGGCTCGCACCTGCTGGGCGGCGGCCAGGCGCTCCAGTACGTACGTGCCCGGCATGTCGACGGGGCCTCCGACCTCGGCCGGATGCAGCGCCAGCAGCGTTTCCTGGCGGCGCTGGTCGGGCGCGCCACCTCGTCCGGGGTGCTGATGAACCCGATCAAGTTCCGCGACGTCACCCGGGCCGTGCTCGGCTCGGTCCGCGCGGACGAGGAGTTCGGCACGGACGAGCTGCTGGACCTCGGGCGGGCCATGCGGAACTTCTCACCCTCCTCGTCCGAGTTCACGACCGTGCCGATCGGGCAGATGGGATACGTCGTGAAGGGCATCGGTTCGACGCTGAAGTGGGACCCCGCCAAGTCGGCGAAGCTCTTCCAGGCGCTGCGCGACGACAAGCCGCTCGCGGTGCACAAGGCGCGGCCCAAGTCCCTGCGTGTCGACGTGGCCCCGCAGCAGATCCAGGTCCAGGTCGAGAACGGGACGACCACGGCGGGCCTCGGCAGGCGCGTCGACAGCGCGCTCGCCGCCGTCGGGTTCCGTACGACGCACCGGCCCACCAGCGCGGTGGACCCGACCGTCCGACGGACCGTCATCTCGTACGACCCCCGCTGGGACCGCTCGGCGAAGTCCCTCGCGGCCGCGCTGCCCGGCGCGGAGCTGCGCGCGGTCAAGAGGCAGGGACCGATGTTGAAGGTGACCGCCGGAGCGGACTTCAAGCAGGTCAGGCGGGTGCGAGCGGAGGATCCGTATCAGGGGGAGTTCGGGGCGGTGACGGGGGATCAGGTGATGTGCCCGTGACCAGTCCTCGGGGGCGAGGTCTCCGTATCCCTGGATGTCGGCCGTAGAAGTCGGCCCTCGCAGAGCCAGTCCCAGAAGCCGGCCCGGTGCACCGGCCTAGTCGTCGAGACCCTCCGCGGCGCGCTTCTCGCGAAGGTCCATGATCGCGCGGCGGCGGGCCAGCCGGTGAGTGCGGCGGATCTGGGCCTCCTGGTAGCGGCGCTCGTCGCGCTCGGTCTCCGGGAGGACCGGCGGGACGCGACGGGGCTTGCCGTCGGCGTCGACGGCGGCGAAGACGAGATAGGCCGAGCCGACCTGCTGGGGCGGCGTGGACTCGTTCCAACGCTCGGCGAGAACGCGGACGCCGACCTCCATGGAGGTACGTCCGGTCCAGTTGACCTGAGCCTTCACATGGACGAGGTCGCCTACGCGGACCGGTTCCAGGAAGGCCATCTCGTCCATGGAGGCGGTGACGGCGGGCCCGCCGGAGTGCCGCCCGGCCACCGCGCCCGCCGCGTCGTCGACGAGCTTCATGATCACTCCACCGTGCACCGTTCCCAGAAGGTTGGTGTCGTTGTGGCTCATGATGTGGCTGAGGGTGGTCCGGGACGCGGAGGTCGGCTTGCCCGGAATATCGGATTCCGGGGTGGGGGCCTGGTCTGTCATGGCGTCCACCATATGCCGGGCCGCGCAAGGCCCGCTTTGCATCAGCTCTGCAACAGGCGTGACCCAGATCTCCCCACTCCCTTGTAAGCCACACAGTGGTGCCCTGCACACTGGTCGGCATGAACGATTGGCCCGACGGGTGGTCCGGAGACAACCGCAGCAACCGCTATGGACGCGGCAGCGCAGGCGCACAGCCTGAGGGCGCGCGCGTCATGCGGCAGGTCCGCCGAGGGCCGGGCGCACCCGGCCCGGGCCAGTCCGCGCCGCCGTACGGCAACGGCGTGCCGCAGCAGCCGTCGTACGTCGACGGGCAGGGGTACGACGACGGATACGACAACGGGTACGACTCCGGCTACAACACGGGCCAGGTCTACGGCGGCGGCCACGGCGGCGGCGGCTTCGTGCCCAACGACAACGATCCCGACCCGGACTACCAGAGCTACCGTGCGCGCCCGAACTGGCGGCGCCGGATCAAGTGGACCGCGATCACGCTGGTCACGCTGCTGGTCGTGGTCTCCGTCACCACGTACTTCTGGGCCGACTCCAAGCTCCACCGTGACGTTGATCTCTCGAAGGTCATCGACCGGCCCGCGACCGGCGAGGGCACGAACTACCTGATCGTCGGTTCCGACAGCCGCGCCGGCATGTCCGCCGAGGAGAAGAAGAAGCTGCACACCGGGTCCGCCGAGGGCAAGCGCACGGACTCGATGATGATCCTGCACACCGGGGACAACGGCTCCACGCTGATATCGCTGCCGCGCGACTCTGACGTCGAGATCCCCACGTTCGTGGGGTCCGACTCCGGCAAGACGTACAAGGGCACGGGCCGGCACGTGAAGCTGAACGCGGCGTACGCGGAGGACGGGCCCGAACTGCTCGTCCGGACCGTCGAGTACAACACCGGTCTGCGCATCGACCACTACGTCGAGATCGGCTTCGCCGGCTTCGCGAACATCGTCGACGCGGTCGGCGGCGTCGAGATGACCCTCGACAAGGGCTTCAAGGACAAGTATTCCGGGGCCGACTTCAAGGCGGGCAAGCAGACGCTGAACGGCGAGCAGGCGCTGGCTTTCGTCCGCACCCGCCACGCCTTCGCGGCGTCGGACCTGGAGCGCACGAAGAACCAGCAGAAGTTCCTGTCGGCCCTGGCCCACCAGGTCGCGACCCCCTCGACGGTCCTGAACCCCTTCAAGCTGTACCCGACCATGAGCGCGGGTCTCGACAGTCTCACCGTCGACAAGGACATGAGCCTGTGGGACCTCGGCGACATGTTCTGGGCCATGAAGGGCGTCACGGGCGGCGACGGCAAGTCGATGAACATGCCGATCTCCGGCTCCTCCGGCGGCAACCTCGTCTGGGACAAGACCAAGGTGAAGGAGCTGGTGAGCGAATTGAAGAACGACGAGAAGGTGACGGTGAGCGGCAACTGACGCCCCTGCCACCTCCTGGAACATGACACAGCCCCCGGAACTCTTCCGGGGGCTGTGTCATGCCGACTGCCCGGCGGGGCGAGCCGGGTCGGGCAAAGTCACATCCTGGCGCCCGTCATCGTGCGGCACATCTCCGCGCAGCGGCGACAGGACTCGGCGCAGCGCATCATCTGGGGGTCGTCCGGCATGGACATACACGCCTCGGCGCACATGTCGCACGCCTTGGCGCACAGAGCGCACATCTCGGCCGACATGGGCGACCTGCGCATCATCATGTCGGCGCACATGCGGGTCATCTCGGAGCAGTCCATGAGCGCGCGCATGATCTGCATCTGGGCCTGGCCGCCCATCTGCATGCAGGAGCTCATGGTCTCCTCGCACACGCTGTGGCAGGACATGCACGCCTCGACGCAGTCCTGCATCTCCTTGGTCATCGCGGTCATGGTTCCGGGCTGGGTCATGGCTCCTCCTTGGGGTGGCGGGGCCCGGGCCGGGCCCCGTGTGCTGCCCTTCCGTGGTACGCCCCTCGGACGCCCCGCGCCATCGAGCGGACGTGAACAATCCGCTACGTATGCCTCACCACCAAAGCGACAAAAGGCCCCGAAATCCCTCCAGGAGTCCGCCCCCGATACTCCGATCGGTGAAGGCGGGGCGCGTACCGTCACGCCGTACGGCTTCCGCCTCGGACGCCCCGGCAGCCTCCCGCGTGGACTGAGCCCCGGCCGGTGACCCGACGGGAGCGGGTGTCAGGGTGTTCCCCATGACGCTCTCCCCGCACCCGCCATCCGGCAGACCGCCCTTCGGCGCGGTGCTCTGCGACATCGACAACGTGATCCGGATCTACGACTCGTCCCCCGTGACCGTGTTGGAGAGTGCCGCCGGGCTGGCCGAGGGAACCGTCATGAAGGTGGCCTTCGCGCCGGAGACGGTGCTGCCGCTGCTGGTCGGCCGGATCACGCCGAACGAATGGGCGTGGTCGGTCGCGCGCGGCCTGACCGGGCTCGTGCCCGAGGTCACGGCCTTCGAGCTGGCCGACGCTCTCGTCGACTCCCCCTTCCACGCCGACGAGAGGGTCGTGACGCTGCTGCGCCGAGCCCGCGCCGCCCGGATACGCCTGGTCCTCGTCTCCAACGCCTCCGTCCAACTGGAGGAGGACCTCGAGGCGCTGGGTCTGACGGATCTCGCCGACGACGTCGTCAGCAGCGCGCGGGTCGGGATCGCCAAGCCCGACCCGCGCATCTTCGACATCGCCGTCGAACGGGCCGGCGTCCCCGCCGACCGCTGTCTCTTCGTCGACGACACCCTGGAGAACGTGGAGGCCGCGGCCGCGCTCGGCATGCAAGCGGTCCACTACCGCGAACCGGAGGACCTGCGACGCGCGCTGGGCGACCTGTGACCGCGCCGGGCGAACGCCGCGACCACACCCTCGCCGGCGCGAGCAGCGCGATCGGCCCGGCCCGCCCACATGGCTCGCTCGGCGGTGTCGAAGACGGTGGGTTGCGTCATGTGAAGTCCGCGTAGGCGAGGTGCCGATCGCAGTGGCGGCAGCGGAAGAGGTAAGCCGTCGGCTGGCCCCCGGCATCCAGGGCGGCGAGGAAGGCCTCCGTGTCGCCGAGGGGCCCGAGGTCGTGCCGCAGGGTCTCCAATGCGTCCGGGCAGGGCTCCAGTTCGGGGGCGCCGGCGGGGCCGAGGAACAGCGCGGCGTCGCCGCAGTGGGTCAGCCAGCGCTCCTGCTGCCAGGCGGAGAAGCCGGGGGTGCGCTGTGCCACGGCGCGGACGACGTCCATCGGCACCTGGCCGTCCACCTCCGTGAAGAGGGCCTCGAAGCGCTCGGCGGCACTGCCGTCCGCGATGCACCACGGGCAGAGTTCGTCGCCGATGTCCGTCACCGCGTACACGGGACCGGCGTAGACGTATCCGCGGCGGCGTCCGCAGCTCAGACACTCGGTGTCCGAGGGAACGACCGAGCCGGTGGCCAGGGGGTCCGGGTGGTACGGGAAGGACGGCAGGTCCGCTGTCGTGGGGTCGGTCATGGGGTCAGCCTGCCTCAAGGGGGGCCACCGCGGTCCGTGGATCAGTCGCGGAGGCTGATCCGTCCCCGGCTGCGGGGGCCGTCGAACTTCGTGCGGTCCACAGCCGGCTTCGGCTCCGGTTCGGCGGCGATGAGTTTGATCGTGTCCCGGCCGGCCAAGGCCGTACGCCACTGTCCCAGGTGCGGCCTGCCGCCTCGCGGACCGGCCGCCTGTTCCCACAGCGCCGTGACCGCGATCTCCCGTCGGTCGTCGAGGACGCCGGGCAGCGGTCGCAGGGGCTTGCCGGGGGCCACGTAGGCGTCCTGGCTCAGGACGCGCCCCACGACCAGGGCCACTTTGTAGCGATCGCTGTCCACGGTGACGGCGCCCGGCGCTGCCAGCGGATCGTGCCAGTCCGGGGTGTCCGCCTGCTCCAGGACCGGCGGCCGCCCCACCAGACGTACCCCGTCACAGTCCAGGAGGTACGGAGCCGGCCCCGGTCGCACGGCCCACAGCACGTTCGCCTGCGACACGTCCCCGACGACCAGTCCCAGCGCGTGCAGCCACTGGAAGAGTTCGACGACGGCGACCACCAGCGCGTACCGCTCCGCGGGGGACGGCTGCGGGACGGCCTGCCAGGCCGCTTTGGGGGCCCGGAGCAGATACGACAGCTCGGTCAGCCGGAACCGATCAGGCAGGACAGGAGCGCCGAACCGGACTCGTCGCCCGCGAGGTCCGCTGGTACACCGGCACGCGACGGCATTCGGTCCAGGAGCTGATGGATCGCGCGTACGGTTTCGGCTTCCCGTGGGTGTGGGGGACGAAGGACTGACCCGCACCGCAGGACAAGAGGGGCACCCCGGAGAGTGCCCCTCAAGTACCTTGCCCGCGGGGAGAGTTACGGGAGATTGCGGGCCATCACTATGCGCTGGACCTGGTTCGTGCCCTCGTAGATCTGGGTGATCTTGGCGTCGCGCATCATGCGCTCGACCGGGTAGTCGCGGGTGTAGCCGTAGCCGCCGAGGAGCTGGACCGCGTCCGTCGTGACCTCCATGGCCACGTCCGAGGCGAAGCACTTGGCCGCCGCGCCCTGGAAGGTGAGGTCGGCGTCGCCGCGCTCGGACTTCGCCGCCGCCGCGTACGTCAGCTGGCGGGCCGCCTCGATCTTCATGGCCATGTCGGCGAGCATGAACTGGATGCCCTGGAAGTCGCCGATCGGCTTGCCGAACTGCTTGCGCTCCTGGACGTAGCCCTTGGCGTAGTCGAGGGCGCCCTGGGCGATACCGAGGGCCTGGGCGGCGATCGTGATGCGGGTGTGGTCCAGGGTCTTCATCGCGGTGGCGAAGCCCGTGCCCTCCTCGCCGATCATGCGGTCCGCGGGGATGCGGACGTTGTCCAGGTAGACCTCGCGCGTGGGGCTGCCCTTGATGCCGAGCTTCTTCTCCGGGGCGCCGAAGGAGACACCCTCGTCCGACTTCTCGACGACGAACGCCGAGATGCCCTTCGAGCGCTTCGTCGGGTCCGTCACGGCCATGACCGTGTAGTACTCGGACACGCCCGCGTTCGTGATCCAGCGCTTCACGCCGTTCAGGACGTAGGAGTCTCCGTCGCGGACCGCCTTCGTCTTCATGCCCGCCGCATCCGAGCCGGCGTCCGGCTCGGAGAGGCAGTACGAGAACATCCCGTCGCCCTTGGCCAGGGGCGTCATGTACTTCTTCTTCAGATCCTCGGAGCCCGAGAGGATCACGGGGAGCGAGCCCAGCTTGTTCACTGCGGGGATCAGGGAGGAGGACGCGCAGACCCGCGCCACCTCCTCGATCACGATCACCGTGGCCAGCGCGTCGGCGCCCGAGCCGCCGTACGTCTCCGGTACGTGCACCGCGTGCAGGTCGGAGGAGACCAGGGCGTCCAGGGCCTCCTGGGGGAAACGGGCTTCCTCGTCCACCGCTGCGGCGTACGGCGCGATTTTCGCCTCGGCCAGCGAACGGATCGCGTCCCGGAGCATGTCGTGCTCCTCGGACGGGCGGTACAGGTCGAAATCAGCCGATCCGGCCAAGGTCTCTCACGCTCCAAGGGATGCTGTGATGGTGGCGCTAACTACCGTTAAGTAACCCAAATTTTAGGGGTACGCCCACCCGAGTGATACGTGAGCTTGGCGACAAAGGGAAAAGCACGGAAAAGACGCGGCGAGAACTGCCCGGTGAGGGCGCCCGACAGGCCCCGACTATGCTCGGGCACCGCACCCACGGCCGTAAACCCCAGGAGCATCCATGGCCCTCAAGATCACCGTGATCGGCACCGGCTATCTCGGCGCCACGCACGCCGCCGCCATGGCCGAGCTCGGTTTCGAGGTGCTCGGCCTCGATGTGGTGCCGGAGAAGATCGAGATGCTTCAGCGGGGCGAAGTACCGATGTACGAGCCCGGGCTCGAGGAGCTGCTGCGCAAGCATGTGGCCGGCATCGAGGGGTCCACCGGACGGCTGCGCTTCACCATGGACTGGGCCGAGGTCGGGGAATTCGGCGACGTCCACTTCGTCTGCGTGAATACGCCGCAGAAGCACGGCGAGTACGCCTGCGACATGTCGTACGTCGACACGGCCTTCGAGTCGCTCGCGCCGCATCTGCACGGCCCCGCCCTCGTCGTCGGCAAGTCCACCGTGCCGGTCGGCTCCGCGGAGCGGCTGGCCGCCCGGCTCGCCGAGCTCTCGCCCGCCGGTGAGGACGCCGAGCTCGCCTGGAACCCGGAGTTCCTGCGCGAGGGTTTCGCCGTGAACGACACGCTGCACCCCGACCGGATCGTCGTGGGCGTGCGCAGCGAGCGCGCCGAGAAGCTGCTGCGCGAGGTGTACACGACGCCTGTCGCCGAGGGCTCGCCGTTCGTGGTGACCGACTTCCCGACCGCCGAGCTGGTGAAGACCTCCGCGAACTCCTTCCTCGCCACCAAGATCTCCTTCATCAACGCCATGGCCGAGGTCTGCGAGGCCGCCGGCGGCGATGTCGCCAAGCTGGCGGAGGCCATCGGGCACGACGACCGGATCGGCAAGAAGTTCCTGCGGGCCGGGATCGGCTTCGGCGGCGGCTGTCTGCCCAAGGACATCCGTGCCTTCATGGCGCGGGCCGGCGAGCTGGGCGCCGATCAGGCGCTCACCTTCCTGCGGGAGATCGACTCCATCAACATGCGCCAGCGCGGCCAGATGGTGGAGCTGGCCCGGGAGGCGCTCGGCGGCGGTTCCTTCCTCGGCAAGCGGGTCGCCGTGCTCGGCGCGACCTTCAAGCCGGACTCGGACGACGTACGGGACTCGCCCGCGCTGAACGTCGCCGGGCAGATCCACCTCCAGGGCGGCCAGGTCACCGTCTACGACCCGAAGGGCATGGCGAACGCGCGGCGCCTGTTCCCGACGCTCGGGTACGCCGACTCGGCCGTCGAGGCCGTGCGCGGCGCCGACGTCGTACTGCACCTGACGGAGTGGCGCGAGTTCCGTGAGCTGGACCCGGCGGTGCTCGGCGAGGCGGCCTCGGCCCGGGTGCTCCTGGACGGACGCAACGCCCTCGACCCCGAGGTGTGGCGCCGGGCCGGGTGGACGTACCGGGCGATGGGGCGACCCACCGCGTAGGCACCGGCTTCACCGCTCAGACGCCCGCCCTGCCACTTAGGTCCGGCCGCTCCACCGGCATACGGCCGGTGCCCGTCCGGCACTCCCGCCATCCCGTCGCCGATCGGCATCCCGTCGCCGATCGGCCGACTCCAGGGGGCCGGATGGCGTACGGCCAGGGGTCCCCGACTCGCCCGACTCCTCGTACCGCACCACGCTGTCCCTGACGCCCCTTGTGTTCGAAGGTGCCCCTTTCGGGAACGCGTAGCAGCGTGATCCCGCCGACGGGAGGCGGTGACACACAGGTGAGCGACGGATCGCGTCGATCCCGCCGACGGCCGGAGTGGCCCAGCGCGGGTCGCGGCGCGGGTCCCGGCGCGGATCCCGGCCCCGGTCGCGGCGGGCGACGGATGCGGTTCATCGTGCTGGGCAGCCGGCCCGCCCGTGGGGTGGGGGCGGTGGCGCGGGCACGTACGGCCGGGACGGCGATGCGGCGCGCCGGGAACCGCGACAGCGTGGCCGCGACCGTGGGCCACGGGCTGCGGGTGGCCGCGGCGTACGCATGGCGGCTGCTGGTGCTCGGGGTGGCCGTGTACGCGGCCTTCACGATCCTGGGGCGGTTGCAGCTGGTCGCGGTGGCGTTGTTCCTCGCGCTGGTCGTGACCTCGGTGCTGCGTCCGTTGGCCAATCTGCTGGCGCGGTGGCTGCCGAGGGCCGCGGCGGTCGCGATGAGCGTCGTGGGAAGCCTGGTGCTGGTGCTGGGTCTGCTGGCGCTGATCGGAAGTCTGGTGGCGGGAGAGTCGGGCAAGCTGGGAAAGGAGTTCTCCGGGGGCATCGGGCGGATCGAACGGTGGCTGGAGGGCTCCCCCTTCCACGTGAGCCATGCGGTGGTGTCGGATCTCCAGGGCAAGTTGGCCACGTACATCGCGGAGCACCGTTCCCTGCTGATCAGCAGTGCGCTCAGCGGCGCCGGGCGGCTGGTGGAGGTGCTCACCACCGGGGTGCTCGCGCTGTTCTGCTCCCTGTTCTTCATTCATTCCGGGGACAAGTTCTGGCACTGGTTCCAGGAGTTGCTGCCGGAGGGCGCGCGGGACCCGTGGGCGCGCACGGGACGGGCGGCATGGCGCACGTTCGCCGGGTACACGCGGGGCATCATCATCGTCGCGGCCACCAACGCCGTACTGGTCGGGATCGCCCTGTTCGCGCTGCGGGTGCCGCTGGCCCTGCCGCTGACGCTGCTGGAGTTCTTCCTCGCCTTCATCCCTCTGGTGGGCTCGCCCATCGCGCTGGCGGTGGCCACGGTCGTCGCCCTGGCCTCGCGGGGACCGGTCGTCGCGATCGCGGTGCTCGCCCTGATCGTCGTCATCGGCCAGCTCGAAGGCCACGTGCTGCACCCGCTGGTGCTGAGTTGGGCGGTCCGGCTGCACCCCGTGGTGGTGGCCGTGTCCGTCATCGCCGGCGGCATCCTGGCCGGCGTGATCGGCGCGGTCGTGGCCGTCCCGATGGTGTCGGTCGCCTGGTCCGTGATCGGCGAGCTGCGCGCCCCACTCGAGCCGGCCGAGCCCGGACGGCCACCGGGGTGAGGGCGTTCCCCGTATTTCGTTCTTTCGTTTTAGTCGAATAGTCGGGGGAATTCGGCATCAATAAGGGCATATCGCGCCCCCGTAAGGAGGTTCCGCCCGATGTCGACAGGGACACTTCTGGCGATCATCATCACCATCGTGGTGGTGATTGCCCTGGCCGCCGTGGCGGCTTCGCTGTTCGTACGCCGCCGGAAGCTGCGCGAGCGCTTCGGTCCGGAGTACGAGCGGACGGTGGAGGACGCCGACAGCCGCATGGCCGGCGAACGCGAGCTCAAGGCCCGCGAGAAGCGGCACGACTCGCTGGACATCAAGCCGCTGGACAGCAGCGTCAGGGATCGGTACGCCCGGGGCTGGACCAGCGTGCAGGAAGACTTCGTGGACCATCCGGAGGGCGCCGTGCACGACGCGGACCGCCTGGTGACCTCCCTGATGGACGAACGCGGCTATCCGACCCAGGGCTTCGAGCAGCAGCTCAAGGACCTCTCGGTCGAGCACGGCCGCACGCTGGAGCACTACCGGGCCGCCCATGAGGTGGACGAGCTCAGCGTTCGGCACCAGGCGACCACGGAGCAACTGCGGGGCGCCATGGTGCACTACCGCGCCCTCTTCGAAGAACTGCTCTCCGATGGAGGCCAAGCCCGCCACGCCCGGGCCTGAACGGCTCGGCGAACGCAGGAACGGAGAAGTGATGCAACGCCAAGACACACCGGACACCGCCACCGAGAGCGGCCTGTCCACCGACGACATCGCCCAGCCTCGCGACCCGAGGACGGACGATACGGACGACACGGCGAAGTCGCGGTCCGAAGTGCCGACCTTCCCTGGCGAGGGCACGACCTTGGCCGACGAGTCCGCCGAACGCGAGGGCGAGAAAGCCGAGTCCGGCCGCCCGGCCGAGGACGTGGAAGCCGACGCCGGCCCGCCGGCCGAGGACACGGAAGCCGACGCCGGCCCCGCGCCCGAGGCCGAGGCCGCCGACGACTCCGGCACCCGGGACGAGGCCCGCGGCTCGGACGCGCGGGCCGAGGACGAGATGCCCCAACTCCTCACCGAGGAGGACCAGGAAGGGTTCCGCACGCGCTGGCAGGAGGTGCAGAGCAAGTTCGTCGACGACCCGCGCGACGCCGTGCACACCGCCGACGCCCTGGTCGCGGACGTGATGCAGACGCTCGCCGCCACCTTCGCCGATCACAAACAGGAACTGGAGGGACAGTGGAATCGGGGCGAGCGGGCGGACACCGAGGACCTGCGCCTGGCACTGCGCCATTACCGTTCGTTCTTCAACCGTCTGCTGGTCACGTGACGCGGCGCGGCGACGCGCACGGACGACATCGGTCCGGCCGAGGCTCAGTCGGCCGAACACGTACGGACGACGCCGGTCCGGCCGAGGCTCAGTCGGCCGGACCGGCGCCTCTTGCATTCTGCCCCACTTCGCCGTGCGTCGAGCGGTGACCGCCCCACTCCCGCCGCCCTACGAATCCTTGGCGCGGTACCGCCGCATCTTCGCGCGCGCGCCGCACACCGACATCGAGCACCAGCGGCCCCGGCCGGCCGGGCTGCGGTCGTAGTACGCCCAGTGACACTCGGGCAGTTCGCAGGCCTTGAGGCGGAGCCAGGTACCCGCCGTGAGCGCCTCCGCCACGGCCGCCGCGACACGGGAGAGCAGCGGGCCCGCGTCGGCCGGGGCGAGGGCCGCCGAGCCGTCCCGCTCGTCGACCGCCACGTACAGCGGCGCCCGCGCCAGCAGCTCGCCCAGGGGCGTCACCTCACGGTGCGGGGCATGACCGGCGTGCGCCAGACACACGGCCCGCAGGGATTCGCGCAGTTCTCGTACGTCGGCCACGTCCCGCTCCGCGACGCCGAACGCGGCGCGTCCCTCGGCCGTGTCCAGCGTGTCGGCGCCCGACTCCAGGTCCACGGTGTTCACCAGGGCCTCCACGAGGGCCAGCCCCCCGGGCGCGGGCGATCTCTCACTCATGCTTGCGACGTTACCTCCAATGCGGGAGCATGCAGTAACCGCCGTTACCGCTTGAAGCGGTCTACCGGTAACACATCCGCACTAGGAGGAAGTCATGGCTCTCGCCAGACTGGGTGTCGTCGTCCTGGACTGTCCCGACCCGAGCGCGCTCGCCGGGTTCTACGCCGAGGTGCTGGGCGGCACCGTCGAGGGCGAGGGAGACTGGGTGGACCTGAAGGTGCCCGGCGGGCAGTCGCTGGCCTTCCAGGCGGCACCGGAGCACGTACCGCCGAAGTGGCCCGCGCCCGACGACTCGCAGCAGTTCCATCTGGACCTGACCGTCGACGACCTGGACACGGCCGAGAAGGGGGTGCTGGCGCTCGGGGCGAAGCCGCTGGACGCGGAGGACCGCTCGCGGGGCTGGCGGGTCTACTCGGATCCGGCCGGGCACCCGTTCTGTCTCTGCGCCTGCTGACCCTGGAGGACTCATGCCGGCTGTGGCACGTTTTCGTTCCGTCGTGATCGACTGCCCCGACCCGCGCGCGCTCGCCGACTTCTACGCCCGGGTGGGCGGCGGTACGCCCCGGGCCGAGGACGACGACTGGGTCGTGCTCCGGATTCCGGACGGGCCGCGGCTGGCGTTCCAGCGGGCGGACGGCCACACCCCGCCGGAGTGGCCACGGGCCGACCGGAACTCCCAGCAGTTCCACATCGACTTCGACGCCGGGTCCACCTGGGCGGAGGTCGACGCGGCCCACGAGAAGGTGCTGGCGCTGGGTGCGCGACCGCTGGACCTGGAGGACCGGGAGAAGAAGGACTTCCAGGTGTATGCCGATCCGGCGGGGCATCCGTTCTGCCTCTGCCGGATCGAGCACGCGTGATCGAGCACGCGTGATCGACCACCCGCAATGGACCGCCTGTATCGGGCCACCCGTAACGGTCGGCCGTCCCCGACGGTCGGCTATCCGTCCAGCTCGGCGATCTTCGCCGTCGACGGCTCGCGGCGCTGTTGGGCGGCGCGGGCCGTGAAGTCCGCGCTGCGCAGCACCCGCTGGACATTGCCCCGGGTGAGCAGCGCGAGATCGGTCTCGGACCAGCCGCGGGAGAACAGCTCGGCGACCAGGTTCGGGTAGCAGGACGCGTCGGCCAGGTCCTGCGGGTGGGCGGCTCCGGAGTCGTACGTCCCCGAGAGGCCGACGCACTCCGCCCCCGCGAGGGTGCGGACGTGGTCGAGGTGGTCGGCGACGTCCCGTACGGAGGGGCCGGTCTGCTCGGCCGTGAGCGGGACGAGGCACAGGCCCTTGGCGGCACCCAGTTCGACGAGGACGTCGTCGGGGAGATTGGCCGGATGGGGGCGCAGCGCCCAGGCGGCGGAGCGGATGAACAGGACCGGGGCCTTGGAGACCGCGAAGGCACGGCTGATCGTGGCGTTCGAGGTGCCGGAGAGGTCGGCGAGCACGCCCAGGCGGTTCATCTCGCGCAGCACCTCTTCGCCGAACCGGGTCAGGCCCGCCTCGCTCGCCCAGGAGACGCCCGCGAGGGTGAGGATGCGCACGCCGAGCGCGTGCAGGGCGCGCAGGATGCCGAGCGAGTCACCGAGCGCGTCGGCACCGGCGGGGCCGAGCAGGACGGCGACACGGCCGCAGTGCTGGGCATCGGTGATCTCGGCGGCGCTGTACGCCATGCGCAGGCCCTCGGGGTGGTCGTGGACCACCGTCTTCACCAGGTCCAGCTGCTCCAGGGTGGCGCCGACGGCCCGCTCCCCGGCGAGCCCGTCGGGCAGGTGCAGCGACCAGAACAGCGCGCCCACATGCCCTTCCCGCAGCCGCGGCACATCCGTGTCCACGGCGCTCTCGCCCATCTCCAGGTCGTACCAGGGCAGGTGGCGCAGCGCCCAGGGCAGACCGTTGTAGCCGTCGACGACCGGGTGACCGGCGAGGAAGGCATGGGCCCGCTCCAGCGGGTCCGTGTCCGTCCCCGGACGGGTCTCCGTGATGTCCAGGGACTCCGCCTCGGGCCAGGCAACGGGCTGGTCGAGCTCTCCCACCTCGGCGGTGGCGCGCAGTTCGTCCTGCAGGTCTGCCATGACGGGCTCCGTGGGGTGGACGGTGATCGCAATACCGCCACCGTGGCACGGAGCCCGCGGGGCTTCCTGGTGGGCGGGGCGTTTGGGGGTACGTCCCACCCACCGGGCATACCGCCCTGGGGCACTCAGCCGTCCAGCTGCTCCAGCGTCGCGTTCGACGGGCCCCGCTTCGCCCGGAGGTCGCGGGCCACGTCCTCGGCGGCGCCCAGCACCCGTACGGCGTTCTGCCAGGTCAGCTTGGCCACATCGGTGGATGACCAGCCGCGGTCCAGCAGCTCGGCGATCAGGTTCGGGTAGCCGGAGACGTCGTCCAGGCCGTCCGGGGTGAACGCCGTGCCGTCGTAGTCGCCACCGATGCCGACATGGTCGATGCCGGCCACCTCACGCATGTGGTCGAGGTGGTCGGCGACCGTCGCCACCGTGGCGACAGGGCGCGGGTTCGACTCCTCGAAGGCGCGGTGGACCTTCATGGCCTCGGGGGTGGTGTCGAGGTGGTGGAAGCCGTTCGCGCGCATGTTCTCGTCGGCCGCGGCCGTCCAGTCGACCGCCGCCTGGAGAACGAACTTCGGTACGAACGTCACCATCGCCACTCCCCCGTTGGCGGGCAGCCGCTCCAGGACGTCGTCCGGGATGTTGCGCGGGTGGTCGCACACCGCGCGCGAGGAGGAGTGGGAGAAGATCACCGGCGCGACGGAGGTGTCCAGCGCGTCGCGCATCGTCGTCGCGGCCACGTGCGAGAGGTCCACGAGCATGCCCTCGCGGTTCATCTCCCGTACGACCTCACGGCCGAAGGCCGACAGACCGCCCACGGCGGGGACGTCGGTGGCCGAGTCCGCCCACGCGATGTTGTCGTTGTGCGTGAGGGTCATGTAGCGGACGCCCAGCGCGTACAGCCCCCGCAGTACGCCGAGGGAGTTGTCTATCGAGTGGCCGCCCTCCGCGCCCATCAGCGAGGCGATACGGCCCTCCGCGCGTGCCGCCTCCATGTCGGCGGCCGTCAGCGCGGCGCGCAGGTCCGACGGGTGACGGTCGATCAACTGCCGTACGCAGTCGATCTGTTCGAGCGTCGCCGTGACCGCGCCGGGCAGGTCCGAGCGGACGTACACCGACCAGTACTGGGCGCCCACGCCGCCCGCGCGCAGCCGGGCGAGGTCCGTGTGCAGGTGCGCGCTCTGGTCGGCGGCGATGTCGCGGGCGCCGAGGTCGTAGCGGACCTGCTCGCGCAGCGCCCAGGGGAGGTCGTTGTGGCCGTCGACGACGGGGAAGTCGGCCAGGAGTGCGCGGGCCTTGTCGAGGGACGACATGCGCGTCACTTCCCGAAGCCGAAGCCGTTGCCCGCGCCCTCGACCTTGGAGCGCAGCCGCTTGCCCTTCTCGGTGGCCTGGTCGTTCAGTTCCTGCTGGAACTCCCGCATCCGGCCGAGGAGTTCCTCGTCGTGCGCGGCGAGCATGCGGGCCGCCAGCAGGCCCGCGTTGCGCGCGCCGGCGACCGAGACGGTCGCGACCGGGACACCGGCCGGCATCTGCACGATCGACAGCAGGCTGTCCATGCCGTCGAGGTACTTCAGCGGGACCGGCACGCCGATGACGGGCAGCGGGGTGACCGAGGCGAGCATGCCGGGCAGGTGGGCGGCGCCGCCCGCGCCGGCGATGATCGCCTTGAGCCCGCGCTCGGCGGCCTGCTCGCCGTACGCGATCATCTCGCGCGGCATGCGGTGCGCGGAGACGACGTCGACCTCGTACTCGATCTCGAACTCGTCGAGGGCCTGCGCGGCGGCTTCCATGACGGGCCAGTCGGAGTCGGACCCCATGACGATGCCTACAACTGGGCTCATTCGGTGATCGTGCCTCTCAGGTAACCGGCTGCGTGGCGGGCACGCTCAAGGACGTCTTGAAGGTCGTCGCCGTAGGTGTTGACGTGACCGACCTTGCGGCCGGGCTTCACGTCCTTGCCGTACATGTGGATCTTCAGCTGGGGGTCACGGGCCATGCAGTGCAGGTACGCGGAGTACATGTCCGGGTAGTCGCCGCCGAGGACGTTCGCCATGACCGTCCACTTGGCGCGCGGGCGCGGGTCGCCGAGGGGGAGGTCGAGGACCGCACGGACGTGGTTGGCGAACTGGGAGGTGATCGCGCCGTCCTGGGTCCAGTGGCCCGAGTTGTGCGGGCGCATGGCCAGTTCGTTGACGAGGATGCGGCCGTCCGCCGTCTCGAAGAGCTCGACGGCCAGGTGGCCGACCACGCCGAGTTCCTTGGCGATGCGCAGGGCGAGTTCCTCGGCCTGGAGGGCCAGCCCCTCGGCTATGCCGGGCGCCGGGGCGATCACCGTGTCGCAGACGCCGTCGACCTGCTGGGACTCGACGACGGGGTACGCGACCGCCTGGCCGTGCGGGGAGCGGACGACGTTCGCCGCGAGTTCCCGTACGAAGTCGACCTTCTCCTCGGCGAGGACGGGGACGCCGGCGCGGAAGGGCTCGGCCAGAGCCGGGTCCTCCGCGGAGCGGATGAACCACACGCCCTTGCCGTCGTAGCCGCCGCGGACGGTCTTCAGGATGACCGGGAAGCCGTCGCCCTCGTCGCCTGCGGCGAGGCCTTCCGCCGCGAACGCGGCGGCGTCGTCGACGTCGCTCACGATGCGGTGCCGTGGGCACGGCACGCCGATGGCGTCGAGCTTCGCGCGCATCACGCCCTTGTCCTGGGCGTGCACGAGCGCGTCGGGCCCAGGGCGGACGGGGATACCGTCCGCCTCCAGGGCGCGCAGGTGCTCGGTGGGTACGTGTTCGTGATCGAAGGTGATCACGTCGCAGCCCCGCGCGAAGTCACGCAGCGTGTCGAGGTCGCGATAGTCGCCGATGACGACATCGCTGACGACCTGCGCCGCGGAATCCTGAGGGGTGTCACTGAGGAGCTTGAACTTGATGCCGAGCGGGATGCCCGCCTCGTGTGTCATACGAGCGAGCTGCCCCCCGCCGACCATGCCGACTACCGGGAACGTCACGCTCCAAGAGTATCGGCCGCGCCAAGGTGGCCGATTTCCGCGCCTGTGCACCGCAATTTCCGAGCCGGTGACCGCCTGTTTTCTTACCTGTGAGCCCGTCCACAGGCGTCGGAGAGGGCCGCTGGTTAGCATGGCTGGGTTGACGTATTCGACCGACGTATCCCACCGACGGGGGCTGGCGACACCATGGGCAGTGCTTCCTCGGGGTCTCGTGCGAGGCCTCGCAGCGCGGTTCGCCGCCGGTTCGACCAGCTCTTCCGGGAGGTCGCCAAGTTCGGGGCGGTCGGCGGGGCGGGGCTGCTCGTCAACCTGCTCGTGTTCAACCTGGTACGCCATGTCACCGGGCTGCAGGTCGTGCGGGCCAGTGTCATCGCCACGGTCGTCGCGATCGTCTTCAACTACATCGGGTTCCGCTACTTCACCTACCGGGACCGCGACAAGGGTGGCCGCACCAAGGAGCTGACGCTCTTCCTGCTGTTCAGCGTGGTGGGGCTGGTCATCGAGAACGGCGTGCTGTACGCGGCGACGTACGGGTTCGGCTGGGACACCCCGCTGCAGAGCAACGTCTTCAAGTTCCTCGGCATCGGGATCGCGACGCTGTTCCGGTTCTGGTCGTACCGCACGTGGGTGTTCCGGGCGCTGCCGGCACGGGAGGCTGTGGCCAGTGCGGAATCGTTCCTTGACGCGCGGACGGAGCCTCGGCCCCGGGCCAAGGTGAACTGAGCGGTTCGCCCGCTCCACACCCACCGGGGCGGCGGCTGCGGCTCGCCCTGAGCGCCCGAGGTTCGGCTCTGCCGGGCGGGCCTGGGCTGGGCCAGGCTTGAGCGTCGTGCGGTGGGCTCTGGAGGGCAGGCCGGGGCTGAGCCTGGGTTCGTCGGGTTGCCTGCCGAGGTCGGGGCTGGGGCTCGTCGCCGGACCGGGTCGGGTGGAGTCACCTGACCGTGGGCTCGTCTTCCTCCGGTGCCGGGGGCCTCTTCAGTGGGGTGCGGGAGAGGAACAGGCCGAAGACCGGCGGCTGGGCCTGGAGCATCTCCAGGCGGCCCCCGTCGGCCTCCGCGAGGTCGCGGGCGACGGCGAGACCGATCCCCGTGGAGTTGCGGCCGCTGATCGTGCGCTCGAAGATGCGGGCGCCCAGGTCGGTGGGGACGCCGGGGCCCTCGTCCGTGACCTCGACAACGGCCTGGTTGCCGGTCACGCGGGTGCGCAGGGCGACGGTGCCGCCGCCGTGCATGAGGGAGTTCTCGATCAGCGCCGCCAGGACCTGCGCGACCGCGCCCGGCGTGCCGACCGCCCGCAGGTGCCGCTTGCCCGAGCTGACGATGGCGCGGCCCGCGCTGCGGTAGGCCGGGCGCCACTCCTCCAACTGCTGCTTGATGACCTCGTCGAGGTCGAAGGAGACCGCGGAGCCGGTCCGCGGATCGCGGGCATTGGTGAGCAGGCGTTCGACGACGTCCGTGAGGCGCTCGACCTGCGTCAACGCGATCGTCGCCTCCTCCTTCACCGTGTCCGGGTCGTCGGTGAGCGTGATCTCCTCCAGACGCATGGAGAGCGCCGTGAGGGGCGTACGGAGCTGGTGGGAGGCGTCGGCGGCGAGCCGGCGCTCGGCGGTGAGCATCCGCGCGATGCGCTCCGCGCTGCCGTCCAGGACGTCGGCGACGCGGTCCAGCTCGGGGACGCCGTATCGCTTGTGGCGGGGGCGCGGGTCGCCCGAACCGAGGCGTTCTGCGGTTTCCGCGAGGTCGGTGAGCGGGGAGGCCAGGCGGTTGGCCTGGCGTACGGCGAGGAGCACGGCGGCGACGATCGCGAGCAGCGCGACGGCGCCGATGATCAGGAGCGTACGGCCGACTTCGCGGGTCACCGACGAGCGCGGCTCCTCGACCGTGACCGTCTCGCCCTCCTCGCCCTTGGCGGTGGAGTGGATGACGTCGCCGGCGGGCTCGGTGCCGATCTCGATGGGCGGTCGGCCGGGGATCCTGATCACGGCGTAGCGCTCGTCCGTGACCTGGTTCTTGAAGACCTCCGCGGTGATGTTCTCGTCGCCGAGGATGCGGCTGTCCACGATGCTGGCAAGGCGCAGGGCCTCGGAGTCCACGCGCTCCTGGGCGCTGTTGCTGATCGTGCGGGTCTCGACGATGACGAGCGATACGCCGAAGACGGCGATCACCACGAGCACGACGGCGAGCGTGGACTGGATGAGACGGCGACGCACGGGGCCCTCCGGGCGGGATTGCTTACGCGGACCAGTGTGCCTTGACGTTGCGCTGAGGGGGTTCTTCGCCCCCTCCGCCCCTACCCTCCCCCACTCTCGGCTTCGCTCGAGCGGGGGGGACCCCCATCATCCCTGGGGACTGCCGCCCACAGACCCCCGCTTCGGCCTCGACGGCCTCGTCCTCGAACGCCGGACGGGCTGAAGACTGCCCGCCGGGACTGAGAGATCAGCCCCGGCCGGCTCAGCTCTTCTCGAAGCGGAAGCCCACACCCCGTACCGTCGCGATGTATCGAGGATTCGCCGCGTCGTCGCCCAGCTTCTTGCGGAGCCAGGAGATGTGCATGTCGAGGGTCTTGGTGGACGACCACCACGTGGTGTCCCAGACCTCGCGCATGAGCTGGTCACGGGTGACGACGCGTCCGGCGTCACGGACGAGGACCCTCAGCAGGTCGAACTCCTTGGCCGTGAGCTGGAGTTCCTCGTCGCCCATCCACGCGCGGTGCGACTCGACGTCGATGCGCACCCCGTGCGTGGCGGGCGGCTGCTGCGGCTCGGCGGCGCCGCGCCGCAGCAGCGCCCGTACCCGGGCGAGGAGTTCGGCGAGCCGGAACGGCTTGGTGACGTAGTCGTCGGCGCCCGCGTCGAGACCGACGACGGTGTCCACCTCGTCGGCGCGCGCGGTCAGGATGAGGATCGGGACGGTGTGGCCCTCGGCGCGCAGCCGGCGGGCCACTTCCAGGCCGTCCATGCCGGGCAGGCCCAGGTCCAGAACGACCAGGTCGACGCCGCCCTGCATTCCGGCGTCGAGCGCGGTGGGTCCGTCCTCGCGCACCTCGACCTCGTAACCTTCCCGGCGCAGTGCGCGGGCCAGCGGCTCCGAGATGGACGCGTCGTCCTCGGCGAGCAGTACACGGGTCATGGGGTGATGGTAGTCCGCCACGGACGACAGCTGTGGGGTGATCGGCCTCCGTGATTCACACCCGCCACCAGTGTGATTCTTACCTGCGGCTGTGGGATGCGATCCTGGTGAGCACCTTCGAATGGGTGTCCGCGGTTCCATGATCGCCTGTGATCCATGTCTCAAGTCCTTCCATATGCGGCATTGGCATGTCGTATGGTGACCAGACGCCTGTAGCACCACACGGGGACCTTTGGCGAGAGTTTGATGCTGAAGG
This sequence comes from Streptomyces sp. R41, assembly GCF_041053055.1. Taxonomy (NCBI): domain Bacteria; kingdom Bacillati; phylum Actinomycetota; class Actinomycetes; order Kitasatosporales; family Streptomycetaceae; genus Streptomyces; species Streptomyces sp. R41. Next base: position 4,443,996 of record NZ_CP163443.1, read on the forward strand.
TCTCTTTTGTGTGCGGGCTGGTGTTCGCCAGCCTTGAAAGGAATGACCTGTGGCCGGGCCCGAGCGCGCTGACGCGTGAAGGGCGTGGATCCCGGTGGTCGCCGTCCGCCGCTTCGCGATCCGGAGCGGACCTCCCCGTGGGCGTGGGGGTGGACGTCGAATCCGCCGGTGCCGGCCGCCCCCACCGGGCGCGCAACCCCCTCTTTCAGCGCGTCCCGAGCAGCAAGGAACGACCATGGCGTCCAGCCTGACGAAGGACTCGGTTCCCCCGGCCCCAACGGGTACCTCCGGTTCCGAGAAGACCTTCTTCGGCCACCCCCGCGGACTGGCCACTCTCTTCATGACCGAGATGTGGGAGCGATTCTCCTACTACGGCATGAAGGCACTGCTCCCGCTGTACCTGGTGGCACCGGGCGGCCTGCACCTGAGCGCGGCCTCCGCGACCGCGATCTACTCGGTGTACCTCTCGCTCGTCTACCTGCTCGCCCTGCCGGGCGGCTGGTTCGCCGACCGTGTTCTCGGCCCCCGCAAGACGGTCGCCGTCGCGGGTCTGATCATCATGCTGGGCCACCTCACGCTGGCTCTGCCCTCGTCCGGCACCTTCTACGGCGGCCTCGGTCTCGTCGCGATCGGTTCCGGTCTGCTGAAGGCCAACATCTCCACGATGGTCGGCCACCTCTACGACGGCCCGGACGACCCGCGCCGTGACGGTGGCTTCACGCTCTTCTACATCGGCATCAACCTGGGTGCCTTCGCCGCGCCGCTGATCATCGGCACCGTCGGTGAGAACGTGAACTGGCACCTGGGCTTCGCGCTCGCCGCGCTCGGCATGGCCCTCGGCCTCGCCCAGTACCTGCTCGGCGGCCGTCACCTCAGCGCCCGCTCGCACGAGGTCCCCACGCCGCTGTCCGCCGAGGAGAAGGCCGCGACGCTGCGCAAGTCCGCGATGTGGGCCGCCGTCGCCGTCGTCTTCTACGCGATCGTCGGCTTCTCCGGTCACTACACGCTGAACTGGCTGCTGGTCCCGATCACGCTCGCCGGTCTGATCATCCCGATCATGGTCATCGGCCGCATCAAGCGGGACAAGGACCTGGACCGCGCCGACCAGTCGAAGATGTCCGCGTACATCTGGTTCTTCGTCGCCGCGGCCGTCTTCTGGATGATCTACGACCAGGGCGGCTCGACGATGTCGATCTTCGCCGACTCGTCCGCCGAGAACACCATCTTCGGCTGGGAGTTCCCGGTCTCCTGGTACCAGTCCGTCAACCCGGTCATGATCATGGCGCTCGCCCCGGTCTTCGCCTGGGCGTGGCTGGCGCTCAACAAGCGCGGCAAGGAGCCGAGCACGGCCACGAAGTTCGCGTCGGGTCTGATCCTGATCGGCGCGTCCTTCTTCCTCTTCCTCGCTCCGCTGACGATCGCCCAGGACGGCCACAAGGCCGCCGCGATGTGGCTGGTCGCCATCTACTTCGTGCAGACCGTCGGTGAGCTGACGCTCTCTCCGGTCGGCCTCTCCGTCACCACGAAGATGGCCCCCGCGAAGTACGCCTCCCAGATGATGGGTGTCTGGTTCCTGGCCGTCACCGCCGGTGACGCCACGACCGGTCTGCTCTCCATCGCCGAGGTCGACCTCAACAAGACGGGCATCGTCGCTCTGGAGGCCACGCTCGCCGTGGTCGCCGGTGTCGCGGTGTGGATGTACCGCAAGAAGGTCAAGCAGCTCATGGGCGACGTCCACTGACGTACGCGTAGCGCTTGTCCATACGAAGGGCCCCGCACCACTCGGTGCGGGGCCCTTCGGCGGCTGGGGTGGGGTTTGTTTCGCCCCCTCCGCCCCTGCCCGTTCCCGTCCCCCGGGGGCTGCGCCCCCAGACCCCCCCTAAAAGATCGCGCAGTTCCCCGCGCCCCTGAGAAGGGGCGCGGGGAACTGCGCGACAAGCGCCCACGGGCAGGGGCGGAGGGGGCGAAGAAACCCCCGAGCGAGTTCAGCGCAGGCGCCGCCCCGGTAGGAACGTGAAGACCGCTCCGCCGAGCAGGATCACGGTCCCCGCGACCAGCCCGAGGGCCTTCAGCGCCCCATGGCTGTCGGAGCCCGTCTCCGCGAGACCCCCGCTGGACGACGTACCGCCCGAGCCGGAGGAGCCGCCCCCCGACGCGCCGCTCGCCTGTTCCGTGGTGTCCAGGGTCAGGGAGACCTCCGTCTTGGACGGGGTGCACGTCGTGGTCGTGCCCAGGGCCTTCACGGTCAGGACGCCCGGGGAGAGGGTCGAACTGCCGCTCGCGCCGGGCTTGTAGGTGCCCGTGAGGTCGGGGATCTCGATCGGGTCGCCCGACTTGATCTCCTTGGCGTTGGTCGGGCCCTCGACATGGACCGTGCCCTTGTCGGAGCCGCCCAGCACGACCTCCATCGACGGCTTGACCGAGTCCGCGGGGATGTCGGCCGGGCTGTCCATGACGGACTTCTTGAACTGGACGGTGAGGTCGAAACTCCCGCCGTTCTTCTTGGCGTTGATCTGCACGGGGGACGTGGCGCTCTTGTCGCCGATGGGCGTCTTGCACTCGTAGGGGATGGAGACTTCCTTGCCGGTGAAGTCCGTCTGACCGCCGCTGTCCCCTCCGCTGGAGCCGCCGCCCGTGTCGCTTCCGCCGGTGCCCCCGGTGTCGCTCGCGCTCGGCGAAGGCGTCCCGGAGCCGGTGGGCAGCTCCGTCGGCAGCGTGGGCAGCCCCGTCGGCAGGGTCGGTGTCCCCGTCGGAAGTCCGCCCGTCGTACCGCCCGAACTCCCTCCGCTCCCCGTCACCTTGATCGTCGCCGCGGACTGCACCGTCTCCTTGGGAGTGCACTTCGTGTCGGTGGACACCGGTTTGCTGACGTTGATGTTGTACGCGTCCGGGGTCAGCGTGACGTCACCCGCCGCCGTCAGCTTCAGCTTGCCCGTCATGTCGGACAGCTTCATGTCGCTGTTCTTGGGGATCGCCGGGTTCGACCGGGGCCCCTCCATGGCGATGTCCGCCGTCTGCGCACCGCCCGCCTTCAGCGTGCCCGTCGGCTTGACCGTGTCCTTCTCCAGGTCGATGACGTCGGGATTCTTGGACGCCGCCTGGACGAACTTCCAGGTGATGGTGACCTCGTCGCCCACCTTCGCCTCGGCCGGCGCGGTGATCTCCACCTTCGTCGTGCCCTCGACCGGGGGGAGCCCGGAGATCGAGGGCGGAACGCACTCCGTCTTGTACGCCACCTCGGCGGCCTGCGCCGGGGCCGCGGCCACACCCAGCAGGATGCCCGCGCCGCCGAGCATCAGCGCGACCCCGGCCGCGCTCACTCTGCGTCCGGCCGTCGGTACCACTCTCCGTTGCGTGCTCACGTATTTCCCTTCGTCGTCGGGCTGTTCTCTTGCGGTGCGGAGAGCTGACCGTTCGCCGTGGTGCCCGGATCGCTGTCCGGCGTGAACCACGGCAGGGCCGGGGTCGTGGAGGTCTTCGACGACACCGGCGCGGGGGCCGGTGGCGGGCTCGACTTCGGTATGCGGAAGGAAAGTTCGGGCAGGCGCAGACCCCGGTGCCGACCCCCGCGCCCGTTCGACCTGCGCGGCCGCACCCGGTCCACCACGGCCATCCCGATGCGGAACACCGCCCCAGGTACGACCACGCAGAGCAGGATCCAGAAGAGGGTCACGCCCCAGGGGCGGCCCACGCCCCACGGCTGCTCGGCGAGCACCTTTCCGCCGTACTTCAGGGAGACGGTGTAGTCGCCGTGCGCACCGGCGGACAGTTCGACCGGGAGTGTGATCTGCGCCTTCCTGCCGGGCGCGATCGTGCCGCGCCATTGCTGTTCCTCCCACTGCGGGGCGAACACCCCGTGGGAGGTGCCGACCTGGAAGACCGGGTTCTTCACGGGGGCGGTGCCGACGTTGCCGACGGTGAAGACGAGCTTGCGGGAGGGGGGTGAGCCGAACCAGGTGAGCAGGCCGCTCGACCCGTCGAGCCGGGTGTCCGTCAGCACCGAGAGCCGGCCGCCGCTCTCCTCCTTCGGCAGCGGCTCGACCGAGTGTCCGGCCACCATGAAGATGGCGTCGGCGTCCGCCTTCTCCCCCGTGACCGTGGCGACGTGCACCACGCACGGACACGGCTTGGGCGGCTCGGTGACCGGCAGCCGCTTGCTGAAGTTGCCCTTCGCGTCGGTGGTGACGGCCCGGCCGTCGGCGTTGGCACAGGAGTTGGTGCCGCCGATCACGCCCCGGGACGGCACGGACTGCCCGCAGATCAGCATCATCAGCAAGGTCTTGGGCCGCCATCCGCTGCCGGTCACCGTGATCGAACCACCCGTCCCCGCCTGGGACTCGGACAGCTTCACACTCGGTTTCCCGTCGGCGGACACAGCGGCCGTCCCCGCCAGCGGGACCAGGACGAGCGCGAGCACCGCCCCCAGCGCCGCCATCCGCACCTTGACGCTCACGACACCGCTCCCGTCAACTCGACTTCCGTACGCGGCTCTTCCTCACGCGCCTCGCCGCCCGGCCCACGACGCCTGTGTCGCCGCACGACCAGCCAGGCACCCACCACCGCCACGAGTCCGCACCCGGCCCCGGCGACCGCGCCCCACGGCACGAAGCGCGCCGACGCGGAAGCCGTGTCGCGCGCCCCGCCCGCCGCCGTCACCGTCAGCCGCACGTCGACCGCGTCCAGCGCCGGGGTGTCCGGCCACGGCTCGCTGAGCGTGACGCGGCGGCCCGGCAGGAGTTCGAGGGGCAGAGTGCGCGGGGCGCGGTCGAGGAGCTCGCCGAAGACGCCGTCGGCGTGCACCGCGAGTCTCGGGGTGAGGACGGTGGTGCCTCGGTTGACCAGCTCGTACAAGATCCGGTCGGCGTGCACGGCGACGTGCTCGACGGTGAGCGCCGACAACGTCGGTCCATTCACCCGCAGTTGGACCCGGGCCGCCGAGGACCGCCCACCGCCGCTCGCGACGATCGCACCGGGGTGGTCCCCGGGCGCCGCGCCCGCCGGGACGCTCAGGGTGAACGGCACATCGGCGCGAGTGTGCGCGGGAACCCGTACGGACAGCTCGCGCACCGCCGTCCGGCGGCCGTCCGTCTCCCGCGCGAAGCCGATCCACGCGCCCGTGTCCGTCGACCTCTTCCGTACGGTGAAGCCGCCGCCCTTGGTGTTGTCGGCGTCCGCGCCGCGCAGCCGCACGGTGAGCGGCTTCGCGCCCGGGTTGAGCACCGACACGGCGTCCTGCAGGACCGTGCCGGGCGCGCCCTCCGCGTAGACGTACGGCCGCCCGTCCGCCGTATCCGCTGTACTCGCGGACGGCACGACGGACCAGCCGTCGTCGGCCAGGGCCAGGGGCACCGGTACCGTGATCGACAACACCAAGGTCAGGCCCAGCACGCGGGCAGCGGAGAGTGCGTACGGCATCGAGCGGCTCCCATGTACAGGGGCGGCGCGCAGCGCCTCATTGAGGGGCGGTGGTCGACAGGCGGGTGGGCGCAGCAGACTTCAGCGGCGTACCGCCTGATGCCTCCGCGTCAGCCACAGCACGCCCGCCGCACCCGCCAGCAGCACCGTGCCGCCGAGCGTGCCGAGGGCGATCGCCGAGTCCTCGGGGCCGGTCTGCGGAAGCTCGCCGCCGGAGTCGGAGCCGGTCTGGGTCTGGCCGGAACTCGACGATCCCGAACCGCCGCTCGCGGCCGTGACATCGAGGGTCAGCGAGGGCTTCGGGTTGTTCGAGGGCGTGCACGTGGTCGTCGTGCCGAGCGCCTTGATGGTGAGCACGCCTGCGGTGAAGGTGACCTTGCCGGTCTTCTTCGGCGTGTACGTACCGCTCAAGTCGCTGATTTTGATGGGGGTGTTGGCGGGGATCGCGGCGGCGTTGGCCGGGCCGCTCACGGGCACCGAACCGCTGTCCGCGCCGCCCAGCTTGATCACGGCGCTCGGCTTCATCGCGCCCTTGCCCAGCTCCACCGGACTGGACGAGACGCCCTTCTGCCAGGACATGGTGAGCTTGTAGCCGCTGCCACTCTTGACGCTCTTGATGTCGATCGGTGAGACGGCGCTCTTGTCCCCGATCGGCGTCTTGCACTGGTAGTTGACGTCCACCACGTCGGCCTGGGCGGCGGGGGCGGCCATCAGCACCGCCGAGCCGGCCAGGGCCGCGGCGAACGCGAGCGCGGCGGTTCGTTTCTGGTACGTCCGGTACGACACCTCGAAGTCCCCTCGTCGCCGAAATTTACTGACGGCACATCAGATTGGGCGCTCAAAGTACGCCCGGGGTCTTGTGGAGGGAAGACAAAGTGCGCGCCGGATCTGAGGAGATCCGGCGCGCATACGGCGACGTACGAAGAGGGGTTCGAACCCTGGGTAACCCCAGATGACGGTTAGGCGGGCGCCCCGAGCTCCGCCCACACGGTCTTGCCCGCGACCCCCGGAGTCCGCACGACCCCCCAGTCGAGACACAGCCGCTGCACGATGAACATCCCGTGGCCGCCGGGGCGTCCCGCGCGGTGCGGGGTGCGCGGGGCGGGCTGGCCGGTGCCCCGGTCGGAGACCTCGACGCGCAGCACCTTGCTGTCGCAGGCGATCCAGAGCTCGTCCGGGCCCTCGGCGTGCAGACAGGCATTGGTGACGAGCTCGGAGACGACCAGCAGGACATCCTCGGCGGCGGCCCGCCGGTCGGCGCTCGCTGCGGGCAGCCAGCCCCACGCGTACAGCGCCTGACGGGCGAAGTCGCGGGCGAGCGGCACGACGCCGCTCTCGCCGTCGAAGCTCAGCCTGCGGGCCTGACGACCGGCGGAGGGGACGGTCACGCCGCCCCGGGACGCGCCGTCTCCGGGCGTCACGCCGTCTCCGGACGCCCCGGAAGCGCCGCCGTCGCCCGACTCCGGGCCGCGGTCGCCCGGCGAGTAAGGCCGGGTGGTGCTCATCAGCGCTTCACCTCACCGATTCACCGGTTCACGATTCAAGACTCAGTACTCAGTACGTAGGGATCAACGGCGCGTTCGCCGCTTGGGCTGTCGACATATGCGGTGCCGACGTGTTCAGGATGTCTCCTGCCCGACCGAACCGTCCGAACACCCACTTATTCGGCACAGAAGATGTGACGCAAGTAACCTGGCGATCACACAGGGGCAACTGAGTCATGACTTCGACGTCGTCGGGCCGGGCGGGTCAGTCGGCCAAGGCCGCGTCGAGCGTCTCGTGGACGGTGAAGACGGCCTCCGCCCCGGTGATCTCGAAGACCCGGGCCACCACCGGCTGCATCCCGGCCAGATGGACCCCGCCCCCCGCGGCCTCGGCCTTCAGCCGGGCGCCGAGCAGCACATTGAGCCCGGTGGAATCACAGAATTCGAGGCGTGAGCAGTCGACGACCAGGCGGGCGTACCCCTTTTCGAGGCAGCTCTCGAGTGGCGCACGCAACAAATCGGCCGTGTAGTGATCCAACTCACCCGCGGGGGTCACGACGGCGCTTGAGCCCTCTTCCCGCACCTCGACAAGAAGCCGGCCCGACTGTGCGCTGCCGACCGTCCCGCGGTCCATGCCGTCTCTCTCCCGAGCGTCGCGACTGCTGATGTACGCACTCGCACACTACGCCTTCCTCACACTCCCTGACACCCGAACAACCCCCTGAAAGCGGACATTTCGCAACGAAACGCACTTGCGGCGACCTCGCGAAAGCGGGTAGGGCTAGTAGAGACAGCTATTCGACACGGCCGGCTTTGGAGGCGCCGCACACCGCAGTGCACGAATTGGCATCGGCGGCCATATGCCGAGAACGATGGAGGACATCATGTCACCCCGGCTCGACGCATCGCAGACCCAGACGGCGACGTCGACACCCTCTCTGGAACGCCCGGAGCACCTCGACGACGCCGATGGAACCAGCGGATTCGACGGACTCGCCGGACTTCCGGAGATCCCCCCGTACGACGAGGTGGGACCGGTGGACGCGCGGGCCCTGTCCAAGACACTCTTCGAGCGGCTGGAGTCCCTCGAAGAAGGCACGCACGAGTACTCGTACGTCCGCAACACGCTCGTCGAACTCAACCTCGCGCTGGTCAAGTTCGCCGCCTCCCGCTTCCGCTCCCGCAGCGAGCCGATGGAGGACATCATCCAGGTCGGCACGATCGGCCTGATCAAGGCGATCGACCGCTTCGAGCTGAGCCGCGGCGTCGAGTTCCCCACCTTCGCGATGCCGACCATCGTCGGCGAGATCAAGCGCTTCTTCCGCGACACCTCGTGGTCGGTACGCGTACCGCGCAGGCTGCAGGAGCTCCGTCTCGACCTGGCCAAGGCGGGCGACGAACTCGCCCAGCAACTCGATCGCGCTCCGACGGTGGGAGAGCTGGCGGAGCGCCTCGGCCTCAGCAACGACGAGGTCGTCGAGGGCATGGCCGCCTCGAACGCCTACACGGCCAGTTCGCTCGACGCCCAGCCCGAGGAGGACGACTCCGAGGGCGCGCTCGCGGACCGCATCGGCTACGAGGACCACGGACTCGAAGGCATCGAGTACGTGGAGTCCCTGAAGCCGCTGATAGCCGAACTCCCGCCGCGTGACCGCCAGATCCTCTCGCTGCGCTTCGTCGCCAATATGACCCAGTCCGAGATCGGCGACGAACTCGGCATCTCCCAGATGCATGTCTCCCGGCTGCTGTCGCGCACGTTGGTGCGGCTGCGGAAGGGGCTGACGATCGAGGACTGACGCCTCGCAGTCGTCCTGTGCGCCCGGTGCCCCAAGTAAGAGGGCGCCGGGCGCAGTTACAGCTTGGCATCGGGCTGGGTTACCCACGGGAACCCCTTTCCCCAAAGGTTCACCTCCATCACTATGGGCACCCCCCATACCCGCCGGTAGGTCAGGGCTACGGCGGGCTGAGCACCGGGGATGCGAGGAGGCACGGGAATGGCTGGGGCCGGCCGGACCGACGCTGAGGACGACGGGGACGGGTACGAGGGCGGGTACGAAGCCGGCGCCGAGGGCGGCGGCATGTTCGCCACCGTCTCGGACGCGCGGCTCACCGAACTGCTGCGCGCCGAGACCGCGACCGCGTATCCGGCGCTGCGCGAACTGCGCCTGCGCCACCGGCCCGCGGTCCTCTCCTACGCCCGTCTGTGCACGGTGGGCGAGTCCGCCGCCCGGCAGCTCACGGCCCAGGCGTTCGCCCTCGCGGCCCGCGACACGGCACGCGGTATCGAACCCCGGGGGCCCTGGCGCCATCAGCTGCTGCTCCTGGCGGGGCGGGTGGCCGCGTCCTGGGCCGTGGACGAGCGCGGGAGCCGCCTCGACCCCGGTCTGCTCGTCCACCTCCGCGAGGCGGGCCCGGACGGACCCGTGCCGCCGATGCTCGACGCGTTCCAGGCGCTGCCGACCCGCGTCCAGGGACTCGTCTGGTACGGCGTCGTCGACGAGGAGCCCGACGCCAGGACCGCGACGCTCCTCGGGGCCACGCCCCCGGACGTGACGTACGGCAAGGAGCCCGCGTTCCAGACGCTGCGCCAGGCCTGCCTCAAGACCCGCCTCGCCCGCTCCGGCAACCCCCGCTGCCAGGATTTCCGCCGGCTGATCGAGGAAGCCGCACACCCCGAGAACCCGCGCTACAGCGCCGACTTGCAGGCCCACATGGCGCACTGCGCGCACTGCGCCGCCGGATACGAGGAGCTGGGCGCCCTGCGGGACACCCCGCGCGAGGCGCTGGCGGACGGGCTGCTGCCGTGGGGCGGGGCGGCGTACGTGATGGGTGGAGCGGGCGGGACACCAACTCGCTCGAAGACACAGGCTGGTTGGGCCTGGCTGCCCTCCCGGCGCCTCGTCCTCGCCTCGGCCGCGCTCGGCGTCGCGGTGGCGCCGCTGCTGCTGTTCCTGCTGACGTCGGGCGGATCGGAGCATACGGAGACGGCCGGTTCGGTACGGACTCCTCAGGCACCGCCTCCGGTGACGGTGACCGCGACGGTTTCGCTGACTCCGTCCCCGTCACCGTCCCCCACGCACACCACCAAGTCGCCGAAGCCCACGCCCACTCCGAAGCCTTCGAAGTCGCCTTCCAAGACGCCCAAGCCCTCTCCCACGCACGCCGCCTCCCATCCCCCGAACGGCACCTTCGCCCAGGTGGTGAACGACGACTCGGGCCTGTGCCTGGACATCCGCGACGGCGACATCGACCAGGGCACGGACGTCGTCGCGGCCCGTTGCACCTCGTCCCGCACCCAGATGTGGCGCGTCGACACCGACCGCGGCGTCCTTCAGTCGTACGCCGACCCCGACTTCTGCCTCGACAGCCGCGGCTCCACGGACAGGGGTGTCGGCATCTGGGACTGCCAATCGGTCTACGGCCGCAACGGGATGAACCTCCGCTTCACGGTGGACGGCAACGGCGTGATCCGCCCGGGCATCGCCCCGGACCACGCCGTCACGCCGTACGGCGACGGTCTTGTGCTGTCCCCGGATCAGGGGCAGGACGACCAGCGGTGGCGGGCCGGTGCCGCCGCCGCGTGACCGGGGCCACGGCCTCTATGCGACGGGAGCCCCGCGCCGCCAGACCTCCGACACGAGCGGTACGCCCGGCCGGTACGCCAGGTGCACATGGCTCGGGGCGTCGAGGAAGGCCAGGTCGGCGTAGGTGCCGGGCGTCAGACGGCCGATGTCGTCACGGCGCAGAGCCGCCGCGCCGCCCGCCGTGGCGGACCAGAGGGCCTCGTCGGGCGTCATCCTCATGTCCCGCACCGCCAGCGCGATGCAGAACGGGACCGACGAGGTGAAGGACGAACCCGGGTTGCAGTCCGTGGAGAGGGCGACGGTGACACCCGCGTCGAGCAGGCGACGGGCGTCCGGCCACTCGGCGCGGGTGGAGAACTCGGCGCCGGGGAGCAGCGTCGCGACGGTGTTGCCGCCGGCCAGCGCGTCCACGTCCGCGTCCGTCAGGTGGGTGCAGTGGTCGGCGCTGGCCGCGTCCAGTTCGACGGCGAGCTGGACGCCGGGGCCGTACGAGAGCTGGTTGGCGTGGACGCGCGGGTGCAGGCCCTTGGCCTTGCCCGCCGTGAGGATCGCGCGGGCCTGGTCGCCGTCGAAGGCGCCCTTCTCGCAGAAGACGTCGACCCAACGGGCGTACGGGGCACAGGCGTCGAGCATCTCGCCGGTCACCAGGGCCACATACGCGGCGGGGTCGTCGGCGTAGTCCGGCGGGACGATGTGCGCGCCGAGGAAGGTGACCTCGTCCGTGTGCGCGGCCGCGATGCGCAGGGCCCGTGCCTCGTCCTCGACGGTGAGGCCGTAGCCCGACTTCGTCTCGAAGGTGGTGGTGCCCTGGCGCAGGGCCTCGCGGAGGTAGTGCGTGAGGTTGCGCTCCAGGTCCTCGTCGCCGGCGGCGCGGGTCGCGGCGACCGTGGTGCGGATGCCGCCCGCGGTGTAGCCGCGGCCCGACATGCGGGCGTTGAACTCCTGGGTGCGGTCGCCCGCGAAGACCAGGTGCGAGTGGGAGTCGACGAAGCCCGGGATCACCGCGCGGCCACCGGCGTCGACGCGATTGTCAGTGGCGGGTGCTTTGCTTGATTCACCGGTCCACGCGATGCGGTCGCCGTCGATGACGACGGCCGCGTCCTGGATCAGACCGAGGGGGGACTCGTCACCGAGGGAGGGGTCGTTGGTGACCAGACTGGCGATGTTGGTGATGACGGTCGTGCTGCTCATGGTGTCCTCGTGGGTGGCGGGACTGGGGGTTGACTTCAGGCGCGCAGGGCGTCGATGGCGTCCGCGAGGGCTGTCGGCACATCCGGTACGAGGGTGTGCGCGCCGTCTCGTACGACGTGCCGGCCGCCCACGACCGTGTGGCGTACGTCGGCCGCCGTCGCGGCGAATACGGCCGTCTCGGCACCGAGGCGCGGCAGCGGTCCCGCTGTCCTGACCGAGTCGAGGGCGATCGTCGTGAAGTCGGCGAGCGCGCCAGCCTCCAGGACGCCCGCGCCGTCCCAGCCCAGGGCCGCGTGGCCGTCCGCGGAGGCGGCGCGCAGGAGGGCGGCCGCCGTCCAGTGGCCGCGGGTGCGGGTGCGCAAGCGCTCGTTCAGCTCCATCGCGCGGGCCTCTTCGAGGAGGTCGATGACGGCGTGGCTGTCGGAGCCCAGGGAGAGGGGCGAGCCCGCTCGCTGGAGGGCGACGGCGGGTCCGATGCCGTCGGCGAGATCGCGCTCGGTGGTGGGGCACATGCAGGTGCCCGTCCTGGAGCCGCCGATCAGGGCGATGTCCTCGTCCGTGAGGTGCGTGTTGTGGACGCCGGTGGTGCGCGGGCCGAGGACACCGTGGTCGGCGAGCAGCCGGGTGGGCGTGCGGCCGTGCGTGTCCCGGCAGGCGTCGTTCTCCGCCGTCTGCTCGGACAGGTGCACATGCAGCGGGGCCCGCCGCTCCTCGGCCCATCGCGCGACTGTCGCCAGTTGCCCGGCGGGCACGGCCCGTACGGAGTGAATGGCCGCACCGATCCGTGCGTGATCCCGGTCCTTGAGAACTGAACAGCGTTCCGCCCAGGCATCGGCCGTGCCGTCGGAGAAGCGCAGCTGGTGCTGGTTGGGCGGCTGTCCGAAGCCGGAGGACAGATAGGCGGTGTCGAGGAGGGTGATGCGGATCCCGGCTTCGGCGGCGGCGGCGATGAGCGCCTCGCCCATCGCGTTCGGGTCGGCGTACGGGGTGCCGCCCGGGGCATGGTGGACGTAATGGAACTCGCCGACGGCCGTGACGCCCGCGAGCGCCATCTCCGCGTACACCGCGCGGGCGAGCTCGTGGTACGTGTCCGGGGTCAGCCGGTCCGCGAAGGAGTACATGATCTCGCGCCACGTCCAGAAGGTGCCGGAGCCGACCTGGACGGTGCCGCGCAGGGCACGGTGGAAGGCATGGCTGTGGGCGTTGGCGAGCCCGGGGAGGGTGAGTCCGCGGAGGATCTCGGCGCCGGGGGGCGGGGTGTCGACGCCCGTACGGACGGCGGTGATCAGGCCGCCTTGCCCCTCGGCGGAGCCGCTTGTCGACACAGTCAGGGCCACGCCCGGCTCGACATGGGTGTCGAGCCAGGCGTGCTCCAGCCAGTACGTCTCCGTCGTCACCTGCAGGCCAGCCCTTCGAGTACGTCGGCGAGTGCGGTCACCCCGGCCACGCAGTCGTCCTCGGCGGCGTACTCGGCCGGGGAGTGCGAGACACCCGTGGGGTTGCGTACGAACAGCATGGCGGTCGGGATGGTGCCGGAGAGGATTCCGGCGTCGTGTCCCGCACCGGTGCCCAGGACGGGGACCGTGAGTCCCGCGGCCCCTTCCACGTCCTTGCCCAGGATGCGGGCGAGCTCGTCGCGCAGCGCGTGCTCGAACTCCACGACGGGGGTGAACGACTCACGGACGACGTCGAGTTCGACGCCGTGCGCCTCCGCGTACTCGCGGGCCGCCTTCTCCACGCCGGTGACCACCGTGTCGAGGGTCGCCTGGTCGGCGGCGCGGGAGTCGAGCCAGCCCCGTACGAGGGAGGGGATGGCGTTCACGCCGTTCGGCTCGACGGCGATCTTGCCGAAGGTGGCGACGGCACCGGCGAGTTGTGCCTCGCGGCGGGCGGCGAGCACGGTCTCGGCGTACGACAGCATCGGGTCTCGGCGGTCCACGAGCCGGGTGGTACCGGCGTGGTTGGCCTCCCCACGGAAGTCGAACCGCCAGCGCCCATGCGGCCAGATGGCGCTCGCGATACCGACACGATCACCGCTCAGGTCGAGCGCACGCCCCTGCTCGACGTGCAGCTCGACGAAGGCGCCGATGCGGGCGAGCCGCTCGGGGTCCGGCCCGATGGTTCCGGGGTCGTACCCGGCCCGCTCCATGGCCTGGGGCAGCGAAATCCCGTCCGCGTCCGTCAGCCGGTGCGCCTGCTCGACGGTGAGCTGCCCCGCCGCGAGCCGCGACCCGACGCACGCCAGCCCGAAGCGGGCGCCCTCCTCGTCACCGAAGTTCACGATGGCGAGGGGCCGGGTGAACTTCACATGGCGGGCGCGCAGTTCGTCCAGCGCGGCGAAGGACGACACGACCCCGAGGGGCCCGTCGAACGCCCCGCCGTCCGGCACGGAGTCCAGATGAGACCCGGTGACTACGGCGTCCCCCTCGGCGGGGTCCCCCAGCCAGGCCCACTGATTCCCGTTCCGGTCCAGCTCGTAGGTCAGCCCCCGCCCCTCGGCCTGCGCCCGAAACCACGCCCGGCACTCGGCATCGGCCCCGGTCCAGGCGAAGCGCCGGTACCCACCGGAGTCGGGGTGCCGCCCGATGGGCTTCAGCTCGCGCCACATGTCGTGAAAGGAGGCACCGGGCCGGGGCCCGGCGGCCGCCGCTGACGGCTGTGGGCCGCCGTCAGCCGCACCCGCGGACGGCGACGAGGCACCAGCCCCCACCGGGGAGCTGCCGCCTCGCGCCGCAGGCGCGGAATCGTGCTGGGTCACGCGTCGCCACCCTCACGCATCGGCACGCGCACGCCGCGCTCATCGGCGACCGACTCGGCGATGTCGTATCCGGCGTCGACGTGGCGGATGACACCCATGCCGGGGTCGTTCGTCAGCACACGCCGGATCTTCTCGCCGGCGAGCTTGGTCCCGTCGGCGACGGAGACCTGCCCCGCGTGGATGGACCGGCCCATGCCGACGCCACCACCGTGGTGGATGGAGACCCAGGACGCGCCCGACGCCACGTTCACCATGGCGTTCAGCAGCGGCCAGTCGGCGATCGCGTCGGACCCGTCGAGCATGGCCTCCGTCTCGCGGTACGGCGAGGCGACGGACCCGCAGTCGAGGTGGTCGCGACCGATGGCGAGGGGGGCCGCCAGCTCGCCGGAAGCCACCATGTCGTTGAAGCGCTCACCGGCCTTGTCGCGCTCGCCGTAGCCGAGCCAGCAGATACGGGCGGGCAGGCCCTGGAAGTGGACGCGCTCACCCGCCATCTTGATCCAGCGGTGCAGGGACTCGTTCTCAGGGAAGAGGTCGAGCATCGCCTTGTCGGTCTTGGCGATGTCGGAGGCCTCACCGGACAGCGCCGCCCAGCGGAAGGGGCCCTTGCCCTCGCAGAAGAGTGGGCGGATGTAGGCGGGGACGAAGCCGGGGAAGGCGAACGCCCGCTCGTACCCGGCGAGCTGGGCCTCACCGCGGATCGAGTTGCCGTAGTCGAAGACCTCGGCACCGGCGTCCATGAAGCCGACCATGGCCTCGACGTGCGTGGCCATGGACTCGCGGGCACGGGTGGTGAAGCCCGCCGGGTCCTTGGCGGCCGCGTCGGCCATGTCGTCGAAGTCGACGCCGATGGGGAGGTAGGCCAGCGGGTCGTGGGCCGAGGTCTGGTCGGTCACGATGTCGATGGGGGCGCCCTCGGCCAGCATCTGCGGGAGCAGCTCGGCCGCGTTGCCGAGCAGGCCGATGGAGAGCGGCTTGCGGGCGTCGCGCGCCTCGACCGCCAGCTCCAGCGCGTGCCGCAGGTTGTCTGCCTTGACGTCGAGGTAGCGGTGCTCGATGCGGCGCTCGATGGCGCGCGGGTCGACGTCGATACAGATCGCGACGCCGTCGTTCATCGTCACGGCGAGCGGCTGGGCGCCGCCCATGCCACCGAGACCGGCGGTCAGGGTGATCGTGCCCGCGAGGGTGCCGTTGAACTTCTTCGCGGCGACGGCGGCGAAGGTCTCGTACGTGCCCTGGAGGATGCCCTGGGTACCGATGTAGATCCAGGAACCGGCGGTCATCTGGCCGTACATGGTCAGACCCAGCTGCTCAAGGCGCCGGAACTCCTCCCAGTTCGCCCAGTCGCCGACCAGGTTGGAGTTGGCGATGAGGACGCGCGGAGCCCACTCGTGGGTCTGCATGACGCCGACGGGGCGGCCGGACTGGACGAGCATCGTCTCGTCCTGCTTCAGGGTCTGCAGCGTGCGGACCATGGCGTCGAAGGAGCGCCAGTCGCGGGCGGCCTTGCCGGTGCCGCCGTAGACGACGAGCTTGTCGGGGTGCTCGGCGACCTCCGGGTCGAGGTTGTTCTGCAGCATCCGCAGGGCGGCTTCCTGCTGCCATCCCAGGGCACTCAGTTCCGTACCGCGCGGCGCTCGTACGGGGCGGGGTCCTGACATGGTCTGCCTCCTATGCGGACTGTTCCGGCTCTGCGGACTGCTCCAGCGAACTGCTCCAGCGGACTGTTCAGCGACTGTTGCAGTAGATATTCACATCCTGACTTCTTGAATAGGACTAGTCAATAGGCGCATAGGCCAGCGCGGGCACGTCATGGATGTTTGGCTGGGATGTATGGGCGCAGACAGGGACAGGACGGGGGATCCGGTGGGCGACGGGGTGGACGGGACTGCGGCGTTTTCCGGCGGTGGGTTCGGCCATGGATCCGGCGGTGGAATCGGCGGTGGGTCCGGCGCCGGCGGCGAGCCGGACTCCCACCGCGTCGTCCGGCGCGACGACGCCGTCCGGGCCGCCGTGGAGCAGGGACTCCTCGGGCCCGGAACCCCCATCGTCGCGCTCCTCGACGTCCCCGGCATCCGGGCCTCGGCGGCAGCCCTGCGGGCCGCCTTCGACGCGGTGACCGCTCCCGGCACCCCCGTGCTGCACGCCTTCGCGGTGAAGGCGACCCCGCTCGTGCCCGTCCTGCGGCTGCTGCACGAGCAGGGCATCGGCGCGGAGGTGGCGAGCGCCGGCGAGCTGGCCCTCGCGCGGGCGGCCGGAGTAACTCCGGCGCGCACCGTGCTCGACTCACCCGCCAAGACGTCCGCCGAGCTGCGCGAGGCGCTGGCACTGGGCATCGCGGTCAACGCGGACAACCCGCAGGAGCTGGACCGCATCGACGGCCTGGTGCGGTCCGCGAGCACCCGCTCCCCCCTCGGAATCCGGGTGAACCCGCAGGTCGGCGGGGGTTCCATCGAGGCGCTGTCAACGGCCACGGCGACCTCCAAGTTCGGGGTCGCGCTGCGGGACGAAGGGGCCCGCGAGTGGATCGTCGGGGCGTACGCCGACCGCCCGTGGCTGACTCGGCTGCACGCGCACGCCGGGTCGCAGGGCATCCCGCTGTCACTGATGGCGCAGGGCGTGGCGGAGACGTACGCGCTGGCCGAGGAGATCAACCGGCGCATCGGGCGGCGGCAGATCGACACGATCGACATCGGCGGCGGGCTGCCGGTGAACTTCGGCTCCGACGCGACGACCCCGACGTACGCGCAGTACGCGCGGCTGCTCGCCGAGGTGGTGCCCGGGCTCTTCGACGGACGGTACGGACTGGTCACCGAGTTCGGACGGTCGCTGCTCGCCAAGCACGGGACCGTGCTCGCGCGGGTCGAGTACACGAAGTCCGCCGGGGGCCGGGCGGTCGCGGTCACGCATGCCGGGGTCCAGGTGGCGGCCCGTACGGTGTACGCGCCCGCGTCCTGGCCGCTGCGGATCGCCGCGTACGACGCGAAGGGCCGCCCCAAGGCGGGACCGGACGTCGTCCAGGACATCGCGGGCCCCGCCTGCTTCGCGGGCGACCTCCTCGCCGAGGGGCGCGCGCTGCCGCTGCTCGAACAGGGCGACTACGCGGCCGCGCTGGACACGGGTGCGTACTACTTCGCCCACCACTACGCGTACAACTCCCTTGCCCGGCCGGGCATCTACGGCTTCGCGCCGGACGGGGAAGGCGGGGTGCGCTTCGCGGTCGTACGGGAGCC
The DNA here is from genome assembly GCF_041053055.1 of Streptomyces sp. R41. NCBI lineage: Bacteria > Bacillati > Actinomycetota > Actinomycetes > Kitasatosporales > Streptomycetaceae > Streptomyces > Streptomyces sp. R41. Next base: position 4,461,661 of record NZ_CP163443.1, read on the forward strand.
GCAGACCCTCGACGAGATCGTCGCGGAGTCGGGCGGGGCGCAGCCGTCGGCACTGACTGGGCTTTAGTCCACCGCAGCCGTCGGTACCTACCGGGCTTTAGTCCACCGCAGCGGTCGGCACTCACGCGGCTTTAGACCACCGCGGCCAGGAAGGCGCTCGCGCCGTCCGGGCTTCAGCCACCGCGGCGAGAAAGGCGCCGCGTCGTCATCGGGCGCGACGCCACGCCACCGCGCGCCCTGGCACACCCGCGCGCGCCCCCTGAAAGGTCTCCAGGGCGGCCCCAACCGGCCGGAAAATATGGCCAGTTGACCCACCTTAGTCACCCCAGGCATGTTCCACAGGAAAATGCCAGAACCCTCACCCCTCGCGCACACGTTGCGTAACTTCGGCGTCACTCGGCCGAACCCTTGGCGGGAGGGGAGACACGGTGCCCGGAATCGACGAGTGCCTACTGGAAGCCATGACACTGCCCGGTGCCCGGGGTGCCGCGGTGGTCGACTGGACCAGCGGCCTGGCCCTGGGCACCGTCGGCGAGGCACCGGGCGGTGACCACGAGACGACCGCGGCGGAGGCGGCCGAGCTGGCCCGGCTCGCCGCGGAGCACCGGGCGTTCGCCCCGGCCGACGGCTCCGACTGGTCCGAACGGGAGACCCCGGTCGAGGACCTGATCATCAGCAACCGCGACAGCTACCACCTGCTGCGGTTCGTGAGCACCACCTTCGACAGCAGTGTGTTCCTGCACCTGTGGCTGGCCCGCTCGGAGGGCAATCTCGCGCTGGCCCGCATCCGGCTCGGCGAGATGGCCGGACGGCTGGTGCTGGTATGACGACGGTCAGGACACCTCCCCCGCCCCGGCTGCCCGTACGGGACAGAGCGACGGAGGCCGGTGGCGGTGTGTCGCCGATGCTCAGCCGGCTCGCCGCCGAGCGGGCCACCGGCGTCCTCCTGCGCGAGCGCGGCACGCTCTACCTCGCCGACGGCGACGTGGTGCACGCCGAGAGCCCGGCCACACCGGGGCTCGAGGTGCTGTTCGCCGCCCGCGGGGTGCTGGACGCCGAGGTGTGGCGGGAGGCCGTCGCCGCGGCCGGGGCACGCCACCGGGTCGGCCGCTTCCTGGTCGACAGCGGCCGGATCGCCAAGGGCGCGCTGGAGCTGTGCCACCTCGGCTCGCTGTACGACGCGGCGTACTTCGCGCTCGGGCCGAGCAGCACCCCGACCCGCTTCCGGTACGGCGCCGCGCACTGGCTCGGCCCCGTCCGCCCCGTGCCGGTGGTCGCACTGGAGCGCGAGACGGTGCGCCGCCGCGCGCTGCTGCACCGCATCTGGCCCGACCCGGCCACGGACACCGCGCCACTGGTGCGCTCCAAACTGGCCGCCGGGCCGTCGGTCCCGCTGCGCCAGGAAGCCGTACTCGGCCGGGTGGACGGCGTGCGCACCGCGGCGGACGTCTCGCTCGCGCTGGGGCGGCCCGCGTTCCACACCCTGGTCGACCTGCGCCGACTGGCCGCCGCCGGGCTCGTGACGGCGGCGGTCCCGCCGCAGCCGCCTCCCGTGCCCGGTGTGCTCACCCAGCCCTCCGCCGATCCCGACGTCGCGTTGCTGCGGCGGCTGCGAGACGCGCTGGAGGCCCTGTGAGCCCCGACCCGCGGGAGGCCTTGTGATCCGCGCGCTGCGACAGCGTGCCGAGAGGAGACTGCTGATGGCGGCGGAGCCCGAAGTCCTCGATGAACTCCACCGGTTGAGGGCCCGCGTGCCCCAGCTCACCGGGGCGCTCGCGGCCAGCGTCGACGGTCTCGTCCTCGCCCAGGACACCCCCGGCGTGGAGCCGGAGGGCCTGGCCGCGCTCACGGCGGCCGCGCTCGGGGTCGCCGTGCGGATGGCGGACGCCACCGGGCAGGGCGACTTCCGCGAGCTGCTGGTGCGCGGCGTCCACGGCTATGTGGCGACGTACGCGGCGGGCGCCTCCGCCGTGCTGACCCTGCTCGCCCAGGACCGGGTCAACGTCGGCCGGCTGCATCTGGAGGGGCGCCGCTCCGGCACCCGGATCGGAGAGCTCGTGGACGCCGCGACGGCGCGCGGCGAACCGGCCGCACCGGCCGCACCGGCCAAGGCGTCCGCCAAGACCGCCACCGGCACTTCACGGACCCGTACGGCGCGCGGCACAGCACCCGCGCGCACCACCCCTACCCCCAACACCCCGACCACATCGGAAAGCTGAAAGGAATCACAGCACCATGGCCAACACCGAAACCGCGCTGAAAGAGGCGCTGGCATCCATCGAGGGAGCGACCGGAGCCGCCCTCGTCGACTACACCAGCGGAATGGCGCTGGGCACGATCGGCGGCAGCAAGGGCTTCGACCTCACCGTCGCGGCGGCCGGCAACACCGACGTCGTACGGGCCAAGCTCCGCACCATGGAGCACCTCGGCCTGAAGGGCGAGATCGAGGACATCCTGATCACACTGACCGACCAGTACCACCTGATCCGGCTGATCAAGGGCCGCGGCGGCAACGGGCTCTTCCTGTATGTGGTGCTCGACGCCAAGCGGTCCAATCTTGCGATGGCCCGGCATCAGCTGAAGAAGATCGAGGCGGACCTGGAGGTGTAGCGAGTCCGCCTCGACACGGTCAGCGGCGCCGCGCTCCGCCGGGCGCGGCGTCGCCCGCCGCGACGCCGGTGGCCCGGCAGGCCTTGACCGGCTTGCCCGCGGGGGCGCCGGCGCCTCTGCCGAGCCAGTCGACGCGCACCCAGATCAGCGCCTGCTCGGCGCGTTCGCGACGCCCGAGCCAGCCGGCCTTCAGCCACAGGCCGACGCCCGCGCCGGCGAGCAGCATGCCGCCCGCGGCGGGCACCGCGAACGAGCTGCCCAGCGCGGCCACGAAGGCGACCAGGAGCCACCAGCGGTGGCCGCGGCGCCAGTTGCGTACCGTCACGGCGCGGTCCTGGAGCACATCGTGCTTACCGGCCCGGGCGGCGGAACGGACCAGGGCGGCGTACCGCTTCCGGCGCCAGTACGCCACCACGGCGCCCGCCACGATGAACAGTGCCGCCCCGGCCATGACCCCGATCCGACGCCCGGTCAGCCCCGGCACCAGCACCCCGACCCCGGCCGCGAACACCCCGCACCACCACAGCGGTGCGGCTCCCGCCCGCACCACGACGGCCACCCGAGCCAGCCCCTGCCCTCCGCGCGCCACGATCCGCCTCCCGTCTCAGCGCCTCTTTGGGCGCGCACGCTAGCGAGGAAAGGTGAGACGAATCTGAGAAGGCACGGGTGCTCCACCAAACCGTGACTACTCCACGAACAGGCCCCTGGCGGCAGCCCGCGTGTCGAACTCCTCCAGCCGGGCCTGCGCGTCCGGCAGGTCGTCGCACATCGCTTCCAGGAGGACGCGGCCCAGCAGCATCGGGGCGCAGGCCGTGTCGAAGGCGAGGCCGGTGCCGACGGCGGCGGGAAGCAGCAGGTCCGACACCTTCGCCACCGGCGCGAAGGCGGAGTCGGCGACCGTGACGACGGTCAGCCCGGCCTCCTTCGCGTAGCCGAGGGAGTCGACGACCTCGCGCGGATGCCGGGGCAGCGCGAAGCACAGCAGTGCCGTCGCCCCGGCCCTGACCGCCGCGTCGATGCGGTCGTGGAGCATCGTGCCGCCCTCGTGCAGCAGCCGTACGTCGGGGTGGACCTTGGCGGCGAAGTACGCGAAGCCGTACGCCTGGGAGGCGGCGGCCCGCAGGCCGAGGACGGGGAGCGGGCGGGAGGCGGCGAGCAGGCGGCCCGCCTTCGCGACCGGGCGCGGGTCGGCGAGCACCTCCGCGAGATGCTTCAGGTTCTCGATCTCGGCCTCGACGGCCTGCTGGTACTCGTTGTACGACCCCGAGTCCACCGTCTGCTCCGCCGGCGCGACCTCGCGCAGGTGCCTGCGCAGCGCGGGGTAGCCGTCGAAGCCGAGCGCGACCGCGAAGCGGGTCACCGACGGCTGGCTGACCCCGGCCAGCTCGGCCAGCTCGACGCTGGACAGGAACGGTACGTCGGCGGCGCTGCGCACCATGCTGTGCGCGATGCGCCGCTGGGTCGGCGTCAGCCGGTGCCCCTCGAAGAGCGCCTGCAGCCGTGTGGCAGGACTGTCCGTCACGTTCATATCCCTGTCCACGCTCATGACGTGTTCCCCCTCCAGATCTCCGTGAATCGGTCCAGCACTGCGGCCGCCGCCGTCACATCGTCCGTGAGCGGCCGGTCGGCCTGGTCCGGTTCGAGCACCGACTCGGCCAGCTCCAGCGCGTGGCCCACCGGCAGCTCCGGCTCGGGCCGCAGGTCGCGCTGGCGCAGCGCCCGTACGGCGGCGACCAGTTCACAGCCGACGACGAGACGGTACGCACCGCACGCCCGCAGTGTCTGACGTGCCGCGAGCGAGGCGAAGCTCGCCTGCTCCTCGACGCCCCGGGAGAGTACAGCGTGCCCGAGCGAGGCGGGCGCGGAGAAGGCCCGCAGGTCGCCCAGGGCGGCCCCGGCGGCGTACTCCAGGATCATCACGCCGGAGGACGCGGGCTCGTGGTCGGCGAGGAAGGGGCGCAGCCGGGTGTAGGCGGGCTCGTTCAGGGTGGAGAGCCGGGAGGTCGACAGGCGGGCGACCTGGGTGACGGCGAGCCTGAAGTGGTCGAGGGCGAGGGCGAGTTGGGCCTGGTAGAAGCCGCCGTGGTGGTACGCGGCCATGTCCTCGGGTGAGATGAGGGGGTTCTCGGCGGCGGCGTTGATCTCCACCGTGAGGACCGCCTCCAGCGCGTCCGCCGCGTCGTGCGCGGGTCCATGGATCTGCGGGACGCACCGGAAGCCGTACGGGTCCTGGATCCTGCCGAGCGGCGGCGTCGGCCGGTCGGCCGCACCGATCAACTCCCGCATCCGCCGGGCCACTTCGACCGACCCGTGGTGCGGGCGGGCGGCGTGCACGGGCGCAGCGTACGCCTCGTGCGACCCGTCGACGGCCAGCAGCGACAGCGCGGCCACGACCTGGGTGGCCCCGATCAGCCCGCGCAGCTCGTGCAGCGCGAGCGCGGCCTGTCCGAGCGTGAGCGCGTTGCTGCTGATGAGCGCGAGGGCGTCGTTGTTGTCCAGGGGCTGGGGAGCGGGGGCGAGATCCTGCGGGGAGCGCCCGCCCTCCAGGACGAGGTCCTCGATGGAGTGTCCGCCCTCCGGCCGCCGCCAGGGATGCTCGCCCACCAGCGCGAGCCCCAGCTGCGCGAGCGCCGCAATGTCGCCCGTACCCACGGACCCGAACTCGTTCACGACGGGATACGCGCCGCTCTCCAGCGCCTCGCACAGCGCCGTGACGACGGTGGGCCGCAGCCCCGCTCCGCCGGCCAGGAGCTGGTTGGCGCGGACGGCGAGCATGGCGCGGACCTGGCGGGCGGGGAGTTCCTCGCCGATGGCGCCGGCGTGGCTGCGCAGCAGGCGCAGGCCGTGCTCGGCGGCGGCCTCGGTCGGCACGTCCTCGTTCCGGTTGGCGCCGACGCCGGTGGAGCGGCCGTAGACGCGGCCGGTCGCGGCGATCTGCCGGGCCGCGTCCCAGGACTCCTCGACCCGCTTCATCGCCTCGGTGCCGGGCACCGGCCGCGCGGCCCCGTCGGCGAGGCGGACGATGTCGTCCACGCCGGTGCCGACACCGTCCAGCACCACGAGGCCCGCCGACACCGCACTCGGCGTATCCACATCCTGAGACGACATAACGCCCAGACTCCCCTCAATACGGACATTGGATCTTGCCTGGTGGTCATAAGTAACGAGCGATTAACGCGGGACCGTTGACAACCTATTCAGGTACAGAGAACTCTGCATGACGATATGCAGACCGGGCAAGGGACACCTCATGATCCAGTTCGACACGGTCCACAAGCGCTTCCCCAACGGCACCACCGCAGTCCACGACCTCTCCCTGGAGATGCCGGAGGGCGGTGTGACCGTCCTCGTCGGATCTTCCGGTTGCGGTAAGACGACCACCCTTCGGATGATCAACCGGATGGTCGATCCGACCTCCGGAACCATCCGCGTCGGCGGCAAGGACGTCCTGGAGCAGGACGCCGCCGAGCTGCGCCGGTCCATCGGTTACGTCATCCAGCAGTCGGGGCTCTTCCCGCACCGCACGGTGCTCGACAACATCGCCACCGTGCCGCTGCTCCTCGGCTGGGGCCGCAAGAAGGCGCGGGCCAGGGCGGCCGAGCTCCTGGAGACCGTCGGCCTCGCCGCCGACGCGGGCAAGCGGTACCCGCACCAGCTCTCCGGCGGGCAGCAGCAGCGCGTCGGCGTCGCCCGCGCGCTCGCAGCCGACCCGCCCGTCCTGCTCATGGACGAGCCCTTCGGCGCGGTCGACCCGGTCGTGCGCACCCAGCTCCAGGACGAACTGCTGCGGCTCCAGAAGGAGTTGAGCAAGACCATCGTCTTCGTCACGCACGACATCGACGAGGCGGTCCGGCTGGGCGACCAGATCGCGATCTTCCGCACGGGCGGCCATCTGGTGCAGTGCGCGACGCCCGCGGAGCTGCTGGCCCACCCGGCGGACGACTTCGTGGCGGACTTCCTCGGCGCCGAGCGCGGCCTCAAGCTGCTCTCGCTGAAGTCCCTCGCGGATCTGCCGCAGGGCCCGGCCCCGGAGGGCGGCGCCTGGACCCTCGTACTCGACGAGGCCCGCAAGCCGCTGCACTGGGCGTCGAAGTCCTCGACGAGCACAGAACTCCCGGTACGGCCGCTGAGGGACACCGACTCCCTGCTGGCGGCCCTCAACGAGTCGATCGCCTCGCCCACCGGCCTGATAGCCCGCGTCGACGCGGCCGGAGTGCTCACCGGAGTCTCGTCGCGGGACGACATCCACGAGCACGCGGGCCGCGCCCACACGGAAGCGAGCGTGCCCGCATGACCATCGACTGGTCGTGGATAGGCGACCACACGGACGACCTCACCACGCTCACCTTCTCCCACCTCCAGGCCGCCCTCGCGGCAGTCTTCTTCGGCCTGCTGATCTCCCTCCCGCTGGCCGTCGTCGCCCACCGGGTCCGCCCCCTGCGCGGCTTCCTGCTCGGCCTCTCGAACGTCCTGTTCACGATCCCGTCGATCGCGATCTTCGTCCTCCTGCTGCCGGTGTCCGGCCTGACCCGCACCACCACGGTCATCGGCCTGACGATCTACTCCCTGGTCGTCCTCCTGCGGAACACGGTCGAGGGCCTCGACTCGGTCCCGGCCAAGACGAAGGAAGCCGCGAAGGCGATGGGCACGCGCCCCCTGCGCACCCTCCTGACCGTCGAACTCCCCCTCGCCCTCCCGGTGATCATGGCGGGAGTCCGGATCGCGACGGTCATGTCGATCTCCCTGGTCTCCGTGGCGACCTACATCGGCGACGGCGGCCTCGGCCAGCTCTTCACCGACGGCTTCCAGCGCAACTTCCCGACCCCGGTCATCGCCGGCGTCGTACTGACCCTGCTCCTTGCCCTGGTCGCGGACGCGCTGCTGGTCGCGATCCAGTACGTACTCACCCCGTGGACGAGGCGGCGAGCCTGATGTACGAACTCTTCAAGAACCTCGGCAGCTGGCTGATCAGCGGCGACCAGTGGTCCGGCACGGACGGCATAGCGCACCGCATGGCCGAGCACCTGGAGTACTCCCTCTTCGCCACGCTCATAGCGGCCGCCATCGCGCTCCCGCTGGGCCTGCTGATCGGCCACACCGGCAAGGGCGCGTTCCTGGCCATCAACCTCTCGTCCTTCGGCCGCGCGCTCCCCACGGTCGGCCTGGTGGTCCTGGTCTTCCTGGTCAGCGGCCTGTCCCTGTGGTCGGTGTACGTGGCCCTCGTCGTCCTCGCCGTACCGGCCATCGTCACCAACACGTACGCGGGCATGAGCGCGGTGGACCCGGAGGTGAAGGACGCGGCGCGAGGCCAGGGCATGCGAGGCCATCAGGTCCTCTTCCAGGTGGAGATCCCGCTGGCCCTCCCCTTGATCATGACGGGCCTGCGCCTCTCCCTGATCCAGGTGGTGTCCACCGCCACGATCGCCGCGTACGTCAGCTTCGGCGGCCTCGGCCGGTACGTCTTCGACGGCCTGGCCCAGCGCGACCTCGTCCAGGTCCTCGGCGGCGCGGCCCTCGTCGCGATCGTCGCCGTCGTACTCGACCTGGCGCTGGCCGGACTCCAGCGCTATCTGTTCCGCCACCGCCGTACCGCAGCCCACTGAGGAGCCGAAGAACCATGAACCGTAGGACTCTGCTCGGCGGCCTCTTCGCCGCCGCCTCCGTCCCCGCCCTCGCCGCCTGCGGCAGCGGCATCACCTCGCTCGACGGCTCCGGCAACGCGGGCAGCGGCGGCTCCGGATCGAGCGCCGGCGGCGTGACCATCGGCACCGCCAACTTCTCCGAGAACCAGATACTCGGCTACCTGTACGCGGGCGTGCTGGGGGCCGCGGGAGTCAAGACGAAGGTCCGCCCCAACCTCGGCTCGCGCGAGATCGTCGTCCCCGCGCTCAAGAGCGGCGACATCGACCTGCTCCCCGAGTACCAGGGCAGCCTCCTCCTCTACCTGGACGAGAAGGCCACGGACACCGAGGCGGGCGCGATGCAGAACACGCTGACCACCGTCCTCCCCAGCGGCCTCGAAGTCCTCCCGTACGCGGCGGCCGAGGACCGCGACAGCTTCGCCGTCACCAAGGAGACCGCCGACAAGTACGGCCTCACCTCCCTCGCCGACCTGCGCAAGGCCAACGGCAAGCTGATCCTCGGCGCCGCGGCCGAGATGAAGAAGCGTGTCGTCGGCGTCGTGGGCCTCAAGGACCGCTACGGCGTGGAGTTCAAGGAGTTCAAGTCCCTCGACTCCTCCGGCCCCCTGGTCAAGGGCGCCCTGAAGAAGGGCGACATCGACGTGGCCAACGTCTTCACCACGGACGTGGACGTCATCGAGAACGGCTGGGTGGTCCTGACGGACCCCCTGAACCTGATCCCGTCCCAGCACATCGTCCCCCTCATCGCCTCCCGCAAGGCCGACGCCAAGGTCCGCAAGGCCCTCGCGACCCTCGGCAACGTCCTCACCTCCGAGGAACTCACCAAGCTCAACCGCCTGGTGGACAAGGACAAGAAGGACCCGGACGAGGTCGCGAACGCCTGGCTGAAGGGGAAGAAGCTGGCGTGAGGGTTGAACTGCCGGGCGGTTCAAGGTGTTTCAGCCCGTCCGGCATTTCTTCGAGGACGAGACCGCCGGCCCACGACGGCTCGCAACAACAAGCGCACGCTGCACGGGACTTCGGGGACGGCGCCGAGGGAGTCATCGGCCCGGCGCCATCACCGCCCTGAGCTCCGCCGCTGTCTTCTTCGCGTCGTAGTCGGCCGCAACGCCGTCCACGAACAACAAGTTGCCCTCGATGTGGTCTTTGCGCAGCGGCAGGATCTCCTGATACGCGGGGGACGCGTACCACGCCTTGATGCTGTCCATGTCGGGGAACTCGACGACGACGATGTCACCCGGCCATTCCCCCTCCACCACTTCGGCCCGGGCGCCATGAACGAGGAACCGGCCGCCGAACGCGGCGAAGGTGTCCTGGACCTGTTCGATGTAGGTCAGGATGTCCTCGTTCAGGCCGGTCGGGAACAGGTTGCATATCGCGTACGCGGACATGAGCCCTCCTTCGGTGGGTGACACCCCGGCGGTCGGCGATGCCGAGCGGTTGCCATGAAGCCTGCCGTACCGCGGGAGCGCGGTCGATTACCTCCGGGGTAAGCCCTGCCACGCGGACAGACCTCGACCGCCTTCACTCCCGCCCGCTGCGGACAGGGGGCCGATCCGGGCGTAACCGTCACGGAAGCACGGCCCTACACCCGCACCGCCGACCCCCGCTCACTCATCCGGGGCGCGCAAAGAATCCGCTTCTTCCGCACCCGCTTCCCCTCGATCGCCGCGACGGTCAGTCGGGCCGCCTCCGCGGCGATCTCGGCGAGCCCCCAGTCGACGGTGGTCAGCGGCGGCGTGAGGACGCGTGAGACGGGGTGATCGTCGAAGCCGACCACGGAGACGTCGCGGCCGACTTCGAGCGATGCCTCGGCCGCGGCCGCGTACACCCCGTACGCGAGGGAGTCGGAGAAGCAGAAGACGGCGGTCGCGGGGCGCGCGCCGTCCAGGACGCGCCGTGCCACCACCGTCGCCTCGCCCAGCTCCTGAGGGCAGGGGACCAGTTCGGCCCGCAGGCCGAGGCGGTCGGCGGCCTCGCGGACATATACGTCGGCGGGGCGGTCCGGCGTACTCGGGCGGGTCGGGGTCAGTACGGTCACCCGGCGGTGACCGAGGCCGTGCAGGTACTCCAGTACGGCGTCGATGCCGGCCCTGTTGTCGAAGATGACCTGTCCGGCGGTGCGGGCGGCACTGAGCGAGTCGCCGACGGCCACCACCGGCAGCGCGTCGGCGATCGCGGCCCAGCCCTCGGCCGAGGGGTTGACGGGAGACACCAGCAGCGCGTCGACGCGCTGGTCGCGCAGCTGCTTGGCGAGGGCCAGCTCGCGGTCGGGGTCGCCGCCCGCGTCAAGGATCAGCGCGTAGCGGTCGCCGGCAAGGAGTTCCCGGCCAATAGCGGCCATGAGCTGCTGCTGCCACAGGTCCTGGAGGTCGCCCGCGAGGACGCCGACCATGCTGGTGCGGCCGCTGGCGAGGGCGCGCGCGATGGGGTCGGCCTCGTAGCCGAGCTCGGCGGCGGCCTTGCGTACCCGCTCCTCGGTCTCCTTCGAGACATGCTTGCCGCGCAGGGCATAGGAGACGGCGGCGGTGGAGAGGCCCGTGGCCTCGGCCACCTCCCGGAGGGTGGTGCGCTTGTTGGGCCTGGCCATGCCGGGAAGCCTACCGGGCCCCGTCCGCATTGTGGGCATGCGGCGCCGTCCGCTCCAGGGGCGCACGGTTGACAGAGGGGCTTGTTAACCGCTTAAGTTAACCGCATAAGTGAAGCGGTTAACCACACTCAGACCAGTCAGACCACCTTTCCCCTCAGACCACCTTTCCCCTCAGACCACCCCTCCCCGAAGATCGAGGACCCGAAGACCCGAGGACCGCCGCGTGCCCACCGACGTCCACCAGCACATCTGGCCGCCCGCCTTCATCGAGCTGCTGCGTGCCCGCACCACGCCGCCGTACCTCGACGGCTGGACCCTGCATCTGGAGGGCGAGCCGCCGTACGAGGTCGACCCGGCCGACCACGACATCGCGGCCCGCACCGAGCTGGCCCGCGCCGACGGCCTCGACCTGGCCCTGGTCTCCCTGTCCAGCCCGCTGGGCATCGAGTACCTGGCGCCCGCCGAGGCCGGGGAACTCCTGACCGCCTTCCACGACGGCGCCCTCGCCCTCCCCGCACCTTTCGGCGCCTGGGCCTCGCCCTGTCTGACGGCACCGGACCCGGAGGCGGTCGCCCGCGAGCTGAGCCGCGGCTGCGTGGGGCTCCAACTCCCCGCCACGGCCCTGCTCGACGCGCCCGGCTGGGACCGCTGCGCCCCTCACCTCGACGTCCTCACCCGCCACGACAAGCCCCTCTTCATCCACCCGGGCGCCGCGCCGCCCACCCCCGACGCCCCGCCGTGGTGGCCCGCCCTGGTCCCCTACCTGCACCAGATGCACGCGTCCTGGTTCGCCTTCCGCGCCTTCGGCCGCGCCCGGCACCCGCGCCTGCGCGTCTGTTTCGCCGCCCTCGCGGGCCTGGCCCCGCTGCACGGCGAACGGCTCGCGGCCCGTGGCGGAGGGCGCGGCGAGATCGACTTCGACGCCTTCTACGAGACGTCGTCCTACGGAACGCGCGCCGTGGACGCGCTCGTCCGGGCCGTCGGCATCGACGTGGTCGTCACCGGCAGCGACCGCCCCTACGCAACCCCCGTCATCCCCGACCTCGGCGCGGACGCCGCCGTCCACGCCCTGCGCACCGTCAACCCCGCCCGTCTGCTGCGCGGCCACGCCTGAGCCACGCCACGCGGCCGACACGACACGACACGAGAGGAGCCATCCATGACGTACGAGGCCCTGCCGCACCGCACGCTCGACAAGCGCGAACTCCAGGCGCTTGTCGACGATCTCGCCGTCCGCCCCGACCTCTGGCGCGAACAGGTCGCCTTCTCCGACGAGGAGCGGCACTACGCGTCCCTGTACCGCGACGAGTACGTCGACGTCTGGCTGCTGTGCTGGACCCGGCAGAACGACACCGGCTGGCACGACCACGACATCTCCTCCGGCGCGGTCGCCGTCGTCCAGGGCGCGCTGAACGAGTCCAACCCGCGCATAGGCGGCAGCCATGTGTCCGTCACCGTCGGCGCGGGCGAGTCGTTCCACTTCGGCCCCGAGCACATCCACCGCCTCACCGGCGCCACCGACGACGCGGTCTCGATCCACGCGTACTCGCCGCCGCTGTGGCGCCTCGGCCAGTACGACATCACCGACGACGGTCTGATGCGCCGGATCTCCGTCTCGTACGCCGACGAACTGCGTCCGCTGGACACTCCGGCCGCCTGAAATGCCCACTACGCCCCACTCGGCAACCATGATTTAACTCCGAACCATTGACCTTCCATTCACTCTCACCGAACCTGCATGGAGTCATACAGAGCGGTGAGAGGACGGGCCATGGCGGAACTGGTGGAGCAGCGCTCGATCGATGTCGTGCCGGACGGCGAACGGCACGGCACCGCCTTTTCCCAGTTCACGTTGTGGCTCGGAGCCAACCTCCAGATCACCGCCGTGGTCACCGGCGCGCTCGCGGTCGTCTTCGGCGGTGACGTGGTCTGGTCGATCGTCGGGCTGCTGATCGGCAATCTGCTCGGCGGTGCGGTCATGGCGCTGCACTCGGCACAGGGCCCCAAGCTCGGACTGCCCCAAATGATCCAGTCCCGCGCGCAGTTCGGGGTGCGCGGAGCCGTTGTCCCGCTGCTCCTCGTGATCGTGATGTACGTCGGCTTCTTCGCCAGCGGCAGCGTGCTGGCCGGTCAGGCGGTCGGCGAGCTGACACACACCGGCGACACGACCGGAATCGTGGTCTTCGCCGCCGTCACGGCGGTGACGGCCGCGGTCGGCTACCGGGTCATCCACGCCCTCGGCCGGGTGGCGAGCGTGATCTGCGCGCTCGCCTTCGTGTATCTCGGGATACGGCTGCTGGACCGGGCCGACGTCGGCGCGCTGCTCGGCGACGCCCACTTCTCGCTGCCCATGTTCCTGCTGGCCATGTCGCTGTCCGCGTCCTGGCAGCTGGCCTTCGGGCCGTACGTCGCCGACTACTCGCGCTATCTGCCGCGTACGACGTCGGGGCGGGCCACCTTCTGGTGGACCCTGTCGGGCTCGGCCGTCGGCTCGCAGTGGTCGATGACCTTCGGGGTGCTCGTCGCGGCCACCGCGGGCGAGAAGTTCCTTGCGAGCCAGGTCGGTTACGTCGTCGCCCTCGGCGGTACCGGCCTCGTCGCGTCCTTCTTCTACTTCGTGATCGCGCTCGGCAAGCTGACCATCAACGTGCTCAACACGTACGGCGGCTTCATGTCGATGGTCACCGGTATCAGCGGCTTCCGGGGGCAGCGGGTGCTCTCGCGGCGCGGCCGGGCGGCGTACATCGGTCTGATCATGGTGGCCGGCACGGCGGTCGCCCTGCTCGGCAAGGACAGCTTCCTGTCCTCGTTCAAGGACTTCCTCCTCTTCCTGCTGACCTTCTTCACGCCGTGGTCGGCGATCAACCTGGTCGACTACTACCTGATCTCGAAGGAGCGGTACGACATCCCGGCCCTCTTCGACCCCAACGGCCGCTACGGAGCGTGGCGCTGGGACGCGCTCGGGGTGTACGCGGCGGGGCTGCTCGCCCAGCTTCCCTTCCTCGCGACGAGCTTCTACACGGGCCCGTTGGTGGAGCCGCTGGGCGGTGCGGACGTGTCGTGGATCGTGGGTCTGGCCGTACCGGCGCTGCTGTATTGGCTGGTCGCACGGCGCAACACGGCGCACATCCCGGAGCGGACGGCGTATCCGCCGGTTCCCGATCAAGAGCCGGTATCGCCGCGGCGATGATCTGACGACGAATCAACCAAGTGTCGTTAAACGGCCACTCAGGGTGAATGTTCCTGTGCGTACGGTGAATGAGCGCTACACGAACAACTCCTGAGGGAGCGTCATGCCCTCGAACCGCAGGGCCTTTCTGGCGGCGACCACCGCCGCGCTCACCGCGACGCCGGCCGCTTCGGCCGCCGCCGCGCCGCATCCACACCCACATCCGACGACCGCCCGTGGGGCCCTCGCCGAACTCCTCGCGGGCAACCGGAGGTACGCCGCCGGACGTTCGCGTCATCCGCACGAGGGGAGTGCTCGGCGGCATGTCCTCGCCGCCGAGCAGCACCCGTTCGCGGTTGTCGTCGGGTGCGTCGACTCCCGTGTGCCGCCCGAGCTGGTCTTCGACCAGGGGCTCGGGGATCTGCTCTGCATAAGGACCGCCGGCCAGGTGCTGGACGAGGCGGTGCTCGGGTCCGTCCAGTACGGGGTCGAGGTTCTGCACATTCCGTTGGTGCTCGTGCTGGGGCACGAGCGGTGCGGGGCCGTTGCGGCGACGCTCGCGCATCTCCGCGACGGGACGCCCGTGCCGGGGCATCTCCGGTTGTTGGTGGACGAGATCATGCCTGCGGCCCGGCGGACCTGGGGTCGGCCCGGGGACTGGGCCGATCTCACCGTGCGGGCGCATGCGGCGTGGGTGCGGGACGCCATCCGGGCGGACCCGGCGTTCGCCTCTGCCGAGGTGGCTGCCGCGCGGTTCGATCTCGACAGCGGGCGGGTTGCCGTGCTGCCGTGAACCGTCGCCGGCCTGAGCCGTTGCTGCCGGGTGCCCTTGCTGTCCTGAGCCCTTGCTGTCCTGAGCCCTTGCTGCCCAGGGGCCTTTGCTGCCCTGAGCCCTTGCTGCAACCGTGCCCGGCGCTGTCGGCTGTGCCCACCCGTTCCGCCCTGCGGAACGACTGCCCACAGCGGGAGCGGGGGGTAGCGGTAGCCGTCGCGGTCTCCGCGTCCGCGCCCACAGCGGTGGCGGTATCTACGGCGGCTGTCGCGTCCGCCACAGCGGGAGCGGGGGGGTAGCGGTAGCAGTTGCGGCCTCCGTGTCCGCGCCCACAGCGGTGGCGGTATCCGTGGCGGCTGTCGCGTCCGCGCCACAGCGGTAGCCGTCGCGGACGCACCGCCCGCGCCGATAACCGCAGCCGTCGCAGAAGCCTCCCCTACAAGCGAAACCCCCGCCCCCGCTCTCGCCCTCGCCCTCGCCCTCGCGGAAGCCACGCCCACAACCGAAGCCGTCGCAGAAGCCCCACCCACTCCCGAAACCACCGCCCTCGCAGAAGCCCCGCCCACAACCGAAGCCCCCGCCATCGCGGAAGCCGCGCCCTCGGCGGTGGCCGTTGTGGCTGCCGTCACCGGTGCCACGCGGTGCGCCCCCTCACCCGCCAACTCCCACGCGAAGAAGCCACACCCCCCATGAAGCGATCCCCCGCCCTTACCCGGGCCCTGTCCGTTCTCCCCGCCCCCGCCGACTTCCTTTCCATGACTCGTGCCCCACGGCGCGACCTCCTCTGTGGGCTCACGGTCGCCGTGGTTGCCCTACCGCTCGCGCTCGGGTTCGGGGTGACCTCCGGGCTCGGGGCCGCGTCCGGACTGGTCACCGCGATCGTCGCGGGGGCGCTGGCCGCGCTGTTCGGTGGGTCGGCGAGACAAGTCAGTGGGCCCACGGGGGCGATGACCGTCGTGCTCGTGCCGATCGTCCACGAGTACGGCGCCGACGGGGTGCTGACCGTCGGGCTGATCGCCGGAGTGATGCTGCTGGCGCTCGCGTTCGCGCGGGCGGGGGCCGCGATGGCGTACGTGCCGGCGCCCGTGATCGCCGGATTCACCGTCGGCATCGCCTGTGTGATCGCGTTGCAGCAGGTGCCGTCGGCGCTGGGCGTACCCGTACCGGGCGGCGACCAGGTCGCCGCGGTGGCGGCGCGGGCGGCGGAGGAGTTCGGGCGGGGCCCGCAGTGGGCGGCGCTCGCGCTGTCGCTGGGGGCGGCGGCGGTGATGCTGGCGGGGGCCCGCTGGCGGCCCGGCGTGCCCTTCTCCCTCGTCGCCGTGGCCGCCGCGACCCTCGTCGCGGAGGGGCTCGGATTGCACGTGGCCCGGATCGGCAGCCTGCCCGCCTCCCTCCCGGCTCCCTCCCTCGCCTTCTTCGACGTCTCCCGCGTGCCGTCCCTCCTCGCGCCCGCCGCCGCGGTCGCCGCCCTCGCCGCGCTGGAGTCCCTCCTGTCCGCCTCCGTGGCGGACGGCATGCGCCCCGGTGAGCGCCACGACCCCGGCAAGGAACTCTTCGGCCAAGGCATCGCCAACCTCGCGGCCCCGCTGTTCGGCGGCGTACCGGCGACGGGAGCCATCGCGCGTACGGCGGTGAACGTCCGTACCGGCGCGGCCTCCCGCCTCGCGGCGCTCACGCACGCGGTGATCCTCGCCGGGATCGTCGCGGCGGCGGCCCCGCTGGTGGCACGGATCCCGCTGGCCTCGCTGGCGGGAGTGCTGCTCGCCACCGCCGTACGGATGGTGGAGACGGACGCCGTACGGGCGATGGCGCGCGCCACCCGCGGGGACGCCCTCGTGCTGGCGCTCACCGCGTTCGCGACGCTCGCCCTCGACCTGGTGCGGGCGGTGCTGCTGGGCCTCGCGGTGTCCGTGCTGCTCGCCCTGCGCGCGGCGGTCCGGGGCACCCGGCTCACCCCCGCCGCGGGCGACGAGGGGCCGGGGTGCGCGGAGGTCACGTATCGCTTCGACGGGCCGCTGCTCTTCGCCGCGGCCCACCGTTTCCGGCGCAGCCTCGCGGATGTGCACGGGGTGTCGGCGGTCGACCTGCGGATGTCGGGGCTGACGGCGGTCGACGCGACGGGCGCGCTGGCGCTGAAGGACGCGGTGGGGGATCTGCGGGGCCGGGGCATCGAGGTCCGCATCACCGGAGTCGAACGGGGTCACCGCAAGGTCCTGGAGTCCCTCGGCGTGCTGCCCTCGGGGGCGCAGCCCAGTTCCAACAGGGGGGCTATCCCCAGTGCCTCGGGGGCCTCGGCTCCCTAACGTAAGCACCATGACCGGTATGGATGCCCGCGGCGACGCCGAACTGAAGAAGGAACTCGACGCCACTCTGCACGCGCGCAGGGAACTGGGTGACGAGTACGAGTCCGCGCTGGTCGACTCGTTCCTGGAGAAGGTCGAGCAGCGCCTCGACGGCGCGGTCGACCGCCGGGTGCGGCGCCAGCTCGCCGAACAGCAGATGGTGGTGGCCCGGGGCTCGCGGTCACCCCAGTCCTCCGACTCCTTCGGCGAGCGTTTCGGCTTCGGGATCGTCTCGCTCGTCCTCGCGGTCCCCTTGTCCGCGATCGGCGGCGGTGTCGCGAACCTGCCGGGCCTGCTGGTCGCCTGGGGCGGCATCGTCGGGGTCAACGTGGTCCAGGCCGCGCGCCTGTCCCCGAACTTCTTCGGCCGCCGCAAGGACAAGTCACAGGCCTCGGACTGGGACGAGTAACCCCCCGGTTGTCGAAGCGACGAACGCCGAAACCACTCATTGAGGAACCACGACGGCGAGAACCAGGTCCGCGAGAGCGGCGCCGGATTAGGCGCAAAAAGGGGCCCCGGCACCTTGACAGGTGCCGGGGCCCTCTTCACGTGTTGCGCGGGGACCGCCGCACCCCCGTTACCGGGGGGCGGGACGACGGCGGTCCCCGCGAGGGACGCGGGCCGGGTCAGGGCCGGGCTTGCGCGTCCTTGGCGTCCATGGAGGTCCGGGAGCCGCTCCGGAGGTCCTTGGCGCCGTTTTCGGTGTCGGCCGGGGCGGGGAGCCGCTCCCGCCCTGCCGACACCCACTAATGTGCCGGACCCGTGTTAAGCGTGTGCTGCGCGGACGTGACGCGCTCGTACCACTTCCGCGAAGTTCCCCGCCGAAAGAGCCGGAAGATCCCTGTCCATGGCGGTACTTCAGGAGATTTCTTGCTGTCTCCCGGCGTATCCCTACTGCTTGGCGCCGCCCTTGGCGAGGAAGGAGAGCAGGTCCTGGCGGCTGACGACGCCGGTGGGCTTGCCCTCGACGAGGACGATCGCGGCGTCGGCGCTGCCGAGCACGGACATCAGGTCGCCGACCGGCTCGCCGGAGCCGACCTGCGGCAGCGGCGCCGACATGTGCTTCTCCAGCGGGTCCTCCAGGGAGGCCCTCTTGGTGAACAGCGCGTCGAGCAGCTCGCGTTCCACGACGGACCCGACGACCTCGGCGGCCATCACGTCCGGGTGCCCGGCGCCCGGCTTGACGATCGGCATCTGCGAGACGCCGTACTCGCGCAGCACCTCGATGGCCTGGCCGACGGTCTCGTCCGGGTGCATGTGGACGAGGGAGGGGATGGCGCCGGGCGCCTTGTCGTTCAGTACGTCGGCGACGCGCGCGCTCGGGCCGGAGTCCTCCAGGAACCCGTAGTCGGCCATCCACTCGTCGTTGAAGATCTTGCTGAGGTAGCCGCGCCCGCTGTCGGGAAGGAGGACGACCACGACATCGTCCGGGCCCAGCCGCTCGGCGACCCGCAGCGCCGCCACGACGGCCATGCCGCAGGAGCCGCCCACGAGCAGCCCCTCTTCCTTCGCGAGCCGCCGCGTCATCTGGAAGGAGTCCTTGTCGGACACGGCGACGATCTCGTCGGCGACGGTCCGGTCGTACGCGGTCGGCCAGAAGTCCTCGCCGACGCCCTCGACGAGATATGGCCGTCCGGAGCCGCCGGAGTACACCGACCCCTCCGGGTCGGCGCCGATCACCTGGACCTTGCCGTCACTGGCGTCCTTCAGGTACCGCCCCGTGCCGGAGATGGTCCCGCCCGTCCCCACACCCGCCACGAAGTGGGTGATCTTCCCCTCCGTCTGCTCCCACAGCTCGGGGCCGGTGGAGTGATAGTGCGAGAGGGGGTTGTTGGGGTTGGAGTACTGGTCCGGCTTCCAGGCGCCGGGCGTCTCGCGCACCAGCCGGTCGGAGACGTTGTAGTACGAGTCCGGGTGCTCGGGATCGACGGCGGTGGGGCAGACGACGACCTCGGCGCCGTACGCGCGCAGCACATTGATCTTGTCGGTGCTCACCTTGTCGGGGCACACGAAGATGCACTTGTACCCCTTCTGCTGAGCGACGATCGCGAGGCCGACGCCCGTGTTTCCACTGGTGGGCTCGACAATCGTGCCCCCCGGCTTGAGGGCGCCGCTCTCCTCCGCGGCCTCGATCATGCGCAGGGCGATGCGGTCCTTCACGGAGCCGCCGGGGTTGAAGTACTCAACCTTCGCCAGGACGGTCGCCTGGATGCCCGCGGTCACGTTGTTGAGCCTCACCAGCGGGGTGTTGCCGACGAGACTGATCATCGAGTCGTGGAATTGCACCGTTGTCTCCGGAGCTGCGTTTTAACAGGAATGGTCCCGTCAGCCTAAGGCCCTGGGGGACCGTTCACGCGCCGTTGAGATTGGCTGACCTGGTCCACGGGGCAAGCAGTGGTTGTACGGCTACGAGGAGGTGGCGGCGACGGATGTCGAGCTTGTCGAGAGCGAGGGTGGCCCGGCGCATCGCGGCGGGCGCGGCGTACGGCGGCGGCGGAATCGGCCTGGTCGGGGCGGCCGCCGTCGGACTGCTACTGGCCGAGGTGCAGCTGGCGAAACGCCACGTCGGCAACGGACACAGTCACGCACCCCGGGCGGACGGCCTGTACGGCTACGCGTACACCGGTCCTGACGATCCGCCCCTCCGCCTGACGATGCTCGGCGACTCCACGGCCGCGGGCCAGGGCGTGCACCGGGCCCGCCAGACACCGGGCGCGCTGCTGGCCTCCGGGCTCGCGGCGGTGGCCGAACAGCCGGTGGAGCTGTGCAACGTGGCGCTGCCCGGGGCGCAGTCGGACGACCTGGACCGCCAGGTGGCGCTCGCCCTCGCGGACACCTCGCGGGTGCCCGACATCTGCGTGATCATGATCGGCGCGAACGATGTGACGCACCGGATGCCGCCGACGCGTTCGGTGCGTCATCTGTCCTCGGCGGTACGGCGGCTGCGCACGGCCGGTGCGGAGGTGGTGGTCGGCACCTGTCCCGACCTGGGGACGGTCGAGCAGGTCCAGCAGCCGTTGCGGTGGCTGGCGCGGCGGGCGTCCCGCCAGCTCGCGGCCGCGCAGACGATCGGCACGATCGAGCAGGGGGGCCGTACGGTGTCGCTGGGCGACCTGCTGGGCCCCGAGTTCGAGGCGAATCCGCGGGAGCTGTTCGGGCCCGACAACTACCACCCCTCCGCGGAGGGGTACGCCACGGCGGCGATGGCGGTGCTCCCGACGGTCTGTGCGGCGCTGGGCCTCTGGCCGGCGGAGGAGGAGCGCCCGGACGTCTCGCGTCGCGAGGGCTTCCTGCCCGTGGCCCGCGCGGCCGCCGAGGCAGCCTCGGAGCCCGGCACAGAGGTCACCGCCGCCATGCCCACGGGCCCGCGCGGCCCCTGGGCTCTCCTGAAGCGCCGCCGGCGCCGCCGCCTCCCCGCCACGGACCCGGCTCCGGCCCCGTCCACCTGACCGCTGGGGGGTTTCTTCGCCCCAGCCCAAACGCCAGACGGGCTGAAACTGGCCGGCGCTGGAGATTTTCAGCCCGTCCGGCGTTCGAGGACGAGGCCGTCAAGGCCGATGGGGGTCCAGGGGGCGCAGCCCCTTGGCGGGGGTTTGGGGGCGGAGCCCCCAAGGAACGGGACGGGTAGGGGCGGAGGGGGCGAAAAACACACCCCGCGCCCCCGGCGCCCCCGCCAGAGAAAAGCAAGCGCTTAGAAAAGTGCGGCCGGAGTCACACACCGACACCCGTGACCTCGACCATACGTACGGGTAACTTCCCAAACAGTCCTGCCAGTCACCCCCGTACGCCAATGGAGCCGTGATGCCCGAAGCCGTGATCGTCTCAGCCGCCCGCTCCCCGATCGGCCGCGCCTTCAAGGGGTCCCTGAAGGACGTACGCCCCGACGACCTGACCGCCACGATCATCCAGACCGCCCTCGCCAAGGTCCCCGAGCTGGACCCGAAGGACATCGACGACCTGATGCTCGGCTGCGGCCTCCCCGGCGGCGAGCAGGGCCACAACCTCGGCCGCATCGTGGCCGTACAGATGGGCATGGACCACCTCCCGGGGTGCACCATCACCCGTTACTGCTCCTCCTCCCTCCAGACCTCCCGCATGGCCCTGCACGCCATCAAGGCGGGCGAGGGCGACGTCTTCATCTCGGCGGGCGTGGAGATGGTGTCGCGGTCCGTCAAGGGCACCTCCGACGGGCTCCCGGACACCCACAACCCCTTCTTCGCCGACGCGGAGGCCCGCACCGTCGCCGTGGCACAGACGGAGGGCTCGACCTGGCACGACCCGCGCGAGGACGGCCTCGTCCCGGACGCGTACATCGCGATGGGCCAGACCGCCGAGAACCTGGCCCGTCTGAAGGGCGTCACCCGCCAGGACATGGACGAGTTCGGCGTCCGCTCGCAGAACCTCGCCGAGGAAGCCATCAAGAACGGCTTCTGGGAGCGCGAGATCACCCCGATCACGACCCCCGACGGCACGGTCGTCAGCAAGGACGACGGCCCGCGCGCGGGCGTGACGCTGGAAGGCGTCCAGGGCCTGAAGCCCGTCTTCCGCCCGGACGGCATGGTCACGGCCGGCAACTGCTGCCCGCTCAACGACGGCGCCGCCGCGCTCGTCATCATGAGCGACACCAAGGCCCGCGAGCTGGGCCTCACCCCGCTCGCCCGCATCGTCTCGACCGGCGTCACCGGCCTCTCTCCCGAGATCATGGGCCTCGGCCCGGTGGAGGCGTCGAAGCAGGCCCTCCGGCGTGCCGGCCTCACCGTCGACGACATCGACCTGTTCGAGATCAACGAGGCGTTCGCCGCCCAGGTGATCCCGAGCTACCGCGACCTGAACATCCCGCTGGACAAGCTGAACGTGAACGGCGGCGCCATCGCCGTCGGCCACCCCTTCGGCATGACCGGCGCCCGCATCACCGGCACGCTCATCAACAGCCTCCAGTTCCACGACAAGCAGTTCGGCCTGGAGACGATGTGCGTCGGCGGCGGCCAGGGCATGGCGATGGTCATCGAGCGCCTCAGCTGATTCCGTACGGGTAACCGCAGTTGAACCCAGCGCGACCGAATCGGCCCAGAGCCCGGTAACCACCGGGACTCTGGGCCGATTTGTGATCCAATCCCCCCCAAGATGTGACCTATCTCCCCCCAGAGAGGCATTTGCGCAGGTCAGAGGCCTTGCGGGCCTAAACATCAAGACCAAAGTCCTGCCCCTTTCGTGACGTTACGCACTGACAGCTCGATGGTCCGCCCTTCAAGCTGATGTAGGAAGTCGGGGGTCGACTTTGGAACCGGGAGTACGTCAGTGAGCGCCATGCCGATTGCTTTGCTGCTCACCACCGCCGCCACCGCGGCCGTGGGCGTCGCCGTTCTGCGCACCCTGCGGGGACTGCGCCGGCAGGTCGCGGCCCTGCGCAGCGAACTCGCCGAGAGCCGCGCCGGTGCCGCGCGCGGCCTCGTGCCCGCGGCCCGCACAGCCGCTGACGCGGACGAGATACGCGCTGCCGTGGCCGAGGCGCTCGCCGAGGAGCGGGAGCGGGAGCTCGCCGAGGCACGGGCGTTCTGGGCCGCCCAGGAGGCACGTGACGCCACGGACATGCCCTCGCTGCTCGGGCTGCCCGACAACGATCTGTTCCTGCCGCGCCCGTCGGACTTCGTGGGCCTGGAGCCCCTGGAGCCGGTGACCGAGGCCGGCCTGGACGCCGAGGAGTTCGCCGGGGACTCCCCCGAACTCGCCGCGGCCCGCCGCCGCCACCCCTCGCACCCCGACTTCGTACCGGTCCAGTCACCCGTCGTCAACGACCATGAGCGCACGGTGGCCTGTCTGGAGGAACTCGCCGAGTCCCGCACGGAGCTGGCTGACGTCCGCCCCGGCCCCCTCGGCACCCTCGACGTCTACGTCTTCGCGGACGGTACGACCCTGTGCATGACGCCGGGTCACCGCGAGACCGCGGAGCAGCTGGCCACGGCCCTGCGCGCCGGCCAGACCCCGGTCCTGCTCGGCGGCTCCGGCGTCTCGGGCGCCTACGCCCTGACCTTCGCGTGCGGCGAGGAGAACGTGTACATCCTGGCGGACCGCGTCATAGCGTCCTTGTAAGAGCGCGCCCACAGGAGCGCCGCAAGGGGCGCGGGGCTCTGACACCGTGCGGCTCCGCCGCGTGGGCGCGACAAGCCACGACGGCCCCGCGGTCGAGAACCGTCCGCCGATACCCGGCGCCACCCAGCGGAGCGCCCTCGCGCTGGAGTCGATTCAGACTCCGGCGCGTTTTTGTGCCTCCGCCACGAGAGTCACCGCCTCAGCCAACTCCCCCTCGTCTTTCAGTGCGACCGCCAAGTCGTGCGCGGCGACAGTGATCTGATCCGCCGCCGCGAACATCCCCGCGTCGGGCATCTCGTGGGGCTCGCACGAAGGATCCTCCAGACGCTGGGCACGCCGTGCCAACTCCCTGGCCAGCCCCAGTGCCTCGGCGGCAGCCCCCCGCTGCAGCCGGCTCTGCGGCGCGGCCCTCAACCGGTCGGCGAAGTGATCCACGGCACGGGTCAAAGGCGTCGTATCAAGCACGCGGCGAGCGTACGCGTCGCAGCAGGACTGTTGCCAACAACCCAACCCTCAGGCACGGTGGCGTGAAGGACCGGCTTACATCCCCTTTGCGTCCGGAGGCGCCGATGTCCCAAGTCTTCTCCGAGGAGACCCATCGCAATCTGCTCGCCCGCATCCCCCACTGCACCGGTCGTGAAGTCTCCGACTGGCTTCGCACCGTCGACGAAGGCCCCGCTCTCTTCCGCTTCGAGGAGAAGGTCAGCTGGCTCCGCGCCGAGCACAATCTCGCGTACGGCCACGCCAAGGCGATCATTCACGAGTACGACCTGAGGAGGGCCGCGCGCAAACTGCTCTGAGCGCGCACCACCGAGACGACAGGCATCCGACGACAGAACGACGAAGGGCCCGCGAACCAGTGGTTCGCGGGCCCTTCGGTTACGTACGGACGACACGTGCTGGGCACGCACTACCGGCTATGACCGGCCTTTTCCGTCGTTTTAGTCGTCGCCGCTGAAGATGGCGACCAGGCGCAGCATCTCGACGTAGATCCAGACGAGGGTCATGGTCAGGCCGAACGCGGCCAGCCAGGCCTCCTCCTTCGGAGCGCCGTACGCGATGCCGTCCTCGATCTGCTTGAAGTCGAGGGTCAGGAAGAACGCGCCGATGAGGATCGCCAGGATGCCGACGATCGCGCCGAGCGGGCCCATGCTGCGCAGTCCGCCGTTCTCGGCGACGCCGAAGACGACCAGCAGCAGGTTGACCGCCGTGACGACGATGAACGCGATGGCGATGGCCATGCCGATGCGCGCGTAACGCGCGGTCACGCGGATCCAGCCCGCCTTGTAGACGAGCAGGGTCGCGCCGGCGACCGCCATGGTGCCCAGGACCGCCTGGAAGGGCGCCCCCGACCACTGGCTGTTGTACATCTCACTGATGACCCCGAGGAAGACGCCCTCGAAGGCGGCGTAACCGAGGATCAGCGCGGGCGAGGCGGTGCGCTTGAAGGACTGCACCATGGCCAGCACGAAGGCGACCAGGGCGGAGCCGATGGCCAGGCCGTAGCTGGTGGACGACACCGGCAGCAGCGCCCAGGCCAGGATGGCGCCGACGGCGACGGTGCCGAGCGTCATGGCCGAGCGCATGACGACGTCGTCCATCGTCATACGGCCGGTGGTGGTGACCGGGGCCTGCGGCGGAGCGCCGTACTGCAGGTCCTGCTGGGCGTACGGGTTCTGCGCGTAGGGGTTGCCGCCCTGCTGGGCGTACGGGTTGCCCTGGGCGTACGGGTTGCCCTGGGTGCCGACAGCGGGTCCCCCGGCCTGCGGCGCCGCGTTGAAGCCCGCGTAGCCGTTGTCGCGGCTGAACCCCCGTCGCGAGAAGACCGGGTTACTGCTCCTCATTTCACTCCTCCATGGCCACCCTTCGTGGCCTTGGCTCAAGAGTAATAGGTAGGCAAAGGATTGACCCTACTGCTTGGGGAGGATCTTTCCCTTGTGGTGCCACGGTACGCGTGTGTCTCTTGCCCTGCCCGCACTGGTACGAAGCCGTGACACCAGCCCTTGTGCCCTCTCAATCCGCCCCGGCCCCCTCTTATTCCGGCTTGTTCCGGTTACTCCAGGGGGAAGCCCGTGTAGCCCTCCGCGAGGTCGGTCTCCGCCGCCCGTGAGCTCGCGACCCGCTCCAGGCGGGCCAGTTGGATGCGGTCCTCGAAGGGGGTCGCGTCGGGGTCGCGGTGCAGCAGGGTCGTCATGTCGTACGAGAACCGCTCGGCCTGCCAGACACGGCGCAGACAGGTCTCGGAGTAGGTGTCGAGCCGCTCGGCCGATCCGGTGTCCCTGAGGTGGATGAGCGCGCGGGCGAAGGTGACGACGTCGCCGACGGCGAGGTTGAGCCCCTTAGCGCCGGTCGGCGGCACGATGTGCGCGGCGTCCCCGGCGAGGAAGACCCGCCCGTGCCGCATGGGCTCGTGGACGTAACTCCGCATCGGGGTGACGGACTTGGAGGTGATGGGCCCCCTTTGGAGCTGCCAGGCGTCGTCCGTCGCGAAGCGCCGCTCCAGCTCGTCCCAGATCTCCTCGTCGCTCCACTCCTGGGCGTCCGTGCCTTGCGGCACCTGGAGGTAGAGCCGGGAGACGGCGGGCGAGCGCATGCTGAGCAGGGCGAAGCCGCGGTCGTGGCGGGCGTAGACCAGCTCGTCGTGCGAGGGCGGGACATCGGCGAGGATGCCGAGCCAGCCGAAGGGGTACGTCCGTTCGAAGACACGGGAGAGCTCGGCCGGTACGGCCTTCCGGGCGACGCCCCAGAATCCGTCGCACCCGACGACGTAGTCGCACTCGAGCACGTCCTCGCGCCCTTCGTACCTGAACCGGACAAGCGGCCGCTCGCTCTCGGCGTCCTGCACGGCGAGCGCCTCGGCCCCGAAGAGCAGCGGGCCACCCTCCTTGAGTTGCAGGGCTATGAGGTCCTTGCACACCTCGGTCTGCGCGTACACCATCACCGAACGCCCGCCGGTGAGCGCGGGAAAGTCGACGCGGTGCCGCTTGCCCGCGAACCGCAGCTCGATCCCGTCGTGGCGCAGCCCCTCCCGGTCCATCCGCTCCGCGGCCCCGGCGGCCCGCAGCACATCCACGGTTCCCTGTTCCAGGATCCCGGCCCGCTGCCGCTGCTCCACATACGCCCGGTCCCGGCTCTCCAGCACCACGGACTCGATCCCCGCGTTGTGCAGCAACCGCGCCAGCAGCAACCCGGCCGGCCCGGCCCCGATGATCCCGACGGTGGTACGCATCGGCACGCCCCTTCGCGTCCTCTGTTCGTCCAGTGAAATTTCCTTCACCATTTCCTGAAGGGAGTCTCCGACCGCATGCGCTTGCTGTCAACGGCCGACGGCGAAGTCTCTCCCGAAGGCCGCGGCCGAGGTGAGAGGTCGGAGGTGCCCGGAACCGGACTTGAACCGGTACGCCCGCGAGGGGCAGCGAGGTTTAAGCTCGCCGTGTCTGCATTCCACCATCCGGGCAGGCCATGGGCTCCGCATCGAGGTTCCGAGCCTATCGGGGCGCATCCCCCGAACAGCGGACGGGCGGCCCGATGTTGTCTTATTTTATTGACGTCTGAGGGTGCATCAGCCCTCGGTACGGGCCATCCGCACTTGCCAACAGCCTTTCGGACGCCCCAGGGCGGCGTATACGGAATGACGGAATTTCACCGTCCGAACGCACCGTCCGAACGCGCGGCCTCCACCACGTCGCCCCTGCGGGTGCCGAGGCCGTACCCGGAGACCGCTCAGGGAAGCCCCGTCATCCCCAGGTATGACACGACCGCTCCCGGTCCGACCGCAGGCTGCCCCCGGAACCGGAACAGCGGCTGACTACAGCGCGCGGATCGCATCCGACGATGGGACAGACCCCAAAAACGTCGTCGTCCCGACAGGAGCACCCTCCCGTGACCACCACTCCCCTCGCCGGCCGAACCACCGCTGTGGCAGCCCGTGCCACGGAACTGTCGAAGGTCTACGGACAGGGCGAGACCCAGGTGGTCGCCCTCGACCGGGTCACCGTCGACTTCCGCCAGGCCGAGTTCACCGCGATCATGGGTCCCTCCGGGTCCGGCAAGTCCACGCTGATGCACTGCGTGGCGGGCCTGGACACCTTCAGCAGCGGCTCCGCACGCATCGGCGAGACCGAGCTGGGCTCCCTCAAGGACAAGCAGCTCACCAAGCTCCGCCGGGACAAAATCGGCTTCATCTTCCAGGCGTTCAACCTGCTGCCGACCCTGACGGCCCTGGAGAACATCACGCTCCCGATGGACATCGCGGGCCGCAAGGCGGACAAGGAGTGGCTGGAGACGGTCATCAAGATGATCGGCCTCGCCGACCGCCTCGGCCACCGCCCCTCCCAGCTCTCCGGCGGCCAGCAGCAGCGCGTCGCCGTGGCCCGCGCCCTCGCCTCCCGGCCCGACATCATCTTCGGCGACGAGCCGACCGGAAACCTCGACTCCCGCTCCGGCGCGGAGGTGCTGGGCTTCCTGCGCAACTCCGTACGGGAGTTGGGGCAGACCGTGGTGATGGTGACCCACGACCCGGTGGCGGCGGCGTACGCGGACCGCGTGGTCTTCCTCGCGGACGGACGGATCGTCGACGAGGTGTACGAGCCGACGGCCGACTCGGTCCTGGACCGCATGAAGCAGTTCGACGGCAAGGGCCGCACGAGCTGACCCACGCCGGATCCCCTCAACTCCCTGCGTCTTCCCGCGATCCCCTGGACTGAGAAACCATGTTCCGTACCGCCTTGCGCAACGTACTCGCGCACAAGGCCAGGCTCCTGATGACCGTGCTCGCCGTGATGCTCGGCGTGGCGTTCGTGTCGGGGACCCTGGTCTTCACCAACACCATCTCGGACGCCTACCAGAAGAGCTCCGCCAAGGGCTTCGACCAGGTCGACGTCGCCATCCAGCCGGAGAGCCGGGCGGACGAGGGCGACACGGTCGGCAAGACGGCGAAGCTCACGCAGCCGCTGCTCGACAAGGCCGCCAAGGTCCCGGGCGCCGCCTCCGCCATCGGCGTCGTGAACGGCTTCACCGCCATCGCCGACAAGGACGGCAAGCTCATCGGCGGCGGCTTCCAGTCGCAGGGCGGGAACTACTGGGGGGCCAAGGACCCCCGGTATCCGCTGACGAGCGGTCACGCGCCCAAGGGGACGGGCGAGATCGCGATCGACTCGGAGACCGCGAAGCGAGCGGGCTACAAGGTCGGCGACACCGTACGGCTGTCCGTCGACGGGCCCGTCCTCACGCCCACCGTCACCGGCATCTTCACCACCGACGACGGCAACGTCGCCGCGGGCGGCAGCCTCGCCCTGTTCGACACGGCGACCGCGCAGAAGCTCTTCCACTCAGTCGGCTCCTACGACGAGATCGACGTGAAGGCGGCGCCGGGCACCAGCCAGACCGCGCTGCGCAATGCCCTGGACGACGTCGTGCCGAAGGACGTCGCCTCCACCACCACCGGTCAGCGGCTCGCCGACGACCAGGCCGAGCAGATCTCCTCCGCGATGAGCGGCATGAAGACGGGCCTGCTGGTCTTCGCCGGTATCGCGCTCTTCGTCGGCACGTTCATCATCGCCAACACCTTCACCATGCTGGTCGCCCAGCGCACCAAGGAGCTGGCCCTGCTGCGCGCCGTCGGCGCCTCCCGCAAGCAGGTCACCCGGTCCGTCCTCATCGAGGCGTTCGTCGTCGGCGCGGTCGCGGCTGTCGCGGGTCTGGCCGCGGGCATCGGCATCGGGGCGGGCATGCGCTCCCTGATGGGCACGCTCGGCGCCACCGTGCCGGACGGGCCACTGGTCATCTCGCCGGGCACGGTCGCCACGGCCCTGCTGGTCGGCGTCCTCATCACGATGCTGGCCGCCTGGCTGCCGGGCCGCCGCGCCGCGAAGATCCCGCCGGTCGCCGCGATGAGCAGCGTGCACGCGAAGGCGACGACGAAGTCACTGGTGCTGCGGAACACGATCGGCGCCCTGTTCGCCGCCGCGGGCGTCGCCGTGGTCCTCTACGCGACGACCATGGACGGCTCGGACGGACAGGCCCCGATGGGCTTCGGCGCGGTCCTGCTGATCATCGGCGTCTTCGTCCTCACCCCGCTGCTGTCCCGCCCGCTGATCGCGGCGGCGGCCCCGGTGCTCCGTATCTTCGGGGTCTCCGGCAAGCTGGCCCGCCAGAACTCGGTCCGCAACCCGCGCCGGACGGCCGCCACCGCCTCCGCCCTGATGATCGGCCTCACCCTCATCACCGGCATGACGGTGATGGCGGGCAGCCTGCAGAAGTCGATCGACAAGATGGCCAGCTCCGCGCTCAAGGCGGACTACGTCGTCTCCATGGCGAACGGCAACTCCCTCTCGCCGGACGTCGAGAAGAAGCTCGCCGGCGTCGACGGGGTCACGGACATCAGCTCCCTGCGCGACGCGCCCTCACGCATCGACCAGCAGACCGAGTACCTGACCGGCGTCAACAGCGCGGCCATCACCAAGCTCACCGACCTCACGATCAGCGACGGGACCTTCAGGGTCGGCGGCGAGCGGATCGTCGTGGACAAGGACACCGCCGAGTCGCACGGCTGGAAGGCCGGTTCGCACTTCACGGTCTCGTACGAGGACGGGAAGAAGGGGAAGCTGTCCGTCGCCGGTGTCTATGAGGGCAACGAGATGATCCACGGCATCATCGTGGACAACGCGATGCTGTCGCCCCACCTGACCGGCACCGCCTCCGACATGCAGGTCATGCTGAAGACGTCGAACGGCACGTCGGACGCGGCCAAGGACAAGCTGGAGAAGGCCCTCGGCGACAACCCGGCCATCAAGGTCCAGGACAAGCAGGACATCTCCAACGGCATCGCGCAGATGTTCACCCTGATGCTGAACATGCTCTACGGCCTGCTCGCCATGGCGGTCATCGTCGCCGTCCTCGGCGTCATCAACACCCTCGCCATGTCGGTCTTCGAGCGCTCGCAGGAGATCGGGATGCTGCGCGCGATCGGCCTGGACCGCAAGGGCATCAAGCGCATGGTCCGCCTGGAGTCCCTGGTCATCTCGCTCTTCGGCGGCGTCCTCGGCATCGGCCTGGGTGTCTTCTTCGGCTGGGCGGCCGGTGAGCTGCTGGGCAGCAAGATGGCGACGTACGAACTGGTGCTGCCCTGGGCCCGGATGGGGATCTTCCTCCTCCTGGCGGCGACGGTCGGCGTCCTGGCGGCGCTGTGGCCGGCCCGGCGGGCGGCTCGCCTGAACATGCTGACGGCGATCAAGTCGGAGTAGCGCTTCTCGGCGGTACGAGAGAGGGGCCCCGTTCCGGGCGGAACGGGGCCCCTCTCTCGTACGTACGTCTCTCCTGCGTCAGGTCATGAACCCCAGGTACGCGCCCGCAGCGGCATCCCTGAGGCACCGGACGCCTCCGGTGTCCTGACCGCCAGTACCTGGTTGACGCCGATGCGGTTGCGCTCGAAGGCGACCGCGCTGGCCGCCATGTACAGCCGCCAGACGCGGGCCCGCGCGGGGCTGGTGAGCTTGACGGCCCGCGCCCACTGCGCCTCCAGGTTGGCGACCCAGCGGCGCAGGGTGAGCGCGTAGTGCTCGCGGATGGACTCCACGTCGCGCACCTCGAACCCGGCACGCTCCAGCTGCGTCACGGTCGTGCCGATGGGCGCGAGCTCGCCGTCCGGGAAGACGTACGCGTCGATGAACTCGTCCACGGAGTACGCCGATTCGTCGCGCCGCGGCCGCCGCGCGATCTGGTGGTTGAGCAACCGACCGCCGGGCTTGAGGAGCTGGTAGAGCACCTCGGCGTACTCCAAGTAGCGCTCGGCGCCGACGTGTTCGGCCATTCCGATGGAGGAGATGGCGTCGTAGGGCCCGTCGATGACGTCCCGGTAGTCCTGCACGCGGATCTCGACCTTGTCGGTCAGCCCCTCGTCGGCGACCCGCTTACGGGCGTACGCGGCCTGCTCCTGCGACAGGGTCACGCCGACGACGCTCACGCCGTGCTCGCGGGCCGCGTGGATGGCCATCGAACCCCAGCCGCAGCCGACGTCGAGCAGCCGCTGACCGGGCTTCAGGTCGAGTTTGCGCGCGATGAGTTCGAGCTTGTCGCGCTGGGCCTCCTCGAGGGTGCCGCCGTCCTCCCAGTAGGCGCACGAGTAGACCATGGACGATCCGAGGACGATCTCGTAGAAGTCGTTCCCCACGTCGTAGTGGTGGCTGATGGCCCGCTTGTCGCTGCGCTTGGTGTGCAGGTGGCGGCGTCTGCGGATCTCCTCTCGGGGCGGGGAGGGCGGCAGCGGGGGCCCGGCCATCTTCACCAGACCCCGTACGGCGGCGCGCACCTCGGGGTCGCGCAGCGCCTCCCCGACTCCCCTGGCGTCCTCGCCCCGCTCCCACACCAGCCCGGACATCAGGTCCAGGGCGGTGTACAGGTCGCCCTCCACCCCCAGGTCTCCGGCAACCCAGGCCCGGGCGAGCCCCAACTCGCCCGGTTTCCACAGCAGCCGGCGCACGGCCTTTCGGTTGCGTACGACGAGGGCGGGGGCGTCGGGGGGGCCCGCTTCCGAACCGTCCCAGGCGCGGATGCGCAGCGGGAGCGGGACCCCCAGCAACTGTTCGACAAGGCTCTTCAGCCGCGGCGCGGCGTCCTGCATGGCGTACACCTCCGAGACAACACTCCCGAACGCTCCAACACCACGTAAACACCAACGGGCCTGCTGCGCAGTCCCCCTTCCGCGTTACAGCTGAGCAAAATAGCTGTAGCGGCCACGCGTTTTTCGCCCCCGCCGCCCCTGTCCGACCCGTCCCTGGGGGCTGCCGCCCCCTGGAAGGGGCGCGGGGAACTGCGCGATCAGCCCCACCGGTCCGTACCAAATCAACAACCCAGGGGGGTCTGGGGGCAGAGCCCCCAGGTACGCCGAAGGGGCCGCCCGCACCACGGATGGCGGGCGGGCCCTTCGGGGCGTTCAGTGACCGGAGGTCAGGAGGCCTTGGCCTTCTCCTCGGTCTTGGCGGCGGGCGCAGCCGCGGCGGCAGCAGGCGCCGGCGCCGGCTTGGCGGCCTCGTAGAACTCCTCGCGAGGAGACTCCATGGCCCCGAGCGAGACGACCTCACGCTTGAGGAACATCGCGAGCGTCCAGTCCGCGAAGACGCGGATCTTCCGGTTCCAGGTGGGCATGGCCAGACCGTGGTAGCCACGGTGCATGTACCACGCCAGACGACCCTTGAGCTTGATCTTCATCTTGCCCATGACGATCATCGCGACGCCCTTGTGGAGGCCGAGCCCGGCCACAGCGCCCTTGTTGGCGTGGCTGTACTCCTTCTGCGGGAAGCCCCGCATGCCGGAGACCACGTTGTCGCCGAGGACCTTCGCCTGTCGCAGCGCGTGCTGCGCGTTCGGCGGGCACCAGGCGTTCTCGACACCGGCCTTGCGGGCGGCCACGTCCGGCACCTGGGCGTTGTCGCCGGCCGCCCAGATGTAGTCCGTGCCCTGCACCTGGAGGGTGGTCTGGGTGTCCACGTGACCGCGCGGGCCGAGGGGCAGACCGAAGCGGGAGAGAACGGGGTTCGGCTTGACGCCGGCCGTCCACACGATGGTGTTGGAGTCGACCTCGAGGCCGTTCTTGAGGACCACGTGGCCGTCGACGCAGGAGTCCATGGACGTCGAGAGGTAGATCTCGACCCCGCGGCTCTCCAGGTGCTCCTTGCCGTACTGGCCGAGCTTCGGGCCGACCTCGGGAAGGATCTTGTCCGCGGCGTCGACGAGGATGAAGCGCATGTCCTCGCGGGACACGTTGGTGTAGTACTTCGACGCGTCGCGGGCCATGTCCTCGACCTCGCCGATGGTCTCCGCACCCGCGAAGCCACCGCCGACGAAGACGAAGGTGAGCGCCTTGCGCCGGACGCCCTCGTCGGTCGTGGAGTCGGCCTTGTCGAGCTGCTCAAGTACGTGGTTGCGCAGGCCGATGGACTCCTCGATGCCCTTCATGCCGATGCCCTGCTCGGCGAGGCCGGGGATCGGGAAGGTGCGGGAGACCGCGCCCATCGCGATGACGAGGTAGTCGAAAGGCAGCTCGTACGCCTCACCCACGAGGGGGGCGATCGTGGCGACCTTGCGGTCCTGGTCGATGGTGGTGACCCGGCCGGTGAGGACCTCCGCCTTGGGGAGCACGCGTCGCAACGGGACGACGACATGCCGAGGGGAGATGCTGCCGGCGGCGGCTTCGGGGAGGAAGGGCTGGTAGGTCATGTACGACCGGGGGTCGACGACCGTGACGGTCGCCTCGCCGTAGCGCATCTTCTTGAGAATGCGCCGAGCTGCGTACAGGCCTACGTACCCACCGCCTACTACGAGGATCCTGGGACGCTCCGTGGTGCTCATGCCATCGAGTATCCACCCGCTCATGGGGGGTCGCTCGTGCGCCCCTTCACAAGCTTGGGCAGGGGCTCTGCTACACTGCGCGGCCCACGTGACCCAGGTCATGGCGGTGGCGGGGAACCACCGTGTACCGCGGACCGTTGTCAACACCGCGTGAGCTGCCGCTCCGGCCTTTCGAACCGACCGGACCAGGCCCCCGTTTCACCCGTCGGCAACAGCCTTGAAACGTTCCCGTGAGCGCACCCTCGGACCGCCTGAGCCCTCCTGGATGACCGCGGGGACACATTCCTCGCCCAGCAGGGCCCTTTTCCTTGTGAAGAACTTCACGAAGTTTCCTGGCGACGCGTCACCGAGGGGCTTTTCGGCGCCGCTCAGGTGCGCTCATACGTTATCCGAACTGCTCAGCCGAGGGCTACTGATCGGTAGCAATGGAGACCTATGACACCGCGCGAAGGGGCTTACGCCACCGACCACGCGATGCCGTCGAGGATGTCGTGCTCGCTCACCACGACCTCCCGCGCCCCGATCCGCTCCATGATCGAGAGCAGGACGAGAGCGCCCGCGGCGATCACGTCGACACGACCCGGGTGCATGGAGGGGACGGCCGCGCGCTCGGCGTGGGTGGAGTGCAGCAGCCACTCGGTGATCTCGCGGACGCGGTCGTGCGAGACGCGGGAGTGGTGGATGGCCGTGGAGTCGTACTCGGGCAGGTTCTGCGCGATCGCCGACACGGTGGTGACGGAGCCGGCGAGGCCCACCAGCGTGTGCGCCTCGCGCAGCGGAACCGTCTTCTCGGCCAGGTCGAGGGCCGCCTCGATGTCGGCCCGCATCGCCGCGATCTGCTCCGCGGTGGGCGGGTCGGTCACGACGCCGTCGTGCACGAGGTGCCGCTCGGTCATTCGCACGCAGCCGACGTCCACGGAGCGCGCCGCGCGCACGTGGTCGTCGCCGACGACGAACTCGGTCGACCCGCCGCCGATGTCCACGACCAGGTACGGCTTGGCGAGGTCGTCGCGACCCGTCAATTCCTTGGTCGCGCCGGTGAAGGAGAACTCGGCCTCCTGGTCGCCGGAGATGACCTCCGGTTCGACCCCGAGGATGTCGAGCACCCCGCGTACGAACTCGTCCCGGTTCTCGGCGTCGCGGGATGCCGAGGTGGCCACGAAGCGCAGGCGCTCCGCGCCGTGTTCCTTGATGATCGCCGCGTACTCGTGGCATGCCGCGAACGTCCGCTCCAGCGCCTCCGGCGCGAGCCGCCCCGTGCGGTCGACGCCTTGCCCGAGCCGCACGATCGTCATCCTGCGGTCCAGCTCGACGAGTTCACCCGTCCGCGGGTTCACGTCGGCGACGAGCAGCCTGATGGAGTTGGTGCCGCAGTCGATGGCAGCGACCCTGGTCATGGTGTCCGGTCTCCTGTCGTGATGGTTCTCGCCCCCTCCGCCCCTACCCTCCCCCACTCTCGGCTTCGCTCGAGCGGGGGGACCCCCATCGTCCCTGGGGGCTGCGCCCCCAGACTCCGCTGGGTTGTGTTTTTGCTGCGGGCCGGTGGGGGTTGTTCGCGCAGTTCCCCGCGCCCCTTTCAGGGGTGCGGGGAACTGCGCGATCTTTTGAGCGGAGGCCTCGAGTGAGGCAGGGGGTCAGGCCCCGTCCACGGGGACTACGCACGCGCCCTTGCGCCACCACTCCGGCAGCATCGCGATGGCCTCGTCCCCGAGGGGGTTCACCCCGGGTCCCGCGGCCAGGGAGTGGGCCACCAGGACATGGAGGCACTTCACCCGGTCCGGCATGCCGCCCGCGCTCGGGAAGCCCTCCAGGACCTCGATGGAGTCGCGGCGCGCGATGTAGTCCTCGTGGGCGGCGCGATACGCGGCGGCCAGCTCGGGATCGGTCGCCAGCCGGTCCGTCATCTCCTTCATGACACCGTTGGCCTCGAGCGTGCCGATCGCGGACGCGGCCCGCGGACACGTCAGGTAGTACGTCGTCGGGAACGGCGTCCCGTCGGGAAGACGCGGCGCCGTCTCGACGACGTCCGGCTGCCCGCAGGGGCACCGGTGCGCGATCGCGCGCAACCCGCGCGGCGGCCGGCCCAGCTGCTGCTTGAAGGCCTCGACGTCCGCGTCGGTCGGCTCGGTGCGCGGGGTGGGCGGCGGTGGCGTTTCCATGCCGTGAGTCACTTGTCTTTCTGGTCAGTTCACTGGTCGGCGGCGTCGGACTTGTCCACGCCGTCCCAGACATTGGCGTACCAGGGACGGGCAGCCGCCCCCTTGTCGGCGCGGGCCTGCTTCGACGCGTCCGGGTCGATCACGATGTAGCCGGTCTCGCCCGGCATCACATAGTGCAGCCGCTGCCGGATCTGCTGCTCGGCGTACGCGTCGTCCTTCCAGCGTGCCTTGAGGTCGCGCAGCTGCTCGACCCGCTGGCGGGCCTGCTCCCGCTGCCGCTGCACATCGGCGATCTCGGCGCGCTGGGAGACGTACTGCCTTATCGGGTACGCGAGGGCCACGATCAGGGAGCACAGGACGAGGGCCAGGAGCGCCGCCCGGCCGGTCAGCCGCGAGCGGCGGGCCTGCCGCTTGGTCTGGGAGCGGTAGACACGGGCCGCCGTCTGCTCGCCGAGCAGCCGCAGCCTGGTCGCGGTGGAGAACCGGTCCCGGTCCTTCACGGCCATGAGTCCCGCCTCCCCGGTGCAAGCCCGTCACGTGCGTACGTCCCCGCACACGGTACGGGACCGAGTACGGGGACGTACGTACGACGCTTCCTACGACGCTACGGCTCAGGCCTTGCTGTGCCCGTGGTCCGCGGAGCGGACGTGCGGGAAGACTCAGCCCTTGCCGTGCCCACGGTCCGCGGAGCGGACGAGCGGGAAGGCTCAGCCCTTGAAGCGCGGGAAGGCGCTGCGGCCGGCGTACACCGCGGCGTCGTCGAGGATCTCCTCGATGCGCAGCAGCTGGTTGTACTTGGCGACGCGGTCCGAGCGGGCCGGGGCACCGGTCTTGATCTGACCGCAGTTCACCGCGACGGCGAGGTCGGCGATGGTGACGTCCTCGGTCTCGCCGGAGCGGTGCGACATCATGCACTTGAAGCCGTTGCGCTGGGCCATCTCGACGGCGTCCAGGGTCTCGGTCAGCGAACCGATCTGGTTGACCTTGACGAGCAGGGCGTTGGCGGAGCCCTCCTCGATGCCGCGGGCCAGGCGCTCCGGGTTGGTGACGAAGAGGTCGTCGCCGACGATCTGGACCTTGTCGCCCAGCTTGTCGGTGATGACCTTCCAGCCGGCCCAGTCGTCCTCGTACAGCGGGTCCTCGATGGAGACCAGCGGGTACGCGGAGACGAGCTCCTCGTAGTACTCCGTCATCTCGGCGGCCGAGCGGGACTTGCCCTCGAACTCGTACTTGCCGTCCTTGTAGAACTCGGACGCGGCGACGTCGAGCGCGAGCGCGATCTGCTCGCCGGGGACGTAACCGGCCTGCTTGATGGCCTCGACGATGAGGTCGAGCGCGGCGCGGTTGGACTCCAGGTTCGGGGCGAAGCCGCCCTCGTCGCCGAGGCCGGTGGACAGGCCCTTGGTCTTCAGCACCTTCTTGAGGGTGTGGTAGACCTCGGCGCCCCAGCGCAGGGCCTCGGAGAAGGACTCCGCGCCGATCGGCGCGATCATGAACTCCTGGATGTCCACGTTCGAGTCGGCGTGCGAGCCGCCGTTCAGGATGTTCATCATCGGAACGGGCAGCAGGTGCGCGTTCGGGCCGCCCAGGTAGCGGAAGAGCGGGAGGTCGCTGGCCTCGGAGGCGGCGTGCGCGACGGCGAGCGAGACGCCGAGAATGGCGTTGGCGCCGAGGGAGCCCTTGTTGTCGGTGGCGTCCAGGTCGAACATCGCCTGGTCGATCAGGCGCTGCTCGGTGGCGTCGTAACCGACGAGCTCCGGGCCGATCTGCTCGATGACGGCGAGGACGGCCTTCTCGACACCCTTGCCCTGGTAGCGGTTGGGGTCACCGTCGCGGAGCTCGATGGCCTCGAAGGCGCCGGTGGAGGCGCCGGACGGGACGGCGGCACGACCCGTGCTGCCGTCGTCGAGGCCGACCTCGACCTCGACCGTGGGGTTGCCTCGGGAGTCCAGGATTTCCCGGGCTACGACGACGTCGATGGACGGCACGAGCATCTCCTTCTGGGATGTGACGCGGGTACGCGGGGCCGTGGGGCCCGTAGTGCACGGAGCCGCGGTCGGCTCCGCGAGATGAGCCTAACCGCCTCCGGGGGATCGGCCAGCCGGTCGACCACCCCTTGGGCAGAACCGAGAGTAAATTGTTTCCGAACGGAACAAAAACCTGCCCCGTACACGAAACTCGCCGCGCACGAGAGCCGCGCACAAAAAGCCCCGCCCCGGTGCGTACGGGGGAACACGCACCGGAGCGGGGAGCCCGTGGGGACGGGGGACCCTCACGAGGCCTTCACTATGGAGACCACGTATAGGAGAGGGCTGTGGTTCAGCTGCGAGCCCGTTGTGGACTTCAGCTGCGAGCCTGTTGTGGACTTCAACTCCGAGCTCGTTGTCGACTTCGGCCGCGAGCTCGTTGTCGGCTTCACCCGCGAGCCCGCCGCCGACTCGGTCAGCTCAGGTGCAGCTGCTGACCCGGGTAGATGAAGTCCGCGTCGTCGACGATGTCCTTGTTCAGCTTGAACAGCTGCTGCCAGCCACCCTTGACGTGCTTCTTCTCGGCGATCGAGCTGAGGCTGTCACCCTTGACGACCTTGTACTCGCCGTCACCCTTCTTGACCTTCTTGCCGGTCGGGGTGGTGACGGTCTTCGTGGCGGCCGGGCGCTCGGCCGAACGCGAGGCGGGCTGCTCCGTCGTCCGGGTGGTGGTGCTCGGGGTCGTGCTCTGCGAGCTGCTCGTACCGCCGGTGTACGCGGCGCCGGACAGGCCCGTGCCGCAGGTCGGCCAGGCACCCTTGCCCTGCGCGGCGAGGACCTTCTCGCCGATGGTGATCTGCTCGGACTTGGAGGCCTGGTCGGCGGTGGCGGCGTAGGCGGTACCGCCGTACGCGGCCCAGGTGGAGGGCGAGAACTGCAGGCCGCCGTAGTAGCCGTTGCCGGTATTGATGGACCAGTTACCGCCGGACTCGCACTGGGCGACCGCGTCCCACTCGGAGGCGGTGGCGGCGGAGGCGTTACCGGCCGCCATCAGCGGGGCGGCGATGGCGACACCGGTGACACCGGCGAGCGCGGCTGCACGGGTGGCCTTGGACGGGCGGCGGTGCTTGCCCTTGCTGGAAAACAGCATGGAGAGATCCCCTCACCGACGCCTGCGAGGTGAGCTGTCGGGTTCGGGCGGGTGAGTGCCCGGTCGTACGCCACTGGCGCACGGCTTCACCCCAAGCCACTCCCGGTCAACTACCGGGCGCGGCGCTTACCTTGGGTCCCCCGCTCCTGCCTACGGCGCTGACGCGTCGACTGTTCCCGTACGGCCGTTGGCAGGATTCGGCGTTGCGACCGTCGGGGCCCGCTGTGGCGAGCGGTGATGACCGTAGACATGCGATCGGCGGAATTTCAAAGACGATCAGGGCTTCTGAGACTCATATCTCACTTGCGCCAAACCGGACATTCCACGGCGAACCATGACGCGAACTCCCGCTACTTTTCGCCCGATTCAGCACCAACTGCAAGGCTCTGACCGGGGAGGATGAGGTCGGGATCGGTGCCGACCGCATCCTTGTTCTCGGCATACAGCTCGGTCCATCCGCCCTTGAGGTCAAGGGAGTCGGCGATGGTCCAGAGACTGTCTCCGGCACGCACGACGTAGGAGCCGTCGGCGGCGTCACGGGAGGCGTCGGAGCCGCGCGAGGCGTGCCGCCCGGAGGCGCTGTCCGTACGACCGTCGGTCGCGCCCTCCGTCACGCCCTCGTCGGCGCTGTCGCCGCGGTGGCGCCCGGCGCCGGACGTCGCACTGCCGGACTCGGCCGAAGAGTCGTCGTTCTGGCCGGACTTGTCCGACTCGTCAGCCTTGGGCGTTTCTGTATCCGAGCTGTCGGAACCCTGTGAGGCGTCGGACTTCGTCGAGTTCTCGGTCGCGTCCGAGGGGGCGTCGGACGAGGAGTCGGAGCCCAAGCCGGATGAGTCGGATGAACCGGACTCGGCAGACGAACTGGACGAGCCGGACGAATCAGTGGAACTCGACGAGCTCGATGAGTCGTCCGCCACACCCGTGTCGACCTCGACCGAGCCGGAGTCCTTGCTGAGCCCGGAGAGCGGTCCACAGGTCGGCCAGGCGGCGAAGCCCTGGCCGTCGAGGACCTTCTCGGCGACGGCTATCTGCTGCGAGCGGCTGGCCTGGTCGGCGCTCGGGGCGTATTCGAGGCCGCCGTACGACTCCCAGTTCTCCTGGGTCAACTGCAGCCCGCCGTAGTACCCGTTGCCGTCGTTCGCGCTCCAGGCGCCGCCGCTCTCGCACTCCGCGACCCGGTCCCAAGTGGTGCCGTCGGCCGCGCTCGCGCTGGTGGCGCCGAGCAACGGGATCGCGATGGCCGATCCGGTCACTCCTGCGGCGACGATGAGGGCCGGGGCCTGACGGGGGCGACGATGACGGCCGTTCCCGGAGAGCATGCGGAAGCCTTTCGCGTGACAGCAGGTGACGACAGCCGCTACAGCGACTGCAGCGACGGATGGGCCGCGTTGATGGGTGAACGTATCCGCACTCGAACGCTTGTCACAAGTCGATGCAGCGTAGATCACGTGAAGATCACAGAGCTGAGGGAGCGTCACTTTTTCGCTGCCGAGCGGCCGCTCCCTGCACGCCCGCCGACTACGGACGGGACAAGTCAAGCGGAGGCGTGAACTCCACGGGAAGTGTGCGCAATCCACGCATAATGAGCCCACCACGCCAGCGCAAATCGGCCGAATCTCCCGCGAGTTGGAGATCGGGGAGGCGGGTGAGCAGGGTGGCGAGCGCGGTCTGGCCCTCCAGGCGGGCGAGCGGCGCGCCGAGGCAGTAATGGATGCCGTGGCCGTACCCGAGGTGTTGGTTGTCACGTCGCGAGAGGTCGAGCGTGTCCGGCTGCTGGAACCGCTCGGGGTCACGGTCCGCTGCCGCCAGTACGACGAGGACGGGGTCGCCGGACGCGATGTCCTGCCCGCCGATCCGGACGGGCTCGGTCGCGAACCGCCACGTGGCGAGTTCGACGGGGCCGTCGTAGCGCAGGAGTTCCTCGACGCCGGTTTCGAGGAGTCCCGTCTCCTTGGCGGCGAGGGAGGCCTGCAGTCGCTGTCGCTGCTCGGGGTGGGTGAGGAGGGCGTAGGTGCCGTTACCGATGAGATTGACGGTGGTCTCAAACCCTGCGAACAGCAGGATGAACGCCATCGCGGCGGCCTCGTTCTCGGTGAGGTGCTCGCCGTGGTCGGAGGCGCGGATGAGCCCGGAGATGAGGTCCTCGCCCGGGGCGGGCTCGTCCGGGAGCAGTTCGCGCTTGCGATGGATGAGTTCGGCCAAATAGCCGCGCATCTTTTTCACGGACCGCGCGACCCCGCCCCGCGGCCCTCCCCCGTGCCGGATCATCATCCCCGCCCAGTCCCGGAAGTCGTCCTGGTCCTCACGGGGGACGCCGAGCAGGTCGCAGATGGCGTAGATGGGGAGCGGGAAGGCGAACTCGTGGATGAGATCGGCGGAGCCCTTGTCGGCGAACTGGTCGATCAGGTGGTCCGTGAGCTCCTGCACACGCGGCGCGAACTCGGCCACCCGGCGCGGCGTGAACGCCTTGCTGACCAGCCGCCGCAGCCGGGTGTGGTCCGGCGGGTCGATGTTCAGCAGATGCGTCATCAACTCGGCCTTGCGCTCACCGGGGATACCGGTCTTCCCCTTGGCATGCGCGGGCTCGTCG
This sequence comes from Streptomyces sp. R41, assembly GCF_041053055.1. Classification (NCBI taxonomy): domain Bacteria; kingdom Bacillati; phylum Actinomycetota; class Actinomycetes; order Kitasatosporales; family Streptomycetaceae; genus Streptomyces; species Streptomyces sp. R41. The sequence continues at coordinate 4,503,089 of NZ_CP163443.1, forward strand.
TGATGGGCGGGATTCTTGGACAGCCGCGCGTCGGCGAGCGCCTGCTTGGCGTCGACGTACCGGGTGACCAGCCAGGCCTCCACCCCACTGGGCAGCCGGGTCCTGTGCACGGGGGCGTGCTCCCTGAGCCAGGCGTACGCCGGGTAGGGGTTGGTGGCGAACTCCCACGTGAAGAGTTCGGGGGCGGCGCTGGAGGGCTGGGGCTGGTCGGTCACTCCTTGACGGTATCGGGAGGGGGCCGGGGTGCCTGGGCCGACCAGCGGTCGGCCCAGAACTGGAAGAGATCCGCGAGGGCGCGTGCTGCGCCTCGGTCACCTCGCGCGCGAGTGGTTCCAGGCAGGGCACTGCGGCGAGCCTTCCGTTCTCCGCGAGACGAAACCCACGGTCCGCATCGCCCTGCGGTGCCCGAGGCCCGCTGCGAGGCGAAACCGGTCGAACGACTCCGCTGCCACCCCTCCGGCTTCCGCCGGACGATGACCTGTGCCGGCTCCGCCGCCAACTCCGGTGCCACCACGTCCCCTTGCGCCCGAACGCCCTGGACCAACGGTTCTCAGCCACGTCCTCGCCGGCCCCGTCTGCTTCACCCCGGACTGTCCGTAAATCACCTGCTGTTTGACTTCGCGGCTCGAGAACTCCCTACATTCGCGCCGTGGACCCCGAAATACTCAGATCCAGCTTCGCGGTCGTCGAGAGACGGGCCGAGTTCGCGGTCAAGTACTTCTACTCGCACCTGTTCCGGCACCACCCGGAGATCCGCGGACTGTTTCCGGTGGACTTCCCGGAGGACATGGAGCGGCAGCGGGACAGACTGTTCGCGGCGCTCACGTATGTGATGGAGCGGCTGGAGGATCCGGAGCTGCCGAGGTACTTACGGGAGCTCGGGAGGGACCACCGGAAGTATCTGGCGGAGCCGGAGCACTACGCCGCCGTCGGGGCGAGTCTGATCGCCGCTTTCGCCGTCGTCGCGGGGTCGGCGTGGAACGCGGAGGTCGAGAAGGCCTGGGGCGAGGCGTACGGGGCGATCACGAATGTGATGCTGCAGGGCGCGTGGGAGGCGCAGCAGCACGGCGAACCGCCTTGGTGGGACGCCGAGGTGATCGCCCGGACGCGGCACGGCGACGACCTCGTCGTACTGACCCTGCGACCGCGCCGCCGGCTGCGCTACTCCCCCGGCCAGTACGTCAGCGTCAACGTCGCCCATCTTCCGGGCATTTGGCGGCCGTACTCGCTGGCCAACGCGCCCCGCGCCGACCACACCGTCGACCTGCACATCAGCCGGGTCGAGGACGGCGTCCTCTCCACCGCGCTCGTCCGGCAGACCCGGGAGGGCGACGTCCTGCGGCTGGGCGCGCCCGGCGGCGGGCTGACCCTGCGCACGCCCGTGGAACGGCCCCTCACCCTCATCGCGGCCGGCACCGGATGGGCACCCGTGAAGGCGCTGCTGCAACAGCTCGACGACACGCACGAGGCCCGGCTGTTCCTCGTCGCCCGCGACACCTCGTACCTGTACGACCGGGACGCCGTCGAGCGGTTGCAGGCCCGGCTTCGGCGGCTCGCCGTCACCTTCATCACCCCCGCGCCCGGCCGGCCCAAGGCCCAGGCGACCGAACGGCTGCTGACCGCGCTGGGCAACCGCGCCGGCTGGACCCGGCACGACGTCTATCTCGCCGGTCCGCCCCAGCTCGTCGAGGAGATCGGCGAGACGCTGCCCGCTTTCGGCACGCCGACAGAGCGGATCTTCCACGATGTCCTGGCACCGACCGGCCGCGGGAACCCCCGGCCGGTGGGCGCGGCGGAGTGGCTCCTCGATCGTCCACAGCCGAGCTGGCACAACCCGTCGAGCCGCGCCCCGCAGGCGTAACTCCGGCCCGGCCGCCCCGGCTCCCCCGATCGTCAGGCATCCGACCCTCACCCCCGGGGCTTCAGGTACCCGGCCCTCAGCCGTCCCCCTCCGCCCCCGGCCTCAGGCACCCGGCCCTCAGCCGTCCCCCTCCGCCCGGCCCCTCAGGCACCGGCGCTCAGTCCCCCGCGTCTGCCCCCGAAGACCCCTCCGCCGCCCGGATCGCGTCCCGGTACGCCCGTGCCGCCGCCCGGAGCGCCGCCTCCGGGTCCACGCCCTCGGCCTCGGCGCGCGCGGCTGTCGCCAGCAGCTCGTACCCGACGCCCTCGCCCCGCGGCAGCTCGACGTCAAGTCCCGCCGTGCGCACCCTGGATGCCAGCTTCGCCGCCAGCGCCAGGCCCGGCTGGCCCAGCGGGACCCCCTCCGTCACGGATGTCCGCTGCTTCTCCACGGCCTTCGTGCGCAGCCAGTGCTCCTTGACCTCCTCAGGGGTGGTGGCCGTCTCGTCCCCGAAGACGTGCGGGTGGCGGTGGATGAGCTTGGCCACGATGCCGCCCGCGACGTCGTCGATGGAGAAGGGCGCGTCCTCGTCCTCCTCGGCGATGCGGGCGTGGAAGACGACCTGGAGCAGGACGTCGCCGAGCTCTTCGCGCAGCTCGTCGCGGTCGCCCTCCTCGATCGCCTCGACCAGTTCGTACGCCTCCTCGATGCCGTACTTCGCCAGGCCCTTGTGGGTCTGCTGGGACGACCAGGGGCACTCGGCGCGGATGCGGTCCATGACCTGGACGAGGTCGAGGAGGCGGGCGCCCGGCAGGTCGTACGAGGCGGGGAGCAGCTCCAGGTCAGGCATCTGTATGCGGCCGGAGCCGGCCAGGCGGGCCAGGCCGTCGGTGAGCCGTGGCTCGCCCTCGCCGGTGGCGACGACGACCAGGGTGCGGCCGCCCGCGCACGCGTCGACCAGCTCCTGGGCGGTCGGGGACGCCTCGTCGACGGCGATGCCCGCCTCACGCAGATAGGGCAACTGCGGGTGCGCGCCGTCCGCGCACAGCACCTGGTCGGCCCCACGGAGCGCCTGCCAGGCGGGCCAGGACAGCAGCCCGGGCGCCACCCGGTGGCTGGTGGTGAGCAGGACGATACGACCGGGGTCGGTGGAGGGGGCGGGGGCACCGGGGCCGGTCGCGTCCGGGGCGCCGTCGAAGCTGGTTGCGTTCACCCCTCGAACGTAACCCACACCACCGACAGCCCCAGGAGTTGTCCACAGGCCCGGCGGCCGACCGTCGGTCCACGAGCCGGCTGGACGCGGACGCCGTACGACTGCCGGACGGAAACGCCCTCACGACTGCCGAAAGAGGACGGCCCTTCGACTGCCGAACGGGGATCGCCGTACGACTCTATCCGCGAGCCGCCCGGCCGAACCGTTTATCCACAGCCCCGCCCGCCCCGCAGGCCGTTACGTCGTCTGCTGGGTCCCCGCCGCGGTGACCTCCCGCAGCCACGGCGTCTTCGCGTCGACGCGGCTGCTCTTCTGGACGTCCCAGGCGCCGTAACGCGGGTTCAGGTCGACGTGGAGTTCCTTGGAGGCGACGGACATCGCCTTCCAGAAGGTGGCCTTGCCGTCGGTGGTGTTCATGTCGACGCCCAGCGTGGCGGCGAGCTTCTGCGCCTCGACCTCGGTGCGCAGGCTGTCGCCGAGGCGCGCCGGCGCCACCCCGTAGTTCTGCAGCCAGGCGGCCTCCAGTGCCTGCGCGCCGCCCGCCTGCTGCTCGAGGGAGGCCCGCAGCTGCTGAGTGTCCTTGCGGGTCACAGTGACGCCCGCGTTCTTCGCGGCGCGGTCCAGGACCCGGTCGAGGACCATGCCGTGCAGGGTGTCGCGGGCGAGTGTGCCGGTCCTGGCGATGGTCTGCTCGTACTGGGCCTCGTCCTTGGTGGCGGCCTTCTGCGCCGCGCGCACCTCTTTCACCCGGCTCTCCAGCTGCGCGACCGTGATCCGCTGACCGCCGACGACGGCCGCGGCGCCCGGATGCGCGTCGCTGCCGCACGCGGACAGGAGAGGGGCCGCGGCGACGAGCGCGGCGGAGAGGACGAGCGCGGTGCGACGGCGGCGGTGCAAGGAAGCCTCCTGAGGAGATTGTGCGACGGTGCACAAAGTCTTGCGGTGATCGATGGTAGGCAGTGGCCCAGCTCTCGGCCACCCTTTCGACCAACGATTCGCCCAGCCTTCGGGCACCGTCGCACCTTCACCTCGGCGTCATTCGCCGCACACGGGCATCAGCCCGTGATCGCCACCGGCGCGTCCCACGCGTCCCGGTCCACGGTGATCGTGTAACCGCCGCGCGACTCCTTGCTGTTCACCATGTACTGGTGGGCGCGGCTGTGGTTCGTGAACTGGGTGGCGCCGAACGGCCAGTCCGCGGTCGTGGTGTTCTGCTTGTCCCACAGCGCGTACCAGAGGTTGCCCGGCAGGTCGGTCTTGTCGGTCGCGTTCGCGATGGCCTTGGCGCTGGAGCTGGTGAAGCCGTAGTAGCCGGTGCGGTACGTCTTGGCGTGCAGCGCTTGGTCGAAGGCGCGGACATATGTCAACACGGCGTTGTTGCAGGCCGTGTTCGTCGTGTCGTACGCCTCCATGTCAAGGTAGATCGGGCTGCCGGCCTTCATGCCGAGCGCCGATGCCTTGGCCACGGCGTCCGCGGCGTCGGTCGCACCGAGCGAGGCCGCAGTGGACGCGGTGAGCTTCTCGGGGCTGGACCCGGTCTGGCAGGGCGGCTGGGCGCCGACGTACAGGGGGATGAGTTTCCAGCCGACCGTGCTGACCGACTTCACCCAGGAGGCGGTGAGGTTGGGCTGGCTGCAGCCGCGGTTCTTGCCGCCTACGTAGACGGCGGCTGCGCCGTAGAAGCCGGTGTGCCAGGCCTTCATCGCGGACAGCGAGGGCGCGGCGCAGGTGTCGAAGGCGCGCCCGGTGAAGGTCCGCTGCGCGGGCCACGTGGTGGCGGCCATCGAGGTCTGCGCGGCGATCCCGGCTCCGGCGACCACGGCGGCACCGGCCGCGGCCCATGCCACGTACCTGCGCTTCTTGGAATGCCGATGGCTGGACATGAAATCCCCACCCCATGGTTCAAGTGACGGGTGCGCGGGGCACGCGCGCGTGCGGCACGAAATGGGATGGCCTGCTACGGCCTTCGGGGGCCCTCGACGGACATGGACGGCGCGCACGCGTGCGCGTGGCGCACGGAAACGGATCGCAACGTACCGGGCGTGCCCTCACCGCTCGGGAAACCCCGCACCTTGATCATCACAAGCTTCGGCCAAGGTGGCGCAAAACTTACGGTCGGGCGCCGCGCTTCAGCCCCGCACCTGTCCCAGCCACTGCAATGTCCGCCGGATTTCCGCCGCCATCGGGTGCCCGGGTCCGCGCAACCGCTCCACGTCGTGCAGCAGCCTGGCCAGTGTGTCGTGGGCGGCGCCCCGGTCGCCGAGGGCGAGCAGCAAGTGACCTATGCGGCGGCGGACTTCGAGGGAGATCTCCGGGTCCCCGGCGACGTACTGGTTCTCGTAGTACGGCAGCAGCGCGCGGTACTCCGCGAGCGCCGCGGCGGGTTCGCCGAGCTGCTCCAGGCACTGCGCGGCCTCGTAGCGGAAGCGCAGGGACTGCGGGTCGGCCTGACCGGCCTCGGCAGCGCGCTCGTCGGCGAGACGGCGCAGTTCGGGCAGGGCGCGCCGGTACTGGCCGTCGTCCATGAGCGTGGCCGCGTACTGCTTGCGCAAGGTGCGTACGACGGGCGAGTGCTCGCCGTGTTCGGCGGCGGCCGCCGGGAGGATCGAACCGAGGATGTCGACGGCCTGCGTGATGCGCCCCTCGCCGAGCAGCCGCTTGACCTCGTCGACGGCGCCCGCGACATCGGCCTTCTCCACGGCGGGCGCGGCCTGCGGCTGCGACGCCGGCGTACGCGCCCGGTCCGGCCACGGGGCGTGCGGGCGCAGGAAGGGGCGCGTGGGGTCGAGGGGAGCTCCGGTGGGCATGCCGCGCGCGGGCAGCAGCGGGAGCAGTTGCTCGTACGTCTCCTGCGCGGACCCCGGCCGGTGCTGCGGGTCCTTGGAGAGCAGGCGCAGCACGAGCCCCTCCAGCGCGGGCGGCACCTCGGGGCGCAGTCGGCGCACCGGGAGCGGCGGCTCGTAGAGGTGGCGGTGCAGCACGCCGAGCGCGGTGGAGCCGGAGAACGGCACGTCTCCGCTGAGGAGTTCATGCAGCAGTACGCCGAGTGCGTACAGGTCCGTGTACGGGCCGACCGCGCCGCCCATCGCCTGCTCGGGGGCCATGTAGGCGGGCGAGCCGATGGGCGAACCGGTGTGGGTGAGCCGGGTCGTGTCGGTGTCCATGACGGAGGCGACGCCGAGGTCGAGGACGGTGACCGTGCCGTCCTGCTTGACCATCACATTCCGCGGTTTCAGGTCGCGGTGCACGATCGGCACGGCGTGTACGGCGCTCAGCACGGCGCACAGCTGCGCGGCGACGGCGACCGCCCACTGCCAGGGGTACGGGTCGTGTTCGGCGAGGTGGTCGGAGAGGTCGGCCCCGTCGACGTACTGCATGACGAGGAACAGCTCCTCGCCCTCGCTGCCCGCGTCGTGAACCGTGACCAGGCCGGGGTGGTCGACCTGCGCGGTGACGCGGCACTCGCGCACGAAGCGGCGGCGCAGCTCGTCGGCCTCCTGGCCCGCGACCTTGTCGGGGCGCAGCAGCTTGACGGCTACGCGCCGGTCGAGGCGCTGGTCGTAGGCCGTCCAGACCTGGCCCATGCCGCCCTGCCCGATCAGCGTGGACAGTTCGTAGCGGTTCGCGATCATGCGTCCCGTCGCCACGCTCACCTGCCGTCCCTGCCGTCGTCGTGATGACCGTCGTGCTTGCGGAGGTAGTCACTGAGCTCGTCGAGCTCGGCACGCACCTGGTCGATCCGCGCGGGCGCGGGCCGCTGCGGGGGCGGCGGAACGGGGGTGTGCGGCGCGGGGGTGTGCTGCGCGGGAGCGGGCAGTGGTGTCACCAGCGGCTGCGGGGGCGTGGCCACGTACGGCGACATTGGCTGCGGGTAGCCGTAGTTCACCGCCGGGGCCTGGGGCGGCAGATAGCCGGTGGGGTACAGCCGGTGGTAATGGCGTATGTCGGCGTACAGGTAGTAGCCGACGCAGGCCGCGGCGTTCAGCAGCAGGATGATCATGCCCACGTTGCCGTTCGGGCTGCTGAAGTCGTCGGTGTGGTCGGTGCTGAGGAAGGCGAAGCTGGTGCCGAGGACCACGAGCGACCCCCCGAAGATCCACCAGTCCGCGCGCCGGTGGGTGACGATCGCCGCCCTGAGCGGCGCCACCCACGCCAGGAAGCCGATGCTGAGGATCGCCACTGCCACGAAGATCACGCGCAGCACGACCAGCACCCCGGTCGAGGGTCGCTTCGGCGGAGGCGGCGCGTAGCCGTGGCCTTGCATGGCTGCTCCTGGAGGCCTGATGGGGACGGACGTACGAGTTCGGAGTCCGAGCGTATAGGCCGACAAGGACAACGGGTCCCGGGTTGTACCGAACCGTTGTCGTGCTGATCACTTCGCGCGCCTCGGCGGGTTTTCGAGGGCTTCCCTGGAATCTCCCGTTCCGTCAGTCGGGCGCGACCGTCCCGTCCGTCAGACCGTCGTACATGCCGCGCACCAACTGTTCGCCGAGCCGGCCCGCGCGCCGGAGCGCGTCCTCGAACTCGGCCAGCGCGCGGAAGCGCTCGCCGTAGCGGCGCTGTTCGTCGAGCGGCAGCCGGGGCAGCTGGAGGCGGCGCACGTCGAGCCGGGTGGCGGTGGACGCGTAACTGCTGGCCTGGCGGTTGTTGGCGGTGCCGCGCAGGAAGCCGGCCAGGAACCACGGGTCGAGGGCGGCCGGGTCGGGGCGCAGGAGCGTGAGGTTGCGCCCCAGGGCGGCGCCCGCCGTGAGCTCGTCGACCACGCGCGCGACGGAGCCGCCGCCGAGCACAGGGACGACGACATCGCCCTTCTCGACCAGCACTGCTTCGTCCTCCCCTTCGGGAAGGGTCCCGGACGGCGCGATTCCGGCGAGCACGTCGTGGTCGGTGAGCACGGGCACGCGCGCGGGTGCCCCGTTTCCGCCTGTACGCAGCAGGAGCGCGCCCCCGCGCGCGAGTTCACCGACGGTGATGAGGGGCCAGCGCGCCGGCTGCGTGCGCTGCGCCTCGGAGGGCGTGAGGTCGGCGGTCAGGCGCAGGGTCTCGCCGAGCCGCTCGCGTACGTCCACGAGCTGCTCGGTGCCGCCCCCCGCGGTGGCCGGCGGCAGATGGCGGGCGGGGGCCAGGTCGACGTCGTCGTCGAGGAGTTCGATGACGGGCACCGAGCGGCTGAACCCGGGCTCCTCCCGCGCGCTGCCGGTGCGCTCGAAGGGCCGCCAGGCCTCGAGAACCGCCGTGCGCACGGCCTGCCAGTCCAGGCCGCCCCGGCCGTCCGCGGCCAGCGCACCGGTGTCGACGAGCAGCAACTCGGGCTGCGCGGGCGCCTTTTCGGGGCGCCGCAGCACCCAGATGTGCAGCGGGATGTTGTACGGGGGCGCCGCACCGATCGGCAGGGCGATCACCGCACGCAGCGCGCCGCGGCGCAGCAGGTCGGCTCGGATACGGCGGCCCGAGCGGCGGGAGGCGGCGGCCGGGGGCATCAGCATGACGGCGCTGCCGCCGTCCTTGAGGTGGGCCAACGCATGCTGCACCCACGCCAGTTCGGACTCCGTGCGGGCCGGGAAGCCGTACTCCCAGCGCGCGTCGTAGGCGAGCTCGTCGTGGCCCCAGTTGCGCTCGTTGAACGGCGGGTGGCACAGGACGGCGTCGGCCTGGAGCGTGGGATGCGCGTCGGCGCGCAGGGTGTCGCCGGCGGCGGTGCGGACGGCGGCCTTGCTCTGGAGGGCGAGCCGCAGCGCGGAGAGGGCCGCCAGTTCGGGGGCGCTGTCCTGGCCGTACAGCTCCTGGTCCGGCTTGGGCGCCACGGCCCGCAGGAGCGCACCGGTGCCGCACGCCGGATCGAGCGCCGTGCGCGCCGGTCCGGCCAGCTCGGCCATCAACGCGGCGAGGTCGCCCGGGGTGAGTGTGTACTGCCGCGGGTTGTTGTCGAGGTGCCGGCCCAGCAGGAACTCGTATGTCTGCCGCGCGCCCAGCCCGGCGGCGAGCTCGGCGGCGCCGCGCAAGAGCGGGGCGGAGGGGAGGAGCTCGGGGCCGGTCGGGGTGTTCACAGCGCGCTCGCGAGGCGCGCCGAAGCGGGGGGTGATCACCTGATCGAGCGCGGCGGGCAGCAGGGCGGCCAGGCGTTCGTCGGACCCCGCGCTCAGCTCCAGCCAGTCGGTGGGGCGGTCATGGATGAGCAGGAGTGCGCAGCCGGCGTGCACGAGGGCCGTGACGGGGCCCTCGGGGTGTCCGGCGAGCTGCTGCCAGACGCGTTCGCGGAGCGGGACCTCGGCGAGTTTGCCCTGGTCGCGCAGCCAGGCCTCGACTTCGGCGAGCGCGAAGGAGGGGCTGGTCTCGGTGCCGCCGACCGGCTTGGGGAAGTCGGCGTGGCGGCGGCGCCAGTTACTCACGGCGGCGCGGCCGACCCCGGCGAGCCGCGCGATCCCGGCAGCGGTCACCTCTGTCGCGTTGTCCTGCACCGCCCAGCTCCCCTCGTCCTGGCCTGTGACGCCTGGTGGCGCCGAATTTGCTCTGTGACGTCGAGCATACCGACGTGCGCAAGATCTAACGCTTCACAGGCGTGTACACAACCCTCCTTGTGAATCGTGTTGACTCGGTTCACACACTCTGCTGTTATTGACCCATCGAACGGGCGGACCGCCAGGAAGAGACGGTCGCCACTTGGGGAGGGGACAGTCATGGGCATGAAGGCCAAGGTCGCGCTGGGCGCTGTGGTGGGGATCATCGTCATCGGTACGGTGTCGGCGAACGCCGGAAACGGTGCGGACGGCAAGGGCTCCGGCGACAAGCAGAGCTCCGCCAGAGCCGACGAGAAGTCGGACGCAGGCGCGAAGTCCGACACGAAGCCCGCCGAGGACAAGGCAACCGAAAAGGCCTCCCAGGCGGAGCAGTTCAAGGCCTTCGTGAACAAGAACGGCAGCTCAAAGGAGAAGGCTGCCGTCTCCCACGTCACCAAGGTCCAGGGCGCCGACGAACAGAACGACCTGCTCGACTCCGCCGACGTCTACACCGACTTCACCGGCGGCCTGATGGGCAAGGGGACGGCTCCGGCCAAGCTCATCGCCTCCGCCTTCGCCGACTGGAAGCACAGCGCCAACGGCCTCGTCACCGTCTATGACGCCAACGGCGAGCTGCTCGGCAACGGCAACTTCTGATCCACGTACACCTCACCGCTCACCGAAATCCTGGGGAACACTCATGCGTCGCACCGCACTTGCCGCCCTCTGTCTCGCCGCCGCGGCCACCGCGGGCCTCACCGGCTGTCTGCCCGGCGAGAACAAGGCGGACAGCAAGCCGAAGGGCCCGTTCTCCGGGCTGACCGGGGGCGAAATCGCCGACCGCGCCGTGAAGGCCACCACGGGCGCCACCTCGCTCCGGATGAAGGGCGACGTCCCCGACGACGAGGACGGCGGCACGATCCGGATCGACATGGCCCTCAACAAGAAGGGCGAGTGCGCCGGCACGATGAGCATGGCCGGCCAGGGCAAGGCCGATCTCATCAAGACCGGAGACACCGTCTACATGAAGTACGACGAGGCGTTCCTGCGCGCCCAGAGCAAGGGCGAGTCCAAGGCCGACACCGACGCGGCCGTGGCCATGCTGGCCGGCAAGTGGACCAAGATGTCCGCGACCGGCTCGGACGCCAAGGACATCGCGAGCTTCTGCGACCTCGACACCGTGCTCGGCGGCGCGGAGGACGTGAACTCCGACGCCACCCGCGGCAAGACCAGCACCGTCGACGGCACCCCGGCGATCATCCTTCACGAGAAGGACGGCAAGGACCGCTACACCCTCTACGTCGCCACCGAGGGCAAGCCCTACCTGCTGCGGGTCGACAGCACCTCCGCCAAGGACCCCGGCACGCTCACCTTCAGCGAGTACGACAAGCCGGTCCCGGCCAAGACCCCCACGGGCAAGATCCTCGACCTGGACAAGCTGGGCGCCTGAGGGCCCTCACGCGACGGAGGGCACCCGCGTCGCAAGCCATACGTCGAGCTCACAGGGTGTGCCGCACCCACACATTGGGCTCGACGTATACGGCGTATCCGCGCCTCGCTTCGCAGTGCACCGGCACCAGCGCGCCGGGCACCTCGACGAGGCCCTCGGCGTCGAAGGGCAGCCCAGTCCAGCCGCGCCACTCCTCCAGCGAGGCCGCGACCGTCATGGACGCCGGTGCCACCGCCTCGATGACACCGCCCGCCCGGACGTGGACACGCAGCCACGGGTCGTGCGGCAGCCCGTCGGCGCGCTCCCGGAAGGCGTACTCCTCCATCGGGGTGCGCGGTTCCAGGTGCTTGGCGCTGGGGCGGACGGGGGCGACGACCTCGGTGAAGCCGTGCGCCCGGGCGTTGTCCCGCATCGCGGAGAGCATTCGGGCCGACAGGCCGCCGCCCTGGGCGTGCGGGGCGACGACGATCGAGATGGCGCTCACCGTGTCGGGCGGCGTACCGCGGCGCCGGTCGGCGAACGCCCAGGCCAGCACCTCGTCCCAGCCCCGCGCGGGCAGTTCGCCCCGGTCCTCGTCCGCGAGGGCGATCGGCACGCTGTACGCGTGGGCGACCACCTGCCCGTCCTCGTCCTCGGCGAACAGCACATACTCCGGAAGCTCGGTGGCGATCCGGCCGTAGTGCGTGTCGCCCACCGGGTCGTGGATCAGGAACTCCGGCCAGCTGTTGGCCATCCGGACCACCTGCCCGAGCATCTCCGGGCGCTCGGCGAGACTTGACACCTTCAGCTGCATGTCACACACGGTAGGCGTCGACTCGGCCCCGATGAAACGGTTTTGCCGTGTCGACCGCATCGACGCCGCGTCATGGGATCGCGGTCAGTCGGCGGCATGTCGATGTCGTCGGCGGAGCAGGCGGACGCGGCGTGGTCGCCAGCGGAGCGGGCGGACGCGGCGTGGGTGAGGGGTGGCGATCAGCCGGCACCTAGTTCGCGTGGAACCGCTTCGGCGCCTGTGTCGGATTGCCGCCCGAAGGGAGCTTCTGGCCGGGGCAGCCGGAGAGCACCTTCTTCATGGCCGCCTTCTCGGCGGCGGTGACCCACAGCCCGTACTTCTTCTTCACGGCGACCTGCGCGGCGACATACGTACAGCGGTACCCCTTGTTCGGCGGGAGCCAGGTCGCCGTGTCGCCGTCGCCCTTGCTTCGGTTGGCGCTGGCGCCGACGGCTCGGAGGTTGAGCGGGTCGTTGGCCAGGGCTATTCGCTTGCTGGCGTCCCAGTACTTGGCACCCTTCTGCCAGGCGTCCGAGAGCGCGACGAGGTGGTCTATGTCCACCAGGCTGCGGCCGCGCGCGAAGGTCACGTCCTGACCCCCGTACGGATCCGGGGCGAGGATCCCGGAGCTCACCTTGCACTTTCCGTCGCTGAACTTCACGTCCTTCAGGTCCCGTTTGAGGATGTCGTCGCGGGTGTCGCACCGGTTCGAATCCGTGTCGGCCCAGGCCGTTCCGAACCGCTCCCGGCTGTATCCCGTCTTGGGCGCACGCCCCTTGACGGTCAGCGAGTCCACGGCGGCGAGGGCCGCCCCGCCGGCCGCCGTCTCCTGCGGGCCCGCGGAACCCGTGGTCTCCTTCTTGCAGCCGCTGACACCGGCACCGACGACGAACACCACCAGCGCGGCCGCGGCCGCCCCACCCCTCAGACGCAGCACGGCGTCCCTCCCCTGCCTCCCCGGGTCCGCCCTGAACGGGCGCGTTTCCCCGGGTCCCAAGGTAGCGGCCGAGGCCCCTCGGCCATACCCGCACTCAACGGGCAATCGGTGCACGCCGGGCGTATCGTCGGTGGTGAGTCACCTCCGGAAGGAGCTCTGGATGGGCATCTTCGACAGGTTCAAGAGCCACGGGCAGGACAAGGCCAAGCAGATGTCCGACGCCGCGGAAAAGGAAGCCAACGAAAAGACGGGCAACAAGTACACGGACCAGGTCGACGACGCGCAGCAGAAGATCGAAGGCGCGATGGGCACGGACCGCGACCGGCCCGAACAGCCCTAACCGCGGACGCACGGACGCAACCGCTGACGCACGGAGGCTTGCGCCGACTGAATCACCCTGAACCCCAAGCAACAGAGACCGTCCGCGGAGACCCGGTCCCGCGGGCGGTTCTGCGTTGCGCGAGCCGGAGTTGGCCATCGGCCCTCCTCACGCGTCATCACATACGCGTCAGACCTTCCCGATCCCCAACGTCGTCTCCGAAGGCAGCAGCCCCGAGCTCAGCACCGCGACCCAGAACTCGCCGAGAAGGTCGGCGAGGCGGGCGGTGTCGTCCGGGCCGAGGATGCGCCAAGGGGCGGCGGCCAGTTCGTCCGTGTGCTGTTCGACCTGGCGGCGCAGTTCCTGGCCGGCGGGGGTGGCGGCGCCGTCCTCGCTCACCAGGCCCCGGGCGGTGAGGCGTTGGCGGGCGGCGGTCCATTCCTCGGGGCTCCAGCCGCGGCTCTCGAAGCGCTCCACGGAGGCCGCGCCTATCGCCGCGAAGGAGACGAGTGACTCGACGGGGTCGAGCCCGGCGATGAGCAGTGCGGCGAGGTGGCCGTCGCCGCGGTGCTCGCGCAGGATCGTCGCCGCGTGCCAGAGCTGGAGGTGGGGGGCCTCGGGCCAGGCCAACTCCGCGTTGGCGGCGGCGAGTGGGCGGCCCGCGGTGTTCGCGGCCTCGGCGGCACGGCGGGCCAGGGCGGCGGCCTCGGCGAGTTCGGGGCTGGGGACGCGGTCCCCGAATATCGCGCGGTAGGCCCGGTCGACAGCGCGCTCCCGCGCCTTCAGCACCTGCTCCGGGCTCGCGGTCTGCCACGCGGCCTTCATGTGTTCCGCGACCATGCGCGGACTGAAGCTGTAGAAGGCGGAGGCCACGCGCTCGCTCCCGACCGCCCCCAACGGCGCGGCGCGGTAAGGGAAGTAGCTCGGCCAGCGCTCCTGTGTGGCGTAACCGAGCGCGGCCGCTTCCTCGAAGGTCTCCGGCGCGTAGTAGAGCACGGCGTGCAGGGGCTCCAGCAGATGCCAGAGCTGGCGCACCCGGCCGAGCTCGACACCCGCCCCGGCGCCGACATCCGCCCCGACTCCGGCTTCCGTCTCGCTCGTGGTGCTCGTCCCGCTGACGTTCTCCGACATGACTCCACCCCTCGTCGCGTCCCGCTCACTCCACAACTTGACACTGACTAGATTGCCCGAGTCCGCCGAACTTGTCAATGCCTAGATTCGGCGTACGCTGCTGACCATGAACCCCGCGAAGACCGGCGACCCGGCGCGCCCCTACCACCACGGCGACCTGCGCCGCGCGATCCTCACCGCCGCGCTCGACGTCATCACCGTCGAGGGCCCGTCCGCGCTGAGCCTGCGCGACCTGGCCCGCCGCGCGGGCGTCTCGCACGCCGCCCCGGCCCACCACTTCAAGGACCGCACGGGCCTGCTCACCGCGATCGGCGCCGAGGGGTACGAGCTCCTCGCGGCCGCGCTGGCGGAGGCCGGCGACCTGAAAGACGCGGGCGTGCGCTACGTACGGTTCGCGCGTGAGCATCCCGCGCACTTCCAGGTGATGTTCACACCGGGACTGCTGCGTCAGAACGACCTGGAGCTGACGACCGCCAGGACGCTCGCGGGCGAGCGCCTGCGCGCGGCGGTCACCTCCGTACCGGCCGAGGGCCGCGGCCCCGACGCCCGTCTCGCCTCGGTCGCCGCCTGGTCCCTCGCCCACGGCTTCGCCACACTGCTCCTGAGCCACAATCTGGACGGTCCGGTGGGCGATCAGGATCCCGAGGAGGTCTTCCGCGCCCTGACGGGAATGCTGTTCCGCTCCCTCTGACCGGGCGCGGCTCCCTCCCACAGCCGCGCCCGGTTGAGCTCCATGACCAGCTCGCGCGCCGGGCGACCGCCGCCGAGGGCCAGGGCGCCCGGACCGCCGCCGCCCCTTCCCCCGTACGCGCCGGGCCGCGCCCGGACGCGGAGCCAGGTCCTACGACCCGAGAACCGAAGCCAGGAACTCTCCGGTCCACCCCAGCAACTCCCGTCCCACCAACGGCTTCCCGCCCACCTTCGCCGTCTTCGGGCGGGGCACCAGGATCTGGTGAGCGGCAGGCTTGATGACAGTGCCCGGGTACAGGCGCTTCAGGCGGAGTTCCTGGGACTCCCTCAACTCCACTGGGGCGAAGCGGATGTTGTTGCCCTGGAGAACGATCTCGCCGACGCCGCAGGCGCGCGCGAGCATCCGAAGGCCGGCCACCATCAGCAGGTTCTCCACCGGCTCGGGCAACTTGCCGTAGCGGTCGACGAGTTCCTCGCGTACGGACTTGATGTCCTGCTCCGTGTTGGCGGAGGCGATGGAACGGTAGGCCTGGAGGCGGAGCCGCTCGCCGGGGGCGTAGTCGTGCGGGACGTGCGCGTCGACCGGGACCTCGATCTTGACCTCCAGCGGCGGCTCCTCCTCCACGCCGCCTTCCAGCGAGGCGCGGTAGTCCGCGACCGCCTCGCCGACCATGCGTACGTAGAGGTCGAAGCCGACGCCCGCGATGTGACCGGACTGCTCGCCGCCGAGCAGATTGCCCGCGCCGCGGATCTCCAGGTCCTTCATCGCGACGTACATGCCCGCACCCATCTCGGTGTGCTGGGCGATGGTCGCGAGACGCTCGTGCGCCGTCTCCGTCAGCGGCTTCTCCGGGGGGTAGAGGAAGTACGCGTATCCGCGTTCCCGTCCGCGCCCGACTCGGCCTCGCAGCTGGTGCAGTTGGCTGAGGCCGAAGTTGTCGCCGCGCTCCACGATCAGCGTGTTGGCGTTGGAGATGTCGATGCCGGATTCGACGATCGTGGTCGACACGAGCACGTCGAACCTCTTCTCCCAGAAGTCGACGACCACCTGCTCCAGGGACTGCTCTCCCATCTGGCCGTGCGCCGTCGCGATGCGTGCCTCCGGGACGATCTCCCTGAGACGCGCGGCCGCGCGGTCGATGGACTCGACACGGTTGTGGATGTAGAAGACCTGGCCCTCGCGCAGCAGTTCGCGGCGGATGGCCGCGCCGATCTGCTTCTCCTCGTACGGGCCGACGAAGGTCAGGACCGGGTGCCGCTCCTCCGGGGGCGTGGTGATCGTCGACATCTCGCGGATGCCCGTGACCGCCATCTCCAGGGTGCGCGGAATCGGGGTCGCGGACATCGTCAGCACGTCGACGTTGGCGCGCAGCTTCTTCAGCTGCTCCTTGTGCTCGACGCCGAAGCGCTGCTCCTCGTCGACGACGACCAGGCCCAGGTCCTTGAACTTCGTCTCCGCCGAAAACAGCCGGTGGGTGCCGATGACGACGTCCACCGCACCGTCGCGCAGGCCCTCCAGGACCGCCTTGGCCTCCGTGTCCGTCTGGAAGCGGCTGAGCGCCCTTACGTTCACCGGGAATTGCGAGTAGCGCTCGGAGAATGTGCCGAAGTGCTGCTGCACAAGGAGGGTCGTGGGGACGAGCACGGCCACCTGCTTGCCGTCCTGCACCGCCTTGAAGGCCGCGCGGACCGCGATCTCCGTCTTGCCGTAGCCCACGTCGCCGCAGACCAGGCGGTCCATCGGGACCGTCTTCTCCATGTCCTCCTTGACCTCGGCGATCGTTGTCAGCTGGTCCGGGGTCTCCGCGTACGGGAAGGCGTCTTCCAGCTCGCGCTGCCACGGGGTGTCGGAGCCGAACGCGTGCCCGGGCGCCGCCATGCGCGCGCTGTACAGCTTGATCAGATCCGCCGCGATCTCCTTGACCGCCTTCTTGGCGCGCGCCTTGGTCTTCGTCCAGTCGGCGCCGCCCAGGCGATGCAGCGTGGGGGCCTCGCCACCGACGTACTTGGTGATCTGCTCCAGCTGGTCGGTCGGGATGTACAGGCGGTCGCCGGGCTGGCCGCGCTTGGCTGGGGCGTACTCCACGACCAGGTACTCGCGGGTCGCGCCCTGGACCGTGCGCTGCACCATCTCGATGTAGCGGCCGACGCCGTGCTGCTCGTGCACGATGTAGTCGCCCGCTTCGAGGGTGAGCGGGTCGATGGTCTTTCGGCGGCGGGCCGGCATGCGGGCGCCGTCCTTGCCGGCCGCCTTCTGGCCGGAGAGGTCGGTCTCGGTGAGGACGGCGAGCTTCAGCGCCGGGTCGACGAAGCCGTAGTCGATGGAGCCGCACGCCACATGGACGACGGAGGGGCTGATGGCCGCCAGGTCCGTGTCGAGGCGGGCCGCGATGCCCTCGCCGCCGAGGACCTCGACGGTACGGGCGGCGGGGCCGTGTGCCTCGGTGACGTACACGGTGCGCCAGCCGTCGGCGAGCCAGCCCTTGGTGTCGGCGAGGGCCCGCGCGGTGTCGCCGCGGTAGGTCTCGGGGGCGTGCATGCCCAGCTTGAGGGTGTCCGCGTCGAGGTCTTCGTCTGCCGCGAACGGCGACACCGACCACCACATCATGTCCAGCTCACGCGCCCGGTCCCGTACGTCCGCGATGGACCACAGGGAGGCCGCGTCCACATCGATGGGGGCCTCGCCGCCGCCGGCGGTCGCCGCCCAGGACGCCTGCAGGAACTCCTGCGACGTCGCCACCAGGTCCGCGGCCCGCGTCCGCACCCGCTCCGGATCGCAGACGACGGCCATCGAACCCTTGGGCAGGACGTCGAGCAGCAGCTCCATGTCGTCGACCAGGACCGGTGCCAGCGACTCCATTCCCTCTACGGCGATGCCCTCGGCGATCTTGCCGAGCAGCTCGCCCAGCTCCGGGTGCTCCTCGGCCAGCCTGGCGGCCCGCTCCCGTACGTCGTCCGTGAGCAGCAGCTCGCGGCAGGGCGGCGCCCACAGGCCGTGCTCGGCGACTTCGAGGGAGCGCTGGTCGGCGACCTTGAAGTAGCGGATCTCCTCGACGTCGTCGCCCCAGAACTCCACGCGCAGCGGGTGCTCCTCGGTGGGCGGGAAGACGTCCAGGATGCCGCCGCGGACCGCGAACTCGCCGCGCTTCTCGACCAGCTCGACCCGCGAGTACGCGGCTGCCGCGAGCGCTTCGACGACCTCGCCCAGGTCGGCGCTCTGGCCCGTGCGCAACGCCACCGGCTCCAGGTCGCCGAGGCCCTTGACCTGCGGCTGCAGCACGGAGCGGACCGGGGCGACGACGACCGAGACCGGGCCGGTCTCCGGGTCGTCGGGACGCGGGTGGGCCAGCCGCCGCAGCACGGCGAGGCGACGGCCGACGGTGTCGCTGCGCGGGGACAGCCGCTCGTGCGGGAGCGTCTCCCACGACGGGTACTCGACGATGCCCTCCGACGGGAGGAGGGACCTCAGCGCCGCGGCCAGGTCCTCGGCCTCGCGGCCCGTCGCCGTCACCGCCAGTACGGGACGGCCGGCCTCGCGGGCCAGGGCCGCCACCGCGAAGGGGCGGGCCGCGGGTGGGCCGACCAGGTCGACATGCGTACGGTTGCCGTCGGCGGCGGCCCTCACCGCTTCCGCGAGGGCGGCGTCCTTGACGACGACGTCGAGCAGACCGTGCAGGCTCATGAAGGGCTTCCATCCCGGGGAGTGGGCAACGCGAACCGCCCGACACGTGTTACGGGCCGGGGGTCTTAAGCGTACGACGCCGAGGTGCGGGGCGCCGGGCCTGTGGACAACGCCCGGCTTTCCGTGCCCGGCGTGGGTGCGGGCGTCCCGAGAAGTGGCCGCGCCTCGTCAGGGGCGCGGGGAACGGCGCGACCAGCCCCCACCCACCCGGAGCCGAAAAACAACCCCGAGGGGGTCCAGGGGCAGAGCCCCCGGGAAGATGGGACGGGTAGGGGCGGCGGAGGCGAGATCCACCCACGCCCACCCCCACCCGCACTTGCTCCCCCGCCCAAGGACCACACCCCGTGCACACAGCCCAGGCCGCCGCCCCACCGGACCGCGCCCCGGCAACCCCCCACATACCCCGGCCGGTCACGCCCGCCCCCACCCGTGACCGGCGCCCCCTCGACCCGCACCTCCTGGCCACCGTCCTCTTCGTGGCGTACGCGGCGCTCTCCCTCGGCCGCTACCGCCACCTCGCCACCAAGTCCTGGGACCTCGGCATCTTCGAGCAGGCAGTCCGCGCCTACGCCCACCTCCAGGCCCCGGTGGCCGATCTCAAGGGCCCCAGCACGAACATCCTCGGCGACCACTTCAGCCCCATCACGGCGCTGCTCGCCCCGGCCTACCGGCTGTTCCCCACGCCCGTCACCCTCCTCGTCGCGCAGGCCGCGCTGCTCGCGCTGTCCGCCGTGCCGGTCACCCGAGCCGCGGCGAGGCTTCTCGGGCGGCACCGCGGGCTCGCGCTCGGGGCCGCGTACGGGCTCTCCTGGGGCATCCAGCGCACCGTCGACTTCGACTTCCACGAGATCTGCTTCGCCGTCCCGCTGATCGCCTTCGCCCTCGAAGCGCTCCTCGCCCACCGCCGGCGCGCGGCCCTCCTGTGGGCACTCCCCCTGGTGCTGGTGAAGGAGGATCTCGGTCTGACGCTGGCCGCGATCGCCCTGGTGGTCGCGGTGCGGGCGCGGCGCTCGTCCCGGCGGGCCGCGCTGTACGCCCTCGGAGTCGCCGCCCTCGGCGTCCTGGCCACGGTCGTCACCCTCACGCTGGTGATACCGGCCTTCAACACCGGGGACACCTACGCCTACTGGGGCAAGATCGGTGACGCGGGCAGCCCCCTCGACGGCATGGGCACCAAACTCCGTACCCTCGCGTGGCTGCTGATCCCCACCACCGGCCTGCTCGCCCTGCGCTCCCCGCTCCTCCTGGTCGCCCTGCCGACCCTGGGCTGGCGCTTCGGCTCCTCGGACGCGCACTACTGGGGAACGGACTGGCACTACAGCGCGGTCCTGATGCCGGTCCTCTCACTCGCCCTCGCCGACGCGCTCTCCCGCGCCCGCTACAGCCCGCGCCCGTGGCTGCGTTCGTACGCGCTGCACCTCCCGGCCGCCGTCGCCGCGGCCTCCCTCGCGCTGACGACCACACTCCCGCTGTCCCTGCTGACCGAGCCCGACGCGTATCGCAAACCCGCGCGCGTGAGTGACGTCGAGCGGATGCTGGCGCTCGTCCCGGACGGGGCGAGCGTCGAGGCGAACACCGGGCCGAGCAGCCGGCTCACCTCGCGCTGCCGGGTCTTCTGGGTCGGCACCACCCATGGCATCACCCCGGACTTCATCGCCCTGGACAACACCTCCCGCTCCGTCCACGACGTCCAGGCGTACGCTCGTCAGCTGCACCCGCACGCCGAGTACGCCGTCGTCGGCGCCGCCTACGGCTACGTACTCCTCGAACGGCGGTAGCTCCGAGACACGCCGCGGGCCCGGTCCGAGGAGATCGACTCTCCTCGGACCGGGCCCATCCCCCGCAACCCCCGTACGCGGTGGCTGTGCGGCGGCCTCTCGGCCGCTAGTCGGTGGCGATCGCGTTCAGCACATTCATCCGGCCCGCCCGGAACGCCGGGATCAGGGCGGCGAACAGGCCCACGAACGCCGAGCCGATGAAGACGAAGGTGATCGTCGGCCACGGGATGTCCAGGACCTTCAGGCCCTCCAGGGCGAGGAGCTTCTGGGCGGTGGCGCCCCAGCTCATGCCCAGGCCGAGGCCGAGGAGGGCGCCGAAGAGGGCGATGACGACCGACTCCAGGCGGATCATGCGGCGCAGCTGGCGGCGGGAGAGGCCGATGGCGCGCATCAGGCCGATCTCGCGGGTGCGCTCGACGACCGACAGGGCCAGGGTGTTCACCACGCCCAGGACCGCCACGACGATCGCCAGGGCCAGCAGACCGTAGACCATGTTCAGGAGCTGGCCGATCTGGTCCTTCAACTCCTGCTTGTAGTCCGTCTGGTCGCGGACCTGGTACTGCGGGTAGGGCTCCATGGACTTCTTCAGGGCGGCGTACGCCTGCTTCTCCTGGCCGTCCTTGGCCTTGGCGAACATGATCTCGTTCGGCGGGATCTTGTTCGCGGGCAGGTACTTCTTCATCGTCTCGATGCTCGTGTACCGGGCGCCCTTGTCGATGGCCACGTCGTCGTCCGTGATGGCCGCGACCTTGAGCTTCGCCGTCTTGCCGCCCTTGAAGGCGACGCTCACGGTGTCGCCGAGCTTCACCCCGTGCTTCTTGGCGTAGTCCGAGCCGACCGACATGGCGTCCTTGCCGTACGCCGCCGACAGCTCACCGGCGGTCGTCTTGCGGCGCAGGTCCTGGGCGTAGGAGGGGTCAGCTGCTGTGATCCCCGAGTCGTCGACCTGGCCGTCCGGCGAGGTCGTCCTGGCTTCGAGGTCCTTGTAGCGGGTGACGTGCTCCAGGCCCGGCGTCGCCTCCATGGCCTTCTCGGCCTGCAGCACGATCCGCTGGTTGCCCTGGACGATGAAGTCCGCGCCGACCGACTTGTCGAGCTCGTCCGTCGCCGACGCCACCATGGACGATCCGACCACGGAGAGGCAGGCGACCAGCGCCAGGCCGATCATCAGGGCGGCACCGGTGGCGCCCGTACGGCGCGGGTTGCGCAGCGCGTTGCGCTCGGCGAGCCGGCCGACCGGGCCGAACATGCGCAGCAGTACGGCGCTGATGACCCGGACCACCCCGCCCGCGAGCAGCGGGCCGATGATCACGAAGCCGATCAGGGTGAGGACGACACCCGCGCCCAGCACCAGCGAACCGTCGCTGGCCTTGTCGGCGGTGGCCGCCGTGTAGAGCGCGAAGGCTCCGGCGCCGGTCAGCACCAGGCCGATCAGACCGCGTACGAGACCGGCCTTGCCGTCCGCCGGGGTGCCGGCGTCGCGCAGCGCGGCCATCGGGGAGACCTTGCCGGCGCGGCGGGCCGGGAGGTAGGCGGCGAGGACGGTGACCACGACGCCCAGCAGCAGGCCCACCACCGGGGTGGTCGCCTTCACCGTGAGATCGCGGGTCGACAGGTCCATGCCCATCGACGACATGATCTTCATCAGGCCGACCGCGAGGCCGACGCCCGCGCCGACACCGAGGATCGAACCGAAGCAGCCGAGCAGCAGCGCCTCGACCAGGACCGACCGGTTGACCTGCTTGCGGGAGGAGCCGATGGCACGCATCAGGCCGATCTCGCGGGTGCGCTGGGCGACCAGCATCGAGAAGGTGTTGATGATCAGGAAGATGCCCACCAGGAACGCGATGCCGGCGAAGCCGAGCATGGCGTACTTGATGACGTTCATGAACGAGCTGATGCCCTTGCGGTTCTCATCAGAGTTCTCCTTCTGCGTCTGGATCTTGAAGGATCCCGACCCGTCGAGCACCGAGGAGACGCTCTGCTTGAGCTGCGCGTCCGAGACACCGGACGCGGCGGAGAGGTTGATCTGCGTGAACCGGCCGGTGGCGCCGAGCAGTTCGCGCTGGGCGGTGGCGGTGTCGAAGTAGACGACGGCGGCACCCGGGTTGGTCACCTTGAAGGTGGCGATACCGACGATCTTCGCCTTGAAGTCACCGGTGACCGCGATGGTGCGCAGTTCGTCGCCCATCTTCAGGTGGTGCTTGTCGGCGGTGTCGGCGTCGACCATCACCTCGGTCGGGCCGCGCGGGGCGTGGCCCTGCGTGATCTCCATGGACCGGAGGTCATTGCGCGTCCAGTTGCCCGCGATGGTCGGGGCGCCGGTGGTGGACCCCATGTTCTTGTTGTCGCTGTTGACGACGGTCACGTTCATCGAACTGACCGCGCCCTCGGCGGACTTGACGCCCTCCGCCTTCTTCGCACGCTCCAGTACGGAGGCCGACACCGACTCGGGCTTGCCGTTCTGCGGGGTGTCGTCGCTCTTGGCCGCCTTGGGCAGCACCGTCACATCGGAGGAGGTGACCGCGAACAGCTTGTCGAACGTCGTGTTCATCGTGTCGGTGAACACCAGGGTGCCGCAGACGAACGCCACCGACAGCAGGACCGCCACGGCCGACAGCGCCATGCGCCCCTTGTGCGCGAAGAAGTTGCGCATCGAGGTCTTCAGGACGGTCATGATGTACGTCCCCGGGCGTCGAAGTCCTTCATGCGGTCCAGGACCTGCTCGGCCGTCGGCTGGTACATCTCGTCGACGATCCTGCCGTCCGCGAGATACAGCACACGGTCCGCGTACGAGGCCGCCACCGGGTCGTGCGTGACCATCACGATGGTCTGGCCGAGCTCGTCCACGGAACGGCGCAGGAAGCCCAGCACCTCGGCCCCCGCACGGGAGTCCAGGTTTCCGGTCGGCTCGTCACCGAAGATGATCTCGGGCCGGGCGGCTAGTGCCCGCGCCACCGCGACGCGCTGCTGCTGACCGCCGGAGAGCTGGTTCGGGCGGTGCTTGAGGCGGTCGGCGAGCCCTACGGTCTCCACGACCTGGTCCAGCCAGCCCTTGTCCGGCTTGCGGCCGGCGATGTCCATCGGCAGCGTGATGTTCTCCAGCGCGTTCAGCGTCGGCAGCAGGTTGAACGCCTGGAAGATGAAGCCGATCCGGTCCCGGCGCAGCTGTGTGAGCTTCTTGTCCTTGAGCCCGGTGATCTCGGTCTCGTCCAGGTGGATCTGGCCGCTCGTCACGGTGTCGAGCCCGGCGAGGCAGTGCATCAACGTGGACTTGCCGGACCCCGAGGGGCCCATGATCGCGGTGAACTGGCCGCGTGCGATGTCCACGTCGATGTGGTCCAGTGCGACGACGCGGGTCTCCCCCGACCCGTACGCCTTCACGACCTGCCGCGCTCGCGCGGCAACGGCCGTACGCCCTCCAGTGCCCCCGTGCCTGGGAATGGTCACAGCCGATGTCACGGTAAGTCTCCTATGTCGGGCAGCAGATGATTCCGCTGCTCAGCGGTTGAAAGTGCGCTTCGGTACGTCGGTAAGTCTGGTGCCGGGAGGTGCTCCGGCGCGCTGGTGCTCAGCGCAGTCTTTTGCTGGGGAAAACCCCACCCCCCAAGGTGCGGTCCGTACGACCGGACGTGCTCCCCAGCGGCGTAAAGCCAGGTTAAGGACAAGGCCTGCCCCCTCTCGTCCTCCAGCGGGACGAGCCCTCCCCGAGCCCTAGTACGGAGATCCCCCTAGGGGCCCTCCACCCTTCGGTGGAGTCCTTCTCGGGGTCGCCTCCACCCTCGAGCCCACTCAGCGTCCACCCTCCCGCGACAATCAGCAGGTGCCGCGCGAAGCGCGCCGTTGAGGGGTGGTGGCTGGGCGACGGGAGGGCCAAGTGGGAAGCTGTTGTGCGGCAGATAGGTGCAAGGGGAAGGAATCTCGTGGACCAGGGGGAAACCGGGATACGAGCCGCGGCGACGGGCTCGGCGGGCCGACCTCAGGGCACCCGCGGACGCCGCGCCGTGGTCGCCGCCCTCATGCTCGCGATGGCGCTGGCCGCGCTCGACTCCACCATCGTCTCCACGGCCGTACCGCAGATCGTCGGCGACCTCGGCGGCTTCTCCGTCTTCTCCTGGCTGTTCTCGGGCTATCTGCTGGCGGTGACGGTCACGCTGCCGGTGTACGGCAAACTCTCGGACACCTTCGGCCGCAAGCCGGTGCTGATCGCGGGCGCCGTCCTCTTCCTCGTCGGCTCCCTGCTCTGCGCCACCGCCTGGAACATGGCCGCGCTCATCGCCTTCCGCATCGTGCAGGGCCTGGGCGGCGGCGCCCTCCAGGGCACGGTGCAGACGCTCGCCGCCGACCTCTACCCGCTCAAGGAACGCCCCAAGATCCAGGCCAAGCTGTCCACCGTGTGGGCCACCTCGGCGATCGCGGGTCCCGCGCTGGGCGGAGTCCTCGCGGCGTACGCCGACTGGCGGTGGATCTTCCTCATCAATCTGCCGATCGGTGCGCTCGCCCTGTGGCTGATCGTCCGTCACCTGCACGAGCCGGCACGGGAGACGACGCGGCGTCCGCGCATCGACTGGGCGGGCGCCCTCGCCGTCTTCGCCTGCGGCGGCGTCCTGCTCACCGCGCTGGTGCAGGGCGGCGTCGCCTGGGACTGGCTGTCGGCACCCTCGATCGCCCTGTTCGGCACGGGACTCGGCCTGGTCGCGGTGGTCGTGCTGGTCGAACGGCGGGCGGCCGAGCCGATCATCCCCGGCTGGGTGTGGCGGCGGCGCACCATCGCGGCGGTGAACCTGGCGCTCGGCGCGCTGGGTCTGCTCATGGTCGCGCCCACGGTCTTCCTGCCCACATACGCCCAGGCGGTTCTGGGCCTGGCCCCGATCGCCGCCGGATTCGTCCTCTCCGTATGGACGTTGAGCTGGCCGGTGTCCGCGGCGCTCAGCCAGCACGTCTATCGCCGGATCGGCTTCCGCAACACCGCGATGCTCGGCATCGGCGCGGCGACCCTTCTCCTGCTGGCCTTCCCCTTCCTGCCCTACCCCGGCGAGCCGTGGCAGCCCGCGCTCCTCATGCTGCTCCTCGGCGGCGCGCTGGGCCTCTTCCAACTCCCGCTGATCATCGGCGTCCAGTCGAGCGTCGGCTGGGCCGAACGCGGCACGACCACCGCGTCCGTTCTCTTCTGCCGCCAGACCGGACAGACGATGGGCGCGGCCCTGTTCGGCGCAGTCGCCAACAGCGTGCTGGCCGCGCGGCTCGGCGGCGCGGGGGATCTCGACTCGGTGACCCGCGCGCTGGACTCGGGTGCCCCCGCCGAGCACCTGCGCCACGCGGTCGCCGACGCGGTCCACGCCGTGTACTTGGGGGCGGCCTGCGCGGCCGCGCTCTCCTTCCTGATCCTGCTGTTCGTCGCACCGCGCCGCTTCCCGGTGCTGAAAGACCCCACGGACTGAGAGACAACGGCGGACCAAGGCACCCGGCCCGGTGGACGACGGGACGGCGTGCACACAGTTGGCACACAAGTCCCGTACAACCACATGGGTAAACGCGGGTAACACCCCAGGTCACCGAAGTAAGCCATACCGACCACTCAGTTTGGTGAAACTCTCGCGCGCCCCGGCTACCTGCGAGTAGCGTGCGCTGCTCACCCCCCAGCTCCCTGCGGTCCGCACCGGACCCGAGCCACGCAAGGAGAAACGGGATGTCAGACGCGTTCTCGTCCCCCGAGTACCAGCCGCCGCACCTACCGAGGCACCAACCGCCGTCCCCGCCGTCGTCCCATTACCCGCAGTTCCCGAACAGCGCCTCACCCTCCTACGTCACCTATCCCTGGCAGCCCCCGCCACCCGAGCCCGAGAGAAGGCGCCTGCCGCGCCACCAGGCGCTGGGGCACCACAGCGACATCAGACTCCTGCGCGGCGCGTACCGCTGGCAGCGGCGGGTGGCGACGCTCACCGCGCTCGGATACTTCACCCTCTTCCTCCTTCTCTCCGCGTTCGCGCCGTCGCTGATGACGACCACGGTGTCTGGCGGGCTGTCGACCGGGCTGCTGCTCGGACTGCTCCAAGTACCCGTCACCTGCCTGGCGATCGGGCTGTACGAGTACACGGCGCGCCGGCGCGTCGACCCCATCGCGGACCGGATCCGCAAGCAGGCCGAGCTGGACGCGAAGCGGGAGGCGGCACGATGACGGCGTTGAACGGGTTGACCGGGTTCAGCAGCTCCGCGCAGGCCATGTCCCTGGTGGCGTTCACGACGGTGGCCACGATCACGCTGCTGCTGTGCGTGATGACCGGACCCGACCGTGACGACCTGGACGAGTTCTACACGGGGTACGGATCGCTGTCGCCGATGCGCAACGGCCTTGCCATCGCCGGGGACTACATCTCCGCGGCGACCGTACTCGGCACGGGCGGGGTCATCGCGCTGGCCGGCTACGACGGCGTCGTACTGGCCCTCAGCACGGCGCTGTCCCTCATGCTGCTGATGTTCCTGCTGGCCGAACCGCTGCGCAACGCGGGCCGGTTCACCATGGGCGACGCGCTCGCGCGCCGGATGCCGGGACGCGCGGTCCGCATCACCGCGTGCGCGGTGACGCTGGTAGCCCTACTACCGCTGATGCTGGTCCAACTTGCCGGT
Organism: Streptomyces sp. R41; assembly: GCF_041053055.1. Classification (NCBI taxonomy): domain Bacteria; kingdom Bacillati; phylum Actinomycetota; class Actinomycetes; order Kitasatosporales; family Streptomycetaceae; genus Streptomyces; species Streptomyces sp. R41. The sequence goes on from NZ_CP163443.1 coordinate 4,530,025, forward strand.
ACGGGCGACCTGTTGGCGTTCATCCTCGGCTTCTCCAGCGACTCCCTCAAGACCGGCTGCGTCATCGGACTCGGCGCGCTGATGATCAGCTACGCGGCGATCGGCGGCATGAAGGGCACCGCCCTCATCCAGATCCTGAAGATCGTGATGCTGCTCGGGTCCGGGGCCGTCGTCGCCGTACTCATCCTGCACCGGTTCGACTGGAACCCGGGGGCGCTGCTCGACGCGGCCGGCAGCAACAGCGGCGTGGGCTCCGCGTTCCTCCACTCGGGCCTGGAGTTCGCGGGTGGCCCCAGCCCCCGCCTGGACATGATCACTTCGGAGCTGACCGTCGTCCTCGGCGGCGCCTGCCTCCCCCACATCACCATGCGGATGTACACGGCTGGCAGCGCCCGGCAGGTGCGTCGCTCGATGTCCTGGGCGGTGCCGTGCGTGGCCCTGTTCGTCCTCGTCATCAGCGTCATCGGCTTCGGCGCCACCGCGCTGATCGGGCGCGACGTGATCGCGGGCGCCGACCCGCAGGGCAACACCGCGTACCTCCTGGGCTCCAGGGCGGCCTTCGGCCCCGACGTCTCGACGGCGGAAACCCTCCTCTTCACCACCGTGACGACGGCGATCTTCCTGACTCTGCTCGCCTCGGTCGCCGGGATGATCCTGGCCTGCGCCAACTCCCTGGCCCACGACGTCTTCGCACACGGCCGCTTCTTCCGCGGCCGCCGCCACGACGACGAGCTGTCACCGCGCCGCGAAATGCTCCTGGCCCGCCTCTCCGCGCTCGCGGTCGGCGCGCCGGCCATCCTCCTGGCCACGCTCGTCCAACACCGCAGCCTGCAGCCCCTGGTCACCCTCTCCTTCTGCCTCGGCGCCTCCGCGATAGCGCCCGCCCTGGTCTACAGCCTCTTCTGGCGCCGCTACACCCGCACCGGGCTCCTCGCCACCCTCATCGGCGGCACCCTCACCGTCCTCCTCCTCATGCCCGGCACCAATCTCGTCTCCGGCTCCCCCATCTCCGCCTTCCCCGACGCCGACTTCAACTGGTTCCCCTTCACCACAACAGGCCTCGTCTCCATCCCCCTCGGCTTCGCCTACGGCTGGCTGGGCACGGTGGCCTCCGGCCGAAGGAAGGCGGAGGAACAGAGGAGGCAGTACGAGGCGGTCGAGGGGTGGATTCTGGCGGGGGCGGCGAGGAGGGGGAGCTAGACGGGAGAGCCGGACGCGAACCCACGAAGCGGACGGACCCGGCCCTCAGGGCGGTACGGGCGCTGCCTTCTTGGCGACCGAGCGGCCGCCCTCGCTGCCGCGCACCGCCACCGAAGCCGCGCTGCCTCTACTGCCGCCAAAGCCGCCCTCGCGTCGGCGCACAGCGCCGCGATCGCTGTGACGCTGCCGCGTGCTGACGCCGCAGCCGCCGTCGCTCTGCCCCCGTGGCCGCGCATCCGGCATCGCGCTACCGCGCACCGCCACCGAAGCCGCGCTGCCCTTACTGCCGCCAAAGCCGCCCTCGCGTCGGCGCACAGCGCCGCGATCGCAGTCGCGCTGCCGCGTGCTGGCGCCGCAGCCGCCGTCGCTCTGCCCCGGTGGCCGCGCAGCAGCCCTCACCGTGCCGCGTACCGCCGCCCAAGCCGCCCACACTCGGTGCACCACCCCGCGGTCGCAGTCGCGCTGCCGCGTGCTGGCGCCGCAGCCGCCGTCGCTCTGCCCCGGTGGCCGCGCAGCAGCCCTCACCGTGCCGCGTACCGCCGCCCAAGCCGCCCACACTCGGTGCACCACCCCGCGGTCGCAGTCGCGCTGCCGCGTGCTGGCGCCGCAGCCGCCGTCGCTCTGCCCCGGTGGCCGCGCAACAGCCCTCACGTTGCCGCGTACCGCCGCCCAAGCCGCCCTCGGGCCGCGCCTTCCAGCTGGCCGAGACGGGTGGGCGGGTGGGAAGCACGCCGCGGAGCGGCGAAGAAGGCCCCGTGGAGCGGGGCGGATCCGGGCCGTGGAGCGGCGAAAGCTTCCGGGGGCCGCGGAGTGGCAAGGTGCCGGGCCGCGGAGTGGCAAGGTGCCGGGCCGCGGAGCGGCAAGGTGCCGGCGGGGGCTACTCCGCCGGGGCCCGCCCCGTCAGGGTCGCGAGGCTCGTGCGTACGTGGTCCATCTGGGCCCGTACGTCATCCCACCGCTCCCCGTGCTCGCGCAGCACCCGCTCGGTCTCCCGGGCGATCCGATCCTCCATGACCCGCGCCTCGGCAAGCAGCTCACCCGCACGGGACACCGCGTCCTCCTGCCCGTGCCGAGCCGACTCCTCGGCCTCGGCGAAGGCCCGCTCGGCATCGGCGACCGCGGCCTCGGCGCGCGCGGCGCGTTCGACATGGTGCGCGTCGAGCGCGGCCTCCCGCTCGGCGGCCGCACGCTCGGCCTCCGCCCAGCGCTCGGCGTGCTCCTTCTCCTGCTCGGCGAGCAGCCCCTCCGTACGCTGCCGCATCTCGCGCAGCGCGGCCAGCGCCTCACCACGGTTCTCCTTGATGTCACGGCGGGCCGAGATCCGCATCTCGTCGGCCTCCGCACGCGCGGCGAGCAGCCGCTGCCGGACGCGTTCCTCGGCCTCGCCGCGCACCTCGTCGGCGTACGCCTGCGCGGCCTCACGCACCCGCCGCGCCTCCGCCTCGGCCTCGTCGACGACCTGCTGGGTCTCACGGCGCGCGGTGTCGCGTACGGACGCGGCCTCCTCCTCGCCGAGTTCGAAGATGCGCCGGGCACGCTCGCCGAGCGTCTCGTACGTCTGCGGGGCGAGCCGCGCGACGCTCTCCCGCAGCCGCTCCACCTCCGCGCCCATCTCCTTGGCCAGCACGGTCAGCCGCGCGGCCCGCTCCCAGGCGGCGTCGCGGTCCCGGGAGAGCGCCGCGGCGTACGCGTCGACCTGCTCGGGACGGTAACCACGCCCCCGTACGGCCATGAAGCCGTGCGGCGACACCGATGCGCTGCTCATCCTTGAACCCCTCTCCGCCCGACATACACGAAATGAAGATTTCGCGCACATCTTGATGGATCACACGGAAGTGTTCATAACGCGACACTCCGCCCACCCATTCGGCCAAGGATGCGTCATTTGAGGTCGGAAGCCGCAATCGTGGTGTCACGACGCGGCGCCGAGAAGAACTGTTCGTCCTTCGCACGGTCCCATCCGGCGACATCACCGACCCCGTCGACAAAGACGTACGAAGGCCCACACGACCGAGGCGCCCGACCCATCACACAGGTCGAGCGCCTCAGTCGTACGTGTGCCCGCGGAGCTACAGCAGGCCGTCCCACATCTGCTCCAGCAGGACCGACCACCAGCTCTCCGGGGAGCCGAGCGCCGCCGGGTCGAGGGAGGCGAGCTGGGCCTGGAAGTCGACGGTCCAGCGGCCCGCCTGCTCCTGGTTGAGGCCGAAGCGCAGCCGCCACATACGGCCGAGCAGGGCCAGGCAGCGCGCGAACTCGGGCAGACCCGTGTTCACGAACTGCGGCGGCACCGGGGCACCGCCGGGACCCGCCTCCACCGGCACGGCCACGATGTTCGCCGTGCCGTACTGGACACAGATCGCCTTGCCGAAGTCGCTGCCCATGACGAGATACGAGCCCGCGTCCGCGGCGGGCTGCACCCCGCGCTCCTGCGCCAGCTCGGCGAGCGTCGGCACCGGACGGCCCGGCTGCGCCTGCGCCCAGAAGAACGGGCTCATGTCGACCGGAAGTCCGGCCACCACCAGCGTGTGCGCCACGATGTTCGGCACGCCCTGACGGGAGACCGCGGCTTGGTCGAACCGGAACACACCCGGCCCGAACGCCGCCGCCAGCTCCTGTCCGATCGCCTCCGGCGGGATCGGCGGCGCGGGCTGCACCGGCGGAATCGGCGCCCGTACCGGCGCCGGCCGCGCCGGACCGTCCGCCACCTGGTGCAACTCGCCCTGGTGAGCCAGGAGTTGGTGCATGCCCTGCTGACGGCTCGCGTGATCCGTACCGTACGGCGCGATGCTCGTGATCCGCGCCTGCGGCCACGTCTCCCGGATCATCCGCGCGCAGTACGCGCCCGGCAGCTCACACGACTCCAACTCCGTGTGCAGCTCCAGCACTTGCTGCGGCGGCACGTTCATCGCCCGCAACTCGTGCAGGATCTGCCACTCCGGGTGCGGCGTACCCGGCGCGGAACGCCGGATCAGCTGCTGCTCGGAGCCGTCCTGCGCGCGATAGCGCAGTACGGCCTGATAGCCGGGCCCGACGGTCGGCTGCCCCGCCTGCGGATAGCCGTACGCCGGCGGCTGCTGGCCGGGAGCCATCGGCTGACCCGGCATCGGCTGACCCGGCACTGGCTGCCCGGGCAGCGGCTGGGGAGCGCCCGGAGGCATACCGGGTGCCTGCGGGGGCGGCGGCGCGCCGGGACCGCCGACGGACGGCCCCGCGAGCACGGTCGCCGCGTGGTGAGCACCACCCGGAGGCGTACCTCCCGGAGGCTGCGGCGCACCAGGAGCACCGGGCGGCTGCGGCGCCCCGGGACCACCGACGGCGGGACCCGCGAGCATCGTCGCGGCATGGTGAACACCACCCGGAGGCGTACCACCCGGAGGCTGCGGCGCACCAGGAGCACCCGGCGCGGCAGGCTGCCCCGGAGTACCAGGCGCGGCAGGCGCACCGGGAACACCAGGAGCGCCCGGAGGCTTGGGTGCGCCCGGAGCACCAGGCGGCTGCGGCGCCCCGGGACCACCGACCGCCGGACCGGCCAGCATCGTCGCCGCATGGTGAACGCCACCCGGAGGCTGCGGCGCACCAGGAGCACCAGGAGCACCGGGCGCGCCAGGCGCACCCCCCAGCCCCTCGGGCCCGTCAGGACCGAGCTGCGAGACGAGCTGCGTCGGCACGTACCCGCCCGCGGGGGTCCCCGGAGCACCGGGCCCGGACGGCGGAGGCGGCGTACTCCCCGCCCGCGCACCCGGCACACCCGGGGCGCTCGGCGGAGGCGGCGCGCTCACTCCACCACCGCGCGCACCCCGCGGCGGTGCCTGTGCCTTGCTGGTCGCGGCGTCGGCGATGTCACCGGCGTTGGGCGGCAGGGGTCGCGCCGGCGCGGCGGGCGGAGGCGTGCCGGGAGCACCCGGAGCCTGCGGCGCGGGCGGCGGCGTACCCGGAACTCCCCCCGGCCCCTGCGGGAACCCGTACGCGGGCGCACCCGGAGGCGGCGTGCCCTGCGGACCACCCGGGACCGGGGCACCCGGAGGCGGCGTACCCGGGACGGCCGAACCCTGCGGCGCACCAGGAGGAGGCGTACCCGGGACTCCACCCGGGCCCTGCGGATAGCCGTACGAGGGCGCACCGGGAGGAGGCGTGCCCTGCGGCCCCCCGGGCCCCTGCGGATACCCGTACGACGGCGCGACCGGCGGCGTTGCACCCTGGGGCGCACCGGGACCCGGCACCGGCGCGGGACCGCCGGGAGCACCCGGACCCTGCGAAGAGCCGGACGGCGACGGCGAGTTCGGGGCGTCGACCGCGGGCGCCAGCGCCGTGCGCGGAAGTTGGCTGCCCCCGGACATCAGGGCGGTCTTGGCATCCGGCGTCGCGGCCGGCGGCGGGGGGTCGTCGACATCAGTGAGCGGCGGCGCGAACACGGTCGCGGGCAGCGGTACGGAACGGTCGTCACCGGCGTCGGCGTTCGTGTCGGTCCCCGCCCACGGGGTGGCCGCGGAGGGCGCACCCGGCGTCACGGCGTCGTGCGGACCCGAGCCCGGCTCGTCGGCGGCCGCGGCCGCGGGCCACGGCGTACCCCCACCGGGAGCCGAAGGCGTAGCGGGCGCGGCGTGCGCCCCCGGCGCGGAAGGCACCCCGTGCGCGTCCGACTGCCCCGGCGCACCCGGAACCGAACTCCCGCTCCCGGAAGCCCCATTGACAGACCCGCCGCCCAAGGAGGCGTCCCCGCCCGCAGAGGCGGCGGCGGGACGGGACCCAGCCCCGTCGGACGCCCCGGCGCCCGCCCGCCGATCCGGAATCCCCAACTTGTCCGCGGCCTCCTGCAACCACTCCGGAGGACTCAACAAGAAGGAAGTCTGGTTCAGATCGACCCGGGCCGCAGGCGCCGGCGAAGGCGCGGGCGCCGCGTCCGGAATCCCGTACTCCTCCTCGTACCGGCGAATCACCTCACCCACCGGCAGCGCGGGCCACAGCGTGGCCTCCCCGCTGTCACGCGCGATGACAAGCCGCTGCGCGCCCCCGTCGGAGCGCGGACCCTCGGCACGGTCCTCGGCCCACACCACGAACCCGAGTTCGAACTCCCGCACCCGCACCTCACGATGCTGATACGAGGCCACGTCCCCGTTGATCCACTCTTCCGCGCGCTCCTGCGCCTGCGCGAAGGTCACCATCGGAAGTTCACTCCCCCACCGAAGACACTGAAGAGACAGGCACGGCGCGCGCGAAGCCGCCGTCCACCATCAGGTTCGCCACCGTCTCCAGCTCGGGCGGATTGCCCGCGAGCCGGGACAGGAACTGGTCGAAGTCACCGCCGCAGGGCAGCAGCAGCCGCTGCACCCGCTCGGCCGGCGGCCAGGCGTCCTGGTCGCGGGCATCGTCGTACGCGCAGAACCAGACCGAACCGATCCCGTCACCCTTGACCTTCACGGCCAACAGCCCGCCCTGCACGAACCCAACACACAAGTAATCCTTGGTGAGATGGTCGCGCAGGCACTTGTTGACGTAGACGAGGTCGTTGACGGCGGCCTCGTCGCGCACCGTGAAGAAGGGCTGGTCCACCAGGAGTCCCAGCTCGGCGTCGAGCGCGGCGCCGACCGGCGCGCACCCCCCGGCCGCCTTCAGGAAGGACCGATACGCACCCGGCAGCCGGTACCCGAGATCCTCCTCGACCCCCAGCACCTGCTGCTCCGTCACCGCCACAACCGACTTCGGCAGCCCGAAGTGCGCGGGCCGCGTCTCCTGCAACGGCCGCGTGCCCCGCTTGTTGTGGTCGACGGCCGACGTCGCGATACCACCGTGATGCCGCAGCAACGCCTTGACCTCGACGGGCACCAACTCGAGCCGCCGACCGCCCGGCACGTGGTGCCAGGTCCAGCCGTGCGGCGTGGCCACCGACGGGATCGTGTCCCACAGGTCGTGACCGGTGGCGGCCAGCGCGGCATTCGCGGAGACATAGTCCGTGAGTCGCAACTCGTCGACGCCGAAGCCCTCAGGGGGCTCGGCGATCTCGGCGGCGGCACGCGCGTAGAGCGAGAAGTCGGGGTAGCCGTGCTCGTCGACCCGTACACCTCTGGGGTGACGGGCAGCCCGGACCGGATCCGGAAAATGCACGACCTGCCCGGCGTAGGCCGCGTTCGGCGGCGCGGCTTGCTGCCCGAGCCGACCTGTCGTCATGGCGGTTGCCCCCTGCGGCGTTCTCAAGAGCGGTATGGACCGTGGATGTCGACAGCCTATGCGGTTGTACGACACCGGTCACCGGGCCTCCGGTTCCGTGACCTGCCGTCACCCCGCCGTGACCGTACGACGAAGACCGGGCGTGTCGCGCCGCCCCAGCTTCCGCACCCGCCACGGCATTTGGCAGTCTGTCTCCGCACCGGGGGATGCATGGGAGGGAACAACGATCATGAACGCGACGCATACGGGCACGTCCGGGGACCCTCGGGTCGGCTGGAGCAGCGCCGAGGCGCCCCACGCCCCCACCCTCCTGCACCGCCGTGACGGCATACTTCCCACCGTCGCCGCCGCGCTCTCCGTACGCGGCGCGACCCTCACCGGCACGGCGGCGCGCGGCGACCAGCCCCCCGCCCTGCACCCCCTCGTCCAGGACTTCCTCGACACCCTCACCAGCGCACAACGCGACCGCTTCACCGGCCGCTGCGCCGAAGCGATCCTCATCTCCCGCCACATCGCCTCGGTCGACGCCGCCCGCAGCAAGCGCGCCACGCGCAAACCGATGACGAACGGCGAGGCCCGCAAAGCCCTCAAACAGGCCAAACTCACCGCCCGCCGCATCCGCGAGGACGGCGACCCGCTGCACGGCAGCTTCGCCGAGCCCTGCCGCTCCTGCACGGCGCTCAGCGACCACTTCGGCGTACGCATCGTCGACCCCGCCGCACCGGACGCCTGACCCCCACCGCTCCTGTACGACGGCGTCCGCCACGCCGATGTCCCATCCCTCGACGAACGAAGGGCAGATGCACGCCGACCGCTCCTCCACCACACGCTTCTCCGTCCCCGTGGACGCCGCGCTGCGCTCCGCGGGGTGGCAGCCCGGGCGCTGGGACATAAAGCAGGCCGAGTACTGGGCCGACGCGCTGCGCGGGCACGCGTCGCCGGCCGGGCACCGGCACGCCGTGTTCCCGGCGGCGGTGGAGGCATGGGCGGAATTCGGAGGCCTCCGCATCACCTCACCAGGGCCCGGCCGCCAGCTCGCCCCCGCCACCGTGCACTTCGACCCGCTGCACGGCCTCCACATGGCCCGCACCCTCGGCGACCTCGGCCGCGCCCTGGACTCCGAGGTCTGCCCCCTCGGCGAGGAGTCCGACACCCGCGCCCTCCTCGCCATCGACGCCGAGGGCCGCGTCTACACCCTCGACCACACCGGCGACTGGTACCTGGGCCCCACCATCGACACGGCCCTCACCACCCTCCTCGCCGGCATAGAGCCGACCCGCCTCACCGCCGGGTAACCCCGCCCCCTCCGCCCCAGGCTTTTCTCGCCCCCTCCGCCCCTACCCGTCCCGTACCTGGGGGCTGCCGCCCCCAGCCCCCCGCATCGGGCTGAACGGCCTCGTCCTCAAACGCCGGACGGGCTGAAGACCTGCCGGCCGGGGTGGAGGGGGCAGGCGGGTGAGTGCGATGCACCCGCAGCCGCGGACGCGCGCCACCACGGACCCGCAGTCGCAGACGCGCGCCACCACGGAGCCACAGTCCCGGACGCACACCACCACGCAACCGCAATCGCGGACGCACGCCACCACGGACCCGCAGTTGCAGACACGCGCGCTACCACGCAGCCACCGTTGCGGACGCGCGCCACACGGAACCGCAATCGCGGACGCATGCCCCACGCAGCCGCAGTCGCACACGCCACGCACCCGCAGTCCCAGACGCCCGCCCCACGCACCCGCAGCCGCGGACGCACGCCCCCCCCACTCAGCGGCAGTCGAGGACGCACACCCCCATTCACCCGCACCCGCCGACGCACGGGAGGGGCCGTGCCGGTACATCACATGCCCCGTCGCTTACGTGGTTGCCAACAGGCAGAGCCATGTAAGCCAAGCGATCTGCCACCGGCGACGGGGCGGATGTACCGGCACGGCCCCGACCCACCCACCGACGGAACGCGATACGCCCACCGGCGGCAGGCGGACCCAGCCACCGGCGGAAAGGCGCAAGACGGCTCCCCTACGCCTCCGCCGGAATCACCGCGGACACCCGAAACCCACCCGCATCCGTAGGCCCGGACACAAACACGCCCCCCAGCGCGGCAACCCGCTCCTTCATCCCCAGCAACCCATTACCGCCACTGGGCAAGCGCACGGAACCCCCCGGCTCCGGCTCCGACGGGCACTCGTTCTCCACCTGCATCGCGAGCTCGGACACCCGATGCGCCAGCCGCACATGCGTCTTCGCACCCGCCGCATGCTTGTGGACGTTGGTCAGCGCCTCCTGCACCACCCGGTACGCCGTCTGCTCGACCTCCGGCGCGTACGCGCGCGCATCCCCCTCCACCGACAGGTCGACGACCATCCCCGCAGCCGCCGACTGCCCGATGAGCTCGTCCAGCTCAGCGAGACAGGGCCCGTCCACGGACACGGCCCCGGACCCGAACCCGGGCCCGAACCCGGCCCCCGCCCCGGACTCCGAGTCGTCCGCCGCCCGCGACGCCGCCGCCGCGGCCGCCGCCCCCACCGCCGCAAGCGGCACCGACTGCACCCGCACCCCCAGCCCGTCCCCCGTACGCAGCACGCCCAGCATCTCGCGCAACTCGGTCAGCGCCTGCCGCCCCATGTCCCCGACCAGCGCCGCGTTCTTCACGGCCTTCTCGGGATCCTTCCGAGCCACGGCCTGAAGGGCGGCGGCATGCACGACCATCAGGGACACCCGATGCGCGACCACGTCATGCATCTCACGAGCGATCCGCGTCCGTTCCTCGTTCCGCGCCCACTCCGCACGCTCCTCGGCCCGCTCGGCGAGCAACTGCAGCTCCCGCTCCAGCGAGTCCGCCCGCTCCCGCAGGCTCTCCATCAGCCGCCGCCGCGCACCCACATACAGCCCGAGCAGAACGGGCGGAGCGGTCATCCCGATAGCGGTCGTAATGGAGATGAAGGGGACGAACCAGTCCCCCATCGTCACGTCTCCACGCACGACCCCTTGATGCGCCCGCACAAAAGTGACGATCAGCATCCCGGCGAAGGACATCCCCGCCAACGCTCCGATGATCCGCCGCGGCAGCTCGGACGCGGCGAGCGTGTACAGCCCGACGAGCCCCATCAGGAAACCCATCTGGGCAGGCGTGATGGCGATCGACACCAACACAACGGCGATCGGCCACTTCCGCCGCAGCAGCAGCACGGACCCGGCGATCAGCCCGAACCCCACCCCCACCGGAACAGGCAGCCCCGCGTCATGCGCGAACCGGATCCCCTCCCCCGCGCACTCCACCGCGGACGCCGTCGCGAGCCCCACATCCAGCACCGCACTGCGCCACCTGACCCACCACCACGGCCCGATCCCGGCCGCGGTGTGCTCTTCCCCCGTCGTGGTCATGCCTCCAGCCTACGGTCGCCCCCCGCCCCTTTTCCGGTGAGTTTCGTCTACTGGCCTACACCACCCTCCGTAATCGAACAGAAGCGAAACCGGCCGGTATCCCTCGAACTGCTGAATCGCTCACCGTTCGACCCCGGAGGCACACATTCCGCCCGGACGGTATGCCTATGGCACACGCATATGGCAAGTACGCCGATTTCGAGGGGCTGCGGGAGCGGGCGGTCGCCTTGCGACGGGCGGGACTGAGCCTCCGGCAGATCCGGGACGAGCTTCAGGTCCACAACAAGGAGACCCTTCAGCGCCTCGTCGAGGGCGAACCCCCACCGCAGTGGACGAAGCGCCCGAACGCGAAGGACGACCTGCGCGACAGGGCTCGCGAGCTCCGCCGGCAAGGCTGGACATACAACGAGATTCAGGCAGAGCTGGGGTGCTCGAAGAGTTCGGCATCGCTCTGGGTGCGGGATCTGCCTCACCCGGAACCTCGCTGCACCCCGGAGGAACAGCGAGCTCGCATGAACGCGGGGCTCGCGCGACTACGCGCCGAACAGGACCAGGCGCGCCAGGAATCCAAGAGGGAGGCCGCCGAGGCGGTCGGAGACCTGTCCGACCGAGAACTGTTCATGGCAGGAGTCGCTCTCTACTGGGCCGAGGGGCAGAAGAGCAAGCCCTACCAGCGCCGGGAATCCGTCACCTTCGTCAACAGCGACCCGGGAGTGATCCAGGTCTTCCTCGCCTGGCTCGACCTTCTCGACGTGACACGAGAACGCCTGCGCTTCCGCGTCATGATCCACGAGTCCGCCGATGTTGCTGCAGCCGAGCACTACTGGGCGAATCACGTCGGAGGCGACAGCAGCTCCTTCAACAAGACCACGCTCAAGAGGCACAACCCCAAGACGGTCCGCAAGAACGTCGGCGACACCTATCGGGGTTGCCTTGTGATCTACGTTCGACAGAGTGCCGATCTGTACCGTCGCATTGAAGGCGCCTGGTACGGCATAGTGTTGGGTGCCCACTCGGCGACCTGACCAAATGTCCGGTTCGGTTGAGTTTCATCCCCCGTGGTGTAATTGGCAGCACTGTGGCTTTTGGTGCCATCTGTCCGGGTTCGAGTCCTGGCGGGGGAGCCACGCTCGGTTCGGGCCCTGACAGCCATGTCAGGGCCCGCTCTCATGTCCCTCCCGATACGCCCCGGTATCCTGCGGATGTCAAAACCCCCCATCCGAAGCCGAAGGGCATACCCGTGAGCGCCAATCGCCCGGCAGCCGTCGTCGTTCTTGCAGCGGGTGAGGGCACCCGTATGAAGTCGGCCACACCGAAGGTTCTGCACGAACTGTGTGGCCGTTCCCTGGTGGGTCATGTGCTCGCGGCCGCGCGCGAGTTGGAGCCCGAGAACCTGGTCGTGGTCGTGGGGCACGCCCGCGAGAAGGTCGTCGCGCATCTCGCCGAGATCGACCCCACCGTACAGACGGCCGTGCAGGCCGAGCAGAACGGCACCGGGCACGCCGTGCGGATGGGCCTCGAAGAGCTCGGCGGCCACGTCGACGGCACCGTCGTCGTGGTCTGCGGCGACACCCCGCTGCTCAGCGGCGAGACCCTCCAGCGCCTCGCCACCACGCACACGGAGGACGGCAACGCCGTCACCGTGCTCACCGCCGAGGTCCCCGACGCCACCGGCTACGGCCGCATCGTGCGGGACGGCGTCAGCGGCGCGGTCACCGCGATCGTCGAGCACAAGGACGCGAGCGAGTCGCAGCGGGCCATCCGCCAGATCAACTCGGGTGTCTTCGCCTTCGACGGCCAGCTCCTCGCGGACGCGCTCGGCAAGGTGCGGACGGACAACAGTCAGGGCGAGGAGTACCTGACCGACGTTCTCGGAATCCTGCGCGAGGCGGGGCACCGCGTCGGTGCGGCCGTCGCCGCCGACCACCGCGAGATCGCCGGCATCAACAACCGCGTCCAGCTCGCCGAGGCCCGCCGCATCCTCAACGACCGGCTGCTGGAGCAGGCCATGCTCGCCGGGGTGTCGGTCATCGACCCGGCCACCACCTGGATCGACGTCGCCGTCACCTTCGAGCAGGACGCGATCGTGCACCCGGGGACGCAGTTGCAGGGCGCCACACACCTGGGCGAGGGCGCCGAGGTCGGCCCCAACTCCCGTCTGAAGGACACCAAGGTGGGCGCGGGCGCCCGTATCGACAACACCGTCGCCGTGGGCGCCGAGGTCGGACCGCAGGCGAGCGTGGGCCCGTACGCGTATCTCCGCCCGGGCACCCGCCTCGGGCTGAAGGCCAAGATCGGCACGTACGTCGAGACGAAGAACGCGAAGATCGGCGAGGGCACCAAGATCCCGCACCTCTCCTACGTGGGCGACGCGACGATCGGTGAGTACTCCAACATCGGTGCCGCCAGCGTCTTCGTGAACTACGACGGACAGGACAAACACCACACGACGGTCGGCTCACACTGCCGTACCGGTTCGGACAACATGTTTGTGGCTCCCGTCACGATCGGGGACGGCGCGTACACCGCGGCGGGCTCGGTCATCACCAAGGACGTACCGCCCGGTTCGCTGGCCGTGGCCCGCGGCCAGCAGCGGAATATCGAGGGTTGGGTGGCTCGCAAGCGTCCGGGGAGCGCGGCCGCGAAGGCGGCGGAGGCGGCTTCCCGGGAGCCGGAAGGCGAAGCCTGACCGGAAACGGGCACGTCTGACACGGCGTACCGTGATAAGTGCACACCCGCACCGTGCACCCACACCCCAGCTGAGACCACTTCTCAACACCCAGCTGAGACACCTCTGAGGAGACAGTGCTGTGACCGGGATCAAGACGACCGGCGAGAAGAAGATGATGTTCTTCTCCGGCCGCGCCCACCCCGAGCTTGCCGAGGAGGTCGCCCACAAGCTGGGTGTCGGGGTAGTCCCGACGAAGGCCTTCGACTTCGCGAACGGCGAGATCTACATCCGCTACCAGGAGTCCGCCCGCGGCGCCGACTGCTTCCTGATGCAGAGCCACACGGCTCCGATCAACAAGTGGATCATGGAGCAGCTGATCATGATCGACGCTCTGAAGCGGGCCTCCGCTCGGAGCATCACGGTCATCGTGCCCTTCTACGGTTACGCCCGGCAGGACAAGAAGCACCGCGGACGTGAACCCATCTCGGCGCGCCTGATCGCCGACCTGATGAAGACGGCGGGCGCCGACCGCATCCTCACGGTCGACCTGCACACCGACCAGATCCAGGGCTTCTTCGACGGCCCGGTGGACCACCTGTTCGCGCTGCCGATCCTCGCGGACTACGTGGGCGCGAAGGTCGACAAGTCGAAGCTCACGGTCGTCTCCCCGGACGCCGGCCGCGTGCGCGTCGCCGACCGCTGGTGCGACCGTCTCGACGCCCCCCTCGCGATCGTGCACAAGCGCCGCGACAAGGACGTCGCCAACCAGGTCACCGTCCACGAGGTCGTCGGTGATGTGAAGGGCCGCGTCTGTGTCCTGGTCGACGACATGATCGACACCGGTGGCACGATCTGCGCCGCCGCCGACGCCCTGTTCGCGCACGGCGCCGAGGACGTCATCGTCACCGCCACGCACGGTGTGCTCTCCGGCCCGGCCGCCGACCGTCTGAAGAACTCCAAGGTCAGCGAGTTCATCTTCACGGACACTCTGCCGACCCCGGGCGAGCTGGAGCTCGACAAGATCACGGTGCTGTCGATCGCGCCGACGATCGCGAACGCGGTCCGCGAGGTCTTCGAGGACGGTTCGGTGACGAGCCTGTTCGAGGAGCAGTAAGCTCTCGAACCCCGCGATCCCCTAGATCGATTTCTTGTACGGCCTCCCCGCCGCGTAAGCTGTCACAGTTGCTCGGCGAGGGAGGCCGTACCGCTTCAAAGGGCGGGTACGGCGGTCCGTTATCGACGCGCTCTTCGTAGCAGGCCGATGTTTTGGCCGGGTGACCACCTTCCCCAATGATCTACGAGGAGTGAACATGGCCGACGTCAAGCTCACCGCCGAGACCCGCACCGAGTTCGGCAAGGGCGCCGCCCGCCGCATCCGTCGCGAGAACAAGGTTCCCGCCGTTGTCTACGGTCACGGCGCCGACCCCGTCCACATCACGCTGCCGGGCCACGAGCTGCAGCTCGCCCTGCGTACCCCGAACGTCCTGCTCACCCTGGACATCGAGGGCCGCAGCGAGCTGGCGATCCCGAAGGCCGTGCAGCGCGACGCGATCAAGGGCTTCCTCGAGCACGTCGACCTGCTCACCGTGAAGCGCGGCGAGAAGGTCAACGTCGAGGTCTACGTCCACACCGAGGGCGAGCTGGCCCCGGGCGCCTACCTGCTCGAGCACGTGCTGAGCACGCTGACGGTCGAGGCCGAGGCCACCCACATCCCCGAGTCGGTCACCGTCTCCATCGCGGGCCTGGAGGCCGGCGCCTCCATCACCGCGAAGGACATCCCGCTCCCGGCGGGCACCACGCTGGCGATCGACGAGGACGCGGTCGTCCTCCAGGTCCTGGCCGCCCAGGCGGAGGAGGCCCCCGAGGAGGCCGAGGGCACCGCCGAGGCCGGCGCCGAGGCCTGATTCCTCGCCGGAATCTCATCTCTGTCAGCCGCCGCTCCCACCAGGAGCGGCGGCTGGCGCGTATCAAGGACACGGCGCGTATCAAGGACACATGGGAGACACGGACGTGACGACCGACGCCAACGCCCCCTGGCTGATCGTGGGGCTCGGCAACCCCGGCCCCGAGTACGCCATGAACCGGCACAACGTGGGCTTCATGGTCGCCGACCTGCTGGCGGAGCAGATCGGCGGGAAGTTCAAGCGGGCCGGGAAGGCGCAGGCGCAGGTGATCGAGGGCCGCATCGGCCCGCCCGGTCCGGCGAACCGCCGGGTGATCCTGGCCAAGCCGATGTCGTACATGAACCTGTCCGGCGGCCCGGTGAACGCGCTACGGGACTTCTACAAGGTGCCGGTGGCGAACATCGTCGCCGTCCATGACGAGCTGGACATCGACTACGGCGTGCTGCGCCTCAAGCTCGGCGGCGGCGACAACGGCCACAACGGCCTGAAGTCGATGACGAAGGCGATGGGCCCGGACTACCACCGGGTGCGGTTCGGCATCGGGCGCCCTCCGGGCCGGATGCAGGTCGCCGACTTCGTACTGAAGGACTTCGCGTCGGCGGAGCGCAAGGAGCTCGACTACTTCGTGGACCGCGCGGCGGACGCCGTGGAGTGCCTGGTGATCGAGGGCCTGGAGCGGGCGCAGGGCACGTACAACTCGTAGGCGGCGCGTACGGCTCGCGGCGGCGCGCAGGCGGCGCGTGCAACTCGTAGGCGGCGCGCAGACCTCATGGGCGGCGCGCAGAGCTCGGAGGCAGTCGAAGTACTCGTACAACTGCCGACTTGTCCGCCCACCGGGCTCCGCTGGAGTTGACCGAGCGCACGGCCATGGCCAATGATCCCGGCCATGCCTGCCGTCACCGCAAGTCGAGGCTCCCGTCAGAACGCCCACGCGGCGCTGCGGTTCGGACGGCTCGCGGCGATGGGTGCGGTCGCGGGGCTGATCCTGATCGCGGGCGTCTGGGCCTCCTGGGGCACCGCTCAGCACGTGATGCTGAGCAAGGGCAGGGAGCAGGGCACGATGACCGTGAAGTCGTGCTCGGGCGAGCGCTGTACGGGGCCGTACACGCCGACGTCTGCGGGTTCGAAGGCGCGGGCCCGCGTCACCATCGAGCAGTCGGTGGCGGTGAAGAAGGGGCAGACGTACACGGTCACCGTGAAACCCGGCAGCAGCGATGTCGTCCGCAGCGGCCCCGCCGGACTCCTCTACGCCTGGGTGCCCCTGGGGGGCGCCCTGCTGCTCGCTTCGGTCGTGGTCGCGGGCGGCCTGCGCCTCACGCGCGTGGCGTGGGTGATGGCGGGGCTGGGGATCGCTCAGCTCACGGTCACATTCCTGGCGCTCTGACCTGGGATTCTCGGCCGGAGATCGTCTTCACATCCATGGAAAACCTGTGCGTTCCCTGATTGTTATCCGTGACCATTGGGGCGATACGCAACACATGGTGCACGAGGGACTTTCTTCCGCTTGACCGGTAGTCAGCGGGACAGGATGCTGAGCCGCCCCCTCCACATCTTCCGTTTCTCCTCTCGAAGATGGACTGCCCATGCGTACCCTCACGCGCGCCGGCGCTCTCGTCGCCGGCGCCTCCGCAGTGCTCCTGATCGCTCCCTCCGCTCACGCCGCCCCCCATGCCGATGGCCCTGGCGACAACGGCACCGTGAAAATCCACGACGCCACCACTGGCGAGGAGCTCCGCAAGAACGAGCCGCACGTCTGCACCTTCTACCTCGACGCCTTCGGCTTCGACGGCGTCCAGCAGGTCGACTGGCACATCGAGGCGTGGGCCCCGACCGCCGACGTGAAGGGCGAGACCGTGAAGTCCGGCGACATCACGCTCGACGCCGAGGGCCACGGCCGCACGAACGACCTGTCCCTGCCCGACGGCCACTACAAGCTGTTCTGGAACTTCGACGGCGAGAAGGGCGCGGCCAAGCACAAGGTCTTCTGGACCGACTGCGCGGACGAGGAGGAGGGCGGGTCCACGCCGTCCGCCTCGGCCACGCCGTCCGCCTCCGTGTCCGGCACGGCGGAGGCGAGCGCGTCCCCCACCTCGACCGCCTCCTCCGCCGAGGCGGCCCCTTCGGCGTCCTCCTCCCCGTCGGCGCAGGGCGGCGGCGACCTCGCCGAGACCGGCAGCAGCGCCCCGGTCGGCGCCCTCTCGGCCGCGGCGGCCGCGCTCGTCGCGGCGGGCGGCTACCTGGTGTTCCGCCGCCGCAAGGCGAACAACGCCTGACATACGAAAGGCGGTGCCCCCGTGCTCGTACGAGCACGGGGGCACCGCCAACTCGTCGAAGATCAGCCGGTGTTGCGCAGGCCGGCCGCCACACCGTTGACCGTCAGGAGCAGCGCCCGCGACAGCAGCGGGTCGGTCTCCGCGCCGGCCGCCGCCTCGTCGCGCTGACGCTTGAGCAGCGCGACCTGGAGGTAGGAGATCGGGTCCAGGTAGGCGTCGCGGATGGCGAAGGTCTGCTGGAGCACCGGGTTGGTGTCCAGGAGCTGTTCGCCGCCGGTGATGCGCAGGACCTCGCGGACGGTCAGCTCGTGCTCGGCCTCGATGGTGGCGAACACGTGCTTCAGGTCGTCCGGCACCAGGGTGTCGACGTAGTGGCGGGCGATCCGCAGGTCCGTCTTGGCCAGCGTCATCTCGACGTTGGAGAGGAAGTTGCGGAAGAAGTGCCACTGGGCGTGCATCTCGTCGAGCACGGTGTCCAGGCCGGCCTCGCGCAGCGCCTTGAGGCCGGAGCCGACGCCGAACCAGCCGGGCACGATCTGCCGGGACTGGGTCCAGCCGAAGACCCACGGGATCGCCCGAAGCCCGTCCAGACCGGCCCCGGAGTCCGGGCGCCGGGAGGGCCGCGAGCCCAGGTGCAGGTCGGCGAGCTGGTCGACGGGCGTGGCGGCGAAGAAGTACGCCGGCAGGTCCGGGTCCTCGACCAGCCTGCGGTAGGCGGCGTGCGCGGCATCGGAGACGACGTCCATCGCGGCGTCCCAGCGGGCCAGCGCCTCATCGCTCTGGCGCGGCGCGGTGTGCAGCGCGGACGCCTGCAGGGTGGCGGCGACCGTCAGCTCCAGGTTCTCCCTCGCCAGTGAGGGCACCAGGTACTTGTCGGAGATGACCTCGCCCTGTTCGGTCACCTTGATCTCGCCCTCCAGGGTGCCCCAGGGCTGGGCGAGGATCGCGTCGTGCGAGGGGCCGCCGCCACGGCCGACGGTGCCGCCGCGGCCGTGGAAAAGGCGCAGGCGCACGCCGTAGCGGTGGGCGACGTCGCGCAGCCGCCGCTGGGCGCGGTGGATCTCCCACTGCGAGGTGGTGATGCCGCCGAACTTGGAGGAGTCGGAGTAGCCGAGCATGACCTCCTGGACGTCGCCGCGCAGGGCGACCAGGCGCCGGTAGGAGGGGTCGGAGAGCATGTCCTCCAGGATGGTGTCGGCGGCCTTCAGTTCGTCGGTGGTCTCCAGCAGCGGCACGATGCCGATCTTCGCCCAGCCCGCGTGCAGGTCCAGCAGCCCCGCCTCACGGGCGAGGACCGCCGCCGCGAACACGTCGTCGGCGCCCTGGCACATCGAGATGATGTACGACTCGATCACCTCGGGCCCGAAGATCTCCAAGGCCTTCTTGACCGTCTCGAACACGCCAAGGGTCTTGTGACCAGCGGCGTCGAGCGGCGCGGGGGTCGGGGCGAGGGGCCGCCGGGACCGCAGCTCCTTGGCGAGGAGCTTGGCGCGGTAGTCGCGGGGCATGTCGACGTAGCGCCAGGACTCCTCGCCGAGGCGGTCGAAGAGCTGGCCGAGCGCGTGATGGTGGGCGTCCGCGTGCTCGCGTACGTCCATGGTCGCGAGCTGCAGACCGAACGCGGCCAGCGTGCGGATCGTCCGGTTCATCCGGCCGTCCGCGAACAGTGCGCCACGGTGCTCGCGCAGCGAGGTCTGGATGAGCGTGAGATCGCGCAGAAGCTCGGCGGTCCCGAGGTAGTCCCGCCCGTCCTCGTGCGGGGTGCCCTTGGCCAGGCGCTGCTTGGTGTTCTCCAGCTTCTGCCGGATGCAGGTGGCCTTGAGGCGGTAGGGCTCCTCGGCGTTGAGGCGCTTGTAGCGGGGGCTGATCTCGGGCAGGCGCTCCAGGTCGGTCCGCAGGGACTCCAGCAGCTCCTCGGTGGCGCCGGTGTAGCGGATCGAGTTCGACAGGAATCCGCGCAGCTCGTCGATCAGCTCCAGCGCGTCGTTGATGCCGTGCTCGTGCTGCAGGATCAGCACGTCCCAGGTCACATCCGGGGTGACGTTCGGGTTGCCGTCCCGGTCCCCGCCGATCCAGGTACCGAAGGTCAGCGGACGCGTCTCCTCCGGAACCACCACACCGACGCGCTCCAGCTCCGCCGTCAGATCCTCGAGTACGTCGCCGACGGCGCCCGCGTGCAGCTCGTCCAGGTAGTAGATGGCGTTGCGGGCCTCGTCCGCGGGCTCCGGACGCACCACGCGCAGCTCGTCGGTCTGCCACACCAGGTCGATGTTCTCCGCCAGCCGGGTGTCGTAACGCCGCCGGTCGGCCTCGATGACCGGGGTCTCCAGCAGCGCGGCGATACGGCGCAGCTTGTTCAGGACCGAGCGGCGCGCGGCCTCGGTCGGGTGAGCCGTGAAGACCGGGCGAACGTTGAGGTGCTTGACCGTCTCGCGCAGGTGCTCGGGGTCGGCGTCCTTGAGCCGGTCGGCCGTACGGGCGAGCAGGCCGCCCTCGGCGGCGCGCTTGGCGCGCAGCTCGCGGCCGCGGTGCACCTGCTCGGTCACGTTCGCCAGATGGAAGTACGTCGAGAAGGCGCGGACCAGCTTGGCCGCGGTCTCCAGCTCCGTGCCACGCAGCAGCTCGGCGGCGGCCTCGCCGTCCTCACGGGTCAGGCGGCGGACCTTCTCGACCAGTTCCAGGAGCTCGGGGCCCTCCTGCCGGACGAGGGTCTCCCCCAACAGATCGCCGAGGCGGCGGATGTCGGCGCGCAGCTCGCTGCTGGTCGTGGTGGTCTGGTCGTCGGCACTGCTCACAGGTGCGGCTCCTTGCAGTGTTGAAGCTCGTCCGAAGAGTGTGGAAGCTCGTCTGAAGCTCGTCTGGGAGGGAACCCGGGTGGCGACCGCGCGGCGGGTGCCGCTTAGGGACGTGGCATCCGGGAAGAAATCAGAACGGACCGCGCTGTCCGACCGACTCCAAGGATAGGTGTCCATGCGGACGCGCAGGCTCACGGGCTCTTGCCGCCGGGCTACGCGCTGCCATACTTACGACGCCGTAGGTTACGGGAGCGTAGGTACTCTCGTCAGATAACGGGAGGACCCTGGGATCCGTACCCCGGACATCCGGCTCAACCCTCTCCCCGGACATCTGTCTTCACCCTCGAACCCCACAGGGGACGCCCATGACCACGAGCTCCGATGTGATCGACGACGCCCCACAGGCGAACAACGACACCACGCTCCCCTCCGCCACGCTGGGCGGCGAGAAGAAGGGGTCACTCGAACAGATCACGCTCCTCCTCTTCATCACCGTCCCGTTCCTGGCGTTGCTCGCGGCGGTGCCTCTGGCCTGGGGCTGGGGGGTGAGCTGGCTGGATCTCGGCCTGCTGGTCTTCTTCTACTACCTGGGCTGCCACGGCGTCACGATCGGCTACCACCGCTACTTCACCCATGGTTCCTTCAAGGCGAAACGCCCGCTGCGGATCGCGATCGCGATCGCGGGATCGATGGCGGTCGAGGGCCCCCTGGTGCGCTGGGTCGCCGACCACCGCAAGCACCACAAGTTCTCCGACGCGGAGGGCGACCCGCATTCGCCATGGCGTTACGGCGAGACGGTTCCGGCGCTGATGAAGGGCCTGTGGTGGGCGCACATCGGCTGGATGTTCGATGAAGAGCGGACTCCGCAGGAGAAGTACGCACCGGATCTGATCAAGGACCCAGCGATCCGCGCGATCTCCCGCCAGTTCATCGGGTGGACGGTGCTCTCGCTCGCGCTGCCTCCCCTGATCGGCGGTCTGGCGACGATGTCGTGGTGGGGCGCGTTCACGGGCTTCTTCTGGGGCTCACTCGTTCGGGTGGCGCTGCTGCATCACGTGACGTGGTCGATCAACTCGATCTGCCACGCGGTGGGCAAGCGCCCCTTCAAGTCGCGTGACCGTTCGGGCAACGTGTGGTGGCTGGCCGTGCTCTCCTGCGGCGAGTCCTGGCACAACCTGCACCACGCCGACCCGACCTCGGCGCGGCACGGTGTGGAGCGCGGCCAGCTGGATTCCTCGGCCCGGATCATCCGCTGGTGCGAGCAGCTCGGCTGGGCGTACGACGTGCGCTGGCCGTCACGCTCGCGTATCGATTCCCGCCGTAACACCGACGGGAGCGGCTCCCGACGCAAGACGGAAACCGCTGACGCGGCATGATTGACGGCGTGGCGACCGACTCCAGCAGCACCTCGAGCAGCAATGAAAAGCCGCGGCGCGCGCGCCGCACCCGCATGACCGGCGCCGAGCGCCGTCAGCAGCTGCTGGAGATCGGCCGCACCCTGTTCGCGGCCAAGGGCTTCGAGGGCACGTCGGTGGAGGAGATCGCGGCGAAGGCCGGGGTCTCCAAGCCGGTGGTGTACGAGCACTTCGGCGGCAAGGAGGGCCTGTACGCGGTGGTGGTGGACCGCGAGATGCGCCGCCTGCTGGACATGGTGACGAGCTCGCTGACCGCAGGGCACCCCCGTGAGCTCTGCGAACAGGCCGCGTTCGCGCTCCTGGACTACATCGAGGAGTACACGGACGGCTTCCGCATCCTGGTCCGCGACTCCCCGATCCCCCAGTCGACGGGGTCCTTCGCGTCCCTCATCTCGGACATCGCCACCCAGGTGGAGGACATCCTGGGCCGCGAATTCAAGAGCCGCGGCTTCGACCCGAAGCTCGCCCCGCTCTACGCCCAGGCCCTGGTCGGCATGGTCGCGCTGACCGGCCAGTGGTGGCTCGACGTCCGCAAGCCCCGCAAGGCCGAGGTCGCCGCCCATCTGGTGAACCTCGCCTGGCACGGCCTGGACGGACTGGAGCCGAAGCCGCGGCTGATAGGTCATCGCAAGAGCTGAGAGTAAAGCGATGGGGCAGGATTGACCACAACATTCACCTTGTGGCACTATCCGCGCATGACCGAGATCGCGATCAGTGCGGCCCGCTCCCAGCTCGGCGACCTCGTGCGTCGCGCCGCTCACGGCCGGGAGACCATCGCCCTCACCGACCACGGCCACGTCGCCGCGCTCCTCGTCTCTCCACAGGTGATAGAGGATCTCGAAGACGCCCTCGCCGTCGCCGATTACCAGCGGCGCAAGGCTGAGGGCTCGCTCGGCGAAGGCATCCCGCACGAGGAAGTCGGACGCATTCTGGGGCTGCGTCCGTGACCTACAGCATCATCTGGGAACCGGCCGCCACGAACGCGGCGGTGCGATTCCTCAAGGACGACCCGGCCGGGCTCGCTGCCGTCTACGAAGCCGTCGACACACTCGCCAAGACACCCCGCCCCACGAACTCCACCGCCTATGGCCCGGGCATCCGCCGCCTCCGCGTCGACGACTACCGGGTTCTGTACGTCATCGACGACGACGTGATCCGCATCCTCGTCACCCACCTGGGCCGCACGCCCTGACGACCGGCTCCAGGAACTCCAGGCGGTTGCCCACGGGGTCCTCCGAGTAGAAGCGCTTGTGCCCCGGGAGGTCGTCGTCCCACGTGACGAGTGTCCCGTGGGCGGCCAGCCGCGCGGCGTACGCCTCGATCCCTGTCACCCGCAGCCCCGGGTGCGCCTTCTTGGCGGCCCGGAAATGATCCTCGATCCCCAGGTGCAGCTGCACGGCCCCCGCCCGGAACCAGCAGCCTCCGCGGGCGGCGAGAACGGGCGGTTTGGCGATCTCGGTCATCCCGAGGACAGCGACGTAATACGCGCGCAGCCGATCCTCGGAACCCGGTGGCGCGGCGAGCTGCACATGGTCGACGGCGGCGAGCATCAGGCAGCGGCCTTCCTGGCCACGACGAACAGCCGGCGGAAGGGAAGCACCGTCCCGTACGGCTCCGTCGGATAGGCGTCGCGCAGCAGGTCCCGGTATTCGCCCACGAAGGCGTCGCGGGCCTCCGGGTCGTCCGCGAGGGCCGTGAGAGCGGGCCGCAGGCCCGTGCCCTTCGCCCAGTCCAGCACCGGGTCCTCGCCCGGCAGCAGCTGCATGTACGTCGTCTCCCAGACGTCCGCCTCGCAGCCGAGACGGGCCAGCCGGTCCAGGTAGACCAGCGGGTCGTGGACCGAGTCCTCGCGGCGCAGGACGCCCCCGAGACGGTCCTTCCAGCGGGCGGTGCCGGCGAGTTCGCGCATCAGGGCGTGCAGGGGGGCGTCGATGTTGTTCGGGACCTGGAAGGCGAAGGTGCCGCCGGGGGCGAGCGCGCCGAGCCAGGACGGGAAGGACTCCAGATGTCCTGGCACCCACTGCAGCGCCGCGTTCGAGACGATCAGGTCGTACATCTCCGGGGGCGCCCACCGCGTGAGGTCGGCGTGGGCGAAGTCGAGCCGGCCGCCGCCGGCCGTGGGACCCGCGTACTCCTTGGCCCTCGCGAGCATCTCCGGCGAGTTGTCGTAGCCCGTGATGTGCGCGGTGGGCCAGCGCTCGGCGAGCTGGATGGTGACGTTGCCGGGGCCGCAGCCGAGGTCGGCGATGCGGGCCGGGTCGCGGGGCGGCCGCGGGACGCGGGCGAGGAGGTCGGCGAAGGGGCGGGCGCGGTGCTCCGCGTGGCGCAGGTACTGGCTCGGGTCCCAGGTGGGGGTGGTGGCGGCGGACATGGGTGGGGCCTCCTGGAAAGCAGGGAAACCATCTTGAGGACTGTCTGAGGACTGTCTCGAGAACTGTCGGCTTGACCGCGAGAATTATCTCGACTTCAAGATACTCTATATCAAGAGACTTCATGTCGACACAACCACTACACTGATCGTCATGGAGGACGAGGTCGATCGGCTGGTCGCTGCGTGGCGCCGGGAGCGCCCGGACCTCGACGTGGAACCACTAGAGGTGCTCAGCCGGGTGAGCAGACTGGCCCGGCATCTGGACCGTGCCCGCCGCCTGGCGTTCTCCGAGCACAGCCTGGAGCCCTGGGAGTTCGACGTCCTGACGGCGCTCAGGCGCGCGGGATCCCCGTATCAGCTCTCGCCCGGTCAACTGCTCACACAGACGCTCGTCACCTCGGGCACGATGACGAACCGCATCGACCGGCTGACGAAGAAGGGCCTGGTGGAGCGCCTCCCGGACCCGAGCGACCGCAGGGGCGTGCTTGTCCGCCTCACGGACGAGGGCCGCGACCGCGCCGACCAGGCGCTGGCCGGTCTCCTCGACCAGGAGCGCGCGATCCTGGCGGAGCTCAGCAGGGCCCAGCGCCTCGAACTGGCGGGCCTGCTACGCCAGTTGACCGCCCCGTTCGACAACATCCCCGGTTAGGTCGACGGGCCCGACCCCGGCACGTCGCGCGAGCGCCACGGCGGCGAGGGTCGAGTGCACGCCCAACTTCCCGAGCACGTTCTGCATATGCGTACGGACGGTGTGCGGCGACAGGAACAACCGCTCGGCGACGGCTTTTCTCCCCAGCCCGGCGACCATGCACCGCAGCACTTCCCGCTCCCGGGGCGTGAGCGACTCGACGAGCCGCTCGCTCTCGGTGCGGTGCTTGCGCGCGGCGGTCAGCTCGCGCAGCACGCCGGTGAGGAGCGCGGGCGGAAGATGAGTCTCGTCCCGCAGTACACCCCGTATGACGGTGAGCAGCCGGGACAGCGAACAGTCCTTGGCGACCCACCCCGAGGCCCCCGCCTGCAGGGCAAGAGCGGCCCGCCGTGGATCGTCCTTCTCGGCCAGCACCACGGTCCGTACGCTCGGCTGCCCGGAACGGACACCGGCGACGAGCGAGATTCCGTCCACCAGCCCGTCCTCATTGCTCTCCTGGACGGGCACGGCCGCCGGACGCATGCCGGGCAGACTGCCGCCCAGGTCCGCGTCGACGAGCAGCACATCGAACCGGCGGCCTTCCGCCGCCGCGCGCTCCAGGCAGCGCAGCGCGGCGGGACCGCTGCCCGCTGCGGACACGTCGACGTCGGGCTCGGCCGCGAGGGCGGCAGCGAGCGACTCGGCGAAGATGCGGTGGTCGTCGACGACCAGTACTCGGATGCGAACCACTCTGAAACCCCCACTGTCGGGGGACGGCCGGTGCGGGTACGGCACCCGAAGTGATCCCGAGTCCGCTGACGACTCGGAAAGCAGGGTGCCGCAGCCGCACGGCCGCCGCCGTGCTGGAACTGCTACCCCCACTTCGGGCGTCGTACCCGACTGTCTCGCCCCCTGATCAGCACCGGCCCCCACCGGTGCTGTTCATCAGGGTAAGGCCGGGGGCCGGGAGCGGAAGGTAATTTGCAGAACTGGTTGGCCAGCGCGTTTATGGTGAGCCGTATGTTTCGTATTGAGACAGGAGACGACAGAGAACGGCGCGATCTGCTCCGCCGACGCCTGCGCGACACCAACACCGCGGCGTCTCCGGTCCTCCGCGCCCTGCGTGGAACCCCAGATGAACGCGAACTTCCGCTCCACGTCTGGGCCTTGGACTCCACCGGGGCCCTCGCCGGCGGGCTGGTCGGCCACACCTGGACGACCTGGCTCCACGTGACCTACCTGTGGGTCGACGACATCCACCGGGGCTCAGGCCTCGGCTCCCGCCTCCTGGGCGCGGCCGAACACCTGGCCACCACCGAACGCGGCTGCCGCAACGCCCGCCTGGAGACCTGGGACTTCCAGGCCCCCGACTTCTACAAGAAGCGGGGATACGAGGTGGTGTGCGTGATTCCGGATTACCCACCGGGAATCACGGAGTACACCCTGACCAAGCACTTGGGCTGAGCCCGAAAGGGGCGCGGGGAACTGCGCGACAAGCCCCCACCGGCCCGCAGGAGAAAAACAACCCAGGGGGGTCTGGGGGCGCAGCCCCCAGGTACGGGTCGGGTAGGGGCGGAGGGGGCGAACCCCCTGTTGCTCAGCCCAAACGCCGGGCCCCCGCCGACGGCACCGCCGGGAACACCCGAGGAGCCGTGAAGCCCGCAGCGGCGAACGCCTCCTCCACCGCCTTGGTGACCGTATCCGCGTCCGCGGACTCGACCAGGACGATCGCCGACCCGCCGAAGCCACCGCCGGTCATCCGGGCGCCAAGGGCACCGGAGGCGTTGGCGGTATCGACGACCAGGTCCAACTCCTGGCAGGAGATCCGCAGATCGTCCCGCAGGGACGTGTGGCCGTCGGTCAGGACGGGCCCGATGGCCCGGACATCGCCCGCGTCGAGCAGTGCGATGACCCGCTCCACGCGGTGGTCGTCGGAGACGACATGGCGGACGTAGCGGCGCACGCGCTCGTCGGACAGGCGGGCCAGCGCCGCGTCCAACTCCTCGTACGCGACGTCACGGAGGTGGGAGACACCCAGCTGCCGGGCCCCCTCCTCGCACCCCTCCCGCCGTTCCGCGTACGCCCCGTCCCCCAGCGCGTGCTTCACGCGGGTGTCGACGACCAGGAGCTCCAGGCCGTGGGCGGGAAGGTCGAAGGGGATCTGGCGGATCGACAGGTCGCGGCAGTCGAGGTGCAGGGCGTGCCCCTCGGTGCAGCACGCGGACGCCGTCTGGTCCATCACACCGCAGGGGACGCCCACGAAGTCGTTCTCGGCGCGCTGGGCCAGCTTCGCCAGCTCCGGCCGTGACAGGCCCAGTTCGTAGAGGTCGTTGAGGGCCAGGGCCGTGACGACCTCCAGTGCCGCCGACGACGACAGGCCCGCGCCCGTCGGCACCGTCGAGGCCAGGTGGATGTCCGCGCCGGTGATCGCGTGCCCCGCCTCGCGCAGGACCCAGACGACACCCGCCGGATACGCGGCCCAGCTGGTGTTCGTCAGCGGCTCCAGCGCGTCCACGTCCAGCTCGACGATCGGACCCTCGATGTCCGCCGAGTGGAGGCGCAGGACGCCGTCGGAGCGGCGCGACACCGCCGCCACCGCGGTGTGCGGCAGGGCGAGCGGCATCACGAACCCCTCATTGAAGTCCGTGTACTCGCCGATCAGGTTGACCCGGCCCGGCGCGGCCCAGACGCCCTCGGGAGCCGTCCCGTACAGCTCCTCGAAGCCCTCACGTACCCCCACGTGCTATCCCTTCGCTACGTTCTGTGCGAACTCCCACGCGTCCGCGACGATCCCCGCGAGATCCGCGCGGGACGGGTTCCAGCCGAGCCGCTCCCGGGCCGTGGCCGCCGAAGCCACCAGCACCGCCGGGTCGCCGCCGCGGCGCGGGGCCACGACCTCGGGGATCGGGTGCCCGGTCACCTGTCGCACCGTCTCGATGACCTCGCGGACGGAGAATCCGTTGCCGTTGCCGAGGTTGCAGATGAGGTGCTCGCCGGGTGAGGCCGCCTCGACCGCGAGCAGGTGCGCCTCCGCCAGGTCCGCGACGTGGATGTAGTCGCGGATGCACGTGCCGTCCGGCGTCGGGTAGTCGTCGCCGTAGATCGAGATCGCGTCGCGGCGGCCCTGCGCGACCTGGAGGACCAGCGGGATGAGGTGCGACTCGGGGTCGTGCCGCTCACCGCACACTCCGTACGCGCCCGCCACGTTGAAGTAGCGCAGCGACACCGCACCGAGTCCGTGCGCCGCCGCCTCGCCGGTGATCATGTGGTCGACGGCGAGCTTGGAGGCGCCGTACGGGTTGGTCGGCTTCGTCGGCGCGGTCTCGACGATCGGGGTCGTCTCCGGCTCTCCGTACGTCGCCGCCGTGGAGGAGAAGACCAGCTTGCGGACGCCCGCCTCGCGCATCGCGGCGAGCAGCGCCATCGTGCCGCCGACGTTGTTGTCCCAGTACTTCTCGGGCTTCACGACCGACTCGCCGACCTGCGAGAACGCGGCGAAGTGGAGCACGGCGTCGAAGGAGGAGTCCAGCCACTTGGCCGCGTCCCGGATGTCGCCTTCCACGAAAGAAGCACCCGCCGGTACGCCCTCTCGGAAGCCCGTCGAGAGGTTGTCCAGGACGACGACCTCGTGGCCCGCCTCGATCAGGTGCTGCGCGACCACGCTGCCCACATAGCCCGCGCCACCCGTGACCAGGTACTTCCCACTCATGAACTCGCTACCTCTCGCAGTCGCTGGGCCGCGGTCTCCGGCGGCACGTCGTTGATGAACACGCTCATGCCGGATTCGGAACCCGCGAGGAACTTCAGCTTGCCGGAAGTGCGGCGAATGGTGAAAAGCTCAAGGTGAAGCGCGAAGTCGTCGCGGTTGACGCCCTCGAACTCCTCCAGCGCGCCGAAGGGCGCCTGGTGCCAGGCAGCGATGTACGGCGTCGGAGGCTCGCCCGCCCCTTCTTTCCCTCCACCCGGCCCATCGAAGATCCGGTCGAAGCGCCTCAAGAGTTCCAGATAGACCTGGGGGAACTCTGTGCGCGCGTCCTCGTCCAGGCCCAGCAGGTCGGGCACGCGGCGCCGCGGATAGAGGTGGACCTCGTACGGCCAGTGCGCGGCGTACGGCACGAAGGCGACCCAGTGGTCACTCGACAGGACGACCCGGGAGCCGTCCGCCACCTCGCGGGCGACGACCTCGTCGAAGAGGTTTTCCCCGCCGGTCGCCTCCTTGTGAGCTGCCAGTGAACGCAGCATCAGCGCGGTGCGCGGGGTGGTGAAGGGGTAGCCGTAGATCTGTCCGTGCGGGTGACCGAGGGTCACGCCGATCTCGGCGCCGCGGTTCTCGAAGCAGAAGACCTGTTCGACGGAGGGGAGGTGGGACAGCTCGGCGGTCCGGTCCGTCCACGCTTCGAGCACCAGCCGCGCCTGATCCTCCGTGAGGTCGGCGAAGGACGCGTCGTGGTCGGAGGTGAAGCAGACGACCTCGCAGCGGCCGAAGTCGCCGGCCAGCGAGGGGAAGCGGTTCTCGAAGACCACGACGTCGTACGAGGAGTCGGGGATCTCGCTCAGCCGGTCACCGGAGGACGGGCACAGGGGGCATTCGTTCGCCGGCGGGTGGTACGTACGGCCCTGGCGGTGCGAGGCGATGGCGACCGAATCGCCGAGCAGCGGGTCGCGGCGTACCTCCGAAGTGGTGACGGTGGGGTCGAGCGGGCGCCGGTCCACCGCGTCGCGCACCACGTCGTCGCGTGAGTCGTAGTAGATGAGCTCACGACCGTCGGCGAGCCGGGTCGAGGTCTTCTTCACAGTCGGACTCCCCATCCGCACCCATTCAAGCCTTCAAACAGAACCAAACACAACAAACCACAAATCACCACCTGCGTCAACATCACAATCAAACAAAGGACACCACCAGAAGTGTTCATTTCTTGAACGTGGAGGCGTAGGTTCCGCTCTTGATCAGTTCGCGCAACGAAGCGAGACGAAGCGAGTTCTTATGCAGTCCCCCACACAATCCCCCACATTCCTCCCCGAACCAGGCATCCATCTCGCCGCCGGGCTCCGGCTCCCCACCAATGGCCTCGACTACACGATCCTGGCGATCTACTTCGTCGCCGTCCTCGGCATCGGCTTCGCCGCCCGCCGCTCGGTGAAGACGAGCCTCGACTTCTTCCTCTCAGGGCGCTCACTGCCCGCGTGGGTCACCGGACTCGCGTTCATCTCCGCCAACCTGGGCGCCACCGAGATCCTGGGCATGGCCGCCAACAGCGCCCAGTACGGCGTCTACACCGTGCACTGGTACTGGATCGGCGCCATCCCCGCCATGGTCTTCCTCGGCCTGGTGATGATGCCCTTCTACTACGGCTCCAAGGTCCGCTCGGTCCCGGAGTTCCTGCTGCTGCGCTTCGACAAATGGGCGCACCTGCTGAGTTCGATCCTGTTCGCCTTCGCCGCCATCCTGATCGCCGGCGTCAACCTCTACTCGCTGGCGATCGTCGTCGAGGCGCTGCTCGGCTGGCCGCAGTGGGTGGCGATCGTGGTGGCCGGCCTCTTCGTCCTGGCGTACATCACGCTCGGCGGCCTGTCCTCCGCGATCTACAACGAAGTCCTGCAGTTCTTCGTCATCCTCGCCGCGCTGATCCCTATCGCCGCGCTCGGTCTGAAGCGGGTGGGCGGCTGGGACGGCCTGACGAACTCCCTCGACAAGACCCACGGCGCCGACTTCACGACCGCCTGGGGCGGCACGGGCATCGGCCACGACAACCCGCTGGGCGCCAACTGGCTGACCATCGTGCTCGGCCTGGGCTTCGTCCTGTCCTTCGGCTACTGGACGACGAACTTCGCCGAGGTCCAGCGCGCACTGTCGGCCAAGAACCTCTCCGCGGCCCAGCGCACCCCGCTGATCGCCGCGTACCCGAAGATCTTCATCGTCTTCCTGGTGATGATCCCTGGCCTGGTGGCGGCCGTCCTGGTCCCGAAGATCGGCACGAGCGGCTCGGATCTGCAGTACAACGACGCGATCCCGTATCTGATGCAGGAGCTGCTGCCGAACGGCGTGCTCGGCATCGCGGTGACGGGCCTTCTCGCGGCCTTCATGGCGGGCATGGCGGCCAACGTCTCGTCCTTCAACACGGTCTTCACGAATGACATCTGGGCGAAGTACGTGGTCAGGGGCCGGGAGGACACCTACTACGTCCGCTTCGGCCGCTTGATCACGGTGATCGGCGTCCTGGCGTCGATGGGCACGGCGTTCCTGGCGTCGTCCTTCTCGAACATCATGAGTTACCTGCAGACGCTGTTCTCCTTCTTCAACGTGCCGATGTTCGTGGTCTTCATCGTCGGCATGTTCTGGAAGCGCGCGTCGGTGAAGTCGGGCTTCTGGGGCCTCCTGGCCGGTACGACGGCGGCGATGATCAACTACTTCGTCATCTACAAGGAGGGCATCATCGACATCCCCTCCGACCAGGGCGCCAACTTCGTCTCGGCGATCGCGGGCTTCGTGGCCGGTGCGGTGGTCATGGTGGCGGTCTCGCTCTTCACCGCCCCCAAGCCGGCTGAGGACCTCCAAGGCCTCGTCTACGGGACCCGCTCCCCCGGCACGGCCGAGCCGCCCGCCGTCGGCGACGACGCCTGGTACCGCAAGCCGGCCCTGCTGGGCTGGGGCGCGTTGATCCTCGCGGCGGCCTGCTACATCCCGTTCTCGTTCTGATCTCGCCTAGACGAGGGAGGCTTAAGAAACCATGTCCGACCATTACTCGGACCGCGACGTCCAGCGCGAGGTCACCGAGCTGGAGCAGAAGTCCGCGACCGCGACCCGCCTCTTCGACATCCGCCTCATGATCGGCGGCCTGTTCGTGATCTACGGCATCATCGTCACGATCGCCGGCATCACCGTCTCCGACGCCAACCTCGACAAGGCCGAGGGCGTCAACATCAATCTCTGGACGGGGCTCGGCATGCTCGCCCTGGGGGTGTTCTTCCTGGTGTGGCTGTGGCTGAGGCCGTTGGCGCCACCGGTGCCGCCGGTGGCTGAGGACGAGGGGTCGTCGCAGTAACGCCCTTACGCGGGGCCGGGGTTCGCTGTGGGAAACTCCGGTCCCGTACGGCTATGGAGACTGACAGCCACTGGCCGGCCGGGCTCTCGACCCGGCGGACAGGACGGCTCGTCACACGGTGCCGCCGAAGAAGACCTGCACCTCGTGGATGAGTCCGTCCCGGACGGTGATCGCCTCGACGTTGCGGTGCCTGGCGCCCGTCGTGAGCTCGTACTCGTAATGGACGAAGACGAGTTCCTCGTCCGCGGGGGTGACGTGCAGCAGCCGCTGCTCCTTCAACCGGTCGGCGGTCGGGAAACACCGCTCGAAGAACGTTGCCTTGTCGATGTGATCGTCCTGCGGACTGGTGAACGAGAAATCATCGGCGTAGAGAGGGAAGGCCGCATCGCGGTCCTGTGACCTGTAGTACCGGAACGCCGCTTCGACGACATCCGTCTGGCTGTTGATCATTCGGGCTCCCTGGCAGGACGACTGGCCCTGTCCCGCCACCGTATGACCACGTCTCGCAACACGGGGCGACGAAACCGCGCCGTGGAAGAAGCAAGAGCTCCGGCTCGTGAAAGCTCGCGCCCCGTGAGTGGGGCGACCAGGCCGCCCGGTCGCCCCGTATCCGGTCTGCGCGGAGAATGAGGAGAGCGGGAGCGTGGGCGCCGCTCGCCAGGCAGCCCGCCTCCACGGCGTAGGCAAGGCGGTGGCGACCTGCCGACGAGGTGGCGACGATGCCGACGTGGCGACTGCGGGACTTCCGCGACGACGATCTCGACCGTGCCATCCAGATCTGGGACCAGGACCGGCAGACGCACGATTCGCCTCCCGTGTTCCCCGTCTCCGAGGTCATGGCCACGGCCCGGACCGGTGGGCCCGCGGTGGTCGCGGTGGTCGGCGACGAGCTGGTGGGCATGGCCGTGGCGCAGGCCGAGGGCGACCGGGCCTGGATCACGCTGGTGGCGCTCGCGGGGAACTGGCGCAGTCGTGGGATCGGGAGCGCCCTGATCGCCGAGCTCGAGCGGCGCCTGCGCACGCGGGGGATACGCCGGATCGGCACGCTGCTCGCCCCGGGGGCCACCGGCACCGCGGCCCTGGAAAACTCCGGCTACCGGACCCGCGAAGGGCTGATCTTCTACGAGAAGGTCGAACACCTCGGTGCGAGCGACGCCGGTCTCCTCGCGGAGCTCGGCGGGCGGGTCCAGCCGCAGGGGCTCTGGGGTTCCCTCGCGGGGATGGAGCGGGAGAAGGAAGCCATCGAGCGGCGGATCGTGCTGCCGCTGGCCGAGCCCGAGCTGGCCGACCGCTACGGGGTGAGGCCGCCGAAGGCGGTCATCCTCTTCGGCCCGCCGGGCACCGGCAAGACCAGCTTCGCCAAGGCCGTCGCCTCCCGGCTGGAGTGGCCGTTCGTGGAGCTCTTCCCTTCCCGGCTCGCCGCGGGAGCCGGGAGCCTGGCCACCTCACTGCGCGAGACGTTCACCGATCTGGCCGGGCTGGAGACCGTTCTCCTGTTCATCGACGAAGTCGAGGAGATCGCCGGCGTCCGGTCCGGCCTGGCCGTCGACCCCGGCCACGGAGTCACCAACGAACTGCTCAAGCTGATCCCCGGCTTCCGCGACCACGACGACCGTCTGCTGATCTGCGCCACCAACTCCGTCCGCTCCCTCGATCCGGCGTTCCTGCGCCCCGGCCGGTTCGACTACGTCATCCCGGTCGGTCCCCCCGATCCGGTCGCCCGTGAAGCGATCTGGCGGCGCTACCTGGGGCCCGCCGTCGACGGGGTCGAGCTGCACCGGTTGGTGACGGCCAGCGAGATGTTCACCCCCGCCGACATCGAGTTCGCCGCCCGCAAGGGCTCCCAAGCCGCCTTCGAACGCGAAGTCACCGACCGTCAGGGCGCACCGGCCCGCACCGAGGACTACCTCGCCGCCATCACCGACACCCGTCCCACCCTCACCGCCCAGGCGCTCACCGAGTTCGGGGAAGACATCGAGCACTACGTGCGCATGTGATGCCGGATTCTCCTCGGCGCTCGACCGACTCGATCACGCCCGTCACCCAGAGCCACACCGACGAGGACATGGCCCGCCGTCTGCTTCGCCAGTTCCGACCTGCCTCGACAAGGATCAGAGCCCGGGGGCATCCTCCGTGCTCCCGGGCGGCGCGGGCACCGGCCCCGCCCGGTCCAGCAACCCCGTGCGGGCCGCCAGGGCCGCCGCCTCCAGTCGTGACCCCACGCCCAGCTTCATCAGCACCCGCTGGACATGGGTCCGGGCCGTCGAGGGAGCGATCCCCATCCCGGCAGCGATGAGGCGCGTGTCCTCGCCGTCCGCCACTCGTACCAGGACCTCGACCTCCCTCGGGGTGAGCATCTGGAGCAGGCGTTGACCCTCGTCGTCCGGCTGGGCGGCAGGGTTGAGGAGTTCACTGAAGGCGCCCTGGAGCAGTTGCGGGGCGACCGCCGCCTCCCCCGCCCTCGCCTTCATGATCGCGCGCTCGACGCCCTCTATGCGTTCGTCATGGCGTACGTAGCCCGAGGCGCCGGCGGCGAACGCGGCCGCGATGCCGCGTGGGTTCGGTACCGGGCCGAGGACCAGGACAGCCACCTGCGGGCGCTCCCTTTTGATCTTCACCACCGGGTCGAAGATCCCCGGCTCGGCCGGTGTCGCCGTGCCGATCAGGCACACCTCGGGTGCCCGTGTGATCACCAGCTCCGCCGCTCCCGCGGCGGGCGCGGCCGCGGCGAGCACCCGGTGCCCGCGCAGCTTCAAGGCCGAGGCCAACGCCTCGGCGAGCAGTCGGTGGTCGTCGACCACCATGAGCCGCACTCCCATCAGGCAACCCCCCAGTCCCCCAAGCATCCCCACTGGTTCCCCGTGGATTAGGAGCCCCCCGGCTCTCCATCCCCCGGAAGCTACACGCTTGTTCGACGTTGCGCTTCCCCTACCGGAGAGAAGTGCCCCGGAATATCGAAATCCCTCCCATTCGGGAGTGATGAGGGGTACGCGAACGACCCCGCCCCTGAGCAGGGATCCTGCACCAGGGGCGGGGCCGTTCACAACAGCGCGTGACAACTACCGCACGACTACTGCGTGCCGAAGGCGATCGCCAGGTACTCCTTGTCGTCCGAGGCCGACAGCTTGTGGGCGTAGACCTGGGACATGTACAGGTGACCGTCGCTGTAGAGGACCTCGGCGTACTCCGGGAGCATGCTGGTCTCCGCGTCGCGAACCGCCTCGGTCGCCGGGTTCTCCAGGAGCTTGGTCTCCTTGAACGAGGTGCCGTCGATGGTGACGATCTGCCCGCCCTTGTCGTACGGGGGACGCTTGTACGCCAGGATGTTGCCGCCATCCATACGCAGCGGGGTGATGGTGTAGCCGTCACCCGCGTCCGCGCGCTGGCCGGTCTGCTTTCCGCTGGCCAGGTCGAAGGCGACGATCTCGTTGGTCCGGCTGTACTCGCCGGTGCCGTCGTGCTCCTCGGTCGGGATGTAGAGCTTGTCGTTGCCGACGGCGAGCGAGGAGCAGTACTCGATCCTGGTGATCCCGTCGCACCGGGCGGCGTACGTCTTGCCGGGCGCCGAGATCTTCGTGCGCAGCTTGCCGGTCTTGTTGTCGATGGAGAAGAAGTCCGAGATGCCGCTGCCGTCACCGGCGGAGTCGCCGACGTCGGCGGCGACGACCAGCGGGTTGGTCGACACGACGCTCGCGTACTCGATGCCGGGCGACATCTTGTACTCGGAGAGCACCTTCCCGGACTTCGGGTCGATGGTCTGGATGTGCAGCTGACGGGTGCTGCCGTACTCACCGCACTTGCGGACCGCGACCAGCTTGTCGCCGCCGCCGTATCCGGAGTCGTAGCAGCTGTCGGTCGGCTTCGGGGCCCACAGCTGCTTGCCGCTGGAGATGTCGAACGCGGCGCCGCCGCTGGTGCTGCCCGCGGCGACCGTGTTCGCGCTCACGGTGACGTTGTCGAGGCTGACCAGCTGGTCACCGGACTTGACCGTCTTGGTCCACAGCTTCTTGCCGATGTCGAGGTCGAGGGCCGCGAGCTGGCTGCAGCCGTGCGAGGGCTCCGCCTTGGTCGGCATGGCGGGCTCGTAGATGATCGCCGTGCGGTTGGCGTCGGTGCTGTGGCGGCTGGCCTGGCACACCGGGCCGGGGAGCTTGATCGTCCAGAGCTTGGCGCCCGAGTCGGGGTCGTAGCCGTTGATCTCGGCGTTGCCGCTCTTGGCGTACACCTTGTCGGTGAGCCAGGAGCCGACGGTGGTCACGCTGCTGTCGTCCTTCACGGCGGGCGCGGGGACCTGGAACAGCACCTTGGAGGTGGTGTTGGACGGCACCTTCTCCTTGCCGTTGGAG
The DNA here is from genome assembly GCF_041053055.1 of Streptomyces sp. R41. Taxonomy (NCBI): domain Bacteria; kingdom Bacillati; phylum Actinomycetota; class Actinomycetes; order Kitasatosporales; family Streptomycetaceae; genus Streptomyces; species Streptomyces sp. R41. The sequence continues at coordinate 4,566,217 of NZ_CP163443.1, forward strand.
CCGCCGGTCTTGCCGCCGTCCTTGCCGTCCTTGCCGCCGGTGCCACCGCTCGTACCGGACGAGTTGTTCTTGTCGTCGTCCTTGCCGGAGGACTTGGCGTACCAGACACCGCCGCCGATGATCAGCGCGACGGCCACCACGGCCGCCACGATGATGACCAGCTGACTGTTGAACTTCCGCCCGCCGCCGCCTCCTTGGGGAGCCTGCGGCTGCATCGGCATCTGCGGCTGGGGGTAGCCGTACGGCGTCTGCTGGGCGCCGTACTGCGGCTGCTGACCCGGGTAGCCGTAGCCGGGCTGGGCCGGGGGCGGCGGCGTCTGGGGGTAGCCGTACGGCTGCTGTGGCGGGGCGGGCGGGGGCGACTGCGGAGCCGGGGGCGTCTGCGGGTAGCCGTAGCCGGGGCCCTGCGCGGGCGGCGGGGGCGTCGGGGCACCGAAACCGCCCGGGGGCGGGTCCTGCGGGGCGCCGAACCCGCCGGGCGGCGGGTCCTGGGGCGCGCCGAAGCCGCCCTGCGGGGGCTGGTTCGGCGGTGGCGGGGGCGGCTGGCTCATGACGTGTGTACCTCGGAATGCGAAGGGATGGCGGGTCTGGACGAGGGGAGGCTGTGGGTCACTTGCCGTAGGCCAGCATCAACTTCTCCTTGGTCTCGTCATTGCCCGTCAGCCGGGTGGTGGAGATGTAGAAGCGCCCGTCCACGTAGTCGACCGCCTTCGAGAAGAAGCTGTTCTCGATGTCCGCGGTGCCCTGCGGCATCTGCAGCAGCTTCGTGGTCTTGTGGCTGCTGCCGGTCGTCGGGATCGACACGATCTGGCCACCGCCGTCGTACGACGGCTCGACGTACGCGACCAGACGCGTGCCGTCCATCCTCATCGGCAGCATCGACTCGTCCGCCGGGGACTTGACCCGCCACTTCTCCTTGCCGGTCTCCAGGCTGAACGCGACGATCTCGTTGGCGCCGCTCTTCGCCTCGGTGGGCAGATAGAGGGTGTTGGCGTCGGCGGCGGTGCCGAAGCAGCCGGACAGGTCACGGTTGAGGATGGCGTAGCCGCACTCGGGTGCGAAGGAGTCCTTGCTCTCCAACTGCGAGCGCAGATCGCCGTTGTTCTTCAGCGTGGTGACGTTGACCGTCTTCTTGTCGTCCTTGGTCATGTAGAGGACGACCGGATCGACGGAGTACGCGCGCTCGACCCGCCAGCCCTTGGGGATCTTCGTGGTCCACTTGGCCTTGCCGGTGGCCGGGTCCAGCTCCTGCACCTCGTCGTGCTCGGTGTCGGAGCCGACGCCGCAGGACGAGACGGCCAGCAGCTTGGGGCCGCCCGCGAACGCGGCCGGGTAGCAGCCCGAGCCGTACTTCCCCTTGTCCCACAGCTTCTTGCCGCTGGTGACGTCGAACGCCGTACCGGACATCGAGCGGCCGACCGTCAGCGTGTCGCCGGTGATGGACAGCTCGACGGAGAGCGTGCTGTCGAAGAGGTCGCCCTCGGGGACCTTCCCGCTCCAGCCCTTGGCACCGGTGTCGAGGTCGATCTCCTGGAGCTGGTTGCACTTGGCGCTGTCGCTGGAGCCGCTCATGTACGCCACGACGACCTTGTCGTCGGACGTCTTCTGCGGGGTGACCGCGCAGATCTTCTGCGGGAAGGTCAGCGCGTCCCAAGTGGGCTTGCCGTCCCCGACGTTGTAGGCGAAGACCTGCTTGTACGCCGCCTTCACCGCGGCCTTGTCGGTGATCCACTGGCCGGGGGCGTCGGCGCCGGAACCGGGCGCGTCCGGTGCCTGCTTGTACCAGAGCACCTTCGCCTCGCCGGCCTGGCGGCCCGCGTTGAGGTCCTCGGGGTCCTCGCCGCCGTTGCCGCTGCCGTCACCGGGGTTGACCGGATCGTCGGAGGTGGAGGCCTTGGCCGTCGGGCTCTTGTCGGCGACCGGCTTCTTGCCGTCGTCACCACCGCTGCTGCTGACGGCCCAGACGGTGCCGCCGACGACGAGCAGCGCGGCCACCGCGGCGCCGATGATCACCGCGGGCCTGCCCTTGAAGGGGTTCTTGGAGCCGCCGCCGGGGGGCGGGGTGCCGGGTGCGCCCGGGTACTGCGCCTGGGGCGGGTATCCGTAACCGGGCTGCTGCGGCTGGCCGTAGGGGCCGACCTGGCCGTACGGCCCCGGCTGCTGCGGCTGTCCGTACGGGCCCGGCTGGGCGTAGGGGCCGGGCTGCTGGGGGTATCCGTAACCGGGCTGCGGGGGGCCGGCGGGCGGAGCCTGCGGGGGCGCGGGGGCCTGGGGCGGCTGCGCGGGCGGAGGGGGCGCGCCCTGGGGCGTGTGGCCGGGGGGTGCGCCGAAGCCGCCCTGCGACCGTGGGTCCTGGGGCGCGCCGAAACCACCCCCCGGCGGCTGGTCCTGTGGTGCTCCGAAGCCGCCCTGCGGCGGCTGACTGGGCGGCTGACTCATCAGCGCTTCCCCCTCTTCACTGATGTGGCGCCCCACCGGCGGCGCTGAACTCGCGCCACCCCCGGTGGTTCTCAGACTGTTCTCAGACGGCTCTTTCTATCACTGTGGCGCCCATGAACAGGGGGCCGGTCCTTCCCCTGTTCCCAAGGGAGGACCGGCCCGTGATGTCGTCGTTACGCGCCTTCACGCGCCCTTCACGCGGGGCCCACGTCGGCGCTCGCGCGGGCCCATGTCGGCGTTCGCACAGCGCACTTCAGACGCACACGCCCTCTGGCGCGACCGCTCAGGCGTCCTCCGCCAGCTCCAGCCAGCGCAGCTCAAGGTCCTCGCGCTCCACCGCCAACTCGCGCAATTCCGCGTCGAGTTTGGCGACCCGCTCGAAGTCGGTGGCGTTGTCGGCGATTTGGGCGTGCAGCTTGGTCTCCCTCTCGGAGACCTTGTCCAGCTGCCGCTCGATCTTCTGGAGCTCCTTCTTGGCGGCGCGGGCATCGGCGGAGGAGGCGGCCTTGGTGGGCGCCGGCGTGGCGGCGAGCACGGCGGCGGCCGCGACCTCCTCGATCTTCCTGCGCCGCTCCAGGTACTCGTCGATGCCGCGCGGCAGCATCCGCAGCGTGCCGTCGCCGAGCAGCGCGAAGACGTTGTCCGTCGTCCGCTCGATGAAGAACCGGTCGTGGGAGATCACGACCATCGAGCCGGGCCAGCCGTCGAGCAGGTCCTCCAGCTGCGTGAGGGTCTCGATGTCGAGGTCGTTGGTGGGCTCGTCGAGGAAGAGGACGTTGGGCTCGTCCATGAGGAGCCGCAGGAGCTGCAGCCGACGGCGCTCACCACCGGAGAGGTCCCCGACCGGGGTCCACTGCTTCTCCTTGTTGAAGCCGAACGTCTCGCAGAGCTGCCCCGCGGTCAGTTCGCGGCCCTTGCCGAGGTCGACCCGGTCGCGTACGGCCTGGACGGCCTGCAACACCCGCCAGGTCGGGTCGAGTTCGGCGACCTCCTGCGAGAGGTAGGCGAGCTTGACGGTCTTGCCGGTGACGATCCGCCCGGCGGCGGGCTGCTTCTCCCCCTCGCTGCGGGCGGCCTCGGCCAGGGCCCGCAGGAGCGAGGTCTTGCCGGAGCCGTTCACGCCGACGAGTCCGACGCGGTCGCCGGGGCCGAGGTGCCAGGTGAGGTGCTTGAGCAGCACCTTGGGGCCCGCCTGGACGGTCACGCCCTCCAGGTCGAAGACGGTCTTGCCGAGCCGTGAGCTGGCGAACTTCATCAGCTCGCTCTTGTCGCGGGGCGGCGGCACGTCCGCGATCAGCTCGTTGGCGGCCTCGACGCGGAAGCGCGGCTTGGAGGTACGGGCGGGCGCGCCGCGCCGCAGCCAGGCCAGCTCCTTGCGCACGAGGTTCTGCCGCTTGACTTCCTCGGTGGCGGCGATGCGCTCGCGCTCGGCGCGCGCGAAGACGTAGTCGGAGTACCCGCCCTCGTACTCGTACACCGCCCCCTTCTGCACGTCCCACATGCGGGTGCAGACCTGGTCGAGGAACCACCGGTCGTGGGTGACGCAGACGAGGGCCGAGCGGCGCTCACGCAGATGCTGCGCGAGCCAGGCGATGCCTTCCACGTCCAGGTGGTTGGTGGGCTCGTCGAGGATGATCAGGTCCTGCTCCTCGATGAGCAGCTTGGCGAGGGCGATGCGGCGCCGTTCTCCACCCGAGAGGGGGCCGATGACGGTGTCCAGCCCCTGCGGGAAGCCGGGCAGGTCCAGCCCGCCGAACAGCCCGGTCAGTACGTCCCTGATCTTGGCGTTGCCCGCCCACTCGTGGTCGGCGAGGTCGCGGATGACCTCGTGGCGGACGGTGGCCGTGGGGTCGAGGGAGTCGTGCTGCGTCAGCACGCCCAGGTGCAGGCCGCCGGAGTGCGTGACACGGCCGGTGTCGGCCTCCTCCAGCTTGGCGAGCATCCGGATGAGGGTGGTCTTGCCGTCGCCGTTCCGGCCGACCACGCCGATGCGGTCGCCCTCGCTGACGCCGAGGGAGACTCCGTCGAGCAGTGCACGGGTGCCGTACACCTTGCTGACGGACTCGACATTGACCAGGTTGACGGCCATTTCTCTCCTGACAAGGGGGACGATCGACCCTCAAGGGTAGTCCGCGCGCCACGGGGGCAGATCCGTGAGGTTTTTCGCCCCCTCCGCCCCTGCCCATTCCCGTCCCCTGGGGGCTGCCGCCCCCAGACCCCCGCTAAAAGATTGCGCAGTTCCCCGCGCCCCTGAAAAGGGGCGCGAGGAACTGCGCGAACGGGGTCTGGGGCGGAGCCCCAGGTCGGGACGGGCAGGGGCGGAGGGGGCGAGAAAAACCCGCCGTCCCTACGACAGGCGCTGGCGCGGGATCAAGGCCGATGCCGGGGCCAGGGGGCGGGCCTGGCTGCCGGACTCGGCGACCGCGCGGTCGTGGACCGGCATGTCGTCGCGGAGGAGGCCCTCGGGGATGAGGACGGCCGCGGTGACCCCGCCGTTCGGCGAGGGGCGGAGCTCCACGCGCAGACCCTGGCGCTCGGCCAGGCGGTTCACCACGAACAGTCCGATCTGCTTGGCGTCGAGCAGATCGACCCGCTGGGCCTGGATCTTCCGGTTCGCCTCGGCCATGGCCTCCTCGTTCATGCCGAACCCGCTGTCCTCGACCTCGATGAGGACACCGTCCCGCAGCCGCGCGGCCCGCAGCTGCACCTTGGTGCTGGGCGGCGAGAAGGCGGCGGCGTTCTCGACCAGCTCGGCCAGCAGGTGGATCACGTCGGCGACAGAACCTCCGGCTACCGAGACGCGCGGGACCGCCCAGATCTGGACCCGCGACGCGTCCTCGATCTCCGCCACCGCCGCGCGCAGCACGTCCGCGAGGGGGATCGGGGTGCGCCAGCTCCGCCCCGGCGCGATCCCGGAGAGGATCAGCAGGCTCTCGGAGTGACGGCGCATGCGCGTGGCGAGGTAGTCGACGCGGTAGAGGTCCTGAAGTTCCGCGGCGTCCTGCCGGCGCTGCTCCATCGTCGAGAGCAGGTCCAGCTGGCGGTGCAGGAGGACCTGGCTGCGGCGCGCGAGGCTCACGTACACCCCGGAGATCCCGCTCAGCAGCTCGGCCCGCTCGGACGCCGCCTTGAGCGCGGCCCGCTGCACGGCGGTCAGAGCCGTACCCACCTGGGCCAGTTCGTCGCCGACCAGCCGCCGCATGGGCGCCTCGGCGTCGATGTCGACGCCCTGTCCGGCGTGCAGCCGCCGCATGGCCTGCGGCAGCCGCCGACCGGCCACCTCCAGCGCGGAGTTGCGCAGGTCGAGGAGTTCGACGATGAGCCCGCGGCCGACCAGCACCGACACGAGCAGCGACAGCAGCACGCCCACCAGGCCCAGCACCACCGCGACGCCGGAAGCGCCCAGCGTGGACCAGCCGAACGGGTTCGCCTTCGCGGCGGCCGCGGTCCCGGCCCCCGCCTCGGCCTTGGTCAGTCCCTTCAGCACGGCCGAGACGGAACCGTCCCATCCCGCGACGAGACCGGACGACACGGCGGAGGCCCCCGGCCCGGCGCTGCGCACCCGGTTCTCGACGGCCCGCAGCCCGGTGTAACTGTCGCTCTCCAGCACGGAGTTGTACGCCGCCCGGTGCTGGGCCCTCAGATCGGCGACCGCGGGCTTCAGCAGCGACCGCTGGGTGGCGACGGCCCCGACGAACAGCGCGTACTGGTCCGTGGTCAGCGTGCCGGTGCCGCGCCCGGCGGCCAGCAGCGCCTGCTCCTGGGAGACGGCCTCGCGGGCGCGGGAGAGTTCGAGGACGACCCGGGCCTCGGAGGTCGCGTCGGTGTTCTCGTCGCCGGTGAGCGCACCGGTGACCAAGAAGCCGTTCTCGATGATCGAGGAGTACTTCGTGTACGCGGCGGAGGGCACCGCCCCCTTCACGCCGACCTCGGAGCGCAGGGCCGAAAGCCCGCCCGCGTCGGCCTGGAGACGGTCGATGCGGCCGGGAAGCCCGGCGTCCAGCAGCGCGGCGTCGGAGCTGGACGCGTTGACGCCGTCGAGGAGGGCGGAGGCGGCCTTGTCGGTGGTCTTCCGCGTGGTCTTCAGGGCGGCGAGTCCCCTGGCGTCCGGCGCGGCGACGTACCGCAGGGTGGCGGACCGCTCGCCCTGCAGGGCGGTGATGAAGTCGCCGACGGGGGTGAGGAGATCGGAGTTGACGTCCTTGGCCCGCTCCAGGTCGCCGATGCTGGAGGCCGTGGTGACGGCGGCGAAGCCCCACAGCGCCATGAGGGACACGATGGGCAGCATGAGCAGGGCGACGATCTTCGCGCGAACCGATCTGGGACGCAGCCGGTCGGGCGTGCGGGGGACACGCATGGGGGGACCTCGTTCAGGGAGGGAGTTTCCAGGGGGAGGGTGTACAGGCGGCACGGACGGCCGTGACGGAGGCCATGAGGCCGTGCTGGGAAGCGAACGCACGTGGAGGCGGCCTCGGGAGAGTCGTACGACTCAGGCCGTGGAGAGCTCGACCTGGCGGAGCAGTTCGGCGGCGGCCGCCGACTCGTGCCGCTTCCCGGTCGGGGACAGCGCGACGTACGCGGAGGTCAGGAAGAGGAACGAGCCGAGCACCACGGCGAGGGGGAAGATGAACTCGGTGGCCGTGGCCCCGGACAGCGTCGCGCTGCTGGGCGCGAGGCTGATGCTCACGGCGTACATGCCGGTGTAGTGCATGCTGCTGACCGCGAGCCCCATGACGAGCGCGGCGGCGGTGGCGAGGACGGGTCCGCGCACGATGAGGGTGAGCGTGAGCGCGGCGGTCGCGGCGACGACGGCGATGATGACCGAGGCGATGACGAGGGTGGGGTCGTAGCCGACCTCACCGTGCAGGTTGAGCGCGGCCATGCCGGTGTAGTGCATGGCGGCGACGCCGACGCCGGTGCCGAGTCCGCCGAGCAGCACGGCCCGTACGGGGGAACGCCCGAACCCGGCGGTGAAGACGCCCGCGCCGACGACGGCGATCGACATCAGCAGGCTGAGCACGGTCAGCGGGACGTCGTAGCGGATGGGCGTCCCGTCGACCGAGAAGCCCATCATGGCGACGAAGTGCATGGTCCAGATGCCGGACCCGATGGCGATGGAGGCCAGCAGCAGCCAGTTCCGTTTCGAGGCGCCGTCGGCCTCAAGTGCCCTGACCGTGCACCGCAGTCCGAGCGCCGAACCGACGCAGGCCATCGCGTAGGACAGGACGGGAGTGACCCATCCGGCGCTGAAATGGTCCATGTGTCCCATGGGGAAACCCCTCTCGCCGTCGCGCGGGCACGGCCGCGCACACGGAAGTACCGCCGGTAACAAGAGACCGGGGACGGCCGATCATGCCAGCACCTCCTGAGGAGCAGACGGCGCGAAAGGGACCATGGGGGGCGATAGATGAGAATTAAATTACCGTGACGTAGGTAACACTCCATCCGCATATTTATGCAGGTCAGGTATACGTCAGGGCCCATCGGCAACCGGACATCCGGGCGTCGCGTCTCCCGCACCCGTACGTCGGCGATCACGACCGTACGTCGGAGATCAGAGCACGGTCGCGCCCGGCGCCGGGCTCTGGGTGACTCGTACGGAACGGCAGGTGCCCGAGGCGAGCAGGGCCTCGGCGACCGTCTTCGCGGATTCGGCGCCCGACGCGAGGAAGGCCGTGGTCGGGCCCGAACCGGAGACCAGCGCGGCGAGGGCACCGGCCGCGCGGCCCGCGGCGAGGGTGTCGGCGAGGGCCGGGAAGAGGGAGAGGGCGGCGGGCTGAAGGTCGTTGGAGACGGCGGCCGCGAGAGCGTCGGCGTCCCCCTTCTTCAACGCGTCGAACAACTCCTGCGAGGCGACCGGCTCAGGGATCCGCACGCCCTCGTTCATCCGGTCGAACTCCCGGAAGACGGCCGGGGTCGACAGCCCCCGCTCGGCCATCGCGAAGACCCAGTGGAAGGTCCCGCCGACCTCCAGCGCCCGCAGCTGCTCGCCCCGCCCGACGCCGAGCGCCGCCCCGCCCACCAGGCTGAACGGAACATCGCTGCCCAACTCGGCACAGATGTCGAGGAGTTCGCCGCGCGAGGCGTTCGTGCCCCACAGCGCGTCGCAGGCGAGGAGCGCACCGGCCCCGTCCGCGCTGCCGCCCGCCATACCGCCGGCGACGGGGATGTCCTTGGCGATGTGGATGTGCACGGCGGGGTCGAGGTCGTACCGCCGGGCGAGTTCGAGGGCCGCGCGGGCCGCCAGGTTCGTACGGTCCAGGGGCACTTGCGCGGCGTCCGGACCCACGCAGGTGATGCGCAGTTCCTCGGCGGGGGTCACGGTCACCTCGTCGTAGAGGCCGACCGCGAGGAAGACATTGGCCAGGTCGTGGAAGCCGTCGGGGCGGGCGCCGCCGACCGCGAGCTGGACATTGACCTTGGCAGGGACGCGTACCGTCACGCTCACTTACCGGGACTCCTTGTGCTCGGCGATACGCGCGAACTCCTCGACCGTCAGGGACTCCCCGCGGGCCTGCGGCGAGATCCCCGCGGCGACGAGCGCGGCCTCGGCGGCGGGCGCGGATCCGGCCCACCCGGCGAGGGCGGCGCGCAGCGTCTTGCGCCGCTGGGCGAAGGCGGCGTCGACCACGGCGAAGACCTCGCGCTTCGTGGCCGTGGTCTTGATCGGCTCGGTCCGGCGGACGAGCGACACGAGCCCGCTGTCCACGTTGGGCGCCGGCCAGAAGACATTGCGCCCGATGGAGCCGGCCCGCTTGACCTCGGCGTACCAGTTCGCCTTCACGGACGGGACGCCGTACACCTTCGAGCCGGGCGCGGCGGCGAGGCGGTCGGCGACCTCGGCCTGCACCATCACGAGCGTGCGCTCGATGGTCGGGAAGGTGTCGAGCATGTGCAGCAGGACGGGTACGGCGACGTTGTACGGGAGGTTGGCGACCAGCGCGGTCGGCGCGGGGCCGGGGAGTTCCTGTACATGCATCGCGTCGGAGTGCACGAGCGCGAAACGCTCCGAGCGCTGCGGCATGCGGGCCGCGATGGTCGACGGCAGGGCTCCGGCGAGCACGTCGTCGATCTCCACCGCGACGACCCTCTCGGCCACCTCCAGCAGGGCGAGTGTCAGCGAGCCGAGCCCTGGACCCACCTCGACGACCACGTCGTCGGGCCGTACGTCCGCGGTGCGCACGATGCGGCGCACCGTGTTCGCGTCGATCACAAAGTTCTGGCCGCGCTGCTTGGTGGGCCGCACGCCGAGGGCACCCGCGAGCTCGCGGACGTCGGCGGGGCCCAGGAGGGCGTCGGGGGTGGGGCTGGTCACGGAGCAAGGGTACGGGTGCGGGAGGCCGGGGGGTGTTTTCGCCCCCGGCCGCCCCGTGAGGGGCGCGGGGCTGTGACATATGCGGCTCCGCCGCGTGGGCGCGACGAGCCCCCACCCACCCGCACCCGAAAAACAACCCGGGGGGTCTGGGGGCGGCAGCCCCCAGAGGACGGGAATGGGTAGGGGCGGCGGGGGCGAAAAACGCCTTACCCCCGCAGCCGCCCCCCACAATGCGGCCAGGGACTGGCCCCCCGCCGCACATACAGCTTCTTCGCGCGGCGGGTCTGTTCGGCGGCGGACGCGTCCTGGGGACGGCCCGAGCCGCCGAGGGCGTGCCAGGTGCGGGTGTCGAACTGGTAGAGCCCGCCGTACGTGCCGGAGGGATCCACCGCCCCCGGCCGCCCACCGGACTCGCACGCCGCGAGCCCGGACCAGTTCAGATCGTCGGCCCCGTCGGCGGACGTCGGAGGCGGCTTCGTCCCGACCTTCACCAGCTGCGCCCGCGGCTCCCGCACCACCTCGGACTCGACCCGCCTCGGCTTCTGCTTGACCCCGTTGACCGTCCGAAGCGCATAGGTGACGCGCCGCGCCCCCGGCTGACCGGCACGCTCGACGACCTCCGTGCCCCTGAACAGCGAAGGGTCCTGAGTCCGCCGTACCTCGAACGGAATCGGCTCGTCGCGGACCTCCTTGCTCCCGGTGATCCGCATGACGGTGATCGTCTGCCCGTCGCGCGGGAAGCTCCCGGGCTCGACGGAGGTGGTGTCCTGCCCGTGCAGGGTGATCCCGGCCTCCTCGACGGCCTCCCGGACGCTCGCCGCGTTCGTACGGATCGTCCGCGCCCGCCCGTCCGCCATGATCGTCACCGTGCGTTCGGTGCGGACGTCCAGCGTGAGCCCGTCGCGCCCGATCCGCCGGGAGCGCGACGTCGAGAGGTACGCGCCCTCCGCACGCACCCCCAGCTGTCTGAGCGCCTCGTCCACGGTGTGCGCCGTCGTCCACACCTTGCGCCGGTGTCCGTCGAGGGTGAGGTGCACGGGACGCCCGTAATGAACCGCGACCTCGTCACCGCTGGCGAGCGTCGCGCCGGGCACCGGCGCGACGACGTCGTGCGCCCCGACCTCGACCCCCTCGTCGGCGAGGAGACCGCTGACGTCGTCCGCGAAGGTGTGCAGGGTGCGCGGCTTCCCGTCGACGCTGAGCTCGATCGCCTTGTCGTTGGCGACGAACGCGGAGGTGCCCCCGGCCAGGAACGCCACGACCAGCGCCTGCGGAAGCAGCCGCCGCAGGGGGTCGGGACGCTCGGTGGTGCGCTTGCGCCGTGCCGCGCGCCGGGCCTCGGCGCGACCGCCGGGCGCGGGCGCCCCGTCCGCCCGCCCCTGCCGAGGCAGCCGGGGTTCCGTCGACGCCTCCGGCTCGGCCACCCAGGCGGCCTCGTACGCGGGCCGATAGGTGTCCGGACGGCCGAGGCCGTACGACGGCTCGAAATACACGTACGACGTTCCCGTCGCACCACAAACACCAGCAACACCAGCGCTGTCGGCAACACCAGTGCTGCCTACGGCACCAGTGCCATAAGCGACACCAGTCGGTCCATACGTCTCGTACTGCGAGTTGCTCACGACGACACGCTCCAGAAGTCCGGATCAGGCGACCAGAACCTAGCGGAGTGGTCGTCACTCTCCCAAGCAACGCGGCTACGCTGTGTCGCGACACTCCCCTGAGGTGCGCCCCGGGAGAACCCCCGGAACCGTTATCCGTCAGTAATCGAACGCGCGCGCAGTGTTCGCGGAGATCGAGGTCGCCAGCGCGTCCTCGTCGATGCCCCGTACAGCTGCCATCGCGCGCACTGTGACCGGAATGAGATACGGAGCGTTAGGCCGTCCGCGGTACGGCGCGGGTGTCAGGAAGGGCGCGTCGGTCTCGACGAGGACGAGTTCGAGGGGCGCCACGGCGAGCGCGTCGCGCAGTGGCTGGGCGTTCTTGAAGGTCATGTTTCCGGCGAAGGACATGAAGTAGCCGGCGCGGGCGCAGACCTCGGCCATCGCGGCGTCGCCGGAGTAGCAGTGGAAGACGGTCCGCTCGGGGGCGCCCTCCTCCTTGAGGACGCGCAGCACGTCGGCGTGAGCGTCGCGGTCGTGGATGACCAGGGCCTTGCCGTGCCGTTTGGCGATCTCGATGTGGGCGCGGAAGGACCGTTCCTGCGCGGCCTTGCCCTCGGGCCCCGTACGGAAATAGTCGAGCCCGGTCTCGCCGACGCCCTTGACCTGAGGAAGGGCGGCGAGCCGGTCGATCTCCGCGAGCGCCTCGTCCAGCGCGGCGTCTGAGCCCGGCTGCCGCGCGCCCTGACGGGACCAGCCGTCGGGGTCGCCATGGACGATGCGGGGCGCTTCGTTCGGGTGCAGGGCGACGGTCGCGTGGACGGCGTCGTATTCCAAGGCCGTCCGCGCCGCCCAGCGCGAGCCGTTCACGTCGCAGCCGACCTGTACGACCGTCGTCACGCCGACCGACGCGGCCTTGGCGAGGCCCTCCTCGACCGTGCCGGACTGCATGTCGAGGTGGGTGTGCGAGTCGGCGACGGGCACCCGGAGGGGGTCCGGAAGCGGCGGGGCTTCTGCGGTGGAAGGCATGCCCCGATCCTACGAAGTCCGGGCATGCCCGACCTCACCTCGCGGGGAGCCAGGAGGTCGTCCCACCGGGCCGCCGGATCGGCCGACGCCGCAGATCAGCCCGCCTTGCGGTGGTGGAAGGGGTGCAGGAGATCGGAGAGGTGCCAGTGATGGGACTCACGGGGCTCGCGGGGCCCCCCGGCCGCCGTCTCGGGCGCGTCCACCCCGGGCTCGGGCTGCCGCGCGGGCGCCGGCCGCTGCAGGGAGTTGCGCGCCGAGGACACCTGTCCCGGACGCATGATGCGCACCACATGGCTGTCGCAGTTCAGGCAGGTGGGCCGGCTCAGCGGCGACGGCACGACGCGGCCGTCGGCCACGTACATGACGAACTCGTTGCCCTCGGCGTCGAGGTGATGCTCTATCTCGTACGACTGCTCCCAGCCGTGCCCGCAGCGCATGCAGGCGAAGGAATACGACTCGTTGACAACGGCGGTCGCCGCACCGCGGTGGCCGGTCTGCCCTGCGATCTCACTCATGCCAGCTCCTGCTGTCTGCTGGACAAGCGCCCCCGCGAACGAGGGCGAGGGACGGGTACGTCCCTTCAACCAGTGGACGCTTCTCCGGGCGCGAACGCATCAGGCCTGTCGACTATTGGAGTCGTTTTGGTCGTTCCTTGTCGGAAGGCTCTCGCCACCCGGCCTGGGCTTTGCCTTTCACGACAGTCCTTTGCCCTTCTATGGGGCGCTTCGCGCGGCATTCTTTGCCGCGACGACCGCATCGAAGACGTCGCGCTTGGGAATTCCCGCCTCCGCGGCGACGGCCGCGATCGCCTCCTTGCGCCGCTCCCCCGCCTCCTCGCGCACCTGCACCCTGCGCACCAGCTCGGCGGCGTCCAGCTCCTCGGCACCCTTCTCGGCGGCGCCCTCGACGACGACGGTGATCTCGCCGCGTACGCCCTCGGCGGCCCAGGCGGCCAGCTCGCCCAGCGGGCCCCGCTTGACCTCCTCGTACGTCTTCGTCAGCTCGCGGCAGACGGCGGCCCGCCGCTCGGTGCCGAACACCTCGGCCATCGCGGCGAGGGTGTCGTCGAGCCGGTGGGGCGCCTCGAAGTAGACGAGGGTGCGCCGCTCGTCGGCGACCTCGCGCAGCCGCGACAGGCGCTCGCCCGCCTTCCTGGGCAGGAAGCCCTCGAAGCAGAAGCGGTCGACGGGCAGCCCGGACAGTGCGAGCGCGGTGAGCACGGCGGACGGGCCGGGTACGGCGGTGACCTTGATGTCCTTCTCGACGGCGGCCGCGACCAGCCGGTACCCGGGGTCGGACACGGACGGCATCCCCGCGTCGGTCACCAGCAGCACCCGCGCCCCGCCGGCCAGCGCCTCGACGAGCTCCGGCGTACGGGCCGCCTCATTGCCCTCGAAGTACGACACGACGCGCCCGGCGGGCTGCACGCCGAGCGCCTGGGTGAGCCGCCGCAGCCGCCGGGTGTCCTCGGCGGCGACGACATCGGCCCCGGCCAGTTCCGCGGCGAGCCGTGGCGGCGCGTCCGAGATGTCGCCGATGGGGGTGCCTGCCAACACAAGGGTTCCTGTCACGGTTCCATCCTCGCAGGGCCCAGGCACGGGACTCCCACAGACGTGTTCCCTACGATGGCGCGGTGACCAGTACCGCGTCCTCCACGGACACCCGGCAGGGCCAGGCCGCCGAAGAGCAGCGGCCGTCGTGGCAGCAGCGGCTGCGCCGCTTCGGATACACGGCGCCGCCCAGAAGCGATGTCCGCGACCGGCTCGTGCCGCCGTACGCCGAGCCCAGCCCGCGCATCTGGGCCACGATCGGGCTGCGCCACGAGGTCGCCGAGCGCATCACGCGCTGGTCGGGCTGGGGCGGCCCGCTCCTGGTGACGCTGCTCGCCGGGCTGCTGCGGTTCTGGAACCTGGGCAGCCCGAAGGCGGTGATATTCGACGAGACGTACTACGCCAAGGACGCCTGGGCGCTCATCCACCGCGGATACGAGGTCAACTGGGCGAAGGACGCCAACGACCTGATCCTGCAGGGCAACGGGCATGTGCGGATCCCGAGCGACGCCGCCTATGTGGTGCACCCGCCGGTCGGCAAGTACGTCATCGGGCTCGGCGAGTGGATGTTCGGGTTCAACCCGTTCGGCTGGCGGTTCATGACGGCGCTGCTCGGCACGCTGTCGGTGCTGCTGCTGTGCCGGATCGGGCGCCGGCTGTTCCGCTCGACGTTCCTCGGCTGCCTCGCGGGCGCGCTGATGGCGGTGGACGGCCTGCACTTCGTGATGAGCCGCACCTCGCTGCTCGACGGTGTGCTGATGTTCTTCGTGCTCGCGGCATTCGGCTGCCTGGTCGTCGACCGCGACAAGGCACGGGCCAGGCTGGCGGCGGCGCTGCCCGCGGACGCGGACGGAGTCGTGCGCCCCGACGCGCACACCGCCGAGACGACCCGCATGGGCTGGCGCCCCTGGCGCTGGGGGGCCGGCCTGATGCTGGGCCTGGCCATCGGCACCAAGTGGAACGGCCTCTACATCCTGGCCGTGTTCTGTGTGATGGCGGTCCTGTGGGACGTCGGCTCGCGCCGGGTCGCGGGCGCGCGACGGCCGTACCTGGCGGTGCTCAAGCACGACCTGGGCTGGGCGTTCCTGGCTACGGTCCCCGTCGCGATCTTCACCTACATCCTCTCGTGGACGGGCTGGATCCTCTCGGCCACCAACGGCCACGGCGGCTACTTCCGCAACTGGGCGGCGACCGACGGCAAGAACAGCAACTGGTCCTGGCTGTTCCCCGACTGGTGGCGCAGTCTGTGGCACTACGAGCACGAGGTGTTCGAGTTCCACACCCACCTGACGTCCCCGCACACCTACCAGTCGAACCCGTGGAGCTGGCTCGTCCTGGGCCGCCCGGTCTCGTACTTCTACGAGTCCCCGCTGCCCGGCAAGGACGGCTGCCCCGCCGACGCGGGCGACAAGTGCGCCCGGGAGGTGCTGGCGCTCGGCACTCCCCTCCTGTGGTGGGCGGCCTGCTTCGCGATCGCCTACGTGCTCTGGCGCTGGGCGTTCCGCCGCGACTGGCGAGCGGGCGCCATCGCCGGCGGCATCGCGGCCGGCTACCTCCCCTGGTTCATGTACCAGGAGCGCACGATCTTCTTCTTCTACGCCGTCGTCTTCCTCCCGTTCCTCTGCCTGGCCGTCGCCATGATGATCGGCGCGATCCTCGGCCCACCCGGCGCGGGCGAACGCCGCCGCGTCATCGGCGCGGCGGGCGCGGGCGTCCTGGTCCTGCTGATCGCGTGGAACTTCATCTATTTCTGGCCGCTGTACACGGGCACCGCGATCCCGATCGACCAGTGGCGGTCGCGGATGTGGCTGGACACCTGGGTCTAGCTGGGCAGTTATACGGCGATGGCGCGGCAGACTGCCGCGCCATCGCCGTTGTTAGTGGTCGTTGTTGGCTGTCGTTGGTCGCCCTCGTACGGCCCGGAGACGGCCCAGTTCGGGTGACGTGGCAGCTTTACAGTCCCCCCTTGAAGCCACGCCACTTGGTCTTCCGACCTGCGTAGATACCTGTGTGGACCAAGTCAGATCTCTCGGTCGTCCACGTGTCGTCCATGGCACCTCATATCCCGGCACCTCCACTAGGCGCCCGGCTGCTGGCTCACGGCGCCTTCTGCGGCCGGCTCAGCGGTCAGCGCTTGCACGAGTGCTCCGAGGATTCCGCCCGCTTCTCCTGGCTCAGGCCGGCATCTACCAACAGGCGCTCGGCCGCTAGGTAGCGCGAAAGCCCCTCTACAGTCACTGCCATGGTGGACAAGCGGCCCGGGTGGCGGGGACGGCAGCGGGGGTTGCAACTGTGGCCGGTAGGGCTCGTACTGGCGTTGGCCTTCGTGGCTGCGCTCATCGTGTCGGGCGGAGTGTTCTGGATCTTGGTGCAGCTCTTGGGCGTCCACGATCTGAAGAGTGAGACCCGACTGACGTCCCAGACTCTGTTCGATCTGGTGAAACTTTCCTTCGGCGTGGTCGCCGGCTCGGGCGCGCTCGTTGCTCTGGTAGTCGCCTACCGGCGACAGCGCGTCGATGAGGACGGGGCGCTGCGCGAGGCCACGCGCCTGCATACGGAACGGTTCACCACCGCAGTCTCACAGCTCGGAGAGCCTTCAGCCGCCGTCCGCCTCGGCGGGATCCACGCCCTGTCCGGACTCGCCGACGACGCCCCCACTAAGGAGCTTCGCCAGACCTGCATCGACGTCCTGTGCGCCTACCTCCGACTGCCCTACACGCCCTCCCCCAACGCCACCGACCAGGACTCCCGCCACAACTACCTCGCACTGCGCGAAGTCCGCCACACAGCCATCCGACTCATCCGCGATCACCTACGCCTGGATGCCAAGCATCCACATTCCTGGCAAGGGCATGATTTTGACTTCACCAATGCCGTCTTCGACGGTGGCGACTGGTCCGAAGCACAGTTCTCCGGCGGTCGTGTCAGTTTCAACGACGCGATATTCTCCGGCGGCCACGTCACCTTCTACAACGCGCAGTTCTCTGGCGGCAAGGTATTCTTCCACGGAGCGAAATTCTCTGGCGATATGGTCTTCTTCAACTGCGCGCAGTTCTCCGGCGGAATAGTCAGCTTCGACGACGCGCAGTTCTCCGGTGGCCAGGTTTTGTTCAGCAGCGCACAGTTCTCCGCCGGCATAGTTAACTTCACCCGTGCACAGTTCTCCGGCAGTGAGGTTTTCTTCAACGACGGACAGTTCTCCGGCAGCCGGGTCTTCTTCCACAACGCCCAGCTCTCCGGCGGCGAGGTCTTCTTCCACAACGCGCAATTCTCCGGCAGCGCGGTCATCTTCCACGACGCGCAATTCTCCGGAGTCCAGGTGTCCTTCAATGACGCGCAATTCTCCGCCGGCCAGGTAGCCTTCACCGGCGCGGAGTTCTCCGGCGGCCAAGTCGACTTCCAGGACGCGCAGTTCTCCGGCGGCGCGGTCACCTTCAACGAGGCACAATTGACCGGCGGGCAGGTTGACCTGCGACGCGTATCGGGGAATGCTCCTGAAGGCTTGGTGCCGGGAGGTGGAATGCCGCTTCCGACAGGCCTCCTGCTGCCTGAGAGGTGGTATCGGCCAGCCCTGTAATGAGGCACTGTCAGGTGAAGCCACCACCGTGTCCTGGCGATGAAGCCCCGGTCCGGTAGAGAGAAACACCCCATCTTGCCTGACGGCCACCCCTGGGGGAAACGCGTATGGACAGGGGGCTCTGACCTGGGGTTTCACTGTTGGCGGCTATGACTCGGCTGTCAATGTCGGTCGTCGTCGGTCGGCGTCGGGCGCCCTCGCACGGCCCAGAGACGGCCCAGCGGCCCTCACGGTGCACGCGTATGGCGTGATCGGTTACGGCCACACACGCACCGAAGGGCATCGAGCCGCAAGGGGTAGATGAGACCCGAGTAAAGAAATTACCTGAGGTAACGGCGCATTGTCGCGCGCCTTACGCTCCCGCGTGCACCCGTTCCACATCTCCGACATCTAGCAGAGACCCCTCGGTCGACCTTAGGTTCGCTCACGCCGGCACGCGAAACAAGGAAGAGCGAAATTGAGCGACAATTCAAACGACGCCAGCCCTCCATCGCCGCAAGATTCGGGCGCCAATAAGACGGCGATAATCGCCGTGGTCGGAATAGCTCTGGCAGCGATCCCTATTGCTTGGGCTGTAATTTCATGGCTCGGGGACGAGACTACCAGCAGCAGCTACATAGATAAGGCGGATCAGGCCTGCGCGCAGCACCAACCCGCTCTGGACGCCCTAGGCCCGGAGCCAAACGGCATGGACCCGCAGGTGTACACTGCATATTTGAAGCGGCGAGGCGAAATAATACGCGCGGCGCTCAAGGATTGGGGAGCGGTCAAGGCGCCCTCGCAGATACAGGGCGAGATAAACGACGCCTACTTCACGGCCGATTCCGCCGCGAAGGAATGGGAAACAGCCGTACATTGGGGCTCGCTAGGGGATACAGACAGGTCGAATCACTACCTGGACGAATCGAGCCGCTATGCCACAGAGGCAATCCGTAAGGCTCGCTCGACCGGTCTGCAGGTCTGCCCCTTGGGCTTCTAGCTGAGCAAAAAGAGGGCGGCGGAGCGGCTTTGCGCTGGAGCTGCTTTGGCGCGAGTGATCATGGCCCCGTAAGCTTCCGGCGTCGGGCAGTCTGTGGACCTGCCCGGTAAAGCACGACGTTGGGGCCATGATCTTCGAGGCTCGCGCCAAAGTGGCTAAAGCCGTAGAGCCGACCGGCCTCAGCCCCAGAGGGTGTCTCCCGCTTCTTGCCCCCAGCTCGCCAGCGCGCCGCCTGGCGCGGCCAGCCAGGGCGAAGACAGGAGGCAGGCCGCGCCGCAGAGGCGGCGCGCGCCCGCGCCGTGCGCGGGCCTTGATGCAGTAGGGCAAGTGCCACCGCACTGCGACCGCAACGGCTTTCAAGAGCGTCAAGTGTGCAGCACATACGCCCTGGTCAGCGACTGTTTGGGCTCCCGTAATAGGCCTCCTGGCCCACACATGGCCCATAGCGGGGAGAATTTGTGATCACCACGGCGTCACCCTCGCATCTGCCGACCCGGGCCAGCGACGTCCGACGCTTCCCTTTCAGGGGACAAGCAAGTCACTTCCAGCTCATCGTCTTACCCAAGGTGTCATTGACACGCGCGGCTACGTCCTTTTGGGCTGCGGCAAGCGACAGGACTCCCGCAATAATCAGCGACCACCTCAGGCTCTCCACCGCAGCTCCTTGAGACGCTACGGCTGGAATCATCGGCAATAGAAGACCAGCGGAAATTAACATGCTAGGTGGAAGAATCCATATCGCGAAGCGTCGCAATCGATCGGAACGACTGACTTGGGCGGGAGCATTTTCCAATAGGGCGGCGGTGTCGCCGACAGCAAGGGCTTTAACACCGGCCATCATGGATTCAAGAATTGCGTCCACATCTTCGGGTCGCGAAACTTTCGCAAGCGCAGATTTATGAAGTCGGAAGGCCTCGGCCATTCGCCGAGACTCATCGCGAATCAGGGCCTTCTGATGCGATTCAAGCAGGCCTGACACCTTTGAAGGATAGCCGATTACTTCAACTTTCCTTGCGGCCTTTTCGATCCCAACCAGGCAATTCCTTAACGTGTCGAATCTCTGAATCCTGTCTCTTGATTCATGAACCAGGCAAGCAGCCTCAACCCATTTAACTAGAGCTGCATCGTAGCGCTTTACCCCAACGACTTCCTGTGTTACATACGCCGCAGCTGTGACTACGGCAAAGATGGAGAGGAGCCCCAGAGGCGCCACCGCAAGGCCGCCCGAAAAGGATCCGAGCAGCACCCATACAAGCCTCTGATCAGTTACACTCCGCTGCATGAAGTACACGGTCACAGAGACCGTGACCAATGCTGCGCCTGCTGCAAATCGAAATAATCCCGTCTGAAAAGCTAGGCGCCAAACACGGTCAGAGAATTCCGCAATTAGCAGCACTAAAAGGATCGCAGCTACAGTAAAAAGGAGCACCCCTAAAAGGGCACGCCCAATTGAGAACACTGTAAATAGGTAACCCCATCCGGTGAGCAAAAAAAGCCCGAGTGCGGGGAGATACAACGCACTGGAAATCACCGATGAGCGAAGGTCGAAATAACACCACCTCACCGCTGAGGCGATGAATCTTTCTCGAATCTTGAGCTCAGAGAAATCTTCACCTCCAGGTAACGAGTCAAACTTTACAACGACCTCTCGGAGCATTTTTCGTGCAGCTTTGAGGGATTCTCTTCTCTCATCCTCGAACAATAGAATCGCTCCCTCGCGTCTCACCTCCCACCATTCACGTCACCTATTCATTTGCTCGGGAGTAGCGACACAACGGAAGCCAGTATCATCGTCACGCATCGTCTCGTTTGCGTCGTTAGGGATTGCCGGAGATCCACGGAACAGGGGGCTCGTGAAGGCACTGCCGCGAAGTTCATAACGCCCCGGATTGGTCGCCGTTGCGAGCCACTCCCATACGTTCCCCACCATGTCGTAGACCCCGTACGGCGAAACGCCGCTGTGATAGCGAGAGACGGACGTTGTATGCTCCACGCCGGTCTCTCGGACATTGCACTTTGCGGCCGTCTTCTGGTCCCCCCATGGGAACGTGCGTCCGGAGGTACCGCGCGCCGCCTTCTCCCACTGTTCGGCCGTCGGCAGCGACTTCCCGGCCCAGGTCGCGTACGCCTGCGCGTCCCGCCAAGTCACGTGCACGACAGGGTGGTCGTACAGATCCCGCGGACATCGACCGTTCTCCCAGTGCTCAGGGCCCGGCCGCCGGGTCGCCGCGCAGAACCGCGCGTAGTCAGCGTTCGTCGTCGGGAACGTGTCTATGTGGAATTCGTCCACCCACACGGGGTCGTCCCCCTCGCCCGACAGGAAGATTCCTTCCGGGATGTGCGCCATGAGCTTCCCGTCTCCGGGGTGCTTCAAGTACTCACCGCTGCTCGACTGATCTCCATCCGGCTCGATCACAGCTTGGGTGGGAATGTCATCCGCCGCGAGGATGCCGACGAAGCGGCCCTGAGCATCCTGGTCGGCCTTGGCGAGCAGGGTGTCCAAAGCAGCCTGGTTCACCATGCGAAGGGAGGCGTATTCGCCGTCCGCCTCCCAGCGGGAGACGATCCGATCGGATACCCCCAGCTTCTCGGCGAACTCCATGAGGCTCATGCGTACGGCTTCACGCAGCGCCTTAACTTCACGTCCGGTCCATTTCGTAACGAGTGGCATGAGCTACCTCTGTCGTGAATCGCCGCCCCTGTGAGGGGTGGCGGCACGCGTCTACAGACGATCGCCGGGGATGCCGGCGTAGGCGTCACGCAGTGCGGCGAGGACGGGGTGGTCCTGCGAGAACTGCACGTCGTCGAGCGCGCTGACAGAACGCACGCCGATCGTCGTGTTCGTGGCGAACGCAGCGGCCATGTTCGGGACGTCTGAGAGCCGTACCGGGGCGGTGATCTGCTTCGGAGCATCGAGGCTCTGGAGCAAGAGCATCGTCGTGCCGGGGAGCACTGGGGCATCCGGCCAAATGACCGTCCCGTCCTGGTCAACGAATCCCAGGTTCCAAGTGCCTCCCTCAGAGATCCGGCCGTCCGGCTCGACGAACACGGCGTCGTCGAACCCCGCGAGTTGAGCGTCACGGCGAATCCGGAGCTGCGGGTGGAGACCGATGTGCTTCACCTCTGCGTTGTCGCGGGTGAAGGTGAAGGTCTTGGCGGTGAGGGGCGGCGGCGACAAGGCGCCCGCGGGCCGCAGGTTCACAAGAATGTGCGGATCTTTGGCGTCGCTGGGGCGTCCCATGTCGAGCGCGGGATCGAAGACAGTGACACGGAGGCCGGCAACCCCGGTCACGCCGTCGGCCGCCTTGCGGATGTAGTTGAGCGTCCGCTCTCGGTCCAACTCGACACCGAAGACGATGCGGCAGTCCCGCACCAAGCGGTCCAGATGGAGGGACAGCCCCCGGATGGTGCCGTCCTCCATCCGCATGGACGTGAAGTGCCCATAGTTCGTGAGGGCGAGGCATTGAAGGTCGTCGAGGGTGGCGGGTTTTCCGTTCAGTTCAGCCATGCGGCCAGTCTTGCAGCCGCTGACGACCCGCCAACACCCCGTTAGGCAGCCAAAGTTCGGATTAGTTCGGTGCAGGGGCAGCGGGAGTACGTACTCACGGTGCGCCCGTCGGGACACGCTACGTGTATGACGACGAACGCACCGCGAGAGACGCTAGGCGCCGGGCTTCCCCTCGGTGGGGCCCACAGCCGCCTCAAGCTGCTTGATGCGCTCGACAAGCCCAGCAAGTTCGGCCGAGACTCGCGCGACCTGAGCTTGCAGCTCCGTCAGGCGCAGGGCAGCCTCGCGGGGCGCTTGCTCGCCGGGTGCCGGGTCGCAGACGTACGTACCGCTCCCCGCGCGCCCTTCGACCAGCCCCTCTTCCTGGAGCTGCGTGTAGGCGTTCTGCACGGTCATCAAGGCCACGCCGAGCTTCTTGGCGTAGGCGCGGGCACCGGGAAGTCGATCTCCAGGGCCGAACGTCCCGGCAGCGATTTCGCCTCTGATTCTGGCTGCGATCTCGCGCGCGTTGGGCTTCCTCGTCGGCTGTGAGTTCACCCCGAAAGCGTACTTGACCTAGGTCGTTTGGAAGCCAGACGTGCTGACCTCTTGACGACCAGAAGTGACCTAGGTAGCTTTCTGAATAACGGCAAGCGACCTAGGTCGCTCAGCCAGAAGGCCCGTTGATCTGTGCTTATGGCGCCCGAAGGAAAGCCCGCAGGGGTGAGTACGAAGGAAGCGCTCGTTGGTTGAGAACTCAACAGTGTGTCTAGAACGGCGGGTACGAGTGCCCGCCCCCGCATCGGCCCGGGTGATGGCCGGACGGACTCACGGCTGCTTCTGAACCGCTGGGTCCGCTTTCTGGCTCGCAGCCCTTTCGCTGCGGCCGGCTGCCTCTCTCGCCCGTCCGGCTAGTGCTTCGCGCACAGGTCGTACGGACGGGAGCGCGGGGAGCCGGATCTACCGACTTCAACGGCGCGCGGCCCCGGTGCTGGAACACCGGGGCCGCTGTTCGGGCCGTTCCTGTCTGAGAGGAACACGACCCAATGAACCCCATCGTGACTGTTCAGGAAGCTGTTACCGCGTTCGCCGACTTCATGGAGCCGACGGCCGCGGAGCTGGACGCGATCGAACTGGAGATGCCCGCGATCCTCGCGGACGTCGACCTGATCGACGCACAGATCATCGCCCTCAACCACAAGCCCAACGAGCTGGACACGCGACGCGTGCGCCGGGCGTTCGGGCGGGTGTTGGCGGTCCGCCGCGAGCTCGCCAACCGCGCCGCCGACGACATGGCCGGTGGTGCGGCGTGAAGGCCAAGACCGTTCTGCCCGCCGTCGCGATGACGGCGGTGTCCATGGTCCTCACCCTGGCCGTGGTCATGATGTGGCTGGGCACGGCGATGCCGTGGCCCGTCGCCCTGGTCGTCGGTCTCGGCATCGACGGCGGATGGCTGGCCACACTCGCCTACGAACGCCGCCTCGCCGCACAGGGCGACCACAACCGCGCCGTCACCACCGTCGGATGGTGCTTCGGACTCCTCGCGGCCGGCGTCCTCGTGGCGCACGCACTCACCGCTGAAGAGTCCACCGGAGCATGGCTTGCCGTGGCCTGGCTGCCCATCGCAGCCAAGGCACTGTGGCTGGTGCACGGACTGTGGGAACGGACCGCGCTCACCCCGAACGCACTCGGAGCGATCCGAGGTATCCAGCAAGAGGCCCGCGACGAAGCGGCCGTGGCCCGCGCCCGCCTACGGGCCGAAGCCACCACCGAGGAGACCCGGTTGACGGCCGTGACGCAAGCCGGCGCCCGCGTCGCACGCGTCCAAGCAAAGACCGCGCAGAGCCTCTCCCGGGCCTGGTCCACGCTGGAAGCGGTCCGGGAGGGCGAGGACACCGGACGGGCGCTGAGCAGCGTGACGCACCGCGTCACACCCGACGTCGCACCCCGGTGGCAACTGCCTGTCTGGGGCCCCGTCGAGCCCGTGTCTGCGTTCTCTCTGGCGCCAGCGCTCACCGACGCGGAGCTCGACGCGCTGGTGGACGAGATCCGCAACAGCGAGGTTCCGGCCCTGTCGTACCGGGAGATGGCGACCCGCTTCCGGGCGGCCGGCCACTCCGCATCCGAGGTCCGCCTGCGGGCGGCGTGGAAGCGGGTTGCCTGATGTCCGCCGCGTGGGGCGAGTGCTTCGACCCGACGGGCGCCCGCTTCGGCGTGCCCACCTACCCGTGGAGCCTGGCACCGGACGGGCTCGCCACCCGCCGCCAGTTACGAGCGCGGGGCCTGCGTCCGGGGGGTCAGGACATAGCGGCGCAGTGCATGCGGATGAACCGCCGCACCGGTACGCCGCGCGTCGCCTACCTGTACCGCCTGGATCTCGCGAAGCCGGTGCGGCCGATGACGTCGCGGAAGTGGGGCGCACTCGCCCTCGCGATGCTCGCCCGCCGCACCTGCCCGACGTGCGGGATCACCTACAGCTACTGCATGCCCCGCTCCCTCGGCATGTGCGTGCTGTGCGCCCACCCCGACGACCAGCGCGCCACCTGAACTCTCCCACCACACCTTGGAGTTCCACTGTGACCAGCATCAACGCTGCTCCCCGCACCATCAGCTATGCGTGGCATGCCTGGGTGACCGTGCCCGGCCAGGGCCGCGCGTTCGCCCACGGCACCATCACCGTCCCGCTCGACTACTGCTGGAACCGCGTCCAGCGCGAGGTCGGCGCCTGGCTCGGTGAGCAGGGCACGACCGGCCGGCTCGCCGACATCAACCTCACCCTCGCCCCGCAGACCTGACGGAGGGATCGACCATGGCCAAGCCCGACACCCGCCGCCTGGACCGCGCGATCCGTGAGACGAACCGCAAGCTCGAAGCGGTCCGAGAACGTGAGATGTGGCCGCTCAGCGGTCCCGAGAGGCGGGCGATCGTCCGCGCCCTGGCCGCAGGCACGATCAAGGTCGCCCGGGGCAACAGCACCGCACGCGCCGACCGGAAGGTGGAGTCGGCGTGGAGTGCGGCCGAGACCCGGCTCATCGCGGAGATCACCGCGCTCCAGGTGGAACGGCAGCGGGTCGTGAACGAGGCCGCCGCCGCCAAGGCCGCCAAGAAGTCCTCAAGGTGGTGGTGAGCATGGACCGCCGCTGTCCCGCCGCCCACCCCGACGACCCCACGCCCTGCGTCGGACCGGTCGCGGTGACCGTGCTGGACGCCCTCAACGCCGGGGCCGACGGGTGCGAGCAGCACGCCGCCCGACTACTGGCCTCTCTCGACGGCGGACGCGTCTACGCCCTGCCCGATGCCCCGGCCGGCGCCGCCATCCGCACCTTCACCGCTGCCGACGGCACCCGCCCGTTCTGCTGGGTCGACGGCCCGCGCACCGGCCCGTCCCAGCTCAGCCGGGCGGAGAACCGCGCCCGGCACAGCCGCTGATCAGCGCAATCCCTCGCCCGCACCGCTGCCGGGCGGGGGTGGCCTCCCCTTCACCTTCACCCCGGACACGGGGCAGTCAGGAGTGTCTCCAACCATGAGCGAGAACGTCGTTCACCTGCACAAGAACACCGAACCGGCTCCCGAGCCGGCCACCGTGACCACACTGACCGTGGTCCCCGACCCGGCACCGACCGCGTCCGTGCCGCTGTGGGTGCGCTCGGGTCGGGCGGTCAAGACCGTGGTCACGCACGAGACCACCAAGACGACTGCTCGCGCGGTTGCCCGCCACACCCTCTACGTGGCCGGCGGCGCGAAGATCGCAGCCAAGCGGACGTGGGACGGACGGACCGCCTCCCGCTACGAGCGGATGTTCCGCGCTGCCGAAGCCGCGGGCAACCACGAGATGGCCACCGAGTGGGAGGAGCGAGGGCAGCACTTCCGCGAGGCCCGCCACCGCCGCCGCATGGACCTGCTGCACTCCCCGATCGACGCGGCCAAGGGCGTGGCGGTGAGCGCCGGTATGGGTGTCGGGTCGCTGGTCGCCCTCGGGATCGTCATGGCGATCGCGACGAAGGACGTCACGCAGGTCGTCACCCCGCTGATGGCCACGATCGACTTCATCAACCTGCTCATCACCATCGTCCAGGTGGTGTGGGGACCCGCCCTCGTGATCGGCCCGTTCCTCGCGCTGCTCGCCCTGTGGGCTATCGGCAGCAAGCAGCAGGCCGCACCGGCGTGGGCCCTGCCCGACAACGTTCGATCGAGCGAGGGCGAGCCGATCACACCGTCGATCGTGGTCAAGGCACTTCGTGATCTGGGAGTGCCCGCTCTGCGCAACGCGATCAAGGAGATGGGGGACGCCGGCGCGTCGATGCTCGGTCCGATCCGGATCGCCGGATGCGGCGTGGAAGTCGACGTCACGCTCCCGTCCGGGGTGTCCACAATCGAGGTGCAGAACCGGCGGCGGAAGCTTGCCGAGAACCTGACCCGGCACGAGCACGAGGTGTTCATCACCATCCCGCAGGCCGCTCGCACCGTTCGCCTGTGGGTCGCGGACTCGGGTGCGCTCGATGAGCCGATCGGCCCGTCTCCGCTGGTCACGGACGAATCGATGACCGCCGACTACGCCAAGGGCCGCGCCCCCTGGGGCCAGGACCTGCGTGGCGACGCGGCGGCCCTGTCCCTGTATCAGCGGCATCTCTTGATCACGGGTCTGTCGAACCAGGGCAAGACCGTCGCCCTGCGGTCCCTGGCGCTGTGGCTCGCCCTGGACAAGTCGGTCCAGTTCCTCATGGGTGACCTCAAGGGGATCGGTGACTGGGCCATGTTCGACGGCCTGGCCACCACGCTGATCCAGGGCCCGACGGATGAGCACGTGATCCAGGTGACCGAGATGGTCGAGGGAGCCGTGGGCGAGATGAACCGCCGTCTCCAGGCCCCGCCCGGAACGCAGTTCCCCGCGCTGATCGTGCTGGTCGATGAGGCGCAGGTCGCGTTCATGTGCCCGATCAAGGACGAAGAGGGCCGCTTCTACGGCGGATCCAAGGCAACCTCCCGGTACTTCATGGCCGTCCGGAAGATCCACAACCAGGGCCGTGCCGTGAACGTGCTGATGTGGCAGGGCACCCAGGACCCGACCGACCAGAACCTTCCCAAGCTGGTCCGCGAGGGCGCCCACACCCGCGCCTCCCTCGCCCTCGGCACCGAGTCGCAGGCCCGCATGGCGCTCGGGGACAAGGCAGTCGACGGCGGCGCCGCCCCGAACCTGCTGCGTCCAGGCCTGGATCAGGGAACGCTCGTGGTCGCGTCATCCGGGATCGACATCCCCAAGGGGCAGTCGTCCATCACGGTCCGCACGCACTACGTCGACGACGATGCAGCCGAAGCCATCCTCGACCGGGCCAAGGCCCTGCGGGACGGGGTCACCACCCTGACCGTCATCGAGCGGGGCAAGGAGCGGGACCCGCTCGCCGACATCGCCAACGTGGTCGGGGACGCGCCGCGAGTACGCACCAAGGACGTGCTCAAGCGGCTCGCCACGCTGAACGAGGACGCCTACGGCGGCTGGTCGTTCATCGACCTCAAGCGCGTCCTGGACGACACCGGCGCGGAGCCCTACAAGTCCGACGGCGTCATGGTCGTCAGCCGCGACCGCGTCATGCGAGCGCTCGCCAACCGCAACACGGACGGTTCCGCTTCCGCCGACGGATGACAGGAGCCGACCCCCGACGGGTCAGGGAGGCAGGGAGAACTCCCTACAAGCCTCCCTGACCCGCCTCCCTGGCCCTGAGCTGCACGAATGATCCATCAGGGAGTCAGGGAGGCACCCCAGGTCAACCCCCGAAAACCCCCTCCACAGCCACCACGCAAGGGGGTGGCTCCGCCTCCCTGACCGAGCGCCAGAAGGGATTCCGCATGTACCCCGAACACCCCACCACCAGACACCCCGTGACCGCAGTGGAAGTCCACCAGCCCATGCCCCTCGCCCCCACTGTGGCGGCGACGGCGCCGACCGTGGCCATGCAGCCGGGCACCGTTCCGGCCGTGGCGAGCATCGTCCTACCCGACGGGCGGATCGTCACCGGATACTCGCTCACACCCATGCAGCCCGACCCGGTCACCACGATCAAGCCGCCCGTCTCCCGCGCGGCAGTGAACATCGCGCTCGGAGGGATCGGGTTCCTCGCCGTATGCGGCGGGCTGATCCTGCTCACCTCGTTCATCGCGGCCCTGACCGCGCTGATCACCCAGCTCATCATCCTCGCTGCCGTGATCTTCGGTGGGTGGATCGCCGTGCAGGTGTTCAGCACACGCGGCCCCCGCGAGGGCGGGACCACGGTCAACATCCGCAAGGCCGTGATCAAGCGGAACAAGTTCTACGGCTGAACAGCCGCTACCGGTAGCCCAACTTCTCGTCCAGGACGCGCGGCCAGTCCGCGTCAGCCAGCCCCGCAGCCACGAGCAGGTCGCGCCAGGCCATCCGGGCCACATCAACCGCCGTGCGAAACCGGTCCAGGTCGCTTCGGCCATCAGGACCGCCGCAGCCAATAGCCGCTCCGGATTCGGCCGCCAACCTTCGAGTTCAACGGTAAGCGCCCGGAGGGCTCCCTCGATCCCCTTCACCGCGTCGGGCTCCGGGAAGTCGCGGCGAATCTTCTCGTGCAGGCGAGCGCTGATCGGATCCTCGGCCACCCAATCCGCCTTGCGTAAGCACCTGTTAAGGCGGCCCGCTTCCCGCCAAAGTTCCAGGCTAGTTCTCCAGCACTTTTTCTAGACGTCTCCGCATACCTTGACCGATTTGATCGGGAGAGCGTGCGAGACCCTTCCATTTATTTCGATCTCGCCGTCTTCATCTGCCGCAAATCTATCGTCTCGCGATAATTTGCCATCACTTCGCGTCCACCGAACGGAATCCCTGTCAGTGAACGAAAGCCAGTTCACGCCCAAAGTCTCCCCAGGTGTCAACTTTCGCCATGGGAATGCTTTTTCGAGGTCGACTCGCAAGAACTCCTGATTGAGAACTAGTTCGGAACAGGGCGGCAAAGACGTCAAAACGATATTAACCTCGCGCGTTGCGTCCACCCCGGCATCTTGCAAGGTGAACTGCAAGAACAAAGCCTGTACTGGATCCGGCGATCTGTTCATCAGGTGCAGATGCATGGGGGCGTCGCTTGGTCGGTCAAATTCGTCGTTTTGGTCGTACCAATAAGTGACGCGCAGGGCCTGGGCGCGCGCTGCTTGACTGGCCTCCTCTCTCGATTGCTGAAGCTGATCCTTTGATTGGCGAAGCTGATCTTGGGATGTTGCCGCACTGTAATAGGTGGCAATCGCTGTGAAAATGAGACCTCCGATAGCGGCAAGGGCAGCGATGACAGTTCCCACATGCACCCAAGGGATCTGGCGCCACCAATTCCTTCGACTGGTTCCCCGACTGGATTGCACTCGGTTCGGAGCGGGCCGTTGCCGCGCCAGATGGATTCGCGCACGCCTTTGCGAGTGAGCCATTGCTTTCCCCCCCACAGGCTCGATCTACCCCCAAGGGCGACCCCATGTCTCGCCAAAGATCCAGGGTCGCCCTTGCCCAACTGTCCGCAACAGACCTGTTGGAGGTCACCCAGCATGACGCAACCCAGCGACATCCGGCGAGAGCGCGGCGCAAGGCCGCGTGTGCTGGACGTCTTCTCGTGCGCCGGCGGAGCCGGTAGCGGCTACCAGCGCGCCGGGTTCGACGTGGACGGCTGCGACATCGCCGACCGCCCGAACTACCCCTTCCCTTACCACCGGGGCGACGCCCTCGCCTACCTCGCCCACCTCATCGCCACCGGCGAGATCCGCAGGTACACGCTCGTGCACGCCTCCCCGCCCTGTCAGGACAAGTGCACGCTGACCGTGGGCACCAACCAGTCCCAGGGATGGGGCGGGGACCACGTGGATCTGGTCGCGCCCACCCGAGCCCTGCTCGAACGGACCGACCTGCCGTACGTCATCGAGCAGCCCAACGGCCGCGCGAAGATCCGCAAAGACCTCACCCTGTGCGGCGAGATGTTCGGTCTCGGGGTCATCCGCCACCGCAACTTCGAGCTTGGTGCCTGGACCACTGCCCGGCCGGCGCACGTCCCGCACCGGGGCCGCGTACGCGGCTACCGACACGGACAGTTCTACAACGGCCCGTACGTCGCCGCGTACGGCAACGGCGGGGGCAAGCCGTCCGTCCAGGAGCTGCAAGCGGCGATGGGGATCACGTGGACGGACGTGCGCGAGGAACTGACCGAGGCCATCCCGCCCGCCTACACCGAGTTCATCGGCCGAGCCTTCCTCGCACAGACGGCGCTGCGGGTGGCGGCATGAGCGAGCACCTGCACACGGCCCTCCGACTCGCGGCCGACGCCCTGCCCGTCCTTCCGCTGCGCAAGGGAAAGGTGCCCTTCGGGAACTGCCCGGCCTGCGCCAAG
Organism: Streptomyces sp. R41; assembly: GCF_041053055.1. Classification (NCBI taxonomy): domain Bacteria; kingdom Bacillati; phylum Actinomycetota; class Actinomycetes; order Kitasatosporales; family Streptomycetaceae; genus Streptomyces; species Streptomyces sp. R41. Next base: position 4,596,575 of record NZ_CP163443.1, read on the forward strand.
AACGCCTGCGGTGGCCGCCCAAACATGAAGACCCCCGGCCCCTGCACCTGCCCGGCGCCCTGCCACGGCTGGGCCGCCGCCACTACCGACCCCCACGCCATCAACGCACCGACGTGGGCACGGGCCTGGAGCAACGCGGCGGCAGTGGCCTATCACCCCGGCGGCGCCGGCCTCACCGTCGTCGACCTCGACAGCGCGGAAGCCATCGCGTGGGCCCATGCGAGCCTGCCCGCCACCCGAATCGTGCGCACCACCAGAGGTGAGCACTGGCTCTACCAGGGCGTCATGCAGTCCGCCAACGCCGTACGGCCCGGCGTGGACGTCAAATCCACGATGGCCTACGCGCGGTGGCTCGGTCCCGGCACCGGCACCATGACGGCGCTGCCAGCGGTCGTGCGCGCGCTAGCCGTGAAGGAACCCTCCACGGTCCGGCCCGCGCCGCAGGCCATCACCGTGCCCGCACGGGCCGGGAACGGGGAGTGCCGCCACCGCACGCCCGCCTACCTGGACCGTGGCATCGCCATGGCCGAGCAGCGCATCACCGAGGCCTCCAGTGCGGTGCACGCCACCGTGTACCGGACGTTCCTCGCCGTGCTGTCCGTCCACGGTCGGTGTGGCTGCCTCACCGAGGCGCACATGGCGCGGTTGTTCACGGCCGCACAGGCCAAGGGCGAATCGGCCCGGCACTGCACCGACGCGTGGACCAACGCCCTGACCAGGTTGGGACTGTGACCATGCCCGACGACGAGAAGAACCCCGCCCGCGAGGTCATCGCGGACTACGCGCATGCGCACTTCCGGTACTTCCGCACCGCTGACGGGACCGTGTACGCGCAGAAGAACGGCCACCCCGTGGCACGGCCGATCCGCTCCCAGGGCACGACGGGCAGCCACCGACAGGAACTCATGGTCGGCCTGTTCAAGGACGGGATCGGCGTGTTCAACGGAACCGCGCTCAAGGAGGCGTTGGACTTGATCGAAGCACTCGCGCTGACCGAGGACGTGCAGCCCGTGAACATCCGCGTCGCCCCGGGGTTCGACGGGGCGACGTGGCTGGACCTGGGCCGCGACGACGGGCAGTCCGTCCGTATCCACCCCACCGGCTGGGACGTGCTCACCCCGGACCCTCGCGAGGTGTGCTGGCGACGAACCCAGCTCACCGGGGAACTGCCCCTGCCGGCCAAGGACACCGACGGCAAGGGAATCGATCTGCTGCTCCGCCTGTGCAACTTCGCCAACGCCGAAACCGAATGCCTGGCCATCGCCTGGTTGATCGGCTGCCTCGGGCCGTCCGTGCCGGTACCGGCGCCATTCCTCACCGGGCCGCAGGGGGCGGGGAAGTCGACCGGGGGCCGGATGCTCACCAGGATCATCGAGGGGATGAGCGGTGACCTGCGACGGGCGCCGAAGGACGAGGAGAACCTCATTGCGGCAGTGGCGGCGGGATGGATCACCGCGCTGGACAACCTGTCGCACATGACGCCGGATCTGTCGGACGCGATGTGCTGCATCGTGACCGGAGCCGAGAGCGTCAAGCGCGCCCTGTTCACCGACGGAGACGTGTTCCGCGTCGGCTACCGCCGCCCCCTGCTCCTCACCGGCATCGACGTCGGCGTCATCCGCCCCGACCTAGCGGAGAGGCTCCTGCCTCTGCGTTTGGAGCGACCCCGCGTCCGGCGCACCGAAGCCGAACTCTGGGCGGACTACGCGGAAGTCCTGCCCGTGGTCCTCGGCTCGCTCCTCGACCTTACGGTCAAGGTCCGCGCGGTGGACGCGGAGACCCCCACCGATCTGCGGATGGCGGACTTCGCCCACCTGTGCGCGCAGTTCGACGCGGCAACCGGCCTCGGAGCGCTCCCCGCATACCGGGCCAGTCTGGACGACCTGAACGACGACGTGATCGAGGGTGACCTCCTCGCGCAAACCGTCCTGAGGTATGCCCACACCATCGAGCCGGGCGCGGCGCAGCAGATGACGTCCACGGAGTGGCTGTCCTGCCTCAGCCGCATCTACAGCGGCGAGGACGGCCGTCCCCTGCCCAAGGGGTGGCCGACCACGGGCAAAGTCCTCTCCGACCGCCTCAAGCGCCTCCAACCGACACTGGCGGCCCGGGGTGTCCTCATCGACTCGGGCCGCACCAAGGCGGGCCGCTACCTCGAAATGACCCGCACGGTCGTCCTGACCCTGCCTCCCCACGAGCAGACGCGGGCGTTCTGATCCGCGATCCGCACGCTCAAGCGAACAGCAAGAAGAGCACGTGCTCCTCTTGCTGTTCGGCGGAACGCCGCCCCAAGGTCGCGCCGCGCAGCGGCCCCTTCTTCGCTCTGTGAGGCGCACCGAACTACAACAGGCAGCCCCTTTCTTTGTCCTAAGAGGGAAGATGCTGCGTCACCTGCGTCACCCGGCTCGGAAAACGGCCGCTGACCTGCGGCAACAGCGATGACGCAGACGGCTGGCTCTGCGTCATCCTGCGTCACCTGCGTCACCCGGTGACGCAGCCGATGACGCAGCGGTGACGCAGCCCCAATCCGCCGCGTCACCCAAAACAGCAGGTCAGAGCCTCAAGTGACGCTGATGACGCGGTGACGCAGAAATCCGAACCTCGGACAGAAGCGCACCGCGAGAAGCCCCCGAGCCATCCCGACTCGATGCCGAGGCCCCTTATGAGCCGATCCCATCCTGCTCAACCCGACCCCCGAAGTACCCTCCGTAGCGGCTTGCCCGATCGGTACCTCACCCCCGACGACATCGCCGAGATGTTCGACGTGCCCAAAGAGACCGTCTACCAGTGGCGCCGGAAGCGCAGCGGCCCGCCCGGCTTCCGCATCGGCAAGCACGTTCGCTACGACCCTGCCGACGTCCGCACCTACGTCACCCAGCGCAAGAGCGCCGACCAGGACGCCGCCTGATACAGCCAGACACCGCGCACCGCACCGCTTCCCCAGGGAGGGCCACACCGTGGCCCTCCCTTCTCCTTGCCCAGAAGGGACCGCCGCCGCATGTCAGGCCACATTCAAGACCGCTGGTTCAAGACCGAGACCACGTCCGACGGCAAGACCGTCAAGGTCAAATCCGACCGCTACGGCACTGGCTTGAGGTACCGCGCCCGGTACATCGGCCCCGACGGCACCGAGAAGAGCAAATCGTTCCGCGACAGGGAAAAGCGGCTCGCTGAGAAGTGGCTCACCCACATCGAGGCCGACATGTCGCGGGGCCAGTACGTTGACCCGCGCACCGCGCGAACCACCTTCCGGCAGTACGCGGAACGCTGGGTGAAGACGCACACGGGCGAGATCAACAGCCGGGAGGCAGCGGAACGGCGGCTCCGCCTGCACGCGTACCCGCACATCGGGACTCGCCCGCTCGGTTCGTTCAAGCCGGAGCACATCCGAGACTGGATCGCTGCCCTGGAAGACACCGTGCCGGCGGAATCGCACCGCCGCATCATCGTCGGCACCGTCTCGGCAGCGCTAAGCGCGGCGGTCGATGACGGACTCCTGAGCAAAAACCCCTGCCGCGCCCGAACGGTGCACCTTCCGAAGCCGGGCAAGCCGCGCGTCACCCCGTGGACGGCAGACCAGACGTTCGGCGTGCGGGCCGCCCTCGAACAGCGCTTCCGGGCTGCTGTCGACACCGGGGCAGGATGCGGGTTGAGGCAAGGGGAGATCTTCGGACTTTCGGAAGACGAACTCGACTACGAGGGCGGTTGGCTGGCCGTAGGCCACCAGCTCAAGCGCATCCGCGGTAAGTACGTGTTCGCGCTGCCGAAGGGCGGCAAGGTTCGTGACGTGCCGCTGCCGAAGGCCGTGGGCGCCGCCCTCCGGGACCACGCCAAGAAGTTCCCTCCGGTCGATGTGACGCTCCCTTGGCGTACACCGGACGGCCCGCTCGTGACGAAACGACTCCTGTTCAGCGGGGTCGAAGGCAACCACGTGCGCGTGAGCAACTTCAACGACCACCACTGGAAGGCCGCTCTGGCTGCCACAGGCATCATCCCGGCGCGGGAGGCGGGCGAGCGGTACGCGTCGGCCCCCGAGCACGGCATGCACGCGCTCAGGCACTTCTACGCGTCAGTGCTGCTGGACGCGGGCGAGAACATCCGTGCCCTGAGTCAGTACCTCGGTCACAGCGATCCGGGGTTCACGCTGCGGACGTACACGCACCTGATGCCGAGTAGCGAGGGACGCACGCGAAAGGCTGTCGACAGCCTCTATCTGGCCTCCGCTCCACAAGATCACGGCCCAGAGACGGCCCAGGCAGCCTGACACGGCCCCGATCAGTGCCAAACGCCCTGGTCGGGGCCTCATCAAGGCGGATCTCGCAGACTTCATCTATTTCTGGCCCCTGTACACGGGCACCGCGATCCCGATCGACCAGTGGCGGTCGCGGATGTGGCTGGATACCTGGGTCTAGCTGGGCGGACACACGACGATGGCGCGGCAGACTGCCGCGCCATCGCTGTTGTTCGTGGTCGCTCGTGGCTGTATCGCTCTCTCAAGCGGTGTGAAGGATCCGAAAGCGATCGGGTTCCGCCGGATCTCGGTCGACGACTTGGATCGGCGTCCGAGCCCATTGCCAAACACTGATGCCTGGCGTGCGGGAGAACCGGATCTGCCCGCGGGTGCCTTCGACCGCAACGCGTGGCCAGGATTCGGCAGTGCGCGCCCGGTCCACGCCGTGAGAACGCAGCACATCGGCGAGGACGGCGACCGTGTCGTAACCCTCGAAGGCGACGAAGGAGGGCGCTTCGGCCAGCCGCTCACGAAGGGCCGTCTCGACTCGTGCACCGAGTGGGCTGAGGCGCTCGGGCAGGTAGCGCAAGAACGGGATCGCGGCGCTGTCGTCGCCCAGCAGGGTCGCCCATTCGGCGAACTCCGGTTGCCCGGCCGGAGCACCGATCATGATCTCGGCGAGGCGCTGGTCGTGGCGGACAGACTTGACGATCGACACTGCCGGCTCCGGGTGGCCGACCAGAAGAAGGAGGGCTGTCGCGCGATGGTCGACGAGTTCGTCGCACACCGCCGTGGGGGTGAGCACGCTCATGTCGAGCTCGACGACGGTGCCGCCGCGTGGAGCGAGGTAGTCCCGCAGAATGCTGGTCCCAGTCGCCCAGTAGACACTCGGCTGGGCCGCTACGGCGATACGACTGTGGCCCGCGCCGAGGAGGAAGTCCGCGTAGACCTGCCAGCCGCGGGACTGCGGCGGGGAGAGGCGCGCGACCCATGCCGTCGGCTGTTCGGTGAGCGCGTCGAGAACCGCTGACGAACAGAGGAACGGCAGGCCGAGGGCGTCGGCCCTGGCGGCAGCGGCGCGAGCGACGACGCTGTGATACTCCCCCGCCAAGGCGGCCACGCCCAGGCGAGCCAATTCGTCCACGGCCGCCGCGGCCCTCTGTGGATCAGCCGCGGTGTCTCGGACCACCAGCTCGAGTGGTCTTCCGACGATCCCGCCGGCGTCATTGACTTCGCGAACGGCCAGCTCGAGGCCGGCGAGCAAGTGCCGGCCTGCCTCGACCCAGCCGGGCCGAGTCAGCGGAACGAGAGCGCCGATCTGGACGGATGATCCGTCAGTCCGCTCCGCGCCGGGTGGCGATGGTGGCGTATTCATGCGGTGGCGTCTCCCGTGTGACGATGCGGTTGCATGGCAACCGATTATTTGTTCGCTGAGCTGACAGGCTTCAAGCAACCTTCGTTTTCTGATGTACACCGGCACCGCGATCCCCATCGATGAACGGCGTTCACGGATGTGGCTCGACACTGGGGTCTAACAATTCGGCGAACTCCCGCCCCATGAGCCACACCCCCCGCATAGGGTGCGGCGTAGACCAACTTTTCTGAACGCGTTCAGAAGTTCGGGAGAGGGTCCACGGGGAGGGATCGCGCGATGCGCAAGGGGGCAAAGGCAGCCGTCATCGGCAGTGTGTTCGCCGTGATGGTGGGGGGCGCCGGATACGGCGCGTACAACGTGGTGACCGCGATCAGCGGGGACAGCGGCTCGGGCGCGTCCGGGGCCGCCGCCGTGAAGACCGGGCCGCCGAGCAGCGCGGAGATCAAGGAGACCAGCCGCGCGTTCTTCGCGGCCTGGGAGAAGGGCGACGCGGCCAAGGCGGCGACGTACACCAACTTCGCGACGAGCGCGGAAGCGCTGCTGGCCGGTTACCGCAGCGACGCGCACCTCACCGACGTGAGGATCACGCCGGGCACGCCGTCCGGCGCGACCGTGCCGTTCTCGGTGAAGGCGACGGTGTCGTACGACGGGAAGAGCAAGCCCTTCTCGTACAACTCCGAACTGACCGTCGTGCGCGGGGACACCACCGGGAAGGCACTGGTCGGCTGGAAGCCGTCCGTCCTTTATCCGGAGCTGAAGGACGGGGACACGCTCGTCACGGGGGAGTCGGCGAGTCCGGCGATCGAGGCCGTGGACCGCAACGACGTTGTCCTGACGAAGGAGAAGTACCCGTCCCTGGGGCCGATCCTGGACGCGCTGCGCGACAAGTACGGCGACACGGCGGGCGGCACGCCCGGTATCGAGCTGGCGATCCGGCACGGGAGCGAGGACACCGGCGACACGACCCTGGTCACCCTCGCCAAGGGGCAGCCCGGCAAGGTCCGTACGACGCTCAGCGCGAGCGCGCAGGCCGCCGCGGAGAAGGCGGTCGCGCAGTACTCCGAGTCGTCCGTGGTGGCGGTGAAGCCGAGCACCGGTGAGGTGCTGGCGGTCGCCAACCACCGCGCGGACGGGTTCAACGCGGCGTTCCTCGGCAAGCTCGCGCCCGGCTCCACGATGAAGATCATCACCGCGGCGATGTTCATCGACAACGGCGTGACCACGATGAACGGCCCCGCTCCCTGCCCGGACACCGCGACCTGGCAGAGCCAGACCTTCCACAACCTCACGGGCATGAAGGCCAATGAGAGCGCCAGCCTCGCCAACAGCTTCATGCGGTCCTGCAACACGGCCTTCGTGAAGCTCATCGACGGCACCGACAAGGTGCCGCTCACCGACGAGTCGCTCACCACCGAGGCGCAGACGCGGTTCGGCCTCGGCCAGGACAACTGGAAGACCGGCATTCCGTCCTTCGACGGCAGCGTCCCCGCCTCCGCCGGCTCGGACCGCGCGGCGAACGCGATCGGTCAGGGCCAGGTCCAGCTGAGCCCGCTGAACATGGCGTCGGTGACGGCGACCGCCATCACCGGCACGTTCCGTCAGCCGGTCATCGTGCCGCTCAAGCTCGACGACCGCGTGCCGGCGCGGGCGAAGGGCCTGCCGATGAACACCGTCGCGCAGCTCAAGCAGATGATGCGGCTCACCGCGACGAGCGGCACCGCCGCGCGCGTCATGGCCGGGCTCGGCGGCGACATCGGCGCCAAGACCGGCTCCGCCGAGGTCGACGGCCAGACCAAGTCCAACAGCTGGTTCACCGGTTACCGCAATGACATCGCGGCCGCCGCGATGACCCAGGAGGGCGGTCACGGAGGGGACGCAGCCGGTCCGATCGTCGCAGCTGTGCTACGAACTGGTGGCTGAAGTCACCCCTCATAGGGCGGGACCCTAGGGTGGTGCTCTCGTTGAGCAGTTTGAGCAGCGTGAGACAGCGGGGGCATCAGGGGACAGCGGAGGACTGGAAGCTGTGGGCAAGAGAAGGCGCGTCGCCGAGCGGCGGAAGACGAAGCAGCCCGCCGTGCTCGGCGGGGTCATCGCCGTGGTCGTCGCCGGCGGGGCGTTCGGCGCCTACAGCCTGTACGGCGGCGGCGCTGCGGCCGAGAACGGGGCGTCGACGACGGCCGACCACAAGGTCGTGAAGACGGGCCCCTTGTCGGCGACCGAAGTGCGCACGACGGCCGCCGCCTTCCTCACCGCCTGGCAGAGCGGCGACGTCGCCAAGGCGGCCGCCGCCACGGACGACTCGGCCGCCGCGACGACCGCGCTCACCGGCTACACCAAGGACGCCCACATCACCGGCGTGACGCTGACCAGCGGCACTCGCTCGGGTGCCGCCGTCCCGTTCTCCGTCAAGGCCACCGTCACGTACAAGGGCAAGAGCAAGCCGCTGACGTACGACTCGAAGCTGACGGTCGTGCGACGCGCCAAGGACGGCGTACCGCTGGTCGGTTGGGAGTCGTCCGTCGTCCACCCGGACCTCCAGGACGGCGACCGACTGGTCACCGGCGAGTCGGGCACGCCCCCGATCACGGCCCTGGACCGCGAGGGCGCGGAGCTGACCACCGCCAAGTACCCCTCCCTGGGTACGGTCCTCGACGGGCTGCGCGAGAAGTACGGCAAGACGGCCGGCGGCAAGGCCGGCATCGAGCTGCGCGTGGTCCGCAAGGCCGCCAAGAAGGGTGCCCAGAAGACCCCCGACAAGACGTTGGTGACGCTCAGCGAGGGCACCCCGGGGACCGTGAAGACGACGCTCAGCCCGACCTTGCAGGCCCTCGCCGAGGAGAAAGTGGCCGCCAAGGCGAAGGCGTCGGTGGTCGTGATGCGTCCCTCGACGGGCGAGATCCTCGCCGTCGCGAACACCGGCCACGGCTTCAACACCGCCTTCCAGGGCTCCCTCGCGCCCGGCTCCACGATGAAGGTCATCACGGCGTCGCTGCTCTTCGACAAGGGGCTGGCCTCGGCCGACAAGCCGCACCCGTGCCCCAAGACCGTGACGTACGGCGGCTGGAAGTTCCACAACGACGACGACTTCGAGATCAAGGACGGCACGTTCAAGGCGAGCTTCGCGCGGTCCTGCAACACCGCCTTCATCACCCAGGCGAAGAAGCTCGAGAACGACGACCTGACCAAGCAGGCCCAGCAGGTCTTCGGGCTGAGCATGAACAACTGGGCCATCGGCGTGCCGTCCTTCGACGGCTCGGTGCCAGTGCAGAGCGCCGCGCAGATGGCGGCGTCGCTGATGGGCCAGGGCGGGGTCCGCATGAACCCGCTGAACATGGCGTCGGTCGCCTCGACGGTCCAGGCGGGCAGCTTCCATCAGCCGTACCTGGTGTCTCCGACGGTGGACCACCGCACGCTGGCCACGGCGTCCCGCACCATGTCCGCGTCCACGCTCTCCCAGCTCCGCGAGGTCATGCAGTACACGGCCGCCGCCGGCACCGCCGCCGAGGCCATGTCCGGCCTCGGCCCCGACTACGGCGCCAAGACCGGCTCCGCCGAGGTCGACGGCCAGGACAAGCCGAACGGCTGGTTCACGGCGTGGAAGGGCGACTTGGCGGCGGCGGGCGTCGTGCAGCAGGGCGGGCACGGGGGTGACACGGCGGGGCCGATCGTGGCGGCGCTGCTGAAGGCCGGTAGCTAGACGTCCGGTTGGGGGCGCCTTGTCCGGTGGCCGGTCGCCCAGTTGTGGGCGCCTTGCTGTCGGTTCGAGGGGGCGATGTCAGTGGGGCGCTCTACGCTCCGCGCATGACGTTCTCGCTTCCCGAGGGGCTGCCCGCCGGGCGTTTCGTGCCCGACGGCTCCCCGGTCATGTGGCGCTCCGACGAGCCCCCGCACGACCCGTTGGCCTCGTGGACCCGCTACCAGCGGCAGCAGGGCGAGACCGGCCTGCTGCCGATCCTCTGCTACGCGGACGACGACCGGCCCGGTTCGCTCGACCTCGCCGAGATCGACGCCGTCGATCTCGAAAGCGAGCTGGAGGAGGGCTGGCGCGCATACCGGCGGCGCCAACTCGCGTGGCTCGCCGCGCCGCCCGAACCGATGGACTGCCCCGAGGACGTCGAGCCGTGGGAGGACGACCCGGGCGCACCGTACGACCAATGGCCCGGGCCGGCCCCCGCCACGCCCGCCTCCTCCCGCGTCGACCCGGACGAGGCCGCCCGGTCCGCCTTCGCACTGCTCGCGGACGAGTGGCCGTACGAGCTGTGGGACGGCCGTCTCGGCCTCGTCGCCGCCCGGCGGAGCGCCGACATCCCCGCCGTCATCGGCTGGCGCGCACAGGCGCCCCTCCCCCTGCTCTGCGCCCTGCTGCGCAGCTGGGAGGACCGCTTCGGAGCGCGGGTCCTGGCCGCCGTCGGGTCGACGCTGTACGTCTGCGTCGCGAGTCCGCCGCGCGACGAGCGGCAGGCCAATCACGTCGCCCTCGAACACCTGCTGACCACGGCCGACAACATCGTCAACGACCCCCCGACCCCTTTCCCCCGGTACGCGGCGTCCCTCGTCGGCGCCCCGCTGTGGCGCTTCTGGTGGGACTGAGCGACTCCGGGGACCCGCTGAGAACTCGGTCGCGTGCCTCGTACACCGACCGCTAGCGTGCCGTTCATGACCGCCACCGATGAGAACGCCGCCGAAGAGCACTCCCGCGCCGGGAACGCCGCCCACCCTCGTTTCGCCGAGGCCCTGAGGGAGTTGGGGCTCGAGGAGGTGAACGGGCGCATCCGTCGCTTCCCGGACGCGACCCGCACCGCGGCCGAGGCCGCCGCCGCGATCGGCTGCGAGCTGAGCCAGATCTGCAAGTCGCTGATCTTCGCGGCGGACGGGGTTCCGGTGCTGGTGCTGATGGACGGTGCGTCGCGGGTCGACGTGGAGCTCGTACGGCGGGAGCTGGGCGCCGAGAAGGTGACGCGGGCCAAGGCGGAGCTGGTGCGGGAGACGACGGGGTACGCGATCGGTGGCGTACCGCCCTTCGGGCACCGTACGAAGACCCGTGTCCTGGCGGACCGTTCGCTGCTCGACCACGACACGGTGTGGGCCGCGGCGGGCACGCCGTACACCGTTTTCCCGATGGACCCCAAGAGCCTGATCGCCCACGCCGGCGGCACCCTGGTGGACGTGCGCGAGCAGACCGCGTGACGCCGCTCGTCACCGCGGCGGTGCTGCTCGCCGCGGTCACCCACGCCAGTTGGAACGCGATCGCGCACCGCATCAGCGACAAGCTGGTCGGTTTCACGCTGATCGCGGGCGGCGGCATGCTGATCGGTCTCGTCATGGTGCCGTTCGTGGCGTTCCCGGCGGCCGGGGCGTGGCCGTACCTCATCGCCTCCGCCGTGATCCACGTCGCGTACTACGTGCTGCTGATGCGCTCGTTCCGGCTCGGCGACTTCGGGCAGGCGTATCCGATCGCCCGCGGGACCGCTCCGCTGATCGTCACGGCGCTGGCGGCCGTCTTCGCGCACGAGGTGCCCGACGGGTGGGCCGCCTCGGGCATCGCGCTGTCCTGCGCGGGGCTGACGGGTGTCGCGCTGTGGGGGCTGCGTGGGCGGCGGCCCAACTGGGCGGCGATCGGGGCCGCGTTGGCGACCGGGGTGTCGATCGCCGCGTACACCGTCGTGGACGGTCTTGGCGTGCGCGCCTCCGGGTCCTCCCTCGGGTACATCGCCTGGCTGATGGCCGTCGAGGGTGTGGTGATCCCGGCCTACGCGGTGTACCGCCGGCGCGGTGAACTCGTGTCCGTGTTGCGGCCGTTCGCCGCCGTCGGGTTCCTCGGCGCGGCGCTCTCCGTCGCGGCGTACGGGCTGGTCCTGTGGGCCCAGACCCGCGCCGAGCTCGCCCCGATCGCCGCCCTCCGCGAGTCCTCGATCATCGTCGGCGCGGCCATCGGCGCGATCTTCTTCAAGGAACGCTTCGGAGCGCCTCGCATCGCGGCAGCGGGGCTCCTGGTGCTGGGCATCGGGCTGATGCTGCACGCGGGTTGACCACTTTCCCTGGGTTGCTGTCGGGGGTGGGTCGCGCAACCCGGCGCTGTACGGGGTGCCGCTGTGCCCACCCGTGCCGCCCCTGGCGGCACGCATGCCCACAGCTACGACCGCTGTCAGAGCAACCTGCAAGTGCCGGTAGGCGCACCACCACGACCTCAGCCCCCACCCCGAGTGCCCCGAGGCAGGAGCTCAGCCCCCGAGGGACAGACGTACCGCCCGTACCAGCGCCTGGGCCCGCGGGTCCGCCGTCACGCTCTTGCGGAAGCCGTTCGTGACGTAGCCGAAGGCGATGCCCGAGTCGGGGTCGGCGAAGCCGAGGGCGCCGCCGCGGCCGGGGTGACCGAAGGAGCCCGGGGAGAGCAGGGGCGAGGCGGTGCCGTGGAGCATGTAGCCGAGGCCGAAACGGGTGTTGACGACCAGGACCCGGTCGGGGCCGGCGGACTGTTCGGCGCGGGCCCGCTCCACGGTGGCCGGCGTGAACAGCCGTACGCCGTCCACCTCCCCGATCAGCGCGGCATAGAACCGGGCCAGCCCCTCCGCCGTGGCGATGCCGTTGGACGCGGGCAGAACCGCCGCCCGGTACGCCGCGTCGTTCTCGTCCGGCATCGGCGTGATCGCGGCGAAGGCACGCCGGGTGAGGGACGACGGATCCGCGTACGCCTCGGAGACCGCCCGCTTGGGGCGGGTCTTGAGGCCACCCGGCGCCGACGGGGCCTCGACCTGCGCGACCAGCCCCACACGCCCCGCCTCCGCCTCCGGCAGCCCGACCCACAGATCCAGCCCCAGCGGCCCGGCCACCTCGTCCGCGATCCACTCGCCGATCGAACGCCCGGTCACCCGCCGGACCAGCTCACCGGTCAGCCAGCTGTACGTCTGCGCGTGATACCCGTGATCCGCCCCCGGCTCCCACACCGGCGCCTGCGCGGCCACCGCCGCGGCCGCGAGGTCGGGATCCGCCGCCTCGGCCGGGGTGAGCGGACGGTCGAGTACGGGCACCCCGGCCCGGTGTGCGAGCACGTGCCGGACGAGGGTGCGTTCCTTGCCCGCCGCCTTGTACTCCGGCCAGTACTGGCCGACCGGAGCGTCCAGGTCGAGTTCCCCGCGCTGGGCGAGGAGCAGCAGTACCGCGGCGGCCACGCCCTTCGTCGCCGAGCGCACGATCTGCGCGGTGCCGTGCCGCCAGGGCTCCGTGCCGTCGACGTCCCGCGTGCCGCCCCACAGGTCGACGACCTTGTGCCCGTCGCGGTACACGGTGACGGCGGCGCCCCGGTCCCCGAGCACCTCGAAGTTGCGTACGAACGCTTCCTCGACCGGCTCGAAGCCCTCGGCCACTGTGCCGTTCACGTCCACGCCCGCGCTCCTTGTCGCCTCACCTGTGCCAACGGTGAGTGCAACACACACGTACAGCCTTCGATTCCTAGCCCAGCAGGATCGTGACCTCGATGTTGCCTCGGGTGGCGTTCGAGTACGGGCAGACTTCGTGGGCCGCGTCCACGAGCTTTGTCGCCAGGTCCTGGTCGACGACGGGGAGCGAGACGCTCAGGGCGACCGCGAGGCCGTAGCCGCGCTGCTTGTTCGGACCGATGCCGACCTTCGCGGCGACGGTGGAGCCGGAGAGGTCGTACCCGGCGCGGCGGCCCACCAGCACAAGGGCGTTGTGGAAACAGGCGCTGTAGCCGGCCGCGAACAGCTGCTCCGGATTGGTGCCGTCGCCGTCGCCGCCGAGCGCGGGCGGCATGGCGACCTTCAGCTCGAGCCGGCCGTCCTGGCTGGTGACGTATCCGTCCCGGCCGCCGTGCGCGGTGGCCTCGGCGACGTACATGATCTTCGTCGGACGGGTGTCGACAGCGGCACCATCGATCACGACAGGACCTCCCCCAGGACGTACAACTCGGCTGGCAGAACGGCAGGCAGCACACGGGTGTGCAAGTACATCGTGCACAAGGTACCCGCCGGTATGGAGGCCCGTATTACCAGGGGGTAGAAACCGCGGGTAACCCGCGAAGCGGCGTTCCAGGGACGCGTGTCACCGCCCCCGCGTCACCGCCTGCGCGCCGCTGCACCCTCCGCGCGCTCCGCCAAGCGCCACAGTTCCTCCCTCAGCCGCGTGACCTCGGCCTCGCTCACGCCCGTCGCCGTCAGCAGCGCCTGCGGTACCTCCACGGCGCGCTCCCGGAGCACCTCGCCGCGCCCGGTGAGGGCGACGAGAACGGAGCGTTCGTCGCGCGCCGAGCGCTCACGGCGCACAAGGCCCGCCGACTCCAGCCGCTTGAGCAGCGGCGACACCGTGCCGTAGTCCAGGTGCAGCGCGGTCGCCAGCTCCTTGACCGTGGTCTCGCCGCGCTCCCAGAGGACCAGCAGGACCAGGTACTGCGGGTAGGTGAGACCAAGGTCCTCCAGCAGCGGGCGGTACGCGGCGGTCACGGCGCGCTGCGCGGCGTACAGCGCGAAGCACAGCTGCTCGTCGAGCAGCAGCGACCCGGCCGAACCGACCGACCCGGCGGACCCCACGGACCCGACGTCCTCTTGATTCGTCACGCGCCCATTGTCACGGAGCGCGGGTCGAACCCGAAGGGGAGCTCCAGGCGGTGGGTGCGCATGAGCTCGTCGTCGGAGAGCAGTTGACCGGTCTTCCCGTCGGCCGCGATCACGCCCTCGCTCAGCACGAGCGACCGGGAGCACAGCTCAAGGGCGTACGGCAGATCGTGCGTGACCATGAGGACGGTGACGTCCAACGACCGCAGGATGTCGGCGAGTTCGCGCCGCGAGGCGGGGTCCAGGTTGGAGGACGGCTCGTCGAGGACGAGGATCTCCGGCTCCATCGCGAGGACGGTCGCGACGGCCACCCGGCGCCGCTGGCCGAAGGAGAGGTGGTGCGGGGGACGGTCGGCGAAGGCCTCCATGCCGACCCGCTCCAGCGCCGTGCGGACCCGCTCCTCCAGCTCCGCGCCCTTCATCCCCGCCGCGGCCGGGCCGAAGGCGACGTCCTCCCGGACGGTCGGCATGAACAACTGGTCGTCCGGGTCCTGGAAGACGATGCCGACCTTGCGCCGGATCTCCGCCATGTGCCGCTTGCCGACCGGCAGGCCGGCCACCGTCACGGTTCCGGTACCGCCGCTCAGGATGCCGTTGAGGTGCAGCACGAGCGTCGTCTTGCCGGCGCCGTTCGGGCCGAGCAGCGCGACGCGCTCACCGCGCCCGATGCTGAAGTCGACGCCGAAGAGGGCCTGGTGCCCGTCGGGGTAGGCGAAGGCCAGTCCGGCCACTTCCAGAGAGGGGGTCACAGCGTCCATCCCAGCAGACATACGACAAGGGCGGCGAACGGGAGGGCGAGGGCGTACGACCACTGCGCCCGGGACGCGGTCACCTCGTCGATGACCGGCATCGAACCGGCGTAACCCCGGCTCACCATGGCGAGATGCACACGCTCCCCGCGCTCGTAGGAGCGGATGAACAGCGCGCCCGCCGACTTCGCGAGCACCCCCCAGTGCCGCACACCACGGGCCTCGAAGCCGCGCGACTCCCGCGCGATCCGCATCCGCCGCATCTCGTCCGTGATGACATCGCCATACCGGATCATGAAGGAGGCGATCTGCACGAGGAGCGGCGGAAGCTTCAACCGCTGCAGGCCCAGGAGCAGTTCGCGCAGTTCCGTGGTGGAGGCCAGGAGTACGGAGGCGGCGACGCCCAGGGTGCCCTTGGCGAGGACGTTCCACGCGCCCCACAAGCCGTTCACGCTCAACGACATGCCCAGCACATCCACCCGCTCGCCCTCCGCCACGAAGGGCATCAGCACGGCGAAGGCGACGAACGGGATCTCGATCAGCAGCCGTTTGAGCAGGAATCCAGCCGGTACGCGGGCCTTGTACGCGACCGTCGCGAGCAGCGCGGCGTACAGCGCGAACGCCCACATCGCCTCGCGCGGGGTGGAGACGACCACGACGACGAAGGCGAAGGCGGCGGCGAGTTTGGTGTGCGGCGGCAGGGCGTGCACGGGCGAGTGCCCGTGCCGGTAGAGCTTGTGGGCGTGGCCCGCGCCCATGTCAGACGCCCTCGGGGACGGAGACGGCAGACGCGTCGGCGCTGCGGCGCCTGCGGATCGCCCAGAAGATGCCGCTGCCCGCGACGACGGTGACGCCGACGCCGATCACGCCCGCGAGGCCGCCGGAGATCCGGGCGTCCGAGATGTCCTTGACGCCGTACCCGGCGAGCGGGGAGTCCTCCGTCGCGTGCTTCTCGGCCCGCTGGTCGATGCCCTTGTCCTTGGCGACCTTCTCCAGGCCGTCGGGGCTCGCGGAGGCGTAGAAGCTGACGAAGCCGGCGAGCACGAGGGAGGTGACGAGGCCGGTGATCCACACCTTGCGGTGCGAGGAGCGGGCAGCGACGGGGGCGGCCTTCGTGGGGGCGTCGACCAACTCCCCGTTCACGCGCAGCTTGAGCTGCTGCTGGAGGCCGCGGGCGCCGTACACGAGATCGGGTCGTACGGCGATGACGGCGCCGACGGTGAGCCCGGTGATGGCGGCCTCGCCGATGCCGATGAGGATGTGCACGCCGATCATGGCGGTGGCGACCTTGGAGATCGCGACGTCGGTGGTGCCGCCGATCGCGTAGATGAGGGTGAAGGCGACGGCGGCGGCCGGGACGGAAAGGAGCGCGGAGACGAAGGCGGCGACGGTGATGGAGCGCCGCTTGCGGGGCAGCACCTTCACCAGCCCGCGGAAGACGGCGTACGAGACGATCGTGGTCACGATCGCCATGTCCGTGATGTTCACGCCGAGCGCGGTGAGGCCGCCGTCCGCGAAGAGGATGCCCTGCATCAGCAGAACCACCGAGACGCAGAGGACGCCGGTGTAGGGGCCGACGAGTATCGCGGCCAGGGCACCGCCGAGCAGATGTCCGCTGGTCCCGGCGGCGACCGGGAAGTTCAGCATCTGTACGGCGAAGATGAAGGCGGCGACCAGGCCGGCGAGCGGGGCGGTTCGCTCGTCGAGTTCGCGGCGGGCGCCGCGCAGGCTCACGGCGATGGCACCGGCGGCGACTACTCCGGTGACCGCGGAGACCGGGGCGTTGATGAATCCGTCAGGCACATGCACCGTTCGATGATAGTGCCTTGTTGCGAATGGCTTGCAAGAGCGAGCCGCCCATGAATAGCCCATGAGGTGCGCCCAGGGCGGACCTTGGAGGATCGAACCGAATGATCCGGAAGCGTTTTCCGTGAGATGTGCGACATTGGAATGGTGACGGATTCACAGATTCCACACAGCTAACACAGCGTAAGGAGTCGGTTCATGTACGCCGTCGAACAGTACGCCCGCGCCCATATCGTCACGGACACCGCCGACTCCCCCGACGACGAACACCGGGCCGTCCCCGTGGCCCTCCGTTACGACCCGGAGAGCGATCCCCGCCGGGTGCACATCACTTTGCCCGGGCCCCATGAGTGGGTGTTCGCCCGCGAGCTGCTCGAGCAGGGGCTGCGCGTTCCCGTCAGCAGCGGCGGCGTCCGCGTGTGGCCGTGCGGCCGGGTGCAGGCCGTCATGGAGTTCCACTCGGCGGACGGAGTGGCGGTCGTGCAGGTCGACTCGAAAGTCCTGATGCGCTTCCTGCGTCGCACGTACACGGCGACGCCTCCGGCAGCAGCGGCGGCGGGCCTGTCGCCCGCTGGGGTCGGACACGGTGCGGCGTCGCGCGGGCGCGCCTAGCGTCGAATCCAGAGCCCCGTCGGACAGCGCGAGAGCCCGGTCGGACAGCGCTAGACCCCGGTCGATGACCGCGAAAGCCCAACAGACGCCGGTAAGGGCGCCCCACGCGTGGGGCGCCCTTACCGCGGTTGAGGTGTGCTCAGACCCGGGCCAGTTCCCGGTCGTCGTCCTCGTCCATCGGCTTCTTGTCGAGTGCCCGCAGACCCTCGCCCTCGACGTCGACGTTCGGCAGCGCGCGGTCCAGCCACTTCGGCAGCCACCAGGCCTTCTTGCCCAGCAGGGCCAGGACGGCCGGGACGAGCGCCATGCGCACGAGGAACGCGTCGAAGAAGACGGCGATCGCGAGGCCGAAGCCGATCATCTTGATCATCGACTCGCTGGAGCCGATGAAGCCCGAGAACACCGCGATCATGATGACGGCCGCCGCCGTGACCACTCGCGCGCCGTGCTTGAAGCCGGTCACGATGGCCTGGCCGGCCTTCTCCCCGTGGACGTACGCCTCGCGCATCCGGGTCACCAGGAAGACCTCGTAGTCCATGGCGAGACCGAAGACGACGCCCACCATGAAGATCGGCATCATCGACATGATCGGGCCGGTCTCCTCGACGCCCATGAGGCCGGACAGCCAGCCCCACTGGAACACCGCGACGACGGCGCCGAGCGCGGCCATCACCGAGAGCAGGAAGCCGAGGGCCGCCTTCAGCGGGACCAGGATCGAGCGGAAGACCACGATCAGGAGCAGGAAGGCGAGGCCGACCACCAGCGCGAGATACGGGATCAGCGCGTCGTTGAGCTTCTGCGAGAAGTCGATGTTCATCGCGGTGGTGCCGGTGACCAGCACCTTGGCGTCGGTGTCCGCCTTGACGTCGGCGCCCTCGTCACGGATGGCGTGCACCAGGTCCTCGGTCTTGACGGAGGACGGCTTCGAGTCGGGGATCACCGTGATCATCGCGGTGTCGCCGGCCTTGTTCCACGTCGCCGGGGTCACCGTCACGACGCCCTTGAGGTCCTTGATCTTGTCGGACACCTCGGTGACGGCGCCCTTCGGGTCGTCACTCGCCTTCGCGTCGGACACGACCATCAGCGGGCCGTTGAAGCCGGGCCCGAAGCCCTCGGACAGCAGGTCGTACGCGCGGCGCTGCGTGGTCGACGTCGGCTGCGAACCGTCGTCGGGCAGACCCAGTTCGAGCGAGGTCGCCGGGATCGCGGCCGCGCCCAGGCCCACCACACCGAGCAGCAGCACGGCGAGCGGACGGCGCACGACGAAGCTCGCCCAGCGCGTGCCCATGTTGGGCTTGCTCTCCTTCTTGGCCTTCTTGGCGGCGCGACCGCCGCCGAGCAGCTTGCTCTTCTCCCCCGCGGGCTTCACCTTCTTGCCCGCGTACCCGAGCAGCGCCGGGATCATCGTCAGCGCGATCAGTACGGCGATGGCGACCGTGCCCGCCGCCGCGACGCCCATCTTCGTCAGCATCGGGATGTTGACGACCGACAGGCCGACCAGCGCGATCACGACCGTCAGCCCCGCGAAGACCACCGCGGAGCCCGCCGTGCCGACAGCACGTCCGGCCGCCTCCTCGCGTTCGCGGCCCTCGGCCAGCTCGGCCCGGTAGCGGGAGACGATGAACAGCGCGTAGTCGATGCCGACCGCGAGGCCGATCATCATCGCCAGGGTCGACGTGGTGGTGCCGAGGTCGAGCGCGTTGGCGAGGGCGGTGATGCTGGAGACGCCGATGCCGACACCGATCAGCGCGGTCAGCAGCGGCAGCCCGGCCGCGATCAGCGAGCCGAAGGTGATGACGAGCACGACCGCGGCGACCGCGATACCGATGACCTCGGTGGATCCGGTCTCGGGCGTCGCCTGGAGCGCGTCACCGCCCACCTCGACGGTCAGCCCGGCATCCCGCGCCTCCTGCGCGGTCTCCTTCAGGGCGTCCTTCGAGGAGTCCTTCAACTCCATCCCGGAGACCTTGTACTTCACCTGCGTGTAGGCGATCGAGCCGTCCTTGCTCACGGCCTTCGCCTTGAACGGGTCGGTGACGGAGGTGACTTCGGAGCCGTCGCCGAGCGCCTTGACGGTCTTCTCGACGGTGGCCTTGTTGTCCTTGTCCGACATCTTCTCGCCGCTGGGCGCCTTGAAGACGACTCGCGCGGTCGCTCCGTCGGCGCTCATGCCGGGGAAGCGGTTCTCCAGCAGGTCGAAGGCCTTCTGCGCCTCGGTGCCGGGGATCGAGAAGGAGGACGCACCCGCGGTGGGCGCGGAAGCGGCGCCGACACCCGCGAGCGTCAGCAGCGCCACCCAGATCAGGGCGACGAAGTGCCGTCGCCTGAAGGCGAGTCGGCCGAGTTTGTAGAGGAACGTGGCCACGAGGGCGTTCTCCCGGTCAGGTCGTGGGATGGCAGGGGCTGGTGTGATCACCCGAGTGGGGGCAGGGGGGATCAGCCCGACGACGTGAGCGGTCGCGCGTCAGGTGCAACTGGTGGTTCTTACAAGGGAGTTGGAGGAGGTTCAGGCACCGAGGGCGGGGAAGACCACGGCATCGAAGTACTTGCGGAGGAACGCCTGGGTCGGCGGCAGATCATCGATGAACGTGCGGGCAGCGAAGCCGCCGATCACCATGTGCAGCACGTAGTCCAGCGCGGGGTTGTCCGGACGGATCTCACCCCGGTCGACGGCACGCCGGAGGACCGTGCGCATCTCCTCGATCTCCGGCTCGATGAGCAGTTCCCGGAAGGCCTTGAGGAGATCGGGGTTGGAGTGCACCGCCATGGCCAGGGCCCGCATCAGCGCGGAGTTCTGCTCCATGGTGCAGTCGTCCTCACGCGCCAGCAGCGAGAGGAAGTCGCCCCGAAGGGACCCCGTGTCGACATCGGCGATGCCCCGCTTGCTGTGCCGCATCGCCTTGACGACCAGTTCGGCCTTGCCGCCCCACTGGCGGTAGAGGGTGGCCTTGCTGGACTTGGTGCGCGCGGCGACGGCATCCATGGTCAGCGCGTCGTATCCGACCTCCCGGAGCAGGTCGAGCACGGCCGTGTACAGCTCGGCCTCGCGCTCGGGCGTGATCCGACTGCGTCGCGCCGTTGCGGTCTCAGCCATCGCACTCACCTTCTCCTGCTCCGCGCCCGGAGCGGCAGGGCTCCGAACGACACGGTTTCGTACGTCTTCGTCGTACGTCTCTGAAGATACCCCGAGAGTCAACGAAACGAAACCGTTTCGTACGTGTTCTGGGTCACGGGTGTGCTTTCACCAGTTGCCGAGGCCCGCTGAAGTTGCCGGTGCCCGCCGAGCGGAAAAGCATGGGTAGGTGAGCGACGAGCACGAGAAGGCGACCACGGACCGGGCGACCACCGACGAGAACGCGACGACCGACGAACAGGTGATCCCCGACGAACAGGTGATCATCGACGAGAGCGCGACCGGCACGGACCTCGCACCCGGATACCTGCGCTTCCCGCACCTCAGCGGCGACCTGCTGTGCTTCGCGGCCGAGGACGACCTGTGGGTGGCCCCCCTCGACGGGCCGGGGCGCGCCTGGCGGGTCACCGTGGACCGCACCAAGGTCGGCCACCCCCGCTTCTCCCCCGATGGCCGCCACATCGCGTACACCAGCTGGCGCAGCTTCGTCCCGGAGATCCATCTGGCGCCGGTGGCCGGCGGACCCGGCAGGCGGCTCACCTACTGGGGCAGCGCGGACACCCAGGTCTGCGGCTGGTCCCCCGACGGCGACATCCTCGCCGTCGCCTCGCACGGCGAACCCTTCTCGTACTTCACCTGGGCCTACAAGGTCCCCACCAACGGCGACCCGGGCGGCAAGATGCCCTGGGGCCCGGTCTCGCACATCGCGACCGCCGACATCGACGGCGAGCGCAAGACCCTGCTGCTCACCGGCACCCCGCCGCACGAGCCGGCCGCCTGGAAGCGGTACCGCGGCGGCGCGATGGGCCGACTCTGGTTGCACGGTCGGCAGCTGCTCGCCGACCTCGAGGGCCACCTCGCCTGCCCCATGTTCGTCCGCGACCGCATCGCCTTCCTCTCCGACCACGAGGGCATCGGGAACCTCTACTCCTGCGCGTACGACGGCTCCGACCTGCGCCGGCACACCGACCACGACGCCTTCTACGCCCGGCACGCCTCCAGCGACGGCACCCGGGTCGTCTACCAGTGCGCGGGCGACCTGTGGATCGTCGACGACCTGTCCCCGGAGTCGATCCCGCGCCGCCTCGACGTCCGCCTGGGCGGGCCGCGCGCGGGACGCCGTACGTACCAGGTGCCGGCCACCCAGAACGTCGACGGCATCTCCGTGGACGAGACGGGCCGGGCCAGCGCCGTCGTCGTACGCGGCAGCCTGTACTGGCTCACGCACCGCGACGGCCCCGCCCGCACGATCACGGACACCCCGGGGGTACGGGTCCGGCTCCCCGAGATGCTCGGCTCGGGCGGTCAGGTCGCCTACGTCACGGACGCGGAGGGCGAGGACGCCGTCGAGATCGCCTTCCTCCCGCGCGCCACCGGCGACAGCGAGCCGCGCCGGCTCGCCTCCGGCGAGCTGGGCCGCGTACAGGAGCTGGTGTCGGACCCGCAGGGCGAGCGCCTCGCGATCGCCTCGAACGACGGGCGGCTGCTGCTGCTCGATGCCACGGAGGAGTCCGGGGGCACCTCCGTGGCGAAGTCCGGGGGAGGAGAGGTCACGGAGCTCATTCGGTCCATCAACGGGCCGGTACGGGATCTGGCCTTCTCGCCGGACGGGGCGTGGCTGACATGGTCGCACCCGGGCATCGGCCGCTCCCTGCGCCAGATCAAGATGGCGCGGATAAAGGACCACCTGATCGTCGATGTCACCAACGGGCGCTTCGAGGACGAGAACCCGGTGTTCACGCGGGACGGCCGCTATCTGGCCTTCCTTTCCTGGCGCGGCTTCGACCCGGTGTACGACGTGCACACCGGGGATCTTTCCTTCCCGCTCGGCTGCAGGCCCTATCTGGTGCCGCTCTCCTCCGTGACCCCCTCCCCGTTCGCGCTGAACCCCGAGGGGCGTCCGGTCGCCGGGGGCCTGGATCCGGTCGAGGACGAGGCGGGCGACGGCAGCATGGCCACCGTCGAGCTGGAAGGCCTGGAGAGCCGGGTGACCCCCTTCCCGGTCACCGCCTCCAAGTATTCGGCGCTGCATCCGGTCGCGGGCGGCGGCCTCGTCTGGCTGCGCTGGCCGATCTCGGGCGCGCTGGGCGAGACCTTCGTGAACCCCGCCGACCTGTCCGGCCGCCCGACCCTCGAATACTTCAACCTCGGCAAGGCGAAGAAGTCCGAACTCGTCGAGCATCTGGACTGGTTCGCGGTGAGCGGCGACGGCACCCGGCTGGTGGTCGTGGACGAGGGCGACCTGCGCGCCGTCCCCTCCACCGAGCCCGGCGACGGCGACACCACGGTCTGGATCGACCTGCGCCGTGTCATCCACAACGTGGACCCGCCCGCCGAATGGCGCCAGGCGTACGCGGAGGCGGGCCGCATCATCCGCGACTACTTCTGGGAACCGCACATGTGCGGCATCGACTGGAACGCGGTGCTCGCGCAGTACCGCCCGCTGGTCGAACGGGTCGCGTCACCGGACGAGTTCGCGGACCTGCTGCGCGAGGTTCTCGGCGAACTGGGCACCTCGCACGCGTACGTCTCCGCCGCCCGCCGCAACGAGGGCCCCGCCCACTACCAGCGCTGGCAGGGCCTGCTGGGCGCCAACCTCGTCCGCCGCGACGGCAGTTGGATGCTCAAGCGAATCCTGCCCGGCGACTCGTCCGACTCCAAGGCCCGCTCTCCCCTTGCCGGTACGGGGATCCGCGAGGGCGCGGTGCTCACGCACGTGGACGGCCGCCCCGTGGACCCGGTCACCGGCCCGTATCCCCTGCTGGCGGGCGCGGGCGGTACGACGGTGGAGCTGACGTTCACCCCGGCGGAGGGCGAGGGCCGGCCGCGCCGGGTCGCCGTGGTGCCCCTGATCGACGAGCGGCCCCTTCGCTACCAGGACTGGGTGGCCAAACGCCGCGAAGTGGTACGGGAGTTGAGCCACGGCATGTGCGGGTATCTGCACATCCCGGACATGGGCGGCTCGGGCTGGGCCCAGTTCAACCGCGACCTGCGCATGGAGCTCTCACGCCCCGCCCTGATCGTCGACGTACGCGGCAACGCGGGCGGCCACATCAGCGAGCTGGTCGTCGAAAAGCTGACGCGCACGATCCTGGGCTGGGACCTGACACGCAACGCCCAGCCGGTGTCGTACGCGTCGAACGCGCCACGGGGCCCGGTGGTCGCCCTGGCGGACGAGGCGACCTCGTCGGACGGCGACATGATCACGGCGGCGTTCAAGCTGTTGAAGCTGGGCCCGGTGGTCGGCCAGCGCACCTGGGGCGGCGTCGTCGGCATGACCGGCCGCCACCGCCTCGGCGACGGCACGGTGATCACCGTCCCCATGAACGCGGCCTGGTTCGACGCGTACGGCTGGTCCATCGAAAACCGTGGCGTCATCCCGGACTTGGAGATCCTGCGCACCCCGCTCGACTGGGCCGAGGGCCGCCACGCCCAACTCGACGACGCCATCCAATTGGCCCTGGACCTCCTGAACACCAACCCGGCGGCGTCGCCACCGGACTATTCGCACGTGCCGGACAGGACCAGGCCGAAACTCCCCCCGAGGCCGACGAGTTAGCGACCGCCGGGCGGCAGCCGAACCGCTACCGCTGTGGGCAATCGTCCCGCAGGGCGATGGGGGTCCCCAGCGGCAGCCAACGCAGGAATGGGGCGCCCCCATGAGAGGGGCACCCCATCCGGGTAAAGCCGGCGCAGCAAGTCGCGAACGATCAGACGTCGTAGTCCTGGTCGAAGCGGTCCTGGGCCTCCTGCTGAATGCGCTCGTCCTCCCGCAGGTTCTGCGAGCGCTGGCTCGGCGAGCCCTGCTTCTGCGAGCCCTGCTTCTGCGAAGTCCGCTCGCGCGTCTCTTCCTTCGCGTCGCCCATCTTCTTCTTGGCCTGCTGCTTCATCTGCTCGGCCTTGTCCTGGAACTGGTCCTTCATGCCCATGAGGTTTCACTCCCATAGTGGGTGAGGGGATTGGGCCTCGACCAGACTTACACGAGGGGACAAAGCACGCATTTCGATCAGTGACTCACGGTGAGCCACAGCAGATCACTCAAGGTGAAGTGCCCTGCCGCCGCTGCTCGTCGGCGGCCCCACCGGCCCCGACCAGCCCCGTGCGCACGCTCGCGAGCCGCGGCTCGAACCGCCGCATCTCGCGCTGCCCGACCGCCCCGATGATCCCGGGCAGATACCCGCGCACGCCCTGCATCCCGCGCAGCCACCACTGCGCGTACACATGACTCGACCGCCGCTCTATCCCGGCGACGATCCGGTCCACCGCAGGACCCAGCGGATACGTCTTGTTGGACGGCCACGGCAGCCGCTGCCGCAGTTCGCGCATCACCTCGTCCTGGTCGGCGCCCCGCACCATGTCGGTGTCGGTCCACGACAGATAACCCACCCCGACGCGCACGCCCTTGTAGCCGACCTCGGCGCGCAGGCTGTGCGCGTACGCCTCCACGCCCGACTTGGACGCGCAGTACGCGGTCATCATCGGCGCCGGAGTGATGGCGGCGAGCGAGGCGATCTGCAGCAGATACCCCCGGCTCTCCATCAGCACGGGCAGGAACGCCCGCGCCGTCACCGCCGATCCGATCAGATTGACCTCGATGACGCGCCGCCAGGCGACGGGGTCGGAGTCCACGAAGGGCCCGCCACTGGCCACCCCCGCGTTGGCGACGACGATGTCCACCTTCCCGAACCGCTGCTTGACCTCCTCCGCGACCCGCGCCATCGCCTCGTGGTCGGTGACGTCGGCGTACCAGTGGTCGCTGTCGCTGTGCAGCCGCTGCGAGACCTGCTTGAGCTCGTCCGCCTCCAGGCCGACGAGTGCGACCTTGGCGCCGCGCGCCGAGAGCTTGCGGGCGAGGAGTTCACCGACGCCCCGCGCCGCCCCCGTGACGACCGCGACCTGTCCTTCCAGGCTGACCCTGCTCATGCGCCCTCCTTGATCTCTACGGCTTCCGGTGCCCGTGAGGTGTACGTGGTGACGAGTTCGCGTATGCGCGAGGTCACCAGCTCGGGCGCCTCCACCGGTGTCATGTGTCCGAGCCCCGGCAACTCCGTGATCCCGACGCAGTTCGGCAGCGTGGCGACCAGGGCGCGCGCGTGCACGACCGGCGTCAACCGGTCCGCCGTCCCGACGACGACCGCCGTCGGGACCCGCAACTCCCGTACGCCGTGGTCGAGATCGAGCACGTCGAGGACGGCCGACCACGCATGCCGCACCTTGCGCGGACAGGCGTGCACGATCCGCGCGCACGCCTCGACCATGCCGGGCGACGAACCGGGGCCCATCGTCCCGTACTTGAGGATCCGCTTGGCCAGCGGTGTGACCGGCCCGAGCGGTGCGCGCGATCCGAGGACGGACTTGGTGATACGAGTCCGCAGCCGTCCGGCGCGCATCGGCACCACGCGCGCCTCCGCGACCAGCCGCGAGCTCCCCGTACTGCACAGCAGCGCGGCCGCCGCGTGCTCCCGGAAGCGCGCCCTGGCCGAGGCGGCCATGAGCGTCATCCCGCCCATGGAGTGCCCCACGAGCACGGCCTTCTCGCCCGGCGCGAGCGTGGCCGCGAGCACGGCCTCCAGGTCGTCGGCGAGCGCCTTTGTGCTGCACGTGGCGCTCGCGGGGCTGCGCCCGTGCCCGCGCTGGTCGTACGCGATGACCCGGTGGTCGGCGGCGAGCTCCCGTATCTGCGCCGCCCAGAAGGCGGTCGAGCAGGTCCAGCCGTGCGCGAGGACGACCGCGGGCGCGCTCTCGGGCCCGTGCACCTCGACGTGCAGTCGCGCGCCGTCGGCGGAGACGGCGGTCAGTTCTCGCGCGGGCGCGGGCGGCGCGTACGCCCCGTGCGACACATGCATCAGTCGGCTCACGCTTCGGCCTCCACCTTCTTCTCGGTACGGGACTTGGCCGGGGACTTGGCGGGGGACGTGCCGGCGGCCGGTGCCTTCGGCGCTCGCAGGACCTCGTACTCCCCCAGGTCCACGCGCCGCGTGGCCGTGCGGAACTCGCTCGTCGTACCTGGCCAGATGGTGGTGTTCACGCCGTTGGCGTCGAGGTACCAGCTGGTGCAGCCGCCGGTGTTCCACACCGTGCGCTTCATGCGCTCCTGGACCTTGTGGTTCCAGGCGTCCACGGCGCCGGGGCGCGCGTCGAGGGCCGCACGCCCTCCGAGGACGTCCAACTGCCGTACGAAGTCGGCCATGTAGTTCAGCTGGGACTCGATCATCAGGATCATCGACGAGTTCCCGAGGCCGGTGTTGGGCCCGATGATCGTCATCCAGTTGGGGAAGCCGGCCGCGGTCGCCCCGCGCAGCGACTTCATACCGGTCCGCCACACCTCGGCGAGCGTCTTCCCCTCCGCCCCGACGACCCGTTCCGCGATCGGCATGTCGGTGACGTGGAAGCCCGTGCCGAAGACGATCGCGTCGACCTCGGCGGTGCTGCCGTCGGCGGCGACGAGGGTGGAGCCGTCGATCTCGGCGAGCCCGGAGGCCACCAGGTCCACATTCGGCCGGGTGAGCGCCGGGTAGTAGGTGTTGGAGAGCAGAATGCGCTTGCAGCCGATCCGGTAGTCGGGAGTCAGCTTCTTCCGAAGCTCCGGATCCTTGACGGCGCGGGCGATGTTCCGCTTGGCCAACTGCTCCACCATGCCCAGCTCATTGGGCCGCTTGGTGAACGCCTGGACCTGCAACTCCCGGATGCCCCACAGGAGTCCGCGCCGGGCCTGGGTCGTGAACGGCAGCTGCCGGTGCAGCCATCGCTCGACACCGCTGATGGCCCGGTCGACGCGCGGCATCACCCAGGGCGGGGTGCGCTGGAAGAGGGTGAGCTTGGCGACCTCGGGCTGGATCGACGGCACGATCTGGATGGCCGAAGCGCCGGTGCCGATCATGGCGACGCGCTTGCCGCGCAGGTCGTAGTCGTGGTCCCAGCGGGCCGAGTGGAAGACCTTGCCGGGGAAGGTGTCGATCCCCGGGACGTCCGGGATCTTGGGGTCGGAGAGCGGCCCGGTGGCGGAGACGACGACATCCGCCGTGAGGAAGCCACTGCTGGTCTCGATCCCCCAGCGCAGCTTCTCCGCGTCCCAGGTCATCATCTTCACTTCGGTGTTGAAGCGCAGATGCGACCGCAGCCGGAAGACGTCCGCGACGTGCTCCAGGTACGCGCGGATGTGCTCCTGCCCGGAGAAGGTGCGCGGCCACTCGGGGTTGGGCGCGAACGAGAACGAGTAAAGGTGGGACGGTACGTCGCAGGCGCACCCGGGATAGCTGTTGTCCCGCCAGGTGCCGCCCACGCTGTCGGCGCGTTCCAGGACGACGAAGTCGGTGACGCCTTCGCGGCGCAGCCGCACGGCAGCTCCCAGACCGCCGAACCCGGACCCGATCACCGCCACCCGTACATGCTCGTGCTCGGTCATCCCGACGCCTCCCTAGCCGCACGACCCTGCCAGTGAACACTGGCGCAATGGGGAGAGTAGAGCAGCCGCGTACTGATGGGTAGGGGTCGCGACCGGGAAAGTTACCGGGGGTACGACGTAGGGTGCGCACGTGGCGGAGAAGCGTGAGTACCGGATGGAGGAGCTGGCCAAGGAAGCCGGCATCACCGTGCGCACCCTGCGCTTCTACCGGGAGCGCAAGCTCATACCGCCGCCCCGCCGCGAGGGCCGTATCGCCTGGTACGACGACACACACCTGACCCGTCTGCGCACCATCTCGGCGCTGCTCGAACGCGGCCACACCCTCAGCGGCATCGCCGAACTGGCCGAGGCCTTCGACCACGGGCGCGACGTGGGCGAGCTGCTGGGCCTCGGCGAACCCACCGAGGAGACCCCCGTCCGCCTCTCCCCCGAGGAACTGGCCGACGTCTTCGCGGGCCAGGCGACCCCGGAGAACCTCGCCGCCGCTCTCGACCTCGGCTACCTCGGCACCGACGGCGGCGAGATCGTCCACATCAGCCGTCGTCTGCTCGACGTCTCGGCGGCCCTGGTCCGCGAGGGCATCCCGCTCGCGGACGTCCTGACGGCCGCCCGGCGCGTACGCGATCACGCCGACGCGCTCGCCGAGCTCTTCACCACCCTCGTCCTCACCGAGGACCGCACCACCGAGGACCTCCAGCGCCTGCGCCCGCTGGCGAAGAGCGTGGTGGAGGCGGAGCTGTCGATGGCGCTGGACCGGCGGCTACGGGATCAGAGGCCATAAACCGGGCACTGAAGACCGGATCAGAGGTCGTAGACCACGGTCACGGGCGCATGGTCGGACCACCGCTCCCCATGCGTCGCCGCCCTCTCCACGAACCCCTTGACCGCCTTGCCCGCGAGCCCAGATGTGGCGACCTGGTAGTCGATGCGCCAGCCGGTGTCGTTGTCGAAGGCCCGCCCGCGATACGACCACCACGAGTACGGCCCTTCGACGTCCGGGTGCAGCGCGCGCACGACATCGACGTATCCACCGTCACCCGCGTCGAAGACCTGCCCCATCCACGCCCGCTCCTCGGGCAGGAAGCCGGAGTTCTTCTTGTTGCCGCGCCAGTTCTTGAGGTCGGCCTCCTGGTGGGCGATGTTCCAGTCGCCGCACACGACGACCTCGCGCCCGTCGGCGGCGGCCCGCTCACGCAGCCCCTTCAGGTGGCCGAGGAACTCCCCCATGAACCGCACCTTCTCGTCCTGCCGCTCCGTCCCGACCTCACCCGAAGGCAGATACAGGCTGGCGACGGTGACGCCGGGCAGATCGGCCTCGCCGTAACGCCCACTGGAGTCGAACTCCTCGGAGCCGAACCCGACCCGCACGCGATCGGGCTCGCGGCGCGTATAGAGGGACACACCGGCACGCCCCTTGGCGGCTGCCGGAGCATGCACGACATGCCACCCCTCGGGCGCGCGCACCTCCTCAGGCAGCTGCCCGGGCTCGGCCCGCACCTCCTGGAGGCACAGCACGTCCGCGGAGGTCCCCGCGAGCCACTCCACGAAGCCCTTCTTCGCGGCGGCCCGGAGCCCATTCACATTCACAGAGGTAACAGTCAGCACCAGGGCACGATACTTAACCCCTACCCCCAATCCTACGCATAGATGTACGGTTAACCGCATGAATATCCGCCGGGTCCCCTTCGACCACCCCGACGCCGTCAAGCTCAACGACCAGGTGCAGGCCGAATACGCCGAGCGCTACGAGGATGAGGGTGACGTCACCCCCCTCGACGCCTGGATGTTCGCCCCACCGCTCGGGCTCTACCTGATCGCGTACGACGAACGGGACCGCCCGGTCGCCACGGGCGGCTGGCGCGCCCAGGACGAGAACGACGAGGGCTACTCGGACGGCGACGCCGAACTCAAGCGCATGTACGTGATCCCCGAGGCCCGCGGTCTCGGCCTCGCCCGCCGCATCCTGGCCGCCCTCGAGTCGGACGCCCGCGCGGCCGGCCGTACCCGCATGGTCCTGGAAACCGGCGCCAAGCAGCCCGAGGCGGTCGCGCTCTACACGTCGAGCGACTACTCGCCCTGCGCCAAGTTCGGCCACTATCGCTTCCACGAACTGAGCCTCTGCTACGCCAAGGCGCTGTAGATCTCCGATCCCGGCAACGGGGACGTGAGGGTGCCCCTCGGCCGCAGTGAAGGTCACCGGCCCCACGCGCTACCCCGCGACCTGGCCCTCGCCGTCCTCCCGGACCTCGTCATGACCGGCGTCGGCCAAGGGAGTCGAGTACTTCCGCGCCTGGTGACCGTCTGCCGCAAGGCGGTTGATGCGGTACACGTCCGGGACACACAGGTTGAGGACGGCGGCGGCAACGATGAGGCCGGCGCACGCCATGAGCACCGTCCTGTTGTCCCAGGCGTGGACGGCGAGAGCGGTGATCAGGTAGCCGAAGGGAATGGCAAGGAGTTCCCCGACGCTGTTGAACGCGCTCATGCGGCCCAACTCGGCTTGGGGCACGTGCTGCTGGAACGCGGTGGTCCACGCGACGATCGCGACGTCGAGCCCGATCCCCGCGAGCAGGGCGGCGAGCAGCACGCAGGGCAGCGGCAGCCCCCACCCCATGGCGACCAGGGGCAGAGCGAGTGCGGCGCTGGTCGCGACAGCCACGGCCAGCAACCGGTGCGGGCGCCAGCGCAGGCACACCAGAGTCCCGGCCAGCAGCCCCGACGCGAAGGCGGCCTGGACCAGCCCCCAGTCCCGTGCGCCCGCGTACTCCTGCGCGGCGACGACCGGCCCGAGGAGCTGGAAGCCGGCCAACCACGCGGCGACGAGGACGGTTCCGGCGGCCGTGTAGGTCCACAGCCAGGTGCGCGACCAGAAGCCGGTCCATCCCGCTCGCAGATCGCTGAGCGCGCTGTCGGCGGTGAGCGGAGCGTCCAGGCGCAGGCCGAGGAGCAGCAGGGCCGCGGCGGCGAAGGTGAGCGCGTCCCAGGCCAGGGCCCAGGACGGACCGGCGGCCGCGACGACGAGTCCACCGATGACCGGGCCGAGCACCTTGACCGCGTTGCTCGGCAGTCTGAGCAGGGCATTGGCCTGCTGCAGCTGCTCCCGGGGAATGATCTGGCTCACGACGCCCTGGGCGGCGGGCATGGTGAAGGCGACCGCGGTTCCCGAGGCGAAGCCGCAGACCGCGATGGAGGTTGTCGTCGCGTGGCCGGTGGCGACAGTCGCGGCCAGCGTCCCCTGGGCGACGGCCGCCAGCAGGTTGCCGAGGAAGAGAATCCGGCTCCGGGACAGGCGGTCCGCGAGGACTCCGCCCGCGAGGAGGAAGACGACGGTCGGAACGGTGTTCGTGGCGAGCACAAGGCCGAGGGCCCCGGCTCCGCCGCCCTGCTCGATCACGGAATAGGCGAGCGCGAGAGGCGCCATCGCGGACCCGGTGACGGAGATCAGGTTGGCGAGCACGAATCGCCGGAAGGCCGGGATCCTCAATGGCGCCATACGGGTCGTCGCCAAGTCCGCTGCGGTCTCCATGCTCTCCCTCGTGCCCGGCGCAGCGAGCACCCTACGGCAACGACCGCCGGTCAGGCACGAGTTGTCGGCAGCCGGGAAAACAAAGATCCCGCCCGATCAATCAGATCGGACGGGATCTCGTCAACTGTCCCTGAGTTACCTCAAGAACAATCGCTGCGTGGACCTGAGGGGATTTGAACCCCTGGCCCCCTCGATGCGAACGAGGTGCGCTACCGGACTGCGCCACAGGCCCTTGCAACGAGTGAAACTCTAGCATCCCCATCGAGGTGCCCGGAAATCCGTTCCTGGCTGGTCAGCCAGGGACTCCCGAGCCCCTGCCGTCACACCCGTCACTCGCTGGCCGCACGCGGTCATTTCGCACACCCGTCATTCGTTGGCCGCGCGCGGCCGTTCCCCGTCCTCGTACTGGTCGAAGAGCGGCGTGCGACCGCGTTCGCGGGCGCGCCGGGCGGACGCGGCGCGACGCGCGTCACTGCGACCGTCGTCGACGGCCTCCGCGTCGTCGGACGGCTCCTCGGCGGCCGTCTCGGCCTCCGGCGTGGACGGTTCCACGGCGCTGGAGCGCGCGGAGCTCCACGCGTCCGGCGCGCCCAGGTCGACGCTGGGTGTGGCCCGGGGCGCGACCGGCGCGGTCACGTACGTCGGCAGCGGAACCGGCACCGGGTCCCAGCTGTCGCCCTGGCCGGGACCGCGCTGGCGCTCGCGCTGCTGGTCGACCCACTCCGCGTGGTCGGTCTGCTCGACGAGCGCGCGCCGGTCGGCAGCGAGCGCGGAGAGGCCGGTGTCGGTCTCCGGCTCCGGTCCCTCGTCCGGCTCGTCGGCCCCGGGGTCGACGGTGGGCCGCCGACGCGGCTGCCGCTCCCTCAGCCGCTGCGCGGCGGCCTCGGCCCGGCGCCGGTCCATCGTGTAGGTGAAGCGGCGCCGCTCCTGGGCACGCAGATACACGATGTACGCGCTCAGCATCACCGCGGGCACGCCGGGCGCCCACAGGAAGGCGAGCCCTCCCACGGCCGCCACGATCGCGCCGAGTGTGAAGGCGAGGAAGAGCATCACCGTCGTACGCCGTCGGCGCGCGAGCACCTTCGAGCGCCGGGCACGCGCTGCGGCCTCCGCCGAAGAACCACGTCGCGCGGCCGGAACACCCCGGGACGCGGACTTGGCGGCGGGCTGGGGAGCGGACCTGGCCGACGGCTTCGGCGCGGACTTGGGCGACTGCTGCGGTACGGGCCTGGCCGCCTGCTGCGGTACGGGTCTGGCGGCGCCGGGGGCCTCGTGCGTGGCCCCCTGCCTGGCGGCCGCCGGAGGCGCCGTCTCCGACTGCGCCGGGGACGGCGGCTGAACCCGCTCCTGCACCTGCGGCCGGTGCTGGACCTGCGCCTGCGGCCGGGTCGGAGGCATGGCGAAGGCCCGGACGTCCACCGAATCGGTGACGCCGTCCGGGTCGGCGCTGAGCTCCCCCTCCTCGGCGGAGCGCGCCCGCAGGTCCTTGGCGTACCGGCGCTCCATACCCGCCCGTCCGGACAGCAGCCGGATGGCGGTGCTGAAGCGTTCCGTCGGACGGGCTTCGTTCAGCTCGTCCTGCCTACGGAGCCACATCGGCACCAAGTAGGCGGCCCAGGCCCCGACAATGACTGCGTAGATGAGGCCGCTGCTGCTCACGCCTCACACGGTAGAGGGGTTTGCGTGAGGCCATCTGCCAATTGAGCCGGTGTGTCGCACGATCTGGCTGATATTTCGAGCTTTTTTTGTGACCGATGCGATCAGCGGGGCGCCGGGACCGTGAATTCAATGACCGAAGACGGACTCAAGGCGATCAGCGACCGGTCAATTTCGAACACTTATTCAATTACCCGGCGTTCTCCGGCTTGCTCTGGTTTTGCGAGCCCGCCTGCTCCGATCCCACCTGCTCCGAGCGGGTCTGCGCCGAGCGCGCCCGGCGCCAGCGTCCGAGCAGTCCTTCGGGCACCTCTTCGGCGGTGAGCGCGTACACAAGATGGTCGCGCCAGGCACCGTCGATGTGGAGATAACGTGGACGAAGCCCTTCCTCGCGGAATCCGAGTTTTTCCACGACCCGGCGGCTCGGCCCGTTCTCGGGGCGAATACAGACTTCGATGCGGTGCAGTCCGACCGTGCGGAAGCAGTGATCGGTCACCAGCGCCACGGCCGTCGGCATCACTCCGCGGCCCGCCACGCCCTGGTCCACCCAGTAGCCGATGTGCCCGGAGCACATCGAGCCCCAGGTGATCCCGGCGACGGTCAGCTGCCCGACGAGCCGCCCCTGGTACTCGATCACGAAGGGCAGCATCCGGCCCGCGTTGGCCTCGGCGCGCAGATGCCGGACCATCTGCCGGTAGGTGGGCCGGTGCGCGATCGGACCGCTGGGGGTGGGCGGCGGGATGGTCGCCTCCCAGGGCCGCAGCCAGTCGCGGTTGCGCCGGTTGACCTCGCGCCAGGCCCGCTGATCGCGCAGCTTTATGGGCCGGAGGACCACATCGCCGTCCACCAGCTCGACGGGCCAGGATGGGCTGTTCAGCTCGCACCCCCACTGCCGCTGGGTCTGGGGTGGTCGCCGCCGCGGATCTGGTCGACGGCGTGGATCAGGAGGGGCTCCAGGACCGCGAGGCCGTCCTTCACCCCGCCGGTGGAGCCCGGCAGATTGACGATCAGCGTCCGTCCCGCGACTCCGGCGAGCCCCCGGGACAGCGCCGCCGTCGGCACCTTCTGTCTTCCGAACGCCCTGATGGCCTCGGGAATGCCCGGCACCTCGTGGTCGAGCACCCGCCGTGTCGCCTCGGGCGTCCGGTCGGTCGGCGAGATCCCCGTACCACCGGTGGTCACGATGACGTCGTAACCGGCGTCGGTGCCCGCGCGCAGGGCGGCCTCGACCGGGTCGCCGTCGGGGACGACCTGCGGCCCGTCCACCGCGAAGCCGAACTTCGCGAGCCCCTCGGCGATCAGGGGACCGCCCTTGTCCTCGTAGACCCCGGCGGCGGCGCGGTTGGAGGCCGTGACCACCAGGGCGCGATACGACGATGCCGTCATGCCCGGCTCCAGTCGCCCGACTTCCCGCCTGTCTTCTCTTCCACCCTCACGTCCGTGATGACCGCCCCCTTGTCGACCGCCTTGACCATGTCGATCACGGTGAGGGCCGCCACGCTGACCGCGGTGAGGGCTTCCATCTCGACACCCGTACGGTCGGTGGTCTTCACGGTGGCGAGGATCTCGACGGCGTCGTCCGCGACCGACAGATCAATCTTGACACCCGACACCGACAACGGGTGGCACAGCGGGATCAGGTCCGGCGTGCGCTTGGCGCCCATGATGCCCGCGATGCGCGCGGTGGCGAGGGCGTCACCCTTGGGGACCCCCTCGCCGCGCAGCAACTCGATCACACGGGGTGAGACCAGGACGCGTCCGCTGGCACGGGCGGTGCGCGCGGTCACGTCCTTGCCGGATACGTCGACCATGCGGGCGGCGCCCGCCTCGTCGATGTGCGTCAGTCGGTCCTGCACAGGGGGTCCGGGGGTCTCCCCCCGGGACGGAACAGTCATGTGCGTGGGCGCTCCCGGTCCGGGCCCTTCGCGGTGCGGCGCGTGGGCCTGTTGTGCGCGACACGGTACCGCCAACTCGGGGTGCTCAGCCGAGCAGGACCCTCTCGGGGCCCGGCCGCTCAGCCGAGCAGGACCACCTCGACCTCCGCGCCGGGCTCGACCGACGTGTCGTCCTCGGGCACGACGATCAGCGCGTCGGCATGTGCGAGGGCCGCGACCAGGTGGGATCCGGCGCCCCCGACGGGCGTCACCTCGCCCTCCGCGTGCGTCCCCCGCAGGAACTGCCGACGGCCCGCGGGCGAGGTCAGCGCCTTGTCCGTCTTCAGCTTCGCCCTGGTCGTGGGCCGGTGGACGTCCTTCAGGCCCATCAGGGTGCGGATCGCGGGGCGCACGAACAGCTCGAAGGAGACGTACGACGACACAGGGTTGCCCGGGAGCGCGAGCAGTGGGGTGTGGTCGGGGCCGATGGTGCCGAAGCCCTGGGGCTTTCCGGGCTGCATGGCGAGCTTGCGGAACTCGATGCCGCTGCCCGCCTCGTCCTCGTCGCCCACGGAGGACAGCGCCTCCTTGACGACGTCGTACGCGCCGACGCTCACGCCGCCCGTCGTGACCAGCATGTCCGCGCGGATGAGCTGGTCCTCGATGGTGGCACGGAGCGTCTCGGCTTCGTCGGCGACCGCGCCCACCCGGTAGGCGATGGCCCCGGCGTCGCGCGCGGCGGCGCAGAGGGCGAAGCTGTTGGAGTCGTAGATCTGGCCGGCGCCCAACTCCTCGTCGGGCTGGACCAGTTCACTGCCGGTGGACAGGACGACCACGCGCGGGCGCGGGCGCACGCGTACGGTGCCGCGGCCGATCGCGGCGAGCAGGCCGATCTGCGGCGGTCCGAGGATGGTGCCGGCTTCGAGGGCGCGGTCGCCGGCCTTCACATCGCTGCCTTTCGCGCGCACGTGCGCGCGTGCCTCGGCCGGGCGGTGGACCCGCACCTGACCGGAAGCGGCCTCGGGGGCCGCGCTGTGGGCGCGCATCCCGGAGACCGGCCCCTCGCCCAGGCCGCCGTCGGTCCACTCCACGGGGACGACGGCCTCGGCGCCGGGCGGCAGCGGGGCGCCGGTCATGATGCGGGCGGCCTGGCCGGGGCCCACATAGGGCTGCTCGGCCTGGCCGGCCGCGACGTCGCCGACGACCGCCAGGACGGCCGGGTACTCCTCGCTCGCGCCCGCGACATCGGCGACCCGGACCGCGTACCCGTCCATCGAGCTGTTGTCGAAGGGCGGCAGGGAGACCGGCACCGTGACGTCCTCGACCAGGACGCAGCCCTGGGCGTCGAGGAGTTGCAGCTCGATGGGTTCGAGGGGGCGGACGGTCGCGAGGATGTCCTCCAGGTGGTCGTCCACGGACCAGAGGTGATCCTGGCCGGTGGTGCGGGTCGCGGCGCTGCTCAAAGTCCCTGCATCTCCTCGGCTACGTAACTGCGAAGCCAGGTCCGGAAGTCCGGGCCCAGGTCTTCACGTTCGCACGCGAGTCTGACAATGGCACGCAGGTAGTCGCCACGGTCCCCGGTGTCATAGCGGCGGCCCTTGAAGACGACGCCGTGCACGGGGCCGCCGACCTTCTCCTCGTCGGCGAGCTGCTGGAGGGCGTCGGTGAGCTGGATCTCACCACCGCGACCCGGCTCGGTCTTGCGCAGTATGTCGAAGATGTGCGGGTCGAGGACGTAACGTCCGATGATCGCGTAGTTGCTGGGCGCGTCCGCGACGTCCGGCTTCTCGACCAGGCCCGTCACCTTGACCAGATCACCCTCGTCGGTGGCCTCGACGGCAGCACACCCGTAGAGGTGGATCTGCTCGGGTGCGACCTCCATGAGCGCGATGACGCTGCCGCCACGCTGCTCCTGGACCTCGACCATGCGGGCGAGCAGGGGGTCGCGCGGGTCGATCAGGTCGTCACCGAGGAGCACGGCGAAGGGCTCGTGACCGACGTGCGGGGCGGCGCACAGGACGGCGTGGCCGAGGCCCTTGGGGTCGCCCTGGCGCACGTAGTGCATGGTGGCGAGGTCGCTGGACTCCTGGACCTTGGCGAGCCGGTCGGCGTCGCCCTTCTTCTGGAGCGCCGACTCGAGCTCGTAGTTGCGGTCGAAGTGGTCCTCGAGGGGGCGCTTGTTGCGGCCCGTGATCATCAGGACGTCGTCAAGACCCGCCGACACGGCCTCTTCGACCACGTACTGGATCGCCGGCTTGTCGACGACCGGCAGCATCTCCTTGGGAGTGGCTTTGGTGGCCGGCAGGAACCGGGTGCCGAGCCCTGCTGCGGGAATGACAGCCTTGCTGATCCTGGGGTGTGACTCAGTCATGCCCGCAACCATAACCGGTGGCTATGTGCGGAATCTGAGGCTCCGGTTAATTCGCTCTCATATGAGCGCATTAGGAAGGATACGGGAGCAACCTGTGAGTCACCTCGGACGTGAACCGGAGTCTGGCAAGCGAATGTTGCGACGAGGATTCCTCTCGGTGAGAAAAGGGTTGACGGCCGATGACGTGCAGAAAACGGCCGAGGCCCTGGCCGCCCGCGCCCTGGAGCTGCCCGAGCTGGCGCACGCGCGCACCGTGGCGGCGTACGTCTCCGTGGGGAGCGAGCCCGGCACCCTCGCGCTCCTGGACGCCCTTTACGCGCGGGGCGTGCGCGTGCTGCTGCCGGTCCTGATGGCGGACAACGACCTGGACTGGGGGGCGTACACCGGGGAGGGCTCCCTCGTACGGGTCCAACACGGCGGAAAGATGGCGCTCTTGGAGCCCGCGGGCGAGCGGCTGGGACCGGAGGCCGTCCAGGACGCCGACGTCGTCCTGCTGCCCGGTCTCGCCGTCGACGCGCGCGGTATGCGTCTGGGACGCGGTGGGGGCTCCTACGACCGCGTACTGGCCCGCCTGGAGCGCACGGGGGCCGATCCCGCGCTGGTGGTGCTCCTGTACGACGCCGAGGTCGTCGAGCGGGTGCCCGAGGAACCCCACGACCGCCCCGTCCACGCGGTGGTGACCCCCTCCGGCGTGCGCCGCTTCCGCTGACACCCCCGCCGACGTGAAGTGGCCCTCCACGCGCGCGTGGAGGGCCACTTCGATTCCGTACCGACCGTCAGGGCTTCAGGACCAGCGTGTCGCTCGTCTTCTTGTCGACGGCCTTCTCCGAGAAGGCCCAGGGCAGCAGTTCGCCCTTGGCCCACTTGTCCGTCTGGTCGGTGTAGTGGGCGCTGTAGGCGTGCCCGGAGGCGCCGGAGAGGTTGATCCACTTGGACTTGTCGAGGTCCCCGAGGTTCACGACCATCCGCATCGACGGCACCCAGACGACGCCGTAGCCGCCCGCCGCGTTCCAGCCGGTCGCGTTGACCGTCGCCTCGCCGCCGCTGAGCTTCCAGGGGCCGCGGTTGAGCATGTACTTCAGGAACGCGGGACCGTCGGTGCCCAGGGTCTGGTTCTTCAGGAACAGGCGGTGCAGCCGGCCCCAGCTCCAGGTGTCGATGTCCTTGCCGAGCTTCGCCGTCAGCTCCCAGCGGGCGTCCTTCAGGGCCCGCGCGAACAGCTCGTCACGGGTGTCGGTCGCCTTGTCGAGGCGCGTCTTGGGCGACTTCCACCAGTCGTTGTTCTCATCGTCGATGATCTTGCGGACGACCTCGAACCAGCGGTCGCCGCCGTCCGGCTGCGCCTGATCCGCGTCGCGCTGACCGCACTCGCGGACCGACTGGTCCTCGTCCGCGGGACCGGTGGTGTCGACGGGGTCGACCCACAGGCACTGGCCCTTGACCCGCAGCTCCTTGGGCAGCTTGTTGCCGAAGGCGAGCTTGAGGATGTTGCGCCAGGTCGCGTTGAAGTACGCCGCCGCCGCGGAGTCGGCGTCCTGGGTGTAGTCCCAGCCTTCGAGGAGCTTCTGCGCCTCGCGGACGTTCTTGTCGGCGACGTCGATCTTGAGCAGCTTGGGCACGATCAGCTTGGCGATCTCGCTGCTGTTGTCGAGCTGCATCTGGCGCATGTCGTCGGTCGAGATCTTGCCGCCGCCGCCGATCTTCGTCTCGATCAGATCGGAGATCCGCTGGCTGCGCGTGCCGTAGCCCCAGTCCGTGGTGAGCGTGTAGGGGTACTTGTCCGGGTCGACGACGGCCTGGTTGGCGGTCACGATGTAGCCGCGGTCCGGGTTGTACTCGTTGGGCAGCTCGGCCTGCTTGATGTAGCCGGTCCAGTTGTACTTGGAGTCCCAGCCCGGCGACGGGAGCGAGCCGTTGCCCTCGCCGCGGATCGGGATCCTGCCGGGCAGCGTGTAGCCGATGTTGCCCTTGGTGTCGGCGTAGACCAGGTTCTGCGAGGGCACGTCGAAGGACGCGGACGCCTTGCGGAACCCGGCCCAGTCCGACGCCTTGTCCATCTCGAAGACGGCGTCCATGGAGTTGCCGGGGTCCAGCGCGGTCCACCGCAGCGAGATGCCGTAGCCGTCGCCGCGGTCGGGCGCCGCGGGGTCGACGGTGGCCTTCTTGCCGACCTTGACGAGTTCGTCGTCGCGGTCGGACAACAGGGGCCCGCTGTTCGTCTCCCGGACGACGATCTTCTTGGAGGCGGCACCCGCGACCTTGATCGTCTCCTTGCGGGTCGTGAAGGGCAGCACCTTGTCGCCGTACTGGTAGCCGTCGCCGGTGAGCTTCTCCAGGTAGAGGTCGGTGACGTCGACCCCGGAGTTGGTCATGCCCCAGGCGATGTCCTTGTTGTGGCCGATGACCACACCGGGCATGCCCGCGAAGGTGTAGCCGGAGACGTCGTACTGGCACTTACTGGAGACGCTCGTGCAGTGCAGGCCCATCTGGTACCAGACCGACGGCAGCGAGGGCGACAGGTGCGGGTCGTTGGCCAGCAGGGGCTTGCCGGTGATGGTGTGCTTGCCGTCGACGACCCAGGAGTTGGAGCCGATGCCGTTGCCGTTCACGCCGACAGCGGTGGGCACGTCGTCGAGGACGTTGTAGAGCCCCGACAGCTGGCTCTGCAGGTCGGAGCCTGACGGCGCGGCGGCGTTGTTCGTGAGCCCGGTGCCCGCCGTGGAGGTCGAGGAGGCCGTGCCGGAGTTCTTCGGGACGTACGACTTGGTGATGCTGTCGTACGCGCCGTCCTGGACGATCGTCTTGTTCCGGCTGTACGGATAGTCCGGATACAGGTCGGCGATCTGCTTCGGGCCGAGGCGGCTCGTCATCAAGGAGCGGTCGATCTCTTCCTGCATGTTGCCGCGCAGGTCCCAGGCCATCGCCTTGAGCCAGGCCACCGAGTCGACCGGGGTCCACTCCTGGGGCTTGTAGTCGTTGGTGAAACCAAGGGCCGCGTACTCCAGGGAGATGTCCTTGCCGTCCTTGCCCTTCAGGTAGGCGTTGACTCCCTTGGCGTACGCCTGGAGGTACTTCTTCGTGGAGGCCGACAGCTTGGTGTCGTACTCCTCCTTCGCGACGCGGTCCCAGCCCAGGGTGCGCAGGAACTCGTCGTTCTTGACCTGGCTCTTGCCGAACATCTCTGAGAGCCGGCCCGAGGTCATGTGGCGGCGCACATCCATCTCGTAGAACCGGTCCTGCGCCTGGACGAAGCCCTGCGCCATGAACAGGTCCTCGTCGGAGGAGGCGTAGATCTGCGGGATGCCGTAGCCGTCGCGCTTCACGTCGACGGGGCCCGACAGGCCGTCGAGCGTGATGGAGCCCTTGGTCTGCGGGAAGGAGGCCCGCACGGTGCTGATGCTCCAGTACGCGCCGAAGGCGACGCCTCCGATGATGGCAAGAACCAGGACGATCAAGAACAGTCGGGCTTTGCGCCCCTTCTTCCTGCCGGACTTGCCGGGCTTTTGGCCGGAAGAGGCGGTGGTGTTGGGGGGCATCGCTGTCCTTGCTGTCCTAACGCGAGCGGCAGGCGGTCCTGGAGTGCTGGAGCAACCATAGGCGCAGGGCCTGCTGCGCCTTGACGCGGAGTCGGGTACCCGAGCGCACGGGAGTTCGATCTTGCCCACTGGAGTGTCAAGAAAGCGTCAAGAGTTAGGTAAGGTAACGAAGTACTTGGACTGACATACCAACGTCCGGCGTTCGGATCGACGTGTTCGGATCCCGTGCCCGGATTGGCGAGAAGGGAACAGCCGCTGACTGTCCACCACCTCAACCAGCTCCTGCTCGTGTGCTCGCTCGTCCTGCTCGTCGCGGTGGCAGCGGTTCGGATCTCTTCGCGCAGCGGGCTCCCCAGCCTGCTCGTATACCTGGGTATCGGCGTCGCGATGGGCCAGGACGGGATCGGCGACATCCACTTCAACAATGCCGAGCTGACCCAGGTCATCGGGTACGCGGCCCTGGTCGTGATCCTGGCCGAGGGCGGCCTCGGCACGAAGTGGAAGGAGATCGGGCCGGCGCTTCCGGCCGCCTCCTCACTGGCGCTGGTCGGTGTCTCGGTGAGCGTCGGCATCACGGCCACGGGCGCGCACTACCTGATCGGGCTGGAGTGGCGGCAAGCGCTCATCATCGGAGCGGTGGTGTCCTCGACGGACGCGGCGGCGGTCTTCTCGGTCCTGCGGAAAATCCCCCTCCCCGCGCGCGTGACGGGTGTCCTGGAGGCCGAGTCGGGCTTCAACGACGCTCCGGTGGTCATCCTCGTCGTCGCGTTCTCCACAGCGGGCCCGGTCGAGCACTGGTACGCGCTGCTGGGCGAGATAGCGCTCGAGCTGGCCATCGGCGCCGCCATCGGCCTCGCGGTGGGCTGGCTCGGCGCCTACGGGCTGCGGCATGTGGCGCTGCCCGCCTCCGGCCTCTACCCGATCGCCGTGATGGCGATCGCGGTCGTCGCCTACGCCGCCGGGGCGCTCGCCCACGGCAGCGGCTTCCTCGCCGTGTATCTCGCCTCGATGCTGCTCGGCAACGCCAAGCTGCCGCACTGGCCCGCCACACGCGGCTTCGCCGAAGGTCTCGGCTGGATCGCCCAGATCGGCATGTTCGTCCTGCTCGGTCTGCTGGTCACGCCGCACGAGATAGGCGACGACATCTGGCCCGCCCTCGCCATCGGCCTGGTGCTGACGATGGTGGCGCGGCCGCTGAGCGTCGTCGTGAGCCTGCTGCCGTTCCGCATACCGTGGCAGGAGCAGACGCTGATGTCCTGGGCGGGGCTGCGCGGCGCCGTCCCCATCATCCTGGCGACGATCCCGATGGTGAGCGGCGTCCCGGAAAGCCGCCGGATCTTCAACATCGTCTTCGTCCTGGTCGTCGCCTACACCCTGATCCAGGGGCCCACACTGCCGTGGCTGGCCCGCACACTGCGCCTGGGCGAGTCCCCGGGTGCCGCCGACCTCGGCATCGAATCGGCGCCCCTGGAGCGGCTGCGCGGCCATCTGCTGTCCGTCGCGATCCCCGACGAGTCGCGCATGCACGGCGTCGAGGTGGGTGAGCTGCGGCTGCCCGCAGGAGCCGCCGTCACGCTCGTCGTGCGCGAGGGGAAGTCCTTCGTGCCGCTGCCGACGACCGTGCTGCGGCGCGGCGACGAGCTGCTCGTGGTGGCCACCGATCCGGTCCGGGACGCGGCCGAGAAGCGGCTCCGCGCGGTGGGCCACGGCGGCAAGCTGGCCGGCTGGCTGGGAACACCGGGCGACGGAACGGGACAGCAAACGGGACATTAAGGAGCGATGGGCATTCGCAGGCGAATGCTGCCATGGTGCTCGTTTTCACAGGCGCCGACGCTTCCATCCCTGTACGATGAAGGCACACCTTGATCGAACCAACTCTGCCTGACGCAGAGCTGGCGCGACCGTATGGCGGCCGTGAAGCCCTCCCCGCAGTGGGCTCCGGTATCTACCGCAGTTCCGCGCAAGAGGACAGCTCTCGGCGCCCCCGCACGGGCGCGCTACCAGGCGGCAGAAAGGCACGGGCCGTGGCATCCACGGTCACCTCCCGCCCTGGGTACGGACAGCTGCTGCGCACACGCGGCGCCTGGACCTTCCTGCTTCCCGGCTTCGCCGCACGCCAGCCGTTCGCGATGCTGACCATCTCCATCGTGCTGCTCGTGCAGCACACCACCGGCTCGTACGGAGCTGCCGGCGCCGTCGCCGCCGTAACCGGTGTCTCCATGGCGCTGTTCGCGCCCTTCACGGGGCGTCTCGCCGACCGCCACGGGCAGCGGGCCGTCCTGCTGCCCGGCGTCCTGGTGCACGCCCTGTCCGGCCTCTCCTTGACGGCGCTCGCGCTGACCGACGCCCCCTTGTGGGCGCTTTTCGTCGCCGCCGTGCCGACCGGCGCCTCGGTGCCGCAGGTCGGCCCCATGGTGCGTGCCCGCTGGGGCGTGAAGCTGCAGGGCTCGCCCCTGATGACCACCGCGGCGGCCTTCGAGTCCGTCACGGACGAGCTGACCTTCGTGTTCGGCCCGCTGCTCGCCACGGCGCTGTGCACGGCCGTGGACCCGTCCGCGGGTCTGCTCACCGAGGCCGCGCTGACCCTGATCGGCGGTCTCCTCTTCGCCGCGCAGAAGAGCACCCAGCCCACGGTCGCTCCCGCCGGGCACGCGCGCGTGCAGCACGGTTCCGCGCTGCGGATCCCCGGAGTGCGCGTTCTGATCGTCACCTTCCTGGGCATCGGCTCCGTCTTCGGCGGCATGCAGGTCTCCCTCGCCGCGTTCAGCGAATCGATCGGCGAGCCGGGCCTGAACGGCGTCCTGTACGGCATCTTCGCCGCGGGCAACATGCTCTCCGGCATCGTCTGCGGCGCCATCGCCTGGAAGGTGGCCCCGCAGCGACGGCTCGTCCTCGGGTACGCGGCCCTGGCGCTCGCCGCCTCCGGGCTGTGGGCCGCCCACTCCGTGATCGTGCTCGCCGGGATCGGCCTCCTGGTCGGCATGTGCATCGCTCCGGCCCTGATCACCGGCTACACCCTGGTCGAGGGCCTGGTCCCGCAGGCCGCCCGCACCGAGGCCTTCACCTGGCTGACCGGCGCGGTCGCGCTCGGCCAGGCGGCGGCCGTCACGGTGGCCGGACAGCTGGAGGACCGCCTCTGGGACGGTGCCGGTTTCCTGGTGCCGATGGCCGGTACGGGACTGGCTCTGGTGACGCTGCTGGCCCTGCGGTCACGGCTGGCGACGCGGGCCCCGAGCCGTACCGTCGCACGTGGCGTCGGTCACCGAGTGCCGGTGACAGTGGACTGATCTCGCGGAATACGTCACTATGGACCGTCGTTAGCACTCATTGAGTGAGAGTGCCAGGAGGAAGACAAGTGCCGACCTACCAGTACCAGTGCACCGAGTGCGGCGAGGGCCTCGAGGCGGTGCAGAAGTTCACCGACGATGCCCTGACCGAGTGCCCCAACTGCGATGGCCGCCTGAAGAAGGTGTTCTCGGCCGTCGGCATTGTCTTCAAGGGCTCCGGCTTCTACCGGAACGACAGCCGCGGCTCCTCGTCGAGCAGCTCGCCGGCGTCGTCGAAGCCGTCGACCTCTTCTGCGTCCTCGTCGTCGTCGACCTCCTCGTCGTCGTCCTCGGACTCGAAGTCGTCGGGCACCGGCTCGTCCAGCAGCTCCGCCGCGTAAGACTTCGTAAGGCTTGTCCTTGCACGCGCAGAGGCTTTCGTAGAGCCAGTCCTTACAGGACCCTGTCGTCGTCCGACGGCAGGGTCTTCGGCGTTCCCCCGCCCGGCTAGGGTGCGGTCCATGGCGAACACGGACAACGCACAGAGCCCGGACGGGGAGCAGGCGACAGCCCGGGCCGAGATCGGGGTCATCGGCGGCTCCGGCTTCTACTCCTTCCTCGACGACGTCACCGAGATACAGGTCGACACCCCCTACGGGCCGCCCAGCGACTCCCTCTTCCTCGGCGAGATCGCCGGGCGACGGGTCGCCTTCCTCCCCCGCCACGGCCGCGGCCACCATCTGCCGCCGCACCGCATCAACTACCGGGCCAACCTGTGGGCGCTGCGCTCTGTCGGCGCACGCCAGATCCTCGGGCCCTGCGCGGTGGGCGGGCTGCGGCCGGAGTACGGGCCGGGGACACTGCTCGTGCCGGAC
Source organism: Streptomyces sp. R41 (assembly GCF_041053055.1). Lineage (NCBI taxonomy): Bacteria > Bacillati > Actinomycetota > Actinomycetes > Kitasatosporales > Streptomycetaceae > Streptomyces > Streptomyces sp. R41. The sequence goes on from NZ_CP163443.1 coordinate 4,641,557, forward strand.
CAGGTGGTGGACCGTACGAAGTCGCGGACGCAGACGTACTTCGACGGGATGCCGCTGCCGGACGGCACGGTGCCGAACGTGGTGCATGTGTCGCTGGCCGACCCCTACTGCCCCGTGGGGCGCAAGGTCGCCCTCGAAGCCGCGCGCGGGCGGGACTGGGAGCCGGTGGACGGCGGCACGCTCGTCGTGATCGAGGGGCCGCGGTTCTCCACCCGTGCCGAATCGCTCTGGCACCAGGCGCAGGGATGGTCGGTGGTGGGCATGACCGGCCATCCCGAGGCCGCGCTCGCCCGCGAACTGGAGCTCTGCTACACGTCGTTGAACCTCGTCACCGACCTCGACGCGGGCGCCGAGACCGGCGAGGGCGTCTCGCACGACGAGGTGTTCAAGGTGTTCGCGGCGAATGTGGACCGGCTGCGGGGCGTGCTCTTCGACGCGGTCGCGGGACTGCCGGCGAACGAGACGCGGGACTGTCTGTGCACGACGGCCCTGGGTGGGATGGATCCGGGGTTCACGCTGCCGTAGGACCGCACGCGGGGAGCGGAACTTCCCGTTCGGGTGAGGGAGTTGTCCACAACCCGTCGGTGGTCCACGGGCTCCGACGGGCTTCGCCGCGAGGCCTCATCGTGGGATCGCAAGCCGATCTCTCGTCGCAGGTGGTGGTCACCATGGCACAGCTCTCCCCTCTCGTCCGCCCGCCCGGCACGGACGCGCCTCCGACCTGCGAGGTGCCGCACTTCGCTCCCGTACGCGTACGCGGCGGGCGATATCAGCTGCGGCGCCTCGCACGGCACAGGAGGCGGGCCGTGGCCGCGGGGCTCGCGGTCACGGCGGCGGCCCTCGTGGCGGCGGGCCCCCGTGCCGCCGAGCGGACGCGGGGACATCCGACTGCCGCCTCCGCCACCGCCTCCTCTCCCGTACGCGACCGGCGCGCGGTCGAGACGGTGACGGCGCCGGTGCGGATCTCCGACGGTGCCACGGTGCGGCTGTTGCGGCCGGGCGACCGGGTCGATGTCGTCGCGGCGGACAGCGACGGCGAGGCCCGGGTGGTCGCGGCCGGGGCGCGGGTGACCGAGGTGCCGGACGTCGGCGCCACCGAGACCGGGGCGCTGGTCGTCCTCTCCGTCCCGCGGTCGACGGCGGCGCGGCTGGCCGGCGCGAGCGCCACCGCGCGGCTGGCGGTGACCCTGTGCTGAGTGACGAATCGGTGTCAAGTCTCCCGTTCGAGCTGTCGAATTGGACAGGTCAGGCACGCCCTGCCGTAGGTTGCGGAGCTGTTTGTTCCACAACTTGTGCGGAGGGGGCTCTTTGTGAGCGAGAAGAAGCAACCCGGTGTCTGGGACGGCTTCAAGGCCTTTTTGATGCGTGGCAACGTCGTCGATCTGGCCGTCGCGGTGGTCATCGGCGCGGCCTTCACCAACATCGTCAACTCGGTGGTGAAGGGCGTCATCAACCCGCTGGTGGGTGCGATCGGCACGAAGAACCTCGACAGCTACAGCTCCTGCCTCAAGAGCCCGTGCACCGGCAGCGGGGACAACGCGACGGGCATCCGCATCATGTGGGGCTCGGTGCTCGGCTCGACGCTCAGCTTCGTGATCACCGCGGCCGTCGTCTACTTCCTGATGGTCCTGCCGATGGCCAAGTACCTGGCACGGGTGGAGGCCCGCCGGAAGGCCAAGGAAGGCACGCAGGAAGTCATCGAGGTGACCGAGCTGGAGGTGCTGAAGGAGATCCGCGACGCCCTGGTGGCACAGCGCGGTTCGGGACACAGCCAGGACTGACGGCGAGGATCCGGGCCTGGGCCGAGAATCTCGCGGGCAGGGCCCGGAACCTCGCGGGCGGGGCGCAGATCCTCTCTGGCCGGGCTCGGACGCGGATTCCCAAGGGCCGGGCTCAGATGTGGTGGGGTGGCTTCTCGTCGAGGAAGCGCTTCAGGTCGGCCGCGCTGTCGCCGCCGCTGTCGGCCCGCTCGCCCCACCCACGGTCCGTGTCGTCCGAGGACTGCTGGCTCAGCGGGTCGTCGAAGACCAGCGCCGACTTCGGATCGCCCGGTTCGGGGGCGGGGGCGGTACTCATGCGTCCAGAGTACGCCGAGGGGCTGCCGGCCCACTCCGGCCCGGCCGGGGGCCGCGACGCCCGGGCGGGCGCGGGACCGCAGGCGGACGGCGGGGCAGGCGGCCCGGATGCCGGGGCAGGCCGTGGAGCGGCCGGTGAACAGCCACGGCAGGAGTTCCCGGGAGTTTTCTGCTGTGCTTGGCCGTATGACGTCCAGTACCGCATCCGGTCCCACTCCCCCGCCCCGGCCTGCCCCGCGACGGCCGCTGCGCAGACTGACCGCCCGGGAGCGGGACGAGGCGCACCGGGTCGCGTCGCCGCTGGAGCTCTTCTTCGACCTGTGCTTCGTCGTGGCCATTGCCCAGGCGGGTGTCCAGCTGGTGCACTCCGTCGCCGGGGGACACGCGGGCGAGGGCATCCTCAACTACGCGATGATCTTCTTCGCGATCTGGTGGGCCTGGATGAACTTCACCTGGTTCGCCTCGGCGTACGACAACGACGACGCGCTCTACCGGGTCGTCACGCTGGAGCAGATCGCCGGCGTCCTGGTGCTCGCGGCCGGGGTGTCGCAGGCGTTCGAGAACCACGACTTCCTGCTCGTCTGGCTCGGGTACGTGATCATGCGGTTCGGGATGATCGCGCAGTGGCTGCGGGTGGCGCGGTCCACCGAGGGGGCCGAGAGAACCATGGCGCTGCGGTACGCGGGCGGCGTACTGCTGTGCCAGGCCGGGTGGCTGGGGCTGCTGATCCTGCCGGAGTCCGGCCGCCCCTGGGTGTTCCTGGTCATGGCGATCGTCGAGCTGTGCGTCCCGGTGTACGCGGAGAAGGACTTCACCACGTCCTGGCATCCGCATCACATCTCCGAGCGGTACGGCCTGTTCACCATCATCGTGCTGGGCGAGACGATCGCCGCGGCCACGGTCGCCGTGAAGTCGGGCGTGGACGAGCAAGACGCCCTCGGCGAGCTGCTGCCGATCGCCGCGGGCGGACTGTTGATCGTCTTCTCCGCGTGGTGGATCTACTTCGTGGTGCCGATCCACGGGCATCTGCGGTCGAACAGTCAGGCGTTCCTGTGGGGGTACGGGCACTACCTGATCTTCGCGTCGGCGGCCGCGATCGGTGCGGGCCTGGAGGTCGCGGTCGAGCAGGCGGTCGGCAAGGCGCACATCTCGACGCTCGCGGCGTCCGCCGCGGTGACGCTGCCGACGGCGCTGTACCTGCTCACGGTGTGGGTGCTGCATTCCCGCCACTTCAAGGTGGGCATCGCGCAGCAGATCGTCCTGCCGACCGCCGCGCTGCTGGTCATCCTGTGCACGTTCCTGGGCGACTGGGCGGTGCTCGCGGCGGGCATCGTCTCGGCGCTGGCCGTGGCGGTCGGGGTGGCGTTGACGGCGGGGATGGTCGTGCGGGAAAGGGCGAGGACCGTTTAAGAGGCGAGGACCGCTTGAGGGAGGACCGCTTAAGAGGCGAGGACCGTTCAAGCAGGGAGAGCCGCGCTCCTCCGGAGCTGTGTGGCCACTGAGCCGTGCGGCCCGTGTGCCCGCCGGGCCGTGGAGCCCATGTGCCCCCGCGGAGCCCTGCGGCCCGTGCATCCTCGAGCCGCGAAGCCCATGCCTGCACTGAGCCGTGCGGCCGGGGAACACTGGCGGTATGACAGTTGACGCTCTGACAGATGTGGCGGGCCTGCGGGTGGGGCACGCGACGCGCACGGGGGACGGTTGGCTCACCGGCACCACGGTGGTGCTCGCCCCTGTGGGCGGTGCGATCGCCGCCGTGGACGTACGCGGCGGCGGCCCCGGCACCAAGGAGACGGACGCGCTGGATCCGCGCAACCTCGTGCAGAAGGTCGAGGCGGTCGTGCTGACCGGCGGCAGCGCGTACGGGTTGGACTCCGCGTCGGGCGTGATGGCCTGGCTGGAGGAGCGGGGGCGCGGGGTGCGGGTGGGCCCCGACCCGGCGCATGTCGTGCCGGTCGTGCCCGCCGCCTGTGTCTTCGATCTGGGCCGCGGCGGCGACTTCCGGGCCAGGCCGGACGCGTCCACGGGGCGGGCCGCGGTCGAGGCGGCCGACGCGAGCGAGCCGGGTGCGCCGGTGCCCGAGGGGTGCGTGGGCGCCGGCACGGGGGCGGCGGTCGGGCGGCTCAAGGGCGGGGTCGGGACGGCGAGCGCCGTGCTCGAGTCCGGGATCACGGTGGCGGCGCTGGTGGTGGCCAACGCGGCGGGTTCGGCGATGGAACCGGAAACGGGGGCACTGTACGGGGAGTTGCTGTGGGGGCGCACGACGCTCCCGTCGGTCGAGGTGCACGAGGCGGCCCGGCAGCGGCTTGCCGAGGCGGCCGCGAGGAACGCCCCTCCCCCGCTGAACACCACGCTCGCGGTTGTCGCCACCGACGCCGATCTGACACGCGCGCAGGCGCAGAAGCTTGCGGGTACGGCGCACGACGGGATCGCGCGCGCCGTACGGCCGGTGCATCTCCTGAACGACGGGGACACGGTGTTCACACTGGCCACGGCCGCCCGACCACTCGCCGCAGACAACCCCCTCGCGCTCAACGAGGTCCTCGCGGCGGGCGCGGACCTGGTGACACGCGCGATCGTCCGGGCAGTGCGCGCGGCCAAGTCGGTGGACGGGCAGGGCGGGATGTGGCTGTCGTACGGGGAGCTCTACGGGGACGTCTAGACGGGGCCGGGGCCGGGGCCGGGGGGAGAGAGAGAGGGGTCGGGGGGGGGGGGGAGGCCCCCCGAAAGGGCGATTGTCCCGGTTCTGTCACGTGATGGCGTGCGGAGCAGGCCGAGGGGAACCCATCCCGCTTCGGCTCGCTCTTTCTCCACGCACTGGAGCGGATCACGCACATCACGAGAACTGGGAGCAGCCCGTGACAACGCCGGACATGACAGCGCGGCGCGCACTGGGGGCCTGTGCCGCCCTGATGGTCGGCGCCCTCACCCTCACCGCCTGCGGCGGCAACGCCAACGCCGACAGCAAGAGCGGCAAGGACGGCAAGAACGCGACCAAGACGTCCACCGCGAAGATCGTCATCTCGGCCAAGGACGGTTCGACGGGCGCGTCCATCAACGCGACCGGGGTGAAGGTCAGCGACGGCAGGCTGACCGACCTGAAGATGACGGTGTCCGGGACCGGGACGGCCGTACCCGGGGCGATATCCGCGAACGGCAGCTCCTGGAAGCCGAAGGAGCAGCTGGAGCGGGGGACGAAGTATCAGATCTCGGTGACCGCGAAGGACGCGAATGGGCGGACCTCCGCCGCCAACTCCATCTTCACGACGGTCTCTTCGAGCAACAGTTTCATCGGTACGTACACGCCCGACAACGGCGCCACGGTCGGCGTCGGCATGCCGGTGTCCTTCAACTTCGACAAGGCGATCAGCGACAAGAAGGCCGTGCAGTCGCACATCACGGTCAGTTCCAGCAGCGGACAGCAGGTGGTGGGGCACTGGTTCGGGGCGGATCGGCTCGACTTCCGGCCCGAGGAGTACTGGAAGGCCGGATCCAAGGTCACGATGAAGATCGACCTGGACGGGGTCGAGGGCGCGAACGGCGTCTTCGGCGTACAGAAGAAGACGGTCACCTTCACCATCGGGCGCTCCCAGGTCTCCACGGTCGATGTGAACACGCAGACCATGACGGTGGTGCGGGACGGCAAGACGCTCAAGACGGTTCCGATCTCGGCGGGCAGCCCGCAGCACACCACGTACAACGGGCAGATGGTGATCTCGGAGAAGTTCGTCCAGACGCGGATGAACGGTTCGACGGTCGGTTACGGCGGGGAGTACGACATCCCGGACGTGCCGCACGCGATGCGGCTGACGTCGTCGGGGACGTTCATCCACGGCAACTACTGGTACAACAAGGGCAATCCGCCCTTCGGTCGACAGGGAACCAGCCACGGCTGTGTGGGCCTTGCCGATGCGCAGGGCGCGCAGGGGGACACGACCGCCAAGTGGTTCTACGACAATTCCCTCATCGGGGACGTCGTGACGGTGAAGAACTCGCCCGACAAGACGGTCTCGCCGGACAACGGGCTCAACGGCTGGAACATGTCGTGGAGCGCGTGGACCGCCGGAAGTGCCGTCTGACGAGGGCTTTTTGACGCCCGGGCGGGCCGCGTGGGAACTTGCCGCGCGGCCCGCCCGTTTTCCGTCCGTACGTTTTCTCGGTTCGCGGACATGATGTCCGACCGAGGGGCTACGGTATGCACCCACAAGGTGACATGCAGCAACGCCGGGAGAAACCTTGAGCGTTCCGTACGAGACAGCAGCGTACGAACCACCCGAGTCGCCCGAGTCTCCGGAGGAGCATCTCGCGCGACTCCTCGGTCGCGCCCTGAACTCCTTCGAGCTGCCCGACGAGACGATAAGGCGGCTCGACTGCGCGCTGGCGCACGACAGTTCGCTGCACTCCGCGCACCACAGCGCGGGGCTGCACCGGGAGACGTACCGGCACACCTGGCTGCTCGCCGACGGCTCGGCGGTCACGCTGTGGGAGCTCGTGCACAACACGGCGCCGGGCAGCGAACCGCAGCATGAGGTGTACGTCGACGAGGAGGAGCTGCGCGCCGCCACGGCCCGGCTCCCGCTGCCGCCGGACGCCCCGGACTTCGAACTGCCCGTGCTGGTGCAGCTGTCGCCGATCCCCGAGCCGCGTCACGCGTACGTGCCCGACGACTCGGCCGACCACGCGCGCCGGCTGCTGCGGCGGGCGGAGAACCCGGACCGGCCGGGGGCCGACATCACGTCGCTCCTGCTGCGCGAGGCGTCCGCGCATCAGATCACCCAGGCCTTCGGGCGCCCGTGCCGCGCCGGCCAGGCAGGGCTGTGCTTCTCGCTCTACGAGCACGCGTTCCTGCTGCGCGACGGGCGGGAGATGTCCCTGTGGGAGGTCGAGCACACGGCGACGCCGGACCGACGCCACATGTGCGAGGTGTACGCGACAGAGGACGCGGCGCGGGACGCGATGGAACGGCGCGCGGCACGGCTCGGCTGACACCGCCGCCCGCCCCCACGCATCGCGGCGAGCCCCACGCACCGCCGCCCGCCCTACGCGTCGCGGCGAGCCCACGCACCGCCGCCCGCCCCACACATCGCGGCGAGCCCCACACATCGCGGCGAGTCCCGCGCCCCGCATGTCGCCCACGCAGCGCCCGGCGCCGCACGGCAGCGCCCGCTACGGGCGGCGGCTGTCGCTGAACCGGCGTACCAGGCCCACGAAGGCGGCGTGCTCCTCCGGGGTGAGTTCCACGGACTCCGTGACGGGGCCGGACCGGCGCTGGTCGGGCATGGCCCGGAGCGTGTGGTGGTGGCGTACGGCAGCCTCCATGCGCTTCCGACGCCGGAGGCGTCCCAGGCCGACGAGGCAGATGGCGGTCACCAGGGCGAGGACAGGCAGGCCCACCAACTGGAACATCGACACGTGCTCAGGCATGCGCCCCAGTAGACACCACGGTCCGGGACTTTGGTCCCGGACCGTGATGCATCTCGCAGATGCGGTGAACACCTCACAGATGCCCTAAAGGGGCAGGCGGTTGGCCGTTCAGGCCGCGACCGGCTCCTTCGAGTTGGCCTTGGCCGATATCCCCGCGTCCGCGACCTCCGTGGCGGCACCCACAGGGGCCTGCTTCCGCATGCCCTTGAGGACGACCACCAAGGCGGTGGTGACACAGACACCGGCCGCGATGGCGATCAGGTAGAGGAACGGGTTGCCGATCAGCGGGACCACGAAGATGCCGCCGTGCGGGGCGCGCAGCGTGGCGCCGAAGGCCATCGACAGGGCACCGGTGACCGCGCCGCCCACCATGGCGGAGGGGATGACGCGGAGCGGGTCGGCGGCCGCGAACGGGATCGCGCCCTCCGAGATGAAGGAGGCGCCCAGGACCCACGCCGCCTTGCCGTTCTCGCGCTCGGTCTGGGTGAAGAGCTTGCCGCGCACGGTCGTCGCCAGCGCCATGGCGAGCGGCGGGACCATACCGGCCGCCATCACCGCGGCCATGATCTTCATGGCCGAGTCGCTGGGGCTCGCGACCGCGATACCGGCGGTGGCGAAGGTGTACGCGACCTTGTTGACCGGGCCGCCGAGGTCGAAGCACATCATCAGGCCGAGCAGCATGCCGAGCAGGACGGCGTTGGTGCCGGTGAGGCCGTTCAGCCAGTCGGTCATGCCCTTCTGGGCGGAGGCGATGGGCTTGCCGATCACCACGAACATCAGGAACCCGACGATCGCGGCGGAGATCAGTGGGATCACCACCACCGGCATGATGCCGCGCAACGCCGCCGGGATCTTGACCTTCTGGATCCCGATCACCACACCACCGGCGATGAGACCGGCGGCCAGACCACCGAGGAAGCCCGCGTTGATGGTGAGGGAGATCGCGCCGCCGACGAAGCCGGGCACGAGGCCTGGCCGGTCCGCCATGCCGTACGCGATGTAGCCGGCCAGGACCGGGACGAGGAAGCCGAAGGAGACGACGCCGATCTGGAAGAACAGCGCGCCCCAGCTGTCCGCCTGGGTCCACAGGAAGTGGTCCATGACCGACGGCGCCTTGTTGATCTTGTAGCCGCCGATCGCGAAGCCGAGGGCGATCAGCAGACCGCCCGCCGCGACGAACGGGACCATGTAACTCACGCCGGACATCAGCCACTTGCGGAGCTTGGTGCCGTAGCCCTCGCCGGACTCACCGGCGCGCTCCACGGGTGTGCCGGGGGCGGAGCCCGCGGTCACCTCGCCGCGTGCGGCCTTGCCCCGCACTTCGGAGATCAGTTCGGCGGGCTTGTTGATGCCCGCCTTCACACCGACGTCGACCGTCGGCTTGCCGGCGAAGCGGTCCTTGTCCCGTACGGGCACGTCGTGCGCGAAGATCACGCCGTCCGCGGCGGCGATGACCGCCGGGTCGAGCCGGGTGAAACCGGCCGAGCCCTGCGTCTCGACGGCGACCTCGACGCCCGCCTCGCGGCCCGCGTTCTCCAGCGACTCGGCCGCCATGTAGGTGTGCGCGATACCGGTGGGGCAGGAGGTGACGGCGACGATACGGAACGGCTGCGCGCCCTCCGCGTCGGTGGCACCCGGCACCGGGGCGATTCCGTCATCGACGGTCGCGCCCGGCACCGGGGCCTTGCCGTCCGTGACGGTGCCGGCGGAGGCCGCCGCATTCGACACCGTCGCGGAGTCCTGGGAGGCGGCCGGGGTCTCGGCCGCCGGGGGCTCCTCCCCGCGGATGAGCGCTGCCGCGGCCGCCGCGTCGTCCACGGCCCGCAGCGCGGAGGTGAACTCGGCGTTCATCAGCTGACGGGCGAGGGACGACAGGATCGTGAGGTGGGCGTCGTCCGCGCCGGCCGGGGCGGCGATCAGGAAGATCAGGTCGGCGGGCCCGTCCGGCGCGCCGAAGTCGATCCCGGCCGCACTGCGTCCGAAGGCGAGCGTCGGCTCGGTGACGTGTTCGCTCCGGCAGTGCGGGATACCGATGCCGCCGTCCAGGCCGGTCGGCATCTGCGCCTCGCGGGCGGCCACGTCGGCGAGGAAGCCGTCGAGGTCGGTGACCCGACCCTGGGCGACCATGCGCTCGGCGAGGGCGCGCGCCGCCGCTTCCTTCGTATCGGCGGACAGGTCGAGGTCGACCAGGTCCGCGGTGATCATCTCGCTCATCGCGGGCTCCTTCGCACGCGTATCGCCCGGGGGGTGGTGTGGGCGGGGGTGGGGACGGGGGTGTTGCGCTCAGCGGGGACAGAGGTGACAGGGGAGAGAGGGGTGAGAGGAGTGGTGCGGTGAGTGGAAGAGGCGGGGCCGGGGAAACCCCGCCTCTCCTCGGCGGCGGGACCGGGGGGATCCCACCTCCGTATGGCTGCGGCGGGGAAGGGGAGACCCCGCCGCTTCAGGGCCTGTTCAGGGGGCGTACGGGACGGGCGTGCCGCCGGGCTCACCAGACCCGTACGCGATCCGGCGTGCATGGCGCGCACGCCGCCAGCAAGCGATCCGTGCACGCCGTGAGGGGCGCGCAGGCCGTGAGGAAGCGACCCGCGCAGACCGTGACGAAGAGATCCGTGCACGCCGTAGCGAAGTGAGCCGCACGCGCGGCAGCGAGGTGAGCCGTGCCGGCCGTGGCGCAGCCGGCCGCACTCGCCGTCGGGAAGCGATCCGCGCGCGCCGGAGATAAGCGATCCGGTGTTCATGACACGGGCTCCGTGAGTACGAGGTCCACCGGGACCTCCGACGTGACGGTCACGGCGGAGGGGTCGAGGTCGGCCGGGCCCGGCATCACGCTGCCGGGGAGTTGGACGGCCGCGGCGCCGTGGGCGACGGCGGAGGCGAGGGCCTCGGGGCCGTTGCCGCCGGCGATCAGGAAGCCGGCGAGCGAGGAGTCGCCGGCGCCCACGTTGCTGCGTACGACATCGACGCGCGCGCTGCCGAACCACGCACCCGTCGCGTCCACGAGCAACTGCCCGTCGGCGCCGAGGCTCGCGAGCACGGCGCGCGCGCCCAGCTCGCGCAACTCCTCGGCCGCCTTCACCGCGTCGCCCACCGTCGCGAGGGGGCGCCCGACGGCTTCCGCGAGCTCCTCGGCGTTGGGCTTCACCACGTCGGGCCGCTCGCGCAGCGCCGCGAGCAGCGCCGGGCCCGAGGTGTCCAGCGCGATCCGGGCGCCCGCCGCGTGCGCGCGGGCGACGAGGTCGGCGTACCAGGACGGGGCGAGCCCGCGCGGCAGGCTGCCGCAGCAGGTGATCCAGTCGGTGTCGCCGGCGCGGTACTGCTGCCGGACGGTCTCCAGGAGGAGTTCGGCCTCGGTGGCGGAGAGTTCGGGGCCGGGGGCGTTGATCTTCGTCAGGGTGCCGTCGGGTTCGGCGACCGAGATGTTCGAGCGGGTGGCTCCGGCGACCGGGACCGGCGCGACCTCGATGCCTTGTGCGTCGAGCAGGTCGGCGACGAGTGCGCCGGGCGCACCGCCCAGGGGCAGTACGGCGACCGTGCGCTGTCCGGCGGCCGCGACCGCGCGCGAGACGTTCACGCCCTTGCCGCCCGGGTCCATGCGTTCGCCGGTGGCCCGGATGACCTCGCCGCGGTCGAGCGACGGGACCTCGTACGTACGGTCGAGGGACGGGTTGGGGGTGACGGTGAGGATCATGCGCACTCGTTTCTCAACACACGGCACTTTCGTGCCGCTTGGACAACGCGGTACTTTCGCGCCGCTTGCCGCTCTACACACACAGCACTTCGGTGCCACCGCGCTCGATGGTGGCGGCGTCTTCGGGGCTCAGCCCCCGGTCGGTGATCAGCAGGTCCACATCGCTCAGGTCGCCGAAGCGGGCGAAGTGCTCCTGGCCGCTCTTGGAGGAGTCGGCGAGCAGCACCACGCGGCGCGCGGCACGCATGGTCGCGCGCTTGACGGCTGCCTCGGCGAGGTCGGGGGTGGTCAGTCCGTAGTCGGCGGAGAAGCCGTTGGCTGCGATGAACAGCACATCGGCACGGATCTCGCCGTACGCACGCAGCGCCCAGGCGTCCACGGCGGCGCGCGTACGGTGCCGTACGCGCCCCCCGACGAGATGGAGCTGGATGCCGGGGTGGTCCGCGAGACGGGCCGCGATCGGCAGGCTGTGGGTGACCACGGTGAGCGTCGCCTCCAGGGGCAGCGCCCCGGCGAGGCGGGCGATCGTCGAGCCCGCGTCCAGGATCACCGTGCCGTCGGTCGGCAGCTCGGCGACCGCGGCCTCGGCGATGCGGTCCTTCTGGTCGGCCGCGGTGGACTCGCGCTCGGCGAGGTCGGGCTCGAAGTCCAGGCGCCCGGCCGGTATCGCGCCACCGTGCACACGGCGTACGAGACCCGCGCGGTCCAGGGTCTTCAGGTCCCGGCGGATGGTCTCCGCGGTGACCTGGAACTCCTCCGCCAGGGACAGCACGTCCACCCGGCCGCCGTCACGGGCGAGCCGGAGAATCTCCTGCTGCCGCTCCGGTGCGTACATGTCCGTTCGCCTCCGCTTGATGCCCGAACCTGTGGTTTCAATCGGAGGCTACGCCCGGATTTCCGGAAAGTAAACAGGCTCGGGCGCGATGTGGGCACAAACGGGCTTCGGGCACGTCCCTCCTGCCACAATGGCGCTCATCCGAAACAGCGCTGCCCGGCGGTTTGCGCACGAGCGCAACCCGCCGGGCAGTCCGGCCGAAGTCCGGGCAGAGGTCAGGAGACGAGCATCGGCTCCTTCTCTCCCTCCGGGACGTCGACCGCCTCCACGCTCTCCGCAGAGGATCGACGCGGCAGCGCGAACATCAGCAGGAAGATGACCGCCATCACCACCGCGACCCAGCCCAGCGCGTACTGGAAGGCGTGCACGAAGGCGGGGCCCACCTGCGCCGGGGTCAGCCGGTCGCCGATCTCGCCGAAGAAGAGGACCGACACCAGCCCGAGTCCCAGCGCGTTGCCCATCTGCTGCACGGTGTTGATGAGCCCGGACGCCGAACCGGAGTGCTCGCGCGGGACCTCCGACAGCACCGCGTCCGTCAGCGGGGCCACGATGAAGCCCATGCCCGTGCCCATGACCACCAGCGGAAGCGCCATCTGCCAGGAGGCGATGGACATCCCGTACCGGTCGGACTCCCAGATGTAGAGCAGCACTCCGAGGGCCATGATCAGCGCGCCCGCCTGCAGCACCTTGCGTCCGAAGCGCGGCACCAGCAGCTGCACCGACATGCCGGCGGCCGCCGACACGGCGATCGAGAACGGCACTCCGGTCAGGCCCGCCCGCAGCAGGCTCCAGCCGAGACCGATCTGCAGGTACAGCGTCCAGACCAGGAAGAAGATGCCGAGCGCGACGCCGAAGACGGTCTGTACGGCGATACCCGCCGCGAAGCTCTTCACCTTGAACAGGGAGAGCTCGACGAGAGGGGAACCGTCGATCCGCGTCTTGCGCTTCTCGTACGCCACCAGCGCCGCGAAGACGACGAGGGCGCCGACCATCGACACGTACCCCCACAGCGGCCAGCCCAGCTCACGACCGCGGGTCAGCGGGTAGAGCAGCATCAGCAGACCGAGGGTGACGAGAGCGACGCCGACGAGGTCGAGCTTCAGCGCCTTCGGCGCCTTGGACTCGCTGATGAACCGGCTGCCCAGGATCAACGCGGCCACGCCCACCGGCAGGTTGATGAGGAAGATCGGCCGCCATTCCAGACCGAAGAGGTTCCACTCGGTGAGCAGTGCGCCGAGGAGAGGACCGGACACGGCTCCCAGCCCGACGATCGCTCCGAACAGCCCGAACACCTTGCCGCGCTCGTGCGCCGGGAAGGTGGCGTGCACGATCGACAGCACCTGCGGCACCATCATCGCGGCCATCCCGCCCTGCAGGATGCGCGAGGCGACGAGCATCTCCGGGTTCGCGGCGAAGCCGCACAGGGCCGAGGCGATCGTGAAACCGCCTATGCCGAGGAGGAAGAGCCGCTTGCGGCCGTGGATGTCGCCGAGCCGCCCACCGGTGATCAGCCCGGCGGCGAAGGCCAGCGCATAGCCCGCAGTGATCCACTGGATCTGGCTGAACGAGGCGCCGGCGTCCTTCTGGATCGACGGGATGGCGATGTTGACGATCGTGACGTCGACCAGGTCCATGAAGGCCGCGGTCATCACGATGGCGAGGGCGAACCAACGCCGTCGGTCGGCCACGTCGGCCGGGCTGTTGAGAGTGGTCTCGGTGGAGGTCATGTCTCAAAGCTACGGCCTTATTAGGTCAGATCATGTCCTAGTTGTGCGGCATCCTCGAACTCATGACAACGGATACGCCGGCCCGGCTTCTCCAGCTCCTGTCCCTCCTCCAGACGCCCCGCGAATGGCCCGGCGGTGAGCTCTCCGAGCGGCTCGGGGTCTCCCGTCGCACCGTCCGGCGGGACATCGACCGGCTACGTGAGCTGGGCTATCCGGTGCAGGCGACCAAGGGCGCCGACGGCGGGTACCGGCTGGTGGCGGGGAAGGCGATGCCGCCGCTGGTGCTCGACGACGAGGAGGCCGTGGCGATCGCGGTGGGCCTGCGGGCCGGCGCCGGGCACGCCGTCGAGGGCGTGGACGAGGCATCGGTGCGGGCGCTGGCCAAGCTGGAACAGGTGCTGCCGTCCCGCCTGCGGCACCGCGTCGCCACACTCCAAGCCGCGACCACGCCGCTGACCAGCGGAGACGGGGCGAGTATCGCGCCCGAGACGCTGACCGTGATGGCGTCGTGCGTCGCCGGGCGGGAGCGGCTGCGGTTCGCGTACCGCTCCGGGGACGGGACGCCGTCGCGACGGCTGACCGAGCCGTACCGGCTCGTCTCCACCGGCCGTCGCTGGTACCTCGTCGCCTACGACCTCGATCGCGAGGACTGGCGTACCTTCCGCGTCGACCGGGTCGCCGAGCCCTTCCCGACAGGGGCACGGTTCACGCCGCGCGAACTGCCCACGGGCAGCGCGGCGGAGTATCTGCGGCAGTCGATGTTCCGACGTCAGCAGACGTACGAGTTCGAGGTCACCTTCGCCGCGCCCGCCGAGTTCGTCGCGGCGCGCCTGCCCGCCTGGCTCGGCGCGCCCGAGCCGATCGACGACCACAGCTGCCGGCTGCGGTCCTCCGCGGGCGACTCCGTCGAGTGGCTGGCAGTGCGGATAGCGATGGTCGACTGCGAGTTCGAGGTCCGGGAGCCACCGGAACTGGTGGGATATCTACGTGAGTTGGGCGGCCGCCTGACACGAGCGGCGGGCGACCCGGACCAGGAACCGGGCCTCGCCGCGCCGTGACGTACACGGGCCGCGGCGCGGGGAACTGCTTTTAGGGGCGCGGGGAACTGCGCGACAAGCCCCCACCCACCCGCAGCCGAAAAACGACCCGGGGGGTCTGGGGGCACAGCCCCCAGGTACGGGACGGGTAGGGGCGGAGGGGGCGAGAACCCGCGTTGATCATCCGGCACCCCAGGGAAAGTCACGAAGGGCCCCGAGATTGCGCACCGCGAGGGCGACGGGACCGTCGGGCCCGTCGGCCGCGTCCTCGCCGGCCGCCCACGCCTCCACCGCCACACGCACGGCCGCGCCGGCCACAGCGGCGCTGAGGCGGAGTTCGAGGGAAGCCCCGACCACCGGCCACCCGTCGGCCGACTCCCCGGCACCCCCGGTATCGCCGGTATCGCCGGCACTCCTCGCCGCCAGCGCCCCCGCCAACATCCGCTCCGCCGTCTGGCACGCCTCACCCCACACCCGCAGCAGCGCAGGATTCCCCTCGGCCAGGCGGAGGAGCGAGCGGACCCATTCCAGGGACTCGGGACGGACACCGACGCCCGGGGTCAAGGTGGAGACGACGGCATGGTGGAGGGCCTCGGGCACCGGCAGCTGGGCCGGGGCGTCACGGACCGCCTCGACCCATTTCTGGGCACCGGCGGCGAAGAGGGGGCCGAGGGACTCCTCCTTGCTCCCGAAGTACCGGTAGAAGGTGCGGGGCGCGACCCCGGCCGCTCGGGCGATGTCCTCGGCACGGGTGGCCCGCAGACCATCGCGCATGAAGAGCCCCGCCGCGGCCCGGGCGATCTCCATCCGGGTGGCCGCCTTGCGCCGCTCGGTCAGCGAGGGACCGGCAACGGCCGCACGGCCGGCAGAGGCAGGGGCAGAAGCCGAGGCAGAGGCTGAAGCCGGGGCCGGTCTGCCGGAGGAGGCAGAGGCGGACGCAGAGGCAGAAGCAGAGCCAGAGCCAGAGTCAGAAGCCGCTCGGCCGGTGGAGGTGCGCACCACGCGTTCGGTACCGGTCACGGTCGGCAGATTATGCCCCTGTGGCAGAATCTGCCATCCGGGTCACCCCGGGGTTCAGGTTCGGGGTGGCCCGGCCACGACCTGCCCGGAAACAGGGCCGCGACCTGCCCGCGAACAACCCCTCACCCCTGAAGCAACGAAGCAACGAAGCGCACAAACCTCACCCCCCAAGCCCCCGGAACGCAAAATAGAGCCGAGCCCCGGCGCCAGGGGGGGAAGGCGCCGAAGCTCGACTCGTGAAGAGTCCCGGCGCGGGGGGGGGAGTGCGTCGGGACTCGGTTCTGGGCGGGGCGAGTGGGTACGCCCCGGATGGAACCCTGAACCCGGGGCCCTGAAGTCTTGTGCCCAGAGCCCAGCAGGTTGAAGCGGCTTTACATGGCCATGTCTGGTCGACTTGTGGCCAACGTGGCCGGCGGGTCCGTACGGTCCGCGCGAGGCGGGCCCGTACGAGCCTTACGCCGCCGCGTCGAACCCCGTGTCACGGGCCAGCTTCTTCAGCTCGAGCAGCGCGTGCTTCTCGATCTGGCGGATCCGCTCGCGGGTGAGACCGTGCTCCTTGCCGACCTCCGTGAGCGTGCGCTCGCGGCCGTCCTCGATGCCGTACCGCATCTTGATGATGGAGGCCGTGCGCTGGTCGAGGCGGCCGATCAGGTCGTCCAGCTCCTCGCTGCGCAGCAGCGTCATGACGGACTGCTCGGGCGATTCCGCGGAGGTGTCCTCCAGCAGGTCGCCGAACTGGGTCTCGCCCTGGTCGTCCACCGCCATGTTCAGCGAGACCGGGTCGCGGGCCCAGTCCAGGACGTCACCCACGCGCTCCGGCGTCGAACCGAGCTCGGCGGCGATGTCCGCGTGCTCCGGGTCGCGCCCGTGCTCACGGTTGAACTCGCGCTGCACGCGCCGGATCCGGCCCAGCTCCTCGACCAGGTGGACGGGGAGGCGGATCGTGCGCGACTGGTCGGCGATGGAGCGGGTGATGGCCTGGCGGATCCACCACGTCGCGTACGTCGAGAACTTGAAGCCCTTGCGGTAGTCGAACTTCTCGACCGCGCGGACCAGACCCGCGTTGCCCTCCTGGATCAGGTCGAGCAGGGGCAGGCCGCTGCGCGGATAGCGTCGGGCGACGGCGACGACCAGTCGGAGGTTCGAGCGGATGAAGACGTCCTTCGCTCGCTCGCCCTCGACGACCAGCGCCTCGAGCTCCTCGCGGGACGCGTCCGCCCTGGCCTCTTCCTCACCGTCGAGGATCTGCCGCGCGAACACACCCGCCTCGATGATCTGGGACAGCTCGACTTCCTTGGCGGCGTCGAGCAGTGGCGTACGCGCGATCTCGTCGAGGTACATGCCGACCAGGTCGCGGTCGGCGATCTCGCCGCCTACGACGCGAACACTGCGTGCCGCGTCGCTGGTCTCGCCGCTGGCGGACTGACGACGGGCGACGGCACGGGTTGCCATGCGTGCTCCCTTGCGATGGTGGCTTGCGGGTGGTCCTGGACTTGGGGCTCACCCTCCCGGGTGCCCGGCATCCGAAGGAAACAACGACTGGAATCCGGACAGAATTCCCAAGCCGCCCCTCGATTTTTCTGATCATGCAGTACCCTGTCCGGCCACAGAGGAGGACGGATGCCGTCGGAACGTACAGATGTGCAGGTCAGGCCAGGAATCGAGAGCGATCTCGACGCCCTCACGGACATCTACAACCACTACGTACGTGAGACGCCCATCACGTTCGACACCGCGGTCTTCACGTCGGAAGAGCGTCGCTCGTGGCTGCTCTCCCACCCTGAAGACGGACCGCACCGCCTGATGGTTGCCACGGACGAAATCTCACAGGCGATTCTTGGGTACGCCACATCCAGCGCCTTTCGCGTGAAGCCCGCGTACGACACCTCCGTGGAGGTCACCATCTACCTCGCCCCGGGCGCCGGTGGCCGCGGCGTCGGCACCCGCCTCTACGAGGCCCTCTTCGAAGCCCTCGCCGAGGAGGACCTGCACCGCGCCTACGCCGGCATCGCCCAGCCCGAGAAGAACGAAGCGTCCGTGCGGCTGCACGAACGCTTCGGGTTCCGGCACGTCGGCACGTACCGCGAGGTGGGCCGCAAGTTCGACCGCTACTGGGATGTGGCCTGGTACGAGAAAGAGCTCTCGTAGCCCCGGTCGGATGCCTCTCGTAGCCCCGGTCAGGAGCCTCTCGCAGCCACGGTCAGGTGCGGGTCAGCCGAACTGCACCGACCGCTTCGCCATCCCCATCCAGAAGCCGTCGATCACCGACTTCTGCCCGCCCGGTTCACCGGCCGCGTCCGCCGCGCCCATGGTCACGAAGAGGGGGGCGAAGTGCTCGGTGCGCGGGTGGGCGAGACGGCCCGCCGGGGACTTGTGCTCGAAGTCGAGCAGCGCGTCCACGTCGCCGGCGTCCAGGGCGCGGTGGCCCCAGTCGTCGAACTCGCTCGACCAGGACGGCACTCCCCCGCCGGCGTGCCGCAGGGCCGCGAGGTTGTGGGTGAAGAAGCCGGAGCCGACGATCAGCACGCCCTCGTCGCGCAGCGGCGCCAGCTTGCGGCCGATCTCGAAGAGGCGGACGGGGTCGAGGGTCGGCATGGAGATCTGCAGGACCGGGATGTCGGCCTCGGGGAACATCTCCACCAGCGGGACGTACGCGCCGTGGTCGAGACCGCGGTCCGGGATGTCCTGCACCGGCGTACCGGGCGCGCGCAGCAACTTCCGCACGGAGTCGGCGAGTTCGGGGGCGCCGGGAGCCGCGTACCTCACCTGGTAGTAGTGCTCGGGGAAGCCCCAGAAGTCGTACACGAGCGGCACGGTCTGCACCGCGCCGAGGGCGAGGGGGGCCTCTTCCCAGTGGGCGGAGACCATGAGGATCGCCCGGGGGCGCGGCAGGTCCGCGGACCAGGCGGCGAGCTGGCCGGGCCAGATCGGGTCGTCGGCGAGCGGCGGGGCACCATGGCTCAGGTAGAGGGCGGGCATGCGCTCCCGCGAGGCACGCTCCTCGATGGCGGCGGACATGGCGGCTCCCTCCGGAGGGTTCAAATCGTATGGCGCTTATACTTGAACTTTAAAGCTCTAAGCCGGAGCTTAGCGCGCTTTTGTTTAACATTCAAGAAGGGGCTCGTACAGTGGAGTACATGAACACGGCACCCGCTGAAGAGCCGCGCTGGCTCACCGACGAGGAACAGCGCATCTGGCGTGCGTATATGCACGCCACCACCCTCCTTGAGGACCATCTCGATCGCCAGCTCCAGCGTGACGCGGGCATGCCGCACATCTACTACGGCCTGCTCGTCCAGCTCGCCGAAGCACCGCGCCGACGACTGCGGATGACCGAGCTGGCCATGAACGCGAAGATCACCCGCTCCCGGCTGTCCCACGCGATCGCGCGGCTGGAGAAGAACGGCTGGGTGCGGCGCGAGGACTGTCCCTCCGACAAGCGGGGACAGTTCGCGGTCCTCACCAACGACGGCTTCGAGGTGCTGAGCCGCACCGCGCCGGGCCATGTGGCCGCCGTACGACAGGCCCTGTTCGACCGGCTCACCGCGGACCAGCAGAAGGCTTTCGGCGAGGCCATGCGCGTCATCGCCGAGGGGCTCCAGCCGAAGGACGCCGGCGCGGACCTGCCCTGGCTGCGCTAGCGCTCTCGTGGCGAGCTCCGGCGCAGCGGAGTCCGGACACGGGTCCGCCCCGGCTCCGTTCGGAGCCGGGGCGGACCCTGGGATTCGTACGGACGAGGCGTCCCCACCCCGCGTCCGTACGCGAAGTGCCCGAAGTGTCGGCGGTACGGGTGATCAGTGGGCGATCACCGGCACCTTCACCTCGTCCTCGATGCCGTCGCCCGCACCCGCGTCGGAGGCCGAAGTGACGTCCGGGCGGCCGGTGTTGATGAAGGTCACGGCGATCGTCGCGGCGACGACGAGGATGCCGACGGCGAACCAGATCGCGTTGGTGTAACCGTGCACCTGGCCCTCCAGCTGGACCAGCTGCTGCTGGGACTTGGAGCCGGCGCCCGCGATGTGGTCCTTGATGTACGAGGTCGTCGCCGAGGCGGCGATCGTGTTCAGCAGGGCCGTACCGATCGCACCGCCCACCTGCTGCGAGGTGTTGACCATCGCGGAGGCGACACCGGCGTCACGGGGTTCGACGCCCAGCGTGGCCAGGGACATGGCGGGCATGAACGCCGTACCCATGCCGAGGCCGAGCAGCACCATCGACGGCAGGATCGTGCTGGCGTACGAGGAGCCGATCTCCAGCTGGGTCAGGAGCAGCATGCCGAGCGCGGCGACCAGGAAGCCCGGGCCCATCAGCAGGCGCGGCGCGACCCGGGTCATCAGGCGGGTGCCGATCTGCGTGGAGCCCACCATCATGCCGCCGATCATCGGCAGGAAGGCGAAGCCGGTCTTGACCGGCGAGTAGCCCTTCACGATCTGCAGGTAGTAGGTCAGGAAGAGGAACAGGCCGAACATCGCGATGATCGCGAGGCCGAGGGAGAGGTAGACGCCTCCGCGGTTGCGCTCGGTGATGACGCGCAGCGGCAGCAGCGGGGCCTTGACCTTGGACTCGGTGAAGATGAACGCCGCGAGCAGGACGGCCGAGGCGATGAACAGGCCGACCGTCACGGAGTCGCCCCAGCCGTTGGACTCGGCGCGGGTGAAGCCGTAGACGAGCGAGACCAGACCGAGGGTGGACAGGACGACACCCGGGATGTCGAGCGGCGAACGGTTGCGGCCGCCGGCCGGCTCACGGATGACGAAGTACGCGCCCGCGGCCGCGATGATCGCGAACGGGATGTTGACGAAGAACGTCCAGCGCCAGTTGAGGTACTCGGTGAGGACACCGCCGAGGATGAAGCCCACGGCACCGCCACCACCGGCGATCGCGCCGTAGATGCCGAACGCCTTGGCGCGCTCCTTGGCCTCCGTGAACATCACGGCGAGCAGTGAGAGCGCGGCGGGCGCGAGCAGCGCGCCGAACGCACCCTGCAGGGCGCGGGCGCCGAGCATCATCGCCTCGTTCGTGGCCGCGCCACCGAGGGCGGACGCGCCGGCGAAACCGATCAGACCGGCGACGAAGGTGCGCTTGCGGCCCCACAGGTCGGCTATGCGGCCGCCGAAGAGCAGCAGACCACCGAAGGCAAGTGCGTAGGCCGTGATGACCCACTGCCGGTTGCCGTCCGAAATCCCCAGGTCCTGCTGGGCGGAGGGCAGCGCGATATTCACGATGGTCGCGTCGAGGACGACCATCAGCTGGGCGAGCGCGATGAAGGTGAGCGCTTTCCAGCGGTTGGAATGGGCGTCGGCCTGTTCCGCCTTCGCGGTGGCCTTGGCTGTTTCAGACATGGGGATACCCACTTCGGTACTTCGTAGCGAAAAAGGATGAGGAAGAGGGACGGCTCGTCATCGGCGACGGCCGGAAGCGTTGTGCGAGTTCTGACTGGCGCTGCGCGCTGAACTAATCGGTCAGGTGGACGGCGTTGGTCACGCTCGTCGCATGTCCTCCACGGTGGCGGCCACTCCGGGCAGTTCGGAACGGGCCGGGGCCCGCAAACCGTCCAGGAACAGCTGCAGATGACGGTGTACGAAGCGGTCGATGCCCTGGCACGCGGTGCCGGGCAGCGGCCGGGTGAGCTGGCTGACGGCGATCATCAGGTCGCCGAACTCGACGTCGGGGCGCAGCTGTCCGGCCTCGCGGGCGCGGGACATCAGCTGCTCGATCAGATCGGTGATCCGGTCGCGCGCGGCCACCAGATCGGGGTGGTTCTGGTCGAAGGCGTCGGAGAGCATCGGGCACAGGGCGCCGATCCGCTCGTCGGCGGCGAAGTGCACGAAGCCGCTCAGCGTCTCGAAGGCGTCGCCACTCCTGGTGAGCGACTCCTCGACCCACTCCGACGTACGGTCCATCACCGAGCAGACGACCTCCCGCGCCAGGGCGTCGCGGTCGGGGAAGTTGCGGTACAGCGTGGCGTTGCCGACACCGGCCCGGCGGGCGATCTCGTCGAACGGCACCTCGGCACCGAACTCGACGAACATCTCGCGGGCCGCGGCGACGATCCGCTCCCGGTTGCGCAGGGCATCGGCGCGCGGCCGGACCACTCGACGCTGCGCGGGGGTGGCGGTTTCCACGGCGTACTCCTCGTCTTCCTGGTGGTGCGTGACAGCTGTGAGCCGGTGCCTGACGGCTCTGCGGCCGGTGCTTGACGACTGTGATGCGATCCGGGGATTCGCTCCCCGCTTCGCGCGGACGTATGGCTAAACGGGGAAACGATCCCCGGTTATTTCCCGCCCGCCGGATTCTTTCTTGTGACCCGCGTCACATACCCGTCCGGTCCTCTCAAGGGCTCCGCCGGGCCTCTCGCTGGAGAAACCCACGATCGGGCTCCTCCAGCGCGCGCCCGCCCCGCCGTCGACACAGGGTGATCGCAAGGGTGCAGCCGGAGATCTGTGGCTGCCGTGGAGCGAAGGGCCCCCACATGCAGCCGACCAGCCGCCGCCGGATACGCCCGCGCCGCGTGGCCGCGCTCGCCACGGTGACCCTCCTTACGCTGACGGTCAGCACCTCCGCCGGCACCGGGCACCTCACGGCGGGCTCCACGACGGCGGGCTCCATCGCGCTGGCCCATTCCACGGCGCTCGGCCCCTGCATGATCAATGGCTCCATGGGCGTACAGATGGGGGAAGGCATCCCCACACTTCCCGGCTACGCCCATTCCACCGGCACCGTCCGTGCCCTCACGTTGATGGTCGACTTCTCCGACGCGCCCGGTAAGGGCAGCGCGCTCGACCGCTACGGCGAGTTCTTCCCGCAGACCCGGCGATGGTTCCGCACCGCGTCGTACGGCCGCCTCGACTACCGCCCCGCGACCCCCATCAAGCACTGGCTGCGGATGCCCAAGCCCTTCAAGGCGTACGGCATAGAGCGCGGCGCGCCCTTCGACCCCGGGTACCGCGAGCTGGTCCAGGACATAGTGGCCGCGGCCGACCCCACCGTGGACTTCCACTCGTACGACATCCTGAACGTCCTGGTGACGCCGAATGCCGGGCCCTCCGCGCTGGACACCGTGCTGTCCGTGACCTTCGCCGGCAACACGGAGGCACCGGTCGCCGACGGCGTCCCGGTCTCCAACGCGTCCTTCGTCTACAGCCGCCAGGACGACGGCTCCGGCTCCTACGCCGACACCGGCTACCGGGTGCTCCCGCACGAGAACAGCCACACCTTCGGCCTGCCCGACCTCTACACCCAGGACGGCGGGGGCGCGGTCGGCCACTGGGACATCATGAGCGAGGACTGGGGGGCCGACAACGACATGCTCGGCTGGCACAAATGGAAGCTCGGCTGGCTCGACGACTCCCAGGTCCGCTGCGCCGCCGCACCCGGCACCACCGAGTACACGCTCACCCCGCTGGCCCGGCCCGGCGGCAACAAACTCGTCTTCGTGCCCACCAGCACCAAGACCGGGTACGCCCTCGAACTGCGCACCCGTGAGGGCAACGACGCGGCGGTCTGCCGTCCCGGCATCCTCATATACAAGGTCGACGCGGAAGTCGACACCGGGAACGGACCGATCAGCGTGTACGACTCCCAGCGCGACAGCGGCGGCTGCACACGCTCCCCCAATGTGCACGCGGAACTCTCCGACGCGCCCTTCGAGCCCGGCGAGACCTTCAAGGACCCCAAGACGGGCGTCACGGTCCGTGTCGCCGGGGGGGACCCTGCGGGGAACTACCGGGTGTCTGTGACACGGCGCTGAGGGCCTGCGGGTGTGTCCGCCGACTGACGCCGGCCGCCGCCAACCGCTGCCGACCGCCACCTGTCGCTGTTGACCGCCGCTGACCTGGTTGACCGCCGCTGACCTGCTGGAGTGGCCGGGCACGTGTGCCGGGCAGGCATTACGGTGTCTCTTCTGAGTCTCTTCTGAGATCCGCACCACGGTGTCTCTTCTCAGAGCCGCACCACGGTGTCTCTTCTGAGAGCCGCAACGGAGAGCCCATGCCATCGAATGTCGTGCCGGCCCCCGGGGCTGGGTCCGGGAACGGGACCGGGACCGGGACCGGGAGGGTCGCAGCCGGAGCCGGAAGCGAGACCGGAGCCGGGACCGCGGTGCCCGCCGAGGCCGTCACCCCCCTCATCCGCGGTATCGCCGTACTGCGGCGGCTGACCGAGGCCGACGGGGTGTCCAGCCTGAGCGGGCTCGAACGGGCCACCCGGCTCGCGCGTTCCACCGTCGACCGGATCACGGCGACCCTCGCGCGCATGGGGTACGTACGCCTCGACGGCCGGGACGCCGTACTGGCCCCCCGTCTGATGGAACTCGGCAACGCCTACCTCGCGGCCCTGCGGCTCCCCCACCTCCTGGACGCGCACGCCGACGCGCTCGCCGACGAACTGGACGAGTCGGTGTCCCTGGCCGTCGGCGACCGGGACGGGATCCGCTTCATCCACCAGGCGACCCGGCGCCGCGCCATGTCCCTGAGCTTCCGCATCGGCGACCTGCTGCCCGCCGAACGCACCGCGCCGGGACCGCTGTTCGCCACCGAGTGGGGCGAGGAGGAGTGGACGCGCTGGCGCGAACGCCGGGCGGCCGATCCGGAGGACCGCGGCTTCCCCGCCGTACCGGCTCGGAGCCGGCCGTACGAAGCCGAGGACGCCGCGGACGCAGTGGCAGCCGCGCCGGTCCAACTCCCCATCGTCGGGGACGACTTCGAGCAGCGTACGGCCGAGGCCCGGAAGGCCGGGTGGGCGCTGGACGATCAGTTGATCGAACCGGGGCTCGTCGCCCTCGCGATGCCCGTGCGGGAGGCCGGGCGGGTCGCGTGTGTGGTGAGCGTGGTGAGTCACACCAGCCGGCACACCGCGGCCGACCTGCGGGACACGCTGCTGCCACGGCTGCGGACGGCCGTGGCGGCGATGGAGCGGGAGCTGCGGCAGGCGCCGCCCGCCGAACCGGGCGCCGCGTCCGGGCTCGCCATCTGGACCGGTGCCTCCAAACAGGAACTCGGGCGGGAGTTCGTCGAGTCGCTGGCCCGCGGGCTGACCGTGATCACCGCCTTCGGCGAGGGCCGCGCCGAACTGACCCTCACGGAGGTCGCCCAGGCCACCGGGCTCGCCCGCGCGACGGCCCGCCGCGCCCTGATCACCCTGGAACACCTCGGATACGTCACCACGCACGACCGCGTCTTCCGGCTCACGCCGCGCGTCCTGGGCCTCGGCTTCCCTCCGCTGTCGCGGACCTCGCTCCCCGAGATCGCGGCCCCGCACCTCACCGAACTCTCGCAGCGGCTGCACGACTCGGTGTCGCTCGCGATCCTGACCGGCGACGAGATCCAGTACACGGCCCGTGTCTCCACCAGCCGCATCATGAGCGTCAACATCACCGTCGGCTCCCGGCTGCCCGCGTACGCGACCTCGCTGGGCCGCGTGCTGCTGGCCGACCTGCCGGACGCCCGGCTTCCCGAACTGCTCCCGCGGACCCCGCGCACCATGACCGACCCGGAGAAGCTCAGGGCCGAACTGGACCGCGTACGGGATGCCGGATACGCCCTGGTCGACGAGGAGTTGGAGGAGGGGCTGCGGTCCGTCGCGGTACCGGTGCGCGAGCGCGGCGGGCGCGTCGTCGCCGCGGTGAACGTCGCGATGCACAGCAGCCGCCGCACCCCCGAGGAGTGCGTCCGCGACGTCCTGCCCGAACTCCATGCCACAGCCGCCCGCATCGAGGCGGATCTACGTGTCGCGGGTCGCTTCAGGCGCGTGCCGCTCAGCTGAACTCCGCCCTGGCCGTGGACAGTTGGCGGACTGGTCGCGGACCGGTTCGTGAAACGATCTTCTGCCTTTGGCCCCGTTGACGAACACCCGTTGGCCGATTTCCCGGGCTTCCCCGACTTCGGCACAGCCCCGCACCTAGATCAACGCGTACGGCATGGCCCGACAAGACACATGCGTACGGCATGGCTTGGCACGGCACGGCTTTTGCGCACACCGTCTGCTGAATGCGAACACCGTACGCGTCTGCGAATGCCGTGCGCTGCCGTGACGCGGAGCGCAGTGAACGGGAAAGGAGGGCAGATGCCGCCCAGGGAGCAGCCGCAGCCACGCCACCCGCTGCCGGCCCTGTTCAGCTGAGCGGGCCTCCCCACCGCCGAGGCCGACCAGGCGGCCTCAGCCCTGGTCGCGTACGTCATCGGCACGGCCACCAGCGAGGCGGCCCGGCTGACCACCCTCGCCCGCAATGGCCGAACCGAACAGGACCGGGTCAACACCCTCCGGCCCACCGCCGAACAGGCCGCCCAGCCCCACCCCCCCACCTCCGCGAGACCTACGCCGATCCAACGCGACAAGGACCCCCGCACCACCCGCGAAGCGGGCTTCGCCCACGGCCTGGCCCGAGTCCTCGACGGCCTCCTAACCCGCATCGCCCACTCCGCTGCCTGACCCCCGCCTCCCCTCCCCCACCTGCGCAAACCGGAACCCTCCCAGCCGCCGCCCGCCATCCGCTAGGCTAGCCACCGGATCACACCGGGATCCGCACGCCTTCGTAGCTCAGGGGATAGAGCACCGCTCTCCTAAAGCGGGTGTCGCAGGTTCGAATCCTGCCGGGGGCACAAGGGAAAAGGCCCCGGACCGATCATGGTCCGGGGCCTTTGACATCCACGATTGACATCAACGAGCACGGTCAGTGACGACCGGAGCGCTTCCTGAGCAGCCGATCCATGTGGCTCATGGCCTCGCGCTGCGTGTCCTGCACGACGTGCGTGTACACGTCCATGGTGATGCTGATCTGACTGTGCCCGAGGATCTCCATCACGACGCGGGGCGCGACTCCGGCCGCCGTGAGGAGGGTGGCCGTGCCGTGCCGGGCGTCGTGCAGCCGGACGACGCGGATGCCGGCGGACTCGGCGATGCGGGTGAAGGACCGGTAGACGTTCCGCGGCTCGACCTGGCGCCCGGTACGGGTGGTGAAGACATAGCCCGACGCGTGCCACTGCTCCCCCGCCTTGGCGCGTGCGGCCGACTGCCGCATCCGGTGCCAGCGCAGCGGGGCGATACAGAGCGCGGGCAGCGGAACGACGCGACGACGACGGCTCTTGGGATCGTCGTCGTACAGGACGCCACGGCGACGCTGGGTCTGCTGGCGGACGTAGAGGACCCGGTTGTCGAGATCGAGATCCGACCACCGAAGGCCGATGATCTCGCCCCGACGGAGCCCCATGCCGATGGCGAGCACGAAGGCCGCGTAGAGCGGATCTCTGCGGGACGCCGCAAGGAAGTCCAATGTCTCGTCGAGGCTCCAGGGCTTCAGCTCCCGGTTGTCCGTGCGGGGCGGCTCGACGAGCTTGGCGACGTTGCGCGTGATCAGTTCCTCGCGGCAGGCGGAGGACAGGGCGGAGCGCAGCACGCGGTGCGACTCCTTGGCCGTTGCCGCGGTGGTCTCCTTCTCCAGCTGGACGAGGAAGCGTCGCACGTCGGCGACGCCGAGGGATTCGAGCCGCTTGGCACCGAGCAATGGCACCAGGTAGAGCCGGACGTGCGCCTCGTACTTGTCGTACGTGCTGAGCTTCCGTCGCGGCTTGATCACGTTGTCCAGCCAGTACGGGAGCCACTCCGAGAGCTTGGCCGAGCGGGTGGGGACGGGCACGCCCTGATCGACCTTGGCGAGCAGCTCGCGGCGTTTGGTGTCGCACTCGGCCCAGGTCTTGCCATAGGCGAACTTGCGGGCCCGGGTGCCGTCCGGCTGGAGCACGTAGACCGCGCACTGAAACCGGCCGTCCTTGCGCTTGGTGATCGTTCCCGCGCCGTTGGGGTTGCGCTTGCGCTGACCGGCCATCAGGCAGCCTCCTCGATCTGACCGAGGATGAAGTCCTGTACGGCGTCCGCAGGGATGCGGCGAGCCCCATCGATCTTGATCGAGACCAGGCGGTGCGAGCGGATCAGGTCGTAGACCTTGGAGCGACCGAGCTTGAGCCGCGCCATGACTTCCGGCACGGTCAGCAGCTGGGCGGTGGCGGTGGTCATGCTGCGGCTCCTTCCAGGGTGAGTTGGTCGTGCAGGGCTTCGCGGGCGGTTTCGCGGTTGAGCTGGAGGTCCCGGGCGATGGAGGCGGCGAGCGCGGATTCGCCGGGGGTGTGGCCGTGTCCGGCGTACTGCCAGTCGGCGAGGACGAGCACGGTGTCCGGCTCACGGTCGTCCAGGCCGAGTGCTTCGCGTTCCTGGGCGGCGCGGAAGTCGGCGCGGGCCTGGCGGAGCTCGCCGAGCGTGGTCGAGTAGCGGCGAGACTTGGAGGAGAAGTGGCCGCGGAAGCCGAGCATGTGAGCCCAGGCCCAGAGGCGGCGGTCCGGGTAGAGCGGGTCTAGTTCCTTGCACGCTTCGATGAGACGGCGGGCGTGGTCCGGGACCTGGTGGCGGTCGAGTTCGGAGAGTTCGCCGATGCGGCGGTCCAACGTGCCGGTGTTCTCGGCCGCCTTGGTGGCGTACTTGGCGACGTAGGAGGCCACGGCCTGTTCGGTGATGTCGGAGCCCTCGCCGAAGGCCTTGACCGGGCGGACGTCGAGCTGGGTGCCCCAGCGGAAGGTGCGGGCGGGTTGGTCTGCGGCGGCCGGGACGGAGACCGAGGTGTAGGAGTGCGTGGCGGCGGCGTGAATCGCGTCGGTAAGGAGGTCGACGGTCGCCCAGGACGGGGGCGGGGTGTCGGGTCCCGCGGGGCCGTCGAGGCGGATCACGGCGTGGAAGTGCAGGGCGCCGCGCTTTTGGAACTCGGCGACCTTGCCGTACGACAGGCGTGCGTGGTCGGGCAGTTCGCGGCGGGTGAGTCCGGCACGGGCGGCGATCTCGCGGCGTAGGCGGGTCGTGAATCTCATCCACAGGTCGCCCGCGTGGTTGTTGAAGAGGACGGCGGCGGCGTAGTCGTAGGTGGCCGGGTCGAGGGCGGTGCCGAGCGCTGGGTCGTCGGGGGTGTGGCGGGTGCCGCAGCGGCAGGCGCCTCGGTCGGGGCGGTTGTGGACGGGGCCGAAGGATGGGGCGGTGAGGGTGGCGAAGACGCGGGGGTGGTCGCGGACGGTGGAGGGGATGTCGCGGCGGTCGTCTCCGGCAAGGCCCGCGCGGATCAGGTGGTAGGTGTCGCCCGCGTAGGTCCAGGCGCAGGAGGGGCAGCGGGAGGCGCGCCGGTTGCCGCAGGCGACGCGGAGCCGTCCGCCCGGCTCGTTCTCGGTGGAGTAGTGGTGGAGGGTCTCGCCGGTGGTCTTGTCCTTGGTGAGGGTCCAGCCGGTGAGGTGGATGGGGTCGGCGCATCCTCCGGTGCGGCGGATCTGGTCGTGCCAGCGGTCGAAGTCGTCGGCGGAGGCCACCCTCAGTAGGTCGCCGAGGGTGGTCGGGTCGAGCAGGGTGTCAGGCATGGGCGCCCTCCCAGACTCGGGCCGGGCGGTGGGTGGTGCCGGTGCCGTGGCAGGCCGGGCAGTGCGCGGTGATGGTGTGCAGGTGGCCACGGTGGTCGCGGCCGCCGAGGGTGATGGCGGCGGAGGCGAAGCCGTCGCAGTTCGGGCAGATGCGGGACGACGGCCGGGTGCGGTGCGTCATGCTGGGGGTTCCTTCCGGTTGCGAGATCGGGATGGGGCACGGCTCCCGGGCGGCGGAGACTTGGCGGTTGAGGCCGCCCGGGGGCCGGTCAGCGGTGCTTGCTCTCGGAGCCGATCAGCGAGCGGATGACCAGGGCGCAGATGGCGAGCGAGGCGCCGGTGATGGCCACGGCGAGGAGCATCGAGACGAGGACGGCGCCGACGACCAGGACCACGGCTGTCCCACCGCCGACGAGGGCGATCACGGCGCCGGGGGTGAGCTGGACCGTGGGCCGAGCCGGAGCGGGCGCCGCGGGTGCGGGGGCTGTCGGGGTGTGCTCGACCACGGTGGTCGGCTCGACGACGGCGGGCGGTGTGACCAGGCCGGTCGGTTGCGGCATGGTCGGGACCTTGGGGCGGAACATGGCGAGGTCTCCTTTCACGGGTGATTACTTGACGGCGGTGTCGATGGCGGGGGCGAGCAGGCTGTCGGCGAGGAGGTAGCCGCCGAGCAGGAGCACGGCCACGAGCCACCAGGGCGGGCGGATGAGCTTGACGCCGAGCCAGCCGACGACGATCAGGGCGAGCCAGAGCGGGACGTCCACGGGACCGTTCTCCTATCGGGCGGTGCAGCGGTGGGAGCGGGCGGCGAGCTGGGCGGCGGACTGGCTGGAGTAGTCGGCGGACCAGCCGCACCGGTCGTTGGTGCACACGGCGGCGTACTTGGTGCGGCCGTGGCGGTCGCGGTGGGTGCCGATCTGCACGGGGCCGATCCGCATCACGGAGTGGAAGTGGTCACGAGCAGGCATGACGGCGGTGTCCTTTCCGGTCAGGTGAGTTGGGCGGCGATTGCGTCGGCCAATTGGGGCGGGACGCCGAGGCGGGCGCGCAGGGTGTCGGTGTCGATGCGGGTTCCGGTGCGGGCGTGGTGGTCGTCGGCGACCTTGCGGGCGTGGTCGACCAGAGCCGCCGGGACGGGCGGAGTCGGGTCGGCGGCGGGGAGAGCCGGGGTGTCGTCGGCAGCGGTGATGGGAGCGGCTTCCGGCTCCGGATCGGCGGTGCTGGCGGGCTCGATGTCGGGCGCTGGGGCCGGGGCTGCGGGTGCCGGCGGAACCGGTTCCCGGTCGCCTGCGGAGTGGGCGAGGAGTGTGCCGCCGAGGAAGGCGAGGGCTGGCCATCCGGCGATGCCGAAGCGCAGCCAGGCGGGCGGGTTCTGGAGGTCGAGGAATCCGGCGGTGGCGACGTTGGCGCCGAGGGAGGCGAACAGGGCGATCAGGAACCAGCACCAGGCCAGCCGGGACGGACCATCCGAGCGGAGCCGTCGCCAGGCGGCAACCAGGAGCAGATCGACGCTGATCGGGTAGGCCCACGCCTTCCATCCGTCCTGTCCGGCTGCGTCGGCGAGGTCGTGGAGGTGGGCGAAGGACAGGGCACCGGCGATGACGGCCTGGACCAAGACCGCGTCCACGCGGAGTGCGGGCCGGGTCATTGCGGTCCCTCGCCGGGGTAGTCGGGGCCGTCGTTGAGGTCGTAGCCGGGCGGGAACGTGCCGGGCGGCGGCTCCGGCAGCGACGCGGCGAGCGACGGGCCCACGGCCTCGATGAAGCTCTGGTCAGCGCCGAAGGTGTCGGCGTAGAGGGCGAGTTGGCCGAGCATGACGACGGTGCGGGTGAAGTCCTCGCAGTCGGGGCACATGAGGTGCTCTCCCTTCCTCAGGCATGGAGGGGGTAGGGACCTGGCGCGAGACGGTCGCGCCGACCGGTGGAGCGAGAGGGGTCAGGCCGTGGCGGGGGCTGTCTTGGACAGCGGCACCCGGTCCGAGGGCAGCGCGGCGACGGCGGGCCGGAAGGGTGCGAGTTCGGGCAGGTCCGGGGTGCGGTCGGCGTGCCGGTTGCAGAGGTTCACGGCCTGGCGCAGCGTGGTGTGCGGGGCGCGGATGCGGGCCCAGCCGCCGGATGAGTCGCCGGTGACGGCGATGCCGGGGGTCTCGGTGGGGATCTGGATCGCGGCGAGGACCGCGTCCGGGGCGATGTCGCCGAAGGCCATGTTCGCCGAGGACTCGTCGTTGACGCGGTGCGCGGTACGCCCGGTGAGCTGGGCGCGCAGCATCGTGATGCCCTTGCCGAGTTCGGAGCCGAAGCGCTGCCCGCAGATCTCCAGATAGATCCCGGCGGCACGGCCGAGTTGGGCGAGCCGGACCAGCGCGGTGATGATCCGGTCCCGGCGCTTCTCCTCGTCCTTGTTGGCGAAGAGGGCGAGTTCGGCGACCTCGTCCACCAGGACCACGATCGGGACCGGGCGCAGGTGGTCGGGCAGGTCCCAGATGTCGGCGGCGATCTCCGCGTCCGGGACGCTCACGGTGATGCGCTGTTCGGCGCGGATGAGTTGATAGACGGCCTCCATGTGCGTGACGAGGGCTTCGAGCAGGTCGAGGGCGGTGTCGGGGTTGTCGGCGAGCGCGGAGAACCGGCGGGCCAGGGGGAAGAGTTCGACGCCCCGCTTGCAGTCGATGCCGACGAGCGCGACGTCCATCGGGGCGAGCCCAGCCACCAGATTCCGCTGGTACACAGACTTGCCGGACTCGGTGGCGCCGAGGGTCAGTGCGTGGGGTATCGCCCGGTAGTCGCGGTAGTGGACCGAGCCGTCTTCGCGCAGGGCGACCGGAACCCGCATCGGAGAGCGGTCGGTCTTGGCGGGCATCTGGACCCGCTTGAGGACGTCGTAGCCGGTCATCCGCAACTCGACGATGCCGGAACGCAGTTCGCGGGAGGTGACGCCGTACATCGCGAAGGAGTGGCGCAGCCGGTCGGAGGCCGCCGCGATGTCGAAGGCGTCCTGCCCGGGACGGAGCTTGAGCCGCAGCACCAGGCCGGTACGAGTGGGCCGTAACCGCAGGATCCGAGGCGCCCGGGACTCCGGGACGGGCCGGTTGGCGACCCGGGCGAGGACAAGGCGCCAGCGAGAGGGCGGGACGGTCAGCCCGCAGGCGTCCATGACCGAGGCGTAGCGGACCAGGACCCGCAGCGCAGCGAAGGTGACACCGAAGGCCAGCCAGTACCAGGCGGGGCGCCGCCACCGCAGGATCACTGCGGAGGCGACGACCAGCAGCAGCGCGACCGTGAAGGCGGTCATGATCAGGCCGCCTTGGGCTTCGAGGCAGCGGCGGCGAGCGAGGTGACGGCGACCGCACGGAAGGCGATGCCGTGCCGCTTCTGCCCGTTGAACTCGTTCTCCCACGACGAGGCGACCAGCCCGGTCAAGGCCACCGGGGTGCCCATGGTCAGGTCCTCGGAGACGCCGGGCTGCGGAACGGTGAGCTTGAGGATCTCCACCTCGTCCGGCGTGGAGAACATGACCTCCACCGTCATCAGGGTGACGCCGTCCTTATCGGTGGCGATCTCGCCGGTACGGCGGTCCTTGACCTTGGGCTGCGGAGCCTTGGCGACCATCACGGTCGCAGCGGTGGTGTCGACGGGGATCTGACGCATGGTGCGCTCCTCGGATCGAACTTGACGTACTTAGTACGTCATCTTGGGTTAGAGAATGAACCTGTATTACTTGGTGTGTCAAGTGGTTCTCTCGACGGGTGTCTGCGCAATGTGCTGCACTAGGTACGACAACCCATGAGAGGGGCTATGGCCGACTTCACCGCCGGGCGCGCCGCGTACTTGCAGATCGCTGACGAGTTCAAGCGCCGGATCCGAGACGGAGAGCTTGCACCCGGGGAGAAGCTGCCGTCAGAGGCGGAGCTGATGGCTCAGCACTCTGTGTCGCGAACGGTCGCCCGACAGGCGATCTCGCGCCTCCGTGAAGACGGCTACGCGGTCTCTCACCAGGGCAAAGGAAGCTTCGCAGCGCTGCCGGGAGAAGGCAGCCCCAGCAAGCGCAGCCCTGAGTTCGAGCAGATCACGGAGTATCTGTCGGAGGTTCGTCGGGATGTGCGCCGTCTTGCGGAGCGGATGGATCAGCTGGAGGACTTGGTTCGCCAGCAGGCGCAAGGGCGATGACCAAGGCGTCAGCTCGACGCGCGACCTCTGCCAGTTCCTCACCAAGTCCCCTTATCTGGTCGGCCAGTTCTCGCTGCTCTGCCGGGGTCAGCATCGTCACAGCCCCTTCGTTGCCCTCTGGATCTGACAGCCCCTCGGCCTGTCAGTAACGCTAGGACCAGACCGACTCACCACCCCGGAAAAACTCTCCGGGGCCGTACTGAGAGACGGGGGGACGCTTTTCCCATGCGAGGAATGACGACGAACCTGACGATCGGTGAGCGAGTCTCTTGGTACCGCCGCAGGCGCGGTATGTCCCAGGAAGTCTTGGCCGGGCTTGTCGGCCGGACGGTCGACTGGCTGAGCAAGGCCGAGAACAACCGCCTTGAGTTGGACCGACTCTCGGTCATCAAGGGCCTGGCCGACGCACTCGACGTGTCCCTTGGCGACCTGCTCGCCGAACCGACCCTCATGGACTGGACCCAGGACAGCGGCAACCGCACGGTGCCGGCGCTGCGGTCGGCCCTGATGAACTACCGGCAACTCACACCCCTGTTGGGACTTCCGACCGAGGGGGAGCCCACGCGGCTGGAAGAGCTGCGAAGCAACGTCACGGAAGTACTGGACGCCTACCAGGCTTCCCGCTACGGCTTCGCGACCCGCCGCCTGCCACTGCTGCTTACCGACGCTCTCATTGCGGCGCAGGCCTACGAGGGCACCGACCGCGAGCAGGCCAACGAGCTCTTGGCGCTGACGTACCAGAGCGCCGCCATGGTGCTCGGCAAGGTGGGCGAGGTAGACCTCGCGTGGATCGCAGCCGACCGCGGATTGAGTGCGGCCCAGCAGTCCGGCAACCCGGCGGTGACTGGATCACTCTTCCGATCTGTGGCTCACTGCCTCCTGTCGACTGGCCGCTTCGACGCTGCCGTACAGCTCGTGGGCGACGCAGCCGATTACCTTCGGCCCGGACTCACCGGCGCCACCCCTGACTTCCTGTCGATCTATGGAACGCTCTTCCTTGCTGGCTCGATGGCAGGGGCCCGAGCCGATGACCGCTCGACCGTACGAGAGTTCCTGGCCGAGGCCGACCGGGCGGCCCGCCAGCTCGGCCGGGACGCAAACCACATGTGGACCGCCTTCGGCCCGACGAACGTCGACATCCATCGCGTGGCCACTGCGGCCGAGCTGGGGGATATGCAGGTCGCTGTCGACCTTGGCCCGCAGATCGACACCAGCAGCCTCCCGACAGAGCGGCGGACGCGACACAACATCGAGGTTGCTCGCGCGCTCAGTGCGCACAACCGCGTCGACGACGCATTGGCGATGATCCTTGAGGCTGAGTCCTGGGCCCCTGAGCAGGTACGCAGCCACTACCTGGCACGAGAGCTGGTCCTCACGTGGGTCCGGAACCATCGGGGGCGGCCGAGCCGGGCCATGGCGGGGCTGGCCGATCGGCTGCACGTGGTCTAGGTAGGTACGCTCGGCTGCATGGCAGCGAACGAGCACGAAGCGAAGATGGCGCATCCGCGCATGGCCGCGGGTGCGCTTTTCTTTGATGCCGACGGGCGCGTCCTCATGGTGGAACCCACCTACAAGGACTACTGGGACATCCCCGGTGGCTACGTCGAGACCGGTGAATCGCCGCTGCAAGCTGCCAGCCGAGAGGTGCGCGAGGAGCTGGGGATCACGCCCGCGCTCGGCCGCCTCCTGGCCGTGGACTGGGCACCCAACGGTGCCGAGGGCGACAAGGTGCTGTACCTGTTCGACGGCGGCGAGCTCTCCCCGGAGACCGTGGAGGGAATCCACCTCCAGGCGGACGAGCTGAAGGCCGTCAGGTTCGTCCCCCCGCACGAGATCGCAGATCGCACGATTCCGCGACTGACCCGACGGATCCTCGCGGCGATCGAGGCCCGCGCCGAGAGCGCCCCGGTCTACCTCGAGCACGGCCAGGCGCCGGGCGACCTGGCGGCGTAGCGGGAGCGGGGGGATGCCAGAGAGCCCGAGGCACTCGGTATCTGTCGCAGGGATCACCGTCCGTGGAGACGGCAGGATCCTCGCTGTCCGCCGGGCAGACAACGACACCTGGGAGCCGCCCGGCGGTCTCCTGGAACTGGACGAGCAGCCACAGACAGGCGTCGTACGCGAGGTCTTCGAGGAGACCCGCATCAAGGTCGGCGTCCGCCAACTCACCGGCGTCTACAAGAACATGACGCTGGGCGTCGTGGCCCTGGTCTTCCGCTGTAAGCCAACGGCCGGCACCGAGCGCACCTCGAGCGAGTCAACTGCCGTCGAGTGGCTCACACTCGACGAGGTCCGAGAGCGCATGTCCGAGGTCTTCGCGGTCAGAGTCCTGGATGCCTTGGACCGCAACGGTCCCCACGTACGGAGCCACGACGGCAAGCGCCTCATCCCAGCGGGATAGAACTTTCCCTACGTTCATCAAGGCCCGCGCACGGCGCGGGCGCGCGCCGCCTTGTCGGCGGGGCCGCCGCCCTGTCTTCGCCAGCGGCGGCCCCGCCCGGCGGCGCGCTGCGTGCAAGCGGGCGGAGCACGGGAAGGCCCGACCAGGTCCGGCGGGTCAGTGAGCGGCATCGCTGGGCGGTTTACGTGGCCGGAGCGGGGCCGTCTGCGGCCATAGCCGTAGTGCCGTCGAATCAGGCTGGCTGCGGAAGGGGTGGCGTCGGGGCCAGGCGCCGAATCCGGGCAGAAACGGCCGCGGGGGCGGATCGTCGTACCGCCGCCGTCACGGATGCGGCAGCGTGAGCGGATCATCGCCGAGGGATGGGCCAAGGGGGAGCACCTGCTGCCGCGATGTGGCTCAGCCCGTCGTGGGCGCTCCGCTAGGTGCCCAGTCATGGCGGGAACAGGGTTTGGCCGCTGGGTCGTCTGTGGGCCGTGCGGGGCCCTCACTCAGCGGCTGCGCGGCCGCATCGATCTCTCGTAGAAGCAGGAGCCGCTGTGTCGTGATCAGCCTATTGACGACTGGGCTGTGTCTCGTGAAGCTGGGCTGGCCCGTGGGGAGCGGGCCATTTGAGGGGGTTAGGCGTGAGCGAGCAACAGCTGAGTCGCCGTGATTTCTGGGCGCATATGGGCTTTTTGGCATCGTTGGCCGCTTTCGTGGTGTCGCTGTTCATCGGCCAGCCCAAGTGGCTGCAGCTGTCGGCGCTCGTTGTCATGGTGCCGAGCGTCGCCGTGATGGGGCTTGAGAAGCGGAAGCGGCGCCGCTAACCGCCGGAGCAGGGACAGGCAGCGGCCCCTTTCCCAGGGCATCGCATTCGTACGGCCCGGACAACGGGCGGCCACCCGCGCACTGACATCCATAGCTGACATCAACCTCCCCGGACACCAGCACCCCCAGACGGTCAAGCGTGACCAACATGGCCGAGCGACTCCACGGCGGTGCTGCGCAGCGATCGAACTCCTAAAGCGGGTGTCGCAGGTTCGAATCCTGCCGGGGGCACAACGTGTTACGCCGCACCTGGGGGTTCTCCCACAGGGAGGCGCTCTAATCGGCCTCGGACTCCTCGTCCGGGGCCGTTTTACGTGAGCGACCGGATGCTGCTCAGCCTGGAGGCGGGGCTGCGCCCAGGTCTGGACGTCGGGACCCTTTCCGGTTCAGGCCAGACGGAACTCTTCGACGTGCACCTGTCGTGCGGAGACCCGCAGGTCTCATAGGCCGGCGAGCACAGCCCGGCCGCAGACGTCGCGTTCTGTGATGTCGGGGACCAGCGTCTGCAGGCTGCCGGGGCTGAACAGGCGGGGTGCCGCCCTCGCCGGTTCGCCGGTGAGCGGGTGTCCGTTCCGTAGCGCGACCAGGTGGGGCGCACCTCGTTCAGTAGCCCGGCGCAGCGTCGTGAACGCTCCGTAGAGTCCTTCGACGACGGCGCGGCTGCCGACCCGGGACGTTCCGCGGGCCAGCACTGGTTCCTCGCTTGTCGTGGGCTCGCTGGTCGGATGCCGACCGACGGAAGGGGACGTGAGCGAGATCAGCGTGCCGGGCGGACGGCAGACAGTACGCTCGATCCAGCGGGATCGGGCCCGCGGCACAGTGTCCGGGAGGTGCTTCATGACGGCCGAGATGATGGCCCCGGCGTGGATGCATGAGCAGATCACGGCGGAGGAGTACGAGTCGTGGTCCGAGGAGCAGTGCGCCGGTATCGAGATCGTGGACGGGATGGTCGTCGTGAGTCCGAGTGCGTCCAAGCGGCACAGCCGTCTGGCCCGGATTCTGGCCAACGCCCTGGAAGCCGCCGCGGGCCCGGAATGGAACGCCGACACCGACTTCGACGTCCGGCTTCAGGACGTCCCGCTCACCAATCGCCGCCCCGACGTCGTCGTGTACCAGGCAGACACCATCGACATCACCCCAACCCGCCCCGAGCACGTGCTGCTGGTCGCGGAGGTGGTGTCGCCAGGTTCGGAGACCACCGACCGGATCGTGAAGGTTGACCAGTACGCCAAGGCAGGCATCGGCTTCTACTGGCGGATCGAGCAGGCCGCGACAGGCGTTCCTCTCGTGTACACCTACGTTCTCGACCCCGCGACGAAGACCTACCGGGACGGAGACGTGTTCACCGGCGTCCTCAAGGTAGTGGCCCCGTTCCCGGTGGAGATCGACCTCGGGCAGGTCTGACCAGGCGCTGCTCGGCAGCCAACAGCGCGTGAGCGATTCGTGGCACCCAACGGTGCCGAGGGCGACAAGGTGCTGTACCTGTTCGACGGCGGCGAGCTCTCCCCGGAGACCGTGGAGGGAATCCACCTCCAGGCGGACGAGCTGAAGGCCGTCAGGTTCGTCCCCCCGCACGAGATCGCAGATCGCACGATTCCGCGACTGACCCGACGGATCCTCGCGGCGATCGAGGCCCGCGTCGAGAGCGCCCCGGTCTACCTCGAGCACGGCCAGGCGCCGGGCGACCTGGCGGCGTAGCGGGAGCGGGGGGATGCCAGAGAGCCCGAGGCACTCGGTATCTGTCGCAGGGATCACCGTTCGCGGAGACGGCAGGATCCTCGCTGTCCGCCGGGCAGACAACGACACCTGGGAGCCGCCCGGCGGTCTCCTGGAACTGGACGAGCAGCCACAGACAGGCGTCGTACGCGAGGTCTTCGAGGAGACCCGCATCAAGGTCGACGTCCGCCAACTCACCGGCGTCTACAAGAACATGACGCTGGGCGTCGTGGCCCTGGTCTTCCGCTGTAAGCCAACGGCCGGCACCGAGCGCACCTCGAGCGAGTCAACTGCCGTCGAGTGGCTCACGCCCGACGAGATCCGAGAGCGCATGTCCGGGGTCTTCGCGGTCAGAGTCCGGGATGCCTTGGACGGCAACGGCCCCCACGTACGGAGCCACGACGACAAGCGCCTCATCCCTGTCGGGTCGCGGGTGAGGCTTGACGGTTCGGCGTCAGGTGATGCTTGACGTCTGACCTGGATATCGTGGCTTACTGTCTGCCATGGCGGACCGTTTCCCTGAGATCACCTCCGTGGAGGAGTTCATCCGGCTGCGGGAGAGTGAGGAACCGGCGGAATACAACCGCTCGGCGTGGGCAGCCTTGCCGCTGGCAGTCTGGTGGGAGCTGGTGCGCAACCATCCCGAGATGCGTTTCTGGGCCGCGCATAACAGAACGGTGCCGTCGGAGATTCTGGCCGAGCTGATCAGGGATTCCGACTGGCGGGTCCGAGACCGTGTGGCCAGCAAGCGCAACTGCCCGCCTGAGCTGCTGGAACGGCTGGTCGACGATCCGCATGACGCCGTGCGGAGGATCGTTGCAGGCCATCCGCGCTCGCCGCGGTCGACAGTTGCGCGTTTGGTTGATGACCCGTGGCCGGTCATTGCGCAGGAAGCCCGCGCCCGGCTGGCCAACTGGCCGTCCGCGGAGTCGTCCGAGCCTTCCTGACAGCACGGCCCCGGCCCTCCCCGCACGCATCGATCAGACACGCACAGCCAAGCCGAGGCAAGCGGTGTCAAGCATCAGGTGAAGCCACTGCGTCAAGCATCAACCGAGACAGGACAACAAGCGCCTCCTCATCCCAGCGGGATAGAACTTCCCCTACTTCATCAAGGCCCGCGCACGGCGCGGGCACGCGCCGCCTCTGCGGCGCGGCCTGCCTCTGTCTTCGCCCCGGCTGGCCGCGCCCGGCGGTGCGCTACGGGCTGCGGGCGGACGAGGGAAAACCCGCTGTAGCTGGGGCGGTCGGCTTGTACGGGCTCTAGATCATTTGCGCTGTCGGCGGTACCTTGCCGTCATGACTCACAACCGAAAGGGCAATGCCGCGTAGGCGCCCATCCGCTGTACGGAGCGCTCTTCCCGTACGGATCCCGAGGTACTTCTTCCGCTACCCCTATCCGACGATCAACCGTCTGTCGGGGGCGTGCGAAGCCGAC
Organism: Streptomyces sp. R41; assembly: GCF_041053055.1. Taxonomy (NCBI): domain Bacteria; kingdom Bacillati; phylum Actinomycetota; class Actinomycetes; order Kitasatosporales; family Streptomycetaceae; genus Streptomyces; species Streptomyces sp. R41. The sequence continues at coordinate 4,681,270 of NZ_CP163443.1, forward strand.
ATCCGCAGGCTGGAGCACGCGCGTTTCTGGCTGGGCGCCACAGCCAAAGCCTTCTGGCACTGGGCCGCCTTGGCTCACGGTCCGCTGAAGCGGGTGGCTGATCCCTTCACTTCTGCCAGGTGCGGCATCCCCGAGTGCGGCTGCGACCCAGGCTACTCACGCGATCATCTCGAAGAGATCATGCATGCCTTGCCCAAGAAGTCGGCACGAGAGCTGCGGAAGCTTGTACGGGATCTCGACGGCAAGATCCTTAAGAGAGCCAAGGTCGTCCGTGCCGATTCTCCCGACGTCCCCTGGTGGCGAGATCAGGTCTAGGCATCTGACACCAACGACTGCCTCACGGGCCGTGTGAGCGCCGACCTAGGCGCCAGAGCCAAGAGGGGCACGTTAGAGCCGAGAACGCGTCAGGGGGCCACACGTGCCCCCTGCGTGCCCGATCGAGCAGCAACCGAGGGGGAACCACGGGGAGCGTCGTCGAGTCTCCCCGGAACGCGCAGGCCAGTGTGCCGCCAGGTCACACCTCACCCGCTTACGCGATCTTCCAAACTGCTGATGTACAGCAGCAAGGTGCAGCAACCACCGCGCCCGCAGCCGACCGCTACCAGCCTCGGCAGGCCGACGATGCCCCCGCAGACCACAACGGTTTCGGCCTATATCGCCCAGGTTTCAAAAATGCCCAACTCCTTCCCGATGAAGAGCGCTGCCGAAGTAGGAACCAGCAAGCAAATGCCGATGCCGCCAAGCACATATGGCGCCACTGGCCTCGCTTTCGGGAAGTGGCCATCGGGTCGACGCTTGCGGGCAATAGCGAAGCGCCGGATAAACAGAGCGGCACTCAACATGAGCAGGAACGCGCCGATAAACTGCAGCGCCATCAAGCCGCATTCAATAAGGAAAAGGACCAGGTACGAGAGCAGCACCCCCACGACTACCCTCACTTACTCAGATTTCGGCATCAATCAGAATCCGGTCGGCTTTCATTGCCGTCGGCTGCAACCACGCGCAAGGCGGACAATAGGATCATGGCTTGGACTGCGTCAATCCGTGCAGCTGAACGCGTGCCCTAAGCGTGCCCGACCGGCTGGTAAGTCACGGCCGTCTACGGGCTCCCCCACCCTGGACCAGCAACCGCGACAAGCACCACCACGGCAGGTCAAGGGCACTTACCCCGCTGGTGGCTCTGGTGATGATGAGGCGCACGCCCCTCCGTACAGCAGCGACAGCAACCGACAGCGCCCGTCATGAAGTCGACAGCGGCCCGAAAGCGGCCGTAATGACTCTGGATGACCGATCCATTCTTAGTTACGGATCAGAAGGCTTCTGACACGCTCCCCGTCGTACACGGCGCGTGACGTCGTCGAGCTGCGCCGTCGTGAGGCGAACTCGCCGACACCACCCGGGAGTTTCGTCGGTGCTCCTGGTTCAGCGCCGAATGGCCCACGCCGCCTCGCGCTCGCGGCGCGGCCACACGGGTGGTTCGGCGCGGAGCGCCTACGCCCGCCTTCGGCCTCGTAATGCCTTGACCGCACAGGGAACTTGAGCCGGCCGCCGAGCCAACGCCCGCGCTCGTTGATCAGACGATCCGGCGTGCCGACGAGCCGATATCAGACATTTGCTTATTAACCTCGCGCCATCTTATGACGTGGCGGATCGCATACGCGTCCGCTTCAACGCTCGGAGAAGACATGCGCAAGACTCGCAAGACGGCTGTCGTAGCCGTCCTCCTCGGCACCGTCGGCTTCCTCGGCGCCGGCACCGCCTACGCCCACGGGGACGGGCACGGGCACGGGCACGGGCACGGGCACGGGCACGGGCACGAGAAAGGGCACGGGCACGGGAAAGGGCACGGGAAAGGGCAGCACCACGGCGGAGAGAGCAAGACGATCGTCATCACCCAGAGCACCTCATGCAGTACGACCGACGAGAACACCGACGTACAGGGCGAGTCCGAGTACGGCAACTGGTCCAACGGCGAGGTCTCGCCTGGCCCGCAAACCACCAACATCGGCTCACGCCTGGGGTGCGACAACACCCTCGTCCTCGGCAAGTAGCTCACTCGGGTCCCGGCGCCGAGCCACACGCCCGGCTCCGGGGCCCGGACCCCAGGGGGTGTCCCTGGTCTCTTGCGGGGCCTGTTTGTGGTGCTGCCCCTCGGCCTTCTTCCGCTCGCAACAGGCCCTGGACGCAGGATCGGCCAGGGCCGCGAACGCGGAGAGAAAGAGATCGACGATCCCAAGCCTGCCGCGGCAGCGATTCGCCGAACTCGTCCAGGCCAGGCGCTCACTGTCGTGGGTTGTCATGGCAGACCCCGAAGGCAACGAGTTCTGTGTCCTTGGCCAATGGCATCAGTGAGGGCCCCTGAGAGCGCGCGTGTCCTGCCTGGTCCTGCCGAGTGCGCAGCACCTCAGAGGCCCTGTGGATCACTCCACAGGGCCTCTGGCCTTTGACTTGACGGCAGTGTTCGACGGCAACCGTCCACGAGCTGTGGGGAGCGTGCGGCCGTCGCTCGCACGGCGGCTGCCCTGACCGGTCAAAGGTGGTGCAGCGTCTCGATGATCTTGGCGGTGACGGCCTTGGTGGAGTAGGGGTTCTGTCCCGTCACGAGCCTGCCGTCAGCGGTGGCGAAGGGGGTCATGGGGATGGTGTTCCCGACATAGTGCGCGCCCCGCTTGCGGAGTTCGTCCTCCAGCAGGAACGGCACCCGCTTCTTCACCATGGCGACTCGCTCCTCCGCGGTGGAGAACCCGGTGACCGTGCGCCCGTCGACGAGCAGGGAGCCGTCGGAGAGCGTGATGTTCAGCAGTCCGCTGGCGCCGTGGCAGACCGAGGAGACCATGCCGCCGTTCTCGTAGATCTGCCGTGCGGCCTGCTGGAGCGCGATGTTCGAGGGGAAGTCCCACATGACGCCGTGCCCGCCGGTGTAGAAGATCGCGGAATACCGGGCCGGGTCGATGTCGGCCGCCTTGGCGGTGTGGTCCAGGCCCGACATGAACGCGCTGTCGTTCATGTGGTCGCGTACCGCCCTGTCGGCCCATCTGGTGCTGCGCGGATCCAGCGGCACCGGTCCACCTTCTGGACTGACGATGTCGACCTCGAAGCCGGCCCGGCGGACCCCGGCGTGGAAGTGAACCAGCTCTCCGATCCACAGTCCGGTCCGATGGGGGTTCGTCCCGTAGGTCGCCTGGTTGGTTACCACGGCGAGGATCCGCCTCATCGCCATCACGACTCCTTGTGTGCCGCGGAGTTGGCCACGGGCTTGGTGTTCAGGCCTGCTCGGTGGGGCGTACGAGCAGCTCGGCGACGGCCACGTGCCGGGGGCGGGTGACGATGTAGCCGACGGTGTCGGCGATGTCCTGGCTCTGCAGCCGCTCGATGTCGCCCAGGGCGGCGACGATGTGCTGCTGGATGACGTCGGGGTTGTGCGTACGCAGTTCGGTGTCGACGCTGCCCGGCTCGATGACGGACACGCGGACGTGCTGCCGTGCCAGTTCCTGGCGCAGTGCCTCGCTGAAGGCGCCGACGCCGAACTTGGTGGCGCTGTACACGGCGGACATGGCGTAGGCGTTGCGGCCGGCGAGCGAGCCGATGTTGACGATGTCGGCGACCTGACGCGGCTCCTCGGCGGCGGCCTTGACCAGGTGGGGGACAGCCGCGTGGGCGGTGTACATGAGGCCCATGAGGTTGATGTCGATCATGCGCCGCCAGTCGTTCAGGTCCGCACTGGGGGCGGGCCCGAGCAGCATGAGGCCGGCGTTGTTGACCAGCGTGTCCAGGCGGCCCAGGCCCTCGACGGTCCGCTCGACCGCTTCCGCGGCGGCCTGGGCGGTGGTGATGTCGGCGGGCACGACCAGGGTCTTTCCACCGGCGCCGGTGATTTCCGCGGCGAGGTCGGTGAGCCGGTCCTCGCGCCGGCCGACCAGGGCCACGGCGGCGCCCTCGCGGGCAAGCTCCAACGCGGTGGCGTGGCCGATACCGCTGGATGCTCCGGTGACCAGGGCGACGGTTCCTTCAAGACGACGATTCATGGGTTCAGGCCTTTCGATGAACGGCCACGCTGCTGCGGGCCGTACGGGACAGGGGTAGGACGGCCCCATGAGTGGGGGCCGTCCGGGGTGGAGGCCGCTCGAGGCAGGGCCGAGGGCACAATGGGGAAGTGAGCAGCACTGGGCAGAAGACCACCGACAGCACGCGTCGAGAGACCAGGACCGAGGGAGAACTACCGCCTCGCGAACGCCTGGTCCGCGCCGCGTCGCGGCTGTTCTACTACGAGGGCGTCCGCGCGATCGGCGTGGAGCGGCTGATCGCCGAGGCCGGGGTGACGAAGGCGACCTTCTACCGGCACTTCGCCTCCAAGGACGACCTGGTCGTGGCCTACCTGCTGACCAAGGACGCCTACTACAAGGCGGTGGCCGAACCACTGGCCGCCGGGCACCCGCCCGCGGAGGCGATCGACCTGATCTTCGAGGCCATCGCCGAGCACGCCCGCGAGCGCGGCTTTCGTGGATCGCCGTTCCTGAACGCGGCCGCCGAGTACCCGGACGCCGACCATCCGGTCCGCGGCCTGGTGACGTCCCACCGGAACTGGATCCGCACCCTCTTCCAGGAGCTGCTCAGCCGGCTCGGCCACGCCGATGCGGAGTCGGCCGCCGGTGCGTTGCTGATGCTGTACGACGGCGCGATGGCCGCCGGCTACCTGGACGACTCGACGGCCGCCCACAAGACCTTGCTGAACGCGGTCCGGTTCATCCGATCGGAGGGCTGACCCCAGCTGGGCCGCGCGAAACAGCGGCCCTCTGCGGGGCCCCGGCCAGGCCGGGGCGCGGTTTGCTTTCATAGAACCTTTTTGATCTCTCTTCGACATGCACCGAGGCCCACCAGCAGTTCTCTGCATGGAGGCAGTCCCGCCCCAGAAGGCCGAGAAGCCATTCCCCACGAGGTAGGAAGACCGGTCGTTCTCCCTGTCGACGATAGCCTCCCTCGGCGTCCGCGCGCCACTGGTCGACCCGTTTGTGGGATCCCTCACCGGTCCGCCGCCGGCTCTCGCCACCGGCCCAGAGGGCCGGCATTCCGGCCCTGAGCACGGCCACTCGCGCCGTCTACACCATGTGGGCCGGCTGGACAGCCCGCCCTGACATCCACGAGTGACATCAACGGCCCCGTAGCACGCAGGCACAGCCGCGCCCGGTCGAGGCCACCATGCAGCTCCATGGCCGAGCCTCACCGTGATCGAACTCCTGAAGCCGGTGTCGCAGGTTCGAATCCCGCCGGGGGCACAGAACAAAGGGCCGGGCCACGACACAAAGGGCCGGCCCACGACGTACACGCCTTGAGGAGCTCTGTCATTCGGCGGCGGTCGGCTTGCGAGCCTTGTCCGGTCGCGATGCTGTTGATGCGAATGCGTCCCGACGCTCAGGGCCGCGGTGGCATCGGGCTGTCGGCCATGCGGGCGGAAGGACGAAGCATGCCCATGCCGGGATTCATAGCGGGCCGCCGGCGTTGCGCCGCGGCGATCGCCACGGCGGTGACCTGTTCGACGGTGTTCACCGGGTCGGACCTCGCCGCCACCGGCGGCGCGCCGTCACCTTCCGTGCCCGCCCCGGAGTTGGACTGGAAACCCTGCGTCCAGGGCAGACAGTTCGACTGCACGACCGCGAAGGTGCCGCTGGACTACCGCGACCCCCGCGGACGCACCATCGAGCTGGCAGTCGTCAAACGCAAGGCAACCGGCCCCGGACGGCGCGGGCCGCCGCGAGGATCTCCTCGTCCGTCTCCACCCCGGAGCCCGTCAGGACCTGGAGCAGCCGGGTCCGCCACACGTCGGGGTCCGTCTCGTACGCGTCCAGCACCCGTACGCCGTAGCCCCCGCTGTTGCCGCCACCCGCGACCAGCCTCCGGCGGACCGCCTCTCTCAGCCCGGCGTAGAGCTCGTGGACGACTCCGCGCGCGGAGTCCGTGAGTCCGGCCGCCGCGCCTGTGGCGAACGCGGTGGCCACCAACTCCACTTCGGTCACTGGGACTTCCCTTCAGTTGTGCGGGTTGTGCGATGTCGTGTCCGTCACCATGGCCGGGGGTGCTGCAATGCTGATGAAATTCCGGTGATGTACGGGAGCGGAGGCTTCGCGGTGGACGGGGGAACACCTCAGCGGCTTCGGATCGCGTTACTCGGGCCACTTTGCGCCTGGCGTGGCGAAACGCCGCTGGACCTGGGGCCGGTTCGGCGGCAGGCCGTACTCGCCGCGCTGGTGCTGCGCGCGGACACGCGGGTGAGCCATGAGCAGTTGCTCGACGACCCGTGGGACGGGCAGCTGCCGGGGTCGGGTCCGCGGTCGGGGTCAGGCGCCGGTAGCTGTCGGTGTACCCCTCCCCCGGGTCCTCGCCGGTGCGCCCCGTGCCGTACTCGACGGACTCCGTCAGCGCCTTGGGCAGCGCCTTGAATCGTACGGGCGTGGTGACGGAGGCGCCGGGTCCGATGGCCGTGTCGAGTGCGCACAGCGCCTGTTTGACCTGGTCCTCGATGGTCGAGTAGGTGCAGCCCTCGACGGGCTCGGGGGAAGTCGAGTCCACGGGTCAGCCGTACCCGGAAGGTGACGCCGTCCGCGGCCGCCGTGCCGTTGTTGGTGATGGTCACCGACTCGTCGTACGCCTCGCCGGGCTTGGGAGCGGTGCGCGGCAGAGTCGAGATCACCAGGTCGGGCCCGGCCTCCTCGGCGTGCGCCACGGGAGCGGCGGCTGCGGGAACGGCCGCGGCGATCGCGGCGGCGGCCACGACAGCCGCCGCTGAGGGGCGGATGTGCTGGCGCACGGTTGGTCTCCTCGTCGGGGCGGGAACGCCGACCCGGTGGAGTCGGGGGCGGCTCCGCAGCAGCCGAAACGGTGCCTTCCGGTGTCCGGCGGGCCCCGTCCGGGAGTGCCGGACTTGCCCTGGAGTGCGCTCCAAGGTGTTCGCTGGTGAAAGAAGCGCCGCGACGTCACGACGGAGCAGGCGAGGAGTTTCATGAGGAGCACGCCATGACACAGAAGATCTGGTTCATCACCGGTGCCTCACGCGGTTTCGGGCGGGAGTGGGCGATCGCGGCGCTGGAACGCGGCGACTCCGTGGCCGCGACGGCCCGCGATCCGTCCACGTTGGACGATCTTGGCGCGACCTACGGAGAGCGGCTCCTGCCCCTGCAACTCGACGTCACGGACCGCGACGCCGACTTCGCCGCCGTGCGGCAGGCGCACGAGCGGTTCGGGCGCCTCGACGTGGTGGTCAACAACGCCGGCTACGGCCACTTCGGGATGGTCGAGGAGCTCACCGAGGCGGAGGCCCGCGCGCAGCTGGAGACCAACCTGTTCGGCGCACTGTGGATCACCCAGGCGGCACTGCCGTTCCTGCGCGAGCAGGGCAGCGGCCACATTCTGCAGGTCTCTTCCATCGGCGGGATCAGCGCGTTCCCGCTCGTCGGCATCTATCACGCGTCGAAGTGGGCGCTCGAAGGGATCAGCCAGGCGCTGGCCCAGGAAGTGGCGCAGTTCGGCATCAAGGTCACGCTGATCGAGCCCGGTGGGTTCGCGACCGACTGGGCCGGCTCCTCGTCGAGCACGTCCGAGCAGTTGCCGGCGTACGCCAAGTTCCATGAGCAGGTGCAGGAGCAGCGCCGCGAGCGCGTCGGCACCCCGGGCGACCCGCAGGCGTCCGCCGCGGCCGTGCTGGAGATCGTGGATGCCGACGAGCCGCCGCTGCGCTGCTTCTTCGGTACGGCACCCCTGGGTATCGCCAAGGCCGACTACGAACGGCGTCTGGCGACATGGGAGAAGTGGCAGCCGGTGGCGGAGCTGGCGCAGGGCTGAGCTCAGGACCGAGCGCGGGGCCGGCAGCGGGCCGGCAGGCACAGCGGAAGCGGACCGGCAGGCACGGCGAGAGCGGGCCCGGCAGGCACAGCGGAAACGGACCGGCAGACACAGCAAAAGCGCGCCGGCAGACACAGCGGAAACGGACCGGCAGACACAGCAAAAGCGCGCCGGCAGACACAGCGGAAGCGGGCCGGGCGTTGTACGGCTCGGCCCGGCGCCTCTCGTCGCCTCTTTCGTCCGAGTGGGGAAGCCTGGTCAGCGTGCGCGCGGGCCCGCTCCGCCGGAGCCCGCCCGGCCCGACGTGCGCAGTGTGCCGACCGTCTTCAGCAGCCGGTCGGCCGGGTCGCGCAGCCTGGGGTGGGCCAGGACCGTGTTCCGCAGGCCGCGTACCGGCCTGCGCCAGAGCCGGTGCGCCGCCGCCACCGGGTGGGGGCGGATCGCGAACCCTTCTCCCACGCGCAGTTCGCGGGTCTTCAGCCAGTCCTTCCACTCCTTGTCGCCGCGCCCCAGATCCATGAGCCGTACGCCGTCCCGGCCCGCGGCCTCGGCCATCCGCAGGTGCATGATCAACCCGGGCGAGTAGTAGCGGAGTTCAGGGTCGTACGCGGTGAACCAGGCCGCGAACAGCGTGCGCGACGTCGGTCCGAAGTGCGCGGCCACCGGGCGGTCGCCGGCGTACAGGACGGACAGCACGCCGGTGAAGTGCTCTTCGCGGACGTCGAACAGATGGTCCACCAGGTCCACGATCCACGGCCGCGCGAACCGGTCCATGCGTCCCGTCCTGCGGTACTGGGCGGACTTCCACTTCATGAGTGTGCGCAGCACGTGCGGATCACGCTCGTCGTAGACGAACCGCATCTCTCCCAGGTCGCGCCCCAGCCGGCGTTCCTTCTTCAGCGTCGTCTTGGCCAGCCCCGGGTACGCGCCGCGCAGCCACTCCGCGTAGCTGCCGTGGCCGCCGTCCTTCAGATCGATGGCCGGTGAGGCGAAGGTGCCCGTGGCGTATCTGCCGAAGGGCTTCTGCTCCTCGACGAGATGGTCGAACTCGAAGACGGACAGCCCGCAGGCCCGCAGCAGTTCCTGGGTGTCCCAGGTGACTCCGGGGCGGTGCACGAGGGCCTGGCAGTCGGACAGGCCGAGACCGATGGCCCGGCCGACGCCGAAGGAGTTGCGCTCGTACGGGAAGAAGCCCACGGGCTCACCGCCCTCGTGCAGGACCGCCACCCGCGCCCCACCGCGGTACCTGCCGACCCCGACCGCGAACTCCGGCGCCAGGAAGGGGTTTGCGTAATCGGGCGACTCGTCCATCGCCCGGTGCCACGCCCGGCGAAGCGGAATATCCAGCTCCTCGGGTCTGTGGATGGTGATGTCCACCTCAGATCAACCCCCGTTCCGCAGACTCCGCGAGGGACGTACTGGTCGCGGCGCAGGCCTTAAGGCGTGTGGATCACTGTGCATGGATCGAATGGATCGCGTGGATCGCATGGGCGACCGCTCCCCCCAATTTCCCCCACGACGCGCTGTCCGCGTCCTGCCACTTCTTTGGCTATCCCCTGAACCACACCGTGTACGCGCTCGTTCCACGGTCGCCGACCGAGACTCGAACTGTCCAGCGGGGCTCAAACGTCGCGAAACAGTACGCACGCTGTCAAGAGTGTCTGAGGTAACGGAAGCGTGCGGATCGGGTGAGCCGGTCCGCTCAGGGCCGTGCGACCCGCGACTCCCGGCCCTCCAGCCGCCTGCTGGACCCGGCGCCCTGCTCGGCGGGCCACCGCGGTGCCGTCGGCCTGCCGCGGGGCGCGGTCCGCCCAGGCCGCACCCTGTTGGAGCAATGGGCCTATCAGCAGCCCTACACCTCACCCGCCAATCAGCAAGGCCATAAACGACTCATAGGACGGAATAGGCTTGGTCAATAATGAAATATTCGACAACCCTACGCAACCCATCGTCAGACATTCACCACCTTTGTAGTGCAATCCAATATCCACAGTGATCGATTGCCGCTGGCAGAAGAATTACCCTGAACGCCCGTTACCTCACTGCCGGTTACGTCCGTTAGGTGGTCGTGACTTGGAAGGAAAAGTCCCTAGCTGAGGTTCGTTCAGCTCTCCGCCGCCGGGAAGACCCTGAAGAGCAGGCACACTTCAACCACTGTTCGGACCTGCTTGAGGACTTTCTCAAGACAATCAGCCGAATGGAGAACGAATACCTGCGAGCCTCCACAGACGGGAATGTCATCACCAGCGCGGTCGCCGATGGCTCCAAGGCCCATGCCTTGGATGGAACGTTCCGGACCAGGCTGCGCGGGAGCCGGTGATGAACAGGAGTCAGAACGAACCAGGTCTTCACGACACGCAGTTCGGACTGGGAGCCGACCAGACGTGGGCAGGCCAGTATCCCTACGACCACGAGCTGTTCGAGGCGGATCGCATCTTGCACATCCCCCAACCGGCGGTCGCGGCGAACGAATGGGATCCGGCCGAAGAGCTGGCCGAGATACTCGGCGCGGCGACCACCATGGATCCCTCCGTTCCCCTGGTGGACGACTATGGGCCCCCGCGCCACCGGGTCGATCGACGACGGCCACAGCCGGCCCGGTTCCTCGTCGGGCGGCGCAAAGTCATCCCTGTCGCGATCCTGGTGGCCATAATCACCGCCTGCTCGGTGACCATGCTGGGCTGGTCCCTCTCGTATTCATATAATCAACTACGTGCTATCGCTTTGTCGGTGGAGCCGCGCAACCTGGCGAAATGGTGGCCGCTGACCGTATATGGGCCGTGGCTCGTGGCAGGTCTGTCCATCCTGCGGGCATCCGTTCAGCGCCGACCCGCTCGCCGGTCCTGGACCGTCATGCTGATCTCTTCCGCAACGGCTGTGGCCCTGTGCGTAGGCCAGTCCCCGCACTCCGTACTGGCCATGGTGATCGTCGGAATTCCACCTATTACCGCCCTGGTCTGCTTCCGGGAGCTGGTCGGGCAGATGGCGTCCCCGAACGGCCCTCGCCACGCCACTCATAGCGTGAAACAGTCCAACGACGGATGACGACAGCGCCCGGCCGGGATGCGTTCCTGGGCCGGGTGCTGTTCCGGAATCGCCGAAGCGTGGTTCCGCACCGCCACCACGGGTCGCAGAGTCGCCCCTCGGGTACGCGAACGACCTTATGCGCACACACTGAAGGACGTCGCTCCCAACACGCGACCGTCCCCCGGCTGCGCTGCGACCCGCACCCGTGTGCGCCGGCGTCAGCGGGCCTTTGCCCAGCCGTGCTCCAGGACGGCGAACGCCGCGCGTACCGCCTCCTCCCGGTCCGGGTGGTTCTCGGCGATCGTCGGGGCGTCGAGGGCGAAGCGGGCCAGAGCCGCGCAGGTGAGGTCGGAGGCGGGGGCACCCGACTCCTCGGCGATCGCGCGCGTCAGCGCCGTCTCGTGGCGCATCCACATGCGGTGGGCGTACTCGCGCAGGGCCGGGGTGTTCTCGACCAGGTCGAGGAAGGCGACGAAGCGAGGGTCCTTGCGGGCCGCGCCCGAGCGGATGCGGAGGATGCCCTCGCAGAGTGCCGCCGGGATCGACCGGCCCGGGGCACGGTCGCGCACGGAGGCGACGAGGGCGGCTTCCTGGTCGGCGTCCTCGTCGAAGACCAGGGCCTCCTTGCTCGGGAAGTGCTTGAAGAGGGTCGTCGTGGAGACGTCGGCGGCGTCCGCGATGTCCTTGACGCCCACCTGGTCGTAGCCGCGCTCCAGGAACAGGGTCAGGGCCGCGTCCGCCAGAGCCTGGCGGGTGGCGGCCTTCTTGCGTTCCCGGCGCCCCACCGGCACGTCCTTCTCGGTTCCCGTCACGGCTCCTGCCCCGGTCCCTGTCTCCGTCATGGGGCGAGTCTAGCTGCTGGGTTGCCTCGATTCAAAAGTTGAGTCGTTGCACTTATTTAGTGGGTGTGCTTTTGTGGGGAGGGTTCACCTCCCCATCCACCCCTGAAGGAGTGATCAGCCATGCCCACGCAGCCCGTCGACAGGCCCAGGAACCTCCGTCTCACCCTCCTCGGCGTCATGCTCGCCATGCTGCTGGCCATGCTCGACAACACGATCGTCGGGACGGCGATGCCGACGATCGTGGGTGATCTGGGCGGCCTGGAGCACATCTCATGGGTGGTGACCGCGTACACGCTGGCCACCGCCGCCTCGACTCCCGTATGGGGCAAGTTCGGTGACCTGTACGGGCGGAAGGTGGTCTTTCTCGCCTCGATCGTGGTCTTTCTCGCCGGGTCCGTGTTGTCCGGTGCGGCGCGGTCCATGCCCGAACTGATCGGGTTCCGGGCCCTGCAGGGGCTCGGCGCGGGTGGCATTGCGGGGCTGGCGTTCGCGCTGATCGGCTCGCTGGTGTCGCCGCGCGAGCGGGGGCGCTACCAGGGCATGACGGCGTCCGTGATGGCCATCGGCACCATAGGCGGGCCGCTCCTCGGCGGCTTCGTCACCGGGCACCTCGGCTGGCGCTGGGCCTTCTATCTCAATCTGCCGCTCGGGCTCGTCGCCCTGGTGTGGTGCCACGTCATGCTGCGGCTGCCCGCCGCCCGTGTGAAGGCGCGGATCGACTGGCTCGGGATCGCGCTGATGACCGTGACCATCATCGCGGTCGTACTGGCCGCGACCTGGGCCGGTACGACGTACGCCTGGGGCTCCTGGCAGATCGCGGCCCTCGCCGCCGTCACCGCCGTCGGGCTCGCCGCGTTCGTCGCCTCGCAGCGGCGCGCCGCCGAACCGGTGCTGCCGCCAAGGGTGTTCGGACCGCGCAACTTCCGGCTGGCGTCGGTGATGGTGTTCGCGTCGGGGGCGGCGATGTTCGGGGCGACGCTGTACCTGCCGCTGTTCCAGCAGAGCGTGCAGGGGGCCTCGGCGACGAGTTCGGGGCTGTTGCTGCTGCCGATGATGCTGCCGATCGTGGTCGTCTCGCAGATCGCGGGGAAGGTCATGTCGAGGACCGGCAAGTACAAGGTCTTTCCCGTGCTGGGGGCCGGCCTCCTGACCCTCGGCATGCTGCTGCTGTCCACCATGGACACGGGTACGTCCCGCACGCTCACCGGCGTCTTCATGGCACTCGTCGGCTCGGGGCTCGGGTTCCTGATGCAGATGACCACGACCATCGCGCAGAACAGCGTCGAGATGCGCGACATGGGCGTCGCCTCGGCCGGCGTCACCCTCTTCCGTACGATCGGCGGGTCACTGGGGGTGGCGGTCTTCGGGTCCCTGTTCACACGTGCCCTGCAGGGGCGAAGGCCCACGGACACCGGCTACTTGGCCTCCGCCGCCGACGGTACGCAGCAGATCTTCCTTCTGGCCGCCGTCGTCTGCGCCATCGCATTCATCGCCGCTCTCGCCGTACGGGAGGTCCCGCTGCGCGGGCCGGGAGCCCCGGCACAGCGGGCTCCCGGCCGTCCTGCGGTCTCACCCCATGCCTAATGCGACCGACGGACTGCGCCGCTCACCACATCACCGGCAGCCGCTCGGGAATGCGCTTCATGAAACCCGTCCGCCACACCAATTGCTCGATGGGCACCGCCAGTTGGATCTCCGGCATGCGTTCGAGCAGCGTCTCCAGAGCGATCTCGGCGTGCTTCTTGCCGAGGGCCGTGGCGGGGCAGTAGTGGCGGCCGCCGCCGAAGGAGAGGTGGGCGGTGTTGTTCTCCCGGGTGAGGTCGACCCGGTGCGGGTCGGGGAACTCCTCGGGGTCGAAGTTGGCACCCTCGACGAGGACCAGGACGAGCTCGCCCGCCTCGACCTCCACATCCCCCAGCCGTACGTCCTCCAGGGCGAGGCGCGGCAGTCCGTCGCCGATGGAGAGGTTGATGCGCAGGAGTTCGTCCACGGCGGCCGGAATCCGGTCCCGGTGGGCGAGCAACTCCGCGTGCAGCTCCGGGTGCTGGAGCAGCGAGACGATCGCCATCGTCAGAAAGCCCGACGTGGAGATCACGCCCGCGCCGAACATCGTCACCCCCACCGTCGCGAGCATCTCGTCGCTCAGGTGGGCGTACTCCGGGTCCTCGCGCAGGGCCGCCAGTTCGGACATGAGACCGGTCGTCGCCGGGTCGTCCAGGCGGGCGGTCATGTACGAGATGTCGCGGTCCCAGTTCAGCTTCGCGCCCGTGATCGGGCAGGCCGAGTTCATGAACGCGATGTCCAGGCTGCGCATCAGCCGGGGCGCGTCCGCCTGCGGGATGCCGAGGATGTGACAGTGCATCGCCGCCGAGTACGGGTCGGCGAAGCCGCCGCGCAGTTCCGCGGGAGCGCCCTCGGCCAGCAGCCCGTCGACGAGCTCGGCGGCGTACGAGCGCATCCAGTCCGCCAGACCCTCGCTCTTCGGGTTGAGCGCCTTGAGGACGGCCTTGCGCAGCCCGGCCCCGGTGATGTTGCCCATGTTGTTGACGACCTCGGGCGGGATTGTCAGGGCGTACTGGCGTGGCACGCCCGGTGCCGAGGTGTCCTTCAGGCTGAAACGGCTGTCCTCCAGGACCTGCTTGCACAGGTCGTACGAGGAGACCAGCCAGGCCTCGTCGCCGGCGATGGTCCGCACCCGCCGAACGGGGGTCGAGGAGCGCAACTCCTCGACTTCGGTGGGCAGTTGGTCCCCGCGCCAGGAGAACGGGAAGTCGAGCAGGTTCTCAGCGAGCATCGCCGTCCCCTTCCTCCGACGTGACGACGGGTGTGACGATCGCGTGGCCCTGGTTGCGGGACGCGCGCAGGCCCGAACCGCGCGCGTACAGCAGCTCGGCCATCGGCAGAAGCTGGTGGTAGCAGTTGAGGGAGGACGGGACGCCCAGGATGGCGGGCGTGTCCAGGAACAGCGGCGCCTCCGCGCAGACGTACTTCAGACACACCTCGCGCTGACGTTCGGTGCCCTCCCGTCCGTCAAGGACCTTCGAGGAGAGGTACGCCTCCACGAGGGTGTCGCAGGTCTCGCGGAACTCCCCATCGGCGTCGAGGAGTTCGCGGATGTGGTGGTGGATCCGTCGGTACGCCGGGTTGTCCGTGAAGTCCGACATGGCGTGGGCGGTGAGTCTCCCGGCACCGGCACCGGTGCCGCCGAAGGCTTCCACCGCCGCGGTCACCTTGGCGCGTACGCCCCGCAGATTCTTCACCGCCTTGCGCCGGGCGTCGTCGGCGGTATAGCCCAACGCCTCGTACATCTCGGCGACATGGAGGTCGGTATAGACGAAGTCGATCCGGTCGAAGTGCTCGATGCCCCAGCGGGCGAGGTCATTGATCCGGCGGGCGGAGAAGTAGCTGTTCCCCGGCGAGACGCCGATCACGGCATGGTCGCCCGCGGCGTGAATGACCTGACAGTGGGGTGTGTAGGGCTGAACTCTGAAGAGGCCGGAAATGATGGGCCCGGGAGTGACGTGCTGGATCTCGGGAACTGTCGCAGTCGTCAACTGGAGAGTGTCCTTCGCGTCGCTAGTCCCAATGGAGCCTCGTGCTCCTGGTGTGGCGACGACGCCGTGAAGTTAGCGTTCGGACACGGAGAGTGTCAACGGGGGTCATGGCGGTGCCGTGGGGTAGCCCCACGGCACCTGGCGGGCGCTCCTCGCGCCGGCCCACGCCCCCGGTGATTCAGTTCTGGTAGACCTTGTCGCTGCCCGGGCCGCCGGAGAGGTAGTCGTTGCCGGCACCCCCGTGCAGCAGGTCGTCGCCGCTGTTGCCGTACAGCTTGTCGTCGCTGGTGCCGCCGTACAGGGTGTCGTTGCCCCGGCCGCCCTGGAGGAGGTCGGTGCCGGCGTTGCCGTAGATCTTGTCGTTGCCGTCGTCGCCGTACAGGGCGTTGCCGTAGTCGGTGTACTCGGCGTTGGACTCGCTGATGCCGCCGCGCAGAGTGTCGTTGCCCGCGCCGCCGTGGCAGGTGTAACCGCAGGAGGTGAGGGTGTCGTTGCCCGCGCCGCCGAACGCGCCCTCGCTGTAGACTCCGCCGCCTCCGGAGAGGTGGTCGTTGCCGTCCTGGCCGTAGAGGACGTCCACGCCGTGGCCGGTCAGGGTGTCGTTGCCCGCTCCGCCGTAGATGCGCGAGTACCCGCTGTTGTCGGGGTCGACCGTCGCGGTGTCGTCGCCGTCGCCGAGGTCGACGATCAGGGTGTCGAGATCGGATGCCGAGGTGTTGGGCTCGGTGACCGTGCAGACCGCCTTGGTGTCGTCGCTCGCGTCCGGACGGACACAGCCGGCACCGAGGGAGATTTTCACGGTGTCGTCGAAGGTGTAGATGTAGTCGGCCAGTTGGGAGTCCGGGTCGGTCGCGCCGAGCGCCCAGGAGATCTTCAGGTGGTTCGTCTGACCGGCGGCCGCCGTGTAGTAGAGCTTCTGGCCGGTGGAGACCGCCGTCGCGCTCTTGGCGGTCGCGGCGTGCGCCGTCGGGACGGCGACCGCGGCGCACACGGCGGCGAGCGCCAGGGCCTTCGGCAGGGCGGCGACGGTACGGCGACTGAACATGATTACCCCTTGGTGTGTTTCTGCGCGCTCATGTGCGCTTTCGGTCACCTCCTTCGACCCTGGTGACCGTGGGGTGGTTGTGACTCCGGTCGGACAACTTGGCTCAATTCAGGGAGAGTTCACTCCGGATTGCCTTTCTCTTGGCGCGGACACCTCCGGGTGTTGGCGATCCCGGGCCGCGGCACGGCCACGGAGGAGCGACGGCGCCAGCGCGAGGGTCACGGCGATCGAGGCGACGGCCATGACCGTCATCGCCGTTCCGGGCGAGGTGAGTTGGGCGACGCCGCCCGCCAACGCGGCGCTCACGCCCTGCATGGTCAGCATGCCCGCCGTGTGCAGCCCGAGGGCGTGGCCGCTCAGTTCGTCCGGGATCAGGGACACCAGCCGTTCCTGTTGGATCAGGCTCGCGCCGAAGCCGACGGAGGCCACGGCGACGGCGGCCGCCGCCACGCCGATCCCCGGCCGCAGCGCGAACAGCAGATACGGCGTCGCGAGGAGCAGCAGGAACGGGATGCCCAGGCGGGCGCGCACCCGGGGCGGGAGGAAGCGGCCCGTGGTCACGTCCCCCACGAACATCCCGAACGCCGCGAAGGCGAACAGCGCGCCCGCCCGGCTCGGCGCGTACGACACGTACAGCGACTCGCAGCCGACGATCAGGCCATTGGGGATCCAGAGCAGCAGGTAGAGGGTGCGGCGCTCGGGCGAGGACCACAGACGCGCGTTCGTGCGCCAGGTCTCCGCGACGGACGGGCGGCCGGCGGCACGCGGGGCGCGGCGGCTCAGGCCCAGGCGGGCGGTCAGGGCCGACGCCAGATACAGCGCCGCCGCCGAGAGCAGCGTGACCCGCGGGGACAGCAGCGCCACCAGGACGCCACCGGTCGCGTATCCCGTGATCTGCGCGACGCCGCTCATCATGTTGAAGACCGAACGCCCCAGCAGATAGCCCTCCTTGGCGAGGATCTCGTTCAGCAGGCCCCACAGGACTCCTCCGCCGAACGACTGGATCAGGCCGAGGAGCAGCAGCAGGACGAAGATCGTCCAGACCGGGAGACCCGGGGTCGCCATCGCCGCCGTACCGAGCGCGAAGGCGAGCGCGATGCCCATCGTCGTCGCGCGCGGCGGCAGCCGGTCCGCCGCCGACAGCATGGTCGTCGCGCCCACGACCTGCGCCAGCGATGGTCCGAACATGCTCAGTGCGGAGAGCAGGGGCGAGTCCGTCGCCCGGTACACCAGGGTGGCCAGGGCCAGACCGCTCACCGTCGAGGCCGCGGTCTTGAAACAGGAGGACAGGAACAGCGGGGTGAACTCCCGTGTGCGGAAGAGGTCCGAGTAGCTGCGCATGTGCGGAGTCTCGGGGCCCTGCGAGGCGGTCGTTATTGTTTCGCGGGGAGGCGAAACCAAACCAAGGGGAAGGGGGCGGCGCATGGGCTGGTGGCAGGTCAACGCCGACACCCTCGCCGGAAGCCGCTTCGTCCTGTCGCCGCTCGCCGAGACCTTCGCGAGCCTGAAGGTGCTGCACACAGGGGTCGGCGCGCATCCCGGGGAGCATGCCTGGCTGCGGGCCCATCTGCCTGCGTACCGGCGGCGGCTGGCCGCCGATCCGGTCACCGCGCTGCTCATCCGTTCCGGGCTCGGGCGGTCCTGGATCGCCGACTTCCTCACCCCGGCCCCCTACGGCGACGAGACCTTCGAGGACGAGGTCGCCCGGGTACGGGAGGCGTCACCGGACGACGCGCGCGCCCACCTCGCCGTCTCCCTCCGCGGGCCGCTCCCCGACCGGCTGGCGGACCGCGACGACCTGCCCGAGCGCGCCGCCGAGCTCCTCACCTACGTATGGGACGCGGCCGTACGACCGTACTGGGACCGGCGGCGGCGCATCCTGGAGGCGGATGTGGTCGCCCGTACGGCGCAGCTGAGCCAGGGCGGCTGGGCGGCGGCGCTGGACGCGCTGCGGCCGGGGACGCGATGGCTCGGCGGGAACCGGCTCCAGGTGAATCTCCAGGAGTATCCGCCGCGTGAGATCTCCGGCGCCCAGCTCCTCTTCGTGCCCGTCACCCCCAAGGCGGGGTGGGTGTCCTGGGAGGAGCCCCATCGATACGCCGTCGTCTATCCGTGCGCGGGCGCGCTGGCCGACGTACGCGCCGAAGCGGTGCCGGAGAGTCTCGGCGCGCTCCTCGGAACCGCCCGCGCCGGCGTCCTCGTCCTCCTCGACTCCCCCATGTCCACGAGCCAGCTGGTCGCCGTGACCGGGCAGGGTCTTGGCTCGGTCGGGCGGCATCTGAAGGTGCTGCTGGACGCGCGGCTGGTGGAGCGGCGGCGGGCCGGGCGGTCGGTGCTGTACTCGCGGACGGCGGCCGGTGAGGTGCTCGTCACAGCCCAGCGGGACTGACGGTCACGTCATCCGCCGGAGTTAGCATCCGCTTATGACTACTGACAACTCTGTGCTTGACGTCGAAATCGGGGCCCTCCAGGGTGGTTCCGCCGATCTGGAGCAGTACAAGGGCAAGGCCGTGCTCATCGTGAACGTGGCCTCCAAGTGCGGACTGACCCCGCAGTACGCGGGCCTCGAGCGCCTCCAGGAGCGCTACGCCGACCAGGGCTTCACCGTGCTCGGCGTGCCCTGCAACCAGTTCATGGGGCAGGAGCCCGGGACCTCCGAGGAGATCGCCGCGTTCTGCTCGGCGACGTACGGCGTGACCTTCCCGATGACCGAGAAGGTCGAGGTGAACGGGGACGGGCGGCACGGGCTGTACCAGCGGCTGGTCCAGACCGAGGACGCCGAGGGGCACAGCGGGGACATCCGCTGGAACTTCGAGAAGTTCCTGATCGGGCGGGACGGCGCGGTCGTCGGCCGCTTCTCGCCGCAGACCGAGCCGGAGTCGGCGGAGGTCGTCGCGGCGGTGGAGAAGCAGCTCGCCGGCTGACACCGACTTGATTGACCTTGCCCCTGGGGCAAGGGGGAACGTCCTGTGTCACCGGGCGGAAATCGCCCGGTGACGGAGGATGGGTTCGTGCATCAGGAACACGCGCATCAGGGACCGGGACCGGAGGCGGCTCGGGGACCGGATCAGGAACTGCTCACGATCGGCGCGTTCGCCGCTCGCGCGCGGCTCTCGCCGAAGGCGCTTCGGCTGTACGACCGGCTCGGACTGCTCGCTCCGGCACACGTCGACGAGGTCAGCGGCTACCGCTACTACCGCGCCGAGCAGGTCGAACGCGCCCGTCTGGTCGCCCTGCTGCGCCAGCTCGACATGCCGCTCGCGCGGATCGCGGAGGTGGTCGAGGCGCAGAGCCGTGCCGGCGCCGATCTCCTCGCCGCGTACTGGGCGGACGCCGAGGCGCGGTTCGCTTCGCAGCGGACGCTCGCCGAGTACCTCCGTGGACGGCTGTCGGGAAGGAGTTCCGAGATGTACGGGAAGTTCGTGGTCGAGACGGTGGACGTGCCGGAGCAGGTGGTGCTGACGGAGACGCGGCACACCCTCGCGGATGAGCTGCCGGTCTGGATTCCGGCCTCGCTGGGGCGGCTGGAAGAGGGCGCGGAGCAGTGCGGCGGGATCACCGGGGCGCCCTTCGTCGTCTACTACGCCGAGGTCAGTACGGAGAGCGACGGGCCGGCGGAGACGTGCGTTCCCGTCGCCGACGCGGAGGCCGCGCGCGTCTGGGCCGGGAAGCAGGGGCTGCCCTGGCAGGCCAGGGTCCGCGTCGAGCCCGCCCGGCGGCTCGCCCGCACCCGTATCACCAAGGCGCAGGTCGCCCACCCCCAGATCCTCGCCGCCTTCGAGGCCGTCGAGGCGTGGATCGCCGAGCAGGGGCTCTCGTACGACGGTCCCTGTCGCGAGGTGTACTTCGCGGACTGGGACGCGGCGGGGCCCCAGGACGCGGTGTGCGATGTGGCGTTTCCGGTGACGTGACTTCTCCGGGGGTGGGGTTTCTTCGCCCCCTCCGCCCCTACCCGTCCCGTACCTGGGGGCTGCGCCCCCAGACCCCCCTAAAAGACTGCGCAGTTCCCCGCGCCCCTGAAAAGGGGCGCGGGGAACTGCGCGAACGGGGTCTGGGGCGGAGCCCCAGGTACGCGTCAGCGCAGCTCCTCCGGGCACGGGGTTCCCCGGGGGAGCTGGTACGGCGCCGACAGGCGGTAGGTGCCCGGCTTCGGGGCCAGTAGCTCCGTCCACTTGTCGCCCGCCGCGGTCTCCTCCGTCGGCATCAGGCAACCGTTGAGGTTGTCGTACGTCTTCGGCGTCCCCTCGGCACGGTCCTTCGACCGCTCCGTCTCCTGCGGCGGCTTCACACTCTTGCCCTCGGCATCGACGATGCTGAGCCACGGGGAGTACGGGATGCGGATGAGAATGCGACCCGCCTTCTTGACCTCGAGCGTCAGCTCGCCCTGTTCGGCACGGTCGACGACGGCGTTGGGCTCGGCGAGCTGAACCGGGTCCGTCACCGCGAAGAGCTGCCAGTTCGCGTCGCCCCAGACCTGGCGCAGGTAGGGCATCCCCCGCTGGACCAGTTCGCGCTCGCGCTCACCACCGTCGCCGTCCGGTTCGCCCTTCGGCAGCACCACGTAGTGGACGGCCCAGCGCTGCAGCCACTCGTGGTAGTTCGCGGAGTTGAGGGTGTCGTCGTAGAAGAGCGGGTTGCGCTCCATGTCGGCCTGGCGGTTCCAGCCGCGGGCGAGGTTGACGTACGGGGCCAGGGCGGAGGCCTCGCGGTGGGAGCGAGCCGGGACGACCTCGACACGGCCCTTCTCGGCGCCCACCACCTGGAGCTGGTTGACGAGCGGGGCCAGCTCGCGCGCCCAGGACGCGGCCGGAGTCGTATGCACGATGTCGTCGACCGACTTGAAGCCGATCCAGCCGACGAATCCGATGAAGGCGACGACGACGGCGTACCACTTGCGCGTCTTCGGCACGGTGAAGGGCAGGGCCGCCAGCAGCACGACGCCCGCGAACAGCATCGCCAGCCGTGTGATGTTGGAGCCGATCTGCGAGCTGATCAGCCAGACGCCGAGCACGGAGAGGCCGTACACCGCCGCCGTGATCCGTACGGTCTTCCACTCCTTGGGGACGAGGACGAAGACCAGGGCGGAGTACAGGAAGGGCAGGATGACCGAGTAGAAGGCCATCGGCTGGGTGCCGGAGAAGGGGAACATCCAGGCCGACACGGCGACCACGACGGCCGGCGCGATGCCGAGGGCGTACGCGCCGGGGCGGCGCTTCTGCAGGAACAGGGCCACCGCGACCAGGCCCACGAACAGTCCGGCGACCGGCGACGCGGCGGTCGCCAGCGCGGCGAGCGGCGCCGCGCACAGGGCCTTCGCCCAGCGTTTGTAGCGCCAGCGGTGGGGCCAGCAGAAGACGACGGCGGCCGCGGCGAGTGCGAACACCATGCCGAGGCCGTAGGTCACCCGGCCCGAGGCGGCGTTGCACAGGAGCGCGAAGACGCCCGCGAGGGCGGGCCACAGCGGGTTCTTCACCGCCCGGCTGCGGATCAGAATCATCGTCAGCAGACCCGCGGAGATCGTCCCCGCGATCATCATCGTCGTACGGACGCCGAGCACCGACATCAGATACGGCGACACCACGCTGTAGGACACCGGGTGCATCCCGCCGTACCAGGCGAGGTTGTAGGCCGAGTCCGGGTGCCGTCCCACGAACTCCGCCCACGCGTCCTGCGCGGCGAGATCCCCACCGCTGTTCGCGAAGGTGAAGAACCAGACGACGTGGAGGACGCCGGAGAGGGCGGTGGCGAGGACGACGGGGTGCCGGAGGAAACGGCTCAGGCGGGTGCCGTGCTCCGACTTGGACTCTTCGTCCGGCGCTCTGTCAGGGATACGGGCACGCAGCGGTATTCGCGGGCCTGCTCCTGGGCCCGGATCGGCGTCGTCGGCGTGTGTCGGCTCCGCTGTCGCCACTGCAAGGCTCTCCCGTGTCCCGTTGTCCGTTCTGCGCCGGGAGCCGCGGCCCACGACCAGCCCCGAGGCCACTCAGCGACGCTAGCACGCACCCCGTCGGGGAGCGCCCGGGTGGGTCTCCGCCGACGGGGTTCGGTGCGTTGCTTCGTACCCGGCGTACGTCACCGGTGCGTGCCGCGGTACGTCACCGGTGCGTACGTCCGTTCAGCTGACGCGGGTCAGCTTGGCGCCGAGGCCGGGCTCGGCGAGGTCCGACCGGAGCGCGACGGGGATCGTCACGGCGTGACGGGAACCGTCGCCGACGGTCAGTTGGCCGACGACCGTGCCGGCCTTGCCGGAGTGCGGGACCGTTGTGCCGTCCTCGGTACCGATCGACAGCTTCGTCTTCAGACCGGGCCAGCCGACCGCCGACATGTTCTTGGTGGCGACGACCGGGGTCTGCCCGCCGAGCTGGTCGTCCACGTAGCCGACGACGTCGCCCTTCTTCACCACCGTGGCGGAGGTCAGGCTCTGCTGGACCTTGTCGATCAGCTTCTGGCTGTTGGTCAGCGCCAGCTGGAGGCTGTCCCAGACCTTGCCCGTGCCGGCGTTCTGGCCGAGGACCGCGCCGTAGACCGTCTGCGTCTTGCCGTTCACGGTCTTGGTCGCCGCCCACACCAGGTTGCCGCCCGCGGGCGTCGACGAACCGGTCTTCAGGCCGATCACGCCGACCTGCTTCACCAGCAGGTCGTTGTTGTTGTAGATGGGCTTGTCGAGGCCGGGGATCTTCGCGCTGGCCATCGAGACGATGCTGCGGAACACCTCGTTCTGCATGACCGCCTCGGCCAGCTTGAGCTGGTCGGTGGCGGTGCTCACCGTCGTCTTCTGCAGACCGCTCGGGTCCGTGTACGTCGACTTCGTCATGCCGAGCTTCTTCGCCGCGGCGTTCATCTTGCCGACGAAGGTCTCGTTGTCGGAGTCCCAACGGGCCAGCAGCCGCGCCGCGTTGTTGCCGGACGGGATCATCAGCATCTGGAGCATCTCGCGCTCCGTGAACTGCTGCCCCTTCGACATGGCCGCCGTCGACTCGTCCGGCAGCTTCGACTCGTCCTCGGCCTGCTGGTCGACGGTGATCTTCTCGCCGCCCTCGTTCCCCTTCAGCGGGTGCTCCTGAAGGATGACGTACGCCGTCATGATCTTGGCGACGCTCGCGATGGGGGCGGGCGTCTGCTTGCCCTCCGTGCCGAGGCTGCCGACGCCCTCGACCTCGATCGCCGACTGCCCCTGCCCCGGCCAGGGCAGGTCGAGCTTGCCGCCCTCGAAGGTGTAGGTCTCGTCGGCGGTGAGCGCGAGCGCGGGGGTCGGGAGCGGGCGTACGGCCTGTACGACTGCAAAGATCACCGCGAGCAGCAGGACCAGTGGGGTCCAGATCTTGACCCGCCGCACGATCGTCCGGACCGGGGTCTGCGGGGGCGGCGGCGTATTCGTCAGCTCGGCCAGCAGGTCCAGCGGGGGCTTCGGCGGCAGCGGCTGCTGGGTGGTGCGCTCGGGACCGACCTGCGGGAGCGCGGCGGTGGCTGCCGCCGGCTTGTCCACGGGGGGCGGCGTCGGCCTGGGCGGGGCGGGCGGGGTCTTCGGCTTCGCCGGGGCGCCCGGTTCGTCGAGGGGCTTGAGGGCGATGAACTTGCTGGTGCGCTCGGCGTCGGACTCGGGCTTGGCCGCCGGCTTTTCGGTGGCCGGCTTGGTGCCGCCGCCCAACTTGAGCATGGTGGTGGGCTGGTCCACGGCCGGGAGCCGGGGAGCCTTGAAGATGGCGGTGGGCTGGTCGACCGGGGGCTCGGGGGCGGTGGAGTCCTTGGCGTCCGTCGAGGTGGCCTTCGGAGAGTCCTTCGGGGACGCCGCTGCGGTGCCCTTCGAGCGGGGGGTTGCGTCCTTGTCCGAGGTGTCGTCGCCGGACTTGGGCTCGGGCGCGTCGACGGAGGCGGACGCGGAACCGGAGTCCGCGGTGCGCGCGGCCCCGGCCGCAGAACCGGTCGCGGTCTCGGCCTTGCCCCCGGTCTCGCCGGCAACGGAAGCCTCGCCGGAGGCGGACGCGGCACCAGAAGCGGGCGCGGAGCCGGCGTCGGTTGCAGAACCGGTGGCGGTCTCGGCCTTGCCCTCGGACTCGCCGACGACGGAACCAGCGGCGGCCGCGGAGCCGGAGCCGACGTTGCCCGCGGGACCGGTCGCGGTCTCGGCCTTGCCCCCGGTCTCGTCGGCAACGGAAGCCTCGCCGGAGGCAGACGCGGAACCGGCGTCGGCCGCAGAACCGCCCGCGGTCCCGGCCTCGCCCCCGGACTCGCCGGCAACGGAAGCCTCGCCAGAAGCGGAAGCGGAAGCGGAACCGGACACAGACGCAGAGCCGGCCCCGGCCGCAGATCCGCCCTCGGTCCCGGCCTTGTCCCCGGTCTCGCCGGCAACGGAAGCCTCGCCGGAGGCAGGCGCGGAACCGGCCCCAGCCGCAGAACCGCCCGCGGTCCCGGCCTCGCCCCCGGACTCATCGGCGACGGAAGCCTCGCCGACGGCGGAGTCCCGCCCCTCGACCGCTTCGGCGTCCGGAGCTGACGCCTCGTCGGACGCGTCCGAGTCGCTGTCCGCCTCGGGGGCCGACATGGACCCGGCCGACGCCGCCGCGCCGTCGGCAGCCGCGTCGGAGTCCTCCGCACGGGAGTCCCCCGCATCGCGCGCCGAGTCCTCGTCGGCCGCCGCCGCGTCGCCCTCATCGTCGACGGCATCGGTCGGTTCGGCGTCGCCAGCGGTCGCGTCGGAGCCCTCGGAATTCGCGGAGCGCTCCGCGTCGGAGTCCCGGTCGTCGCGGCCGGACTCCCCGGCCGCCGGGGAGTCGTCCCCGTCCGCGCCGGCCACCCACGCGGCCACGGCCGCCCGCAGTCGGGAGTCGCCGTCGGAGACCTTCTCGCCGGACTCGGCGGAGTCGCCCCGCTCGGCCGCCGCCAAGGCCTTCGTGGAGAACACCGCCGTAGCCTGATCCACCCGTACCGTGGCCGCCCGCTCGCGGGCCACCGCCATGCGGGGGTCGGCCGCAGCCGGGGCCGGGGTCGAGGCCGACGCGGCACCTCGCGCCGGACCCGGAACCGCGCCCGGGGTCCCCGGCGTCGGTTCTGCCGACGACGCCGACGACTCGTGCTGCTTCGACCTGTCGGGGGACTCGCCCGCCACCGATGCCTCCTCCATGCGGCACACGCCCTCCGTGCGCCAACCGAACCGTCAAACCCTGCAACCGCCGCCCGGACACCGCTGTCCGAACCATGTACCAGTGTCCTGTGTGAGGGCTTAACCCCTGCGGTAGACGAGAACGACATACCTACTGGTTCCACTACATTCCGGTCACGCACCCTCGACAGACCAATGTGAGAGGGGTCACCCTGTCATTCATCCACGCGGGGAGGCATGGATGGGCAGGAGCCGCAGAACACTTCCGGAGGAGCTTCTGCTGCTGGCGTTGGACCCGACCACGGGTACCACCGCGCAGCCGCAGTCGCTCGACCTAGGTCTGGCCGGAGCACAGCTAGTGGAGCTGGCGCTGGCCGGACGGATAGCCCCAGACGGGGATCGTATCGCCGTGGTGGCACCACGGCCGACTGGAGATCCAACACTGGACTGTGCGTTGGAACTGCTTCGCCGACGCGGAGCACCCGTACGCGCTGTGAACTGGATTGGCGGACCCCGACTGGGACTTCGCCAGACCTACCTCTCGCATCTGGAGAGGTGCGGCATGGTGCATGCCGTGGCCGGCCAGATGTGCGGGGTGCTGCCGACGACTCGCTACCAAGCGACGGACACGGCGATCAGCCGGGAGATCAGGTCCCGGCTGGACAGTGCGATCCGCACCGGCGTCCCGCCGGACCCGCGGACCGCGGCGCTCGCCGCGCTGGCCCATGCGGTCGGACTCGGCAAGCACCTGTATCCGGGTAATGAGGGACGTTCGTCCCGCTCCCGGCTGCGGGACCTGATCAGGCACGACCCCATGGGCGGCCTCGTGGCCCACGCGGTCATGGACGTTCAGAACGGTGTGGCCGCACAGCCACGCCGCAGCCCGGCACCGGCAGGCCGTCCGGCCACTGCCGGAGTCAGGACCGCACCGGAACCCGCCCGCGGTGTTCCGATGCAACCGCGCCGCGGTTCCATGGCGCGCGCCGTGGCTCACTGAGCCGCAGTCCCACGGCACCCGGCACCACACGCAGTACCAGCACCGCCGGCATGACCAGCACCGCCAGCACCTCAGCGCCGCACCGCAGTCCCCAAGACCCGGTTCGGGAGCCGCTGGCTCGCGCGGGGCGATGAGGCCGTACGTCCGGACGACGACACGGCCCCATCGCCCCGCGCGGCCGCATCCGCGCGAGCCTCGACGCAGGCCGGGGCGGCCGCATATACACGCCGGTCCCCGAACTGGCGCCTACCCAGCGCATATCCGCTGTTTCCCAGCGGTAGAAAGCACCTTGGTGGCAGTCTGCTCAACAGCAGATACGCAAAGTTGAGGCCCGCAGCCGGAGGTGCACGTCCCGTGGCGTCCAATGTCAATCCCACCGTCCGGCGGCGCCGGCTGGGCCAGGAGCTGCGTCGGCTCCGCGAGCTCAAGGGCATGACGGCCGAAGAGGTCGCCGAGCGGCTGCTGGTCTCCCAGTCGAAGATCAGCCGATTGGAGAACGGACGGCGCAGTATCAGCCAGCGCGACGTCCGCGATCTGTGCGGGGTCTACGAGGTCGACGACCACCGGATCGTCGACTCGCTGATGCAGATGGCCAAGGACTCGCGCCAGCAGGGCTGGTGGCATTCCTTCGGCGACATCCCGTACAGCGTCTACATCGGGCTCGAGACCGACGCCGCGTCACTTCGCGTCTACGACCCCCAGGTCGTCCCCGGCCTCCTGCAGACCCGGCCGTACGCCGAGGCCCTGATCGCGGGCGCCCTGCCGGAGACCGCGCCCGGCGACATCGACAAGCGGGTCCAGGTACGGCTCAAGCGGCAGGAACGAATCTCCGCCCCTGACAACCCGCTGCGTCTGTGGACCGTCCTCGACGAGGCCGCCCTGCGCCGGACCGTCGGCAACCGCTCCCTCATGCGCGACCAGCTGGAACACCTCGTCGAGCAGTCCCAACTGCCGCACGTCACCGTGCAGGTGATCCCCTTCGACATGGGGGCGCACCCGGGGCTGAACGGCCAGTACGCGATCCTCGAATTCCCCGACGCGGCCGACTCCAGCGTCGTCTACATCGAGGGCGTCACCAGCGACCTGTACCTGGAGAAGGCGAACGACGTCCAGAAGTACAGCGTGATGTACGAGCATCTGCGGGCACAGGCCCTGAACGTGGACCAGTCGCGTCAGTTCATCGCCGACATCGCGAAGGAGTACGCGCGCTGAGGCCGGGACGACGGTCCCGCCGAGGCGCATGACGGCAGTCCCGCCGGGAAGGTGCCGGACAATACACCTTCGCCACGCCAGTGCGGAAGACCCCATGGAATATGCCATCCAGTCGAGTGAATAGTCGCTTCGTCAGCCGATGTTGGCGAGTAGCGTCGATCACGCCACCGAACAACAACGTTGGCGCAAACCGAGCAGCGGGTTCCGGACGAACCAGCAGTGCGGTGACAGCAACTCAACAACTCGCTACTGGAGCGAACATGGCAATTCAGCAGGGCGCCACCGACACGTGGACCAAGTCTTCCTACTCCACCGGCAACGGCGCCTGCGTCGAGGTCAAGTCCCCGGTTCTCACTGCGATGGCCGTACGGGACTCCAAGGTCCCCCACGGCCCGACGCTGGCCTTTCCCGCGGACGCGTGGAACGCCTTCGTGGCAGAGGTGAGCCGGGGAGCTTAGGCCTCATCTGACACATGACCACACACAACTTCATACGCATCACGTACAGAGCCCTCTCGACTGGCCCGCCGTCCCGGCCGAGGGGGCGCTCCCCTTTTTTTGAAGCTCGGTTCGCCTCCGGGGCGCAGAAGCCTGTGTCGAGACGGCGATCGTGCTCGACCCTCCTTCGTCGGGCCTCCGCGCTCCCCCACTCTCGGCTTCGCTCGAGCGGGGGGACCCCCATGGCCTCTC
The DNA here is from genome assembly GCF_041053055.1 of Streptomyces sp. R41. Lineage (NCBI taxonomy): Bacteria > Bacillati > Actinomycetota > Actinomycetes > Kitasatosporales > Streptomycetaceae > Streptomyces > Streptomyces sp. R41. Next base: position 4,709,569 of record NZ_CP163443.1, read on the forward strand.
GACACAGGCGCGCCCCTTCGGCTCACTCGCTGTAGGGCGCCGTCGGTTCAGCGCAAGCGATCCACGTACCGGTCCGTTCCCGGCACCGTCGGAATGAACGGCGCCACCAGCTCGACCCTCCCCAGTCCCACCTCACTCACCGCCGTATCCAGCCCCGCGAAGTACTCCTCCCAGCACTCCCGCGGATCCGCCTCCAGGAACCACAGCAGGGTCAGCCGGGTGTCCACGCCCTCGACCTGCTTGACGTACGTCATGCGGTCGCCGGGGAGGGGGGTCGGGCGGAAGACGGTGACCATGGCGGCGGGTGAGCCCGTGAGGCGTTTCGGCAGGTGGCGGGAGCGCAGCCATTCCAGCAACTCGGCGCGCTGCGCGGCGGATTCCGCGTCGACGACCTCCACCACCAGGCCCGCGTACGGGTGGTCGAGGGCGTGGAAGTCGCGGGGGCCGGCGGCCCCGTCCCGGTAGACGGTGGCCTCGTGGTCCTGGAAGGCCGTGAAGACGTGCGTACGGTCCTGGTAGACGCGGCCGTCACGGTTGAGCCGCTTGTTGATGCCGACGGTCCACTTCATGTGGTCGTCGTAGCGGCCGTCGGTGACCCAGTACGTGGAGATGTAGCAGCCGGCGGTGACCGGCTGGGCGACCGCCGACTTCTCGGGGTAGCGCAGGAGTTGGAGGTCGCGGGTCGCAACCCATCGACGGCCCGCGTACATCCAGGGCATGGCCATCGCGCCGGCGTAGTAGTGGTCGTCCTCGTACCAGCGGTTGTACGCGTACTCGTGGCCCGGATGCGGTTCGACCATGGTGATCAGGGCGTGGCCCGGGTGGACGCCGTACGGGCCGAGGGCGGCCAGTTCGGCGTACGTCTCGCTGCGGGTCTCCTCCGACATGACGATCCCCTTCCTTCTTCCGCCGGACGCCCATACTCTGACGCTCCGTCAGACAATGCGCCAGAGCCGGGGAGGCTTGTGATGTCACAGCTCGCGGGCAGGACCGTCGTCGTGTCGGGGGTCGGGGCCGGTCTCGGCCATCAGGTCGCGGCGGCCGTGGTGCGCGACGGGGGCAACGCGGTGCTCGGGGCGCGCACGGAGGCGAACCTCGCCAAGTCGGCGGCCGAACTCGATCCGGATGGCGCGCACACGGCCTACCGGGCGACGGACATCACGGACGAGGGGCAGTGCGAGGCACTGGCCGCACTCGCGACCGAGCGGTTCGGGCGGATCGACGCCGTCGTCCATGTCGCCGCCTGGGACAGCTACTTCGGCGGCCTGGAGGACGCCGACTTCGCCACCTGGCAGTCGGTCATCGACGTGAACCTGCTCGGCACCCTGCGGATGACCCGCGCCTGTCTGCCCGCGCTCAAGTCGCGCGGCGGCTCGGTCGTCATCATCGGCACACAGTCGTCGGTGGCCGCGCCGAGCCAGGTGCGGCAAGCGGCGTACGCGGCGTCGAAGGGTGCCCTGACGAGCGCGATGTACTCCCTGGCGAGGGAGCTCGGCCCGCATCGGATACGGGTCAACACCGTGCTGCCGGGGTGGATGTGGGGCCCGCCCGTCGAGGCGTATGTCCAGTTCACGGCGCACACCGAGGGCCTGCCGGAGGCGGACGTACTGGCCCGGCTCACCGAGCGGATGGCCCTGCCCGAGCTGGCCACGGACGGGGATGTGGCGGACGCCGCGGTGTTCCTGGCGTCCGACCGGGCGCGCGCGATCACGGGGCAGTCGCTGCTCGTGAACGCCGGCGAACTCATGCGGTAGGTACGGCCGTCGCGGCTCCCTTCCCAGCCGCACGGGACCCGCATCCCGTACGTCCGTCGTCTCTGTCGTCCTGCCGACCGCCCTGCCGACCGTTGCCGGTCGTCCTGGCCGTCGTCGTGTCGATGTCCTGCTGACGAAGTGCCCGCTCATGGTGTGTTCCACGTCACGAGCACGACAACAGGCCTACGGGTAAAGTAGAGGCAAAATCGTTCTGCTTTCTGATCTGTGTTCATATCTGTGACCGCGAGAGGTCTTGACCGGCTGGTCGAACCAGCGGTTCAATCCCCGAAGTCCCCGCTCCCGCACGGGGGCGCCGCCCATGTGCGTACTGGCGAAGTGCCGTCCGGTATCTGCAGGTTCACAAGGCGGACCCCTGGAGGGGGCACATGAACGGTCTCGACTGGGCCGTCCTGGTCGCGTACTTCGGCGTCATGACCGCGATCGGTGTCTGGTCCCACAAGCGTGTGGACGATGTCAGCGACTTCTTCACCGCGGGCGGCAAGATGCCCTGGTGGCTGTCCGGCATCTCGCACCACATGTCGGGCTACAGCGCGGTGATGTTCACCGGGTACGCCGGCATCGCGTACACCTACGGCATCACGTCGTACGTCACCTGGGCGCTGCCCATCGCCATCGGCGTCGCCATCGGCGCCAAGGCCTTCGCGCCCCGGCTCAACCGGCTGCGCTCACGGCTGCACGTCGCCTCGCCCCTCGAATATCTGAAGGACCGCTACAACGTGCCGACGCAGCAGGCTCTCGCCTGGTCCGGCATCCTGCTGAAGATCGTGGACGTCGGTGCGAAGTGGGCCGCGATCTCCACCCTGCTCACCGTGTTCACCGGCGTCACCCTCACCCAGGGCATCATCATCACCGGTGGCATCACGGCCGTGTACTGCACGATCGGCGGCCTGTGGGCCGACGCGCTGACCGAACTCGGGCAGTTCGTCATCCAGTTGCTGGCCGGTGTCTCGATGCTGGTCATCGCGCTGAACAAGATCTCCGACCAGGGCGGCCTGTCCAAGGCCCTCGACTCGCCGAAGCTGGACGGTCACGCGGACGGTTTCGCGGGTCCGTATCTGACGGTGTTCTTCATCGCGTACCTGTTCATCAAGCTGTTCGAGTACAACGGCGGCATGTGGAACCAGGCCCAGCGCTACATGGCGACGGGCAGTGCCAAGCAGGCCACGCGCTCGGCGTTCCTGTCCGCCGGGCTGTGGTTCGTGTGGCCGGTGATCCTCTTCATCCCCATGTGGCTGTCGCCGCTCCTCGTCACGGCGAAGAAGCCGGACGGGTCGGACGCGTACGGCCTGATGACCGAACAGCTCCTCCCCCACGGTCTGTTGGGCCTGGTCGTCGTCGGGTTCTTCTCGCACACGATGGCCATGTGCTCGTCCGACGCGAACGCGATCGCCGCCGTGTTCACCCGGGACGTGATGCCGGTGCTGTCGAGGGCCGCGCGGGCGTGGGACACGCGGGCCGGGCTGATCGCGGGCCGCGTCACCACCGTCGCCTTCCTCGGCTTCTCCATGGCGGTGGCCACGCAGGTCAACTCCCCCACCTTCAAGGACATCATCACGGTCGTCATCAAGTGGGTGGCGGGGCTGATGGGCCCGATCGCGATCCCGTTCATCCTCGGCCTGCTCCGACCGTTCCGTAAGTCCGGTCCGACGGCGGCGCTCACCAGCTGGGCCTGCGGTCTGCTCGCGTTCTTCTTCGTCAACTACAACCTGGACTTCTCCCAGCGCACAGACGTGAAGCTGGAGTACCAGGTCTCCCTCCCGATGGCCATCTCCCTCGTGCTGTACATCCTCATCGGCTTCCTGAAGCCCGAGGACACGCCTGAGAGGGACGCGATCATCGAGAAGATCAACACGGATGACGACGGGGCGGCCGCCGCGGCCGTTCCCGCGCCGGCGGGGGCGCCGGACGGGGTGGCGACCCCGGTCAAGGACTGAGCGGCTGCCTTTCGGCCGCGGACCGGTGGGGGCTTTTCGCGCAGTTCCCCGCGCCCCTGAAGGGGTGCGGGGAACGGGCGAAAAGCCTGCCCTCACCCCCGCGGATACCTGGCCAGCCACCCCGGGGACGACCCCCCGGGTCCATGCAACGCGGGCCCCTGCGTCATCTCCATCGCGAAGTCGTCCGCGAGAACCAGCATCGTGGGACGGCCCTCCAGCTCGGCCAGCCAGGCCGGTGGAAGGGCCGTCTCGCCGTGCAGGGCGCCCAGCAGCCCCCCGGTGAGGGCGCCCGCCACCCCCGAGGGCCCGCCCTGGTTCACCGCGAGACACAACCCGTGCCGGATGTCCTCGCCGACCAGCGCGCAGTACACCGCGACGGCCAGCAACCCCGCCGCCGTACCGTCCCCGACGAGCTCCTCGACCCGTCCCGGCGACGGCATCCCCTGCCGCACGGCGCCCAGGGCGTGCTGGAGCGCGTCGGTGACGGGCTCGTGCCCCGGCCGCGCGGCGAGCATCCCGAGGGCCCGCTGCACGGCCGCGTCGAGGCTCTCGCCGCGGGCCAGCGCGTGCACGATCACGGCGTATGCCCCCGCCGACAGATACGCCGTGGGGTGCCCGTGCGTCTGCGCGGCGCACTCGACGGCGAGCTGCACCACGAGCTGCGGCTCCCAGCCGACGAGCAGCCCGAAGGGCGCGGAGCGCGCGGCGGCCTCGGGCCCGAGCTCGCCGGGGTTCTTGGGCGCGTCCAGCGTGCCCATCGTCTCGTCGCCGAAGCCGAGCAGACAGGAGCGGGCCGGGTCGCGGCGGGCGTACAGCCACTCCTCGCGGGCCAGCCAGCCGTCGTCCTTGCGGCGCTCGTCGGGCCCCCAGTCGCTCTGGGTGGCCGCCCAGCGGCGGTAGGCCCGGTGCAGATCGGTAGGCGGATGCCAGGCGCCGGTGTCACGGCGCACCTGGGCGCGGATCAGCCCGTCGACGCTGAACAGCGTGAGCTGGGTGAGGTGGGTGACGGCGCCGCGTCTGCCGTGTCCGAAGGCCAGGTCGGTGAGGCCCTCCGCGCCGTAGGCCTCCCGGATCTCCGCCAGGCCGAGCCCGTCGACCGGCGCGCCCAGGGCGTCGCCGACGGCCGCGCCCAGCAGCGTCCCACGCACCCTGCTCCGGAAGTCCTGCTGTTCGGCACGGCCCCAGACGGCACCGGCTGTCGCACCCACCGAGACCTCCCCAGGAACCGTCCGTACGTCCGACAGCTCAGCACTGTAATCGAACGGGAACGGCCGGTTCTGGGCCCGGAACGGTATGCGCAATGTGACCCACCAGATCCCGACAGATCACTTATTGACGTCGTTCAGTCACCTCTTCCGGTCACACCTCCTTCCGTCCCGTGTCCCTCCGCGTAGCGCGCCCGGATGGCGTCCCGTGCCTCCCTCACGCGTTCCAGCCGGGGCGCGAGGCTGCCCCGGTCCGTGCCGGGACTCTCCATGAGCTCGCCGAGCAGATCGGCCAGCCAGGCCATGTCGACCCACTCGCGGGGCTCGGAGAGCAGCCGGGTGAGCCGGTCGTCGAGGGCGGGCCAGTCCGCCAGGCCCGCGTCGATCACGGCGTACAGGAAGTCGGAGACGCCGCTGGTCGGCTCCCAGCCGGAGGCCGGCTCGGCGGCCGCCTGCCACAGCGGCCGGGCGGCGGCCGCCCCCTCGTCGCCGCCGACCGTCATCGCGAGACAGAACGTGCCGCCCGCCGTGTGCCGCGCGCGCATCCGCTCGGCCGTGCGCCGCGCCTTCGCCCACTCCCCGGACTTGCGCTCCGCGCGCGCCAGCTCCTCGAGCCCAGCAGGCTCCTGGAGGCCGTGTGCGAAGGCGGCGGTCAGCGCGTCCTTCGCCTCCGCGGCGCGGCCGCACAGCAGATGGAGCCGGGCGAGCGTGTGGTGCGCCCAGGCCAGGTCGTCGGCCTCGTCCCACCTGCCGACGTACTGCTCCAGACCGGCCAGAGCGTCCTCCGGACGGCCCACCGCCAGCAGGGTGATGATCCGCCGCATCCGGTACCAGCTCCCGTCCGGGTCGAGGGCGACGGCCCGGTTCAGGTCGGCCAACGCCTCGTGGAACAGGCGCAGTTCGTGCAGGACGGCGCCCCGGCAGCCGTTCGTCCACGCGTTGTCCGGGTCGAGTTCGAGCGCCCGGTCCAGGTCGGTGCGGGCTTCCTCGAAGCGGCCGAGACAGCGCAACGCCTCACCCCGGTTCCACAGCACCCACGCGTTGTCGGGCCACAGCTCCGCGGCCCGCTCGGCATCGGCGTACGACCGCTCGTGGGCGACGAGCCGGCGGTGCACCGCGGACCGCTGGACGAGCGCCCAGGCGTAGGAGGGGTAGAGCTCCAGGGCGCGGTCCAGATCCGCGAGCGCCTCCTCGTGGCGGCCGAGCCTGGTGCGGGAGACACCTCGGCTCGCGTACGCCGACGCGTACGCGTCGTTGAGCGCGAGCGCCCGGTCGTAGTCGACGAGAGCCTCCTCGTCGCGGCCCGCCACCCGCAGCGCGTCGCCCCGCTCGCAGGCCACCCAGGCGAGGTCCGGGGCCAGCTCGACCGCCGTGTGCAGATCGGCGAGTTGCTCGTCGTGCTGCCCGAGGGAACGCCGCACCCGGGCGCGCCGCACGAGCGCCCAGATGTGCTCCGGGTCGAGTTCGAGCGCCCGGTCGAGGTCGGCGAGGGCGGCGGCGGGGCGGCCCATGCTGTGCCGGGTGACACCCCGGGAGGCCCAGGCACCCGCGAGTTCGGGGTCGATCGCGACGGCGCGGTCCAGGTCGTCGTCGGCCTGCTCGTAGTGGCCCGCGATCCGGTGGTAGTCACCGCGGACGAACAGGATCCGCGCCTTGCCCGGCCTGAGCGCGTCCGCGCGGTCCAGATCGGCGATGGCGCCCTCGTAGTCGCGCTGTTCGGCGCGCGTGACACCGCGCCCGTAGTACGCCCGCTCCAGTTCCGGATCGAGGGCGAGGGCCGCCTCGTACTCGGCGAGCGCCCGCTCGAAGTCGCGGTCCACACGGTGGCCGAGCCCGCGCAGCATCCGGGCGACGGCCTGTCCGCGCGCGTCGAGGCCGCCCCGGTTCAGCAGCAGCCCGAGCGTCTCGTGGTTGCCGTCCTCCAACTCCTCCAGCAGGTCGCGTCCCCACTTCTCCACGGTCACCGCGTCCGCGTCCACGCCCGCCTCGACGAGCACCCGCGCCCACCGCCGGGCCACGGCATCGCCCTCGCCGCAGGCGTCGACGACATCACGCAGGACGACCGGCAGCGCGCTCCGCGCCCCCGCGCACAGCAAGTGGTACGCCTCCGCGAGCCGCAGCTCGCGCCACCCCTCGTCGCCCCACAACTCGTCCTCGGCCAGACCCGCTTCGGCCTCGCTCCGCCACCCGGCGAAGGTCTCCGCGAGGCGGGAGTGCCGTTCGGACCAGCCGCGTGGGGAGCGCCTGCGTTGCAGGCGCAGCATCGGGGCGCGTACGACGTCGTGGTACTGGAGGCGGTCACCGCGGTCGCTGACGAAGGGGAGCCCGCGCAGCCAGGCGAACAGGGCGTCGGCCTCGGCGTCCGGGCAGTCCACGGCGGCCCGGAAGACGTCCGCGTCCAGGCGGCGGGGCAGGGCGCAGGCCAGCGCGGCGGACCGGCGTACCGGGTCCCGCTCCCACTTGAGGAAGCGTTCCACGGCCGTCGCGCTCGGGTCGCCGACGTCGTCGGGGTCGCCGGGCCGGGACTCGGCGAGCGTCGACACGAGGACGGGGAGGCCGCCGGTGAGCCGCAGCACCTCCTCGACGACCGGCTCCGCCACCACGCCCTTGTCGGCGAGCAGCCCCCGCGCCTCGGCCTCCGTGAAGGGCTCCAGGGGCACGTCCGTCACGAAGTCCGCGAAGCCGCCCCAGCGGGCGGTGTCGAAGGGCCGCTGCCCGGCCGTGACGACCACGACGTTCGCGGGCAGCGCGCCGTGCCGGTCGGTCGTCATCACCTCGTGCAGCCAGCCGTCCAGGAAGGGGCCGGTCCGCTCGTACGTGTCGAAGAACAACACGAGCCAGGGGGCGTCGTCGGCGGCCTTCGCCAGCTCGCCGAGCAGCACCGGCGTGAGTACGCGCTCGGGCGACAGGACGAGCTGGACGTCGTCCTGGTTGCGGAATCGGGCGCTGAGCCCGGCACGTAACCGGTCCGCGCCGTACGCGAGTTGGGCCGCGTCGAGGGCCCCCGCGAACGGGCCGACGACAGGCACCAGGCCCAGCCCGACCAGACTGGCCCGGGCGGCGGTCATGCTCGCCGGCGACGGCTGCGGCTCCAGCGTCTCCACGACCGTCGACTCCGCCTCGTGGCGCCGCTCCCGATGCGCGGCCAGCAGCCGGTCCAGCTCCTTGAACCGGAGCCCCCGCCGGGCGAACTGCGCGCTGACAGCCGCCATCGCTTCGGGCACGCTGCCGACGCCTTCGTCGACGTACGCGGTGAGCGCCCCGCGTTCCTGCGCGACCTGCTCCAACTCCCTTACGAGGAAGGTCTTTCCGACCCCGGCGTTGCCGTGCACATGGAACAGGAACCGGTGCCGCTCGTCCTCGGGCCGGAGGTCGAAGTTCGCGCGGAACGCGGCCCGTTCCGCGCCCCGGCCCACGAACCCGGCACGTCTGCGCTGCCGGATCAGCTCCTGCATCGACAGCCGCGCCTGTGCCACTCGTACGTCCCCTCGTCCGCCCGCCTCAGACCTCGCGCGTCTTCATTCTGGCCGAATGTGCGTGGGCTGTACCGGACAGCACGGGGAAAGAGACCGGCATGGCCACCCCCACCTCACGCACCCTCCCCCTCACCGCCACCCTCCTCACCGGCACCGTCGCCCTCTACATCGCCCTCGTCGCCTTCGGGAACATCACGGACTTCGGCACCAACCAGCAGTTCGTGCGGCATGTCCTCGCGATGGACACCACCTTCAAGGACGACGACCTGATGTGGCGGGCCGTCACGAGCAAGGGCCTTCAGGACGCGGCCTACATCGCCATCATCGCCTGGGAGGCCATCGCCGCCCTCGTCCTCGTCTACGGGACCTGGCTCTGGGCCCGTCGCGACCACCCCCGCGCCCGGCGGATCTCCACTTACGGTCTGCTGATGGTCATGCTGCTGTTCGGCGCCGGGTTCATCGCCATCGGCGGTGAGTGGTTCTCGATGTGGCAGTCGCAGGACTGGAACGGGCTGGAGGCGGCGACCCGGGTGTTCCTGCTGAGCGGGGTCGTGCTGCTGGTCGTCCACCTGCCGTTCGGACAGACCGGATCCGCTGCTTGACCAGGGCCGCCCTCGTGCCCGCCGTTCCTCACTCGAGCACCGGCAGCAACTCCGGCAGATGGCCGTCCGAAGCCGCGGCCGCCCGCTGCCGCTCCTGCGGCACTTCCCCGTACAACGTCGTCCGCGGCTTCGCCGGGCGTCCCGCCGCCTCGGCCACCGCGATCAGGTCCTTGACGGACTTGTAGGAGCCGTACGACGAGCCCGCCATGCGGGAGATGGTCTCCTCCATGAGGGTGCCGCCCAGGTCGTTCGCGCCCGAGCGGAGCATCTCCGCCGCGCCTTCGCTCCCCAACTTCACCCAGCTGGTCTGGATGTTGGGGATGTGCGGGTGCAGCAGAAGGCGGGCCATCGCCACGACCGCGCGGTTGTCGCGGGTCGTCGGGCCCGGGCGCGCGATGCCGGCCAGGTAGACCGGGGCGTTGGTGTGGATGAAGGGGAGGGTCACGAACTCGGTGAAGCCGCCGGTCTGTTGCTGGATGCGGGAGAGCGTGCGGAAGTGGCCGAGCCAGTGGCGGGGCTGGTCCACATGCCCGTACATCATGGTGGAGGAGGAGCGGATGCCCAGTTCGTGGGCGGTCGTGACGACCTCGATCCACGTGGCCGCGGGCAGCTTGCCCTTCGTCAGGACCCAGCGCACCTCGTCGTCGAGGATCTCCGCCGCCGTGCCCGGGATCGTGTCCAGGCCGGCCTCCTTCGCGGCGGTCAGCCACTCGCGGATCGACAGGCCGGTGCGGGTCGCGCCGTTCACCACCTCCATCGGGGAGAAGGCGTGCACGTGCATGCCGGGAACCCTGGATTTCACCGCCTTCGCGATGTCGAAGTAGGCGGTGCCGGGCAGGTCGGGGTGGATGCCGCCCTGCATGCAGACCTCGACCGCGCCGACGTCCCAGGCCTGGGCGGCACGGTCCGCCACCTGCTCAAGCGACAGCGTGTAGGCGTCCGCGTCCGTGCGGCGCTGGGCGAAGGCGCAGAAACGGCAGCCGGTGTAGCAGACGTTCGTGAAGTTGATGTTCCTCGTGACGATGTACGTGACGTCGTCGCCGACCGCCGACTTGCGGACGTCGTCCGCGATCCGGCAGAGCGCGTCGAGCGCCGGGCCGTCGGCGTGCAGCAGCGCGAGCGCCTCGTCGTCGGTCAGCCGCGTGGGGTCGTCGGCGGCCGTCGCGAGCGCCGCGCGTACGTCCGTGTCGATGCGGGAGGGCACCATCCCGGGCGCCGCGGCCTCGCGGAGCGCCTCCCAGTCGCCGTAGACGGCGTCGAAGTCCTCCCGGCGGTCGCCGGTGCGGCCCTCGGTGTCGATCGACACGTGCAGGTCGGTGCGGCCGGAGGAGGTGAAGGCCTCCTCCGGCTCCTGCCAGGGGTGCCCCTCGACCACCGCGTCCTCGCGGGCGAGGCCCGTCTCGGGGTCCGCCAGCGCGCGCACGTGCGGCAGCAGCCGCGGGTCCAGCCAGGGCTCGCCGCGCTGCACGAACTCGGGGTAGACGCAGAGCCGTTCGCGCAGTTCGAAGCCCGCGGCGGCCGACTCCGAGGTGAGCAGCTCGATCTGCGGCCAGGGCCGCTCCGGGTTCACGTGGTCGATGGTCAGCGGCGAGACCCCGCCCCAGTCGTCGATGCCCGCGCCGATGAGCCGCCCGTACTCACTGTCGACCAGGTTCGGCGGCGCCTGGAGGCAGGCCGCCGGGCCCATGATGTGCCGCGCCACCGCGACCGTGGCCACCAGCTCGTCCAGCTCCGCGTCCGGCATCCCGCGCATCGCGGTGTCCGGCTTGGCGCGGAAGTTCTGGATGATGAGTTCCTGGATGCCGTGGTACGACCGCGACACGCGGCGGAGCGCGAAGAGGGACTCGGCGCGCTCCTCGTACGTCTCGCCGATCCCGATCAGCAGGCCGCTGGTGAACGGGACGGAGGAACGGCCCGCGTCCTCGAGAACCCGCAGCCGTACAGCGGGCTCCTTGTCGGGCGACCCGTAGTGCGGCCCGCCCGGCTCGGACCACAACCGGGTGGCCGTGGTCTCCAGCATCATGCCCATGCTCGGCGCGACGGGCTTGAGCCGCTGGAAGTCGGTCCACGACATCACGCCGGGGTTGAGGTGAGGAAGCAGCCCCGTCTCCTCCAGGATGCGGATGGAGATGGCCCGTACGTAAGCGATCGTGTCGTCGTACCCGTGCGCGTCCAGCCACTCGCGGGCTTCGGGCCAGCGGTCCTCGGGCTTGTCGCCGAGGGTGATCAGAGCTTCCTTGCAGCCGAGTTCGGACCCCCGGCGGGCGATGTCGAGGACTTCGTCGGGGGACATGAACATCCCGTGGCCCGCCCGGCGCAGCTTGCCGGGGACCGTGACGAAGGTGCAGTAGTGGCACTTGTCCCGGCAGAGCCGGGTCAGCGGGATGAAGACGCTCTTCGAGTACGTGATGACGCCGGCGCGGCCCGCCGCCTCGAGTCCCGCGTCCCGCACCCGGGCGGCGGACGCGGCGAGGTCGTCGAGGTCCGCGCCGCGCGCCTGCAACAGCACCGCCGCCTCGGTGACGTCGAGCGCGACGCCGTCCCGCGCACGCTTGAGCGCGCGTCGCATGGAGTTCGCCGTCGGCCCGGTTCCGGGAGTCGCGGAAGTCGTCATCCTTCGAGCATACGATCGCGTTGATCAGGCGTTCCAAGGCGTGGTCGTATTCCTCGCACCCGGCGGATCGTTACACAGTGGTACTGGTACCGGGTGAGCCGGTCCGGCAGCGCGTCGCGGCGGGGAGGAGCAGTCGGGCCTCCGCACAAGGCACAAACCGCAGCCGCGGGTTCAGCGTGAGCCGCGGCCGCCGGTCCCGTGCAAGCCGCCGGTCCCGTGCAAGCCGCCGGTTCCGCGCAAGCCGCCGATTCCCTTCCCGTGCACCGGCGTTCACGGCCGAATACCAGGGTTGTACGTGTCACATCCTCCCCCGACCATGTCATGTCACTGTCACGCTCAACACCTGGGAGCAGCAGCATGTGCGAGGACGACCACGGAAACGGGATGGCCAGACGCGCCCTGTTCGTGACGGGTGCCGCCGTCGCGCTTACGTTGGGAAGCGTGAGCTTCTCCAACGGCCCCGCAGCCGAAGCGGCAAGCAACCAAGAGACGAAGACGGTACGCGGCACCCTTCCCGTCGGGTCGCCGGACTTCGTGTACCTCCCGGTCGAAGTCCCGCACGGCGTACGGGAGATCAAGGTCGCGTACACCTACGAGAAGCCGTCCGTGCCGGCCGGCACCATGGGCAACGCCCTCGACATCGGCATCTTCGACGAGCGCGGCACCGAGCTGGGCGGCCGGGGCTTCCGCGGCTGGTCGGGCGGGGCGCGCACGGAGTTCTTCCTCCGCGGCGACGACGCGACCCCCGGCTACCTCCCCGGCCCGATCCGCCCCGGCACCTGGCACATCGCGCTGGGCCCGTACACGGTGGCGCCGCAGGGACTGCCGTACGAGATCACGATCACACTCACCTACGGGGAGCCCGGTGTCGTCGCGCAGCCGACGTACCCGCCCTCGCGGGCGAAGGGCCGCGGCCGCGACTGGTACCGCGGCGACTGCCATCTGCACTCCTGGTACTCGGACGGCCGCCGCACCCCCGCCGAGATCGCGGCGCTGGCCCGCGCGGCAGGGCTGGACTTCATCAACACCTCCGAGCACAACACCCACTCCTCGCACGCGCACTGGGCGGACCAGGCGGGCGACGACCTCCTGATCATGCTCGGCGAGGAGGTCACGACGCGGAACGGCCACGTGGTGGCCCTCGGCACGGACCCCGGCACCTTCGTCGACTGGCGCTACCGGGCCCGCGACAACCGCTTCGGCAAGTACGCGCGCCAGATCCGCCGCGCCGGGGGCCTGGTCGTCCCCGCCCACCCGCACGCCACCTGCATCGGCTGCGGCTGGAAGTTCGGCTTCGGGGAGGCGGACGCGGTCGAGGTGTGGAACGGCCCGTTCACCCCCGACGACGAGGTGTCCCTCGCCGAGTGGGACAACACGCTGGTCGCCGCCGTGCGCTCCGGCCACGACTGGATCCCGGCGATGGGCAACAGCGACGCGCACCGCGATCCCGACCCGGTCGGCACCCCTCAGACGGTCGTCCTCGCCGACGACCTGACCCGCGAGGCCATCCAGGCCGGCATCCGCGCGGGCCGCTCCTACGTGGCCGAGTCGAAGCTGGTCTCCCTCACCTTCACGGCATCCGGCCCCAAGGGCGAACACGCGGGCATCGGCGAACGCCTCCGCGTGGACAAGGACACCCCGGTCACCATCCGCCTGGAGGCCACCGGCGTCCCCCGCTGCACGATCCGCTTCGTCACCGACCAGGGCGTCCTGTTCACGAGCGCGCCAGTGCCGGTCTCCGGCTCAGGCACGGCCGAGTGGCAGACGACGGCGGCGTACGCGGCGTACGTACGCGCGGAACTGCGCCACGAGGTGGCGGTGGGGCCGCTGCCGGGCGCGTTGGCGGCGTTCACGAATCCGATTTTCCTGGGGACGCCCGGGGAGCAGGAGTAGAACTCGAGCGCGGCGTCTCGCCCCCACGCCCGGTCGGCCGAGCGGCCGCGGACGGTGGGCGGGCGCTCGGGCTTCCGGCGTCCGCGGGTTCGGGCAAGGAGTGAGGTCGCACGGCTTCCGATGCGGAGCCATGGCGGCGCAGGAGGTGTCAGCGGTCGGCGATGTCCTCGCGGAGGCCGTCGGAGAACTCCCACCACGACAAAGGAAGCCAGTCGCCGTTGACGAATGCGTCGACAGTCGCGCCTCGACCGCGGACAGTCACGGTCGTCCCTGGCGGGTAAGTGGTACCGGAGAGCCCTGGTACGGGGACAAGCAGGGTTCCCAGTCGCTGTGCTGGCACGTTACGCCCTCCCTCTCCGGGAATTCCTCGGTACGGCGATGGCTGTTTATTCAACCTGAGATTACCGGGTTGTCCTATCGAGCAGGCCGGAGAATCATGAGAGATAGGTCACGCGGCAAAAGTGGGGCGGGGAGCGTGGCGAATAGAGCACGTGCGTCACCGAGCGGAGGTGGCAGCCATGAAGGCCGTCGTTTACAAAGGACCGTTCACCGTTGCGGTCGAAGAAGTTGAAAAGCCCAGCATCCAGCATCCGAACGATGTGATCGTACGGGTCACTTCCACCGCGATATGCGGCTCCGATCTGCACATGTACGAGGGCCGCACCGCTGCGGAGCCCGGCATTGTCTTCGGCCACGAGAACATGGGAATCGTCGAGGAACTCGGCCAGGGCGTCACCGGGCTCAAGGAGGGCGACCGTGTGGTCATGCCCTTCAATGTCGCCTGCGGTTTCTGCACCAACTGCGTCGAGCGATTCACCGGATTCTGTCTGACCGTCAATCCCGGCTTCGCGGGCGGAGCTTACGGCTATGTCGCCATGGGGCCCTGGAAGGGTGGCCAGGCCGAATATCTGCGCGTTCCCTACGCCGACTTCAACTGCCTGAAGCTGCCGGAGGGAAACGAGCACGAGAGCGATTTCATATTGCTCGCCGACATCTTCCCCACTGGCTACCACGGCTGCGAACTCGCCCAGGTCCGCCCTGGCGAGAGCGTCGCGGTGTACGGAGGAGGGCCCGTCGGCCTCATGGCCGCCTACTCGGCTCTGCTCCGCGGTGCGAAGAAGGTGTTCGTGGTGGACCGGGTCCCCGAGCGGCTGCAGAAGGCCGAGGAGATAGGCGCGGTTCCGATCAACTTCGCCGAGGGCGACCCGGTCGAGCAGATCAAGGAGCAGACCGAGGGCATCGGCACGGACAAGGGCGTCGACGCCGTCGGCTACCAGGCGATGGCGCACGGCACGGACCGCGAGGAACCGGCGACCGTCCTGAACTCGCTCGTCGGCACGGTCCGGGCCACTGGAGCGCTCGGCATACCAGGCCTCTACGTCCCGTCCGACCCCGGCGGCCCGGACGATCAGGCCAAACACGGCATGCTCCTCGTCTCGATCGGCAAGCTCTTCGAGAAGGGCCTGCGGCTGGGTACGGGACAGTGCAACGTGAAGCGCTACAACCGTTACCTGCGAGACATGATCATCGAGGGCAGGGCGAAGCCCAGCTTCGTCGTCTCCCACGAACTGCCCCTGGATCAGGCGCCGTCGGGCTACGACAAGTTCGACAAGCGCATCGAGGGCTACACCAAGGTGGTGCTGCACCCGTAGGACCGGTAAGTCACTGCGGCCGTGCCCTCGCCCCGGCGGGGGCACGGCCGTGCGGGCCCGGCGGCCGACGCCCTGGTGGGCCGGGGCACCGGTGGGTGGAAGCGGGCGGCTCCCACAGCCATCCGGAACCCCTGCCCTACTCGGGCGCCGTGTTCGAGAGCCGGTCCAGCCACTCGGAGAGCAGGGCGCCCTCGGCGGGAGTGAAGGCCGGGCTGGGGGCCTGGCGGAGGAGGGCGCCGAGCTGGGTCGCTGTGGCGGGGACGCCGGTTTCGGCCGGCGTGGCCGTGGACGGCGTACGGGATTCCGTCACGTCCGGAGTGAAGACCACCGCATGTACGGCGTCCCGTACCCGGCGGGAGACCGTCCTGTCGGTGAAGGTCGCCGGGCGGGAGACCAGCATCAGGGCGACGCCGACGTTGGCGGACATGATGATCTGGGCGGCCAGTTCCGGGGCGAGGCACAACTTGCCCTGTTCTGCGGCCCGTTGGAGGTCCGCGGTGAGGATCTGGTGGGACTCCAGGGCCGCGGCCGGCGGTGTGCGCATGGCCGGGGAGTTCATGAGGCGGTAGAGGTTGGGGTTCTGGAGGGCGAACTCGGTGTGGGTGTCCCAGCCGTCGCGCAGGTCCTGGACCGGGTCCGTGCCGGGGCGGCGTTCGCGCTTCGTGGCCAGGTACTTCTCCCAGCCGTGGTCGACGACGGCCGACAGCAGGCCCTCCTTGTCCCCGAAGTGGCGGTAGAGCGCCGGGGCACCGACCCCGGCGGCCTCGCAGACCGCCCGGGTCGAGACGTCCCCGTTCGGGGACTCTGCGACCAGGGCGGCCGCCACTTCGAGAATCCGCGCCTTCGTACTCACGGGAGCGACGCTATCCGAGGTCATGCGGCTGGTCATACGGCTGGTCCTGTGCCTGGCCATACCGCTGCTGGTCATACGGCCGTCTCGTGCGGGGCGAGGAGGTCCTCCAGGCCGATCCTCGTCAGGAATTCCGCCCGGATGCGGTCCGCGACCCGGCTGACCTCCTCGGAGCCGTCGTTCGCCGGGTCGACGTGGACCCGGAAGGGCCGCTTCCCGTGCGGGGTGTCGACGACCTCGACGATCGCGTCGGCCACGAGGGACACGTCCGCGTCGGCGGGCGCGAGGGCCGCCAGGCGCTGGGCGACCTGGTCCATCAGGCCCGCGTAGCGCTCCTCGTACGCCGGGATCACGGTTTGTTCGGAGGGGTGACCGCCCGTGGCGAAGTGGTTCGTGCCGGAGGTGAAGGCGCCCGGCACCACGATGGTCGTCTCGATGTCGAAGCGGGCCAGCTCGGCGGCGTACGACACGGCGAGCGCGTCCATCGCGGCCTTGGCGGCGAAGTACGGCGCGAGGTACGGCGGCGTGCCGCCCCTGCTGGACGTGGAGCCGACCCACAGCACCAGGCCGTGCCGCCGCGCGCGCAGGTGCGGCAGCGCGGCTCGGTTGACTCGCTGGGTGCCGAGCACGTTGGTGTCGTAGACCGCGGCCAGTTCCTCGGGGGTGAAGGCCTCGGTCGGGCCGGTCACCATGTGGCCCGCGTTGTGGACGACGACGTCCAGCGAGCCCGTCTGCGCCAGCACGGTGTCGACGGCGGCGTTCGCCGACTCCTGGGAGAGGACGTCCAGTTCGACCGTACGCAGTTCCACTCCGTGCTCGGCGGCGTACGCCTCGGCCTCCGCGACCCGGGACGCGTTACGGCCCGCCGTGTCGCGCATCGCCGCGTAGACCGTGTGCCCGGCGTGGGCGAGTGTGCGGGCGGACAGGGCACCGAAGCCGGAACCGGCGCCGGTGATGAGGATCGTCTTGCCTGTGACAGACATGGTTGAACTCCTTGGACGAGGAAGGGAGAGGGGAGTCAGGCAATGCCGCCGTTGGCCCGGACCACCTGGCCGTTGACCCAGCGCCCGGCCGGTCCGGCCAGGAAGGCGACGACCCCGGCGATGTCCTCGGGCGTGCCGAGGCGCTCCAGCGGCGGCTGGGCGGCCATCCGCGCGATGGTCTCCTCGTCCTTGCCGTCCAGGAACAGGGCGGTGGCGGTCGGCCCGGGGGCCACGGCGTTGACGGTGACGTCCCGGCCGCGCATCTCGCGGGCCAGGATCAGGGTCATGGCCTCGACGGCGCCCTTGGTGGCGGCGTACGCGCTGTAGCCGGGGATGGCCAGCGCCAGCACGGAGCTGGAGAAGTTGATGATCGCGCCGCCCGCGCGCAGCCGGCGCGCGGCCTGCTGGTCGACGACGAACGTGCCGCGGATGTTGGTGCGGTGCATCCGGTCGAGGGCGTCGAGGTCGAGGTCGACGAGCGGGGCCAGGGCCATGACGCCCGCCGCGTGCACGACGACGTCGACCCCGCCGTACGCGGACTCGGCCGCGTCGAAGAGGGCGGCCACCTCGGTCTCGTCGGCCACGTCGGCCCGGACGGCGATCGCCCGGCCGCCGGCCTCGGTGATCGCGGCGACGGCCTTGCCCGCCTCGGCCTCGTTGCCCGCGTAGTTCACCACGACGGCGTAGCCCTCGGCGGCGAGTCGCTCGGCGGTTTCCCGGCCGATGCCGCGGGATCCGCCGGTGACGACGGCCACGCGGGGGGAGGTGTTCGACGGCTCGTACTGCTCGGTCATGGCGTTGCTCCTTGTCACTGCTGGGGTAGCGGTGATTCGCTCCCTGCCAAAAACAACGCTAACACCAATACGGTAGCGCCGCTACCCTCGGCCGTAACATCGCTACGCCCGGCCCACCGGGCCCGTGTAATTTCAGTGGCGACGCGCAGGAGAGGCGGCCCCCATATGACGCGCTACGCCGAGCTCAAGTACCGGATGGTCACGCCGTTCCAGCGGCGCATCGGTAACCCGGTCCTTCGCCGTCTGCCGATTCAGACCGTTCTGGAGACCACGGGGCGGAAGTCCGGGCTGCCCCGCCGTACGCCGGTGGGCGGCCGTCGTGTCGGCGACTCCTTCTGGCTGGTCTCCGAGTACGGCGAGAGGTCCCAGTACGTGCGGAACATTCGTGCGGACGCGCGGGTTCGCGTCCGCATCAGGGGGCGCTGGCACAGCGGCACGGCCCACCTTCTCCCGGACGACGACGCCCGGGCGCGCCTGAAGACGCTGCCCCGCCTGAACAGCGCGGCTGTCCGGGCGGTGGGGGGTCGGCTGCTTACGGTGCGGGTGGACTTGGAGGACTGAGGTTTTTCGCCCCCGCCGCCCCTGCCCGTCCCGTACCTGGGGGCTGCCGCCCCAGACCCCCGCGAAAAGATTGCGCAGTTCCCCGCGCCCCTTTTCAGGGGCGCGGGGAACTGCGCGAACGGGGTCTGGGGCGGAGCCCCAGGGGACGGGAATGGGCAGGGGCGGCGGGGGCGAAAGAAATCACCCAGGCCAAACGATCGCCTGCACCTCGCTGTACGCGTGCAGCGCGTACGAGCCCACGTCCCTCCCCACCCCGCTCTTCTTGAAGCCGCCGAAGGGGGCCTCCATGTTGCGGCCGACGGTGTTCACGCCCACCCCGCCGGCGCGGAGGCGACGGGCGACGCGGAAGGCGCGGGCGACGTCGCCGGACCAGACGTAGTCGATCAGGCCGTAGTCGCTGTCGTTCGCGAGGGCGACGGCCTCCTCCTCGTCCCCGAAGGGGACGACCACGACGACCGGGCCGAAGATCTCCTCGCGGACCACCCGCATGTCGGGGGTGCAGTCGGCGAGGAGGGTGGGGGCGACGTAGAAGCCGCGTTCGAGGGCGGGGCGCCCGCCACCCGTGACGACCCGTGCCCCTTCCTTCCGCCCCAGCTCGACATACGACTCGACGCGGTCCCGGTGGGCGGAGGAGATGACGGGCCCCACCACCGTCCCCTGCTCCCGCGGGTCGCCCACCTTCAAGTACCCGGCGTAAGCGGCCAGTTGCTCCACCAGGCGGTCATGCACGCCCCGTTGCACCAGCACCCGGGTCGGCGCCGTACAGATCTGCCCGCTGTAGAACGAGAACGTCGTGCCGATCCCCGACACCGCCGACTCCAGATCGGCGTCGTCGAAGACGACCGCCGCGCCCTTGCCGCCCAGTTCCATCAGCTGCCGTTTCATCCCACGGCCGCACACCTCGGCGATCCGCTGCCCGACGGCCGTGGATCCGGTGAAGCTCACCATGTCCACGTCGGCGCAGTCCACCGCGGCCTCGCCCACCTCCGGGCGCGAGCCGCTCACCACGTTGACGACCCCCGGCGGCGCGCCCGCCGCCTCCAGCGCCTCCGCCATGCGGTACACGGACAGCGGGTCCTGCGGGGCCGGCTTCACCACCACCGTGTTGCCCATCGCCAGCGCGGGGGCGATCTTGCCGGCCGGGTTCGCCCAGGGATTGTTGTACGAGGTGATGCAGGTGACGACGCCGACGGGCTGGCGTACGGCCAGCGCGCCCATCACGGCCGCCTTGCCGAAAGGGCCGGCCTCGTTGATCTGCGGCGGCAGCGGCTGCTCTACGGGCTCGACCTTCGCGTAGCGCCGGAAGCGGGCCACCCCGACGCCCACCTGCATTCCGCGAGCCGTCCCCGTCGTCGCGCCGCTCTCCGCCTGGGCGAGGTCGGCGTACGGGACGAAGTTGCGCTGGATGATGTCCGCCGCCCGGCCGAGGACGGCGGCGCGCTCGTCGGCGGGCGTGCGCGACCACGTCTCGAAGGCCTCGCGGGCCGCGGCCGCCGCCGCGTGCACCTGCTCCCGCGAGGCCTCCGGCGCCCGCCCGACGACGCCCTCGGTCGCCGGGTCGATCACCTCGTAGAACCCGTTCTCGGGCGCCACCCACGACCCGCCGATGAACAACCACTGCTCGTCACCGCTCACTTGGTGCTCACCGTCCGCGTGTCCCGCCCGGAGCGCAGCACCTTCCCGGGCACCGCCCCCGTCACCACATCCCGCCGTAGCGCCTCGACCCCGTTGACCCACACGGCGCTCACCCCGATCGCCTTCGAGTCGAGGCGCGGACTGTCTCCCGGCAGGTCGTGCACCAGGGTGGCCTTCCCGGCGTCGATCCGTTCCGGGTCGAAGAGCACGAGGTCCGCATGCCACCCCACCTCGATCCGTCCGCGCTCGCGCAGCCCGAACAGCCGCGCCGGATCATCCGTCAGCATCTGCACGGCCCGCTCCAGCGTCACCAGCTTGCGCCCGCGCAGGCAGTCGCCGATGAAGCGGGTGGTGTACGGGGCTCCGCACATGCGGTCCAGATGGGCGCCCGCGTCGGAGCCGCCGAGCATGACGTCCTGGTGCTGCCAGGTCTCGGCGCGCAGGGCCCAGGAGTCGGGGTCGTTGTCGGTGGGCATGGGCCAAAGGACCGTACGCAGGTCGTCGCTCGCGCAGATGTCGACCAGGCACTCGAACGGTTCCTGGCCGCGCTCGGCGGCGATGTCGTTCACGACCCGCCCGGTCAGCCCCTCGTTCGCCGCGCTGTAGGTGTCCCCGATGACGTACCGCCCGAAGTTGGCCAGGCGCCGGAAGACGCCCGCCTCCTTGGAGTCCGCGCGCCGCAGCATCTCGGCGCGTACATCCGGATCACGCAGCCGAGCGATCCGCTCGGGCACGGGCAGCCCCAGGATCGGCCCCCAGCCGGGGATCAGGTTCAGCGCGCAGAAGGTGCCCAGCGACATGTTCATCGGCGTGAGGATCGGCATGGTGAGCGCGACGATGCGGCCGCCGGCCTTGCGGGCGCGCTCGCTCGCCTCCAGCTGGCGGGGGACGCGCTCGGGGACGGCGGCGTCGATCGTCAGGACGTTCCAGTTGAGCGGGCGGCCGGCCGCCGTGCTCATCTCCACGAACAGGTCGATCTCGGCGTCGCTGAACTGGTCGAGGCAGCCGGCCACGATCGCCTCGATCTGGGTGCCCTCGTGCTCCCCCACGGCCTTCGACAGGGCCAGCAGCTCGGCGGGCTTCGCGTGCCGGGAGGCGACCGGCTTGCCGTCGCCGTCGGAGTGCGTGGAGGACTGGGTGGTGGACAGGCCCCAGGCCCCGGCGTCCATCGCCTGGTGGAAGAGGGCGAGCATCTGCGACAACTGTTCCTCGGTGGGCTGCCCGCCCACCGCGTCCGGGCCCATCACATACCGGCGCAGCGCGCAGTGCCCCACCATGAAGCCCGCGTTGACGGCGATCCGCCCCTCCAGGGCGTCCAGGTACTCCCCGAAGGTGTGCCAGTTCCAGGGCGCGCCCTCCTCCAGGGCGACCAGGGACATGCCCTCGACCTTGGACATCATGCGGCGCGTGTAGTCGGCGTCCTCGGGCCGCGCGGGGTTGAGCGGGGCGAGGGTGAAGCCGCAGTTGCCGCCCGCGACCGTGGTGACCCCGTGGTTCAGGGACGGGGTCGCGTACGGGTCCCAGAAGAGCTGGGCGTCGTAGTGCGTGTGCGGGTCGACGAAGCCGGGGGCGAGGACGAGCCCGGCCGCGTCCTCGGTCGTACGGGACGACTCGGTGACCGTACCGATCACGGCGATACGACCGTCCCGTATCCCCACGTCGGCGGTGTACGCGGGCGCGCCCGTCCCGTCCACGACGGTCGCGCCCTTGATCAGGTGGTCGAGCATCGCGGCGGAACCCCCTAAGCGGCCTGGCGGAACCGGGTCGTCCGATGCACCGGATCCGTGTCGATCTTCGGAATCACGTGCTCGCCGATCAGCTTGATCGTCTGCAGCGTGTACTCGGGCGGGACCCCGACCGGCAGGCCGAAGGAGAGCTGGTCGGCGCCCGCCTGCTCCCAGCGCTTGCACTGGGTGAGCACCTCGTCCGGATCGCCGCAGATCAACAGCTCTTCCTCGATGAGGAGTTCGACGAACTCCTCGTTGTACTCGGGGAGCGTCTCGGGCCAGACGGGGAAGCCCTCGGGGCGCGGGAAGGTGTCGTGGTAGCGGAAGACGAGGGAGGGCAGATAGTGCAGCCCGCCGCC
The DNA here is from genome assembly GCF_041053055.1 of Streptomyces sp. R41. Taxonomy (NCBI): domain Bacteria; kingdom Bacillati; phylum Actinomycetota; class Actinomycetes; order Kitasatosporales; family Streptomycetaceae; genus Streptomyces; species Streptomyces sp. R41. The sequence goes on from NZ_CP163443.1 coordinate 4,731,629, forward strand.
GACCGCGATCCGGATGGCCTCCTCGTGCGTCGGCGCGCAGATCGCGGTCGTCGTCACCATCACGTTGTCGTTGACGAAGTCTCCGATCGGCTCGGCGTTCACGACCGCCGTCTTGTACTGCTCGAGGACCCACTCCATGTCGGAGACCTTCTGCACGCTGAAGCCGAGCACCCCGAGGCCCTTGCGGGCGGCCATGGCGTACGAGGGCGGCGACCCGGCGGCGTACCACATGGCGGGGTGCGACTTGCCGTACGGCTTGGGCAGCACCTTGCGCGGCGGGAGCTGCCAGTGCTTGCCCTTGAACCCGACGTACTCCTCCTGGAGCCACATCTTCGGGAACTCGGCGATGGTCTCTTCCCAGATTTCCTTGGTGTAGTTCATGTCGGTGATGCCGGGGAGGAAGCCGAGGATCTCGTGCGAGCCGGCGCCGCGGCCGCTGCCGAACTCGAAGCGGTTCTCGGAGAGATGGTCGAGCATGGCGACCTTCTCGGCGACCTTCACCGGGTGGTTGACCTGGGCGAGCGGGTTGAAGATCCCGGAGCCGAGGTGGATGCGGTCGGTCGCGTGCGCCAGATAGCCGAGGTAGACGTCGTTGGCCGAGAGGTGCGAGTACTCCTCCAGGAAGTGGTGCTCCGACGCCCAGGCGTACTTGAAGCCGGACTTGTCCGCCTGGATGACGTACTCGGTCTCCTCCATCAGCGCCTTGTGCTCCGCGAGCGGATCGGTCTCGGCCCGCTTGCCCACGTATCCCTGTACAAAGAGCCCGAATTCCAAGGAGGTTCACCGTCCCCAGTCCCTATGTTTCTGACGTACCGTCAGATTTACCTGTTCGCCGACTGTGGCACCGCCCGCATGGACCGTCAATACCTGACAAGGAGTCAGATGACGGAGACTCCCGCCAGCCACCCCCCGTCGATCACGAACGGCTGCCCGGTGATGTAGGACGAGTCGTCGGACGTGAGGAAGAGGGCGAGCCGCGCTACCTCCTCCGGCCTCCCGATCCGCCCCAGCGGCACGAGCTTGCTGTACAGCTCGTCGAGGGCCCGGGAGGTCTCCGTCGCGTCCGCGTGCGGGTCCAGCTGGGCCGGGTTGGACATCGCGGTGTCGATGGCGCCCGGACACATGGCGTTGACCCTTATGTTCTGGTGCGCCAGCTCCATCGCCGCGACCCGGGTGAGCCCGAGGATGGCGTGCTTGGTCGCCGCGTACGTGCCCACCGCCGCCATCCCGGTCATCGCGGTGTACGAGGCCGTGTTGACGACGGTTCCCCCGCCGGCCGCCGCGATACGCGGCGCCGCGGCCTTGATGCCGAGGAAGCAGCCGACCTGGTTGACGTGCACGACCTGCATGAACTCGTCGAGGGGCGTGTCGACGAGGGAGTTGAAGCGCAGGATGCCGGCGTTGTTGACCAGCCCGTCGATACGGCCGTACGTCTTCTCGACGGCCGCCACGGCGGAGCTCCAGTCGCTCTCTTGACTCACGTCGAGGTGGACGTACAGCGCGCCCAATTCCTTGGCGACGGCCTCGCCCTGATCGTCGAGCACATCGGCGACGACGACCTTGGCGCCCTCCTCGGCGAACAGCCGTGCCTCCTGCTCGCCCTGCCCGCGCGACGCACCGGTGATGAGGACGACGCGTCCGTCCAGCTTGCCCATGCCCTGACTCCCTAGTTGAGGTGAGGCGCGACGTCCGCGCCGAACGCCGCGATCTGGTCGGTGAGTTCGCCGCGGCCCCTGCTGCGGAACCGCACCTGTATCTGGTGCACGCCCATCGCGCGGTACGCCCGCAGCGACTCGGCGAGTGCTTCCGGCGCCCCGTGCAGCGTGCGCCGCCCGACGTCCCAGCCGGGCTCACCGACGTAGAGGGGCTCGGTGATCGCGCCGACGACGATGGGCTCGGTGATCCCCGCGTCGTCCCTGATCCGGCGCAGCTTGGCGATCTGCTCCGGCAGCCGGTCGCGCGGATCCCCCTGCGGCAGCCAGCCGTCGCCCCGGAGCGCGGCGCGACGCACGGCGGCGGGCGAGGACCCGCCGACCCACACGGGCACCCGCTCCTGCGCGGGCCGCGGCCGCTGCCCGAGCCCCTCGAAGTCGTACAACTTGCCGTGGTGAACGGGGAACTCCTCCGGTCCGAGCGCGGCGCGCAGCGCGTCGATGGACTCGTCGAGGACCGCCCCGCGCCGCTCGAAGTCGGCCCCGACCGCCTCGAACTCCTCCTGTACATGTCCGGCGCCGACCCCGAGGATCAGGCGCCCCCCGCTCAGGTGGTCGAGGGTCGCGTACTGCTTGGCCGTGATGAGCGGATGCCGCAGACCGACGATCGCGACGTGGCTGAGCAGCCGTACGCGCTCGGTGACGCCCGCCAGGTAGGCGAGGGTGGCGACGGGGTCGTACCAGATGGTGCTCATCGCGGGGGCCAGGCGCCTCGGGATGGCGACGTGGTCGCAGCTCGCGAGGTACGCGAAGCCGGAGCGGTCGGCGGCGCGGGCGATCTCGACGAGGTCGTCGGGGCCGGCGGCGGCTTCCCAGGGTTCCGCGTAGATGGTGCTCTGGGACTGGACGGGGAGCTGGATGCCGTAGGAGAGGCGTTCCTCGGACGGGACGGGCACGACGACCCCCTTGCCTGACCGACGGCCGCCCGACTGACGAACCGTCAGATTGAATGGGACTCGCACATAGTCGTCGCTGACGCCGCGTCAGACAAGGGGAAGCCCCGGCGGAACATGTCCGCCGGGGCTGTTGCCCGGGACAGGGTGCGTGGGCTGTGCGTCAGCGGGCGAAGCCGTAGCCGAACCAGGCGTCGGTGACGGGCGCGCCGATGTCGGCGGGCCCGAAGGAGACCGAGCCGGAGGCGGTCGGGCCGGTGCTGGTGGAGCGGAAGGCCCAGACGGCGCCGTCGTAGGTGTTCTCGCCGTGCGCGGCGACGTACAGCTCGGCACGGCCGTCGTGGTTGGCGTCGGCCAGCGCGGTGTGCCCGCCGAAGAGGTCGCCCTTCTCGGCGGTGCCGGGCACACCCGTGGTGTTCTGGCTGAAGGACACGGCGCCGCTGCCGGTGAGGCCGGACGCTCCGCCGCGCAGCACGGCCACGCCGCCCGCCTCGGCGACCGTGCCGATGTCCTCACCCGGGGAGCCGACGGCCACGTCCGCGTACCCGTCGCCGTTGGCGTCCCCGATGGAGATGCCCAGGCCGAAGTCGTCGCCATACTCGGACACTCCGGGCACGCCCGCCGTGTCCTGGTTGATCACCGTCGTACGGGAGGTGTCGGGCCCGCTCGCCGAGCCGTACACCACGCCGACTTGCCCGCCGAGGAGCGTCGGTTCGACGGATCGCTCACCCTGGCCGTCGACAGGGCGTCCGACGACCAGGTCGGCGTACCCGTCCTTGTTCACGTCGCCGATGCCGAGGCTGGAGCCGCCGGGCATGTTGGTGCCGTCGGACCGCTTCAGGACGACCGGGTCGCTCAGCCCCTGCTTGGTGCCGTGGAGGTAGGCGATGCGATAGGCGGCGCCCGGCGGCCCCTCCTCGGTGGGGGTGTGGACGAGCCCGACGAGGTCGGTGATGCCGTCGTGGTCGACGTCCCCGGCGGCGACGTCGTCGATGGTGAAGCCGGCGTCTTCATAGCTGAGGTCGAAGGCGATGTCCGCGGTCGCCGCGGCACCGGCGGTGCGGGTGAACGGACCGGTCAGCAGGTGGTTGTCCGTGGCCACGTCGAGTCGGCCGTCGCCGTTGAAGTCGCCGACGGTGGCGTGCCGGGGCTTGACCTGGTCGAGCATGGAGCCGGTCGCCACGACCTTGCCGCCGGACAGACCCGTCTTCCCGCCCCAGACGACGGTCAGGGTGCCCGCCTCCTGCACGGACCCGACGTCCTCGCTCGGGGCGCCGACGACCAGGTCCGTATACCCGTCGCCGTCCAGGTCGCCGAGGGACAGGCCCCAGCCGAACCAGTCGCCGGTCTCGGCGGCGCCGGGTATGCCGGCCGTGTTCTGGCTGATGACCTGCCGGTGCTTGGTGTCCAGCCCCTGCGAGGAGCCGTACACGACGCTCACGTATCCGGCACGGGCGTACCCGCCGACCGTGCCCCAGGGGGCGGCGACGGCGAGGTCCGTGTACCCGTCGCCGTTGAAGTCGGCGCGCACGCTCGTCGCCCCGGCGCTCGCCGTACCGGCCGCGTGCGCGCTCACCGGGCCGACAACGGCTCCGGCGACGGCCACGGCGGCCACGAGTCCGAGGCGAGAACGAAACTTGCGTCTTCTCATGTGGAACCCAACTCCCGCGCTGAAAGTGCAGCTGCCCGACGGAGGAGTCAAGATCCTCACTCCGCCGCCAGTACGACTCCAGTGGTGGTGGCAGGGTTGCCCTGGAAGACGGCGGGAGTTCCCGAATCGTTAACCGGCGCCTCCCCGGGGCCACAGCCCGTCCTCCGTGAGCCCCAGCAGATCGATCGCGTTGCGCCGTACGATCCGGTCGACCACGTCTGCGTCGAGGTGGCCCATCTGGGCCTCACCGACCTCCCTGGACTTGGGCCAGGTCGAGTCGGAGTGCGGGTAGTCGGTCTCGTAGAGGACGTTGGCGACCCCGATGGCGTCGAGATTCTTCAGGCCGAAGGCGTCGTCGAAGAAGCAGCCGTAGACGTGCTCGGCGAAGAGCTCGGACGGCGGCCGGTGGACCTTGTCGGCGACGCCGCCCCAGCCGCGGTTCTCCTCCCACACCACGTCGGCGCGCTCAAGGATGTACGGGATCCACCCGATCTGCCCCTCCGCGTACATCACCTTCAGGTTCGAAAAGCGCTCGAACTTGCCGCTCATCAGCCAGTCGACCATCGAGAAGCAGCAGTTGGCGAAGGTGATGGTGGAGCCGACGGCGGGCGGGGCGTCGGCGGAGGTCGACGGCATGCGGCTGGACGAGCCGATGTGCATGGCGATGACCGTGCCGGTCTCGTCGCACGCGGCGAGGAAGGGGTCCCACTCGTCGGTGTGGATGGAGGGCAGCCCCAGATGGGGCGGAATCTCGGAGAAGGCCACCGCGCGTACGCCACGGGCGGCATTGCGCCGTACTTCCTCCGCCGCAAGTTCGGGGTCCCACAGGGGGATGAGCGTGAGCGGTATGAGCCGGCCGTGGGCCTGGGGCCCGCACCACTCCTCCACCATCCAGTCGTTGTAGGCCTTCACCCCGAGAAGGCCCAGCTCACGGTCCTTGGCCTCGGTGAACGTCTGACCGCAAAAGCGCGGAAAGGTGGGGAAGCAGAGGGCGGACTGGACATGGTTGACGTCCATGTCGGCCAGACGCTGGGGGACGTCGTACGACCCCGGCCGCATCTGCTCGTACGTGATGACTTCGAGGCGTATCTCGTCCCTGTCGTATCCGACGGCGGTGTCGAGGCGGGTGAGCGGCCGGTGGAGGTCTTCGTACACCCACCAGTCGCCGATGGGGCCGTCGTCGCCCGGGCTGCCCATGACGGGTGCGAACTTCCCTCCCAGGAAGGTCATTTCCTTCAGGGGCGCGCGGACGATGCGGGGCCCGGTGTCCTGGTACTTCGCCGGCAGCCGGTCGCGCCAGACGTCGGGGGGCTCCACCGTGTGGTCGTCCACCGAGATGATCTTCGGGAAGGTCCGGGATGTCTCCATGAGGTTCACGGTAGCGCTGATCTGACGGTCCGTCAGCTAACCTGCCGGCACCTCCGGGTCGAGTGAATCCGCGCCAACGTGTGGGGAGACGTTGTGAGGGCCTTGTGGTGTACCGTGCGGCGCCCTGTGATCGAGGTCTCCCACAGCTGACGCATCCGCCATGAACAAGGCAAACTGGCCTCGTTGTACTGACGGTTCGGCAGGGGGACAGCGATGGACGGTGTGCCGCGAGTACCGGAGCAGCGGCGTCCCGAGGAATCGGCGGCGTTGCGCTTCAGCGTGCTCGGCCCGGTGCGCGCCTGGCGCGAGGACGAACCCCTGCCGGCGGGGTCCCCCCAACAACGCGCCCTGCTGGCGGCGCTACTCCTGCGAGAGGGCCGCACGGCGACGGCGTCCGAGCTCATCGACGCCCTGTGGGGCGACGAGCCACCGTCCCAGGCGCTGGCCGCCGTACGCACCTACGCGTCCCGGCTCAGGAAGGCACTGGGCCCCGAGGTCCTGGTCAGCGAGTCGGGCGGTTACGCGATCCGCTCGCTCGGGGAGGGCGCGCTGGACCTGGCCCGGGCCCAGGAGCTGGCGGCGGACGCCGAGAAGGCGCGCGGCACCGGCGACCTCTGCCGAGCCCGCGAGCTGCTTCGGGACGCGCTCGGCCACTGGGACGGGGAGCCGCTGGCGAGCATCCCCGGCCCGTACGCGGAGACGCAGCGCGCGCGCCTGGAGGAGTGGCGACTGCAACTGCTCGAGTCCCGTCTCGACATGGACCTGGAGCAGGGCTGCCACGCGGAGGCGGTCTCCGAGCTGACGGCCCTGACCGCCGCGCACCCCCTCCGGGAGCGGCTGCGCGAACTCCTGATGCTGGCGCTGTACCGCTCCGGCCGCCAGGCGGAGGCCCTGGCGGTGTACGCGGACACGCGGCGCCTGCTGGCCGACGAGCTGGGAGTGGACCCGCGGGCGGGCCTGAAAGAACTCCAGCAGCGCATCCTCCAGGCGGACCCGGGCCTCGCGGAACCGTCGGCTCCGGCGGCGGAGCCCGCGGCGGCGCCAGTGCGTCCCGCCCAACTTCCGGCCACCGTCACGGACTTCACGGGCCGTTCCTCCTTCGTCCAGGAGCTGAGCGCCGTCCTGGCCTCCGCCTCCTCGGCGGAGGGCCGGGTGATGGCGGTTTCGGCGCTGGCGGGGATCGGCGGCGTGGGCAAGACGACCCTCGCGGTACATGTGGCACACCAGGCGCGCGGGGCCTTCCCGGACGGGCAGCTGTACGTGGACCTGCAGGGCGCGGGGGCGCGGGCGGCGGAGCCGGAGACGGTGCTGGGAGCCTTCCTCCGGGCCCTGGGTACGGCGGACTCGGCGATCCCCGACTCCCTGGAGGAACGCTCGGCCCTGTACCGCTCGGTCCTGGACGGCCGCCGGGTCCTGGTCCTGCTGGACAACGCGCGGGATGCCGCACAGGTGCGTCCGCTGCTTCCCGGCACCGAGGGCTGCGCAGCGCTGGTGACGTCGCGGGTGCGGATGGTGGACCTGGCCGGGGCCCACTTGGTGGACCTGGACGTGATGAGCCCGGAGGAGGCCCTCCAGCTCTTCACGAAGATCGTGGGCGAGGAGCGGGTGGCGTCCGAACGGGAGGCCGCGCTGGACGTGGTGGCGGCGTGCGGCTTCCTGCCCCTGGCGATCCGCATCGCCGCGTCGCGACTGGCCGCCCGTCGCACATGGACGGTGTCCGTCCTGGCGGCAAAGCTCGCCGACGAACGCCGCCGACTGGACGAACTCCAGGCGGGCGACCTGGCCGTCAAGGCCACCTTCGAACTGGGCTACGGCCAACTGGAGCCGGCCCAGGCCCGGGCATTCCGCCTGCTGGGCCTGGCGGACGGCCCGGACATCTCCCTGGCCGCCGCGGCCGCGGTCCTGGACCTCCCGGTCGAGGACACCGAGGACCTCCTGGAGTCCCTCGTCGACACCTCCCTGCTGGAGTCCGCGGCGCCCGGTCGGTACCGGTACCACGACCTCGTCCGGCTCTACGCGCGTGCGTGCGCGGAGCGGGATGAGCAGCCGCCCAGTGAGCGGGATGCGGCCATGTCTCGGTTGCTGGACTTTTACTTGGCGACGACTGCCGGGGTCTATGAGATCGACCGGCCCGGAGACCGGCTGGTGGATCACCTCGAGGTCACGGAATATCCGGGCCTCGTGTTCGTGGATCGGCACCAGGCTCAGGACTGGCTGTATGCCGAGGCGGTCTGCACGTTGGCCTGCGTACGGCAGTCGATGGGCCCGCTATCCCTGGCACGGGCCGTCGATCTCCTGTGGGCGGCCTGCGACCTGGCCGAATCAGGGGCGAACTCCAAGGAGTACGAGGCCATTGCCGAAGCCGCACGCACCGCAGCGCAGAAGATCGCGGCCCCGCGCGCCGAGGCCCGGGCTCTCACGACCCTGTCCTTCGTGCACCACATCACCGGACGCTTCGACTCGGCCGACCAAGCAGCCACGCGCGCCCTGGAACTGGCCCTCGCCACCGGTGACCCCCTGACCAGCTGCTGGTCGTCCAACATCCTCGGTGTGATCGCGCTGTACCAGAACCGGCACGAGGACGGAGAGGCGCACCTGACCCGCGCCATCGAGAACTTCCGCGCCTGCGAGGACCGCCCGGGCGAGGCAAGCGCTCTGTGCAATCTGTCCCGCATTCACCTCGCCGCCGGACGCACCGCGAGCGCGGTGGCTCTGGCCCAGCAGGGCACGGCCATGTACGACGACATGGGCCACGCGCTGAAGGGAGCCAACGGCCGGTACGCCCTGGGGCTCGCGCTCACGCAGAGCGGTCAGCTCTCCCAGGCTGTCGACCGCCTGCAGGAGGCCCTCGAAGTGTTCCGGGACAGTCGCCAACGGCTCTGGGAAGGCATGACCCTTTTCCGTCTCGCCGAGGCCGACCTCACCGCCCGGCGTCCCGCACAGGCCGCCGCGAACGCCGAGTTGGCGCTGACCGTTCTCCGCGGGATCGGCGGCGAGTGGCGACGCGGCAACGTTCTCACTGTGCTCGGTCGGGCCCTGAGCGGCATCGGGCAGATCGGTCGTGCGCAGGTCTGCTGGCGGGAAGCCCTGGATATCTTCGAGGCTTTGGGCGCACCTGAGGCCGCTGAGGTGCGAACTCTCCTCAAGCCACTCGCCGTCGCCTGAGCGCGCGCCTGCACGTTCATCGTTCGTTTATCGCCACCCGGCACTCTCAGGCGTGTCGATCCGTCGCGTCGGGGGGCAGACGGGATGACAAACGGCCGCGCCTTTAAGGTGAATCGGCCCAGAAGTGCCCGTCCGGCGACCCTCGGGGGAGTTGCCGGGCGGGCCCTTCCCGACTACCGCAACCGCACCGATGAAGAACTGCCAGGGGAGCCAGTCATGAGCGACACCAACAGCACCGACAACGTCCACGCCACCGACGAGCCGACGGCCACCACGGACAACGTGCACGCCACCACCGAGCCTCTCACCGGCAAGAACCCGATCGCCCCCGGCGAAGAGACCGGCGACGCGTCCACGGACAACGTCCACGCGACGGACGAGCCGGCCTAACCAGACCACACCACACGGGGATCGGCCGCGGCGGCGCGGAGGGGGAGCCGTCGCGGCCGATGTGTGTCCGGTGCATGGCTCAGGTCATTCGGTGGCGCGAACTGTTCGATCCGCTCGAACTATGACCCCCCTGGCGCTACCGGCACTTGACGTTCGGAAGTTCAACTTTCTCGTAGGAGTCAGCGTGACTCGCGCCAAGAAGGCCCTGATTACCGTCGCCATTGCCGTCGCCGCAGCGGGCGGGGCGTCGGTCCCCGCATTCGCCGACAGCCATATCACGGTCACACCGAATGACAGCCACATCACGGTCACACCGGACGACAGCCACATCACCGGCGTCGCGGAGTAGCTCCAAAGCGAACCAGCCAGTTCACCGCGCAAGGGGCCGAGCACAAGCTCGGCCCTTTCGTCCGTCCCTCTACCGGAAACGCGCCCGCTCCCTCGGTCCACTCCGTCAAACGGCCACGGAGATCCGACAACCGCACGACAGTAGGGGCGGCTGAGCGGAATTCCGCTGACACGATGCGGTGATCCGTGGCGGCTTCGCGGGCGTATGGGCTGCATGGCAGAGGTGGGCGAGGATGCGGAATCACCTCGCCTGGCTGCCACTGGAAGCCCTGCCGGACCGCCGCCTACCGGAGCCGGCCGCAAACAAGCCCCTTCCCCTCATTCAGGAGTGAGGGATTGGCAGATTTGGGCCAGCCGCATCGCCGTTTCGCCAGGAAACAGTCGTCCCCGTTGGCCCAAATCTGCCAATCCCTCCTTCATCTACCCGAGGGGTGCGGTTATCCACAGGGCCGAGGTGGTACGGCGCGGGTTCGGGATGCTGAGGGGGTGGAGCGACTGGAGTTGGGCGTGCTGGCCGAGCGGGGGGTGCTGCTCACCTCGCGTGCCCAAGCGGCCGGTTGGGCGCGGAGGTCCCTGCTCCGGGCGCTCGGGGATGAGGGGTGGACCCGGATCCAGGCTGGGGCCTGGGTCGAGCCGGGGCGGGAGGCGGATCTCTCCGCTCGGCTGCGGGCTGTGCAGTTGCTCAAGCCGAGGCTCGTCGTGAGTCACCGTTCGGCGGCCGCGCTGTGGGGAATTGAGACGCTCGGGCTGGTAGCCGCCGAGGGGCCCTTGGAGTTCGTCGATCCCGAGCTCGGCCTCCGATGCGAGGGGAAGGGCCTGGTCGTGCACCGTATGGCCCTGGGAGAGGGAGACGTGGTCCGGCGGGACGGGCTGCGGGTCACGTGTGTCGGGCGTACGCTCGCTGATCTCCTCCGGAGCGGGGCGCGGGACGATGCGATCGTCGCCGTGGAGTCGGCCCTCACCTGGCGGCGCGTCGGCGGCATCCGCCGCGCGCCCCTCGCGACCACTTCCCTCATCGCGCTCGCGCTCGAAGCTCCCGCACGCGGCGCGGAAATTGCCCGCCGCCAGCTGAGGCTCGCCGACCGGAGCTCCGGTTCGCCCGCCGAGACCATCGCCCGCCTGCGCTTCCACGACGCGGGCCTGCACCCCGAGAGCCAGGCCGAACTACGTACGCCCGACGGCCGCCGTCGCTACCTGGACTTCCTCTTCCGGGCCGAGGGCCTGGCCGTCGAGATCGAGGGGTATGCCTTCCACGGCACCCGGGAGTCACATCGGCGGGACATCGACCGCTTCAACCAGGTCCTCCAGTGCCCGGAGGTCCGGCTCCTCCTCCGCTTCACCGCGTTGGACGTCTTCAACCGTCCCGAGGTGGTGATCGGGGAGATCCGCGCCGCTCTGTCCAAGCTGCGCGGCACGCTCCGGCAGCCAACCCCAGCGCCGGCGCCTCGGCCACCGGCGCCGCGTACACCAGGGGGAACGGGATGTGCGAGTACCAGCGCGCCTGAGCCACCGTGATCACCGCGCCGGTGGAATACAGCACCCGGGCGATCCGGCGGCGACTCCGACGACCGGTACGAGCAGGCCGACCACGAGACCCAGCGCCCCCGCGGCCGTGGCCGTACCCGGCCACGTCCCCCTCAGCGCCCCCGCAACTCCCCCTTGACCACCTTCCCGCTCGCATTCCGCGGCAGCTCCCCCACGAACTCCACCACCCGCGGCACCTTGTAATTCGCCATCTCGCGCCGCGACCAGGCGATGAGGTCGTCGGCGGTCAACACCGCCCCCGCCCGGCGGACCACGTACGCCTTGCCCACCTCCCCCAGCCGCCCGTCCGGAACGCCGATCACCGCCACGTCGGCCACATCCGGGTGCAGGCCCAGCAGTTGCTCTATCTCCGCGGGGTACGCGTTGAAGCCGCCGACGATGAACATGTCCTTGATGCGGTCCGTGATGCGGAGGTTGCCGGCGTCGTCCAGGACGCCGACGTCGCCCGTGCGCAGCCAGCCGTCGGCGTCGAGGACGGCCGCCGTGGCCTCCGGGTCCTCGAAGTAGCCCTGCATGACGTTGAAGCCGCGGACCAGGACCTCACCGGGTGAGCCGGCCCCGAGGGGCGCCCCCGTCGCGTCCACCACCCGTACCTCCGTGTCCGGGATCGCCCGCCCGGAGGTCGAGGCGATCACCGGTGGCGCGTCTCCCCGGCGGCACATCGTGACGATGCCGCTCGCCTCGGAGAGGCCGTACGCCGTCAGCACCGTGTCCACGCCGAGTTCCGAACGCAGGCGTTCCACCAGGCGCAGCGGCACCACCGCCGCGCCCGTCACCACCAGGCGCAGGGCCGAGAGGTCGTGCGCGTCCCGGGAGGGGTGGTCCAACAGCGACTGGTGGAGGGTCGGCGGGCCCGGCAGGACGGAGATGCGTTCCGAGGCGACATTCGCCAGCACCGTGTCCACGTTGAACACCGGCTGCGGGATCATCGTCGCGCCGCGCATCAGGCAGGCCACGATGCCCGCCTTGTAGCCGAAGGTGTGGAAGAAGGGGTTCACGATCAGGTAGCGGTCCCCCTCACGGAGGCCCGCGAGGTCGCTCCAGATCTCGTAGCCGCGGAGCGTCTGCGCGTGGGTGATCAGCGCGCCCTTCGGGCGGCCCGTGGTCCCGGACGTGAAGATGATGTCCGAGGGAGCAGAGCCTGAGAGGGTGTCCGCCCGTTGCCGTACGTCCGCCGCTCCCACGCCCTCCCCGTCCGCCAGGAAGTCCTTCCAGGTACGGAAGTCGGCGGGGGCGTCGTCCGAGAGCACCACCACCTGCTCCAGGTGCGGAAGGCCGGGCAGCGGGCCGGCGGAACCGGGACCCTCTCCGCACGCCCGCCGCAGCGACGCCACGTACGACGTCCCCAGGAAGGTTCCCGTCACGAACAGCAGTTTCGCGCGGCTGCGGGACAGGACGTACGCCGCCTCCGTGCCTTTGAAGCGGGTATTGAGAGGGACCAGGACCGCTCCCGCCGACACCGCGCCGAGTGCGGAGACGATCCAGTCGAGGGTGTTCGGGGCCCAGATGGCGACCCGGTCGCCCCGTCGTACGCCGCTCGCCATACAGGCCGCCGCCGCGCGCTCCACGCGGGCGCCCAAATCGGCGTACGAGATGGGGGTACGGCCCTCGACGACCGCCTCGCGGTCCGCGAAGCGCGTCGCCGCCGAGCGCACCAGCCCCGGGATGCTGCCCCACTCCAGGTCCCCGCGCATCGCACGCCTCCCCATGACCGACGAACCACTAGCTGACTGACCGTCAGATTAGCTGTAGCCTGACAGCCTGTCAGCAGTCGGGACTCCATCGGGAGGTGCGCGCATGGCGGGAATCAAGGACGCCACCGCCGTCGTCGGGATCGGGCAGACCCCCTTCGCCAAGCAACTCCCCGAATCCGAGAAGACCTTGGCCTGCCGTGCCATCCTCGCCGCCCTCGACGACGCCGGCATCGCGCCCGCCGAAGTCGACGCGCTCGCCTCCTACACCATGGAGGAGACCGACGAGGTGGAGGTGGCCAAGGCCGTCGGACTCGGTGACCTCAGCTTCTTCAGCAAGGTGGGATACGGAGGGGGCGGTTCCTGTGCCACCGTCGCGCATCTCTCCGCCGCCATCGCCGGCGGACAGGCGACGGTGGGGGTCGCCTGGCGGTCGCGGAAGAGGGGGTCAGGACCCCGACCGTGGAAGAACACCAGCGTCCAACTTCCCACCCCCGCCCAGTGGACCCGCCCCTTCGGGCTCCTCCGCCCGGCCGACGAGATCGGCATGCTGGCCCGCCGGTACATGCACGAGTACGGCGCCACCCGCGATCACCTCTTCAATGTCGCGCTCGCCTGCCGCAACCGGGCCAATCAGAATCCCGCCGCGATCATGTACGAGCGCCCGCTCACCCGGGAGATGTACATGACCTCCCGCTGGATCAGCGAACCCCTCTGCCTCTTCGACAACTGCCTTGAGACGGACGGAGCGTTGGCATGCGTCGTCGTGTCGGCGGAACGGGCGCGGGACTGCCGCCGGCGGCCCGTGTACGTCCACTCCGCCGCCCAGGGGCTGCCCGCCCAGCACCACGGCATGGTCAATTACTGGAACGACGACCCGCTCACCGGGCCGGCCTGGGCGGCCGCCCGACACCTGTGGAAACACGCCGACTTCACGCCGGAGGACGTGGATGTCGCGCAGATCTACGACGCCTTCACGCCACTGATACCCCTGTCCCTGGAGGGATACGGCTTCTGCGGGAGGGGCGAGGGCGCGGCCTTCACCGAGGGCGGTGCGCTGGAGATCGGTGGGCGGCTGCCGCTCAACACCGGGGGCGGCGGGCTCAGCGAGGCGTACGTGCACGGCTTCAACCTCATCAACGAGGGTGTGAAGCAGTTGCGGGGCACGAGTACGGCGCAGGTGCCGGGGGCGGCCACCTGCCTGGTCACGGCAGGGGAGGGGGTCCCGACCTCCGCCCTCCTGCTGAGGGCCTGAGTGGCTGAGTGGCTGAGGAGCTGACATGGAAACCGACATGAACGAGTCCCTGCTCTCCCCCGTCCTCGACGACGACGGCGGGCCCTTCTGGCAGTACGCCGCCCAGGGCGAGCTCCGGATCCAGGCATGCGCCGACTGCGGCGAACTCCGCTTTCCGCCCCGGCCGTGCTGCCCGCACTGCCACTCCTTCGCGAGCGAGTGGCGGAAGATGAGCGGGAAGGGGCGTGTGTGGTCGTACGTCATCCCGCATCCGCCGCTTCTGCCCGCCTACGCGGAGCAGGCCCCGTACAACGCGATCGTGGTGGAACTGGCGGAGGCTCCGCGGATACGGCTCGTGGGGAATCTGGTGAGCGGGCCCGAGGCGCCGCTCAACTCCGTTCCCCCGGAGCGGATACGGATCGGGGCGCGGGTGCAGGTGGTCTTCACGGAGGTGAACGGCATGTCCGTGCCGCGCTGGGTTCTGGAGCGACCGTGAGCGGCGGCGGTGGTCACCTGAGCGTCAGCGCCGACAAGGACACCGGGGTCGCCGTCCTCACCCTCGACCGGCCCGGGAAGCTCAACGCCATCGACCTCGATACGGCCGCTGAACTCGCCGCCGCCTGGAGGGAGTTCCGGTTCGACGACTCGGTACGGGCCGTCGTGATCACGGGATCGGGTACGCGGGCCTTCTGCACGGGGATCGACCGGGACGTGGTCGTGCCGCAACCCAACTCGCCCTACATGGTGGACGATCCGCTCGTCGCGATCGGGCCGAAGGCGAACGACCTCTGGAAGCCGGTGATCGCGGCCGTGAACGGGATCGCGTGCGGGGGCGCCTTCTATCTGCTCGGGGAGGCCGAGTTCATCGTGGCGGACGAGGAGGCGACGTTCTTCGATCCGCACACGACGTACGGGATGGTCAGCGCGTACGAGTCGATCTACATGGCGCAGCGGATGCCGTTCGGGGAGGTGGCGCGGATGGCGTTGATGGGGACCGCCGAGCGGATCTCCGCGCGGCGGGCGTACGAGATGGGGCTGGTGTCCGAAGTCACCGCCCCTGGTGGGGCGTTGGCGGCGGCCGTCGACTGTGCGGCCGTCATCGCCTCGTATCCGGCCGAGGCCGTGCAGGGGACCGTGCGGGCGCTGTGGCTGGCCAAGGAGGCGACCCGTGCGCAGGCGCTCGCGCACGCGCCGCAGCTCGTCTCGATGGGCAACCTTTCGGGGGAGCGCCAGGCGGGGCTCTTCATGGCCCGGCGGCCCGGCTTTCGGCTGCGCTAGGGCTACTCGGCGGTACCCGGGGGGTCGGGCAGCGCCGCGTGGCGGGGCCGTCGCACTCGGCGTAGCGTCTGCATCGAGAGCGGGGTCCGCGCCCGCGCTCCCCTGATCGACGGCCGCCGTACGGAGTCCCTTCCGTGGCCGGTACGACGGCCGTCACGGGTGCCGTGGGGGGTACGCGCTGGGGTGGGGTGGGTTTTCGCCCCCCGCCCCTACCCATTCCCGTACCTGGGGGCTGCGCCCCCAGACCCCCCTGAAAGATTGCGCAGTTCCCCGCGCCCCTACGTCGTCCGCGCCGTCCCCGTCCCCTTTTCCGCGTCCAGCGCGTACACGCAGCGGTCCTTGCTGCAGGCGTAGACGACGCCGTCCTTGACGACGGGAGCCCCGGTGATCTCCCCGCCCGTCGCGAGCTTCCAGCGGAGCCGGCCGTCGTCCGCCTTGAGGGTGTAGAGGAGGTGGTCCGTGGAGCCGAAGTGGATGCGGCCCTCGGCCACGGCGGGCGCGCCCACCAGGTCGCCCCCTGCCTGGAAGCGCCACTTCGGCGTGCCGGTGACCGCGTCGAGCGTGTAGAGGCCCTTGCCGCTGCCCACGTGGACGTGCCCCGCGGCGACGAGGACCGGCTCGATGGAGGCGCGCGACTCGGTGGCGATGCGCCAGCGGTCGCGCCCGTCGGTGGCGTCGAGGGCGTACACCGTGCCGAGGTAGTCGGCCAGGTAGACGCCACCGCCCGTCACCGCCGGGCCCGGCACGAAGGTCGGCGGGCAGAGGAAGACGGCGGGCGCCTCGAAGTGCCAGCGGACATGGCCGCTCGCCACGTCGACGGCCAGCACACGGGTGCCGGCGGAGACGTACACGTAGCCGTCGGGCGCCTGCGTCAGACGGACCGGGACTCCGCCGCACGACGCCGCGTCGCCGATCGGGTACGACCAGCGCTCCTCACCGGTACGCGCCTCGAGGGCGCGCAGCCGGGCGTCCTTCCAGACGTACACCGTGCCGTCGTGGACGGCGGGCCCGGCCTCCGGGGACTCGAAGTCCGTCTGGGCGCCGGTGATCTCCCAGAGCTTCTGCCCGTTGGAAGCCTCCCAGGCCTGTACGCCGCCCCCGCGCGTGCCGGTGACGACCGTCCCCCGGTCGGCCTTGAGCGAGTACACCCAGGCGTCTGTCGAAAGGCGCCAGAGGTCGCCTCCCTCGCGGGCGTCCAACGCGAAGAGCGTGGGGCCGTCCGAGGCGTGGATACGGCCGTCCGCCACCGCCATCGACCACGCCACGTCACGCGTCTTGAAGCGGCGCCGGCCGGTCGCCACGTCCAGCGCGTGGACCTCGAAGGAGGTGACGTAGACCAGGTCGTCCGCCACCGACGGCCTACCCCATACGTCGTTCGACATGCGGAAACGCCAGGGGCGCCAGCCCGAGGCCGACTCGGCGGGCGGGGGCGGTGCCACGGTGGGCGCGGGATCGGCGCCGTTCACGCCGGCGCGCGGCCGGGACCAGGACGCGGCGAGGCCCGCCTCGGGAGGAGGCGCCTTGACCGCGGCGGCACGGGCGTCGGCGACGCGCGGCCCGGGGCCGATGGGCACCTGGGCCCCCGCGAGCCGCACCGGACCGCTGTCGGGCGCCCCGACGGGCACGGGGGCGTGCGAGGGAGGCGGCGGCACGACCGGGCGCCCACCACTGCGCCCCCCGCCC
Organism: Streptomyces sp. R41; assembly: GCF_041053055.1. Lineage (NCBI taxonomy): Bacteria > Bacillati > Actinomycetota > Actinomycetes > Kitasatosporales > Streptomycetaceae > Streptomyces > Streptomyces sp. R41. The sequence goes on from NZ_CP163443.1 coordinate 4,748,587, forward strand.
GAAGACGGCTTCACCGCGGGACGGCCCCCACGGCGCGCCTCGATCAGGCCCACAGCCCGCTCGGGCAGCCACGCCGACGCCGTACCGCTGTCGTCGGAGCCGGAACCGAAGAGATGAGGCGCCAGCTGCGCCTGGAGGTCGGCCGGGTTGGGGCGTGCGGTCGCCTCCATCTGCATGCAGGACTCGATGAGCGGACGGAGTTCCTCCGGGAGTCCCTCCAGGTCCGGGCCCTCCCGCAGCAGCATGAAGACCGTCTCGACGGGGTTGGCGCCGTGGAAGGGCGCGTGCCCCGTGGCGGCGAACACCAGCATCGAGCCGAGCGAGAAGACGTCGCTCGCGCCGGTCACGCTGCGCGAGTCCTTGGCCTGCTCGGGCGACATGTACGCGGGCGTACCGACGGCGACGTTCGTCATCGTCAGGCGGGTGTTCGAGACGCCGGACGCGATGCCGAAGTCGATGACACGCGGTCCGTCCTCGACGACGAGGACGTTGGAGGGCTTGAGGTCCCGGTGCACCAGACCCGCGCCGTGGATCGACTGCAAGGCCTCGGCCACACCCGCCGCCAGCCAGCGCACCGCCTGGGCCGGGAGCGGCCCGCACTCATTCACTATTTCCTCGAGCGAGGGCGCGGGCACGTACGCGGTGGCCAGCCAAGGCACGGCCGCGCGCGGGTCGGCGTCGACCACGGCCGCCGTGTAGAAGCCGGAGACCGCCCGCGCGGCCTCGACCTCCCGTGTGAAGCGGACCCGGAACAGCTGGTCCTCGGCGAGTTCCGTCCTGACCGTCTTGATCGCCACGCGCCGGCCGGAAGCCGAGCGCGCGAGATAGACCAGCCCCATGCCGCCGGCACCCAGCCGTCCCAGCACCTCGAACGGCCCGATCCGCCGCGGATCGTGCTGCGTCAGCTGATCCACCACTTGCCTGCCACCTCCCCGTACGGGCCACGTCATCCACGTATGAACGCGGCCCCGTGCAGCGTCTCACCACCGCACCGCCATGGCGGCACGCACCCCGATTCTTCCTGGCTCGGCCACAGGTTGCGAACCCGGGGGCGAATCGGGGTGTCTCGGGACAAAAGGCCCAAGCCTCACCGCTCCAGTACGGCGAACGACGCCCCCTGATTGTCCGTGACCACGGCCACCCGTCCGTACGACGTGTCGAAGGGTGTCGCCTGGACACGTCCGCCGAGCCGGTTCACCGTCCCGAGTACCGCGTCACAGTCCTCGACGCCGAAGTGGACGAGGAAGTGCGGCGGCATTTCGGCCGGGTAGACGTCGGAGACGGGCGCGCGGCCGAAGTCGGGGGACGCGTCGGGACCGAAGAGGGCGTCGCGGAAGAGAGCGCCGTAGAACCGGTCGACGGCCGTGGTGTCCCGCGCGTACAGCTCGGCCCAGCAGAAGGAGTCCCGCTCGTGCCGTCTGCCGAAGCCGGCGTGGGTGCCGGCTTGCCAGAGGCCGAAGACAGCGCCCTCCGGGTCGGTCACGAGGGCCATGGTGCCCAGGGAATCGACCGGCGTCGGTACCGTGATGAGCTTCCCGCCCGCGTCGGTGATGCGCCGGGCGAGTGCGATGGCGTCGGGTGTCGCGAAGTACACCGTCCATACGGTGGGCATCCGGCCGTCCCGCTTGCGCGTGAGACCGGCGACGGGCTCACCGTCGAGGTGCGCCAGGCCGTCGGGGCCGTACCCCTGCGCGAAGGTCCAGCCGAAGAGCTCGCCGTAGAAGCGCTTGCCCGCCTCCACGTCGGGGAGCTGCGCGTCGACCCAGCAGGGCACGCCTTCTGGGAAATCAGAGGAAACGTCTGATTCGGCCATGCGGTCAAGCTAACGGCCTTTCATCCACGGCGCGCGGCGGCCAATACTCCTGCAGCCCCGCACCCGCACCCGCACCCGCACCCGCACCCGCACCCGGCGGAACGTCCTCAGCCCCGAGTCCGTCCCGCGGCCGCGAGCGCACGGGAGGGGCCGCGCCCGCAAGCCCCACGCACCCGCGGTCGCGTACGCGCGAAAGGGACCATGCCGCAAGCCCCACGCACCCGAAGCCGCGAACGCACGGATGGGCCGCGCCGCAAGCCGCACCCACCCGCAGCCGCGAACGCACGGAAGGGGCCGTGCCGGTACATCGAATGCCCGTCGCTTACGTCCGGATCTGGAAACGGCTCCCCACAACCCAACGTCTGATCCACCGGCGACGGGCGGATGTACCGGCACGGCCCCGACCCCCCACCGACCGCAGGCGCCCCATCGGCATCCACTCGGCATCCACTCGGCATCCACCCCGCACCCCATTTGCAGTCGGCCGAATCGCGCTCCGATCACCCCTCGGTAAGCTGACGGCATGACAGGACAAGTGCGTACCGTCGACGGCCGCGTGGCCGGACGGCGAGGGCAGGCGACCCGGCAGAAGCTGCTCGACTGCCTCAGCGAGATGCTCAGCTCCTCGCCCTACCGGGACGTCAAAGTCATTGATGTCGCCCGGAAGGCGGGCACTTCACCCGCGACCTTCTACCAGTACTTCCCGGACGTCGAAGGCGCCGTCCTCGAGATCGCCGAGCAAATGGCCGCGGAGGGCGCGGGGTTGACCCAGCTGCTCGAAGGGCGTTCCTGGGTCGGCAAGGCCGGCTGGCAGACCGCACAGGAACTCGTCGACGGCTTTTTGGAGTTCTGGCGCAAGAACGACGCGATCCTCAGGGTCGTCGATCTGGGCGCCGCCGAGGGCGACAAACGGTTCTACAAGATCCGTATGAAGATCCTGAACTCCGTGAACAACTCCCTTACGGACACGGTCGCCGACCTCCAGTCCAAGGGCAAGGTCGACAAGGACGTGAACCCGGCGGCGATGGCCGGTTCCCTTGTCGCCATGCTCGCGGCGGTGGCCTCGCACCAGAAGGGTTTCCAGACGTGGGGCGTCAAGCAGGCTGAACTCAAGCCGAATCTGGCGCTGTTGGTGCACCTCGGCGTGACCGGGAAGAAGCCGACGAAGTAGTACGCCCCTTCCTGTTGCCCGAACTCCTGTCATGCAGGCGGCAGTCCACCGGTGTGGACTGCCGCCTGCTGCGCTGTACGGACGGCCGGGACGGCTACGCGGGCAGCGGGCGGTCCGTCACCACGTGCTTCATCACCAGCGTCGACGTCAGCCGCTGCACACCTGGCAGCGTCGCCAGCCGGTCGTCGTAGAGCCGCTGGAAGGCCGCGAGGTCGGCGGTGGCGACCCGCAGCAGATAGTCCGGCTCCCCGAAGAGCCGCTGTGCGTCCAGTACGTGGGGGATGTCGGCCAGCGCGCGCTCGAAGTCGGCGACAGTGTCCCGGTCCTCCTGGCGCATCGAGACGAAGACCAGCGCCTCGAAGGTCAGGCCCACCGCGGCCGGGTCCACGACGGCGCGGTAACCCCGGATGGCACCGGACCGCTCCAGTTCCCGCAGTCGCCGATGACACGGCGAGACGCTGAGCCGCACCCGTGCGGCCAGCTCGGTCACGGTCAGCCGCCCGTCCTGCTGCAGCTCGGCAAGAATCTTCTGGTCCACGGCGTCCATGAGGCAGATCTTCCCCCGAAACCCACGATCATGGGCAAACTTCGGAAACACCTTTGGGGCAATCGCGCCTAATGTCCCCTGTATGGACTGGGGACTGGATTGGGGAATGGTCACGGCGTTTCTCGCCGTGGATCTGCTGCTGGTGTGCGTACCGGGAGCCGACTGGGCGTACGCGATATCCGCGGGGCTGCGGGGCCGGTCGGTGCTCCCCGCCGTCTCGGGACTCGTCGCCGGGTACGCCGTGCACACACTGCTCGCGGTGGCCGGGCTGGCGGTCCTGGTCGCGGGGTCACCGGGACTGCTCACCGCGCTCACGGTGGCGGGGGCGGGGTATCTGGTGTGGCTGGGGTGGGGGGTGCTGCGGAGGCCGGCGACGCCGGGTGACGCTGGAACCGCTGGAACCGCTGGAACCGCTGGAACCGCTGGCCGCGAGGCTGCCGCTCCGGGGGCGGCCCGAGCATTCCTCCGAGGCGCCGCCATCAGCGGCCTCAACCCCAAGGGCCTGCTGCTCTACCTCTCCGTGCTGCCGCAGTTCCTGAGGCCGGCCGCCGGGGCGCCGGTGGCGGCGCAGACCGCCGTGCTCGGCGCGGTCCACATGGCCTGCTGCGCCGCCGTCTACCTCGGCGTCGGCGTGCTGGCCCGTGTCGTCCTGGGGGCGAGGCCGGCCGCGGCCCGCGCGGTGGCCCGCACCTCCGGGGCCGCGATGCTCGGCATCGGCGGGTTTCTGCTGGTGGAGCGCCTGGCCACGCTGTGAGGCCGGACCGGCGGACGGCACGCTCCGTCAGACGGGGCGGACCAGCTCCCAGGTGTCGACGGCGAAGTCGAGGGCCATGCCGTGCCGTTCGTAGAGCGCGAGCGCGCCGCTGCTGTTGTCGGTGTCCACGCCGAGGCCGATCCGGTCGCGACCCAGCGCCGCGTAGTGCCCGAAGGCATGGCGCAGGAGGTAGCTGCCGAGGCCCTGCCCCCGGGCCCCGCGCAGGACGCCGAGGTGGCCGATCCAGGCCATCGAGGCGCGGTCGTTGTGGGTGCGCAGCACCGCGGCGTCCCCGAGGCCGTCGACGTGGGCTATCCAGATCAGCGACCAGTCGGCACGCTCGGCGTCGATGTCGTCCAGCCACTGTTCGTACGTACGCGGCTGGAAGTCGAAGTGGTCGGCGAAGGATTCCTGGAGCAGTGCGTGGGCGCGCCGCCGGTCCGGCTCGGCGGGACAGGGCCGCAGGGTGACACCGGGCGGAGGCGTCGGCAGCCGGTCCGTCGCGCCGGACAGGTCACGGGCCAGCACGTTGTAGCGGCGGACCGGGCGCCAGCCTCGTCCGCGCAGTGCTCGCAGGTCCATGGTGGGGTCGATGTTGAGGTGCAGGTGCACCACCGCCCGCGACGCGCCGTTGCTGGCCGCCCGCTCCGCGGCCCTGGCCTCCATCAGGTCGAACAGGTGCAGCGCGGCCTGCGTCCGGTCGGGCAGCGTGTAGTGGTCCATGTCGATCCGCTCGCCGCCGGAGTCGTCCCACAGCAGGCCGTATCCGATCAGCCGGTCCCCGTCGAAGAGCAGCCAGGAGTCGTGCTCCAACTCCACCTCGGGATGCTTCAAATCCGCCTGGACCTCGGCCAGTTCGGTGTCGGCGCGGCCGATTTCCAGCAGGTCGATCTCGTTGAGCAGCGCACACACCGCCGCCGCGTCATCGAATGTCGCCGGGCGCACGGCCAGACCGGGCGGAGGGGTGGTGGGCAGGGTCATGGACCCACTGTCCGGTGACGGGGACCCGGCCCGCAACGGACTTTTCCGGGCGCCCGGGCAGGACTACGGGCGCTCGGGCGGAGTGGCAGCCGTCAACGCCGCCCGCCCGGGCGCGACTGCGACCGTCAACACCGCCCGCCCGGGCGCGGCTACGGCCGTCAACACCGCCCGCCCGGGCGCGGCTACGGCCGTCAGCGCCGCACGATCCGGAACAGCCTGATCTCGCGGTCGACCCGCGCCTGATACGTGGCGTAGGGCGGCCAGAACGCCAGCACCGCCTTCCACGCCGCGTCCCGTTCCTCGCCCTCGAGAAGATGAGCGGTTACGGCGATGTCCTCGCCCTTCCAGCTGATCTCGGCGTCGGGATGGGCCAGGAGATTGGCGGTCCAGGCAGGGTGGTCCGTACGCCCGAAGTTGGAGCCGATGAGGATCCAGCTTCCCGGGCCACCATCAGGTGAGGCGCCCTCGGGCATGCAGGCCAGCGGCGTCCGCCGTTCCAGCCCGCTCTTCGCACCGCGCGCGGTGAGGATGACGCCCGGCAGCATCTGCGCGCTGAGCAGCACCTTGCCGCGGGTGAGCCGGTGCACGGCGCGGTCGAGGGCGGGCACGAGGTGCGGAGCGACCCGGGCGAAGGCCCGGGTCGAGGACACCTTCTGCACCAGCCGGACCCCGGGAATCCGCCTCGGCACCACACCCGGCCCCTTCCCCGGCCCCACACCTGCCCCCTTGCCCGATCCCCTACCTGGTTCTCTGTCCGACCCCGCACCTGATTCCTGGCCCGGACCCACACCCAGCCCCGCACCTGATTCCTCGCCCGGACCGACCCCCAGCCCCGCACCTGATTCCTCGCCCGGACCCACACCCAGCCCCGCACCTGATTCCTCGCCCGGACCGACCCCCAGCCCCGCACCTGATTCCTCGCCCGGACCCACACCCAGCCCCTCGCCCGAATCCATACCCGATCCCGCACCCAGCCCCTCGCCCGAATCCATACCCGATCCCGCACCCGGCCGCTCGCCCGATCCCACAGCCGGTTCCCCGCCCGGCTCCTCGTCCGCGGCCATCACACCGCCACCTCCCCGCCGTCGAAGAGCCGCGCGGCGTCGGCGGCGTACCCCCGCAGCCGGTGCACCGGCCCGAAGAGCAGTTCGTCGCCAGAGGCGCGCTTGAAGTAGAGATGGGCCTCGTGCTCCCAGGTGAAGCCGATGCCGCCGTGCAGCTGGATGCCCTCGGAGGCGGCGGTGCGCAGCGCCTCCAGCGCCTGGGCGAGCGCGAGCGCGCCCACCCGCTCTCCGCCCGCGCCGGCCGCCCACGCGGCGTAGTACGCCGCCGACCGCGCCGCCTGCACCCCCACGTACACATCCGCGAGCCGGTGTTTCACCGCCTGGAAGGACCCGATCGCCCGCCCGAACTGCTCGCGCTGGCGCACATACTCGACGGTCCGCTCCAGCGCGCGGTCGGCGGCGCCCACGGCTTCCGTGGCGAGCACGGCGGCGGCCGTGTCCCCGACGGCGGCGAGCGCGGTGGGCACGTCGGAGCCGTCGTCGCCGAGCAACTCGGCGTCCACGTCCCGCAGTTCGATCCGGGCCTGCGGCCGCGTCTCGTCCAAGGACGTCTGTCGCACTCGTACGAGCCCCTGGGCGCCCTCTCGCAGGAGGAACAGCAGCGTCCGCGACCGAGCGAACCCCCCGGTGTGCGCGGCCACCACAAGCAGCCCCGCGCTGTGTCCGTCGAGCACCTGTGCCGCCTGCCCAAAGAGGCGCCAGGCACCCTCGGCCCGTCGCGCCTGTACGCCCCCGGCGCGCCCGTCGCCCGCCCAGTCCCCGCGGTTGTCGCCGACCAGCCCGAGCGCCGTCGCGAGCCCCGCGCCCGGTACGGCGAGGGCTGCGGTGAGCTCGCCGGAGGCGAGGCGTGGCAGCAGTTCGGTGCGCTGGGCCCGGGTGCCGAGGGCCAGGATCAGCGGTGCGGCGAGGACGGCGGTCGCGAGCAGCGGCGAGGGGGCGAGGGCGCGACCCGACTCCTCGCAGGCGAGGGCGAGTTCGGTCACCGAGCAACCAACACCGCCGTACGCCTCGGGAAGGGCGAGCCCGGGCAGGCCGAGCTGCTGCGCGAGCGCCTCCCACAGCGCCGGGTCGTACCCGGCGGGGGTCCGCACGGCGGCCCGCAGCTCCTCCGGGCCGCAGCGCTTGACCAGCAGCTCCCGCAGAGTGCGGCGGATCTCGTCCTGCTCGGCGGTGAAACGGGCGTCCATGGGTGGGCTCCTCCCGGATCTGACGGGCCGTCATGTTAGGGCGAGGGGTGGCAGATGCACAGGGGTGCGACCACCTCCCGGCGGAGGACTTATCTGATGTACCGTCAGATTCATGACGCCAGGACAGGGGACAGGACAGCGGACAGGGCAGCGGAAAGTCGCCGTCGTCGGCGCAGCCCTCTCCGACTGCGGCCGGGTGGACGAGGCGACCCCGTACGCCCTGCACGCCCAGGCGGCCCGCCGCGCGCTGGCCGACTCGGGCCTGGACCGGTCGGTGATCGACGGCTTCGCGTCGGCGGGCCTGGGCACCCTGGCCCCCATAGAAGTGGCGGAATACATGGGCCTGAAGCCCACGTGGGTCGACTCCACCTCCGTCGGCGGTTCCACCTGGGAGGTCATGGCGGCGCACGCGGCGGACGCGATCGCGGCGGGCCACGCGAACGCGGTGCTTCTCGTCTACGGCTCGACCGCTCGCGCGGACATCAAGGCGGGGCGGCGCACGGGAAATCTCTCCTTCGGCGCGCGCGGCCCGCTGCAGTTCGAGGTCCCGTACGGCCACACGCTCATCGCCAAGTACGCGATGGCCGCGCGCCGCCACATGCACCAGTACGGCACGACGCCGGAACAGCTCGCCTCGGTCGCCGTCCAGGCCCGCGCGAACGCCTCGGCGAACCCGGAGGCGATGTTCCGCGACCCGATCACCCTCGACGACGTCCTGTCCGGCCCGATGATCGCGGACCCCTTCACCAAGCTGCACTGCTGCATCCGCTCCGACGGCGGTGCGGCGGTGCTGCTCGCGGCCGAGGAGTACGTACGCGACTGCCGTACGACGCCGGTGTGGATCCTCGGCACCGGCGAGCACGTCTCGCACACCACGATGTCCGAGTGGGAGGACTTCACGGTGTCCCCGGCGGCGGTGAGCGGACGGCTCGCGTTCCAGCGGGCAGGGGTGCGCCCGGAGGAGATCGACCTCGCCGAGATCTACGACGCCTTCACCTACATGACGCTCGTGACCCTGGAGGATCTCGGCTTCTGCGCGAAGGGCGAGGGGGGTGCGTTCGTGGACGCCGGGAAGGGGCGGCTGCTGGTGGACGGGGAGCTGCCGGTGAACACGGACGGGGGCGGGCTGTCGGCTCAACACCCCGGGATGCGGGGGCTGTTCCTGCTGGTGGAGGCCGTACGGCAACTGCGGGGAGAGGCGGGCGAGCGGCAGGTGCGAAAGCGCGGCGGAGGCCTGCCGGAGCTGGCCGTGGCCTCCGGGACAGGCGGCTGGTTCTGCTCCTCCGGAACCGTGGTCCTGGGCCGTTGAGACAGGGCTGCCGCGCCCGGCGGCCCACGTCGCGCCACCTCCCTCACGGTGACAGGGGCTCGTGCGGTGGGCTCACCGGTCGTCCAGTCCCTCCTCGTCACGCAGCCTCCGCCAGATGCGGGTGCGGTGCAGCACGTAGAACGCGACGAACAGGACGGACACCTGCAAGCCCACGGCGAGCAGCCAGAAGACGGCCTTGCTCTCCAACTCGTCCGTCAAGTAGGTGAAGTTCATGCCGAAGAATCCGGTCAGGAACGTCAGCGGCAGGAAGATCGTCGACACGATGGCCAGCCGGTTGATCACGCCGTTCTGCTCTCCGGACACGAGAGAGGAGTAGCTGGCGAAGGTCCGCCGCGCGGCGTCCTGGAGAGTCTCGATGTCCGTCATCACCATCCGCGCCGCGTGCTGGAACGCGTGGGCCAGCCGTTGGTGCTCCTCCGGGAAGCGGCCGCTCATCATCCTCCGTGTGACGATGTCATCCGTCACCTGGGCATAGGGCAGGAGCGTGCGGTGCAGGAGGGCAGCCTGCCGTCGTAGTTGCGCGAGCCGGTAGACCTGCTCGGGGCGTCGTCCCTGGAACATCTCGTCCTCGAGGCCCTCCACCGCCAACAGGGCCTGCACGGCGGACCGGCGAAAGGTCTCCAGTGCCTCCTGCAGCAGCAGGAACAGCAGGGCCACGGCGTCGGACGGCCTTTCGTGCCGGAATCGTGCGGTCAGGCTTTCCGTCACTTCGGCCACCCCTCGGTGAACCGTGACCAGGTACCGATCGGTCGCCACGGCGTGGATATGAGTGACCTGCCCCTGGTCGACCACGGGCACGACGAAACCGGCCCTGTCTCCGAGGAATTCGGCCCGCACGGGTTCGCCGTCCTTGCCGAGCCAGGTCAGCTCCTCGGCCTCCAGACCAAGCTGCTGGGCGATCGGCTGCTCCTCGATCGACGTCTCCTCGGGCAGCTCGACGTTGACAAGCAGGAAGGCGGACGCGGCAAGACGCTCACGTGCCTCCGACACGTGAGTACGAGTGACGATCCCCTCCGGCATCGACACCACCGATACGATCATCGTCCCTCGCCGTTGGTCGCCGGGCCCGCAGGTCCCAGCCTGCGCACACTGCGGCGTCCGCGCACGCGGAGTCACTCACGCGCATCGCCGGCAGGCCCCGAACGGGTGACCACGACGACGGTCCGGTAAGTGTTTTCAGCGGACACAGCTCTCCCGCTTTCTCGGGCCACCCCGGCCCCGTCGTCCGCGAGGTGAGCGGATGCCGGAGGACGTACTTCCTCCTGGCGCCCAAAGAGGGCGGGGAACACGACTGGCCGCCAGGTGTCCGGAGGTTCGCCCGCCCCACGCAGGACGAGTGCCTCGGCGTACCGGCGCCAGAGGGCAGCACGTACCGGCTGAGCCGGCGGGCCGGGGCGCCGGGGATCGGCGAGTTCGTGGACGCGGAGCCGCTGCTCGCAGTGCTGATGGCGCAGCTGTGTCAGACCCGCGAGTGATACTCGGGGGCATGGAACCGGATCTTCATGGGCTGCTGAGATCGCTGCGGGTGTGGGACACGGAGCTGCCCGGCTTCGAGCCGGAAGAGGCGCCGCAGGAGCCGTTGGCCCTGTTCACGCGGTGGTTCGCGGAGGCGGTGGCGGCCGGGCAGCCGGAGCCTCACACGATGTCGCTCGCGACGTCGGACGAGGACGGCCTGCCCGACGTCCGCATCGTGATGCTGCACGGCGCGGACGCGGACGGCTGGTCGTTCGCGACGCACGCGACGAGCCGCAAGGGGCGGCAGCTGTCCGCCCGCCCGTATGCCGCCCTCGGCTTCTACTGGCCCGTGCAGGGGCGACAGGTCCGCCTTCGTGGCCCCGTCACCGTCGCGCCGCCGGAGGAGGGCCAGGCGGACCTGCACGCCCGTTCCCCCGGTGCGCTGGCCGCCGCGCTGGTGGGCCACCAGAGCGAAGTCCTGCCGTCGCGGGAGGAGTTGGCGCGGGCGTCGGAGGCGGCGTGGGACCGGGCCCAGCGGGAGCCGGACGCGCTCGCCCCCACCTGGACCCTGTACCGCCTTCAGCCGGAGGAGGTGGAGTTCTTCCAGGGCGACGCCCGGCGGCGGCACGTACGCCTTACGTACCGCCGCCGGACGGACGACGACGGCTGGCTCAGGGAGCTGCTGTGGCCATGAACTTCTACGTCGTGAAGTCGTGTACCACGCCCCGCGTGTCTCACCGCGCTACGGCCTGCCGGAACCCCGTCCGCGGAGGTCAGCCGCCGCTCGCCGCCCTCCGCTCGAACGCAACCGGCGGCTCGGGATCCGTCGCCAGCCGCGCGTGCAGATGCTCGTCCCGGAACGCGTCGTGCCGCCCCGCCTCGAACATCGCGCCCCGCAGCGTCCCCTCGTAGCGGAATCCGCAGCGCTCGGCGACGCGGCAGGACACCTCGTGGCCGAGGGCGTGGCCCAGTTCCAGGCGGTACAGGCCGAGGTCGGTGAAGGCGTAGCGGGCGGCGAGGGCCAGGGCGCGGGTGGCGACCTGGCGGCCGCGGGCCTCCGGGAGGACCCAGTAGCCGACGAGGGCACGGCTCATGACGTGGTTGATCTCATTGACGCCGATGTGGCCGAGGATCGCATCGGTGTCCGCGTCCATGACGCAGAAGGAGAACCCGGTGCCGTCCGCCGTGCTCGCGATGCGCGAGCGGAGCGACTCACGGGCGCCGTCGAGGTCCCGGATCATCCTGAGCGGCGTGTTCCAGCGCTGGAACTCCGGGTCGGACAGCCCGAGCAGATACGCCGCGATGTCGACGTCGGACTCCGGGTTCCACAGGCGCAGCCGCAGACCGTGACCGCTCAGCTCGGGGGAGGGACGGGTCGCGTGTTGCTCGTGGACGTCAGCCATCCGGCCATTGAAACGCGTCGGCCCGTACGGGGCACACCCCGGGGGACCCTTGACCCTCGGCTCACGCCGGGCTCCCGCCCGGGAAGCCCGTGGGAAGCGGCGGCCGGGGCCGGAAAACCGGCACCCCCGCACGGAAGGCGACCTCCAGCTCCATCCCGATCCGTAATGCGCCCTCCTCGCACTCCACCACCTCGGTCATCATCCGGGGGCCCTCCGCGAGGTCGACGACGGCGGCGACGTACGGCACTCGCTCACCGAACGGCGGCAGGTCGTTGCGGTGGACGACGGACCAGGTGTAGAGCGTGGCACGGCCACTCGCCCGCTCCCACTCCACGTCCTCGCTCCAGCAGTACGGGCAGAACTCCCGCGGGTAGTGATGGGCCCGCCCGCATCCACCGCAGCGCCGCACCAGCAGCCGCCCCTCCGCCGCCCCGTCCCAGTACGGGCGGGTGAAGGCGTCCGCTTCGGGGACGTCGAACCCCGGGGCCGGTGACGGCGCGCTCGGCGGGGGCTTGCGGTCCCCGCTCACTGGAACAGCCCGATCGCGCTGTCGAGCGACCATGTCTGCCACGACATCCCGAACAGCCCGACCACCGAGATCAGCGCCATCATCGAGTTCTGCCCCTGCTCGGCCCAGTCGTGGATCATGAGGACGAGGTAGAGGACGTTCAGGAGCAGCCCACCGACCAGGGCGATCGGCGTCAGCAGTCCGGCCACCAGGCCGAGCCCGAGGGCCAACTCGGCGTACACGACGACGTACGCCATCGTGCGCGGGCGCGGCGCGACCACCACGTCGAAGCCCGAGCGCACCGCGTTCCACCGGTGCTTGGCCGCGACGTCCGCCGCCCAGGCGATTCCGGTCCCGCGCTCGAACCAGCCCTTCTTGTCCTTGTGCCGCCAGCTCTCCAGCCACCACAGCCCGAGCCCGATCCGCAGCACGGCCAGCCACTCCGCCCCGCTGAGCCAGATCGTGTCCATGGCCGAACCTCCTGCCGCACGCGGGATCTGACGGTACGTCAGTTCAGCGTACGGAGGATGTCCGCGCAAGAGGCGGGGGCCACACGCCCCTGCACACCCCACACACAACCAAGTGACCTACGCCACCGGTCCCACCCACTCCTCCTACACCCGTGATCAGTTCGCAACCGATTCCGGTCTTGACCGAGACCTATCAAGCGAGGGCGTGATTACGCTCGCGCTCATGGCCGACTCGACTGCTTCCTCCACGCCGCGCGCGGTGCCGTCCCACGAAGACCGCCCCGTGTACGTGATCGGCGGCGGCCCCGGTGGACTCGCGGCGGCCTACGCGCTGCGCGCCCAGGGTGTACGGGCCGTCGTGCTGGAGAAGTCCGACAAGGTCGGGGCGTCCTGGCGGCGCCACTACGACCGGCTGCACCTGCACACGACGCGGCGGCTGTCCGCGCTGCCGGGACTCGCGATGCCGCGCACGTTCGGGCGGTGGGTGTCACGCGACAACGTGGTGCGCTACCTGGAGAAGTACGCCGAGCACCACCAATTGGAGATCGTCACGGGCGTCGAGGTCTCGCGCGTCGAGCCGGCGCCGGGCGGCGACGGCTGGCTGCTGCACGCCACCGGCGGCCGCGAACTGACCGGCAGCGCGGTGGTCGTCGCCACCGGCTACAACCACACGCCCCACGTGCCCGACTGGCCCGGCCGCGACACCTACACCGGCGAACTCCTGCACGCCGGCGACTACCGCAACCCCGACCCCTACGCCGGCCGCGACGTCCTCGTCGTCGGCGTGGGCAACACGGGTGCCGAGATCGCCGTGGACCTGATCGAGGGCGGCGCCTCGCGCGTACGCCTCTCGGTCCGCACGGCCCCGCACATCGTGCGCCGCTCGACGGCCGGCTGGGCCGCCCAGTTCACCGGGATTCTCGTACGGCGACTGCCGGTCGGCCTCGTCGACCGCCTCGCCGGGCCGATGGCCAGGCTCAGCGTGCCGGACCTGTCGGCCCAGGGCCTGCCCCGCCCCGACACCGGGCTCTACTCCCGCGTCAACGAGGGCTCCATCCCCGTCCAGGACGTCGGCCTCATCGACGCCATCCGCAAGGGACGGGTCGAGATCGTGGCCGCGGTGGACGGTTTCGAGGACGGCAAGGTCGTCCTCGCCGACGGCAAACGCATCGGCCCGGACGTCGTGATCGCCGCGACGGGGTACGTCCGCGCACTGGAGGGCGTCGTCGGCCACCTCGATGTACTCGACACGCGAGGACGGCCCGTCGTACACGGGGCTCGCACGCCGAGGAACGCGCCCGGCCTGTACTTCACCGGCTTCACCAACCCCATCAGCGGCATGTTCCGCGAACTCGCCCTCGACGCCGAGAAGATCGCGAAGGCGGTGGCCCGCTCCGTGACGCGGAAACCGTCGTCCGTGGCGCGCTGACCCAAGCTGACGTACGAACTCTCAACTCCCTGACGTACCGCGTGTGTTACGCGTGCGTCAGATGTGGCGAGAGTGCTGTACCGATGCGGCCACGGGGGCCAGAATGCGAGCCCTGCTCACTTTCCAGCTCCACCCAACCTCTCGCATTCGACGGAGGATGACCGTGGCACGCGAAAGACAGCTCTCCCCTCAGCCATCACCTCGACTCTCCCGGCGCTCGATACTCGGCGGCGCCGCCGCGACCGGGCTCGCGGGGGTCGCCCTCACCGGCGTCGCCGCGGGCACCGCGTCCGCCGCCACCGCCGCCCGCGAGGCCGACGTCGCCGTCGTCGGCGGCGGGATCGCCGGACTCACCGCGGCCCCCGACCTGGTGGCGGCCGGCAAGTCCGTGGTCGTCCTGGAGGCCCGCGACCGCGTCGGCGGCCGGGTCGTCAATCTGAAGCTGGCGAACGGCGGCTTCACCGAGGGCGGCGGCGAGTTCATCGGCCCCACCCAGGACCGCATCAAGGCTCTCGCCGACTCCCTGGGCGTGGCGACCTTCGCGACGTACAACACCGGCAAGAACCTCCTCTACAAGGACGGCACCCGCACCCCCTACGCCACCGACGGCCTCCTCGGCTCGGTCCCGCCCATCGATGTCGCCGGGCTCGCGAACGCCGCCGCCGTACAGGCCCTGCTCGACGACATGGCCACAAAAGTGCCGGTCGACGCGCCCTGGACCGCCGCCAAGGCCGAGGAATGGGACCGGCAGACCTTCGAGACCTGGCTCAGGGCGAACGCCGTCATCCCCTCCGCCAAGTTCCTCTTCGACGTCGCCTGCACGTCCATCTTCTCGGCCCAGCCCCGTGAACTCTCCCTTCTCTACGTCCTCTTCTACATCGCCGCCGCGGGCAATGCCTCCACACCCGGCACCCTGGAACGGCTGACCGAGACCGCGGCCGGTGCCCAGGAGAGCCGCTTCGTCGGCGGTTCCCAGCAGGTGCCGATCAAGCTCGCCGCGACCCTCGGCGACCGGATGGTGCTCAGCGCCCCGGTCCGCTCCATCACCCTGTCCGGCGGCAAGTACCTGGTGAGCGCGGACGGGATCACGGTGACCGCCCGCCGTGTCGTCGTCGCCCTGCCGCCACCGCTGGCCGCGCGCATCACGTACGACCCGCTGCTGCCCGCCGACCGCGACCAGCTCAGCCAGCGGCTGCCGATGGGCTCGATCGGCAAGGCGATCGCCGTGTACGACACCCCGTTCTGGCGCGCCGACGGTCTCAACGGCCAGGTCGTCAGCGACACCGGCATCGTCCGCTCCACCTTCGACAACTCTCCGCCCGACGCCTCCTACGGCGCCCTGATGGGCTTCATCGAGGCCGACGAGATGCGCGCGTTCGACGCTTCTTCCGTCGACGAGGTCAAGGCGGCCGTCCTCAAGGACTACGCCACCTACTTCGGCGACAAGGCCAAGTCCCCCACCTCCTTCGTGCTTCAGCGCTGGGACAACGAGGGCTTCTCCCGCGGCGGCCCGGTCGCCTACGCCCCGCCGGGCGTCCTCACCGAGTACGGCCCGGCCCTGCGCAGGCCCGCCGGCGGCATCCACTGGGCCGGCACCGAGACCTCCACCTACTGGAACGGCTACATGGACGGCGCCGTCCGATCCGGCGAGCGGGTCGCGAAGGAGGTCCTCGCGGCGCTGTGACGGGTTACCGGCTTCCGTATGGCGTTCCGGACGTCCATAAGCGCTCCTGACTCGCATAGGGCGTTCCCGACTTCCGCGTGGCGGGTACCACCAAGGTGCCCGCCACAGGTCTTTGCCTGCACAACGGTTCCTGACGCGGCGTCAGTTAAGTAATCTGACACTGCGTCAGTTAGAAGTTGGCTGTCACACAGGAGCGGGCGGACCGATGCTTGGATCAACCCACGGCACCCTCACCACCGACTCCCGCCGGGCCCGGGTCATCGCCTGCGGCGAGCAACCCTCACCGGTCGTGCACGGCCGGCCGGCCGAGGTCGACGACCTGGACGTCAGCGGCCGTCCGCTGTACGCCGACGTACCCGACCTTGACCGCTTCTTCCGTCCCGAGTCCGTGGCCGTCATCGGCGCCTCGGACGCCGAGGGACGGCCGAACACCGGCATCACCCGGCAGCTGATCGCCTGGGCCGAGCGGGTCGGCGCCCGGCTGCACCCCGTGCACCCCACCCGTCAGTCGGTCTTCGGCATGCCCTGCTCCCCTTCCGTCGCGGACCTTCCCGAACAGGTCGACCTGGCCGTGCTTCTGGTCGGCGACCCCCTTCCCGTGATCGAGCAACTGGCCGAGGCCAAGGTGAAGTTCGCCGTCGCCTTCGCCTCCGGGTTCGCCGAGACCGGAGCCGAGGGCGCCGTCGCGCAGACCCGGCTCGCCGCCGCCGTCCGCCGCTCCGGCCTCCGATTGCTCGGGCCCAACACCAACCTCAACGCCTTCGAGAAGTTCCGCGACGACCTCGACGGCCCCGCGATCGCGCTCATCACCCAGTCCGGCCACCAGGGACGGCCGGTGTTCGCGATGCAGGAGCTGGGCGTGCGCCTCTCCCACTGGGCACCCACCGGCAACGAGGCCGACCTGGAGACCGCCGACTTCATCTCCTACTTCTCCGAGCAGCCCGAGGTCGGCGCCATCGCCTGCTACGTCGAGGGCCTGAAGGACGGGCGCTCCTTTCTGCTCGCCGCCGACCGCGCCGCCCGGCGCGGGGTACCCGTCGTCGCGGTCAAGGTCGGCCGCACCGAGACCGGCGCCCGCACCGCCGCCTCACACACCGGCAAGCTGACCGGAGCCGACACGGTGGTGGACGCGGCGATGCGGCAGTACGGCGTGATCCGCGTCGACGGACTCGACGAACTCCAGGACACCGCCGCCCTGTTGGCGCGGTCCCGCACCCCCCAGGCCGACGGGGTCGTCGTCTATTCGATCTCAGGCGGCACGGGGGCGCACTTCGCGGACCTGGCGAGCGAGGCGGGCCTGTCCCTGCCCACGCTGTCGTCCGACAAGCAGGCCGAGCTGCACGAGTGGATACCCGAGTACCTCAACGTCGCCAATCCCGTGGACAACGGTGGCCATCCCGTCGGCGACTGGCGCGGCCGGAAGATCATCGACGCGATCCTCGCCGACCCGGCCGTCGGGGTGCTGATCTGCCCCATCACCGGGCCCTTCCCGCCCATGAGCGACAAGCTCGCGCAGGATCTGGTGGACGCGGCGGAACAGACGGACAAGCTGGTGTGCGTGGTGTGGGGGTCGCCGGTCGGCACGGAGGCCGCCTACCGCGAGACGCTGCTCGGGTCCTCCCGGGTCGCCACCTTCCGTACGTTCGCCAACTGCATCACCGCCGTCCGCGCCTATCTGGACCACCACCGGTTCGTCTCCGCGTACCGCTCCCCCTTCGACGAGGCGCCGCGCACCCCCTCGCCCTCCTTCCGCAAGGCGCAGGCGCTGATGCGTCCCGGGCAGCAGCTGAGCGAGCACGCGGCCAAGCAGCTGCTGCGCGCGTACGGGATCCGCGTGCCGCGCGAGCAGCTGGTGACCAGCGCGGCGGCTTCCGTGCGGGCGGCGAGCCAGGTCGGCTACCCCGTCGTGATGAAAGCCTCCGGCGCACAGATCGCCCACAAGACCGAACTCGGCCTGGTGAAGATCGGGTTGACCTCCGCCAGCCAGGTCCGCGACGCCTATCGCGAGCTGACCGACATCGCGCGCTACGAAGGGATCGCGCTCGACGGAGTGCTCGTGTGCCAGATGGTCGAGCGGGGCGTCGAGATGGTCGTCGGCGTCACGCACGACCAGCTCTTCGGTCCGACCGTGACCGTCGGGCTCGGCGGTGTCCTCGTCGAGGTACTGCGCGACGCGGCCGTCCGCGTGCCGCCCTTCGGCGAGGACCAGGCACGGGCCATGCTGTCCGAGCTGCGGGGGCGGGCGCTCCTCGACGGGGTGCGCGGGGGTCCGCCGGTGGACGTGGACGCGTTGGTGGAAGTCGTGATCCGGGTGCAGCGCATGGCGCTCGAACTCGGGGACGACATCGCGGAGTTGGATGTCAATCCGCTGATGGTGCTGCCTCGGGGGCAGGGGGCGGTGGCTTTGGACGCGTTGGTGGTGTGCCGCTGAGCGGTCGCCCACACTGCCGCGCCTCCTGCGCAAGAGGCCCACCACTCCCCGTACGAAACGGAGTACCTCCATGTCCGACTCCCCCCGCGAATCCCTTGGATCCCGCGAATCCCGCGAATCCCGTGAATCTCGTGAATCTCGTGAGATCCCTGAATCCCGTGCAGCTCCCGAATCCCCCGCATCTGCCGAAAAGTCCCTCGACTCATTGATACTTCACGCCACTGACAACGCCGTCTCGTGGATCACTCTCAACCGCCCCGAGGCCATGAACGCCCTCACCTGGGACCAGCGGGAACGCGTGATCGCGCTGCTCGAGCAGGCGTCCGCCGACCCGGACGTACGGGCCGTCGTGATCACGGCGACGGGCCGCGGTTTCTGCGCGGGCGCGGACCTGCGCGGGGGACCGCCGGCCGGGGAACGGGTGCCGGGCGACGTCGCCCGCACCATCCGCCGCGGCGCCCAGCGCCTGATCGCCGCCGTCCTCGACTGCGAGAAGCCGGTGATCGCGGCGGTCAACGGGACGGCGGCCGGCATCGGCGCGCACCTCGCCTTCGCGTGCGACCTCGTACTCGCGGCGGAGCCGGCCAAGTTCATCGAGGTGTTCGTGCGCCGCGGGCTCGTCCCCGACGGCGGCGGAGCCTACCTGCTGCCCCGCCTCATCGGCCCGCAGCGCGCCAAAGAGCTGATGTTCTTCGGCGACGCGCTGACGGCCGCGGACGCGGAACGGATCGGCCTCGTCAACAGGGTCGTACCGCCGCACGAGCTGGAGAAGACCGCCCGTGAGTGGTCCGAGCGCCTCGCCACCGGCCCGACCCGCGCCCTCGCCCTCACCAAACAGCTGGTCAACGCCTCCCTGGACACCGACCGCACGGCCGCCTTCGCCGCCGAGGCCGCCGCGCAGGAGATCAACATGACGACGGCGGACGCCAACGAGGGGGTCGCCAGTTTCGTGGAGCGGCGGAGCCCTCGGTACAAGGGCCGCTGAGCCAGGCCGCTGGGTCAATGGTCCGGCCGCCGGGTCAGTCCCGCTTCAGGATGCGCAGGTCCCCCGAGTCGGGGTCGCCGAACAGCACGAACAGCTCGGGGCTGCCCTCGCTGCCGCCGATCGTCCAGTACGTGTCGTGGCCACAGTCCTGGATGTGTACGACGACGCCGTCCCGCTGCGAAGGGTCATCCGTGTCGACGTACGGGTCGTAGCGGCCCTCGGTGTCGAGGAACCAACTCCCCGTCCCGTCGCACCGCGTGAAGTCCTTGGTCGTCACGTCCTGGAACTCGGGCTGGGCGGGCAGCGCGGTGAGGTCGGCACGGCCGCCGGCGCGCAGCCGAAGTACGGCACCACCGTCGCCCCGCCAGACTCCGGCGAGCTGCTCGGCGGACAGCTTCGGAGGCTCGTACTCCTCGATGAGTCCCGTGGACAGGCCCACGGCGCCCGCGACGGCGACCAGCACGCACATTCCGAAGGACGCGAGCGCCGAGCGGATCCAGATGCGGCGGCTGCGCGGGACGCGTCCCGTGGCCCGCTCCCGGCGCCGGACGTACGCGACGCCCAGCCCGGGCAGGACACCGGACGCCGCGATGAGCAGGGCGATCGTGCCGATGGGCGGAACGCCGCCGAGTACGACCGCCACGGCCGCCCAGAGCACACCGAGTACCACCACGAACGCCAGGTGCCAGGCCCCCTCGGAGCCGCGAACACGCCGGGTCGTGAGGCGGGCCAGCGTGGCGGCGGGCATCGTGTGCGCCGCCGCGTGCAACAGACCCAGGACGGCGAGGAGCAGCGGGCCGAAGACGAGCATGCACAGCAGACCGGCGGCGGCGAGTCCACCGCCGGACCCCGCTCCGTGGGTGTCGTCGTCGAAGGTCCCGACCCACCAGATCGCGCAGGCCACCGCGAGCTGCGCCGCGCAGACCGCCGCGGCCGCGTTCAGTTCGGCGTTCGCCCAGCTCAGCCGGGAGCGCTTGGGCCGCCATGTGTCTCCCCACCCCATGGGGCGAAAGATACGTGGAGGTGCGCGGGAGAGGCACGGGAGGGCAGGCAGGGGCAAGGCAGGGGTTGCACCCCTTCCTATCTGACACTCCGTCAGCTTCAATGGGTGATGTGATGGGACACGCAGGGATGGCGGCCGCCGCCGTCCGCTACCTCAGGTCGGCCGGGGCCCCTACCGTCGCGGGGCCCGTCGAGGCGTTGCCGCGCCCGGTTCTGCGCGCGGTCGGCGACGACGAACGGGCACCGGTCGATCAGGCCGAGTTCCGCCGCGTACTGGGGAACTTCGCGACCGGCGTGACCGTGGTGACCGCATCGGCCGCCGAAGGCGAAGACACCCTTAGCCCGGCCGGTTTCGCCTGCCAGTCCTTCTCCTCCCTCTCCCTCGACCCTCCGCTGGTCTGCTTCATGGTCGGCCGTACGTCGACGTCCTGGCCGCGGATCGCCCGCGCGGGCGTCTTCTGTGTGAACGTCCTCGGGGCCCACCAGGGCGAGCTGTGCCGCGGCTTCGCGGTGAGCGGCGCGGACAAGTTCGCCGGGGTCGCGTACGACGCCGCGCCCGTCTCCGGCTCGCCCCGCCTCGTGGGCGCCACGGCCTGGATCGACTGCACGATCCACGCGGTGCACACGGGCGGGGACCACCTCATAGTGGTGGGGCGCGTGGACGCGCTCGGCACCGGCGACGGCGCCGACGACATGGCGCCACTGCTGTTCCACAAGGGGCGCTTCATCTAGTCGCCGTCGCCAGGAGCGGCTCCACGCAGTCGACCGGGCACGCTTCATCCGGTCGGTCTCGGTCACGCCTCACGCCAGGGCCGCCGCCACCCGAACCGGTCGGCGCCGGATCACCAGCGCCATCAGCGCCGCCACCGCGCACAGCGTGCCCGAGGCGTACCAGACCACGTTGTACGAACCGAAGACATCCCGTGCGACGCCGCCGAGGAAGGCGACGAGGGCGGCGCCGACCTGGTGCGAGGCGAGGACCCAGCCGAAGACGATGGCGCTGTCCTCGCCGTACTGCTCGCGGCACAGGGCCAGCGTGGGCGGGACGGTGGCGACCCAGTCGAGGCCGTAGAAGACGATGAAGAAGATCATCGGGGGGTGCACGGTCGGCGCGAGGAGCATCGGGAGGAAGAGGAGCGAGATGCCGCGCAGCGCGTAGTACACCGCCAGCAGCCGGCGAGGCTCGAAGCGGTCGGTGAACCATCCGGAGGCGACCGTTCCGATCACGTCGAAGACGCCGATGACCGCGAGCAGCGAGGCCGCCGCCGTGATCGGCATGCCGTGGTCGTGAGCCGCGGGCACGAAGTGCGTCTGGATCAGGCCGTTCGTCGAGGCGCCGCAGATCGCGAACGTGCCGGCCAGCAGCCAGAAGGGTCCGGTGCGGACCGCGGAGAGCAGGACGGTCACCGCGCGCCGGGCGGCCCCCTGCACCGGCTCGGGCTTCGGCACGAACTCCGTCGCCCCGTACGGCTTCTGGCCCACGTCCGCCGGGTGGTCCCGCAGCAGCAGCCAGACGAAGGGGACGACCGCGAGGGCCGCGAGGGAGACGGTCACCGAGGCGGGACGCCAGCCGTGCTTCGTGACGATCCAGGACAGCAGCGGCAGGAAGATCAGCTGGCCCGACGCCGAGGCCGCCGTCAGGATGCCCGTCACCAGGCCCTTCCGCTCGGTGAACCACCGGTTCGTGACCGTCGCCGCGAACGCGAGCGCCATCGAGCCGGAGCCCAGGCCCACCAGCAGGCCCCAGCAGAGCAGGAGCTGCCAGGCGGCCGTCATCCACACGGTCAGCCCGGAGCCGACCGCGATCACGGTCAGGGCGATCGCCACCACGCGCCGGATACCGAAGCGGTCCATCAGCGCGGCCGCGAACGGCGCGGTCAGCCCGTACAGCGCGAGGTTGATCGAGACCGCGGCGCCGATCGTGCCGCGCGACCAGTGGAAGTCCTGGTGCAGCGGATCGATCAGCAACCCCGGCAGCGAACGGAAGGCCGCCGCGCCGATGATCGTCACGAAGGTGACGGCGGCGACGAACCACGCGCGGTGGATGCGGGGGCGGCCCGGGACAGAGGGCTCCTGTGTGGGGACGATGGCATCGGTTGTCTGGGTCACGTCATAGAGCTTCCGGGATCGGGGCCCGGCGAACCACTGGCCCGGGGGACAGCATTCGCTAGGATCGGGCCATGGCCGAACAGCAGGCACCCTCGCACACCGCACGCGCGCACGCGGCGCCTTCGCAGCAGGCGCCCGCACCGACGGAAGCCCCGCTCCAGCACGCGTCCTCCAGGCACCGCGTCGTCGTCCTCGCCCTCGACGGGCTGCTGCCCTTCGAGCTGGGCATCCCGCAGCGCATCTTCGGCAAGGCGCGCGACGCGGAGGGACGGCATCTGTACGACGTCGTCACCTGCTCGGTCCGGCCGCCCGGCCCCGTCACGACGGACGCCGACTTCGCCGTCCTCGTCGCGAACGGCCCGGAGGCGCTGGCCACCGCCGACACCGTCGTCGTCCCCGCCTCGTACGAACTCGGCCCCGTCCACGAGGAAGGCCTGCTCACGCCCGAACTGGCCACCGCCCTCGCCCACATCCGCCCCGGCACCCGCCTCGTCTCGATCTGCACCGGTGGATACGTCCTCGCCGCCGCCGGCTATCTCGACGGCCGCCCGGCCACCACGCACTGGATGCACGCCGAGCACTTCCAGGAGCTCTTCCCCAAGATCAAGGTCGACGCCGATGTGCTCTTCATCGACGACGGGGACGTCCTCACCTCCGCCGGTGTCGCGGCCGGGATCGACCTGTGCCTCCATCTCGTACGCCGCGACCACGGCGCCGCCGTCGCCAACGACGTGGCCCGCCGCACCGTCGTACCGCCGCACCGTGACGGCGGCCAGGCGCAGTACATCCAGCGCCCCGTGCCGGACGCGCAGGCGGCCACCACGACCGCCGCCCGCGCCTGGGCGCTCGCCCGCCTCCATGAGCCGATCCAGCTGCGCGACATGGCCGAGCAGGAGTCCATGTCGGTACGCACCTTCACGCGCCGCTTCCGCGAGGAGGTCGGCGTCAGCCCCGGACAGTGGCTCACTCAGCAGCGCGTCGAACGGGCCCGCTACCTGCTGGAGTCCAGCGACCTGTCGATCGACCAGGTGGCGGGGGACGCCGGCTTCGGCACGGCCCAGTCGATGCGGCAGCATCTACAGGCGGCGCTCGGTGTCACTCCCACTACGTATCGGCGCACGTTCCGGTCCGGGAGCGGGGGGTCCGGGAACGCCGGGGGCGACGGCGGAGGTTCCGACAACTCCCTTGTTTCCTCCGGAGGCTGAGCCTCCACCGGCGCTCGCCACCCGGCGGCTCTCCCCCAGCGCGCCCACGGCGGTGAGCAGCAGGGTGAGTCCGACTCCGGCCAGGATCGCGGTCGAGGGCGCCACGAAGTGGAGCAGGGTGCCCGCGAGGGAGCCGGTCGCTGCGTACCCCGCGCCCACGGCCGCGTACATCACCGAGTAGCCCGCGGCCAGCGCGCTCGGCGGGAGGATCTCACGCAGCGACAGGTTGCGGGTGAGCATGGCGCCGGCCTGCAGCACGCCCGCGAGGACGAGCGCGGCCGCCATCCAGGCGAGGGCCGGTATCAGCGCGACCAGCGCCACGCACGCGGACATCGCGCAGAGCAGCAGCACGCTCCGGGTGCGTAGTTGGCCCGGCCAGTCGCGCAGCCCGTACAGGAACGCGCCCGCCGCCGAGCCCAGCGACAATCCCGTGAGCAGCGGGCCCGCCCAGCCGACGCCCGTGCCCCGCTGTTCGAGCAGGGCGGGCAGGACGAGTTCGGCGAGGGCGAGGAGGGAGAGGCCGGCCGCGCCGGTCACGTACGCCGGCCAGGCCCTGGACAGGATCCGTGCCATCGACTCGCCGTCGCGGTCCGTCTCGTCCGCGGCCCAGCCCGCGGGCAGCATCCACAGGCCCGCGACCGACGACGCCATCAAGGCGGCCGCGAGCAGCAGCGGGATCCTGGGGGCGACGCCCAGCGCAAGGCCGGTGACCGCCGCCGGGGTCAGGGACCATATGCCGAACGTCAGCATCGACTCGGCGGACAGGGCCTGGGCCACGGCGCGCTTCGGGACCATGGCGGTGAGCAGTGCGCGCAGGCCGCCGGGAGCGGCGGAGGGGGCGGCGCCGGCGAGGGCGGCGAACGCCGCGAGTATCGCCGGGTGCGCGTGCGGGAACGCCGCCAGGCCCGCGAAGCCGGTGGCGCCTCCCGCCAGGCCTGCGGCCAGTTGGGGGCGGGCTCTGTGGGGACGCATGCGGGTGCCCAGGAAGGGGGCGCCGGCGATTTCGCCGATCACGTACGCCGCTGCCAGGGCTGCGCCCAGGGTGTAACCGCCGGGGCGCTCGCGGGTCAGGAACACCAGGGCCAAGGGGGCCATGGCGACCGGCATGCGGGCGCCGATGGCCACGATGGCCCAGGCCAGGGCCTGTTTGGAGGCGACGTCTCGGTAGGTCATGCGATGACGTTACGGGGCGGGACCGACAGTGGCCGAGCGGATTTCTGGGCCTGTGGACAACTTCGGGTGCGGCGGCCGAGTGGGGGGTTCCTCATCCCCTCCGCCCCTTCCCGTCCCGTACCTGGGGGCTCCGCCCCCAGATCCCCGTAGCGCGCTTCGCACTCGTCCTCAAACGCCGGACGGGCCAGAGATCAGAACGTCAGCACCGCCCTCGCCACCCTTCCCTCGTGTGCGTCCTGCGCCGCCTTGTCGAAGTCCTCCACCGGGTAGGTGGCCGTCACCAGCTCGTCCAGGAGCAGGCGGCCCTCCCGGTACAGGTCCGCGTACAGGGCGATGTCCCGTTGCGGGCGCGAGGAGCCGTAACGGCAACCGAGGATCGACTTGTCCAGATACATGGAGGAGACGAGGAAGGAGGCCTCGGCGGTCGCCGGAGGGACTCCGAGGAGTACCGCCTGGCCGTGGCGATTGAGCAAGTCGATGGCCTGGCGGATGAGTTCGACGCGTCCGACGCACTCGAAGGCGTGGTCCGCGCCCAAGGGGAGGATGTCCTTCACGCCCTCCGTCGAGGTCAGGAAGTGCGTCGCGCCGAACTGTCGGGCCACCGGCTCCTTCGCCGGGTTGGAGTCGACCGCGACGATCTGCAGGGCGCTCGCGATCCGGGCGCCCTGGATGACGTTGAGGCCGATGCCGCCGGTGCCGATGACCAGGACGCTGTCGCCGCGGTCCACGCGGGCGCGGTTCAGGACGGCGCCGACGCCTGTCAGGACGCCGCAGCCGATGAGCGCGGCGGACGTCAGCGGGATGTCCTTCGGAATCCGGACGGCCTGGACCGCCTTCACCACCGTCCTTTCCGCGAAGGCCGAGTTGGACGCGAACTGGTACAGCGGCCGGCCGTCCCGCGCGAACGGCTGCTGCGGCATTCCGATGGCCTTGCGGCACATCGTCGGCCGCCCCCGGTCGCACTCGGCGCAGGCCCCGCAGTTGGCGAGCGTGGACAGGGACACATGGTCGCCGGGCTCGACATGGGTGACGCCCGCGCCCACCGCCTCCACCACACCCGCGCCCTCATGGCCGAGCACCACAGGAACGGGGAACGGTATGGTCCCGTCCACCACAGACAGGTCGCTGTGGCACAGCCCGGCAGCGGAGATCGCGACCCGTACCTCCCCCGGCCCCGGATCGCGTATCTCCAGATCGTCCACGACCTGGGTCTGCTTCCCGTCGAAGATCACGCCTCGCATCGCGACTCCCTCAGCCCTTCGGCTCCCTAGGCAGGCCGAGCACGCGCTCGGCGATGATCGTGCGCTGAATCTCGTCCGAGCCGCCGTAGATCGTGTCGGCCCGGCCGAACAGGAACAGGTGCTGGAGCTCGTCCAGTTCGTACGGTGCCGCCGCCGACCAGTCCGCCGGGCCCACCGCCGCGCCGGCGCCTCGCACCGCCACCGCCAGCTCCCCGAGCCGCCGGTGCCAGCCGCCCCACAGCAGCTTCGCCACGCTGGGCGCCCCGGCATCCGCAGGGTTCCCGGAACTCCCCAGCGTGCGCAGGGCGTTCCAGCGCATCGTGCGCAGCTCGGCCCACTGGCGTACGAGCCTGTCGCGTACGACGGGATCGGCGGCCGCGCCCGTTGCGGCGGCCGTCTTCACCACGCGCCCCAACTCCTCGGCGAAGCCGATCTGTTGGGCCAGCGTCGACACGCCTCGCTCGAAGCCGAGGAGGCTCATCGCGACACGCCAGCCATTGCCTTCGCCGCCGACCACGTGCTCGGCACGGGCCGACGCGCCGTCGAAGAAGACCTCGTTGAACTCGCTCGTGCCGGTCAGCTGGCGGATCGGGCGGACCTCGATGCGGCCCGGCTGGTTCATCGGGACGAGCAGGAAGGACAGGCCGTGGTGGCGGGCGGAGTCCGGTTGCGTACGGGCGAGTACGAAGCACCAGTTGGCCTCGTGGGCGAGGGACGTCCAGATCTTCTGGCCGGTGACACGGTAGGAGTCGGTGGCGGTTTCGCGTACGGCGGCGGTCCGCACGCCCGCCAGGTCCGAGCCCGCTCCCGGCTCGCTGTAGCCCTGGCACCAGAGTTCCTCGCCTCGGGCGATGGGGGGCAGGAAGCGGGCCTTCTGTTCCTGTGTGCCGTGGGCGATGAGGGTGGGTGCCAGAAGGTTCTCGCCGATGTGGCCCGAGCGGGCCGGGGCCTTCGCTCGGGCGTACTCCTCCGCCCAGACGACCTGTTGGGTCAGGCTGCCTCGGCGGTTGCCGTATCCGTCCTCGTCCCAGCCGAGGCCGATCCAGCCGGCCCGGCCGAGCTCCCGTTCCCAGGCCCGACGGGCGGGGGCGCCGGTGAGGTGCGCCTCCAGCCAAGCCCTCGCCTCACCCCGGAACGTCTCGTCCTTGGGGCCGAATCCGAACTCCACGGTTGCCGCCTTACGTTGGCCTGCTCGACGTCTCTTGCCCGGTTGCCCGCGGTGGGTGCTGAGCTCGTGGTCGGTGCGCTCACCGGCGCTCGCAGGGTGCCGCCCTCTGTGGGACGGCTGCCACCCCTGGCGGCGGAGTGCCCGCAGCTAGGACGACGGGTGAGCTGCCGCCCCTCGCGGCAGCCCACCCGCACCGAGGACCACCACGACAGCACCCCACCGCCCGCCCTACCCATTCGGTCGCGCCCCCTCCGACGCCGCCCTCGCCATCGCCTCCACCTGCTCCAGCAGCGGCATCGGATCCACCCCCACCGTCCCCGGCAGGAAGTCCGCGATCTTCTCGGGGGTCCAGGTGCCCTCGGCGTATCCGGCGCGCAGTTCCCGGGGCTGGGCCCAGACGGCGATCTTGGGGCCGGCGATGGTGTACACCTGCCCGGTGATGCGTTCCTCGCGGGCGCGGTCCGACAGCAGATAGACCACCAGCGCGGCCACGTCCTCCGGTTCGCCGATCTCCTTCAGTTCCATGGGGACGTTCGCCGACATGCGTGTCCGGGCGACGGGGGCGACCGCGTTCGCCGTGACCCCGTACTTGTGCAGGCCGAGCGCCGCGCTCCGGACGAGGGAGATGATTCCGCCCTTCGCGGCGCTGTAGTTGGCCTGCGACACCGACCCCTGGTGGTTTCCGCTGGTGAAACCGATCAGCGTCCCGGAGCCCTGCTTGCGCATCACCGCGGAGGCGGCGCGGAAGAGCGTGAACGTGCCCTTGAGGTGCGTGGCGACCACCGGGTCCCACTCCTGCTCGGACATGTTGAAGAGCATGCGCTCGCGCAGGATGCCGGCCACGCACACCACTCCGTCGATGCGCCCGTACGACGTCAGCGCCGCGTCGACGACCCGCTGCCCGCCGGCCATCGTCGAGATGTCGTCGGCCACCGCGACCGCGTCGCCGCCCGCCGCCTCGATCTCCTTGACGACGGCGTCGGCGACCGAACTCGTCGGCTCGGCGCCCTCGATGGAGACGCCGTAGTCGTTGACGACGACGCGCGCGCCCTCGGCCGCGGCGGCGAGGGCGACGGCACGGCCGATCCCCCGCCCCGCCCCGGTGACGGCGATGACCTTGCCTGCCAAGAAGTTCCCCACGCCCGGCCCCTTCCCGCAGTTTCTGACGGTCCGTTAGATTCAACTCGGATTCTACGACCCGTCAGATACCTGGAGACAAGCCCCCGGGGAGGACTCATGTCACTGCCGACGCTTCATCCGGAGTTTCACGAGATCGCCAAGCGCGTGAACAACTGGGGGCGCTGGGGGGCTGACGACGAGATCGGGACCCTGAATCTCATCACCGACGAGGTGGTACGGGAGGCCGCCGGCTGCGTCCGCAGTGGTCGCCGGGTCCCGCTCGCCCTTCCTCTCCAGCAGGACGGCGTGCAGACCGGCATGATCCCGGGGCGCGTCAATCCGCTGCACACCATGGTGCAGATCAACCAGGAACTCTTCGGGCCGGGCACGGTCGCCTGCAGCGACGACGCCGTGACCATGGGGCTCCAGGCGGCGACCCACTGGGACGCGCTCACCCATGTCTCCCACTCCGGGAAGCTCTACAACGGCCGTCCGGCCGACACGATCACCCCGCACGGCGGCGCCGAGTTCAGCGGGATCGACAAGCCACGGCACATCGTCTCGCGCGGCGTACTGCTCGACGTCGCGCGAGCGCGGGGCCAGGACCGGCTGGAGGGTGGGCACGCCGTGACGCCCGAAGACCTGGACGCGGCCGAGGAGTTGGCGGGGACGCGGGTGAGGGCGGGCGACATCGTCCTCGTACGGACAGGGCAGATCCAGGTGTATCTCGCGGGCGACAAACACGGATACGGGTATCCGTCACCCGGACTGTCCGTCCGTACCCCGGAGTGGTTCCACGCGCGCGATGTCGCGGCGGTCGCGAACGACACCCTCACCTTCGAGATCTTCCCGCCCGAGATCGAGGACCTCTGGCTGCCCGTGCACGCGCTCGACCTGGTCGAGATGGGGATGCTGCAGGGCCAGAACTGGAATCTCGAAGAGTTGTCCACAGCCTGTGGACAAGAAGGACGCTACGCCTTCCTGCTGTCGGCCATGCCCGAACCCTTCGTGGGCGGTACGGGCACACCGGTGGCACCCGTCGCCCTGCTGTAGAGGCCCTTCAGCACCGGTCCGACCGGGAGAAGGCCGACCGGGCAAGCCCACCCAGGGGCGGGTCGACTGAACAAACCAGCCCAGGAGAGGGTCGGCTGGCGGCGCGCCACTGCTCGCCCCGAGCACGGCACCGCGCGCCGCCATCCGGCTCCGGCGTACCCGCCCTGCTCCTCCTGGCCCTGTAGGAGCCGACGCCGAATCGCGACCCACACTCGCCGAGGGCTCCCGTCACCGAAACCCTCGTCGTCCCCTCGCGGCGAATCGCTGAACACAAGCGTGATCAAACGGACACGTCACGTCAACACCCGTTCGGGGAATTATCACTTCACGTCCCATTTGTGACAGCGCGTGCAGAAGCACTCCCCGGCGCATTCAGCCACAACCGAGGTTCTGTACACGGGTTTCATGCATACATGCACAAAACCCGCGCGCCCACCCTGGAGTCTGCCGCTCAGACCGCCCAGACCGCCCAGGCCGCCTAGACCGCTTCGTACGCGAAGTCCTCGTACGCCGGATACGCGGTCCCCGCCGAAGCTCCCGGCGCGCAGCGGTCCACCTCGCACCAGATGCGCTTGCCGGCGCCCTCGGGGTTCCAGCCCCAGCGGTCCGCGAGACCGTCGACGAGCTCCAGGCCACGGCCGTTGGTCTCGTCGCCCTCGGCGTGCCGGGGACACGGGGGCCGGGCGCTGGAGTCGGCCACCTCCAGGCGGACGGTGGCGGCCTCGGCCCCGCCCGGCAGGGACAGCCGCAGCACGGCCGGACAGCCGGTGTGCACCACGGCGTTGGTGACGAGTTCGGAGACGAGCAGGATCAGCGTCTCGGCGAGCGGTTCATCGGCCCCTATCCCGGACCCGGCGAGCCGTGAACGGGCCCACCTCCGGGCTCGCCCCACCTCCGCGGGGTCGGGCCGGATCTCCAGCTGCACTTGAAGCACCTGCACCGCTCACACCATCCGAACCGGCGGACACATCGCCTCGCGCCTCACAAGGGCCACGATCGTAGCCATTTTCTGCATGGCCAGAACAAGGATCACGGAAAGTGATTCCCTTGCGAGACAGCATGGTTGACGTACAGTCACCCCAACAAGCGCTTCGGGCATATTCCAGCGCGAAGGAGTACGCGTGCGGCATACTGTGCGACGCTCGCCACGGGGAGTCGAACAGGCAGGCACGGGGGTCCGTCCTGCCCCGCGAGCGGCGCGCATCGCCGGGTCCGGAGCCGCCTCAGGGGCAACACCGGGATGGCTCAGCCTCAGAACCACTCGCATCCCACACAAGGTACCGGAGCGCGGCGCCGACTCCAGGCCGTGACAAGTCACGCCTAGGACACAACCCGATATCAACGCTCTGTAATTCCGGTATGCCACGATCCGCGACATTCATACGAGCCCTTCTCGCGACGCCCCTGCACAGAGCCCCTTTGGCCCGCTCCGGCCAAGAGATCGTCCGCCAACACATCCTCACTCTCCGTGGCTCCCATCGCACGCTGCGTCCGCACCCATGCCCTCTTGAGGTACAGATGGACGTCGGACTCCCAGGTGAAGCCCATGCCGCCGTGCACCTGGAGGCAGTCGCGGGCGCCGCGCACGGCGGCCTCGTCGGCGAGCAGCCGGGCCGCGGCGACATCCGTCGGGTCGGCGGTCACGGCGGCCGCGTAGACAGCCGCGCGCGCCACCTCCACCCGCACCAGCATCTGCGCGCACAGGTGCTTCACCGCCTGGAAGGCCCCGATCGGCTGCCCGAACTGCTCCCGCGTCCGGGCGTGTTGCACGGCCAGCTCGCAGGTACGGGCGGCGCTGCCGAGCTGTTCGGCGGCGGTGAGGAGCGAGGTGAGCAGTACGGCGTCGGGGTCTGCCCCCGCGGATACGCCGGACGTACGCACCCGGTGCAGCGGCGTCAGCGGGTCCACCGACCGCAGCGGCTCGGCGCCGGTCGCGTCCCCTCGTACGACATCCGCCTCGGCCAGCCACTCCACGAGCCCCCCGTCGACGGCGGCCACCACGGTCTCGCCGGCGGCCGCCCCGGCCACCACGTCCGCCGCGAGGTGCGTCGCGATCAGCGGGCCGGGCAGCAGCACCCGCCCCGCCTCCTCGAAGGCCAACACCGCTTCCGGCAGACCGAGTCCGACCCCGCCGTCCGCCTCGGGCAGCCGCAGCGCGAAGAACCCCGCCTCGCCGAGCTCGCGCCACAGCGCCCGGTCGAGCCCTGGCGGCCCGTCGTCCGCGGCGGCCCGCAGCCGCTCCCGGCCGAAGCGCGCGGTCAGCAGCTGGCGCACGCCCGCCTTCAACGCCCGCTGATCATCCGTGAGTTGGAAGTCCACTTGGGAGAGCTCACCGCCCCTTGGGAAGGCCCAGGATCCGCTCGGCCACGATGTTCTGCTGGATCTGCGAGGTGCCGGCCGCGATGGTGTACGACAGTGACGAGAGCCGGTCCAGGGTCCACTCCCGCCCGACGTCGAGCGCCTCGGGGCCGAGGACCTCGGCGGCGGCGTCGTACAGCTCCTGGCGCGTGTGCGAGTACCGCAGCTTGAAGACCGAGCCGCCGACTCCGGGCACTCCCCCGGTCCTCTGCGACTCGCTGACGTTCCACTGCGTGAGCCGCCACAGGGCGCGGAACTCGGCGTTCAGCCGGCCGAGCCGGCGGCGCAGCGCGGGATCGTCCCAGCGGCCGTTCTCGCGTGCCTCGCGGGCGAGTTCGCCCAGCACGCGCCGGCAGGCGACGACCTCTCCGACGAAGGCTGTACCGCGCTCGTACGACAGGGTCACCATGGTCACCCGCCAGCCGTCGTTCTCGGCGCCGACGCGGTTGGCGACCGGGATGCGCACCTCGTCCAGGAAGACTTCGGCGAACTCGGTGGAGCCCGCGAGCGTCCGCAGCGGCCGGACGGTGATCCCGGGCGCGTCCATGGGCATGGCGAGCCACGAGATGCCGCGGTGCTTGGGGGCGGTGGCGTCGGTGCGGACCAGCAGCTCGCACCAGTCGGCGACCTCCGCGTGGGAAGTCCAGATCTTGGACCCACTCACTACGTAGTCGTCGCCGTCCCGCCACGCGCGCGTGCGCAGCGCCGCGAGGTCCGAGCCGGCGTCCGGTTCGCTGAAGCCCTGGCACCAGACCTCCTCGCCGCGCAGCACCGGCGGCAGCCAGCGCACCCGCTGTCCGGCACTGCCTTCGGAGGCGATGGTCGGCCCGGCGTGCAGCAGCCCGACGAAGTTGGCCCCTACGTAGGGGGCGCCCGCCTTTTCCGTCTCCTCCAGGTAGATGAGGTGCTGCGTCGGGGTGGCGCCCCGGCCGCCCGCGTCCACGGGCCAGTGCAGGCCCGCGTACCCGGCGTCGTACAGCATCCGCTGCCAGCCGAGGTCGTACGCCCGTCTGCCCGGCCAGTCGTCGGGGGACGGCTTCGGGGGCAGCGTCGCAAGCGCCTTGGCGAGCCACTCGCGCAGCCGCGCCCGGAACTCCTCCTCCTCAGGGGTGTACGCCAGGTCCACTAGAGACCCCTGTCCACTAGAGGTCCAGTTCCAGCATGCGGATCGCGTTGCCGCGCATCAGCTTGTGGATCGTCTCGTCGTCTAGGCCCTTCACATGGTCGAGGGCGACCTCCTTGGTGTTCGGGAAGGTCGAGTCGACGTGCGGGTAGTCGGTCTCGAAGGTCGCGTTGTCCCGTCCCACCACGTCCAGGGACGCGACGCCGTGCTTGTCGCGGAAGAAGCAGCAGAAGATCTGCCGGTAGTAGTACGTCGACGGGGGCTCGGGGATGAGGTCGCGGACCCCGCCCCAGGCGCGGTGCTCCTGCCAGACGTCGTCGGCGCGCTCCAGGGCGTACGGGATCCAGCCCATCTGCCCTTCGGAGTAGGCGAGTTTGAGGCGCGGGAACTTCACGAGGACCCCGCTGAACAGGAAGTCCATCATCGAGGCCATCGCGTTGTTGAAGGACAGCGACGCCTGGACGGCGGGGGGCGCGTCCGGGGAGGCGGCGGGCATCTGGCTGCTGCTGCCGATGTGCATGTTCACGACCGTGCCGGTCTCCTGGCAGATCGCGAAGAAGGGGTCCCAGTAGCCGGAGTGGATGGAGGGCAGCCCCAGGTAGGTGGGGATCTCCGAGAAGGTCACGGCCTTCACCCCACGGGCCGCGTTGCGCCGGATCTCGGCGACCGCCAGGTCGATGTCCCACAGCGGGATCAGGCACAGCGGGATCAGCCGGCCGCCGCTGTCGCCGCACCACTCCTCGACCATCCAGTCGTTGTACGCGCGCACGCAGGCCAGGGCCACTTCCTTGTCGTGCGCCTCGGCGAACGTCTGCCCGCAGAAGCGGGGGAAGGTGGGGAAGCAGAGGCTGGCCTCGACATGGTTGAGGTCCATGTCCTTGAGGCGCTCGGCGGGGTCCCAGCAGCCGCGCCGCATCTCCGCGCGCGTGATGCCCTCCAGGGTCATCTCGTCGCGGTCGAAGCCGACGGCGGCGATGTTGCGCTTGTACGGGAACTTGAGGTCCTCGTAGATCCACCAGTCGGTCGGCGGCCCTTGCGGGTCCATCGTGATCTGGTACTTGCCGCCGACGTAGGCGAGTTCTCCGATTCCGGCGGTGAGGGGCTGCGGCCCGCGCTCGCGGTACTTCTGCGGCAGCCAGGTCTCGAAGAGGTGCGCGGGCTCGATCACATGGTCGTCGACGCTGATGATGCGGGGCAGTTCGGTCATGGTTCCCCTCCGCCTGGCGTACGTTTCTGATGGCCCGTCAGATTCATCTGCACAAGCAGGCTAGCCCCGCACCTATGGACCGACAAGGCGGCGAGCCCTACGCTCTGCCCACGATCTGACTGACCGTCAGCTACAGGGGGTCGAAGTGAACGACATCGCACACGCCCTGAGTTCCGCGCGCACGCTCTGGGAACTGGTCGCGCGTCGCGCGGACCTCACCCCCGACCGGCCCGTCCTCCTCCAGGACGACCGCTCCCTGAGCTTCGGCGAACTGCGGGGCCGTGCCGAGCGGGTCGCGGCGGGCCTGTACGGCATGGGCGTACGCCCCGGCACGGTGGTCGCCTGGCAGCTGCCCACCCGGATCGAGACCGCGCTGCTGTCCTTCGCGCTGGCCCGCCTCGGCGCCGTACAGTCGCCGGTGATCCCCTTCTACCGCGACCGCGAGGTCGGCTTCGCGCTGCGGGAGTCCAGGGCCGAGTACTTCGCAATACCGGGCGAGTGGCGCGGCTTCGACCACACGGCGATGGCGCGGCGGCTCGGCGCGAAGGGCGTCTTCGAGGTGTACGACGTACTGCCGGACGGCGACCCCGCCGTGCTCCCCGCTCCTCCCGCCGACGGAACCTCCGTCCGCTGGATCTACTGGACCTCGGGCACCACCTCCGACCCCAAGGGCGTGCTGCACACGGACCGTTCACTGATCGCGGGCGGCTCGTGCCTCGCGCACGCGCTGCACCTGACGGCCGACGACGTGGGCTCGATGGCCTTCCCGTACGCGCACATCGCCGGGCCCGACTACACGGTGATGCTGCTGCTGTACGGCTTCCCGGCGGTGATGTTCGAGCACTTCGCGCTGCCCGCCGCCCTGGAGGGCTACCGCAAGCACGGCGTGACGGTGGCGGGCGGCTCGACGGCCTTCTACTCGATGTTCCTCGCCGAACAGCGCAAGCAGCCGGGAGAGCCGGTCATCCCCACGCTACGGCTGCTGGCGGGAGGTGGCGCCCCCAAGCCTCCCGAGGTCTACCACTCCGTCGTACGGGAGATGGGCGTGCAACTCACCCACGGGTACGGCATGACCGAGGTCCCGATGATCACGATGGGGTCGCCGGACGACACGGTCGAGAATCTGGCGACGACGGAGGGCAGGCCCCCGGAGGGCATGGAGATACGGATCGTGGACGGGAAGGGAGCGTCACAGCCGTACGGCGTCGACGGCGAAGTACGGCTGCGCGGGGAGGCCGTCTGCCAGGGGTACCTGAATCCGGCGCAGACGGCGGAGGCCTTCGACGCGGACGGGTTCCTGATCACGGGGGATGTCGGACATCTGACAAAGAACGGGCACCTCGTCCTCACCGGCCGCCTGAAGGACATCATCATCCGCAAGGGCGAGAACATCTCGGCCAAGGAGATCGAGGACCTGCTGCACCGGCACCCGGACGTCGGCGATGCGGCCGTGATCGGGCTGCCCGACGCCGAGCGCGGGGAGCGGGTCTGCGCGGTGGTCGAACAGCCGCCCGAGGCCGAGGAGTTGACCCTGGCGGCGATCACGTCGTATCTGCGCGCGGAAGGGCTGTCGGTGCACAAGCTGCCGGAGCAGCTGGAGGTGGTGGACGCCCTTCCGCGGAACGAGACGCTGCGGAAGGTCCTCAAGTACCGGCTCAGGGAGCGCTATTCACGGTGATTCACTCCGGCACCGTGAAGTAGCGGGCGAACGCGCTCACGATCTCGGCTTCGCCGATCCGGCCGTCGGAGTCCGTGTCGAGGGCGGCGGCCGCGACGGCGGCGATGTCGTCGCGCACACCGAGGGCCCTCAGGACGCGCTCGGTCTCCGCGACCGTGGCCGCGCCGTCCCCGTCGGTGTCCGCGACCGCGAGGGCGGCGTGCAGGAAGGGTCGGGCGATCTCGGCGAACCGCTCGGGGTTGTCGCGCAGCCGCTTCACCGCGCCGCTCACGAACTCCTCGCGGGTGATCCGCTGGTCACCGTCCCGGTCCGCTATCCCGGCCATGCCCTGCCAGAACGCCTCGGCGCCGACGTACAGGGCCTGGCCCTTGTCCGACCGGGCCGTCGTACCGAACTCGGCGAGGACCGCCTTGGTCGCGGCGTTGAAGTCCTCCCGGTCGATGTAGCCATTGCCGTCCTGGTCGAAGCCGGCGAACCGGGCGGCAATCCTGCGCTCGTACTCGGTGCTGACCATGGTGTGTTCGGACCGCCTTACGTCTCAGCCGGTCTCTCCGCCGGACTGGGGTTCATCTGGGACGGAGCGTACGACGCCCCGGCCGTCGCGGGAGCGGGAAAACGACGGTTGTACCAAGACTGCGGGAATTCCGGGACAACTGTGTGGCGAAGTGTCGCGGAGCGTGTGGCAGGAGTCACGCCGACAACGGGCTCGACTCGTCGGCGACGGCCGTGGGGACGTCCGGGTACACGTCGAAGAGACGGCGCACGCCGAGGGCCGCGAGGACACGGTTGACGTGGGAGCCGTCGATCGCCCCCTGGGCGGGCAGGATCAGACGCAGCCGACCCTGGCAGGAGCGGATGAGGCGGCGGGTGGCGATGAGCACGCCGACGCCGCTGGAGTCACAGAAGAGGACCTCGGAGAGGTCGAGGACAAGACTTCGGCGGCCGTCGGCCACCGCGTCGTGCACCCGCTGGCGCAGCACCGGGGACGTCACGAGATCCAGCTCGCCCGACACCCGCAGCACGGCCCACTCGCCCTCGTCGCCGTCGGTCACCTTGAGCGTCACCGCCACGCCTCTCGCTCGCCTCACCCACCGGAAACGGAAGCAGTCCCTACGCTTCCCTCCAGCGCGGCTGCCCCGCCGCCGTTCCATGAAACACCGGTCCGCGCACGAAGAAACGCCGGTCTACGGTCGAAATTGTGCAGAGAGAGAACTATTTCAGACGCGTACTGTCTGATTCGATCGGATTCGATGGGGAAGACGATGGGCTTCTACCATCCACGGCC
This sequence comes from Streptomyces sp. R41, assembly GCF_041053055.1. Lineage (NCBI taxonomy): Bacteria > Bacillati > Actinomycetota > Actinomycetes > Kitasatosporales > Streptomycetaceae > Streptomyces > Streptomyces sp. R41. Next base: position 4,785,520 of record NZ_CP163443.1, read on the forward strand.
TGTCCGGGGGCGCGCATTGACGTAAAGGGGCGTGCGCTGTCGGACGTGCCGACTACATTCGAGACAGCAGTGCACACAGGCTGAACAGCAGCACACACAGGCCGAGCACAGGGACAGGCGCCGGGCACGACCAGGGTGAGGGGGCCGCATGGCGAAGAAGGACGCACCGCCCCGCTGGGACCGCAAGATGCAGCAGCGGCTCGCACGCGGGGAGGCGGCCGCGCTCGGTGAGTTCTACGACCGGTTCGCTTCGCTCGTGCACGGCCTCGCCCACCGGGTGCTCGGAGACGAGCGGGCCGCCGACGGCATCACCCGCGAGGTGTTCGCCCACATCTGGGAGAACCCCGACGCGTACGACCCCAAGCAGGGCCCGATGCGTTCCTGGGTCGCCACGCTGACCCACCGCCTCGCCGTGCAGCGGCTGCGCGCGACCGAGACCGCCGCGCTCGCCCGGGGCGGCCACGGCACCACCGAGGAGCTGGAGCGGAAGGTGCGCAGCGCCTCCGTCGCCGCCCGCGCGGACTACATCGTCACGTCCATGCCCGCCCCTCTGCGCGCCGCGCTGGAGCTCGCCTACTTCCAGCGCCGTGACTACCGCCAGGCCGCCGCCGACCTCGGCGTCACCGAGGACGAGGCCCGCCGCCGCCTCCGCCTCGGCCTCCAGCTCCTGTCCACCGCCCACGACACCGGCCCCACCGGCGCACCGCCCGAATACGGGGGTGCGCGGTGAACGGAGGAGCGGACCGGTTCGAGGCGTTCGACGAGCGCGAGGGGCATGAGGAGCAGGGGCATGAGAGGTACGGACATGACAGTTACGAGGGGGACGGGCACGAGGAGGGCGGTGCGTACGAGGGGCAGGCAGGCGCCGGGGATGGCGTAGGGCCGGAGGGGGCCCCGGTCGGTGGGGACGACGGGGCCCAAGTCCCTCAGGTGCCCCAGGGACCCCAGGGACCGGGACCTCAGGGACCTCGCGGACCCGACGGGCCGGACGGGCCGGCTCACGGCAACGGTGAGGAGCCGGGGAAGCCCCCGCGCATACCGCTGCCGCGTTCCTCCGTCGAGGACACCGGACGGCCGCTGCCCGAGCCGGCCGCCGCTCTCGCACCCGCGCCGCTCGTCCTCGAACACCGGGTGCTGAAGTCACTGCTCGGCGCGTGGGCGCTGGCCGCCTGCTCGGCGGAGGAGACCGCTGCCGTCGAGGAGCACCTCGGGGGCTGCGGCTCCTGCGCGGACGAGGCGCTGCGGCTGCGAGGGGCGGTCGGGCTGCTGCACCCGCCCGAGAGCCTCGACCTCGACCCGACGCTGCGCACCCGGGTCCTGGAGGGCTGCCTCGACCGGCGCCCGCCGAGGATTCCGGTGCCCGAGTGGGCGGCTCCGTACGACGCGGAGACCGCGCGGCTCGACGCGCTGCTGCAGGACATAGGCGGTGCCGAGTGGCACGCGCCCGTGCGGCTGCGCTGGTTCGACGGCGACAGTCCCGTGAGCCGTCGTACGACGGTCGCGGGGGTCATCGCGCATCTGCTGAGCGTCGACGGTCTGGTCGCCGTCGCGCTGGGCCTGGAGGACCCGCTCGGCTCCACCGGCCCGGCCTCCGACGACCCGACCCCGGAGGGGCGCACCGAGGCGTACTGGCGTGGCTCGCACTTCCCGCCCACCCGGTCCGTGCGCGGTCCCTGGCGGGAGCAGAGCCACAACCTGGTGCGTACGGTGTCGTTCGCGGGCGGGGGTTCCGGGCGGCTGACCGTTCCGTACGGCGGCTTCGAACTGCCGCTGCGCGACTCGATGCTGGACCGGGCCTTCGAGTGCTGGGTGCACGCGGGGGACATCGCGGACGCGGTGGACTATCCGTACGAGCCGCCGGCGCCGCGGCATCTCCACCGGATGATCGACCTCGCGGCGCGGATGCTGCCGGGGTCGCTGGCCGCCCGTCGCCGGGCGGGGCTCTCCGCCGCGCCGGTGCGGCACCTTGTGGCCGCGGGGGCGCCGGGGCGCAGCCTGCGGCTCGAGATCGAGGGGTCCGGGGGTGGGGACTGGCTGATCCCGCTGGACTCGCCCGGCGCGGTGGGCTCCACCGAGCGCGAGGTGGCTCACGTCGCGCTGGACGGGGTGGAGTTCTGCCGGCTGACGGCGGGGCACGTGTCGCCCGAGGAGGCGGCCGCCGGGCAGGACGGCGACCGGGAGGCGATCAGGGAGGTCCTGTTCGCGGCGGCGTCACTGAGCCGCATGTAGAGGCCGCGCCCCGTAAGGGGCGCGGGGAACTGCGCGACAAGCCCCCACCGGCAGGCGCCCAAAAGACAACCCAGGGGGGTCTGGGGGGCGCAGCCCCCAGGTACGGGAATGGGTAGGGGCGGCGGGGGCGAAACCCCTACGCGAACACCACCGTGCGGCGCCCGTTCAGCAGGATGCGGCGCTCCGCGTGCCACTTCACCGCCCGCGCCAGCGCCTGGCACTCCACATCGCGCCCGATGGCGACCAGCTGATCGGGAGTCACATCGTGGCCGACCCGCTCGACCTCCTGCTCGATGATCGGCCCCTCGTCGAGGTCGGCCGTCACGTAGTGCGCCGTGGCACCGATGAGCTTCACACCCCGGGCATGCGCCTGGTGGTACGGCTTCGCGCCCTTGAAGCTCGGCAGGAAGGAGTGGTGGATGTTGATGATCCGGCCGCTGAGCTGCTTGCACAGGTCGTCCGACAGCACCTGCATATAGCGGGCGAGGACGACGAGTTCGACATTCTCCCCGCGAACCAGCTCCAGCAGCTGCGCCTCGGCCTCCTCCTTCGTGTCCTTCGTCACCGGAATGTGGTGGAAGGGAATGTCGTACGAAGCCACGAGCTCGGCGAAATCCGTGTGGTTGGAGACCACGGCGACGATCTCGACCGGCAGCGCGCCGATCCGTACGCGGAAGAGCAGGTCGTTCAGACAGTGGCCGAACTTGCTGACCATGAGGACGATCCGCATCCGGTCCTCGACCCGGTTGATCTGCCAGTCCATGTGGAAGGAGTCACCGATCGCCGCGAAGCTCGCGCGCAGCTTCTCCACCGTCACCGGCGCCTCGGCCGAGAAGTGGACCCGCATGAAGAACAGTCCCGTGTCGCGGTCGCCGAACTGCTGACTGTCCTCGATGTTGCAGCCGGTCATGAAGAGGTAGCTCGACACGGCGTGCACGATGCCTGGCTTGTCCGGGCAGGAGATGGTCAGGACGTACTGCTCGGCGGCGGGTGCGGTCCCGCGGACGGACTGCTCATTCATGCAGGACAGGGTCCCATACCGGCCGCCTGGGGCGGACTGCCGTCCCGCCACGCGGACGCCCTCGGGGATCGCCTGCGCCGTACGCCACCGGGGGTCCCCGGCGCCGTACACCACGGGGCCTCTCCGGCGCCGCACACCGACCACGAGCCTCCGGCGTCGTGACCCGAGCAGGAGCCTCCGGCGCCGTACGCGCTCCGAGAGCCCGAGAACCGCTACGCCGACCGCGTCAGGATCCGCAGCACCTCGAGCGTCCGCGGCGGGGCGTCGGGATCCTCCCCGTCGCTCGTCGCCAGGCGCACGTGCGCGTCGCGCGCCGCGCGGACGGCCTCCGGCCAGGCGTGGTGGTCGACGTACGCGGAGACGGGTGCGTCGGGCCCGACCTGGTGCATGATCCGCAGGACGCGCAGCACGGCGGTGTCGACGAGGGCCGCCTCCTGGGAGTCCCGGAAGATCGTGCCGACGTACTTCTCGGCGGACCAGTTGTCCAGCCAGGTGTCCTCGACCAGGCGGTACACGGCGTCGGTGACGTCCCCGTACCCGTCGACACCGGCGAGCCAGACGTCACGTTGGAAGGCGGGGTCGGAGAGCATGTGCAGCGCGGAGCGCACATTGCTGCGCCAGCGCCACCACGGCATGTCGTTCAGTGGCATGCCGCCCATGGTGGATGAGCGACGGCCGCGACGGGAAGAGTTCTCCGAACCTTGCACGGTCACCGATCGTACGTTCCCTGTGAAAAACAGATCATCCGCCCCCGTAATTCACCTCTACGTCACCCGCCGTTGACCGCGGGTCACTCCCGGGTTAGCGATGTGACGGAATCGTGCGTGTCTATGACCGGCAGGCGACGCACACGCACCAGCTCACCCGTCCTCCCCCGGCCCGTCAAGGCCACGTTGCTGTCCGCGGGCGCGCTGGCCGCGTGTGCGTCGATCGCCGTCGGATGCGGGGTCATCCCTGGTGCCACGGGGGGCTCCGGGGACGACCCCGTCACCGTCATGACCTGGGCGCCCGAGAAGACGGCCGCGACCAACAAGCCCGGCATGCCCGCGATGGCGAAGGCGTACGCCCGCTGGATCAACTCCCACGGCGGCATCAACGGCCACAAGCTCAAGGTCCTCACCTGCAACGACCACAACGACTTCGTGGACGCCGCGAAGTGCGCCCAGCACGCGGTCGACGAGAACGTCGTCGCGGTCGTCGGCTCCTACAGCCAGCACGGCCGCACGTTCCTCGCCCCGCTGGAAAGCGCGGGCATCCCCTACATCGGCGGCTACGGCGTCACCGACGACGAGTTCACCAGCCCGCTCTCCTACCCCGTCAACGGCGGCGAGCCCGCGCTGCTGGCCGGCCTCGGCGAACAGCTCGGCAAGAACTGCGGTCCGGTCGCGCTCGTACGCCCCGACACCACCGCCGGCGACGAGCTCCCCGTCCTGCTCAACTCCGGCCTGAAGTCGGAGGGCCATACGTCCGCCGCGGACCAGCGGGCCGCCGACGACGCGACCGAGTACTCGCGGCAGACCCAGCAGGCACTCGAGCGCGCGACCAGCGACCCGCTCGAGCGGGGCTGCGTGGTGCCCGCGCTCGGCGACCGCACCGACACCTTCATGGACTCCTTCCGGCGCGACCGCGAGGACTACCCGGCGGTGCGCACGGGCAGCGTGCTCGGCAGCGTCGACCAGTCGCTGATCGACGCCACCGGCGGCAAGTCGAGCCCGTACGAGGGCTCGTACGTCACCGGCTGGTACCCGAACTCGAACGACCCGCGCTGGGACGCGATGCGCAAGGTGATCAAGGAGCAGGCCTTCGGCGACAACCGGATCGACCCGGCGGACGCCGGGGTGCAGACCACCTGGATCGCGTACACCGTGCTGAAGGCGGCCATCGAGTCGCTCGGCGACGGCGAGGTGTCCGCGCACGCGATCCGGCGCTCCCTCGACGACGGCCTCAAGGTGACCACGGGCGGGCTCACCCCGACGCTCAGCTGGCGCTTCGAGGACCTGATCGCGGCCGTCGACTTCCCGCGCCTCGTCAACGCCGACGTCACCTTCCAGGTCGTACGCCAGGGTCTGCTGGTGTCGGCACGGCGCGGGTTCGTCAATGTGTCGAAGACTCTGGAGAACGCGGACTGAGGGCCGCCGGGCTCCTCGGGGGTCCCCCGAGGAGCTCACAGTGGGTTCAGAGCTGGGTCCGCGACCGCTGCGTCAGTCCGTACTTGGACGCGATGGAGTTCCACAGCCCGGCGGCCTTCTGCTTCTCCGCGGACGCCGTGCCGCTGGCCTGGTCGCCGGCCTGACGCTGCCCGGTGGTGCGGGCGTGGCCCTTCCTGCAGCCCTTGTTGCCGGCGACCTGGTCGGCCCAGGCCGCGTAGTGGTTGTCGGCCGACGCGGAGGCCTTCCAGGCATTCGTGAGCGCGGTGGTCAGCGCGGCATGGCTGGGGAGCTTGTCGACGGGGAGGGCGGCGAGCCGGGTGACCAGCTCGCCGCGCTGCTTGGCCGCGTCGCGCAGATCACCGGCCGCCTGGCTCAGGTTGTCGCACGTCTTCACGTCCGCCACCGCCTTGATCACCGAGTCGCGGCTGTTGCTGCTGTCCGCCAGGAGCTTGTCCAGCTCGACGGCCTGCGCCTTGACCGGGTCGGCGGCCGGCGAGGCCGAGTCCCCCGTGGTGGGGGCCGTCGCCGACACAGTCTTGCTGCCGTCACCCTTGCTGTCGGAGCCACCGCCGCCGCTGAGCAGGGCGCCGGCGCCGATGCCGAGCACGGCGATGCCGATGCCGACGGCCGCGATCACCGGGACGCGCGAGCCGCCGCGGCCACCGCGTCCGCCGCCACCGTCGCCGTCGGACGCACCGCCACGGCGCGCGGCAGCCCGGCCTCCCGGCGCGCCGGGGACGTGCGCCTCGTACGGAGCCTGAGCCCCGTACGGAGCCTGAGCGCCGTACGCGGCTCGCGCGCCGCCGTGCGGGGCCTGCGGCGCCGACGGGTCGAAGCGCGGCATCTGCTGCGTCGACGCGGGCCCCTCCGGCTCACTGCGGAACAGGTTGTCGAACTCCGCGGGGGGCTGCCGGTCCTCCGGCGCGCCCGGGCGTATCCCGTACGGCGCCCCGGCCGGCTGCGCGGGCACGGGGGCCATGAACTGCGTGGCCTCGGCGTCCGGGTGCGCGGCGGGGGGCAGCGGCCCGGCGCCGGGACCGCCCTGCGGCGTCTGCCCGAGGAACTGCGTCGCGTCGGCCGACACCTCGGGCGGCAGCGCACCCGGGCCCACCGGCGGGATGTACTGGGTGGCGCCCTCGTCCGCCGCGGCGGGGACGGGCGGGATGAACTGCGTCGCTCCCTCGTCGCCACCCTGGGCAGGCGGAATGTGCGGAATGTACTGGGTCGCACCGTCGGCGGCGGCAGGCGGCAGGGGCGCGGGCTGCGCGGCGGGCGGCAGGGAGGGCGAGGCTCCGGGCGTGCCGTAGGCCTCGGCCGCCTGCGGAAGAGCGTTCCCGGGGGTGCCGTACGCGTCCCCCGCCTGCGGAAGGGCGTTCCCGGGGTGCGAGGGCTGCGCGGCCTGCTGGCCGTGCTGGCCGTGCTGGCCGTGCTGGCCGTGCTGGCCGTGGGCCGCGTACCCGTCGTATCCAGCGCTCGCGTGCGTGCCCTGCGCCTCCGGCGCGTAACCGCCCCGCGCGCCGTACGACGGCGCCTGCGCGCCCTCGGGCGGCAGCGGACCCGCGCCGGGCGCCGACTGCGGCGCGAAGCTCTGCTGCTGGTAGCCGTCCGCGCCCGGCTGCTGCGGGGTCGACCAGCCCTGGGAGGCGTCGGGTGTGCCCCAGTCCGGGGCCGGGGCCGTGGACTGAGGCGGCTCCGCGGCCCCCCATGTCTGGGTTCCGTTCACCGGCGCTTCCCAGCCCTGGCCGGGCTGCGGGGCCGGGGCGGCCGGCTGCTCGGGGCCCCACGGCTGGCCCCAGGCCTGGCCGCCCGCCGGGGTCGTGCGGTCGCCCGTCATACCCGGCAGCAGCGGCTCGCCGCCGTCGGAGGGCAGCACGATGCCTTCGCGCGCGGGCCGCGCCGAGGGCTCATCGCCCTGTCCACTCTGCGTCACCGGGACTCCTACTAATGGGGGACCTTCGGAATCGTCGGCTCACGCTACCGGGTCCCGACAACCCGGTGCCACGCAGCACAGGACGTGACCTCCGCCCCCTGTGACCGAGGTAACGAAACCGCCCCCGGGTGCGCTGTATATGCCTCCTCCCACTCCCGGCGCCCGCGTTTGCCCGGCGTTCATGCTCGCGCCGACCGTATGTTCACGCCCGCGCGTGCGGCCCTTCTTCTACGCCCTCCCACACCCGCGTACGCTCACGCCGCCGCCTGCAGCTCCAGGCGCGCCCCGAACTCCCGTACCACCGGCTCGTCCCGGTACGGCTCCAGCCGCTGCTGGAAGTCGTCGAGGTACTCGGCGCCGCGGTTGGAGCGGAGGGTGCCCAGCAGCTCCACCGCGCGCAGGCCCGTGTGACAGGCCTGTTCCACCTCGCGCTGCTGGACCTGCGCAGTGGCGAGCAGCACGAAACCGATCGCCCGGCGACGGGCCCGCGACTCGGGGTGCCCGGCGAGTGACTCCTCCGCGCACCGCGCGGCGGCCTCCGACTGGCCCAGGTCCCGGTGGCAGTGCGCCAACTCGTCGGCCAGATAGGCCTCGTCGAAGTGCGCGATCCACGTCGGGTCGTCCCCCGAGTCCGGGTCGGCCGACTCCAGGGCGGTGACGGCGCGCCCGGACGCCACCTGGGCGGCTCGCGCGTCGCCCATCAGCGCGTGCCCACGCGCCTCCGCGGCGTAGAACATCGACTCCGCGCGCGGTGTCACCCGCCCGCGCGCCCCCTCCTGCGCCGCGCGCGCCAACTGCGCGATCTCTCGCGGGTTGCCGAGCTGGGCCGCCAGGTGGCTCATCGACGCGGCGAGCACGTATCCGCCGTATCCGCGGTCCCCGGCCGCCTGCGCGAGCCGCAGCGCCTGGATGTAGTACCGCTGGGCGAGCCCCGGCTGGCCGGTGTCGATGGCCATGTAGCCGGCGAGTTCCGTCAACCGCGAGACCGCGGCGAACAGTTCACGCCCGACCGCCTCCCGGTAGGAGCCCGCGAGCAGCCCGGAGACCACGCTGTTGAGGTAGTGCACGACGACCGGGCGCACATGCCCGCTGCCGTACTGGTGGTCCAGGTCGACCAGCGCCTGGGTCATCGCGCGGACCGCCGCCACGTCCGAGACCCCGACGCGCGGGCCCGCCGAGCGCGCCACCTGCGAGTCCGGCGCGGAGATCAGCCAGTCGCGGCTCGGCTCGACAAGCGCGGAGGCGGCGACGGACGAGCCGGAGAGGAAGTCCCTTCGCCCGACGTCGCTGCGCCACAGCTCGCAGACCTGCTCGATGGCCCCCAGTACGGTCGGCGAGAACTGGAGACCGACGCCGGAGGCGAGGTTCTTGCCGTTGGCCATGCCGATCTCGTCGATCGTGACCGTACGGCCCAGTTTGCGGCCGAGCGCCTCGGCGATGATCGCCGGAGCCCGTCCGCGTGGCTGCTGTCCGCGCAGCCAGCGCGCCACCGAGGTCTTGTCGTAGCGCAGATCGAGACCGTGCTCCGCGCCGCACATGTTGACCCGGCGGGCCAGCCCGGCGTTCGAGCAGCCCGCTTCCTGGATGAGCGCCTGCAGCCGTTCGTTCGGCTGCCTGGCGACGAGAGGCCTTGCGGCCATGGCGTACCCCCTGTGGCTGCGGTGCCTGCCCACGCACCGAGTTGACGTGTCTTCACCGGCCGACCGCACCGAAAGAAGTCGGCCACGAAGATCAATGCCCCGCCGACATACCGAAGATGCGAGACATGTGAGGATTGCCGGGGTAAGGGCGGCTGCCCGACCCCTCCCCTGGTTACCCACACCCAGCTGTCGTTGCCCATGCGCGCCCCCACACGTGCATCCATGCGCCCCACATGCGGAATCGATGCTCCTCCCCCGCGCGCGTGTCCCCCGTAACCCGCGGTGGACCCGGGAGTTGAGTTCAGCGTGGAAGAGACCATCGCAGGCACCGAGACCGCACAGATCCCCAAGCAGCGCGGCGAATCGCTGCAGGAAACCGCCGTGCGCTATGCCGAGGAGCGCCACTGGGACGTGTTCCCCGGCAGCTGGCTGGAAGCCGTCGACGGGGTGCAGCACTGCTCCTGCGGCGAGCCCGCGTGCGCCGCACCCGGCGCGCACCCGGCGCGCGAGGACTGGGCGACGCTCGCCACGGGCAGTGCGACCGTCGCGCGCCGGATGTGGGCGAAGCAGCCGCGAGCGTCCATCCTGTTGCCCACGGGGCGGACGTTCGACGCGATCGAGGTCCCCGAGACGGCCGGCTGTCTCGCACTCGCCCGGATGCGGCGCATGGAGCTGACCCTCGGCCCCGTCTCCTGCACCCCGGACCGGCGCATGCACTTCTTCGTGCTCCCCGGTGCCGCCGCGAAGGTCCCCGACCTGGTCCGCAAGCTGGGGTGGCCGCCCTCCTCCCTCGACCTCGTCACCCTCGGGGAGGGGGCGTACGTCGCTGCCCCACCGACCCGGTTCGGCTCACGCGGGGCGGTGCAGTGGGCCTGCCGGCCGACGCCTGCGAATCGATGGCTGCCGGATGCGGAGGAGTTGATCTCGCCGCTTGCCTACGCGTGCGGGCGGGACCGGTAGCCCTCGCACCCGTCCTGCCTGGCCCGGTCGTTTCACGGCCGCGGCTTGTCCTTGGTCGCTCGCGCAGTCCCTCGCGCCCCTGAAAGCAGGGCGCTCCCCCTTAGGGTGCTTGCATGACCGAGGGAGCTGGGGAAGCTGTGCCCGCCGTACATGTGCGCGGGCTCTGGAAGCGGTTCGGGGAGCAGGTCGCCGTCGCCGGGATCGATCTGGAGCTGCCCGCGGGCCGGTTCATCGGGCTCGTCGGTCCGAACGGGGCGGGGAAGACCACCACCCTCTCCATGGTGACCGGGCTGCTCAGGCCGGACCAGGGCACCGTCGAGGTCGTCGGCCACGACGTGTGGCGCGACCCGGTGGAGGTGAAGGCCCGCATCGGCGTCCTGCCCGAGGGACTGCGGCTCTTCGAGCGGCTCTCCGGGCGCGAACTCCTCGCGTACACCGGCCGGTTGCGCGGCCTGCACGGCGCCGAGGTCGACAAACGCGCCACCCAGCTCCTCGACGTCCTCGACCTCGCGGGCGCCCAGCACAAGCTCGTCGTCGACTACTCCACGGGCATGCGCAAGAAGATCGGCCTGGCCTGCGCCCTCCTCCACAACCCCGAAGTCCTCTTCCTCGACGAGCCGTTCGAGGGCGTCGACCCGGTCTCCGCGCAGACCATCCGCGGCGTCCTGGAGCGGTACACGGGATCGGGCGCCACGGTCGTCTTCTCCTCCCACGTGATGGAGCTGGTCGAGTCGCTGTGCGACTGGGTCGCCGTCATGGCCGCGGGGCGCATCCGCGCGTACGGCCCGCTCGCGGAGGTACGCGGCGGCGCGCCCTCCCTCCAGCAGGCCTTCCTGGAGCTCGTCGGCGCGCACGGCCGCACCGCAGGGACCGATCTCGACTGGCTGGGCGGCGGGGCCGCCCGATGAGCACCAACGCCGGTGTCTCCGCCGCGTCGATCACCCCCGTCGTCGTACGGCTGAAGCTGTCGCTCCTGCGCAACGGGCTGCGGCAGTCCGCAGGACGACGGGCCGCGTACGTCACCTCCGTCGTCCTCGTCCTGCTCTTCGCCGCCCTCCAGCTGCTCGGCCTGATCGCGCTGCGCGGCAACGCGCACGCCACCGCCGTCGCCGTGCTGCTCGTGGCGATCCTGGCGCTCGGCTGGGCCGTGATGCCGCTGTTCTTCCCCAGCGGCGACGAGACGCTCGACCCGACCCGGCTGGTGATGCTGCCGCTGCGCCCGCGTCCACTCGTACGCGCGCTGCTCGCGGCCTCGCTGGTCGGCATCGGACCGGTCTTCACCCTGTGCCTGCTCATCGGTTCCGTCATCTCCGTGGCACACGGGGCGGCGGCGTACGGCACCGCCGTCGTCGCCGTGGTCGTGGCCCTGCTCGTCTGTGTGGCCCTCGCACGGGCCGTCGCGGCCGCCAACATCCGGCTGCTGTCCAGCCGCAAGGGCCGCGATCTGGCGGTGCTCAGCGGCCTGGTGATCGCGATCGGCGCGCAGTTGGTCAACTTCGGTGCGCAGCGGCTGGGTTCGGCGGGCGGTCTGTCGAAACTCGACCCGGTGGCGGACGTCCTGCGATGGCTGCCGCCCGCGTCGGCGATCGGCGCGGTGGACTCGGTGAGCGAGGGATCGTACGGGGTGGGCGTCGCCCAACTCGTCCTCGCTGTGGGCGCGTTGGTGGGGCTGCTCGCGCTGTGGTCCCGTCATCTGACCCGGCTGATGACCTCGCCGGACGGGTCGACGTTGCAGGCGGCCGAGCCCGCCGCGCGGGAGCGGGGCTCGTCGGGGCTCGGCCGGCTGCTGCCGTCGGGCCGCACCGGAACGGTCATGGAGCGCAGCCTGCGCTATGTGTGGCGCGACCCCAAGACCAAGGCGGCGTGGGTGACATCGCTGGCGATCGGCCTGATCGTGCCGGTCTTCAACGCACTCCAGGGCACCGGCTCGATCTACTTCGCGTGCTTCGCGGCGGGGATGCTCGGGATCCAGATGTACAACCAGTTCGGGCAGGACACGTCCGCGTTCTGGATCGTCGCGATGACCATCTCGTCCACGCGCGACGCGTACGTCGAACTGCGCGGGCGCGCGCTGGCACTGCTGGTGATCACCTTGCCGTACGCGACCCTCGTGACCGTTCTGACGACCGCGATGCTCGGCGCCTGGCCCAAGCTCCCCGAAGTGCTCGGCCTCTCCTTCGCGCTGCTCGGCGCGATGCTCGCCACCGGCGCCTGGTCCTCGGCCCGCTTCCCGTACTCCATCCCCCAGGAGGGCTACAAGAACGTCGCCCCCGGTCAGACAGGCCTCGCCTGGATCGCCATCTTCGGCGGCATGGTCTCCGCGGCCCTGCTGGCCGCCCCCGTCATCGCCCTCACCATCTGGCTGAACGTCACAGCAGACGGCGACGAGTGGACCTGGCTGCTGCTGCCACTGGGCGCCGGATACGGCGCACTGATCACGGTGCTGGGGCTACGCCTGGCGGCGCCTCGGACGGCACGTCGGCTGCCGGAGATCTTGGCGGCGGTCAGCAAAGGGTGAACCTTCTTGGCCTGCGGGCAATCGTGCCGCTGGGGCGGCTCCCGTCCCACGGAGAGCGGCACCCCGTAGGCGCGGGCTCGACGTCCCGCCTCTACGCCGATCCCGGCACGAGTTCTCGCCGGGTGGCGTACCCGTACCCGTCGCCCCGCTGCACGAGCCGCAGGTTCCGGTGAGAGACGTTGATCCGGCCCTGCGCCGTCGTGAGGCTGTGCTGTCCCCTGGCTCGCACGGAGATCCGCCCCGTCCATGTGCCCGCCCACTTACCGGAGGGCACGGTGGCACGTACGAGATCGCCGGTGACGTACTCGTACCAGAGGTGGACTCGGGCTTCGTTGCGGATCTCGACATCGACGGGGAGGTCGCTGAAGGCTTCCCGTCCGGCGCGGATTGCTGCGTCCTCCGCCCACGTCGTTGTGGGAGAGCGTCGCGCGGAGTGCGGCGAGCTGGGCGTCCAGGGGCAGGCGGGCCGGCGGCAGGGGTGTCCTGGGGCGCGGTTGGTGGGGCGGGCGGGGCGGAAATCCGGCGTACAACGATTTCGTCCAATCTTTGGGGAACGTGGTGTGGGCTGGGTCACGTTCGAGTTGAATGATTACGAGTGAGCGAACTGTCGCGCCGTACGTGCGGACGCAGCCTGCAGGGGGTCCAGGTGAGTGCTTCCCGGCGTAGTGGGACCACCGATGAGCTGGGGCCGGATGAGCCCGAGCGGGATGGTTCGGATCTGCTTGCCGCGCTGCTGGACGGGATGGACGCGGCGCTGTGTGCCTTTGATGCCGATGGGGTCGTGACCCACTGGAATCGGGAGGCCGAGCGGATTCTGGGGTGGACCGCGGCCGAGGCCGTGGGGCGGCAGGGGTTCGCCGGGTGGGCCGTGCGGACCGCGGACGCCGAGGAGGTCGAGGGGCGGCTGCTGTCCGCCATGCAGTCTCCTGGGCGGCAAGTGCATGAGTTCGCCCTGCTGACCAAGGACGGCGGACGGGTGCTCGTACGGACGCAGTCCGCCGCCGTGCGGGGCCCGGACGGGAAGCCCGCCGGGGTGTACTGCGCCTTCAGTGAGGTGCACGCACAGATTGATCTTGAGCGGTCCATCGCGCTGAGTGAGGCATTGTTCGAGGACGCCAGCTGGGGTGTGGTGCTCGTTGATGCCGATCTGCGGCCTGCCGTCGTCAATGCCCATGCGGCCCGGGCTCTCGGGACGGGGCGTACGTCGGTGCTCGGGCGGCCTCTCGGGGACCTGCTCACCCAGGGTGTGGAGGAGCTGGAGAGCGCGCTCACGCATGTGCTCGCGGAAGGCGCGCCGCCCGCGCCCGCCGAGATGTGGGTGAGTGTGCGGACAGCCGAGGGCGAGAAGCGGCGGTGCTGGCGGAGCGGGTTCCTGCGGCTTGCCTCGCCGCTCGCGGAGGAACCGGTTCCGCTGGGTGTCGGATGGCTCTTCCAGGACGTGACCGAGGCCAAGCAGACCGAGCAGGAGGCGGCGCTGCTGCGGTTCCGGGCCAATCAGCTGCACCGGGCGTCGCGGGCCGCGGCAGAGTGCGAGGACCCGGCGGAGGTCGCCACCGTCCACCTCGACTTCGCGCTCGCCGGTTTCGCCGACCACGCGCTGATCGACCGCGTGGCGGGGGGTTCGGCCTGGGACGGCGAAGGGCCCGTGCGGCTCGTACGGGCCGCCGCCACGCCCTCCGGGGCGCCGGGGCCGAGTGTCCTCACCGGGAAGGCGGGGCTGCCCATCCGGTACGCGGAGGGGCATCCCGCCTTGCAGTGCGTGGAGCGCGCCGGGTCCGTACGGGCCAGCGCGGGTGCCGCCGATGCCGAGAAGGCGCGGGAGTGGGCCGTGGCGCGGCAGTGGCCGCCGGACTCGGTGCATGCGCTGTGCGCGGTGATGCGGAGCCGGGGGCGGACGCTGGGGGTCGTGACGTTCCTGCGGGGGGCGGGGCGTAGTCAGTTCGAGCGGACGGATGCGACGTACGCGGAGGATGTGGCCGTACGGATTGCCATGGCGCTGGATCTGGAGAATGTGCTGGGGCTCGGGTGACGTGATGGCGGCCCGGGGCGGGGGGGGGTTCGCGCATGCGGTTGCCCGGCGCCGGGGCTGGGCTCGTGGCGGGTGCGCTTGCGGGCACTGACAGGGTGCCTCTCTCTGTGGGACGGGTGCCGCCGCCCCAGCGGCACGATTGCCCACGGCTATGACCCTTGCGGGTGGGCTGTCGCCCCCAGCGGTACGCATGCCACAGCTACGCCAGTTGTGGCGGCCGCCGGCGGCCGGCAACCGGCAGCCGCGAACGGCGGAAGGCCGGCTCAGCGGCGGTAGAAGATCCGGTCGCCGTATTCCGTCATCACGCGGCCGTTCCACTCGTGGCCACCGTCCACGTTGCCCGAGCGGAGGAGCGGCGGCTCGATGCCGCGGGCGGCGAGGGCGCCGGCGGCCGTGGCCATGACGGCCTGGAGGAGGGCCGTCGTGACGACGGTGGAGGCGGGGGCGAAGGGGGCCTCGATCGCGTCGAGGGTGAGTTCCGCGTCGCCGACCGCGATCTTCGAGTCGAGGACGATGTCGCAGTGGTCCTTCAGGTACGTCCCCGAGACGTGCCGGGACGTCGTCTCGGAGGCGTACGCGACCGAGGTGACGCCGATGACCTTCACCCCCAGCGCGCGGGCGTTCATGGCCATCTCGACGGGCAGTGCGTTGCGGCCGGAGAGCGAGATGATCACGAGTACGTCGCCGGAGCGGACCGGACTGGAGTCCAGGACGGCGCTCGCGAGGCCGTCGACGCGCTCCAGGGCGGAGCCGAGCGTCGCGGGCATGACGTCGACGCCGACGACGCCCGGCACGGCGAGCAGGTTCATCAGAGCGAGGCCGCCCGCGCGGTAGACGACGTCCTGTGCGGCGAGCGAGGAGTGTCCGGCGCCGAAGGCGAAGAGTCGTCCGCCGTCCACGACGGTGTCGGCGATCAGGGTTCCGGCCGCCTCGATGTCCCCGGCGTCCTCGTCCCGCACCCTCTGCAGCAGGCCGATCGCGGCGTCGAAGAACTGCCCGGCCAGCTTGCTTTCGCTCATCGGCGAAGCCCCTTAGAAGTCTCGTCGGCGTCGGGTGGGCGTCGTGTCGCGGATCACGTTGCGGTCTGGACCAGTGCCCTGTCAATACGCCTCACGGGGGCGACACTGGGCCCAGGGCACTCGCGTCACATCTGCCCCGGCCGAGCCCCGGGCCCGTACAGCCGCAGAGGCACTCGTAGCCGCGCGGTTGCAACGGCGAGGCACGGTTGTCAGTGGTATGCGTCAGAATTGAGTTCAGGGCCAGCGCACACGCCGGTGAGCCATCGAGTCTCCGGCAGAGCTAATCGAGGGGCACGAATGTCCGGACTGATCGACACCACGGAGATGTATCTCCGCACCATCCTCGAGCTGGAGGAGGAAGGCGTGGTCCCCATGCGCGCCCGGATCGCGGAGCGGCTCGACCAGAGCGGCCCGACGGTCAGCCAGACGGTGGCGCGGATGGAGCGCGACGGCCTGGTGGCGGTCGCCAGTGACCGGCACCTGGAGCTCACCGAGGAGGGGCGGCGGCTGGCCACGCGCGTCATGCGCAAGCACCGCCTCGCGGAGTGCCTGCTCGTCGACGTGATCGGTCTGGAGTGGGAGCAGGTGCACGCCGAGGCGTGTCGCTGGGAGCATGTGATGAGCGAGGCCGTCGAGCGTCGCGTCCTCGAGCTGCTGCGCCACCCGACCGAGTCGCCGTACGGGAATCCGATCCCGGGCCTGGAGGAGCTGGGCGAGAAGGACGGCGCCGACCCGTTCCTGGACGAGGGCATGGTGTCGCTGGCCGAGCTCGACCCGGGCCTCGACGGCAAGACCGTGGTCGTGCGGCGTATCGGCGAGCCGATTCAGACGGACGCGCAGCTGATGTACACGCTGCGGCGGGCGGGCGTGCAGCCCGGCTCCGTGGTGAGCGTGACCGAGTCGGCGGGCGGGGTCCTCGTGGGCAGCGGCGGCGAGGCCGCGGAGCTGGAGGCGGACGTTGCCTCCCATGTGTTCGTCGCCAAGCGCTAGCACCGGCAGCGGTTCGTTGCCGGGCGCCGGCACCTGATCATCGCCGGGCGCCGACCCCCGTGTGATCGTCGCCCGGCACCGGCACCCGCGAGGGGCAGCTCCCGGGCGTCGGCCGTGGGGGCCGGCATCCGCCGTCCCCGCGGTCGGCACCCGGGCGCACGCCGCCCCCTCCACGCCGGCCCCGTGCGCCCGTCGCGGGCGCTCGTCCACGCGACTCGGGACATGTCAACTCCCGCGACGCCAGAGGCAGTTGTGATGATTCCGCGACCTCACTGAAACCAAGATTCAGTGTGCGGAATCGCAGCGCCGGGACCATTTGCGTGCGAGGCTGTCGCGTGAGGCATATGACCTGAGGGCTCTTGACCGTGTCCGAGAGCGATGGTGCGCGGTCGGGGAGGGGGCGGGGAGGATGTGCCGCAGATGTGGAGAGGGCCCCGGCGCCAGATGGCGCCGGGGCCTGTCCTCCCCTGTGCTGACCCGGAGCCCCGAGCTCTCAGGGTCATTCCCCTCGGACCGTTTTTCCCCGAGCGGTCCGCCTCCCGCTGAAGATCTCCCCTCGGCGGCGGCGGTCAATCCCCGAGAGTGGTCACTCGAATGAGGGGTGTTGCAGCCAGGAAGGCCATTTTCGAAATCTCATTCGATAACGTGATGGTGCAGTAGAGGTACACGTAGAGCAGCACCGGTAGCAGGAGCAGCGGTACGACAGCGGTAGGAAGCGGTACGAGTGGACCGGCCGGTTCGAGCGGGAGCGAGCCGGTCCGAGCGAGCTAGGGGGGTGCCATTACCGATGGTGCGGCGCATCGACGTGACGGGAGCGGGCGGCGTACGCCTTGCTGCCTGGGAGTTCGCCGATCCTCCGAAGGTGGATCCCACCAGGGCCGGTGAGACCTCGGGAGCCCCCGGAGTGCTGTTACTGCACGGCCTGATGGGCCGCGCCTCGCACTGGGCGTCCACCGCCCGCTGGCTCTCCGAGCGGCACCGCGCCGTCGCCCTCGACCAGCGCGGCCACGGCCAGAGCGACAAGGCGCTGGAGGCGGAGTACACCCGCGAGGCGTACGTCGAGGACGCCGAGGCCGCGCTCGAGCAGCTCGGCCTCGCTCCGGCCGTTCTCATCGGCCACGCCATGGGCGCGCTGACCGCCTGGCAGCTCGCGGCGAAGCGGCCCGATCTCGTGCACGGGCTGATCATCTGTGACATGCGGGCGTCGGCGTTAGGGGCCGCGTCGCAGCGTGAGTGGGAGGACTGGTTCAAGGCCTGGCCGGTGCCCTTCGCCACGCTCGCCGACGTACGGAAGTGGTTCGGCGAGGACGATCCGTGGGTGGAGCGTCCGAATCCGTCCCGGGGGGAGTTCTACGCCGAAGTGATGCACGAGTCTCCGGACGGGTGGCGTCCGGTCTTCGAGCCCGAGCAGATGCTCAAATCCCGGCAGACGTGGGTGTACGACGCGCACTGGGAGGAGCTCGCGCAGGTGCGCTGCCCCGCGCTGGTCGTGCGGGGGCTGGACGGGGAGCTGGGCCGGGCCGAGTCGCAGGAGATGGTCCGGGTGCTGCCGTACGGGCAGTATGCGGAGGTGGCCGAGGCGGGGCACCTTGTGCACTATGACCAGCCGGAGGCTTGGCGCGCGGCCATCGAGCCGTTCTTGGACGGGGTCCTTACGGGGCGCTGAGCACTTCTCGTGCGTTGCCCGGGGCGGTCATCTTCTCGGAAAACCCCTTGAAGTGCGCGGACAGGGTTCCTAGGGTGATTGTTACTTCGGAGAGGAGGTGGTTCGGCAGATGTATGAATACCGGACGGAAGAGGTGGCTGCGGGCTAGTAGCCCGTCACCACACTCAGTGCGGTGCCGGACCAGCGCGTGAGCTCTGCGCGCAGCCGGCCGAAATTCCACGCAGTCACCCGACCCGCGAGCTCGCCGGTACGTCCGGCCGGCTTCCCCGCCGTGAGGCGGGGGGACCCGAGCTCGTGGGTCGTCTGCGTTTCAGGTGTGGTGTGAGGCGGGGCACAGGCGCATCGGCTGCCCCGCAGTACTCTGGGGCCATGCTTCCGATGCTCGTTCGACGCCGTCACGTGGACTTCGTGCGCGTCACGAGCATGGGCTGTCGGCGCTCTGCCTGACCCAGCCCCCTTGTGCACTTCTTGCACCGCTTCTTCTTCCACTTGGCACCCGTGGCCCCGCCCCACCCTTGGCGGCTGCCCGGGCCCCGTACACCTGCGGACGCGACTCATGACGACGAACACGTCTTCTCAGCACCAGCGGCAACACCAGTACCAGCAGCTTCCGATCATTGATCTCTCCGCGGCCGACCGCGGTCCCCAGGCCCGTGCACTGCTGCACGCGCAGTTGCACAGCGCCGCGCATGACGTGGGGTTCTTCCAGCTCGTCGGGCATGGCGTGAGTGAGGCGGAGACCGCCGCTCTGCTCGACGCCATGCGTCGGTTCTTCGCGCTTCCCGAAGTCGATCGGCTCGCGATCGACAACATCAACTCGCCGCATTTTCGGGGGTATACGCGTACCGGCGACGAGCTGACGGGAGGGAGTCGGGACTGGCGGGATCAGCTCGACATAGGGGCTGAGCGGGCTGCTCGGACACCTGGGCCGGGTGAGCCGGCGTACTGGTGGCTTGAGGGGCCGAATCAGTGGCCGGATGCCTTGCCGGAGCTGCGGGTCGCCGCGCTGGCCTGGATCGACCGGCTCAGTGCCGTCGCGGCACGGCTGCTGCGTGAGCTGCTCGTCGCCATTGGTGCGCCCGGCGACTTCTACGAGCCGATCTTCGGGGAGCGGGCTCATCCGCATCTGAAGTTGGTGCGGTATCCGGGGAGTGCGGGGGACGGCGGCGATCAGGGTGTCGGCGCGCACAAGGACTACGGGTTTCTGACGCTGCTGCTGCAGGACCAGGTGGGTGGGCTTCAGGTGCAGCGGGAGGACGGGCTGTTCCATGACGTGCCGCCGCTGCCGGGGGCCTTCGTCGTCAATCTGGGTGAGCTGCTGGAAGTGGCCACCAATGGTTATTTGATCGCCACCAA
This sequence comes from Streptomyces sp. R41, assembly GCF_041053055.1. Classification (NCBI taxonomy): domain Bacteria; kingdom Bacillati; phylum Actinomycetota; class Actinomycetes; order Kitasatosporales; family Streptomycetaceae; genus Streptomyces; species Streptomyces sp. R41. The sequence continues at coordinate 4,805,028 of NZ_CP163443.1, forward strand.
TCATCGGGTGGTGAGTCCGGCCGGGGCCACCGAGCGGTTCTCCGTGCCCTTCTTCTACAACCCCCGGCTCGACGCGCGGGTCGAGCCGTTGCCCTTCCCGCACGCGTCCGCCGCGCCCGGGGTGACGACGGATCCGGCGAATCCGCTCTTCGCCGAGTACGGCAGGAATGAGCTGAAGGGCAAGCTGCGGGCGCATCCGCTGGTCGCCGCCCGTCATCACGCGGAGCTGCTCACGCCCGCGTGATGACCGGCGTGCGGCACAGGTACAGCGGTCAGTGCGCGATGTCCTCGTAGCCCTCGATTTCCTGGGGGCTGCGCGAGCCGGGGCCCACGTAGCGCGCGGAGGGGCGTACGAGGCGGCCCGTGCGCTTCTGTTCCAGGATGTGCGCCGACCAGCCCGCGGTGCGGGCGCAGGTGAACATCGAGGTGAACATGTGGGCCGGGACCTCGGCGAAGTCGAGGACGATGGCGGCCCAGAACTCGACGTTCGTCGCCAGGACGCGGTCCGGGCGGCGGGCGTGGAGTTCGGCGAGGGCGGCCTTCTCCAGGGCCTCGGCGATCTCGAAGCGGGGGGCGCCGAGGTCGCGGGCGGTGCGGCGCAGCACCCGCGCGCGCGGGTCCTCGGCGCGGTAGACGCGGTGGCCGAAGCCCATGAGGCGTTCGCCCTTGTCCAGGGCCTGCTTCACGTACGCCTCGGCGTCGCCCGTGCGTTCGATCTCCTCGATCATGCCGAGGACACGGGACGGCGCGCCGCCGTGCAGCGGGCCCGACATGGCCCCTACGGCGCCCGAGAGCGCCGCGGCGACATCCGCGCCCGTCGACGCGATCACGCGCGCCGTGAACGTGGAGGCGTTCATGCCGTGCTCCGCGGCGGAGGTCCAGTAGGCGTCCACGGCCGCCACGTGCTTGGGGTCGGGCTCGCCGCGCCAGCGGATCATGAACCGCTCCACGACGGACTGCGCCTTGTCGATCTCGTGCTGCGGGACCATGGGCAGGCCCTGGCCGCGGGCGGACTGGGCGACGTACGAGAGGGCCATGACAGCGGCGCGGGCGAGGTCCTCGCGGGCCTGCTGCTCGTCGATGTCGAGGAGGGGCTTGAGGCCCCAGACGGGGGCGAGCATGGCGAGCGCGGACTGGACGTCGACGCGGATGTCGCCGGAGTGGACGGGGATCGGGAACGGTTCGGCGGGCGGCAGGCCGGGTTTGAAGGCGCCGTCGACGAGCAGCCCCCAGACGTTGCCGAAGGAGACGTGGCCGACCAGATCCTCGATGTCGACGCCTCGGTACCGGAGTGCGCCGCCCTCCTTATCCGGTTCGGCGATCTCCGTCTCGAACGCGATGACTCCTTCGAGTCCGGGTACGAAGTCGGACATCAGGCGGCTCCTCGTGATGTGTGCGACATGGTGTTGTGGGGGTGTGCGTGGCGTACATGCTGCTTGTGGTGTACGTGGTGTTCGCGACCATGTGTCAGGCGTGGGTGGCGGTCGATGGTCGTTCGTCCGCCGGTTCGGTTCCACGGTCGTTTTCGAAGACTCTCGAAGGCCCTCGGGAGCCTTTCGAAGGGTCCTCGCCGACTCGCGGTCCGAAGCGGTCACCCCGGTGATGCCCCGTGCGGCTGGCGGTCATCCCAACCGGAACGGCAGCAGCACGATATCCCCGAGTGTCACCTTTGGGGAGAGTGCGCGGCACTGAGTGCCACGCAGTGATGAAGCACACGCCCGCCGGAGGCGGGGGTCCATACGGCAGGATGACGGCGTGAACGACCGCTTCCCGGATGAATCCGCCGCCGAGCCCATCGTCCAGCGCGCAGCCGAGGCTGCCGAGGCCGCCGCCGAAGAAATCGCCGCCGACCCCGCCGCGATGCGCGCGCACTACCGCGCGGAGGGTCTGGACGAGGCGGACCTCGCCGCGCACCCGATGGACCAGTTCGCCCGCTGGTTCAAGCAGGCGGCGCAGGCCGCGGTGCACGGTTTCGTGCACGAGCCGAACGCGATGGTCGTCTCCACGGCGGACGCCGAGGGCCGCCCCAGTTCGCGCACGGTGCTGCTGAAGCAGTACGACGAGCAGGGCTTCGTCTTCTACACCAACTACGACTCCCGCAAGGCCCGCGAGCTGGCCGAGAACCCGTACATCTCACTGCTCTTCCCGTGGCATCCGCTGGCCCGCCAGGTCATCGTCACCGGCACGGCGCGGCGCACCGGCCGCGACGAGACCGCCGCGTACTTCCGCACCCGCCCGCACGGCTCCCAGCTCGGCGCCTGGGCCAGCGCCCAGTCCTCGGTCATCCTCTCCCGCGCCGAACTGGACTCCTCGTACGCGGAGTTGAGCGCCCGCTACCCGGAGGGCGAGCAGGTCCCGGTCCCGCCGCACTGGGGCGGTTTCCGTATCGCCCCGCAGATGGTCGAGTTCTGGCAGGGCCGCGAGAACCGCCTCCACGACCGTCTCCGGTACGTGGTGGAGCCGGACGGCAGCTGGCGGGTGGAGCGGCTCAGTCCCTGAGGGCAGTCCCTGAGGCTCGGTCCCTGAGGGCCAGCCCCTGAGGCTCGGTCCCTGAGGCCGACGCCTCAGCCGAGCGCCGCCTCCATCAGCACCGCCCACTGCTCCACCACCCGCTCCCGGCGCCCCCTGTCGTCGGTGAGGAGGTTGGCCAGGCCCAGGCCCCGGGCCATGTCCAGCAGGCCCTGGACCGTCTCGCGCACGCCGGGTCGGGTCTCGTCGGCGCCGAGGAGGTCGACCGCGATGCGGTGGGTCTCGCGGCCGACGCGGGCCTCCAGTTCGGTGACTCTCGGGCGGAGCTGCTCCTCGTTGGAGGCGGCGACCCAGAGATGGAGGGCGGCGCGGAAGAGGGGGCCGGTGTAGAGGTCGACGAGGGCGGCGACGACGGCGCGGCGGTCGGCGGCGCCGTCGGGGAAGAGGGCGCGCAGGGCGGTGGAGCGTTCCTCGGCGACGTACTCGACCGCCGCCGTGAAGAGGTCCTCGCGGGTCGGGAAGTGGTGCTGGGCGGCGCCCCGGGAGACGCCGGCGCGTTCGGCGACGACGGAGACCGTGGAGCCCGCCCAGCCGTGTTCGGCGAGACAGGCCACGGCGGCTGCCAGGAGCCGCTGCCGGGTCGCCCGGCTGCGGTCCTGCTTGGGGACATGCGGAAGACGCGCGGCATGCTCCGTCGTGCTCACACCACCCATGCGGGATCCCGTCGTTCGAGGAAGGCCGTCATCCCCTCGTGGGCCTGCGCGGAGGAGAACAGCCGGGCCGAGAGCGCGGTCAGTTCGGCCGCGTCCCGGTCGAAGGTTTCCAGCACCTTAGCCGTGAGCAGCTCTTTCGTCTCGGCGAGGGCTTGGGGGGACGCTCGGCGCAGGCCGTCGAGGATGGGGGCCAGTACGGCGTCGACGTCATCGCCTGTCGCCGTCAGGAGGCCCGTGCGGACCGCCTCCGCCGTGTCGAAGCGTTCGCCGGTGAGGTAGTAGCGGGCGAGGGCACGGGGGTCGGTGCGGGGCAGCAGGGGCAGCGAGATCACCGCGGGTGCGACGCCGATGCGTACCTCCGTGAAGGCGAAGGTGGCCTCCGTGGAGGCGGCCGCGATGTCGCAGGCGCCCAGCAGGCCGAGGCCGCCCGCCCGTACGTGTCCGGTCACCCGGGCCAGCACGGGTTTGCGCAGCTCGACGATCTGCCGCAGCAGCCCGACGAGGGCGTCCGGGTGCGGCGGGTCGCGCAGGTCGGCGCCCGCGCAGAACGTGTTCCCGGTGTGGGTGAGGACGATCGCGCGTACGTCGCCGTCCTTGCCGCACCGCGTGAGCGCGTCCGCCAGCTCGCCCACGAGGACGGCCGAGAGGGCGTTGCGATTGCCGGGCGAGTCGAGGGTGAGGGTGGTGATGGCGCGGTCCCGCGCCATGTGGACAACGGTCATGAGCGGCCCCGCAGTTCCCGTCGCAGGATCTTCCCGGAGGCCGCCCGCGGGACGCCCTCGATGAAGGAGACGGCACGGACCCTCTTGTACGGGGCGACGCGTTCGGCGACGTACATCATGACCTCTCCTTCGGAGAGGTCGGTCGCGGACGGCTGGCGGACCACGTAGGCGTGGGGGACTTCATTGTTGTCCTCGTTGTAGGCGCCTATGACGGCTGCGTCGGCGATGCCGGGGTGCGTGAGCAGCAGCGCTTCGAGTTCGGCGGGGGCGACCTGGAAGCCCTTGTACTTGATGAGTTCCTTGACGCGGTCGACGACGAACAGCCAGCCCTCGGCGTCCGTGTAGCCGACGTCTCCGGTGTGCAGCCAGCCGTCGGGGTCGATCATCGCGGCGGTGGCGTCGGGGCGGCCCAGGTAGCCCTTCATGACCTGGGGGCCGCGGATGGCGATCTCTCCGGCCTCGCCGACGCCCAGCTCCTTGTCGGGGTCGTCGAGGGAGACGATGCGCATCTCGGTGCCGGCGATGAGCCTGCCGACCGTTCCGGGGGGTGCGTCCGGGGTGTTCAGGGGCACCAGGTGGGTGCAGGGCGAGAGTTCGGTCATGCCGTAGCCCTGGCCGATGGGCGGCAGCCCGAGCCGCTGCGAGCAGGCCTGTGCCAGTTTCGCGTCCAGGGGGGCGGCGGAGGAAATGACGTGCTTCAGGGACGACAGGTCGTACTGGGCGACGGCCGAGTGCTTGGCGAGGGCGAGGACGATCGGCGGGGCCACGAACAGCACGTTGATGCGGTGCTTCTCGATGGCCGCGAGGAACGTGTCCAGGTCGAAGCGGGGCAGTACGACGACGGTGGCGCCCTGCCGCAACGGGGCGTTCATCAGGGCCGTCAGCCCGTAGATGTGGAAGAACGGCAGCACGGCGAGGATGCGGTCGCCGGGGCCCAGGGGCATGGACGGCACGAGCTGCGCGAGGTTGGTGGCTATGGACCGATGGGTGAGCATCACGCCCTTGGGGATGCCGGTCGTCCCCGAGGAGTACGGGAGGGCGGCGACGTCGGCCACGGGGTCGATGTCGATCCGCGGTTCGGGCGCGGTGGTGCCGAGCAGGTCGATCAGCGAGCGGTGCCCGGGAGCCTGGTCGCAGACGAAGATCTCGCGTACGCCGCCCGCGAGTTCGGCTGCCGCGCGGGCGGTCTCCAGGAGGGGTGACACGGTGACGATCCAGGCGGCCGCGCTGTCGCGCAGCTGCTTGGCGAACTCCTCGGGCGTGGCGAGCGGGTGCACGGTCGTGACCGATGCCCCCGCGCGCGTGGCGGCGTAGAACGCCGTCGGGAAGGCGATGGTGTTCGGGCTGTGCAAGGCGAGCACGTCGCCCTTGCGGACGCCCGAGTCGGCGAACGCGGCGGCCAGCAGCCGGTGGAAGCGGTCCAGTTGTTCGTACGTGAGCGTGGTTCCGTCGACGCCGTCGACGAGCGCGGGCGTGTCGCCGCGCCCTGCGGCGCGGCCGAGGACGGCGTCGTGGATGGGTTCCTCGACGGCCGGGACGTCTGCGTACTGGCTGCGGAACACGGTTCCTCCTAGAGCGGCTCGCTAGTACGACTTGGGCAGGCCCAGGGTCTGGTGGGAGACGTAGTTGAGAATCATCTCCCTGCTGACCGGTGCGATACGAGACACGCGCGACGCGGTAATCAGTGAGGCGAGGCCGAATTCACGGGTGAGGCCGTTGCCGCCCAGGGTGTGCACGGCCTGGTCGACGGCCTTCACACAGGCTTCGGCGGCCGCGTACTTGGCCATGTTGGCGGCCTCTCCGGCCGCGACATCGTCCCCGGAGTCGTACAGGAACGCCGCCTTCTGCATCATCAGGCGGGCGAGTTCGAGCTCGATGTGGGACTGCGCCAGGGGGTGTGCGATCGCCTGGTGGGCGCCGATGGGCTCCTTCCAGACGGTGCGTTCGCGCGCGTACTCGACGGCCCTGGAGAGCGCGTAGCGGCCCATGCCGATCGCGAACGCGGCCGTCATGACGCGCTCGGGGTTGAGCCCGGCGAACAGCTGGAGCAGGCCCGCGTCCTCGTCGCCGACGAGCGCGTCGGCGGGCAGCCGTACGTCGTCCAGGGTCAGCTCGAACTGCTTCTCCGCGCCCTGGAGTTCCATGTCGATCTGCCGCCGCTCGAAGCCGTCGGCGTCGCGCGGGACGATGAACAGGCAGGGCTTGAGCCGGCCCGTCCGCGCGTCCTCGGCGCGTCCCACGATGAGCGTCGCGTCGGCGATGTCGACGCCGGAGATGAACACCTTGCGGCCGGTGAGGACCCAGGTGTCGCCGTCGCGGCGGGCCGTGGTGGTGATCCGGTGGGAGTTGGATCCCGCGTCGGGCTCGGTGATGCCGAAGGCCATGGTGCGGGTGCCGTCGCTCAAGGGCGGCAGCCACTCCCGCTTCTGCGCCTCGGTGCCGAAGCGGGCGATCACCGTGCCGCAGATCGCCGGCGAGACGACCATCATCAGCAGCGGGCAGCCGGCCGCGCCCAACTCCTCCAGGACGATGGAGAGTTCGGCTATGCCGCCGCCTCCGCCGCCGTATGCCTCCGGCAGGTTGACGCCGAGGTAGCCGAGCTTGGCCGCCTCGGACCAGAGTTCGTCCGGGTGACCGCCTTCGGCGATGACCTTGGTGAGGTAGTCGCGGCCGTAGCGCTTGCCCAGGGCGGCCACGGCGGAGCGGAGGGCTTTGTGCTCTTCGGTCTCAATGGCAAGGCTCATCGGGGCTCCTGAGGCTGTCTCGACAGTGCGGGTCGTATGTGGTTGCTCGCGCCCACGCGGCGGAGCCGCATGGTGTTGCAGCCCCGCGCCCCTTAAAGGGGCGCGTTGTGCTGGACCACGGCCAGAAGGGTGCCGACCTCCACCTGCTGGCCGGGTGTCGCGTGCAGGGCCGTGAGAGTGCCGGAGGCGGGCGCGGAGATCTTGTGCTCCATCTTCATCGCCTCCAGCCACAGCAGGGGCTCTCCGGCCCGTACAGCGGCTCCTACGGCCAGCCCCTCCGACACCCGGACCACCGTGCCGGGCATCGGTGCGAGCAGTGAGCCGGGGGCGCGTTCCGCGGCCGGATCGGGGAAGCGGGGCAGGGCGGTGAGGGCGGTCGCGTTCACGAAGACCTGGTCGTCGTAGCGCGCGATCTCGAACTTCCGTCGTACGCCGCCCACTTCGAGTACGACGAGACCGGCGTCGGCGTGCACCACGCGCACCCCGTCGGCGGTCAGGCCCTCGCGGGTGTGCCGGTAGTGGACTTCGTGCTCGGTGCCCGCCATGAGGTAGCGCTTGGCCTGGGGCTGCGAGGGAAGGTTCCGCCAGCCGCCGAACCTGGAGCGCCCGTACGCGTCCGCGAGGGCGGCGGCCAAGGGGGCGTGCGGGTCGCCCGTCCCAAGGTTCGTCAGATCGGCGAGGTGGCGCTCGTAGAAGCCCGTGTCCATCCGGGCCGTGGTGAACTCCTCGTGCCGCAGCGACCGTACGAGCAGGTCCCTGTTGGTGACCGGGCCGTGGATCGTCGCCCTCTCCAGGGCGCCCGACAGTCGGCGGAGGGCCTCCGCGCGCGTGAGCGCGTGGGCGACGGCCTTGGCGAGCATCGGGTCGTAGTGGATGCCGATGGGGTCGCCGTCGGTGTAGCCGGTGTCGAGGCGGATGCCGTCCGGGACGGCGAGACGGTGCAGGGTGCCGGTCTGCGGGGCCCACGCGCCGGCCGGGTCCTCCGCGTACAGGCGGGCCTCGACCGCGTGGCCACGCGCGCGTGGAGGGTCGTTTTCGAGCGCCGCGCCCTCCGCGACCTGGATCTGCAGGGCCACGAGGTCGATTCCGAAGACGGCTTCCGTCACGGGGTGTTCGACCTGGAGGCGGGTGTTCATCTCCAGGAAGTGCGCCCGGCCGTCGGCGACCAGGAACTCGACCGTGCCGGCGCCCACGTAGTCGACGGCGCGGGCGGCGCGTACGGACAGGTCGTACAGCGTCTGGGTGAGGTCGCCGAGACCCGGCGCGGGAGCCTCCTCGATGACCTTCTGGTGGCGCCGTTGGAGGGAGCAGTCGCGGGTGCCGAGTGCCCACACCGTGCCGTGCGTGTCGGCGAGGATCTGCACCTCGACGTGCCTGCCGCCCTCCACGTAGGGCTCGACGAAGACCTCCCCGTCCCCGAAGGCGCCGAGCGCCTCGGCACGGGCGGCGGTCAACTCGGCGTCCAGCTGCGCCAGTTCCCTTACGACGCGCATACCGCGCCCACCACCGCCGGCGGCCGCCTTCACCAGCACGGGGAGGTCGTCGGCCGTCACCTCCGACAGGGTTTCGATCCCCATCAACTTCTTGGCACGCGTCTTCGAGGCCATCGCCTCGATCGCCTCGGGCGGCGGCCCGATCCAGACGAGGCCCGCGTCGAGGACGGCCCGCGCGAAGTCGGCGTTCTCGGAGAGGAAGCCGTACCCGGGGTGCACGGCGTCCGCGCCGGCGCTCAGGGCCGCCTTCACGATCAGATCGCCGCGCAGATACGTCTCCGAGGGCGCCGCCCCCGGCAGCCGTACCGCCGCGTCGGCCACGCGCGCGTGGAGGGCGTTCTCGTCGGCGTCGGAGTGCACGGCGACGGTTCGGATTCCCAACTCGTGGCAGGTACGGAAGACACGGCACGCGATCTCGCCGCGGTTGGCGACGAGCACAGAAGTGATCACTGGATCCCTCACATCCGGAAGACGCCGAAGCCGCCACGCGCGCCCTCGTACGGCGCCGTGTGGATCGCGGACAGGCACAGGCCGAGGACGGTGCGGGTGTCGCGCGGGTCGATGACCCCGTCGTCGTACAGCCGCCCGGACAGGAACATCGGCAGGGACTCGGACTCGATCTGCTGCTCCACCATGGCGCGCAGGGCGGCGTCGGCGTCCTCGTCGTACGGCTGCCCCTTCGCCGCCGCCGACTGCCGGGCGACGATGGACAGGACGCCCGCGAGCTGCTGGGGGCCCATGACGGCCGACTTGGCACTGGGCCAGGCGAACAGGAAGCGCGGGTCGTACGCCCGCCCGCACATCCCGTAGTGACCGGCCCCGTAGGAGGCACCCATCAGGACGGAGAGATGCGGGACGCGCGAATTGCTGACCGCGTTGATCATCATCGCGCCGTGCTTGATGATGCCGCCCTGCTCGTACTCCTTGCCGACCATGTAGCCGGTGGTGTTGTGCAGGAAGAGGAGGGGAATGTCCCTCTGGTTGGCGAGCTGGATGAACTGGGCGGCCTTCTGCGACTCGGCGCTGAAGAGCACGCCCTGGGCGTTGGCGAGGACGCCGACGGGGTAGCCGTGGAGCGTCGCCCAGCCGGTCGTGAGGCTCGTCCCGTAGAAGGGCTTGAACTCGTCGAAGTCCGAGCCGTCGACGATGCGGGCGATGACCTCGCGCGGGTCGAAGGGGTGCTTCAGGTCGCCGGGGACGATCCCCAGGAGCTCGTCCTCGTCGTACTTGGGCGGGGCCGCCGGGCCCGGATCGCCGTACGCCTTGCGGTGGTTGAGCCGGGCGACAACGCGCCGGGCCTGTCGCAGCGCGTCCTGCTCGTCGACGGCGAAGTAGTCCGCGAGACCCGACACGCGCGCGTGCATCTCGGCGCCGCCCAGGGACTCGTCGTCGCTCTCCTCGCCGGTGGCCATCTTCACCAGCGGGGGCCCGCCCAGGAAGACCTTGGCCCGCTCCTTGACCATGATCACGTGGTCGGACATGCCGGGGATGTACGCGCCTCCGGCGGTGGAGTTCCCGAAGACCACGGCCACGGTGGGGATTCCGGCCGCCGACAGGCGCGTGATGTCGCGGAAGATCGCGCCCCCAGGGATGAAGATCTCCTTCTGGGAGGGCAGATCGGCGCCGCCCGACTCGACGAGGCTGATACAGGGCAGCCGGTTGGCGAGGGCGATGTCATTGGCCCGCAGCGCCTTCTTCAGGCTCCACGGGTTGCTGGCACCGCCGCGCACGGTCGGGTCGTTCGCCGTGATCAGGCACTCCACGCCCTCGACGACCCCGATGCCGGTGACGAGCGAGGCGCCGACTGTGTACTCGGGGGAGGCGCTCCCCCAGGCCGCGAGCGGCGACAGCTCCAGGAACGGCGTGTCCGGGTCGAGCAGCAGCTCGATCCGCTCCCGCGCGAGCAGCTTGCCGCGCCCCCGATGCCGGGCGACGTACTTCTCGCCGCCGCCCGCGAGCGCCTTGGCATGCTCGGCGTCCAACTCGGCGAGCTTGGTGAGCATGGCTTCGCGGTGGGCGGTGTAGTCGGGGCTGTTGATGTCGAGCGCGGAGGTCAGGACGGTCACAGGAGGGTCTCCGGTATGTCCAGGTGGCGGGAGCGGAGCCATTCGCCGAGGGCCTTGGCCTGGGGGTCGAAACGGGCCTGGGAGGCGACGCCTTCGCCGAGGATGCCTTCGACGACGAAGTTGAGGGCGCGGAGGTTGGGCAGTGTGTGACGGACAACTTTCAGATGACAGCTTTCAGTTATCAGATTCTGAAATCTGTCAGTTGTCAGTTGATGAGCCATCCATCGCCAGGCGTCATCCGTGCGCGCCCACACGCCGACGTTGGCGTTCCCGCCCTTGTCCCCGCTCCGGGCACCGGCGATGAGGCCCAGGGGAGCACGGCGGGTCGGTCCGGTCAGGGCCAACGGCTCGGGCAACGGCGGTTCTTCGAGCGTCTCCAGTACGCGGGTGTCCCCGGCCGGAGCCACATGAACCCGTCGCCCGTCATCGAGGACCGCCACATGGTCCACGGCACCATGGGGAACGTACACATCCTCGAAGACCCCATAAGGCGCGCCCGTCCCAGGTGGCGCCATCACATGGAATCCGGGGTAGCTCGCCAGCGCCAGCTCGACGGCGGCGCCGCTGAGCGCCCGGCCCACCGCGTCCTGGTCCGCGTCCCGCACGACGAGTCGGAGCAGTGCGCTCGCGGTCTCCTCGGTGGGGGCGTCGGGGTGGTCGGTGCGGGCGAGGTCCCAGCGGACGTCCGCCGGGCGGGACTTGGCAGTGTCGAGCGCGGCCTCCATCTGGTCCCGCACGAGGGCGGCCTTCTGCTCGATGTCGAGCCCCGTCAGGACGAACACGACCTCGTTGCGGAAGCCGCCGAGCCGGTTGAGACCGACCTTGAGGGTCGGAGGCGGGGCCTCGCCGCGCACGCCCTCGATCCGTACCCGGTCGGGGCCCTCCTGGGTGAGCCGGACCGAGTCCAGCCGGGCGGTGACGTCGGGGCCCGCGTACCGGGCGCCCTGTGTCTCGTACAGGAGTTGGGCCGTGACCGTGCCCACGTCGACGAGGCCGCCAGTGCCGTCGTGCTTGGTGATGGCGCTCGTGCCGTCCTCGTGGAGTTCGGCGAGCGGGAAACCGGGGTGGCGCAGGGTCGCCGGGTCGTGATCGGCGAAGAAGGCGTAGTTGCCGCCGGTGGCCTGGGTGCCGCACTCCAGGACGTGTCCGGCGACGACGGCGCCCGCGAGCCGGTCGTACTCGCGCGGCCCCCAGCCGAAGTGGGCGACGGCGGGCCCGGTGACGAGCGCGGCGTCCGTGACCCGCCCCGTGACGACGATGTCCGCGCCCTCGCGCAGGCACGCGGCGATGCCCGCGCCGCCGAGGTAGGCATGCGCGGCGAGACTCCCCGCGTACCGGTGCGTCAGGTCGTCGCCCTCGACGTGGGCGACGCGTACCGGGATGCCGAGCCGGTCGGCCAACGCGCGTACGGCGTCGGCGAGTCCGGCCGGGTTGAGGCCGCCCGCGTTCGCGACGACGCGCACGCCACGCTCGTGCGCGAGGCCTAGGCACTCCTCCAGTTGGCCCAGGAAGGTCTTGGCGTATCCGCGCTTGGGGTCCTTCAGGCGGTCGCGGCCGAGGATGAGCATCGTCAGCTCGGCGAGGTAGTCGCCCGTGAGGACGTCCAGCGGGCCGCCGGTGAGCATCTCGCGCATGGCGTCGAAGCGGTCCCCGTAGAAGCCGGAGGCGTTGCCGATGCGCAGCGGTCGTACGGCGGTCACCGCGCGACTCCCCTCGGCGCGCGTCCGGCGCCCGGCGGCCCCGCGAAGGCCTGTGCGATGTCCAGCCAGCGGTCGGCGTCGGGACCCTCTGCCCGTACGGCGAGGTCGGCGCGGTTCGCCCGCTGGGTCACCAGCAGGCAGAAGTCGAGGGCGGGGCCGGTGACCCGCTGAGCGGCGTCCGCCGGGCCGTACGTCCACAACTCACCCGAAGGGCTGACGAGTTCGACCCGGAACTCCTCGCCGGGCGCGGTGAGCCCGCGTACCCCGAAGGCGAAGTCACGGGCCCGCACCCCGATGCGCACCACATGCTTCAGCCGGTCCGTGGGTGCGCGCACCACACCCAACGCGTCGGCCACGTCCTGTCCGTGGGCCCAGGTCTCCATAAGGCGGCCGGTGGCCATGGAGGCGGCCGACATGGGTGGGCCGTACCAGGGAAACCGGGTTCCTGTGGGTGCCGCGCGCAGGGCTTCCTCCAGCGCGGCGCGCCCCTCCCGCCATTCGGCGAGCAGCCGGGCGGGCGGCAGTGCGGCCCCCTCCGCCGCGCCGTCGTCCACGAATCCGTCGGGCGAGGCGAGCGCCTTCTCGACCTCCTTGGCGAAGGCCTCGGCGTCGGTCACGGCGAGCAGCGCGGAGCGGTCGGTCCAGGCGAGATGCGCGATCTGATGGGCGACGGTCCACCCGGGAGCGGGTGTCGCCAGCGCCCACCGCCCCTCCTCCAACTCCCCCATCAGCCGGTCGAGTTCCTCGCTCTCCCGGTGCAGATCGTCGATCACGGACGACGGGTCGGACACGATGCGCTCCCCTCGGGGCACGACGTTGTGTGTCCGGGAGCATGGCAGTGGTCATAGAAACAAGCAAGCATGCTTGCATTAATTGGCGCAGACGCAGCCACCCAAACGTCCCGCCGAGGAGACGCAGAGGAATCCCGGGGTGACTTCGCCATGCACAGGTCACCCCGCTACGCTCTCCCGCCATGCTTCCCCCTCCGCCACCCCACCCCGGCCCCGACGCCGCCGTCTACCGCTTCGGAATGCGCCGGCTCCGGACCGGCCTGCCGGGCACCCTGATCGCGCTCCTCCTCGCACCGCTCCCGCTCGTCGTCACGGCGGGCAAGGGCGGGGCGGGCGTCGGGCAGTGGATCTTCGCCGGGGTGTGGCTGTTGCTCTGGGGCGGGCTCGGAGTGCTGATGGCGTACGCGCTCTGGGCGGGGCGCGGGACGCTGCTCGCCTTCGACGCGTACGGGGTGTGGTGGCGGCACAGCCGGGAGCGGCAGACGGTGGTGCCTTGGCAGTCACTGGCCGGGGTCGGGCTGTACTGGGCGCACAAGGGCAACGCCAAGGCCGGCCAGAAGGTCATGAGCCTTGAACTGTGTCCGTACGGAGACGTCGACGCGTCCGACCCGCTGCTCAAGCCGCTCGTCGTACGGGACGAGCCGCTGCGCCCCGGCCTGCCGGACCGCCGCTACCGGATCGGGATCCCGATGTACGCCAGCCGCCAGTGGGGGCGCGAGCTCGCCCAGGCCGCCTACGAGCGGGCGCCACAACTGTGGTTCGGCGAGCACGAGCGGCCGTACGGCTATATGCGGCCGTTGCAGCGCATGAGCTGAGCGGGCGGGACTCGCGCCATCGGCCGGTCAGCCGGATCGGCTGGGTCGCGGGCCGGTCAGCCGGCTTGGCTCGGTCGCGGGCCGGTCAGCCGGATCGGCTCGGTCGCGGGCCGGTCAGCCGCCGGTCCCCAACTCGCCTTCCAGCCCCTTGGCCTTCCCCCGCCCCACCTGGGTCCGCACCGCCCCCATGCTCGCCGCGATGACCAGGGCGATCGCCAGGGCCTCGGTGGCCGAGAGGGCCTGGTCCAGGACGAGGAAGCCGGCGGTGGCGGCGACGGCCGGTTCGAGGCTCATCAGGATGGCGAAGGTGGAGGCGGGCAGGCGTCGCAGGGCGAGGAGTTCGAGGGTGTAGGGGAGGACCGAGGAGAGGACGGCCACCGCGGCGCCCAGCGCGACCGTGGTCGGGACGAGGAGCTTCGAACCGGACTCGACGATCCCCAAGGGCAGGAACGCCACCGCCGCGACCACCATGGCGAGGGCGAGCCCGTCGGCCTGGGGGAAGCGTCGGCCCGTACGCGCACTGAAGATGATGTACGCCGCCCACATGGCGCCGGCGCCCAGGGCAAAGGCGACACCGGTGGGGTCGAGGCTGCTGAAGCCTCCGCCGCCGAGCAGGAAGACCCCGCAGAGGGCGAGGCCGGCCCAGATCAGGTTCACGGCGCGGCGGGACGCGAGGACGGAGAGCGCGAGTGGGCCGAGCACTTCGAGCGTGACCGCGGGGCCGAGCGGGATGCGGGCGACCGCCTGATAGAAGAGGCCGTTCATCGCGGCCATCGTCACGCCGAAGACGACGACCGTGCCCCAGTCGGCGCGCGAGTGCCCGCGCACCTTGGGGCGGCAGACCGCGAGCAGCACGATCGCGGCCACCAGCAGCCGCAGCGTCACCACACCGAGTGCGCCGACCCGTGGCATCAAGGTCACCGCGAGGGCGCCGCCGAACTGCACGGAGATGCCTCCGGCCAGGACCAGGCCCAAGGGTCCGAGGGAGCCCCGTCGGCGCGGACCGCCCGCCGTGGGCACGCCTGCCGTGGGCACGCCCGCCGTGGGCACGGATGCCGTCGCGGGGGCGGCCGGGGCCGGGGAGGACGGGGCGGCGCTGGGGGTGTTCACGGGGCCTTCCAGGGAATCGGCTCAGGGTTCGTTCATCGTGGTGTACCTCTCGGTCCAGGGTAATGGACTCCGTCAGGTGTGTGAAGCCGTTGCGCAACTGTCCTGGGGCGAGGAGAGGTCGGTGGGGACGTCAGGCACCGGTCCAGGGCGCCTCGTCACAAAAGAGGGGGCGGCCGTCGGCCACCGCCGCAGGGCCGGGCACCACGAACCGCCACCTCCCGCAGCCCGCCCGCCGGGCCCTCAACCAGGCCCAAGATCCCGTCACCGCACCCACCGAGCCCCACCCGCAAAGGTCACCCGTTCGGCCCAAGAGTCCCCCCTCCAGGAAGCGCCCCGGGCGCACACCACAGCAGGTGGATCGACCCCCGACCCACTCCCGCTCACCAGAACCCGGTACGACTCGGTTCAGCGGCGCGCCATGTACAGGTCCAGTGCCTTGTGCAGCAGGCGGTTGAGCGGGAAGTCCCACTCGCCGAGGTACTCCACGGCCTCGCCGCCCGCGCCCGCCTTGAAACGGAGCAGGCCCAGCAGGTGGTTGGACTCCTCCAGCGTGTCGGTGATGCCGCGGAAGTCGTAGACGGCGGCGCCGAGTTCGTGGGCGTCGGTCATCATGCGCCACTGGATGGCGTTGTTGGGCTGGACCTCGCGCTTGTGGCTGGTGGAGGCGCCGTAGGAGTACCAGACGTGGGTACCTACGGTGAGCATGGTGGCCGCCGCGAGGACGTCGCCGTCGTGGTGGGCGAGGTAGAGCCGCATGCGGTCGGGGTCCTCGGCCGTCAGCGCGGTCCACATGCGCTGGAAGTAGGACAGCGGGCGCGGGATGAAGCGGTCGCGTTCGGCCGTCTCGACATACAGCTCGTAGAACGCGGGCAGGTCGTCGTGGCCGCCCCGCACCACCTTCACACCGGCCTTCTCGGCCTTCTTGATGTTGCGCCGCCACTGCTGGTTGAGCCCGCGCTGGATCTCCTCCAACGAGCGTCCGGCGAATGGCACTTGGAAGACGTACCGCGGCTGTCCCGCCGCGAAGCCGTCCTCGCCGCCCGGCTCGGTCCGCTGCCAGCCCGCGCGGCGCAGCCGGTCGGCGACTTCGACGGCGCCCGGCTCGTACGTCGTCGCCTCCACGTCCCCCAGCCGCCGCGCCGCCGGATCGGCGATCGCCGCCTTGACCGCGTCCGCGCTCCATCGGCGTACGACGACGGGCGGACCCATCTTCACCGAGAACGCGCCCCGCCCCTTGAGGTACGCCAGCATCGGTTCGAGCCAGCGCTCGACGAGGTCCGGCGCGTGCCAGTCGATGACCGGTCCCTCGGGCAGATACGCGAGGTACCGCTTCACCTTCGGCAGCGGGCGCAGCAGCACCAGCCCGACGCCGACCAGTCGCCCGCCTCCGCCTCCGCCATGCCCATCGCCGCCATCGCCGTCGCCGTCGTCGAACCAACCCAGGCTCTCCGCCTGCCAGTCCGGCTTCACATCGCCCCACGACGGCACCTGCATGTGGCTGGCCGAGGACCGCGTCCTGACGAACGCCAGGTGTTCTTCACGGGTGATCGCCTGAAGGCGGAGGCTCATGCGCACTGCTCCTCGGGGTCCTGAGGGTTCTGGGATCTGGGTCTGGGGTCCGGGGGTCCGGGGTCCGGGGGCCCTTGGGCCCTGGGGCCCTGGGGTCCCCGGCTGGCTGGATCTGCCAGCGTACTTACGGGCGTCCCTCCGTCAGCGCCTGCGCCAGTACCTCCGCGAGGTGTCGCCCCCTCCGCCCGGCCAACTGCTCCAGCTGGGTGCGGCAGGAGAAGCCGTCCGCCAGGATCACCGTGTCGTCGGCGGCCGCGCGGACCGCTGGGAGCAGTTGCTCCTCCGCGCAGGCCGTCGACACCTCGTAGTGGCCCTTCTCGAAGCCGAAGTTGCCCGCGAGGCCGCAGCAGCCGCCCGCGAGGGTGCCGGTCAGGCCCGCCGCCTCGCGCAGCCGGCGGTCGGCGGCGTCGCCGAGAACCGCGTGCTGGTGGCAGTGGGTCTGACCGACGGCCGGGCGGTCCAGGCGGGGCGGGGTCCAGTGCGGGGCATGGCGTTCCAGCGCCTCGGCGAACGTCAGCACCGCCGCCGCCAGACGCGCCGCGCGGGGGTCGTCGTGCAGCAGTTCCGGGAGGTCGGTGCGAAGGGCGGCGGCGCAGCTCGGTTCCAGTACGACGACCGAGATGCCGTCCATCTCCAGGTAGGGCTCCATCAGGTCGAGCGTGCGGCGCAGCCCGGCGCGGGCGCGGTCGAGCTGGCCGGTCGACACGTACGTCAGGCCGCAGCAGACGCGTTGGCGGCGCCGCAGAAGCACGTTGAGGCCGAGGGAGCCGACGGAGCCCGACCGGCCGTCCCCGATCGGCCCGAAACCCATAAGTGTCGTGGGCGGCAGCAACACCGTGAGCCCGGCCGCCTCGAGGACCCGTACGGCCGCCCTGCCGACGGACGGTGAGAGGTACTCGGTGAAGGTGTCGGGCCACACCACTACGGTGTCCCCTGCGAACCCCGGGAACGCGTCCCGTTCCCCGCGCCGAGCGTCCCGGACGAACGCCCGCACCCGGTCCCTGTACCTCCGCGACCACCATCGGCTGAACGTCTCCCGCGCCACCCGCGGAATCTCCCGCTCGGGCGCGATCCCGCCCAGCCGCTTGGCCACGGCGGCCAACGGCCGTACCGACGCAAGAAAGTTGACCAGCCGGGCCGAGTGCGTCCGGGTCACCGCCGCCAGCCAGACCGGCAGCCACCCCATCGCGTAGTGCGCGGCCGGGCGCCGTCGCCCCTCGTAGTGGTGGTGGAGGAACTCCGCCTTGTACGTGGCCATGTCGACGCCGACCGGGCAGTCCGACTTGCACCCCTTGCAGGAGAGGCACAGGTCCAGCGCGTCACGGACCTCGGTGGAGCGCCAGCCGTCCGTCACGACCTCACCCGCGAGCATCTCGTGCAGCAGCCGCGCCCGCCCGCGCGTGGAGTGCTCCTCCTCGCCGGTCACCCGGAAGGAAGGGCACATGACACCCGCGCCCGCCGCCACGGGAGCACGGCACTTGGCGACCCCCACACATCTGCGCACCGCCGCCGAGAAGTCCCCGCCGTCCGCCGGATATCCGAACACCACGTCCACCGGCTTCCGCGGCAGCACCGCGAACCGCAGGTTCTCGTCCAGCCGGTGCGGTCGTACGAGCATCCCGGGGTTGAGCAGGTCGTCCGGGTCCCAGATGCCCTTGGCCCGCTCGAAGAGGCCCACCATCTCGGCGCCGTACATCGTGGGCAGCAGCTCCGCGCGCGCCTGCCCGTCCCCGTGCTCGCCGGACAGGGAGCCGCCGTGGGACACGACGAGTGCCGCGAGCTCCTCGGAGAAGCGCCGGAAGCGGGCCACGCCTTCGGGGCTCATCAGGTCGAAGTCGATGCGCACGTGGATGCAGCCGTCGCCGAAGTGCCCGTACGGAGTGCCGCGCAGGCCGTGGGCGGACAGCAGGCCTCTGAAGTCCCGGAGATACGCGCCCAGCCGGGCGGGGGGCACCGCGCAGTCCTCCCAGCCGGGCCAGGCCTCGCTGCCGTCCGGCATCCGGGTCGCCGTACCGCTCGCGTCCTCCCGGATGCGCCACAGGGCGCGCTGTCCGGCCGGGTCGGTGACCACGAGGGCGTCCGTCACGTCCGCCGCTCGCACGATCGTGTCCGCACGCGCGCGTGCCTCCGCCTGCGACGCGCCGCCCGTCTCCACGAACAGCCAGGCCCCGCCCCGCGGCAGCCCGGCGCCGGCCGGCACGAGATCCGCGGCCATCCCCTCCACCGTGAGTGGCCGGTGCGGCAGCAGCCCCGCGGCCGCCTCCGCCGCCGCGCTCTCGTCCGGATACGCCAGCACGGCCAGCGCCCGCGCGCGCGGCGCCTCCACCAGTCGTACGACCGCCTCGGTCAGCACCCCCCAGGTGCCCTCGGAGCCGCAGAAGGCGCGGGCGACGTCCGCGCCCTTCTCGGGGAGGAGGGCATCCAGCGCGTACCCGGAAATACGGCGCGGGAGGTCCGGGAAGCCGGTGCGCAGACGCGCCAACTCGCCCTCCACCAGGGCCCGGAGGCCATCGGGGGCACCCGCCCAGTCCCGTCCGAGGCCCACGGAGACCCCTTGCCCGGTGATCACGGACAGCTCCCGCACGCTGTCCGCCGTCGTGCCCCAGGCCACCGAGTGGGAGCCGCACGAGTTGTTGCCGATCATCCCGCCGAGGGTGCAGCGGCTGTGGGTCGAG
The DNA here is from genome assembly GCF_041053055.1 of Streptomyces sp. R41. Classification (NCBI taxonomy): domain Bacteria; kingdom Bacillati; phylum Actinomycetota; class Actinomycetes; order Kitasatosporales; family Streptomycetaceae; genus Streptomyces; species Streptomyces sp. R41. The sequence goes on from NZ_CP163443.1 coordinate 4,823,895, forward strand.
GGGTCGGGGCCGAAGCGCAGGCCGTGCGGGGCCGCGGCGTCCTGGATGCGGTCCAGTACGACACCGGGCTGGACCACGGCCGTACGGGCCTCCGGGTCGAGCGACACGATCCGGTTCATGTGGCGTGTGAAGTCCAGGACGATGCCCGTGCCCGTGGCCTGCCCGGCGATCGACGTGCCGCCGCCGCGCGGCACCACCGGCACGCCGTGCGCGCGGCACACGGTGAGGGCCGCCGCCACGTCGTCGGCGTCGCGCGGGGAGACCACGCCGAGCGGGACGCGCCGATAGTTGGACGCGTCCATGGTGGTCAGCGCCCGCGCGGTCGCGTCGAAGGCGACCTCGCCGCGCACCGCCTTCTCCAGCCCGGTCCGCAGACCCGCGAGATCGGCCGCCGGCGCCGGTGTGCCCTGCTCCCCTAGATCCGTCATACCCCCAGGATGCCGCCGGGCACTGACAGTGACGGTCAGCCGCGCACCCCGAATCGCGGACGGATCGCGGACGGATCCCGGACAGATCGCGGCTCGATCACGGTCGATCATGCAACCGCTTCCAAAACCTTCCCAATTGGATCACGAACTCCCATATAGTGACGGCGAGTTGAGCATCAGGTGTCGCTTCTCGCTCACGACACGCCCGAGGAAACGCCCGACAACACGACCGAGGAACGTTCTCCCCCCAGAACACGACCGAGGACCGATTGATGACCGCGCCCCTCCCCTCCGGCGAACGACCCACCCTCCGCGCCGTCGCGCCCGCTCCCCTGATCGCCGCCGTCCCGGCCGCGCTCGCGGTGGTCGGCGCGGTCGCCCTGGCGCCCGACTCGGTGCGCGCTCCCCTCGCCTGGGGCGCGGGCGCGGCCGCGGTGCTGCTGTGCGCGGCCGTCGCGGTGGCCGCCCGCGCCGTACAGACGGCGAAGCTGGTACGCCGCCGACTCGACACCGTGACCCAGGACGCCGGACGGCTGCTGCAGGAACGGGCCCGGCTGGCCGATGAGTTCAATCAGGAGCGGGCCCGGCTGGCCGACGACTCCGCGCGCGAGCGGGCCCGCCTGGCCGAGGCGGCGGCCCAGGAACGCGTGCGTCTGACCGAGGCGGCGGCACAGGAACGCGCCCGTCTCACTGAGGAGTTCGCGGCAGAGCGGCAGCACCTCACCGGCGAACGCGCCCGTCTCGCCGAGGAGAACGCCCGGCTGACCGAGCGCGCCCGGCATTCCACGAGCCAGCGCGCCGCCGCGGTCTCGGCGACCGCCAACGCGGCGGGCCGCATGCAGGCGCTGGCCACCGGCATGCTCGCCGACCTGCGCGCCATGGAGGAGCGGCACTCCGACGAGGAGGTCCTCGCCGACCTCCTCCACCTCGACCACCGCACCGCGCAGGCGGGCCGCCTCGCCGACTCCGTCGCCGTCCTCACGGGCGCCCGGTCGGGCCGCCGCTGGGCACGCCCCATCGTCATGGAGTCGATCCTGCGCGGCGCGATGGGCCGCATCGGCGGCTACCAGCGCGTGCGCGTGCACTCCGCCAGCGAGGCCGCCGTCGCCGGACACGCCGCCGAGGGCGTGATGCACGCGCTCGCCGAACTCCTCGACAACGCCGCGAACTTCTCGCCGCCAACGGCCGAAGTGCATGTGTACGTCGAAGAGGTCCCGGCCGGTGTCATCGTCTCCGTCGAGGACAGCGGGCTCGTCATGGGCGACGTCCAGCTGCGCCGCGCCGAGCGCGCCGTCTCCGCGGACGCCGAGAACACAGCGGAGCTCGGCGGGCTCACGGGCACCCGGCTGGGCCTCGCGGTGGTCGGCCGGCTCGCCCGCAAACACGGGCTGAAGGTGTCCTTCCGGCCCTCCGCGCGCGGCGGCACGGGCGTCCTGGTGCTCATCCCCCAGGACATCCTCACGCCCTCGACCACGCCGCTGCCGTCCGCACCGCTGCCCGCGGAGCCCGAGCCGGCCGCGATCCCGGTGCCGGCCACCGAGGTGTCGTACGCCGCCGGCCGTGCGGTGGGCGACCTCGACCCGGACCCGGTCCCCACCCACGACTCGCCCCGGCACGAGCCGCTCCCGCCGTCCACGGGCGGCCTCCCCAAGCGCCGCCGCGGCCGCACCCTCGCGCACGCCGAGCGCAGCCGAGCGCACGCGGCGCAGCCGCCCCGGACCGATCCGGAGCCCCGTACCGCCGACGACTCCACGGCAAGCGCCGCGGCCCGCTTCAACAGCTTCCGCGAGGCGGTACGCGCCACGGCACCCGCGCCGGGCCCCGAGGACGCCGTACGGGACTCAGAAGACGTACGGATCGAGGCAGACGTACGGACAGACGCGGACGCCCGTACGGACGCAGGCGTACGGACCGACGAAGCCGTAGAGGCCACAGCCCCCGCCACCCCCTCGAACTCGAACTCGCACGCCCACCCGCAGCCGCAGCCGCACTCGCACCCGGAAGGCGACACCACTTCATGACCGGCACGACCACCGCCGACGAGAAGCTCACCTGGCTCATCGAGGGCCTGCTTGAGCGCACCCCGGGCGCCCGGCACGCGCTCGTGCTCTCCCGCGACGGCCTGAAGCTGTGCCGCACCCCGGAGCTGTCGGTCGACGAGGCCGACCAGCTCGCCGCGATCGCCGCCGGCATCCAGTCGCTGTCGCACGGCGCGTCCGTGGAGTTCGGCGACGGCAGTGGTGGAGTGCGCTCGGCCATGGCCGAGTTCTACGGAGGGGTCCTGTTCATCGTGGAGGCTGGCGACGGAGCGCACCTGGCCGTGGTCACCGCCGAGGACGCGGACGCCGGTCTGGTCGGGCACAACATGAGCGAACTCGTGGAGCAACTCGGCGAACACCTGATCGCGCAGCCCCGTACGTCATGAGCCGCCCGGGCAGGGACGACGCGCCCGACCGGCTGTACACCCTCACGGGAGGGCGCAGCCGGTCCGCGTCCGGCACCCCCTTCGACCTGGTGACGCTGGTGGTCGCGGAGTGCGATCCGGTGGTGGGCATGCAGTCGGAGCACGCCGCGATCCTGCGACTCGCCCAGCGGCCCACGGCGGTCGTCGAGATCGCGGCAGAGCTGCGGCTGCCGGTGAGTATCACGAAGATCCTTATCTCCGACCTCCTCGCCGCGGGCCGCGTCAGCGCCCGCCACCCGCACGCCGCCGCTCTCCCCGATCCCGACATCCTGGAGCAGGTGCTCGTTGGACTCCGCAACCTCTGACGCTCGTACGTCAACCTCTGACGCTCGTACGTCCACGGGTGCCCCCGGCGCCCGTACGCCCCTGGCGGCATCGGCCGACAACGGCCTCAAGATCGTGGTCGTCGGCGGCTTCGGCGTCGGCAAGACGACCCTGGTCCGCTCCGTGAGCGAGATACGTCCCCTCAACACCGAGGAGACGATGACGCAGGCCGGCGCGACCGTCGACGACATCAGCGAGGTGCGCGGCAAGTCCGCGACCACCGTCGCCTTCGACTTCGGCCGCATCACGCTGGACGCCCGCAATGTGCTGTACCTCTTCGGAGCGCCGGGGCAGGAGCGCTTCTGGCTCCTCTGGGACCGGCTGTTCTCCGGCACGCTCGGCGCGGTCGTCCTCGTCGACACCCGCCGTATCGACGACTCCTGGTACGCGATCGACCGCCTGGAGCACGTCGGCACGCCGTTCATCGTGGCCTGCAACGACTTCGGCGGCCCCCCGCACCCGCCCAGCCGGATCCGCGAGGCCCTCGCCCTCGACCCGCGCGTCCCGCTGCTCGACTGCGACGCCCGCTCACGGGAGTCCGGCAAGCGGGTGCTGATCACGCTCGTCGAGCACCTCAAGTCTCTGTGCACCCCTCACGGCGCCGCGACCGCGCACGGCGCCATACGATCACCGGAGTTGGCGCTGTGACCCCCGCCCCCGTGCCCCTCAGCGGGCCCCGGTTCCAGACCGAACCCGCCGAGCTGTACCGGGAGATGCGGCGCGAGCACGGTGCCGTGGTGCCGGTCGTGCTCGACGGCGACGTACCGGCGTGGCTGGTGCTCGGCTATCGCGAACTGCACCAAGTCACCGGCGATCCCGTGCTGTTCAGCCGGGACTCCGACCTGTGGAACCAGTGGGAGCGCATCCCCGACGACTGGCCGCTGCTGCCGATGATCGGCCGCAAGCAGCCGTCCATCCTCTACACGGTCGGCCAACGCCATCGCGAGCGCGCCGCGATGATCAGCGACGCGCTCGAAGCGGTCGATCCCTTCGAACTGCGCTCCCACGCCGAGAGGTTCGCCGACGAACTGCTCGACGCGATCTGCGCCAAGGGCGAGACGGACATCGTCGGGGAGTACGCGGCGCTGCTGCCCGTCCGCGTCCTCGCGACGCTCTACGGCTTCGCGGAGGAGCAGGGGCCGGGCCTGGTCACCGCCCTGAACGACATGATCAACGGGCGGGAGGAGGCGCTGGCGGGCCAGCGGCACCTGGCCACGTCCATGGCGCGGTTGCTGGCCGACCGGAAGGCCGAGCCCGCGCACGACGTGGTCAGCCGCATGCTGGCAAACGCGAGCGGCTTCACCGACGAAGAGGTGATGCAGGACCTGATGGTCATGATGGCCGCGGGCCACCAGCCGACCGCCGACTGGATCGGCAACTCGCTGCGCCTGATGCTGACGGACGAGCGTTTCGCGGCGTCGCTCTTCGGCGGCCGGCACAGTGTCGCCGAGGCCATGAACGAGGTCCTGTGGGAGGACACCCCCACCCAGAACGTGGCGGGGCGCTGGGCCTCCCGCGACACTCAGCTCGGCGGCCGCCGCGTCCGCGCCGGCGACCTGCTGCTGCTCGGCCTCCAGGGCGCCAACTCCGACCCCCAGGTCCGCACCGACGGCTCCGCCCTCACCGGCGGCAACAAGGCCCACTTCTCCTTCGGCCACGGGGAGCACCGGTGTCCGTTCCCGGCCCAGGAGGTGGCGGAGGTGATCGCGCGGACCGGGATCGAGGTCGTACTGGACCGGCTGCCGGACATCGACCTGGCCGTGCCTGCCGAGTCGCTGGCCCGGCGGCCGTCCCCGTGGCTGCGGGGCCTGACCGCGCTGCCCGTGAGGTTCACGCCTGTTCCTGCCCGGTGAAACCCCGTCACGCCCGGTCGGCCTGTTTTCCGGCCGGGGGCCTGGGGGTTGTCCCCCAGATGGATGCAGTACGCCCACTCCCGTTCTTGGAGGCCCTGCCGCATGACCACTCGTATCGCCCTGGACCCCTTCGTCACCGATCTGGAGGGCGAGAGCGCGGCACTTCGCGCGGCGGGCCCGCTGGCCGCCGTCGAACTGCCGGGCGGCGTCCCGGTGTGGGCGGTCACGCACCATGCCGAGGCCCGCGCCCTGCTCACGGACCCCCGGCTGGTGAAGGACATCAACGTCTGGGGTGCGTGGCAGCGCGGCGAGATACCCCCGGACTGGCCGCTGATCGGGCTCGCCAACCCCGGCCGCTCCATGCTCACGGTGGACGGCGCGGACCACCGGCGTATGCGCACGCTGGTCGCGCAGGCGCTCACCCCACGCCGGGTGGAGCAGATGCGCGAGCGGATCACCAAGCTGACGGAGGGGCTGCTGGACGGTCTGCCGGACTCCGCCGAGGTGATCGACCTGAAGGCGGACTTCGCCTACCCCCTCCCCATGTACGTCATCGCCGATCTCATGGGCATCGACGAGTCCCGGCCTCCCCGCCTCAAGGAACTCTTCGAGAAGTTCTTCTCGACGCAGACTCCGCCGGCGGAGGTCATCGCGACGCTGACGGAGCTGGCGGGCATCATGGCGCAGACGGTCGCGGCGAAGCGCGCCGAGCCCGGCGACGACCTCACATCCGCGCTGATCCTGGCCTCAGAGGACGGCGACCACCTCACCGACGAGGAGATCGTCTCCACCCTGCAGCTGATGGTCGCGGCGGGTCACGAGACGACGATCTCGCTGATCGTCAACGCGGTGGTCAACCTCTCCACCCATCCCGACCAACGCGCCCTCGTCCTTACCGGCGAGGCCGATTGGGCGTCAGTGATCGAGGAGACCCTCCGCTACTCCACCCCCACCTCCCACGTCCTCATCCGCTTCGCGACGGAGGACGTCCCGGTGGGTGACGAGGTGCTCCCCGCGGGGGACGCCCTGATCGTGTCGTACGGCGCGATCGGCCGTGACGAGCAGGCTCACGGTCCGACCGCCGGCGCCTTCGACATCACCCGCGGCACCGAGAACCGCCACATCTCCTTCGGCCACGGCCCCCATGTCTGCCCCGGCGCCGCGCTCTCCCGCCTGGAGGCGGCGGTCGCCCTCCCGGCCCTGTACGCCCGCTTCCCGTCCCTCGATCTGGCGATCCCCGCCTCGGAACTCCGCCACAAGCCCGTGGTGACCCAGAACGATCTCTTCGAGCTGCCGGTGCGGCTGACCACGGGCTGAGGTGGGGAGGGTTTTCGCCCCCGCCGCCCCTGCCCATTCCCGTACCTGGGGGCTGCGCCCCCAGACCCCCCTGGGTTTTCTTTCGGCTGCGGGTGGGTGGGGGCTTGTCGCGCAGTTCCCCGCGCCCCTGACGGGGCGCGGCGGGGGCGAGAAGACCAACCGTCACCCCCATCCCGTCTCACCCGACGGACGACGTTTCGCCCAGGTTTCCTGAAACGGCTAGGCTCGCGATCGTGGCTGATATCCAGATTCCCGCTGACATCAAGCCCGCCGACGGACGATTCGGCGCGGGCCCCTCCAAGGTGCGTACGGAGGCGCTTGACGCGCTGGCCGCGACCGGTAGCTCTCTGCTCGGTACGTCCCACCGCCAGGCCCCGGTGAAGAACCTGGTCGGCAAGGTCCGTGACGGCGTACGCGAGCTGTTCTCGCTCCCCGACGGATACGAGGTCGTCCTCGGCAACGGCGGCTCCACCGCGTTCTGGGACATCGCGACCCACGGCCTGATCGAGAACAAGTCGCAGCACCTCAGCTTCGGCGAGTTCAGCTCGAAGTTCGCCAAGGCGGCCAAGCTCGCCCCCTGGCTGGCCGAGCCGACCGTGATCGCGAGCGACCCCGGCACCCACCCTGAGCCCCAGGCCGAGGCGGGCGTCGACGTCTACGCCTTCACCCACAACGAGACCTCGACCGGTGTCGCGGCCCCGATCAAGCGTGTGCAGGGCGCCGACGAGGGCTCCCTCGTGCTTGTGGACGCCACGTCAGGCGCCGGCGGCCTCCCGGTCGACATCGCCGAGACCGACGTCTACTACTTCGCCCCGCAGAAGTCCTTCGCCTCCGACGGCGGCCTGTGGATCGGCGTCTTCTCCCCGGCCGCCATCGAGCGCGCCGAGCGGATCCACGCGTCCGGCCGCCACGTCCCGGAGTTCTTCAGCCTCCCCACGGCGATCGACAACTCCCGCAAGAACCAGACGTACAACACCCCGGCCCTCGCCACCCTCTTCCTGCTGAACGAGCAGCTGGAGTGGATCAACGGCCAGGGCGGCCTGGACTGGTCCACGGCCCGCACGAAGGACTCCTCGACCCGCCTCTACACCTGGGCCGAGGACTCCAAGTACGCCACGCCCTTCGTCGCCGACCCGGCCAAGCGCTCGCAGGTCATCGGCACGATCGACTTCGCCGACGAGATCGACGCCGCCGCCGTCGCCAAGACCCTCCGTGCCAACGGCATCGTCGACACCGAGCCCTACCGCAAGCTCGGCCGCAACCAGCTCCGCATCGCGATGTTCCCCGCGGTCGACCCGGCGGACGTCGAGGCACTGACGAAGTGCGTCGACTACGTGATCGAGAAGCTGTAGCAGTTCTTTCCCATACGTCGAGTCTTCTCGTACGTCGAGTCTTCTCGTACGTCGATGGGGGCGCCCGGCACTCGCAGGGCGCCCCTCTCTCATGTCGCCGTACAGGAAACCGCGGGTACCGCACCACCTCCCGGCGCTCCCCCGAACCCGAAGCTCACCGAACCGCCCACCGCGATCGCCCCGTTGTGATCGGCGTTGACAGCGGTGACGGTCGCCCCGCTCTGCGTGTACGTCGCGTTCCACATGTTCGTGACCTTCTCGGAACCGCTCCAAGTCCACGTCACTTTCCAGGACTTGATCGCGGCCGTCCCCGTGTCGGTCACCTTCACGTCGGCGTTGAAGCCACTGCCCCAGTCACTGCTGACGGTGTAGGCGGCACTGCAAGCAGCCGTGCCGCCGCCACCTCCGCCCCCACCACCAGTACTCGGAAACCCCGGCGCCTTGATGCTGGCGAGGTACCCGTCCTTCACCGTGTCCACGGTCACCCAGTCGTCCTTGAGGATGCCGCCCGTGTCACCGGAGTTGGGGTTCCACGACCAGAAGGTCCAGGAGACGCTGTCGGCGCCGTACGTACTCGTCGGGCGCAGATACGAGACCAGGGCCGCCAGCCACTTCTGGTCCACGGTCGACTGAAGCGTCGTACCGAATTCGCCGACCCACACCGGCGCGATGTTCTGCTTGAAGAGGTAGCCCCAGTACTTGTCCCACACCCCTGGCATGTTGTCGGGGAAGGACGGATCACTGAACCAGCTCTGCTGGGCCACGCTGGTGGCGTAGTCGTGGGCGGAGTACACGACCCGGTTCGCCACATCCAGCTGCACCGGGTACTGCCCGGCTCCCATCAGGTTGCCGCCCCACCAGCCCGACACCCCGGCGTACGTCTGCACGCCCTCCACGAAGACCAGCAGATCCCGGTTGACCGACAGCACGGCGTTCCCGGCCCGTTGCGCGGCCAGCCGCCAGTCCGTCGCCGTGTCGCCGCAGCCCCAACAGGCCGGATCGTGGGGCTCGTTGTGCAGGTCGATGCCGATGACGGTGTCCTGTCCGGCGTAGCGCGCCGCCAGGGCCTTCAGATCACTGATCCACGTCGACTCCGGGACGGCGGAGGTGTACCAGAGCGCCGACTGGCCGCCCGAGTCCGGGCGGTGCCGGTCGAGGATGACCTTGAGGCCGTCCTGACCGGCGTACGACACGATCTTGTCCATGACCTGGAGAGAGTTGAGCCCTTGCAGGTCGGCGTTCTTGCCGCCGGAGAAGTCGATGCTGTTGGGCACGGCACCAGCACCCTTGAACAGGTCGTCGCTGTAAGGGAGTCGGATGGTGTTGTAGCCCAGCGACTTCATCTGGTCGATCATGCTCTTGTAGTCGCGTGACCAGAGGCCGTGGACCACGTAGTTGCCGGTCTCGAAGCCGAACCAGTTGATCCCGGCGATGCGTACGGGCTGGTTCGCCGCGTCGAGGATCTGCCGGCCGCTGGTGTGCCAGTAACCGGCGCCGGGGGCTGCGGCATGGGCGGTCTGCGCGCCCGCCAGCGGCAACAGGAGCGCGGCGGCGGCAGCACACAGCGCCCTTCGTAAACCTCGTGCTCTTCGGAGGCTGCGGAACATGTGCGGGTTCCTCTCGGGGAGGCGCGGCCCCGGAACTGATGGGAGCGCTCCCATGCACCGCGCACCCTCCATGGAAGGGATTGACCATGGGCACGTCAAGCGTTCTGGCAACGGGCTCCCACCGAGAGGGTGACAAGCGGGGCAATCAGTGCCTCTATGGAGGACATGAGCAGTGCCCCGACTCCGAGCCCCGAGCTCGCCCCACTCGCCAAGCAGTACGCCGTCCTGCTGACGAGTCACAAGAAGGACGGCACGGGCGTCGGCACCCCGGTGAACATCGCCGTCGAGGGTGACCACGCGTACTTCCGCACCCCGGGCAGCACCTGGAAGGTCAAGCGCCTGCGCAACAACCCGGAGGTGGAGATCGCTCCCTCCACCTTCCGTGGCGCACCCACCGGGCCCGAGATCCACGCCCGGACGCGGCTACTCGACCACGGCAGTGAGGAGGACAAGCACGCGGCGAAACTGCTGCGGCACAAGTACCCGTTCATGCAAGGCCTCTTCGTACCGCTGGCCCACAAGGTGATGCGGACGCCGACGCTGCACTACGAAGTACGGCCGCTGGAGGAGTAGTACTCGAAGTGACGCAGGTCGGCTCCGACGTAATGCAGGTCAGTTCCGGCGCAGCAGCCGCCTGAAGCCGATGACGACGGCGAAGGCGGCTGCGACCGCGATGGCGCCGACCTTGAACCCGCCGCTCAGCCCGTCGCCGTCACTGCCGGAGGCCGAACCGCCGCCCTTCGAAGGCGACTTGGACCCGGACCCGCTGTACCCGGGCACGCTCTCCGGCTGCACGCTGCTGTTCGCGCCCTCGCTCCCGTACATGAGCTCGGACCCGTCGGGGGTGTAGGTGACGGACTCGCCCTGCCCCTGCAGGGGGACGTTCAGCCGCCCCTGGCGTTTGATCTTCCCGCCGTTCCAGTCGTACGAGATCCCGCCGAAGTACCCGCGTACGGCGAGCTGCTTGCCGTCGGGCGAGAAGGCGCCGTCGGTTGCCCAGAGGTCGACCGTGGCGACGGGCTCGAAGACGTTGGTGCCGGAGGCGGAGAGCTGGGCGGGGCCCTGGTAGAGGTGGCCGCCGTCCTCGTTCTTGTCGACGATGTAGACGCGCCCGGTCTTGGGATGGACCATCAGCGACTCGGCGTTCCGCGGCCCGTCCGAGTACTTCACGACGTACTGCGTGGCGCGGATCGTCTGGTCCTTGAGCACCTTCGGCTCGGGCAGCTTGTAGATCCACACGTGGTCCCACTTGCCGCCGAGGTTGTCCCCGATGTCACCGACGTAGAGGCTGTCGTCCGGGCCGATGGAGATGGCCTCGACATCCCGGGGGGCGCCGACCCCGCTCATGGTGATGGTGGCGACGGTCTGGCCCGTCCTGCTGTCGACGGCGTACAGGTACGCCCCGTCGTCGCTGTCGTTGTGGGTCCAGTAGATGCCGGGGTGGGCGTGCGAGGCGGCGAGTCCGCTGGACTCGGTGATCCTGGGATCCTTGATCGTGAACCCCTCGTCCGCGCTGTCGGCGACGGCCGGCGCCGCCAGGGCGACGACGAGGACGGCTCCGGCGAGAAGCGAAGGCGATGGGCGCATGGCCCCAAGCGTGCCATCCCGGCGGACGGTTCACGCGGCGGCCGCCGGCCGAACTCGCGTGGAGGCATGTCTCGCGTGGAGGCGTGTCTCGTACGAAGGCGCGTCTCGTACGAAGGCGTGTCCAGCTTCACACCCCCACGGCCCGAGACACCCCCGCTGATCGTCCATGATGAGCGGATGCTCAGGTTCATGCCCGTCGGCGACTCCATGACGATCGGTAGCGCGGGCGAACACACATGGCGTTACCGAATGTGGCAGCACCTGCGCGCGACGTACGGGGGCCCGTTCAAGATCGTCGGTCCGCGCGAGACGCTCTACGACAAGGCGACGGACTCCCCCGACTCCTACGAGTACGCGGACCCGGACTTCCCCCGCGCCCACCTGGCCGGCTGGGGTGAGGGCTGGCTGCACATGGCCCCACTGATAGGCGAGGCGGTCCGCGCGCAGCGCGCCGACGTCCTGCTCGTCTCCCTCGGCCTGATCGACCTCGGCTTCTACACGAACGCGGCCCAGACCGCGGACAACGCCCGCGCCTTCATCGAGCAGGCCCGCGCCGCGAACCCGCGCATCCGCATGGTCCTGCTCCCGGTGATACCGAATGTCCGCGCCGAGTCCGACGCCCCCTTCGCCGCCGAGGTCGCCTCCTTCAACGAACTCCTCGCCAAGACCGTGGCCGACCTCGACGAGCCCCGCTCCCCGCTCCTCCTGGCCTCCCCACCGCCCTCGTACGACATCAACTTCGACACGTACGACGGCACGCATCCGAACGCGAGCGGCGAGCACAAGATCGCGGAGGGCTTCGCGGAGGCGATGTACCAGGCGTGGGACCTCGGCGAGCCGTACGAGGCCGAAACCGCCTGACCGATTCCCGGCGTTGCCTGGTCACCGTGCGTATCGTTGTACTGCGCGGCTGCACTCGACCGGGTGGCAGCCGGGGAGGAGCGCCACGATGACCGTCCTTGAAGACAGGATCGAGATGGCCGAGAGCAGGGAGAGCACCGGCGAGCTCACGCTCGACACGATGTTCGAGTGGCTTGAGAAGGGTCCCATCCCCGAGGGTTACAAGGTTGAAATCGTCGGGGGGCACATCTTCATGTCACCGCAGCGGGACACCCACTGGGAGATCATCGCAGCCATCTATGACCAACTGCGGGACAAGTACCCACGCCAGCGCGTGAAGTCCGACGTACGCATCGACTACCCCGGCTACCTCAACGGCTTCGCAAGCGATGTCACGCTACTCGCCAGGGACGCCGAGCAGAACGAGAAGGGCCTCTGGCGTTACCAGGAAGTCGTTTTCGTGGCCGAGGTCGTCTCCAAAAGCACCGCCGCCAACGACTACGGCCCCAAGAAGACGGCGTACGCACGTGCCGAGGTCCCCGTCTACATCATCGTCGACCCCTACCAGGGCAGGAGCCACATCTTCACCCAGCCCAAGGACGGCGACTACATGACCGAGTTGAAGATCGCGTTCGGTCTCGCCGTGGACCTCACTGACACGGTGGTCGGCCTCACCCTCAAGACAGACGAATTCCCCCGGGACTGAAGCGCGGGCATGTGGCACGATGCCGCGATGATCGCCAACTCGCCCATACCCCCCGCTGTTCCCGCCGGTCAGTTGGCCCGGACCCCGCAACCAGTACTCGACCTCCCCCACGGCCTGGAGCTGCGTCCCTGGCTCCCCGGCGACGCCGACGCGCTGGTGGCCGCGGGCCAGGATCCGGCGATTCGCCAATGGAACCTCCTGCACGTGGAGTCACTCGACGACGCGCGCAAGAGGATCGAGCGGATGCACGAGCGCTGGCAGGCCGAGCAGGGCGCGATCTGGGCCATCGCACGGTCGGGCGGCGGCGACTGCGGCGGCAAGGCCATGGGACTCATCGGGTGGAACGACATCGATCTCACCGGCGGCAGCGCCGAGATCGTCTACTGGATTCTGCCCGCGGCCCGTGGCGGCGGTGTCGTGGTCGAGGCCGTGAAGCGCATCGGCCGGTGGGCCCTTGAGGACCTCGGGCTGCACCGCCTGCGGCTGTGCCACTCGGTGGCCAACCCGGCGTCCTGCCGCGTGGCGGCCAAGGCCGGATACTCGCTCGAAGGCACCATGCGCGGCGCGCTGCTGCACGCGGACGGCTGGCACGACCAGCACCTGCACGCGCTCGTCCAGGGGGACAGTGCCTCCTAGGTACGTCTCCTGGGCACGCCTCTTCGGTCAACGCTCAGGTCCGGGCAGTGGTCCGCGCCGTCACCAGCGCGAAGGAAAGGTACTCGCCCGAGTCGGCGGTCAGCATGTCGATGACGGGCTGTTGCGCGGCCCGCCCCTCCGGCAGGTGCTCGGCGCACGCCCGGCTCCACAGCAGCCAGTCCCGCCAGGCATCCTCCTGCAGCCGCGCGGACGTCACGGTGACCAGTTCGGTGATCTCCCACTGGAACCGCCACCACTCCGGGGTGTGCCAGGCGATGGCCTCCCAGCCGACCACCGCCTTGATGTGCGGGGGTATCGCGCCGAGTTCGCGGACCTCGCGGGTCAACGCCGGTGTGGCAATGCCCAGTTGGCCACCGGGACGCAGAAATCGCACCAGGTACGGCAGATAGCTGTCCGCCGTACCGAAGTACTCGAACGCGTCGATGCTCACGATCGCGTCGAAACTCCCCTCCCGGAAGGGCAGTTGATGCGCCTCGGCCCGTACGGCCTCCACCTGGCCGCCGACGCCCGCCGCCGCGAAGACGGCCGCCGCCTCGTCCGCCCCGACCCACCAGTCGGCCGCGACGACCTGTACGCCGTACTCCCGCGCGAGGAACACCGAAGTCGCCCCCTTCCCCGACCCGAGGTCGAGGACCCGCATGCCGGGCCGCAGATCCAGGTCCCTGGCGAGGTCCTCCAGGAGCCACAGGGGGTTGGGCCCCATGTCGAGGCCGAGCAGCCAGGCGGGGTCGTAGGCGGATGAGCGGGGGTAGTGGTCCGGGCGTACGAGCGCGGCGAGTTCAAGGGCGGTCACGGGGGCCGAGCCAAGCGGATCAGGGGCTGTGGGACAACCGGGTTTCGGGGTGGGGTGGCAGGTGGTCCTCCGCCCAGTACGCCAGGGCCGCCAGCGGAATCAGGAACGCCCTGCCGTGCGCGGTGAGCGCGTACTGGGAGCGGAGCGGTGGCCCGGGGAGCACCGTGCGGGTGATGAGGCCCGCGGTAGCCAGTTCGTGGAGCCGGGGAGCATCCGGTCGCTGATGCCCGGCACCCGCTCGCGCACCTCGCCGAAACCGGCGGGGCCTTTGGCGAGTGCGGCGAGGACCAGCCCGCCCTCGGACTGTGGGCACAGCCCCCTCCACAAGGGAGCGATTGGCGGAATTGCGCCACTCCTCCCCGCCCAGGAAGGGCCACCAACAGCCCACCCCTGGCACAAATCTGACGGCAGGCACCGCCAGTCCGCCCACGTACGCGGTCACGGTTCGCCGGCTGCTTCGTCAGCGAACAGCCTGAAGAAGTCGGTCCTTGCCTAGAGCGCACTCCACCCCGTTGGCTAGTCAGTCATGAAGTACACGCAGCTCGGACGCACGGGACTCAAGGTCAGCCGGCTCGTCCTCGGCACCATGAACTTCGGTCCGCAGACCGATGAGGCCGACAGTCACGCCATCATGGACGCGGCGCTGGACTCGGGGATCAACTACTTCGACACGGCCAAGTAGGCATTTTGATGCATCGAGATACGCAGCGACCGCCGCCCCCCATGTAGAGGAGCGGCGGTCGCGGGCTCGGGGAGCCCGCTGATCACCAGGCGAAGGCCTCCGGAGACGGGCCCGGCCCGGGGAAGATCTCGTCGAGCGAGGTGAGGACTTCCTCGCTCAGTTCCAGCTCTACGGCCCGCAGCGCAGACTCCAGCTGTTCGGCGGTGCGCGGGCCCACGATCGGGCCGGTGACGCCGGGACGGGTGAGGAGCCAGGCCAGGGCGGCTTCTCCGGGCTCGATGCCGTGCTTGTCGAGGAGGTCCTCGTACGCCTGGATCTGCGCGCGTGAGGTGGGGTTGGCGAGGGTGTCGGCGGCCCTGCCGCTGGCCCGGCGCCCGCCCGAGATCTCCTTCTTGATGACTCCGCCGAGCAGTCCGCCCTGGAGCGGCGACCAGGGGATGACTCCGAGGCCGTACTCCTGCGCGGCCGGGATGACCTCCATCTCGGCGCGGCGCTCGGCGAGGTTGTAGAGGCACTGCTCGCTGACGAGGCCGATGGTGCCGGAGCGGTGGGCGGCGATCTCATTGGCCTGGGCGATCTTGTAGCCGGGGAAGTTGGAGGACCCGACGTAGAGGATCTTGCCCTGCTGGATGAGCGTGTCGATCGCCTGCCAGATCTCCTCGAAGGGGGTGGCACGGTCGATGTGGTGGAACTGGTAGACGTCGATGTAGTCGGTCTGCAGCCGCTTGAGGCTGGCGTCCACGGCCCTGCGGATGTTCAGCGCGGAGAGCTTGTCGTGGTTGGGCCAGGGGGCCTCGCCGTCGGCGGCCATGTTGCCGTACACCTTGGTCGCGAGCACGGTCTTGTCGCGCCGCTCGCCGCCCTTGGCGAACCAGTTGCCGATGATCTCTTCGGTACGGCCCTTGTTCTCGCCCCACCCATAGACGTTGGCCGTATCCACGAAATTCAGCCCCGCGTCCAGCGCAGAGTCCAGGATCGCGTGGCTGGTGGGTTCGTCGGTCTGAGGTCCGAAGTTCATGGTGCCGAGCACCAGCCGACTGACCTTGAGTCCCGTGCGTCCGAGCTGCGTGTACTCCATGGCCCCCAAGCCAACGCCTTCGAGCCCGCTCAAGGCAACCGGTACCTGCGCCTCTGTGCGCCTTCCTCAGCCGCTTACGCGTGACTGTCCGAGGTCACCCCGCCGTACCGGTGAGCGCCCGGTAGACAGTCGCCTGACCGATGCCAAGAGCCTTGGCGATGGCACCGTAGCTCTGACCCTCCGCCCTCAAGTCTTCGGCGCGCTGGATCATCTTGGGGTCCATGGCCTTGGGGCGCCCGCCCACCTTGCCCTGCGCCTTGGCGGCGGCGAGTCCGGCAACGGTCCGGTCCTTGATGAGCGCCCGCTCGAACTCGGCCATGGCCGCGATGATCTGGAAGAACAGTCGCCCGTCGGCGGAAGTGGTGTCGACGGAGGACAGAGCACCGGTCAGCACCTTGAACCCCACTCCCTTGGCACGCAGGCCGTCAACGATGGACACCAGGTCGATCAGCGACCGGCCGAGACGATCGAGCTTCCAGACGCACAGGGTGTCGCCCTCACGCAGGTAGTCGAGTACGGCTGCCAGCTCTGGCCGGTCGGCGTTCTTCCCGCTGGCCGTTTCCTCGAAGATGCGGGCGCAGCCTGCCTCCGTCAGCGTGTCGCGCTGTAGCTGCGCCTCCTGGTCTTCGGTGCTGATGCGTGCGTACCCAATGAGGTGCCCCGCGGGAGTGATGATCTTCGACACAAGCCGGATCATTCCACAACTCATTCCGAAACACCAAGTGTTCCAGAACATCGAATGCATGAGTTTCGGAACGGGATGGCGGCACGCTCTGGAGCGTTCCGATAACCATCGTTTCTGGAATGACCCTGGCGTGATCACGCCCCGCCAGGGTCAACGGCTTGAAGTTCCAGACAGCACGGGAGTTCAGCTCGGCCATGGCAGCACGGTGAGTTCCGGCCACTGGCTCTTCCAGCGCGTGGCCTTGGCCTCGTAGACCTCCTGCGGGGCAAGGACCGGGTTGGGGCGGACCACAAGGTTGAAAATGTCGGAGAGCCCATGGGGTGCATACACGCGCCACTCTCCGGTCGGTTCCAGCCTCACGCCCAGGCAGCACGTGGTCGCCGCGAAGCAGTCGATCGCAGCCTCGGCCGAATCGTGTGGCGGGCAGGGCTTCCCGAACTTCTGCTCGTACCAGAGATGGACGCGCGCCTCGTTACGGATCTCCACCTCGGCCGACAGGTCGTCGAACACCTCTCGCCCTGCCTTGATCACCTCATCCTCTGCCGTCCAGGACAGGTCGATGTTGTCGAAGTAGAAGAGGTCGTAGTCCTTGATGCCGGTGGCCGGTGGCCTGTCGGTGACCACGTTCCACACCGTTTGGAAGAGACACCCCGCTGTCACGTACCAGCCGGGCAAGGCCATCGTCGCTGCCCTGCCCAGCACCTCCGTCAATACCTCGTTGCGGGAGAGCACAGTCCGCAAGACGCCAAGCTGCTCATCGAGAGGAAGTCGACCAAACATCGGTCCTGCGTATCACGCATGCCGGGATGCACGAAGCGAGTTGACGCCAAGCGGAGGCGTCGAAGCGGCGGCGAACGGGCGGGGGTATGACCCTGTGAAGGCGCCATAACAGACCGCTCTGTCTTGGCAGCTCAGGTCCTGCCACGGTTCCAGGGGTCGCCAGAGGCTCGGCGAAGCGTGTAGCGCCTTGTCCTGCTTCTTCATGAAGTGGGGCGCTTGCGCGCCTCTGCCTCGACCTACCGTTGTACGTAAGGGACTTTCCACTGTGCGGCCCCTTCGGGGCCGTCCTCGATGTTGACGCGCTTCGGACGGTGGCGCTTTCCGGCCGCCCCTTGCCGCTTTCTCCTTCGCCCTTGCCCCAAAGGCTTCGCTCTGTCGGTCCCGCCAGGGGCCGCCCTGTCCTTGCCCCTGGTGCCCTCCGCTTCCCCTTCCTTCGGCTCGCCACTGTCTCCAGAGAGATAGAGAAGAACAGCACGAACTACCAGGTCAGAAGCGTGCCACTACACGTCTCGCGTGCAGTGGCACCCCCGATCGACACGTACTGCGTGCATCTCGCTCGCCCCACCTGTACGTCTCACGTGTCGGCCCTACGGACGCCAGCGCCTCGCCGGATACACGCGGTGCTCTTCACAGAACTTGTCTCCATTGCCCTTCTGCACACGACACTCCGTAAGGACAAGGCACCGCCGGTTCGACTCGGGCTCGACGAAACCCCACCCCTTGGCCCTACGGATGTGGTTGTTCAGCGCGTTGACCGACAAGGACTTGCCGTTCTTGTCGGCGAGCACCTCGTTCAGCTTCCCCTTGGGGAACTCCGCGTGCCCGATCTGGTTCGCCCACCCCATGGCCGCGTACTCGACACGGTGGGCGTAGTCGAAGCGCGGCTCCCTGGCCCGACGCTTGTACTCCTCCTGAGAAACGGCGATGTAGTCACCCTCGAACTGGATCGGCGTACGCCCCACAGGCAGCCCCTTCGTCCACGGCGCCGTGAGCGCCGGTAGGTCCCCGTCGAAGCGGGGGTCATGGGCTCCCTTCTGGTAGGCGTGCGCCTGATCAGCCGAGGTGGAAGGTGTATAGAGGCACAGCGGTACCCAACATGTCGGACTCCGCCGGCACTCCCGAGGTTGCGATGACGCCCGTCACAGCGATCCGAGCACGGGAAGGGCCCTGTGATCGAGCCCTGCTCGTTTCGACCCTGGTCCTAGCCGTGCGTCGCCGTGAACTGCCGTACCCGATCGCTGAAGTCCCGGGGGAACTCGATCTCGATGCGGCCGATCCTCTGACGCATCTTTCCCTCGTCGAGGGTCACGAGAGGCTTGCCGCCGATGTAAGCAACCGGGACGTCGTCGATGTGCACGGTCACCCTCAGCCCGGCGGAACGGAGTTCCTTGCCCTTCTCCTCATCGGTGGAGAGTTGCGCCCAACGCTGCCGGTACGTCTGGCCGGTCGGGATCTCTTCCCAGGTGTCAGGCCGGGTGGGGAGGGACATGAGCTGTTCTCGCTTCGCATCCAAGCGCGCGTACGACTCCCGATACTCCTGCTTACCGGTCTCGGAGGAGTAGAGCCCGGCTTCCCGATCCTCACGCAGTTCCGCCAGAGCGCGGGTCACTTCCTCGACGTCCTTCGTGTGGTCGACACCGGGACGGAAGACTCGACGGACGATCTCGATATCTCCTGCTACACGCAGGAACTCACCCTCGACCGTGCTCTCAAGAAGAGCCGCGCTGATGCTCTTGTTCCCCGTGCTGCACGGCTTGTGGGTGATTCTGCTGGCGCAGCGGTAGTGGGGCCAGTTGTGGCCAGGAGCGCGGTATACCGGCTCATCGCAAGCGCAGAACGCCACCCTCAGCAGTGGGGAACCTCCCGTACGGCTGCCGGACCTCTTGCTGGTGTTCTCCTCCAGCTTCTTGCTCGCGAGTTCCCAGTCCTCTTTGGAGATCAGCGGTTCAGCGCGCTGAAGCGGCAAACCGTCAGCACCACGGACGAGACGAGTCCGCCGCTCGGTCCGTCCATCGGGGAGAGTGACCTCTTCGGTCATCTCAACCTGTCCCAGGAGGGCGGGAGAACGGAGCAACTTGGCCAAGTTGCTGGAGGTCCATCGCGACCCCTTCGGCTCCTTGCCGCTCCGGATGCGCTGGGCATCGACGGAGGCCGGTGTCTTGGTGGCGTCTTCGTTGAGCCACCGGCAGAGACTGTTCGCGGACTCGCCGCCGATGATCCTGCGCACGATCTCTCGCAGCGTCCCAGCGGTGTTCAGCCCGTACTCGTCGGGCACGAGCGTCCAGCCGTCGCCGGTCTCCGCCTTCTCCGGTCGGTAGCCGTACGGCACCTTGCCTCCGCGCCAGCGCCCTTCCTTCATCAGGTGCACATAAGACGACTTGGCCCGGGCTTTGATGGCTTCGAGCTCCCCCTCCGCGAAGGAGGCGATGAGCTGGAACAGGATGCGCCCCATGGGGGACGACAGGTCGATGTCCCCCTCCGCCGTGGCGATCTGCTTGCCGGTCCGGTCACACCACTCAGCGAGTACGTTGACGTGAATCACTCGGCGGGAAAGCCGGTCGAGCTTCCACGCGCAGATGATGTCGAAC
Organism: Streptomyces sp. R41; assembly: GCF_041053055.1. NCBI lineage: Bacteria > Bacillati > Actinomycetota > Actinomycetes > Kitasatosporales > Streptomycetaceae > Streptomyces > Streptomyces sp. R41. The sequence continues at coordinate 4,843,636 of NZ_CP163443.1, forward strand.
TCCGCAGCGCGGCACTCCTCCCACGCGAGCCGGTGCTCGATGTCGCTCACGTCCTTGCCGATCGTGGACGGCAGCCACTTGCCGAACTCGGGACGCTTCCAAGGTTCGACGCCTCCAGACACGTCGACGTCCTCGACCCAGCCGACGATGACGTGTCCGTTCCCGTCCGCCCATCGTTGAACGGATGCCTTCTGCCGGACGACCGACGTGCTCTCGTCGCTCTCCCTCGACAGGCGAACTACCCCCAGAACCCTTGCCACTTCGGCACCTTCCTCCCCAGTCCAGGAGGACAACGCTAGGCAGAAGCAACCAGCATGTCAAAATGAATTCTTCGACACTGCGAACGTGTACGGCTGGGGTGAGAACAAGGGCCGTACGGAATCGATCATCGGGAGCTGGTTCGCCAAGGGCGGCGAGCGGCGCGACAAGGTGGTCCTCGCCACCAAGGTGTACGGGAACATGGCGGTCGACGGCGACCCATGGCCGAACCACGACAAGCTCTCCGCGCTCAACATCCGGCGGGCGGTCGACGCCAGTCTCAAGCGGCTCCAGACCGACTACATCGACATCTACCAGTTCCACCACATCGACCGCTCGACTCCCTTCGAGGAGATCTGGCAGGCGATCGACGTGCTGGTCCAGCAGGGGAAGATCCTCTACGTGGGGTCCAGCAACTTCCCCGGGTACAAGATCGCCCAGGCCAACGAGATCGCCGCGAGGCGCCACGGCACCATCGGCCTCGTCAGCGAGCAGTGCCTCTACAACCTCGCCGAGCGGCGCGCCGAGATGGAGGTCATTCCGGCAGCGCAGGAGTACGGGCTCGGGGTCATCCCCTGGTCACCGCTGCACGGCGGACTCCTCGGCGGGGTCATCAAGAAGGAGGCCGAGGGCGGACGCAGGGCGAGCGGCCGGGCCGCCGACTCCCTCGCCAACACCACGATCCGCGCGCAGATCCAGGCGTACGAGGATCTGCTCGACAAGCACGGCCTGGAGCCCGGCGAGACCGCGCTGGCCTGGCTGCTGACCCGGCCCGGTGTCACCGGGCCCATCGTCGGCCCGCGCACCGCGCAGCAGCTGGAGTCCGCGCTGCGCGCCGTAGAGCTGGAACTGTCGGAGGAGCTCCTGACGTCCCTGGACGAGATCTTCCCGGGTCCTGGCCCGTCGCCGGAGGCCTTCGCCTGGTAGCCCGGGAGGGCATGCCGAAGCGGGCGGTGGCGGTCGGTTACTTGACCGCCGCCGCCAGCGCCACCACGACGAACATCAGCACGAGCACACCGGCCATGATCCGGTTACGGGTCTTCGGGTCCACGCATCGAGCCTAACCGGCCGCCCCGAGCGGCCAGCGGGCGACCACCTCGTAACGGGGCTGCTCCCCGGGCACCCCCGACTTCGGCAGACGGCTGCGGACGAGGCAGAGCTCCCCCACCGTCCACTCCTGCCCCTCGAAGGAGTGCAGGGCGGTGACGTACGCCTCGAAGTGCGCGGAAGCGCGGCTGCGGGCCACTGTCAGGTGCGGGTGGTAGGGGCGGTGCTGCCCCATCGGGATGCCCGCCTTGTGCGCGGCCGCCTCCGCCCGGTCGGCCAGCAGCCGCATGGTCTGCAGGTCGCCTGCCGCGCCGACCCACAGGGCGCGCCCTCCGAAGTGGCCGCCGCCGCGAAGGGACAAGGGGAAGGGATCCGTACGGTGGGCCGCGCGCGCCAGCCGTTCCGAGAGGTCCGGGACGATCTCCTCGTCCACCTCGCCGTAGAACGCGAGCGTGAAGTGCCAGCCGGGACGGCCCGTCCAGCGCAACCCGTCGGCTCCCGGCAACCGCTCCAACTCATCGACCTCCGAGGCGAGTTCACGGATCGCACCCTCTGGAGGCAGCACCGCCGCAAAAAGTCTCATGGCGTCACCCTTCCAGGGAATGGATCATCCGGCGACCCCCGCCGACCTGGAGATACGCACGTCTACCGGGGCGTCCAGACGCCCGTGCCCGGAATCCTGCTGCTTGCCGGCCCGGCGCGTGTTGCCGTCCGTCGTCACGCCGCCGGGGCCAGCTGCTCCTCCCGCCGCTCCTTCGGGACGAAGCGGACGTGCGGGTGGCCGTGGTGCCAGCCGAGGGAGACGCGGAGGCCGCCGATGCGGGCCAGGATCAGGCCGATCGTGGTCGCGGCCGCCAAGGAGATCAGGCCGCCGAGGGCGAAGCCGACTCGGGCGCCGTAGGCGTCGGTGACCCAGCCGACCAGGGGTGCCCCCAGTGGCGTACCGCCCATGAAGACCATCATGAACAGGGCCATGACGCGGCCCCGCATGGCGGGGTCGGTGGCCATCTGGACCGAGGTGTTCGCGGTGACGTTGACCGTCAGGCCGAAGATGCCGATCGGGACCATGAGGAGGGAGAAGAGCCAGAGGGAGGGGGCTGCCGCCGCCACCACTTCCAGCGCACCGAAGGCCACCGCCGCCGCGATCAGGATGCGCAGCCGGGCCGTGCCACGGCGGGCGGCGAGCAGCGCGCCGGCCAGCGAGCCGAGCGCCATCAGCGTGTTGAAGAGGCTGTACGCGCCGGCGCCCGCGTGGAAGATGTCGTCCGCGTACGCCGAGAGCCAGACCGGGAAGTTGAAGCCGAAGGTGCCGATGAAGCCGACGAGGACGATCGGCCAGATCAGCTCCGGGCGGCTCGCCACGTACTGAAGGCCTTCTCGCAACTGGCCCTTGCCGCGGGGCGTCCGCTCGACGACGTGCAGTTCGCGGGCGCGCATCAGCAGCAGGCTCGCGATGGGGGCCACGAAGGACAGGCCGTTGAAGAGGAAGGCCCAGCCGGTGCCGACGCCCGTGATCAGCAGGCCGGCCACCGCGGGGCCGACCAGGCGGGCCGACTGGAAGTTCGCCGAGTTCAGGCTGACCGCGTTCTGCAGCTGGCCCGGGCCGACCATCTCGGAGACGAAGGACTGACGGGCCGGGTTGTCGACGACCGTGGCGAGGCCTACGGCGAAGGCGGCCAGGTAGACGTGCCAGACCTGGACATGGCCGGAGAGGGTGAGGAAGGCGAGCGCGAGGCCGGTGACAGCCATCGCCGTCTGCGTCACGAGCAGCGCGGGCCGCTTGGGGAGGCGGTCGACGAGAACACCGCCGTACAGCCCGAAAAGCAGCATCGGCAGGAACTGCAGCGCGGTGGTGATACCGACCGCGGCGGACGAACCGGTCAGGCTCAGCACCAGCCAGTCCTGGGCGATGCGCTGCATCCAGGTGCCGGTGTTGGAGACGACCTGGCCCAGGCAGAACAGGCGGTAGTTCCGGATCTTCAGCGAGCTGAACATCGAGGAGGAACGGGAGGTGCCGGATTCAGCGCGGGAGGCACCGGTTGAACGGTCGGGAGCGGACGGGGAGTCGTGGGTGGCTGGTGCGGGGGCGGAATCTGCTCCGGGTCCCGTACTCAAAAGGGCTCGCCTCCTAGGCAGTCGTTGACGTCGGCGTCATGGGAGGGCGTCGGCGATGGTGTCGAGACATGGGAGCGGCCCTCCCGGGAGAGGGCCGCAGGTGGTCACAGATGGGCGAGTTTTTCCAGAACGGGGGCGGCCTCGCGGAGCTTCGCCCATTCGTCCTCCTCGAGGGCCTCGACCAGTCCGGCCAGGAACGCGTTCCGCTTGCGGCGGCTCTCTTCGAGCATCGCTTCGGCCTTGTCGGTCTGCGTGACGACCTTCTGGCGCCGGTCCTCGGGGTGCGGCTCCAGCCTGACAAGCCCCTTGGCTTCGAGCAGCGCGACGATGCGTGTCATCGAGGGCGGCTGCACATGCTCCTTGCGGGCGAGCTCGCCCGGCGTGGCGGTGCCACAGCGGGCCAGGGTGCCGAGCACCGACATCTCGGTGGGGCTCAGCGACTCGTCGACCCGCTGGTGCTTGAGTCGACGCGACAACCGCATCACTGCGGAGCGCAAGGCGTTCACGGCGGCCTCGTCGTCGCCATGGGTGAGGTCAGGCATGTCTTTAGCGTAACTCATTACTCTCCCTAAAGACCACCGCAATGCCCGTGAACCGCGCCACTGAACCCCGACATCACTCATATGAGTGAGCCCGCTCCCGAAAGTGACCCCTCGTCGTCCGGCGTCCGGCGACCCTCGACTCCATGGGGACCAGCGTGCTCAGCCTGCGGATAGACGGGGAGCTGCTCAACCGGCTCCGACACCACGCCGCCAAACGCGGAATGAGCGTCCAGGACTATGTCGTCCGGACGCTCATTCGCGATGACTTCGACGAGCGGTTCCAGACCGCGGTCGAGGAGACGGAGAAGTTCTACGGGGTCAGGTGAGACCCCGTGAGGCCGCTTACGTCAGACCCAGCGCCGGCATCAGGTAGTAGAAGGCGAACACCGCCGACACCACGTACATCGCGATCGGGATCTCGCGGCCACGGCCGGCGGCCAGGCGCAGCACCACGAAGGTGATGAAGCCCATGCCGATGCCGTTCGTGATCGAGTAGGTGAACGGCATCATCATCATCGTCACGAAGGCCGGGATGGCGATCGTGTAGTCCGCCCAGTCGATCTCCTTGACCGAGTGGGACATGATCAGGAAGCCCACCGCGATGAGCGCGGGCGTGGCGGCCTGCGACGGCACCATCGTGGCGACCGGGGTGAGGAACAGCGCCACGGCGAAGAGCGCGCCGGTGACGACGTTGGCGAGGCCGGTGCGGGCGCCCTCACCGACGCCCGCCGTGGACTCCACGAAGCAGGTGGTGGCCGAGGAGGAGGTGGCGCCGCCCGCGGCGACCGCGATGCCGTCGACGAAGAGGACCTTGTTGATGCCGGGCATCTGGCCCTGGGCGTCGGTCAGCTTGGCCTCGTCGCTGATGCCCATGATCGTGCCCATCGCGTCGAAGAAGGTCGACAGCAGGACCGTGAAGACGAAGAGGATGCCGGTCAGTACGCCGACCTTGTCGAAGCCGCCGAAGAGGCTGACCTTGCCGACGAGGCCGAAGTCCGGGGTGGCGACCGGGTTGCCGGGCCACTTCGGGGTGGTCAGACCCCAGGACGGGATCGTGGCGACGGCGTCGATGATCACCGCGACGACCGTCATCGTGACGATCGAGATGAGGATCGCTCCGGGCACCTTGCGCACCATCAGGGCGAGAGTGAACAGCGTGCCGAGGATGAAGACCAGGACGGGCCAGCCGTTGAGGTGACCGTCGGCGCCGAGCTGGAGCGGGACCGTGGTCTGCGCGACGTCCGGGATGCGCGTGACGAAGCCGGAGTCGACCAGGCCGATCAGCATGATGAACAGGCCGATGCCGATCGCGATGCCCTTGCGCAGGCCCAGCGGCACGGCGTTCATGACACGCTCACGCAGACCGGTGGCGACGAGCAGCATCACGATGAAGCCGGCGAGGACGACCATGCCCATCGCGTCCGGCCATGACATCCGCGGCGCGAGCTGGAGCGCGACGACCGTGTTCACACCCAGCCCCGCCGCCAGCGCGATCGGCACATTGCCGATGACACCCATGAGGAGCGTGGTGAACGCCGCGGTCAGGGCGGTCGCGGTGACCAGCTGGCCGTTGTCCAGGTGGTGCCCGTACATGTCCTTCGCGCTGCCCAGGATGATCGGGTTCAGCACGATGATGTAGGCCATCGCGAAGAAGGTGGCGAAACCACCGCGGATCTCGCGCGGGATGCTGGAACCCCGCTCGGAGATCTTGAAATAGCGGTCCAGGACGCCCTGCGCGGGGCCGGGCTCCGGCTGCTCCGGGGTGGGGGCCTTGGTGAGGGCCGAGGTGGACATGCGTGACCTCATACGTGCGGGGGCCTTACGGGGCCAGTGCGGGCGCCCTGACGATGCGGATCCCCGCGCTCGAGCGGAGTCGAGAGTGGGGAGGGCGCCGGGCTGGGAACTTGATCGAGTCTGGCCGTTACGCGATCACCAGCAGGTTTCTTCGATGTTTCCGTTGGTGTTTCGTACGAACAGAAAGAGCCGGACTCAGACCGTTTCAGTATGAACATATGAGTCCGAAATCGCTATCTCCGCGCGTAGACCGTTGGTATACAAGGGCACCACGGACCTGGCGGTGAACAGCGCGGCGACCCTCGTAAGCTGTGCACATGGCGAAGTGGACCCCCAAGCACGAGGCGCCGGAGCCCCTGGAGGGGCCCGTCGTCGCCACCATCACGGGCGGCACGATCCTCTGGTTCGTCCTCTTCCTGGCGCAGCTGCCGTTCTACGGCTGGTTCGACGACCACGGGCACACCTGGTGGGTGTGGACGTGCCTGGCCGGCGCGGGCCTCGGACTGATCGGTATCTGGTACGTCCGGAGGCGTGACGCCGCCATCAAGCGCGACGCGGCCGCCGGCCCGGACCAGGCCGCCACTGCCGCGGAGTAACCAGCTCCCCCTACACCCAGAGCATCACTCCCCCGCGCCGCCGTCCTCCCCAGGTCGGATCTTTGGGGCACTCGGCAGGTGAAGCCGTATATCCACACGTACCGTCGAATGCATGACGCACATCGACGCGGGCGCCGAACTCGATCCCGTTCACCCCGTGCCCATACCCGCCTCGCGGCGGTCGGAGGGGCTGTCCGCCGCCGAGGTGGCCGAGCGGATCGCGCGCGGCGAGGTGAACGACGTCCCCGTGCGCAGCAGCCGCTCGATGGGCGAGATCGTCCGCGCCAACGTCTTCACCCGGTTCAACGCGATCATCGGCGTGCTCTGGCTGGTCATGCTGTCCGTGGCGCCGTTCCAGGACAGCCTCTTCGGGTACGTGATCATCGCCAACACCGGGATCGGCATCATCCAGGAGTGGCGGGCCAAGAAGACCCTGGACTCGCTCGCGGTGATCGGCGAGGCGAAACCGACCGTGCGCAGGGCGGGGGTCGCCGTCACGGTCAGCACCTCCGAGATCGTGCTCGGGGACCTGATCGAGATCGGGCCCGGCGACAAGATCGTCGTCGACGGCACCTGCGCCGAGGCCGACGGCCTGGAGATCGACGAGTCGCTGCTCACCGGTGAGGCCGACCCCGTGGTCAAGCAACCCGGCGACGAGGTGATGTCGGGCAGCTTCGTGGTCGCGGGCGGCGGCGCGTTCACCGCGACGAAGGTGGGACGGGAGGCGTACGCGGCGCAGCTCGCCGAGGAGGCGTCACGGTTCACGCTGGTCCACTCCGAGCTGCGGACCGGTATCTCCACGATCCTCAAGTACGTGACGTGGATGATGATCCCGACCGCGATCGGCCTGGTCATCAGCCAGCTCGTGGTCAAGCAGCACGGCTTCAAGGACTCGATCGCGCGGACGGTCGGCGGGATCGTGCCGATGGTCCCGGAGGGGCTGGTCCTGCTCACCTCCGTCGCCTTCGCGATCGGCGTCATCCGCCTTGGCCGGAAACAGTGCCTCGTGCAGGAACTTCCGGCCATCGAGGGGCTCGCCCGTGTCGACACCGTCTGCCTCGACAAGACCGGCACCCTCACCGAGGGCGGCATGGACGTCACCGAGGTGCGGCCGCTCCAGGGCGCCGACGAGACGTACGTACGCAATGTCCTCGGCGCGCTGGGCGAGTCGGATCCGCGGCCCAACGCCTCCCTGCAGGCGATCATCGACGCCTACCCGGACGTCGAGGAGTGGCGCTGCACCGAGTCGCTGCCGTTCTCGTCGGCCCGCAAGTACAGCGGGGCGTCCTTCAGCGAGGGGAACGGGGAGTCCAGTACATGGCTCCTCGGCGCCCCCGACGTGCTGCTGCCCGCCGGGGACCCGGCACTCGCGGAGACCGAGCGGCTGAACGAGGCGGGCCTGCGGGTGCTGCTGCTCTCCCGGGCCTCCAAGGACCTCGACGACCCGGAGGTCAAGAAGGGCGCCCGGCCCACCGCCTTGGTCGTCCTCGAACAGCGGCTGCGCCCGGACGCGGCGGACACCCTGCGCTACTTCGCCGAGCAGGAGGTCAGGGCGAAGGTCATCTCCGGCGACAACGCGGTGTCGGTGGGCGCGGTGGCCGGGAAGCTCGGGCTCACCGGCTCCGTCCTGGACGCGCGCCACCTCCCCGACGAGAAGGAGGAGATGGCGAAGTCGCTGGACAAGGGCACGGTGTTCGGGCGGGTCACCCCGCAGCAGAAGCGGGACATGGTGGGCGCGCTGCAGTCGCGCGGGCACACGGTGGCGATGACGGGCGACGGCGTGAACGACGTACTCGCCCTGAAGGACGCCGACATCGGTGTCTCGATGGGCTCGGGCTCGGAGGCCACCCGGGCGGTGGCCCAGATCGTCCTCCTCAACAACAGCTTCTCGACGCTGCCCTCGGTGGTCGCGGAGGGCCGCAGGGTCATCGGGAACATCACCCGGGTCGCGACCCTCTTCCTGGTGAAGACGGTCTACTCGGTGCTGCTGGCCATCCTGGTGGTGTGCTGGCAGGTCGAATACCCCTTCCTGCCACGGCACTTGACGCTGCTCTCCACCCTGACGATCGGCGTCCCGGCCTTCTTCCTCGCGCTCGCCCCCAACAAGGAGCGCGCGAAACCCCACTTCGTACGACGGGTGATGCGGTACTCGATCCCTGGCGGGGTCATCGCCGGGGTGGCCACCTTCGTGACGTATCTGCTCGCCCGTCACTACTACACCGGCGCGGGCTCGCTGGACGCGGAGACCAGCGCCGCCACGCTGACGCTCTTCCTGATCTCGATGTGGGTGCTCGCGATCATCGCCCGGCCCTACACCTGGTGGCGGATCTGCCTCGTCGCCGCGATGGGCGGGGCGTTCCTGCTGGTGCTCATGGTGCCGGGCCTGCAGCACTTCTTCGCGCTGAAGCTGGTCGGCACGACGATGCCGTGGATCGCGGTGGGCATCTCGGCGGTGGCGGCGGCCGCCCTGGAGTTCCTGTGGAAGTGGGTCGACCGCCGCTTTCCCGCGTGAGCGTTGCGTGCAGGAGTTACTTCACGTCGACGTAGTCACCGGTGGCCGAGACCGCCGGGGTGGTCGAGGTTCCCTCGAAACGGAAGCGCCAGTAACCGTCGTAGTTGGCGGTGGCGGTGGCCTTCACGTTGCCGGTCGAGTCCGACGTCACCGTCTTGACCGTGGTGTACGTGCTGGTGCCCGCCTTGCGGAACTGCAGCTTCACGGGCTGGTTGGTGTAGCCGTGGTACAGGTTGTCCTCCCAGTTGGCGCGGGACAGCTTGCCGGTGGCGGTCAGGGTCCTGCCCTTGTAGACCGGCTCCGGGCCCGCGTTGACCGTCAGCTTGGAGTAGCGCTGCACGTTCGGGGAGGTGAAGCCGCCCTGGTCGGCGATGCCCACGTTGTCCCAGTTGATGTCGTCGCTGGTCCAGTCCTCGCCGTTGTAGGCGACGGCCAGGGCCGCGGCGTGCCAGGAGCCGGCGTCCGAGTTGATCAGCTCGCCGGCGGCCGGGTAGATGTCGACGTTGCCCTTGCAGGTGGCGACGGTCGACGAGGTGGCCGTGCAGGTCGCGTCGTAGTCACCGAACAGCATGTTGTCCGGCGCGTCGAACGAGCCCTTGTAGAGGTAGGGGGCGGTGAAGAAGTCGGCGGCGGTGATGTCGACGTCGGCGCCGTGGGTCATCGTGTAGGTGACCGGGACGGTGACGTGGTTGCTGATGCCGACCTTGATCGCCGCGCCACCGTTCACCTTGACGTTGGAGAAGGTGGCGTCGAGGGCGTACGGCATGCCGGTGTCGGCGGCGGTGGAGGTGCTGAACGCGGCCTTGCCGGCGGCGGCGTGGGCGACTTCCTGCGCCTTGGTGACCGCGGCACGGTCGGAGGAGGCGGAGTCGGCGGCGTGGGCGCCCGGCACGACGAGGGCGGAGAGGGCCAGGGCGCCGGAGACGGCGGCCACGGTGGCACGTATGCGCATGCGATCCCCAAGTGGAGAAAGGGGCCCCGGTGGTGGTCGTTCCTCACGGCTCGTCGTCGCACGGGGCCCAAGTGATCGTGGAGTCTGTTGACTCGGGAGATCAGATCCGCGGCCGGTGAGAATGGTTGTACGGGGGGTGAATATTTTGTGCGCGTATTAACAAGATCACAGGAAGCAGCCGGGGGCCGCACAGCGTTCAGCCGCGCGGCCCCGGCACAGCGTCAGTCGAACCAGCGGTCCCGGGCCAGTTCCTCTGTGCGGGACGAGTCCTCCAGGAGGGCCGCGACCTCGAAGCGGCGCGGCCACTGGCCGGCCGCCCAGGCGAGTCCGGCCGCGACGCCCTCCACGGTGGCGGCGTGCAGCACGCCGTCGCGGGTACGCCGCCAGTCGAGTTCGGTGCCGTCGACGACGAGTTCCTCGTGTTCGACGTACGAGGTGGGGGTCGACGGGCCGAGCAACACCCGTACGGAGTCCGGTACGTCGTGTTCGGTGCCCTCGGAGTCCACGTCCCCGGTGACGGACTCACTCAGCCGCCGCACCTGGAACAGCTCGGCGAGCTCGGCCGCGCGCGACGGCCGTACGGGAAGCAGCGGCACCCCACCGGTGAAGGGCAGCAGGTCGGGCGAGTCGACGACCACGGCGTCGGCGGCGTCCACGACGCGCACCTCACCGTCGACGACGGCCCGCAGCTCGTCCGGCAGGGTCACCTGCTCGGGGTCGAGGTCGGCCAACGCGCTGTAGAGGGCGTGCAGTTGGGCGCCGGAGACCTTCCGGTCGGGGTCGGCGAGCCGGTCGAGGAGCTCGGCGGCGCCGCCGGGTTCGCCGAGGAGGGCGGCCACCGAGGTACGCACGCCGAGCGCCCGCAGCACCTGCTCGTCGTCGAAGCCGGTGGCGTCGGCGGCGTCGTACAGGCCGTGCAGGAGCGGGTCGCTGCCCTCGGCGCGCAGCCCGGCGGGGCGGCGGCCGTCGAGGACGGGATGGCCGCGCAGCCACCAGGCCGTGTACGGCCGGACGATCTCGTGCGTGCCGTCCGGCAGCAGGACCCGCACCGGCTGGGTGATCGCGTCCCGCAGCGGCGGCTGCGAGAGCAGGGCGAGGGCCTGCGGCCACCGCTCGTCGTCCACCAGGTCCAGATCCCGTACGGCGACGATCTCGGTGGCGACCGGCGGCACCGGCGTGTCCGGCAGCCGGTCGAGGACGTCCTCGCACCACACGTCGACGGCGTCAAGGAGGCCCGCGTCATCAGGTTCGGCGAAGTCGGAGTCGCGCGGCTCCAGTTCGTCCGGGTCGAGGACGAGGTCGGTGGAGCGTACGAGGGCGAAGTTGGCGAGCACGCCACAGGCCGCGAGCGGCTGTTCGCCCCAGCGGTCGGCCAACTCGCTGTCGATGAAGGCGAGTTCGTCCTCGCGCATGACCTGCGCGAACCGGCTGCCGGGCAGCACCAGTTCACCCGCGGGCGCGAGTTCGCCCTCGTCGTCCGGGAGGGCGAGGGCGCCGAGCCAGGGCTCGTCGCCGGGTTCGAGGCCTGCGTCGCGGATGAGCGCGAGCACGGTGTCGGCCAGTTCCTCGGCGTCCGGCGCGTCCTCGTCCCACGCCCCGCCGTCGTCGTCGAGCGAGGCGGCGACGGCGCCGCGCACCTGCGGGGTGGTGAGCACGGCGCGAGGCGTGGCCGGAAGGGCGCCCAGCTTCTCCAGGAGCGGGTGGGCGGCGTCCGGGTGGGCGACCTTGAGGCCGAGGCGGGCGAGGGAGTCGGAGGTGGCGGCCCAGGTGTCGTCCGGGGTGGGCCCGTCGGGAACCGGCAGCAGGACCTGCCGGGGGCCGATGGTCGTGCGCCCGTCGGCGAGCGGCACGGGCAGCCCCGAGAGCCGGTCGGGGTCGACCCCGGCGAGGCTGTCGTAGAGACTCCGCCACCAGGTCGGGTCCTTCTCGAGACCGGCGAGGCGGTCCACGGCCTCGGTGAGGGGCACCCGCGCGACCCCCAACGTCCGCAGCTCCACCCGGCGTTCGAGCCCGGCGGGCAGCAGGCTGGGGAGCACCTCGGCGAGGACGCGGACGGTCTCGGCTCCGGCGCCCTCGACGATCTCGGCGTCGCGGGGGCGCAGGGCGACCGGGTTCTCCGCGGCGCTGGTCTCGGGCCATTCGGTGGGGGCGTCCGGGGCGTTGACCGGCTCGACGGCGGGCGGCAGGAACGCGGTGCGCGGCAGCCGGTCCAGGATCGCCTGGCGCAGGGCGCCGTCCAGCTCGCCCTTGCCGAGCGGGCCGGGCACGAGGTCGATGATCCCGGTGTCCACCGGGCGCCAGGCCGCGAGCAGTTCGGCGTACGCGTCCGCCGCGCGCTCCACCAGGAAGTCGGTGAGCGGGCCGAGGGCGGCATGACGGCGGGTGGTGTCGAGCGGGAGAGAGGCGATGAGCAGGGCGGGGACGCCGAGGGGCTCGTCGCTGGGCGTGGGCGCGTGCACGACGGGGCTGGTGCGGGGGCGGCCGGGGGTACCGTCGCCGCTGTCCACGGGCACGGCCCAGGTCACCGACCAGTGCGGACGCAGCCGCTCCTCGACCGGACGGTCGGCGAGCAGGGCGGCGTCGAGGGGTCCGTGGTGGGAGATGGTGCGGTAACGGGTGGTGCCTTCGCGGGAGTCCTCGAGGGTGACGCCATGCTCTTCGGTACGGCGCCGGAGAGTGCGTACGTCCGCGTCCCCGATCTCGACGACCACTTCCTCCAGGCCCGGCAGGGCGAGCAGGAGGGCGTCGTCGATGTTCTGCAGGAGGCGCTCGGCGAGATCCTGGGCGGCGGGGTCCCGCAGGGGCATGATCACGACGGTGTCGTACGGGTCCGGGGCGGTGCCTTCGGCCGCGAACGGCAGCCGGAGCAGGGGCACATGACCGTCTCGGCGGCGGATCTCGTCCCCGAGTCCCGGGCTGTGGCGGGCGGTGTCCCCCGCCAGCTCGCGGGCCTCGGCGAGGGACCAGCGGACGCCGCCGTGCCGCCCGACGACGGCGGGCTCGTCCGTGACGGCCAGCACGGCGGCGAAACCGACGCCGAATCGTCCGACGGCGCCGACGGCCGTGTCGTGCGCGTCGCGCTTCGCGGAGGCGCGGAGGGTGGAGAGCGATTCGACGCCGGCCGCGTCGAGGGGGGCGCCGGTGTTGGCGGCGACGAGTACGTCGTCGCGGAGGGTGAGGCGGAGGCGGCCGGGGACGCCGGCACGGGCCGCGGCATCGGCGGCGTTCTGAGCGAGCTCGACGACGAGCCGGTCTCGATACCCGCCGAGGACGAGATCTTCCTCGGCGTTGGCGTCCTCGCGGAACCGGGCCGGGCTGGTCGCCCAGGCGTCCAGCACGCCGCGTCGCAGGCGCGCCGTCCCGAACGGGTCCGCGCCCTCGGCTGCCGGCCGCACGAACTTGCTCACGGTTCACTCTCCCTCTCGCCTGGCGCGACCGCGAGTGCTGCGCCCGGCCGCGGCATGAAGGTACCGCGCCCCGACCCGCCCTCCGGCCGGGCTCTCATGGTTTTCGCCCCCGCCACCATGGGGGCTGGGGGGCCGTGCCCCGTCAGGGGCGCGGGGAACTGCGCGACAAGCCCCCACCGGCGCGCAGCAAAAAAGACAACCCAGGGGGGTCTGGGGGGCGAAGCCCACCAGGTACGGGAACGGGTAGGGGCGGCGGGGGCGAAAACAAACTCCCGGGCTACGAGTGGCCGAGTTCCGCCGACTCGTCGGTCGTGATCGAGACCGAACCGGAATCCGGGGAGGGGCGCAGCGGGAAGGGATCCACCCGGGTTTCGTCGATCACCGGCGGAGCCGGGCGCGGAGGCTTCGGCATGACCGCGGCTTCGGAGTGGCCGCCGCAACCGTAGGAGAGCGAGACGACGTGCCCGTCGGCGGGCGAGAACTCATTGGCGCAGACACCGAACGCCTGTCCGAGCGAGCCCCCGATGGGGTTGAGGAAGCCACAGCTGACGCACGACGCGGGCGCGGCCTGCGCCATCGCGGTCTTCGGCCCGTACCCCTCCTCCCACCGGTCGGCCGCGACATGCAGCCCGTACCGGGACAGGACGCGGGCACGGCGCAACCCCAGCTCCTCCGCCACGGCGGCGATCGAGCCCCGCCGAGGCGCGACCGGCAGCGTCGCCGGCGTCCCGCCCGCGACCTCCGCGTCCTCCGCCTCCACCAGCTCGGCCATCTCCTCCGAGACGGGCGAGTTCGGCGGCGGCTCGTCCTCGCCGGTGAAACCGGGCTCGAGGCGGAGATCCTCGGCATCCGTGGGCAGCAGGTCCCCCGGCCCCATGTCGCCGGGCCGCAGGCGCTCGCTCCACGGCACCCACTCGGGGGCGAGGAGAGCGTCGTTGCCGGGCAGCAGGACCGTCTCGTCGAGCGTGACGAACTTCGCCCGGGAGGCGCGGGCCACGGTCACGGCCCAGCGCCAGCCGCGGTAGCCCAGCTCCTCGCACTCGAAGAAGTGCGTGACAACGCGGTCCCCCTCGGAGACCAGCCCCACGTGCGCGCCGACGATGCCGGGTGCGGCGGCCTCCTCGGCGGCGGCGCGGGCGAGGTCGACGGCCTCGGCGCACAGGCGGTCGGGGGTGCGGCTTCGCGTTGTCGCTGCGCTCACAGGTATCGCTTCTCTCCTACGCCGTCTCACGGGTGCGCCGTTTCTCGGCGGGGGTGCGGACGGAGCGGACCGGGGGACCGCGTCGACGTCCGCGCCCGATCGCACTCGGGCGCACCTACGCCATCCATTCTGCGGGATGGCCGAGAGGCGCGCGGCCGAGAACAATCGCCGCAGGCGCGTTACGCACGCTACCTTCTCCTGGCCCCTGGGCCCACACCGGCGGGGCTCTTCTGCGCTCCGCGCCGGGCTTTCCGCCGCTCCGCGGCCGGGGTCTTCGGCGCTCCGCGCCTGGGTCTGCGCCGCTCCGCTGCGGTTTCTTCGCCGCTCCGCGGCGGTTTTTTTCGGCGCTCCGCGCCGTGTTTCCCGCCCGCCCACCCGACTCGGTCCGTCCCGCGGGCTCCGCCCGGACGCTCGCCCCCCGGCGCCCCCCGGCGTTCGCCCTCGGCGCTCACCCCCCGCCCCACTCGTCCCCCAACGCGCGCCCCGACACTCGTCACCCGAGACTCGCCCCCGCCCCACTCGGCCCCAACGCTCGCCCCCGACACGCGTCCCCCCGACACTCGCCTCCGAAGTACTCCCCCGAAGTACGCCCCGAACGACTCCCCGAAGTACGCCCGGCCGCTGCGCCCCCGCCCCACTCGGCCCCCATACGCGCGGTAACCGCACTACGCACCCCCATCTCGGGGCACTATGACGGAGTGGCAGCCGCAAGGTCGCCCCAGGGAGCCACCGGAGTCGGTGGCGGTGCCAAGGGGAGCAGTCGGAGTGGCGGATCGGGCCGGGTGAGTGGGTCCGTCCGTGCGGTCGGGCGTGCCCTGCACTTCCCGGTGACGGGGACGGCGCGCGGGATCCGGAAGGCGACGCACGCGCACGGGGCGGGTGAGTCGGGGCTCGGCAAGCTGATCGAGCTGCACGCGGTGAACGGTGCCGGGGATGTCATGATCACCGTCGCCCTCGCCTCCACCGTCTTCTTCTCCGTACCGACCGACGAGGCCCGCGGCCGCGTCGCCCTGTACCTCGCCATCACGATGGCGCCCTTCACTCTCCTCGCCCCCGTGATCGGCCCCCTCCTCGACCGCCTCCCGCACGGCCGCCGCGCCGCCATGGCGGGAGCGATGCTCGCCCGGGCCTTCCTCGCGCTGCTGCTCTCCGGCGCGGTCGTCACCGGCAGCCTCGAGCTGTATCCGGCGGCGCTGGGGGTGCTGGTCGCGTCGAAGGCGTACGGGGTCGTACGCAGTGCTGTCGTGCCACGGCTGCTGCCGCCCACGTTCTCCCTGGTGAAGGCCAACTCCCGGGTCACCCTCGGCGGGCTCCTCGCCACCGGTGTCGCCGCGCCGATCGGGGCGGGACTACAGGTGCTCGGCCCGCGCTATCCGCTCTACGGCGCCTTCGTGATCTTCATCGCGGGTACGTTCCTGTCGTTCACGCTGCCGCACAAGGTCGACTCGGCCAAGGGCGAGGACAGAGCGCTGCTCGCCGCGGACGAGGAGCATCTGCACGGGCCGCAGCTGATCAAGAAGAAGATGCGCCGGCCCGGACTGCGGACCGTCGGCACGGCCGTCACGCACGCGCTCGGCGCCAACGCGTCCCTGCGCTGCCTCTCCGGCTTCCTGATCTTCTTCCTCGCCTTCCTGCTGCGCGAGCACCCGCTCACCGGCGAGAGCGCGGCGGTCTCGCTGGGGATAGTGGGCGTCTCCGCGGGCGCGGGCAACGCGCTCGGCACCGCGGTCGGAGCCTGGCTGAAACAGCGCGCTCCCGAGATCATCATCGTGACCGTCGTGGCGTTCGTGCTGGGGGTCGCGATCATCGCCGCCCTCTTCTTCGGGGCGGCCCTCGTGGCGTGTCTCGCCGCGGTCGCCGGGTTCGCGCAGGCCCTCGCCAAGCTGTCGCTGGACGCGCTGATCCAGCGGGACGTCCCGGAACTCGTCCGCACGTCCGCGTTCGCCCGCTCCGAGACCCTGCTGCAGATGGCCTGGGTCATCGGCGGCGGCATCGGCATCGCGCTGCCGCTCAACGGCACGCTCGGGCTGTCCGTGGCCGCCGCGATCGTCGCCGCGGGGTGGCTGACGACCGCACGGGGGCTGCTGAGCTCGGCGCGGCACGGGGGAGCCGGGCGGCCCCGGGTGGCCTGAGCCGGGCGGCCAGGCGGGGGCACGGTACGGCACGCCGCACCCCACGTGGGGAGAGCGCTGGACGTGCCCGATAGCCTTTCGCCATGACATCCCTGCCCCGCGGCAGAGCCGCTAATGGACTCAGCGCTGCGCGCCGTCGTCGCGCCGTTGCCGTCGTCGGCACCGTATCCGCCGGACTCCTCGTCCTGTCCGCCTGTGACAAGCCGAC
The DNA here is from genome assembly GCF_041053055.1 of Streptomyces sp. R41. NCBI lineage: Bacteria > Bacillati > Actinomycetota > Actinomycetes > Kitasatosporales > Streptomycetaceae > Streptomyces > Streptomyces sp. R41. The sequence goes on from NZ_CP163443.1 coordinate 4,860,400, forward strand.
GCCGCTGGCCACCATCACGGTCGGCAAGAACTCGGTGAGCTCCGAGACCGACTGCTACAACGACGGCAAGGCGGTGAAGACCGCGGACCTGGCGAGCTGCCTGAAGTCCAAGGACATCAAGTCCATCAAGGTCGACCCCGACGAGACCGTGCGCTTCGGCGTGGACCCGAAGATCGCGGACAACGGCTGGACGATCCTGATGAACGGTCAGCCGCTGACCGACTCCAGCAACAAGACGTACCGCACGATCCCGGGCAGCGTGTTCTTCAACGCGCAGTACGGCGCCAGCGGCAACTCCACGCTCGTCTCCATCAAGGAGGGCGAGAAGACGGTCACCGGCCTGTGGTCCTTCAAGCTCAAGAAGGACTCCTGACCACGTCTTCCGCGGTACGTGTCCTCGTAGCCACCGCGGTCCCGGTCGAACGGGACGCGGTGGCCGGGGCGTTCACGGTCGCCGTTCATGAGGTCCCGTTGCCCGGGGTGGTGCTGCACCGAGCGGGAGGAACAGGCGGAACAGCCCGGTACGACCTGCTCGCCGCCGGCGTCGGCCCCGCTCTCGCCGCCGCCTCCACCGCCTCCGCGCTCACCGCGGCCGCGATCGGCGGCGAACCGTACGACCTGGTCGTCTCGGCGGGTATCGCCGGCGGCTTCCAGCCGGACGCCCCGGTCGGGTCGCTCGTCGTCGCCGACGACATCACCGTGGCGGATCTGGGCGCGGACACCGCGGACGGCTTCGTCCCCGTCACCGGACTCGGCTTCGGAACCGTCAGCCACCGTCCACCGGAATCACTCGTGCGAGCGATCACCGCGGCCACGGGTGGACGCGCCGGGACGGTGCTCACCGTCTCCACCGTGACCGGCACCGCCGCCCGCGCCGCCGAGCTGCGCGCCCGGCACCCCCGCGCCCTCGCCGAGGCGATGGAGGGGTTCGGGGTCGCCGAGGCGGCCGCGGCTCATGGTGTGCCCGTCCTTGAGCTCCGCGCGGTCTCCAACCCCGTCGGCCGGCGCGATCGCGCCGCCTGGCGCATCGGCGACGCTCTCGCCGCACTCAGCGAGGGTTTCGGGAAGCTCGCACCCGTACTGGAGAGTTGGAACCCATATGAGCCCTGAGAAGCTGCCCGAGCCCTTGCGGATCGCCTACTCGCCCTGCCCGAACGACACCTTCGTCTTCGACGCCTGGGCGCACGGCCGGGTGCCGGGCGCGCCCGCGCTCGACGTCACCTTCGCGGACATCGACATCACCAACGGCATGGCCGAGCGCGGCGAGTTCGACGTTCTGAAGGTGTCGTACGCCGTGCTGCCGTACGTCCTCGACGAGTACGCGCTGCTGCCGTGCGGCGGCGCGCTGGGGCGGGGCTGCGGGCCTCTGGTGCTCACCCGCGAGGCCGACGCGGACCTCACGGGGCGTACGGTCGCCGTGCCCAGCGAGAAGTCGACCGCGTACCTCCTCTTCCGGCTGTGGGCCGCGGATGTCGTGGCCGGCGGTGTCGGCGAGATCGTGGTCATGCCGTTCCACGAGATCATGCCCGCCGTTCGGGACGGGAAGGTCGACGCGGGGCTCGTCATCCACGAGGCGCGCTTCACGTACCAGAACTACGGGCTGCACAAGCTCGCCGACATGGGCGAGCACTGGGAGCGGACGACCGGGCTGCCCATCCCGCTCGGCGCGATCATCGCCAAGCGCTCACTGGGCGAGGAGCGGCTGAAGGCCCTCGCCGAGGCGACCCGCGCCTCGGTCCGCGCCGCCTGGGACGACCCGGAGGCCTCCCGCCCCTACGTCCTGGAACACGCCCAGGAGATGGATCCGAAGGTCGCGGACCAGCACATCGGCCTGTACGTCAACGAGTTCACGGCCGATCTGGGCGACGACGGGTATGCCGCCGTCCGCGGACTGCTCACACGTGCGGCGGCCGAGGGGCTGGTACCGCCCCTCGGCCCGGATGCGCTGAATTTCCCGTAGGCGTCTAGACGTCCAACTGGTCGGCGACGGCTCGCAGCAGGCCCGCGATCTTCTTGCCGGACGCCTTGTCGGGGTAACGGCCCTTCTCCAGCATCGGCGTGATGTTTTCGAGGAGGGTCGTCAGGTCCTGGACGATGGAGGCCAGTTCGTCCGGCTTGCGGCGCTGCGCGGCCGCGACGGAGGGGGTCGGGTCCAGGAGGGTCACCGAAAGCGCCTGGTCACCACGCTGACCGGCGACGACGCCGAACTCCACGCGCTGGCCGGGCTTGAGAGCATCGACTCCGGCGGGCAGGACCGAGGAATGAACGAAGACGTCACCGCCGTCGTCGCGGGAGAGAAAGCCGAAGCCCTTCTCGCTGTTGAACCACTTGACCTTGCCGGTAGGCACGTCTGTCCTCGTCCTCGTACTCGTCGGAAACTGCTCTGAAAACTGCGCGGGCAACTGCCCGTAAACGGCTCTGGATAGCACTACAGCGGGTCGTCTGACCCGCCGGTACCAAGGCTAATGGTCCGGCGGCTGGTGACAAGACGTCGCTGGATTGTTCCTTCGCGCAGGGAACTACCCTGGTCCGGTGCGTGACAAAACCCAAGCGAATTCCGCAGAAGCCGGTGACCGGCTGATCCGTGCCGGTGCCATCGTGTTCTTCATCGGTGCCGTGGCCACTCTGGTCACCGTGGCACCGCTGCTGCTCGGTACGGCTCCTTTTCCGACATACATGTTCGGCTTGAGCATGCTCATGGGTGTCGGATTCCTGTTGGCCGGAGCCGGGGTGCTCCAGTCCATCGCGGAGGGCCGCCGCCGGGCGCGCGCCGCGCGGGGTTAGCGCGATGCCTCGCGCGGACAGGCCCTAGCGGTTGCCGGCTTCGCGGCGACGCCGGTATTCCTCCAGCCACGCCGGGAACTCCGTGAGATCGGCGAGGACGACGTCCGCGCCCGCCGCGCGGAGCTCTGCGGCGTCGCACGGTCCGGTAGCCACGGCGACGGAGTACGCGTCCGCCGTGTGCGCGCCGCGTACGTCTCCGGTGTGGTCGCCGACGTACACGCTCGCGCCGTGCTCGCGGAGCGCCTCCGCCTTCTGCTCGGCCCACAGATTGCCGACGACCGCGTCCGCGTCGATGCGCAGATGTTCCAGATGCAGCTTGGCGCTGGGCTCCCACTTCGCCGTGACGACGACGGCGCTCCCGCCCGCCGCCCGCACGGCCGCGACCGCCTCCCGGGCGCCGGGCATCGCGAGCGTGCCGGTGATGGCGTGTGTGGGGTACATCTCACGGTAGAGATCCGCGACGGCGGGGACATCCTTTGCCGGGAACCAGTTGACGAGCTCGTCCTCCAGCGGCGGCCCGAGCCGCGTGACCACCAGATCGCAGTCGATGTAGATCCCCGTCCGCGCGGAGAGCGCCTGGTAGCAGGCGTGGATACCGGGGCGGGAGTCGATCAGGGTCATATCGAGGTCGAAGCCGACGGTCAGCGCGGTGGAAGTCATATGGGCCATTGTGCCCAGCGCCCGCGAGGCAAGGCGGTCCGCCGGTCAGCGTTGGCGTTGGGAGCGCCAGACCAGGTAGAGGGCGGAGGTGACGGCGGCGCCGCGGACGACCCAGGGCCAGGTCTCGGCGAGTGCGTCGTTCATGTGGCCCTCGGCGATGGGGGCTCCCCAGCGGCCGTTCGTGCGGCCCCAGAGCCAGACGATGCCGGCCGTGGCGGCCAGGCCGGGCAGTACGAGGACCGCCCACTTCGACTCGGCGGGGGTCAGCCGGCGCGAGCCGTACGCGATGAGCCAGCCGAGGCCCAGGGCGAACCAGTTGCCGAGGACGGCGCCGGCGACCAGGAGTGCGGCGGCGAGCAGGAGGAGGGGGTTGCTCCAGCCGCTGAGGCCGGGGAGGCGGCGGCGCGGGGTCCGGTCGGTCTCCTCCTCGACTTCCGGCTCCTTCTCCGGAACCGTCTCCTTCGGTGGCTTCGCCTCCTCGTCGGGCTTCTTCTCGGGCGGCCGCTTGAGCAGCTCGGGGATCTCCACACCTCCGACGAACCCCGGCACGCTGTCGTCGAGCCCGAACGGGCTGCTGTCCACGCGCCACCAGTCCGGCTGTGTGACGCTGTCGCCGAGTTCCTGCGCGTTCGCGAGGTGCGGCGGGGAGGGGGCGTCGAGGCTCTCGGTGGGTTCGGACTCCGCGGGGCGCGGCCTCGGGACGACGCGGCGCAGGCCCTTGGGACGGGGCGCCGGTTCGGTCGCGCGCTGGGTGGGGACGGCGGCCCACGTCTGCGTCCCGGGACCCGTGTCGCCGCCCTGGCCGGCGGCCGCGACGATCTCGTCGGGGGTGCCCAGGCGGGCGAGGATCCGGCGGACGGCGGCCGGGCTGTCGACGGTCGTCTTCGCCCTGCGGCGGTCGATCTCGTTGCGCAGCTCCGAGACCAGCCGCATGCGGGTCGCGGACGGCAGCTGGCGCTGCTGGGCCAGGTCGCCGACCCGGCTCAGGTAGTCGAAGACAAGCTGGTCGCTCTCGATCCCCACGAAGTCCCCTCCGGGGCGCGCGCGTTGAATACCCCGTGCTGACGAAGGTACCGGGTTTCTTCGCCCCCTCTGCCTCTGCCCGCCCCGTATGGGCCGCGGGGAACTGCGCGACAAGCCCTCACCGCCCCGCACCAGGAGAACAACCGAAGGGGGCTGGGGCGCAGCCCCCAGGTACGGGGCGGGCAGGGGCGGAGGGGGCGAACAACACCCCACCCCCACCCCACCCGCTACCGTTGACAGGATGAGCACCGAGACCGCTCCGCGTTCCCTGGCGGAAGCCCTCCGCGCGCGGGACGACGCCTCACTGTCCGCGCTCCTCAGGTCCCGCCCGGACCTGATCACCCCCGTCCCCACGGACCTCACCCAGCTCGCCACCCGTGCCGGCACCCGCGCCTCGGTCGTCCGCGCCCTGGAGCGCCTGGACCGTTTCGCCCTGCAGACCGCGGAGGCCCTGGCCGTGGCGTCGGAACCGGCGACGCACGACGAACTGCTCGGACTCATGGCGGGCGACGACGCGGACCCGGCGGTCACGGCGGCGTTCCCGCGCGCTCTCGGGACGCTCCGCGAGCAGGCCCTGGTGTGGGGCCCCGACGACCGCCTCCGGCTCGTACGGACGGCCCGGGAGCTGCTCGCCCCGTCGCCGCAGCACCCCTCCCCGACGGGGCTCGGCCCGACCGTCGCGGAGGCGACGGCGGGCATGTCCCCCGGGCGCATCCAGGAGATCGTGGCGGCGGCCGGGCTGCCCACCACCCACGACTCCGTATCCGCCGTCGCGGCGCTCGGCAGCCTCTTCACGGACCGCACGCGCATGGCGGCAATCCTCGACGACGCCCCCGCCGAGTCGCTGGACGTGCTGTCCCGGCTGGTGTGGGGACCGCCCTACGGCCAGGTGACGGCGGACCCGGCGCGCCATCTGCGCTGGCTCATCGACCGCGGGCTGCTGCTGCCGACGGCGCCCGGCACGGTCGTGCTGCCCCGGGAGGTCGCCCTGCACCTGCGGGCGGGCCGCGCGCACCGGGCGACGGAGCCGGTGGCGCCGGCGGTCGAGGCAGCGCGGACCCACCGTCCACAGGTTGTGGACGCCGCGGCCGCGGGCCAGGCGTACACGGCGCTGGCGACCATCGAGGAGCTGCTCAAGGACTGGCACGAGGGCGGTCCGGCCGTGCTGCGCGCGGGCGGACTGAGCGTGCGGGACCTGAAGCGGACGGCGGTGGCACTCGACCTGGCGGAGCCGGTGGCCGCGTTCTGGGTGGAACTCGCCTACGCCGCGGGCCTGTTGGCGTCGGACGGCGAGGCGGACGAGCGGTACGCGGCGACGCCCGCGTACGACGAGTGGCTGGAGCTGCCCGCCGCCGAGCGCTGGGCGCGGCTCGCCTCGGCGTGGCTGACCGCGACCCGCACGCCGGGCCTGGTCGGGGGGAGGGACGCGAAGGACCGTACGTTGTCGGCGCTGGGGCCCGGCCTGGACCGTTCCGCCGCGCCCGAGGTCCGCCACCGTGTCCTCGCCCTCCTCGCCGCACTCCCCGAGGGCGCCTCCCCCACCACGGACTCCGTCCTCGCCCGCCTCCACTGGGAGCGCCCCCTGCGGGGCCCCCAGGACGCCACGGACGACCTGCGCACCCGACTGGCCCGCTGGACCCTGTCCGAGGCGGAGCTGCTGGGCATCACGGGCCGTGGGGCGCTGTCCGCGCAGGGGCGGGCGCTGCTGGGGTTCCCGGCGGCGACCGCCCAGGACGCCGACTCCTCCGGCCCCGGCGACAAGCTTCCCGTCCACAAGCGGCACCACCCGCTCCCCGAAGCCACGCACTCCCCCGCCGAGCAGGCCGCGGCGGCCGCCCGGGCGGCCCGCCTGCTCGCCCCGCTCCTCCCCGAGCCGCTGGACCACGTCCTCCTCCAGGCGGACCTGACCGCGGTCGCGCCGGGCCCCCTGGAGCGCCCCCTGGCCGACACGCTCGGCGTCCTCGCGGACGTGGAGTCGAAGGGCGGGGCGACGGTCTACCGCTTCACGCCGGGCTCGGTGCGCCGTGCTCTCGACGCGGGCCGCTCGGCGTCGGACCTGCAGGCCTTCCTCGCGGCCCACTCCCGCACCCCCGTCCCGCAGCCGCTCGCGTATCTGATCGACGACGTGGCGCGCAGACACGGGCATCTGCGGATCGGCGCGGCATCGGCGTACGTCCGGTGCGACGACGACGCGCTGCTGAACGAGATCCTCGCCGACAAGCGCTCGGCCGGACTCCGCCTGCGCCGCCTGGCGCCCACGGTCCTCGCCGCCCAGGCCGACCCGGCCGCCCTGCTCGAAGGCCTCCGCTCCATGGGCTTCGCACCCGCCGCCGAGTCCGCCGAGGGCGACGTCCTGATCACCCGCGCGCACGCCCACCGCACCCCGCCGCGCACGGCCCCGGCACCCGTCCCCGACGGGCCTCCGGTCCCCGACGCCACCCTCCTCGGCGCCGCGATCCGCGCCATCCGCGCCGGTGACCTGGCCTCCACGACCCCGCGCAAGCCGGCCCCGGCCACCGACCGCCCCGGCAACGGCGAACTCCCCCGCACCAGCTCCGCCGAGACCCTCGCCACCATGCAGGCCGCCGTGCTCACCGGCGAGTCCCTCTGGATCGGCTACGTCAACGCCGAGGGCTCCGCCAGCCAGCGCGTCATCGCCCCCATCCGCGTCGAGGGCGGCTTCGTCACGGCGTACGACCACACCGCTGACGAAGTCCGCACGTATCCGCTGCACCGCGTGACGGGGGTGTCGGAGCTGGCGGACGACCAGCCGTGATCATCGCCCCTTGAGGCACACTGGAGGTTTGGCCGGTCATCCGCGCAGGGGTGTCGGCACGCAGAAAGGGACAGGCGTGAACGGACCCCTCATCGTCCAGAGCGACAAGACGCTGCTCCTCGAGGTCGACCACGAGCTCGCCGACGCCTGCCGTCGGGCCATCGCGCCGTTCGCCGAGCTGGAGCGGGCGCCCGAACACATTCACACGTATCGGGTGACGCCGCTCGGGCTGTGGAACGCGCGGGCCGCGGGGCACGACGCCGAGCAGGTGGTGGACGCGCTCGTGGAGTTCAGCCGCTATCCCGTGCCGCACGCGTTGCTCGTGGACATCGCCGAGACCATGGACCGCTATGGACGGCTCACCCTCAGCAAGGACCCCGCCCACGGTCTGGTGCTCACCACCACCGACCGGCCGGTCCTCGAAGAGGTGCTGCGGTCGAAGCGGGTCGCGCCGCTCGTCGGTGCGCGGATCGACCCGGACACCGTGGCCGTGCATCCGTCGGAGCGCGGGCAGATCAAGCAGACCCTGCTGAGGCTGGGCTGGCCGGCCGAGGACCTCGCCGGGTACGTCGACGGGGAGGCGCACCCCATCGAGCTGGCGGAGGACGGGTGGGCGCTGCGGCCGTATCAGAAGCAGGCCGTGGAGAACTTCTGGCACGGCGGCAGCGGGGTCGTCGTGCTGCCCTGCGGTGCCGGTAAGACGCTCGTGGGGGCCGGGTCGATGGCGCAGGCCAAGGCCACCACCCTGATCCTCGTCACCAACACCGTCTCCGCCCGGCAGTGGAAGCACGAACTGGTGAAGCGGACCTCGCTGACCGAGGACGAGATCGGCGAGTACAGCGGTACGAGGAAGGAGATCCGGCCGGTCACCATCGCGACGTACCAGGTGCTGACGACCAAGCGGAAGGGCGTCTATCCGCACCTCGAGCTCTTCGACTCGCGGGACTGGGGGCTCATCGTCTACGACGAGGTGCATCTGCTGCCCGCGCCCGTCTTCAAGTTCACCGCCGATCTGCAGGCCAGGCGCCGGCTGGGGCTCACCGCGACCCTCGTGCGCGAGGACGGGCGCGAGTCGGACGTCTTCTCGCTGATCGGGCCCAAGCGGTTCGACGCGCCCTGGAAGGAGATCGAGGCGCAGGGCTACATCGCGCCCGCCGACTGTGTCGAGGTCCGGGTCAATCTCACCGACGCCGAGCGGCTCGCGTACGCCACCGCGGAGACCGAGGAGAAGTACCGCTACTGCGCGACGACGGAGACCAAGCGGAAGGTCACGGAGGCGATCGTCCGCCGCTTCGCGGGGCAGCAGATCCTTGTCATCGGGCAGTACATCGACCAACTCGACGAGCTGGGCGAGCACTTGAACGCGCCCGTCATCAAGGGCGAGACCAGTAACGCGCAGCGCGAGAAGCTCTTCGACGCGTTCCGGGAGGGCGAGATCAGCGTCCTCGTCGTGTCCAAGGTCGCGAACTTCTCCATCGACCTGCCGGAGGCGACCGTCGCCGTCCAGGTCTCGGGCACCTTCGGGTCACGGCAGGAGGAGGCCCAGCGGCTGGGCCGGGTACTGCGACCGAAGGCCGACGGACACCAGGCCCACTTCTACTCCGTGGTCGCCCGCGACACCATCGACCAGGACTTCGCCGCCCATCGGCAGCGGTTCCTCGCCGAGCAGGGGTACGCCTACCGGATCGTCGACGCGGACGAGCTGCTGGCCGACAACGCCGACAGCGCCGAGAGCTGAGGCAGCAGGACCAGCGCCAGTAGCGCGTACGGCGACGCCAACGGCTGCTGCCACCACGGGAGTTGTAGATCCAGGGCGCCCTGGTGCGGGACCAGCCACAGGGTGCGGGCCGTGAAGACCACCGCCACCAGCGCCGCCGTATGCCTGCGGCCGTCCGCCGCCAGCACGGCGATCAGCGGTACGCACCACACCCAGTGGTGCGACCAGCTGATCGGGCAGACGAGGAGTGCGGTGAAGGCGATGATCAGGATGCCCCGACGGTCGTTGACGGTGGCCGTGCGGCGGGCCAGCCAGAGGCCCGCGCAGGCGACGGCCACCATCGGCAACGCCCACGCCGGGCCCGGCGACGGCTCCCCCAGCGCACGCGCGATCAGCCCCTGGAGCGACTGGTTGTCCACGATCCACGCCTTGCCGACGCGGTCGGTCTCGTAGAGCCGTCGGGTCCAGAAGTCCACGCTCGCGTACGGCAGCACGAGCGCCCCCAGCAGTACGGTCCCGGCGCATGCGGCCAGAGCCGTCGCTCCCTCGCGCACGCGCCGGGTGAGCAGCAGATACGCGATGAAGACGGCGGGGGTGAGCTTCACGCCCGCGGCGATGCCGAGGGCGATTCCCTTGCCGGGCGCGCCCGGCGGCCGGGTCAGGTCCCAGAGGATCAGGCAGGCGACAGCGAGGTTGACCTGGCCGAAGAGGACGGTCTGGAAGACGGGTTCGAGCCAGAGGGCGAGGGCGGTGGCGGCGCAGACGGCGGGGAGCCGCTCGGGGAGTCCCGCGAGACGGCAGGAGAGGCGGACCAGCGCGGCCAGCAGGGCCACGTTCCCGGCGACGAACGCCACCTTGAGGGCGGCCGGCGGGAGCCAGGCCGTCGGCACGAAGAGGAGCGCCGCGAAGGGCGGGTACGTGGCGGGCAGCCGCCACTCGGTGACGGTGAAACCGTAGAGATCCCTGCCGTTCAGTACGGCCGCGCCCTCGGCCCGGTAGACCAGCGCGTCCGCCATGGGGGCGTGCGTGACGACACAGAGGGCGCAGAAGGCGGCGAGGGAGAGAGCGAGCAGGGGAAACAGCGTGGACAGGGCGGAGTGAGTGGTGAACTGGGCGAACTGGGCGACTTCTTTGGGTGAGTTGTCGGTCACGTTCCGTTGCGGCACGGAGTGACCCTAGTGCCGGGCGGTACGGCCCGGCGTACGGCTCACCGCCGCCGTACGCCCGCTTCCTCGCCGTACTCGCCGAGGAGCACCACTCCGAACGCCGCCTCCGCGAACACCTTCACGGCGCGCAGGGCGTCGCCGAGGCGGTGGCGGTGGTGGGTGGAGGAGGCGGCGGTCGCGCCATGGGGCTGAACGGGATGGACAGGGCCTGGGGTGAAGGTTGCTGCGCTCATGTATCCATGGTGGAACGCCGGGCCCCGAATGGCGTCGGCCTGCGGACCGAACCTCCGCGGACCCCTCGTACACCTGCGGGCCGCCCGCCGTACGCCTCACGACGGACCCCGACCCCTAGGGTCCTCGGGGGCGCGTCCCTGAGGCGGTGGAAAAACCGTTGGCCCCCACATCCTCCGGTCACCTAGAATCTCCGCTCTTGCCCGCCTCCCTTCACGGAGTGCCGCCGCCCGGCCGGAAACCGGACGGCTCTCAGGAATCACGCACTGTCACCGATTCCGCCCGGATCCATCGGCAACTCCTCGACGGAATCACTCCCGCAGCAGGTCCCCGGAGGCAACCCCCGTGTCCACCCCGCCCGACTATCCGTCCGACACCCCGTCCGACGATCCCCTCTCCCGCGAGCGGACCCACCTCAGCGACTCCCGCGCCGCGCTGCGCGCGATGCGCGAGGACGTGGAGAACCTCGACATCAGCGATGTCACCGCGAACTGGGTGAACGCCGCCGTCCTGCAGCACCAGATCGACGAGCGCATCAAGGCCCTCGCCGACCTCAGCCACACCCCGCTGTTCTTCGGGCGGCTCGACTACCTGCATGCACCGGGCGCCGACAAGGCGGAGGGCGCGGAGGGTGAGCGGTTCTACATCGGGCGGCGGCATGTGCACGACGCCGAGGGCGACCCGATGGTCATCGACTGGCGCGCGCCGGTGTCGCAGCCGTTCTACCGGGCCTCGAAGAAGGACCCGATGGACGTCGGGCTCAGGCGCCGCTTCGGTTACACCGGCGGCGACCTCACGGCGTACGAGGACGAGCATCTGTCGGACCCGGCCGAGGCGGCGACGACCAGCAAGCTGCTCCAGCAGGAGATCGAGCGGCCGCGCGTCGGCCCGATGCGCGACATCGTGGCGACCATCCAGCCGGAGCAGGACGAGATCGTACGGTCGGGCCTGTCCGGCTCGGTCTGTGTGCAGGGAGGCCCCGGTACCGGCAAGACCGCCGTCGGCCTGCACCGGGTCGCCTACCTTCTCTACGCCCACCGGGAGCGGCTCGCCCGCACCGGCACCCTCGTCATCGGGCCGAACAAGTCCTTCCTGCACTACATCGAGCAAGTCCTCCCGGCCCTCGGCGAGTTGGAGGTCAAGCAGGCGACCGTCGACGATCTCGTCGCGCAGGTCGAGGTGCGCGGGAGCGACGACGCGGCCGCCGCCGTCATCAAGGGCGACGCCCGGATGGCCGAGGTGCTGCGCCGGGCCGTCCGCTCGCACGTGACCGTGCCCACCGAGCCGGTCGTGGTGGTGCGCGGTTCGCGGCGCTGGCGGGTGGCGGCGTACGAACTCGAAGATCTCGTGCGGGAGTTGCTGGACCGCGACATCCGCTACGGCGCCGCGCGCGAGGCGCTTCCGCAGCGGATCGCGCACGCCGTGCTGGTCCAGATGGAGCGGTCGGGCGAGGCGCCGGACGACCGGGTGCAGGACGCCGTCGCCCACAACACCGCCGTGAAGGCCGCGGTCAAGGCGATCTGGCCGGCCGTCGACCCGGCCAAGCTCGTGCTGCGGCTGCTCTCCGACGCGGACTTCCTCGCCGTACACGCGGCGGGGATCCTCGGCGAGGACGAGCAGAAGGAGATCCTCTGGCAGAAGCCGGTGCGCTCGGTGAAGTCGGCCAAGTGGTCCGCCGCCGACGCCGTGTTGATCGACGAGGCCACCGATCTCGTCCAGCGCACGCACTCGCTCGGGCACGTGGTGCTCGACGAGGCGCAGGATCTGTCGCCGATGCAGTACCGGGCGGTGGGGCGGCGCTGCACGACCGGGTCGGCGACTGTGCTCGGGGATCTCGCGCAGGGGACGACCCCTTGGGCCACCCGGAGCTGGGACGAGGCGCTGCGCCACCTCGGCAAGGCGGAGGCCGTCGTGGAGGAGCTGACGGCGGGCTTCCGCGTGCCCACGGATGTCATCGCGTACGCGTCCCGGCTGCTGCCGCACATCGCGCCCGGGCTGACGCCGGTGGCGTCGGTGCGGGAGAACCCGGGATTTTTCGAGGTGCGGCCGAGCGCGGCCGACTCCGAAGTGGTGGGCGCCTGCGCGGAGTTGCTGCGCAACGAGGGCTCGATCGGGCTCATCGCCGCGGACGCCCGGATCCCGGTCCTCGCCGAGGCGCTGACGACGGCCGGGCTGACGTATCTCGGTCCGGGCGAGGAGACGACGGCCGAGACCCGCCTCACCCTGGTGCCGGCCTCGCTCGCCAAGGGCCTGGAGTACGACTACGTGGTCCTGGACGAGCCGCAGGCCGTCGTCGACGGCGAGCCGGACGAACGGACCGGCCTGCGCCGCCTGTACGTGGCCCTGACCCGAGCGGTCTCGGGCCTGATCGTGACGCACGCGGCACCGCTGCCGCCCCAACTTGCCTAACCGGGCAAGGACTTCAACAGGGCATCCAGGAGGTCGGGGAACCGGGCGTCGAGGTCGTCGCGGCGCAGCTGCACATAGCTGGTCGGCTGGTCGATCGCGGTCGCCCTGATCACCCGCGTGGCCTCCCTGGACCCCGCCAACGCTCCCGTCCTGGTCTCCCTCAACAGCAGCGCGCTCTACCTGGGCATGGCGGCGGCCGGCGGTACGGGCAGCCTGGCGATCGCCTTGTTCGGCGACCGGTGGTTCCTGCTGGTGGGTGCGGGACTGATGGCGCCGGCGACGGGGGTGGCGGCGGTCACGACCCGGGCACGGAAAGGCGGTGGCCCCCGGCGCCGAGCACCGGAGGACACCAACGGCCGTACAGACGCCGTTACTTGAACTTGCGGCTGGTCGCCAGATAGACCTGCTTGGCGTTCTTGCCGAGGCGAGGCCCGGTGATGAACGTCTTGCGGTCGCTCAGCGAGTTGTTCGAGACCAGGTAGGTCCGCCCGTTGTGCGTCATGAACCAGGGCCCGCCGGAGGCGCCGCCGTTCATCGTGCACCCGATCATGAACTGGGCGGGGGCATTGCTCGCCAGCACGAAACGCTTGGTGGCGCCGCGGCAGTCGTACATCTTCGAGCCGTCGTACGGCGACTCGGCGGGGTAGCCGCGGACCTTCATGTTCTTGACCTTGTTGGCCGCCGGGGCGTTGAACCACACCGGCAGGGCCGAACCGAGCCGCTCCTGAAGGGACTTCTTTCCGCTCTCGGGCTTCACGTGCAGCACGGCGTAGTCGTACGCCGAGGCCGCGTTGCCCTGGTGGCCGCCACCCTTGATCCACTGGGACGACGTCGTGGCCCAGTTGGCCCACCAAATGCCGTACGGGGAGACGGACTTGGCGCGCGGGTTGGTGATCTGCCGGTTGCTCAGCCGCGCGCCGTTGTTGTACGAGGGGACGAAGGCGATGTTGCGGTACCAGCCGCCGCCCTTGCCCGCGTGCACACAATGGCCCGCGGTCCACACCATGTTGGACTTGCCCGGGTGCGCCGGGTCGGTGACGACCGCGGCGGAGCAGACCATGGCGCCCTCGGGCGAGGAGAAGAACAGCTTGCCCACGGGGGCCGCGTAGTGGTGGTAGGTCGCCTTGACCTTCGTGGCCGCCTTCCGCTTCACCGTCCCGTCGGGCAGGTACGAGGTGGCGCCGCTGCCCGAACCGGTGCTGGTGCTGCCCGCCTGCGCGACCGGAATGCTGGACTTGGCCGCGGCCATCTTCTCCGGCGTCCAGAAGTCCTTGATGTACGGGTTGGCGAAGTCCTCGGCCTTGGATGCCCAGTTGCTGTAGTCCTTCCACCCCCCGTTCTTCCACTTCTCCAGGGCGGCGCCGCTGAGGTCGGTGGGAATGCCGGCGGGCAGCTTGTAGCCGCCGAGCGAGGTGGAGCCGTCGTCGTCCTGGCCGGTGTCGACGTTCTTGTCCGCCTGCGTGGACGACGAGGGCCGCGCGGCGGCCCCGTCGTCCTTCTTGCTGTCGCAGGCCGTGGTGGTGACCATGATGGCCGCGATCACGGCTGCGGCGGCCGCGAGCGAGCGGCTGCGTATGGATGGCATGGAGCCTTGTCCCCCTGTTACTACGTGCGTGTTGCCGGCGGCGCGCATGCGTGTGCTTCGCTGCGCTGCGCCTGCGTGCGTGCGAGTTGTCATGCCCCGGCTCATCGAGGCCTTCCCAATATGCACGCACAAAGCCGGACGGTGATCGCCGGGAGACTCTCAACACACAACAACTACCTGGCGGATATGGATCCGTGACCTCGGGGGCCGGCGACAGCCCGTCCGGCGCTCGAGGACGAGCGCGAAGCGCGACACGGGGGTCTGGGGCCCGCGCCCTTGGCCCGGGCGCGGCAGCATGCCTACGCGTCCAAGGCCGTCCGCCACTCCCGTACCGCCTCCGGTGACACCGGGGCGGTCCATCCGCCCGGGCGGGCGGCGCCGCCGATGTGGAAGGCGTCGATGCCCGCCGTGCGCAGGCGCGCCACGTGGTCGAGGCGCAGGCCGCCGCCGACCATGATCCGCGGCTCGTAGCCCGGCTCACCGCGGCGCGCGGCCTCGGCGAGCAGCGTGGGCAGGCCGTCGTCCACGCCCGCCGCGGACCCGGCGGTCAGGTAGGCGTCGAGGCCCGGCAGGTCGGCGAGCTGCTTGCGCAGGGCGTCGCGGTCGGCGGCGCGGTCGATCGCGCGGTGGAAGGTCCAGCGGCAGCCGTCCAGTTCGGCGACGAGCCGCTCCACGGCGGCCAGGTCGGGGCCGCCGTGCTCGTCGAGGAACCCGAGCACGAACTCGTCCGCCCCCGCGGCGCGCATCTCGCCGGCGACGCGTACGAGCGCGTCGACGTCATCCGCGGCGAAGCCGTCCGTCAGGCGGAGCATCACGCGCAGCGAGATGTCTACGGCGGCGCGGATCGCGGTGAACGTCTCCACCGCGGGGGTGAGACCGTCGGCGGCCATGTCGGTGACCAGCTCGAGGCGGTCCGCGCCTCCGGCCTGGGCGGCGACGGCGTCCTCGGCGTCGAGGGCGATCACCTCCAGGACTGCACGCTTACTCATGTGACCTCTTCCCTAGGGCGGCTACAGGTCTAGTCCAATCCCAGGGTACGCGGGTGATGCGGCCGCCGCGAGAAGATCACGCCGAGTTGGTGTGCGGGCGGGGGTTTTCGCCCCCTCCGCCCCTGCCCGTCCCGTCCCTGGGGGCTGCCGCCCCCAGACCCCCGCCAAAAGATCGCGCAGTTCCCCGCGCCCCTAAAAGGGGCGCGGGGAACTGCGCGGGGTCTGGGGGCGCGTCAGCCGAAGATGTTCAGCTCGCCCTCCCCCGCCCCGACCAGCTCATAGCGCTCCCCCGCAACCGGCCGCCCCGCGTACAGCCGTACCAGCGTCGCCGCATCGCCGATGTACCGGGCCGGCGGCCGGTCCCCCGGCACACTCCCCAACCGCAGCGGCTCATCCACGTCGTCGAGGTCGGCGTGCAGCGGCAGATGCTCCTTCTCGCGGGTGACCCGCGCGAGAAGGGTGAGCGCGTACGGCAGCCCGTCGCCCGCGTAGGCCCCGGGCTCCCCGAAGACCTCGCGTACGTCCCCGGCGTGCACCCACTCGCCCAGCGCGATGGGGTCGAGCACGCCACCCGCCTCGGCGATCACCGGCCCGGCCTCGGTCATCCCGCGCTCCAGCTCGTCCACGATCCGCGCGTTCGTCCAGTCGGACCGCTCGGCGATGTCACGGTCGTTCGACTCGGGCGAGAACACCCCCTTCTCGAACCGCCGCTCCACCACCCGGATCAACGCGGCCGAACAGTGCGCGAGCACGTCCCGCACGGTCCACCCCGGACACGCGGCGGTCGCCAGCGCGAAGTCCTCGTCCGGCCTGGCCCGCAGCAGCGGTATCAACGCGTCACGCTCGATGGTCAGGAGCCGCCCGGGCAGCTCGGGGTCCCGTACGTCGTGCACGTCCGCAGTAGTCATGGGCTCCACGCTAGGGCCCCGAGGGCGCCGCACGGGAGAATGAGCGCATGGCCGATCTCGACGCCCTGCGCACCCGCTGGACCCGCGCCCTGGAAGGAGCCCGGGCGCCCGGCGGCCCGGACCCTGCCCCGTACGCGGACAATCTCCTCGCCCGCTGGCAGGAGCCCCAGCGCCACTACCACACCGTCACGCACCTCCAGGCGGTCCTTGACCACATCGACGTACTGGAGAAGTACGCGGACGACCCGGACCTCGTACGCCTGGCCGCCTGGTTCCACGACGCCGTGTACTTCCCCGACCGCTCCGAGAACGAGGAGCGCTCGGCCCGTCTCGCGGAACGCGCGCTCCCCGAGGCCGGGCTGTCCGAGGAGAAGACCGGGGAGGTCGCCGGCCTGGTCCGCCTCACCGTCACCCACGACCCGGCCGACGACGACCGCAACGGCCAGGTCCTGTGCGACGCCGACCTGGCCATCCTGGCCTCGTCCCCGAACGCGTACGCCGCCTACACCGCCGCCGTCCGCCAGGAGTACGCCTTCGTCCCGAACGACGCCTTCCGCGAGGGCCGCGCCGCGATCCTGCGCCAACTCCTCGACCTGCCCCGCCTGTTCCACACACCGCACGGGGCGGCGCAGTGGGAGGCAACGGCGCGGTACAACATCGGCGCCGAGCTGGAGCTGCTCACCGACTGACGTCACTCACGCACTCGCGGGCTTACACGGTCACACGCTCACGCCTAAAACTGGTTCGACGACGGGCGATGGACCACGTACGAAGGAGGGATGCCCCCAAGCCCTGGACCGCTGCCCTCTGGACCGTTGCCCCCGGATCCGCCCCATACGGCCGATACGGCCGCCCCTGCCACTCACCCTCACCACCCGCGCCCCCGCATGCCCCTGTCCGTCTACATCCTCGGACTCTCCGTCTTCGCCCTCGGCACCAGCGAGTTCATGCTCTCCGGACTGTTGCCGCCCATCGCCGACGACATGGACGTCACGATCCCGCAGGCGGGCCTGCTGATCTCGGCGTTCGCGATCGGCATGGTCGTGGGAGCGCCCCTCCTCGCGGTGGTGACGCTGCGGCTCCCGCGACGGACCACCCTCGTCGCCCTGATCGCGGTCTTCGGCCTGGGCCAGGTCGCGGGAGCGCTCGCGCCGACGTACGCCGTGCTGTTCGCGTCCCGCGTCGTCAGCGCGCTCGCCTGCGCCGGCTTCTGGGCGGTCGGCGCGGCGGTGGCCATCGCGATGGTGCCGGTGAACGCGCGGGCCCGGGCGCTGGCCGTGATGATCGGTGGTCTGTCGATCGCGAATGTGCTGGGAGTGCCGGCCGGTGCCTTCCTCGGTGAGGGGCTCGGCTGGCGTTCGGCCTTCTGGGCCGTGGGCGCGGCCTCCGCGATCGCCCTCGTCGGGATCGTCACGCTCATCCCGCGTATTCCACTCCCCGACGAGAAGCCGCAGCTCAAGCGCGAACTGCGCATCTTCCGCGACCGTCAGGTCTGGCTGTCCATCGGTGTCATCGCGCTCGGCGCGGCCGGCATCTTCTGCGCGTTCAGCTATCTCGCGCCGCTGCTCACGGAGGTGGCGGGGCTCGACGACGGATGGGTGCCGACCGTGCTCGCGCTCTTCGGGGCCGGCGCGCTGATCGGTACGACGATCGGCGGGCGGATCGCCGACGCGCACCTTTTCGGGGTGCTGATCAGCGGCATCGCGGCCGACACCGTCATCCTGATCGCGCTCGCGCTGTTCGGGCGGTTCGCGATCGCCGCCGTCGCCCTCTCCTTCCTCCTCGGAATCGCCTGCTTCTACACCGCGCCCGCGCTCAACGCCCGGATGTTCAACGTCGCCGCGGCCGCGCCCACCCTGGCCGGCGCCACGACCACGGCCGCCTTCAACCTGGGCAACACCGGCGGGCCCTGGATCGGCGGCGCGGTCATCGACGCGGGGTTCGGGTACACCTCCACCGCCTGGGCGGGCGCGGCCATGACGGTGGCCGCGATCGGCGTGGCCGTCGTCTCACTGCGACTGCATCGCCGTACGCAGTCCTCGCGCGTCGTGACCGTCGTGACCAAGGCGGACGGCACGAACAAATCGGTGCGTACGGAAGCCTGATCCGACCTATCCTCGCCCGCATGGGAGACATGGGCGGGGACGTGAGCGGGCACCTGGGCGGGGACGTGAGCAGGCACCTGGGCGCGGACCAGGTGGCGGAAGCCGTCGCGGGGAGCGTCGCGCTGCTGCGTACGGCTGCCGGGCGGGACTGGGACGGCGTCAAGGCGGGACGCCTGGAGTGGAGTTGCCGGCGGACGGCCGAGCACATCTCCAGCGATCTCATCGCGTACGCGGGGCAGCTGGCCGGGCGGGCCACCGAGGCGTACGTGCCCTTCGAGATCGTGATGGAGGACGGCACCGACAACGCGGGCGTCGTCGACGTGATCGAGACGACCGGCGCCCTGTTCGCCGCCGCCGTCCGTACGACGCCGCGCGAGGTGCGCGCCTTCCACCCGTACCCCTTCCGCAGCGCGAACCGCGAGGGCTTCGCCGCGATGGGCATCGCCGAAGTCCTGCTGCACACGCATGACATCGCCGAGGGGCTGGAGCTCGCGTACGAACCCCCGGCCGCGCTCTGCGAGGGCGTCCTCACCCGGATCTTCCCGCACGTCCGACCCGGGCCGGCTCCCTGGTCCACCCTCCTGTGGGCCACCGGCCGGGGCGAGCTGCCGGGCCGCGCCCCGGTCACCGAGTGGCGCTGGAGCAACAACCTCGTGATCGAGTCCGAGCGGCTCACGCTCCAGGGGGTCACCCCGGCGGCCGCCGCCGACCTGCACGCGGGCGGCACCGGCGGCTTCGAGTGGATCGAGGGCGGTCCGTTCGAGGGCACGCGGGATGCCGCCGGGATGGTCGTGAAGGCGTACGAGGACGGGGTGCACCGGCCCGAGTGGGGCATGTTCGTCCTCGTACGCCGCGAAGACGGGCGCGCGGTAGGCGGAATGGGCTTCCACGGCGCGCCCGACGAGGAGGGCCGGGCCGAGGTCGGCTACGACCTCGCGGAGAACGCCCGTGGCAACGGTTACGCGACCGAGGCACTGCGCGCTCTTGCCGACTGGGCCCTGGCCCGCGACGACGTCCAGCTCCTCTACGCCGCCATCGACCGGGCCAACGGGCCCTCCCATCGCGTCATTTCGCGCGCCGGGTTCACGCGGGTGAGCGAGGACGTGGAGCGCTACGCGTACGAGCAGCGAGGCATGGACCGCGCACTGCTGCTCTACGCCCGGGAGGCCTGACAGCCGGGGCTGCCCTGGGTCCCTGGGGGCTGCACCCCTGGAGGGGCGCGGGGAACTGCGCGACAAGCCCCCACGCACCCGCGGCCAAAAGACAAATACGGGTCGGGCAGGGGCGGAGGGGGCGAAAAACCCGCGGCCAGCCCTCACCCGCTGGCCCCCGGACGCTTCCGGCGCCGCAGCCCCGCCCCGTACAGCAGCCGCACCACCTCCCGGCTGCTGACCTGCACCGCCCCCGCGCGCACCGCGTCCTCGTACCGATGCGCGGGAATGTCGTAGTGGTCCCGCTCGAAGGCGCGCCGCGGCGCGCCCAACTCCGCGGCGAACGCGTGCAGTTCGTCGTACGAGACGTCGCTGATCAGGTGGGACCACATGCGGCCGTGCCCCGGCCAGGCGGGCGGATCGATATAGACGGTCACGAGGACGGGGTCCCACCCGTCGCCGAGCCCAGGGAGCCCACCGAGGCGACCTTCACACCCGCCTTGTGGCACACCCAGTGCGGGTCGGGCCCCAACTCGGGCTCGACGTCGAGGGCATGCGGGTCACCGGAGCCGCAGACGGGACACAGCGGCCACCGGCCGTACCGCTCCAGCAAGGCGTCCTGCACGTCCTGGGCGACGAGCCCGGCGACGTAGCCCGCGCCCTCCGGCCACTGCTCGATCCACCAGCGGCGCTGCACCACCGACTCCTCCACGAGGGAGACGACGTCCGCCTCGGCCACCTCGCCCGCGACGAGATCGGCGAGGACAAGGGCGCGAGCCGCGTGCAACGCCTGCTCCAGGGGGCTGATGGGGTCCATGCACCCATTGTGCGCACCCTTGACCGTATGCCCCAACGGAAAATATCTTTCAGATGTGACCCATGACGTGAAGGAAATTTTCGCGGGAGAGGCGCCGCCCGCCCCCGCCGCCCTCGCGGCCAAGGTGCGGACGCTCGCCCCGTCGATGACCCGCTCCATGCAGCGGGTCGCCGAGGCCGTCGCCGGTGACCCGGCCGGCTGCGCCGCCCTCACGGTCACCGGCCTCGCCGAGCTCACCGGCACCAGCGAGGCGACGGTCGTCCGTACCGCCCGCCTGCTCGGCTATCCGGGCTATCGGGATCTGCGCCTGGCGCTCGCCGGGCTCGCCGCCCAGCAGCAGTCGGGGCGCGCGCCCGCCGTCACCGCCGACATCGCGGTCGACGACCCCATCGCGGACGTCGTCGCGAAACTCGCCTACGACGAGCAGCAGACCCTCGCCGACACCGCCGCCGGGCTCGACACCGTCCAGCTCGGCGCGGCGGTCGCCGCGATCGCCGCGGCCCGCCGCATCGACATCTACGGCGTCGGTGCGTCCGGTCTGGTCGCCCAGGATCTCTTCCAGAAACTCATGCGCATCGGGCTCATAGCCCACGCGCACAGCGACCCGCACCTCGCCGTCACCAACGCGGTGCAGCTGCGCGCCAAGGACGTGGCGATAGCCATCACGCACTCCGGCTCGACCGGCGACGTCATCGAACCGCTCCGGGTCGCCTTCGAGCACGGGGCGACGACGGTGGCGATCACCGGCCGCCCTGGCGGTCCCGTCACGCAGTACGCGGACCACATCCTCACCACGTCGACGGCCCGCGAGAGCGAGCTGCGCCCGGCGGCGATGTCGTCGCGCACGAGCCAGCTGCTGGTGGTGGACTGTCTGTTCGTGGGGGTGGCCCAGCGGACGTACGAGACGGCGGCGCCGGCACTGTCCGCCTCGTACGAGGCCCTGGCGCACCGCCACACGCCGCGCGGCGGCGGACACCGCTAGGCCGCGCGCACCCACAGGACCATCTTCCGCTTCTCCGCTCTTCTCTCTCCTGTCTCTCTTCTGTCTCTCTTCTAGTTCTCTTCTCCAACGGGGCCCTTCTTCTCGCAGCACCGGAAAGTCGTCGTACCGCACGGAAAAGAGCCGTCCTCCATGACCTCAACCGCCGACGCCTCCTCCAACTACCGTGGCCTGAGGGCCGAGTTGGAGACGCTGACCACCGAGGCGTTCCGCCCCGAACTCGCCGAGATCGACCAGCTGGCCACCCTGGACATCGCGAAGATCATGAACGGCGAGGACGCGACCGTGCCGACGGCCGTCGCGGCGCAGCTCCCGCTCATCGCCGCCGCCATCGACGACATCGCGGACCGCATGTCCCGTGGCGGCCGCCTCATCTACGCCGGCGCGGGCACCGCGGGCCGTCTCGGTGTCCTGGACGCCTCCGAGTGCCCGCCCACCTTCAACACCGATCCCTCCGAGGTCGTGGGCCTGATCGCGGGCGGCCCGACCGCCATGATCACCTCGATCGAGGGCGCCGAGGACTCCAAGGAGCTGGCGGCACAGGACCTCTCCGAACTGGGGCTGACCCCCGACGACACCGTGGTCGGCGTCTCCGCCTCCGGCCGTACCCCGTACGCGGTGGGCGCCGTCGAACACGCCCGCGCGCGGGGCGCGTTGACGATCGGCCTGGCCTGCAACGCGGACAGCGCGCTCGCCGCTGCCGCGGACCACGGCCTCGAGGTCGTCGTGGGCCCCGAGCTCCTGACCGGCTCGACCCGCCTGAAGGCGGGCACGGCCCAGAAACTCGTCCTCAACATGCTCTCGACGATCACGATGATCCGCCTCGGCAAGACGTACGGGAACCTGATGGTCGACGTACGCGCCTCGAACGAGAAGCTACGGGCCCGCTCCCGCCGCATCGTCGCCCTCGCCACCGGAGCCTCGGACGAGGAAATCGAACAGGCCCTCGCCGCCACGGACGGCGAGGTGAAGAACGCCATCCTGACCATCCTCGGCAAGGTGGACGGCCCCACCGCGGCCCACCTCCTGGAGGAGAGCAAGGGCCACCTGCGCGCGGCACTGGCGGCAGCACACCACTGAAAACCGGCCGCCACAGCTGTGGGCATGCGTGCCGCCAGGGCGGCGCCCGTCCCAGTAGACGTAGCTGTGGACAGTCGTTCCGCCGGGCGGAGCGGGTGGGCACAGCGGAACCCTGCAAGCGCCGGTAAGCGCACCCACCCCCGAGCAACCAGGACCAGCGCACAGTGAACACCTCCCCCCACACCACCGCCGCCGCGATCCTCCCCTTGGTCGGCGGCCCCGCGAACGTCACCTCCGTAGCGCACTGCATGACCCGCCTCCGCCTGGGCCTACGGGACCGAACCCTGGTCCAGGAGGACCCCCTCAAGGCCCTCCCCGCCGTTCTCGGCGTCGTCGCGGACGACGACACGTGCCAGATCGTCCTGGGCCCGGGCACCGTCGCCCGAGTGACCCCGGAGTTCGAGGCGTTGCTGGCGACCACGGCCGATCAACTGGCATCCAGAGGCGCCGAGATGAAGGCGGACCAGCGGCAACGCAACACCACCCCCCTCAAAGTCCTCCTCCGCCGCATCGCGAACATCTTCGTCCCCCTGATCCCCGCCCTGATCGGCTGCGGCGTCATCGCGGGCCTGAACGGCCTGCTGATCAACCTGGGTTGGCTGGGGGCCCTCACCCCGGCCCTCACCGCCATCGCCTCCGGCTTCATGGCCCTGATCGCCGTCTTCGTCGGGTACAACACGGCGAAGGAGTTCGGCGGCACGCCGATCCTGGGCGGCGCGGTGGCGGCGGTCATCGTGTACGCGGGGGTCGCCAAGGTGACGGCGTTCGGCATGACGCTCGCCCCCGGCCAGGGCGGCGTCCTGGGCGCACTGGCTGCCGCGCTCCTGGGGACGTACGTCGAGAAGTGGTGCCGCGGCTGGGTCCCGGAGACGCTGGACGTCCTGGTCACCCCCACCATCACCGTCCTGCTCACCGGCCTGGTGACGCTCTACGCCCTGATGTACACGGCGGGTGAGCTCTCCACCGCCATCGGCACGGCGGCGAACTGGCTCCTGGAGAACACCGGCGCCTTCGCGGGCCTGCTCCTCGGCGGCCTGTTCCTCCCCCTCGTCATGCTCGGCCTGCACCAGGCCCTGATCCCCATCCACACCACGCTCATCGAGCAGCAGGGCTACACCGTCCTCCTCCCCATCCTGGCGATGGCGGGCGCGGGCCAGGTCGGCGCGGCCGCGGCGGTGTACGTCCGACTCCGCCACGACCACTCCATCCGTACGACGATCAGGTCGGCGCTCCCCGCGGGCCTCCTCGGCGTCGGCGAACCCCTGATCTACGGCGTCTCGCTCCCCCTCGGCCGCCCCTTCATCACGGCGTGCGCGGGCGGAGCGGCGGGCGGCGCCTTCGTGGGCCTCTTCTCGATGCTCGGCGACAAGGTCGGCTCGACGGCCATCGGCCCCTCGGGCTGGGCCCTGTTCCCCCTGCTCGCCGGGAACCGGGGCCTGGCCCCGACGGCCGCCATCTACGCGGGCGGCCTGCTCACGGGATATGTGGTCGGCTTCGCGGCGACGTACTTCTTCGGCCTCACCGGCCTCACCGACCGTGCCGGCCTCTCCGACCCTGCCGGGTTGTCAGTGGCGCGTGCAAAGGTGGAGCCATGAACCACGCACAGCTGACCGCTCTCGGCCGCGCCCTGCGCCTGCTCGGCGAGCACGGCGACGCGCTGAACGCCGACACCCCCGACGCGAAGCTGCACGAGGTCAAGGCGGACCTGAAGCGGGCCCTGGACCTGCTGGACGAGACGGTGACGACGGCGGCGCCCACCACCCGCTGCTCCGAGCACCCGAACGGGCCGGTCGACGAGGGCGCCGCCGACCTCTGCCTGCTCTGCGAGACCCGCCGACGCGCCGCCCGCCGCTCCGAGGTCAACGACGCCTACTCGCACGGCGGCCGCCCCACCGGCCCCGACGAGACGCCCGAGCGCACCAAGTCCCGCTACGGCGTCCGCGGCGACCGCCCCCAGCCCCAGCAGCGCTGGCTCCCGGAGGTCTGGAACGGCCAGGCGTGGCATCTCTGCGGCACCCCCCGCCGCGACCGCCACGAGGCCGAGCGCTACCTCGCCGCCGAGCGCCGCACCCCCCGCCCCGGCACGGCCTACCGCCTGGTCCACGAGTTCACCGACTACGAGGTCCTGCGCATCTGGGGCACCCCGGTAAAGATCGACATCGAACCAATGGGCAACCTGTAGCGGGAGCCCTCCGGCGGGAGGAATGGGCAGATGTGGGCCACACTCACGCCCTGAATCCCAGGTTTCCGCCGCTCGGGTTGGCCCAAATCCGCCACACCCTCCCTCCCCGACCCACCCACCTCAGGGGGGCCTCCCGGTCGAGGCGCCGTACCCGCGCCCGTAGCACCTCCGCCGGCGGCGCCTCGCCCACCGCCTCCGGCGGACGGTCCCACTCGCGCCCGCCGCCCACGGGCCGCGCCTGTACGCAGCCGCCCTCGCGCCTGGCTGACCCGCCCGTCCCGTACGTCGACCACGTACTCCCCGGTCATGACTCGCCGCCGCCCAGCCCGCCCAGTACGGCGGTCAGCTTCTGCGCCGTGACCACCTTGCAGCGGCCCTGCGCGACGGTCGTCGGCATGACGGCAGTCCGTGCCAACAGCGAGGCGGTCGCCGTCCCGCGTGAAGCGGGACGGCGACCGCCCTGGTGAATGGCCCGGTGGCCAGGTGACACGTTGATCAGTGGGGAGGGTTACGCCTTCGCCCCGGAGGCCTCCGCGGCCTCGGCCTGCTCGCCGCCGGTGGCCCCCTCCGCGGGCACCGCCTGCGCGGCGGCGCGGCGACCCGGGAGGAACGCGGCGAGGACGAGGGCGAGGAGAGCCGCGCCGGCGCCGATGGCCATGACCACCTTGAAGCCGTTCTCGGAGGGCAGGGCGGTGGTGCCGAAGTCGGTGGTCATCTGGGCGAGGACGACACCGGCGATCGCGCTGGCGAACGACGTACCGATGGACCGCATCAGGGTATTGAGGCTGTTCGCGGCGGCCGTCTCGGAGGCGGGCACGGCGCCCATGATGAGCGCGGGCATCGCGCCGTAGGCGAAGCCGACACCGGCGCCGATGATGCAGGAGACCAGGACGAGGTGCCAGACCTCGGACATCAGCACGATGTTGAGACCGTAGCCGGCGGCGACGATGACGGCACCGCACATCAGGGTGATCTTCGGGCCCTTGGTCTTGGTGATGGCGGCGGAGATCGGTGCCATGGCCATCATCACCAGGCCCTGCGGAGCCAGCACCAGGCCGACGGTCATCATGGACTGGCCGAGGCCGTAGCCGGTCTGCTCGGGCAGCTGGAGCAGCTGCGGCAGGACCAGGGACATCGCGAACATCGAGAAGCCGAACGCCACCGAGGCGAGGTTGGTGAACAGCACCTGACGGCGGGCGGTGGTCCGCAGGTCCACCAGCGGCTTGGCGGTGCGCAGCTCGTACCAGCCCCACGCCAGCAGGACGAGGACCGCGACGGCGAACAGGCCGAGCGTCGTGCCGCTGCCCCAGCCCCAGTCGGCACCCTTGGAGACGGCCAGGAGCAGGGAGACCAGGCCGGCCGCCATGCCGAGCGAGCCGATCAGGTCGAAGCGTCCGCCGGTGCGCACCTTCGACTCGGGCACGATCATCAGGACGAGTACGAGGGCGACGGCACCGAGCGCGGCCGAGGTCCAGAACAGTACGTGCCAGCTGAAGTTGTCCGCGATGAACGCGGCGGAGGGCAGACCCAGCGCGCCACCCACGCCGAGGGAGGCGCTCATCAGCGCCGTCGACCCTGCGAGCCGGTCGGCGGGCAGTTCGTCGCGCATGACGCTGATGCCGAGCGGGACGACCGCGGCGGCCAGGCCCTGCAGGGTCCGGCCGATGATCATCGGGACCAGGGAGTCGGCCAGCGCGCAGACCACCGAGCCGGACACCAGCAGCACGATGCTGACCAGCAGCATGCGGCGCTTGCCGAACATGTCGCCGAGGCGGCCGACGACCGGTGTCGCCACGGCGGCGGCGAGCAGCGTGGCGGTGACCGCCCATGCCGTGTTCGACGCCGAGGCGTCGAGGTACTTGGGCAGCTCCGGGACGATCGGGATGACCAGGGTCTGCATCAGCGAGACGACGATTCCGGCGAAGGCCAGGACCGCCACCACGGCGTTCGACCTCGGCGGAGCGGTGTTCCCCGCCTCGGGGGATCGGGCAAGGGCGTCGGACATGACAGGGCCTCCGGGCGACGGGCACGATTGCTTGACTTACTCAACCTTAAGCAAATTGATTGACTTAAGCAAGAGAAGCTTCGGAGACGGGTGCTCAGGGTGGTTTTTTCGCCCCCGCCGCCCCTACCCATTCCCGTACCTGGGGGCTGCGCCCCCAGACCCCCGCTAAAAGATCGCGCAGTTCCCCGCGCCCCTTTTAGGGGCGCGGGGAACTGCGCGACAAGCCCCCACCCACCCGCAACGGACAGGCTGGTCGGGACGGGCAGGGGCGGAGGGGGCGAAGCCCCCCCCCCCGGCTCAGCTGAGTGTGCGCAGGGCCGTCGGGTCGTACGCGCCCAGGTCCGCGAACCGTCCGTCGAGGACCTTCGCCGCCCACTCCGGGTCCTGGAGGAGCGCACGCCCCACGGCGACGAGGTCGAACTCGTCGCTCTCCAGCCGGTCGAGGAGATTGTCGAGGCCGGCCACCGGCGCGCCCTCGCCCTGGAACGCCTTGATGAAGTCACCGTCCAGGCCGACCGAGCCAACGGTGATGGCGGCCTTGCCGGTCAGCTTCTTCGTCCAGCCCGCCAGGTTCAGGTCCGAACCGTCGAACTCAGGAAGCCAGTAGCGGCGCGTGGAGGCATGGAAGGCGTCCACTCCGGCCGCCGCGAGCGGGGTCAGGATCGCCTCCAGCTCCTCCGGCGTCTCGGCGAGCCGGGCATCGTACGCCTCCTGCTTCCACTGCGAGTAGCGGAAGAGGACGGGGAACTCCGGGGAGACCGACGCACGGACCGCGGCGACGATCTCCGCCGCGAACTTCGTACGGGCCACCGGGTCACCGCCGTACGCGTCGGTGCGGCGGTTGGTGCCCGACCACAGGAACTGGTCGATGAGGTAGCCGTGCGCGCCGTGGAGCTCGACCCCGTCGAAGCCGATGCGCTCGGCGGCGGCCGCGGCCTCGGCGAACGCCGCGATGACGTCGTCCAGGTCGGACTGGGTCATCTCCTTGCCCTCACCGGCCGTGCCGTTGATGCGCAGACCGGACGGGCCGACCGCGGGGGCGTCCGCGAACGGCGGCTCGCCCGCGTTGCGGACCATACCGATGTGCCACAGCTGCGGCACGATCGCGCCGCCCCCCGCGTGCACGGCGTCGGCGACCTTCGTCCAGCCCGCCAGCTGCTCCTCGCCGTGGAAACGCGGGACGCGGTCGCTCTGCCCGGCCGACTCGTGGCCCACGTACGTGCCCTCGGTGACGATGAGGCCCACACCCGCGGCGGCGCGGCGGGCGTAGTACCCGACCACGTCCTCCCCCGGGACGCCGCCCGGCGAGAACTGCCGGGTCATCGGGGCCATCACGATGCGGTTCGGGACAGTCAGGCCGTTCAGGGAGACGGGGCGGGACAGGATCTCGGCTGCGCGCGAGGCGGCGGTGGCAGTCACGAAGGGGGCTCCTCGGAGAGGTCGATCAGACGTCGAGCGGTCAAGGGATTCCAGGCGGTATGTGCACATGCATCGACCGCCCATGAACGTCAACTGTCCCGCCCGTCGCAGCATTCCGCCGCCCAACGGCCCGCCCCTGTGATCCCGCACACGCGCGACGGGAGCGCCCCGGACCCGACCCCGACGGGAGCACTCCCGCAAACGCCCGAGGGCGGCACCCCCTGGGAGTGGGGGTACCGCCCTCGAAACGTAAGGACAGTGATCAACCAGAGGCCGATCAGAAGTCCATGTCACCGCCCGGCATGCCGCCCGGAGCGGCCGCGGCGGCCTTCTCCGGCTTGTCGGCGATGACGGCCTCGGTGGTGAGGAACAGCGCGGCGATGGAGGCGGCGTTCTGCAGGGCAGAGCGGGTCACCTTCGCCGGGTCGATGATGCCCTCGGCGATCATGTCGACGTACTCGCCGGTCGCGGCGTTCAGACCGTGGCCGACCTGAAGGTTGCGCACCTTCTCGACGACGACGCCACCCTCGAGACCACCGTTGACGGCGATCTGCTTGAGCGGGGCCTCCAGGGCGAGCTTCACGGCGTTGGCACCGGTCGCCTCGTCACCCTCGAGCTCCAGCTTCTCGAAGACCGCGGAGGCCTGGATGAGGGCCACGCCACCACCGGCGACGATGCCCTCTTCGACGGCCGCCTTCGCGTTGCGAACGGCGTCCTCGATGCGGTGCTTGCGCTCCTTGAGCTCGACCTCGGTGGCGGCACCGGCCTTGATGACGGCCACGCCGCCGGCCAGCTTCGCCAGGCGCTCCTGGAGCTTCTCGCGGTCGTAGTCCGAGTCCGAGTTCTCGATCTCGGCGCGGATCTGGTTGACCCGGCCGGCGACCTGGTCGGCGGAGCCGGAGCCGTCGACGATCGTGGTCTCGTCCTTGGTGATGACGACCTTGCGGGCGCGGCCCAGCAGGTCCAGACCCGCGTTCTCCAGCTTGAGGCCGACCTCCTCGGAGATGACCTCGCCGCCCGTGAGGATGGCGATGTCGCCGAGCATGGCCTTGCGGCGGTCACCGAAGCCCGGGGCCTTGACGGCGACGGACTTGAAGGTGCCACGGATCTTGTTGACGACCAGGGTCGACAGGGCCTCGCCCTCGACGTCCTCAGCGATGAGCAGCAGCGGCTTGCCGGACTGCATGACCTTCTCGAGGAGCGGCAGCAGGTCCTTGACGTTGCTGATCTTCGAGTTGGCGATCAGGATGTACGGGTCGTCGAGGACGGCCTCCATACGCTCCATGTCGGTGGCGAAGTACGCCGAGATGTAGCCCTTGTCGAAGCGCATACCCTCGGTGAGCTCCAGCTCCAGACCGAAGGTCTGGGACTCCTCGACGGTGATGACGCCTTCCTTGCCGACCTTGTCCATGGCCTCGGCGATGAGCTCGCCGATCTGGGTGTCGGCGGCGGAGATGGAGGCCGTGGAAGCGATCTGCTCCTTGGTCTCGACGTCCTTCGCCTGCTCCAGCAGGGCGGCGGAGACGGCCTCGACGGCCTTCTCGATACCGCGCTTGAGGGCCATCGGGTTGGCGCCGGCGGCTACGTTGCGCAAACCCTCGCGGACCAGCGCCTGGGCCAGGACGGTCGCGGTCGTCGTGCCGTCACCGGCGACGTCGTCCGTCTTCTTCGCGACCTCCTTGACCAGCTCGGCACCGATCTTCTCGTACGGGTCCTCGAGCTCGATCTCCTTGGCGATGGAGACACCGTCGTTGGTGATCGTGGGGGCGCCCCACTTCTTCTCGAGGACGACGTTGCGGCCCTTGGGGCCGAGGGTCACCTTGACGGCGTCCGCGAGCTGGTTCATGCCGCGCTCGAGGCCTCGCCGCGCCTCCTCGTCGAACGCGATGATCTTGGCCATGTGAAGTGGTCCTCCCGGACGGGGTGGATTGCTCCGGATCGTGCCCGCGCCCGCGACGGACGGCCTGCAAGCCCTGTGGTTCCTTGCCCCACCGGCTTGCGGGCCTCACTGGCCCGATCCAAGTTCTGTCACTCTCACTGGGAGAGTGCTAACGCCAATGATTAGCACTCGACCCCGTCGAGTGCAAGGTGCGCTCGCGCAGCGAGCTCGTTGAGGGGTGATGGTCGGGCGACGGGCGGGCGCAAGCGCCTCTCACGAACGGGGGCGGGCCCGGCGGGTGGTTCGGGGGGCGCGAACGGGAGCGGGTCCGGCGGGGGGTTCGGGGGGGCGCGAACCGGAGCGGGCTCGGGAACGCACGAGGGGCCCGCACCCCTGGTGGGATGCGGGCCCCTCGGCGTGAGTGCGTCGGTGGCCGTTCGCGCCGGGATCAGACGGCGAGCTTGACCATGTCCGCCTGCGGACCCTTCTGGCCCTGCGAGATCTCGAACTCCACTCGCTGACCCTCTTCAAGGGTGCGGTAGCCGTCCATCTGAATCGCGCTGTAGTGCACGAAGACGTCCGCACCACCGTCGACCGCGATGAAGCCGTACCCCTTCTCCGCGTTGAACCACTTGACGGTGCCCTGAGCCATGCCTAACTCCCCTATTACTGGCCCTTGCACAGATCCACACTTCGCGGATCCGGGTCAGACCTCACCCCCCAACGGTTGGGGGTGTGCGCCGGAACGCGTCGACCGCGGCTGAATGTATCTGTCCAACTGCCGTCTGCAACAGGTCAATCGGACGAGAATTCTGGGCACGGCCGATCGGGAATATGCGGAGAATTTGCGCAGATTCAGGGCAAGTCGGGCCCCATAAATGCCATAAACGGCTCAAAAAGGCGGGGCACTTTGGCTACTTCTTGTCGGGTGTCGCGCAGATACTCATATGCGTCCGGCATGAAAGGCGAAGCAGCTTCCCCAACTGTACCGCGCTCAACCATGCAGAATTGCCCCCTCCGTTTCTCTCACGGAGGGGGCAATTCGATGAACTCTTAGTGATGAGCGTTACCTACGGTAACAATCTCACCCTGGGTGATGGATCAGCCGCCGGCGACGGCCGGGATGATCGACACGCCCGCGCCGTCAGGCGTCGCCGTCTCCAGGCCCTGCTCGAACCGCACGTCGTCGTCGTTGACGTACACGTTGACGAAGCGGCGCAGCTTGCCCTGGTCGTCCAGAACGCGCGCGGAGATACCCGTGTGGTTCTTCTCCAGGTCGGCGATGACCTCGGCGAGGGTCCCGCCCTCGGCCGTCACCTCGGCCTGTCCGCCGGTGTAGGTGCGCAGGATGGTGGGGATGCGGACGTTGACGCTCATGATGCGAGGCCAGCCTCTCGGAAGGAGTCCAGGTTCGGGCGGATGGTCGCGGTCAGGCCGGTGCCGGCCACCGCGTCCAGGGTCTTGAGGCCGTCGCCGGTGTTGAGGACGACCGTGGTCAGGGTCGGGTCGAGGAGGCCGTTCTCGATCAGCTTCTTCGTGACGCCGAGGGTCACACCGCCCGCCGTCTCGGCGAAGATGCCCTCCGTGCGCGCGAGGAGCTTGATCGCGTCGACGACCTGCTCGTCGTTGACATCCTCCACCGCACCGCCCGTGCGGCGCGCGATGTCGAGCACGTACGGCCCGTCGGCCGGGTTGCCGATGGCGAGCGACTTGGCGATGGTGTTCGGCTTCTGCGGCCGTACGACGTCGTGTCCGGCCTTGTAGGCGACGGAGACCGGCGAGCAGCCCTCGGCCTGGGCGCCGAAGATCTTGTACGGCTTGTCCTCGACGAGGCCGAGCTTGATCAGCTCCTGCAGACCCTTGTCGACCTTCGTGAGCTGGGAGCCGGAGGCGATCGGGACGACCAGCTGGTCCGGGAGCCGCCAGCCGAGCTGCTCGCAGATCTCGTACGCGAGGGTCTTCGAGCCCTCCGCGTAGTACGGCCGCAGGTTGACGTTGACGAAGCCCCAGCCCTCGCCGGCCGGGTCGCCGATCAGCTCGGAGCAGAAGCGGTTCACGTCGTCGTAGTTGCCCTCGATGCCGACGAGCTCGCCGCCGTAGATGGCGGCCATGACGACCTTGCCCTGCTCCAGGTCGTGCGGGATGAACACGCAGGAGCGGAAGCCGGCGCGGGCGGCGGCAGCACCGACGGCGCCGGCCAGGTTGCCGGTGGAGGAGCAGGAGAGGGTGGTGAAGTTGAAGGCGCGAGCGGCCTCGATGGCCTGGGCGACCACGCGGTCCTTGAAGGAGTGCGTCGGGTTGCCGGAGTCGTCCTTGACGAAGAGCTTGCCGGCGTCGACGCCGAGCTCGCGCGCCAGGTTGTCGGCCTTGACGAGCTTGGTCCAGCCGGGGTTGATATTCGGCTTGTCGGCGACGTCCGCGGGGACGGGCAGGAGGGGCGCGTAGCGCCAGATGTTCGCGGGGCCCGCTTCGATGCGCTTGCGGAGTTCCTCGGTGTCGTAGGCCGAGAAGTCGTACGCGATCTCCAGCGGGCCGAAACACTCCTCGCAGGCGAAGACCGGGCCGAGCGGGACGCGGTGCCCGCACTCGCGGCAGGAAAGCGCGGCGGCGGGGCCGAGGTCAACGGCGTCTACGGTGTTCGTGGTGCTTGCAACAGTCTGCGCAGCCATGGAGGCGAGGCCCTTTCTCCTCATCTTCCTCACGACGCACTTCGCCGTGAGACGGATTTGGCACCTTCCCTAGCCGGGAGCCTCGCCACGTCAACGTGACAAGACCGGCTGGAGGGTTGCCGGGGCTTCAACGGGCCGTATCCCTCTGCCCCTCTGGATGAGCGGTATTCGGTTGTTGAACTATCGATCACCATGCGCGCCGATGATCTACGCAATGCGATGGTCATCCGCGTTGTTCAAGACTGTAACCGAAGGCCAGGACAGTTGAGATAGTCGTCCGAACCGCGAGATGGATCACACCGTGAGACACCGGGTGATCAGACAGTGAGGAGCCGCAGACTGTGCTGAAGGAAGTTGAGCGCTGGCTGAGCACACGCTCCTGGTCCGTGACCGATCGCCCGCTCCACCAACTCATGGCCGCCAAACGCACCACAGGGTCGACGGTCAGTGTCGTACTGCCCGCTCTCAACGAGGAGGAGACCGTCGGCGAGATCGTCGCGATCATCCGCCACGATCTGATGCAGCAGGTGCCCCTCGTCGACGAGATCGTCGTCGTCGACTCGGGCTCGACGGACCGCACCTCCGAGGTGGCAGCCGCCGCGGGGGCGAGAGTCGTGCACCGCGACGAGATCCTGCCGCGCATCCCGACCGTGCCCGGCAAGGGCGAGGTCCTGTGGCGGTCGCTGCTCGTGACGAGCGGGGACATCGTCTGCTTCATCGACGCGGACCTCAAGGAGTTCTCGTCCGACTTCGTCTCCGGGATCGTGGGCCCGCTGCTCACCGAACCCGGCGTGGACCTGGTCAAGGCGATGTACGACCGCCCGCTGGGCCAGGCGGCCGGCCAGGGCGGCCGCGTCACCGAGCTGATGGCCCGCCCCCTGCTGAACATGCACTGGCCGCAGCTCGCGGGCTTCGTCCAGCCGCTCGGCGGCGAGTACGCGGCCCGCCGCTCCCTGCTCGAACAGCTGCCGTTCCCCGTCGGGTACGGCGTCGAGCTGGGCATGCTCGTCGATGCCCTGCACCTGGTGGGCCTGGACGCCTTGGCCCAGGTCGACGTGGGCGTGCGCAAGCACCGCCACCAGGACGGACAGGCGCTGGGCCGCATGGCCGCGGCGATCTACCGCACGGCCCAGCTGCGCCTGGCCCGCGGCCACATGATCCGCCCGTCACTCACACAGTTCGAGCGGGGTGAGGACGGCTTCGAGCCGCGCACACACTCCGTTGACACGGAGGAACGCCCGCCGATGTCCGAAATCACCGAGTACGTGAAACGAAGGGCCGCCTAGCCCCGCGCCCTTCAGGGGCGCGGGGCTGTGAACTGTGACATATGCGGCTCCGCCACCTGGGCGCGACCAGCCCCCACCGGCCGGCAGATCGCATACGACCCCGCAGACGGCCGACGGGAACGTTTGAGCGTTTCGACCGAGGGCTAGGTTTCGTGTCATGGCTTCAACGCACGGTGCCCACCGGATCCTGGTCGCCTCCAACCGCGGCCCGGTCACCTACGAGGTGCGCGAGGACGGCTCGCTGCACGCCAAGCGCGGTGGCGGCGGGCTGGTCTCGGGCCTGTCGGCGATCGGGCCGGACGCGGGCGCCCTGTGGGTGTGCTCGGCGCTCGGCGACGGGGACCGCGAGGCGGTGCGGCGCGGGGTCGGCGAGGACGGCGTACGGATGCTGGACATCGACGTCGCGACGCACGCCGACGCGTACAACGGCATCGCGAACTCCGTGCTGTGGTTCGTCCACCACATGCTCTACCAGACACCGCTCGAGCCGGTCTTCGACGCGGAGTTCCGGCGCCAGTGGGCGTCGTACGAGGCGTACAACCGCGCGTTCGCCGAGGCGCTGGCCGACGAGGCGGCCCAGCGTGCCGTGGTCGTCGTACAGGACTACCACCTGACCCTGGTGCCGGGGATGCTGCGCGAGCTGCGCCCCGACCTGCGGATCGGGCACTTCTCGCACACGCCGTGGGCGCCGGTGGACTACTTCCGGATGCTGCCGGACGACATCGCCGAGCAGGTGCTGCGCGGGATGCTGGGCGCGGACCGGCTCGGTTTCCTCACCCGCCGCTGGGCGGACGCGTTCACCGCGTGCGCCGCCGAACTCGTCGGCGGGCTCGGTGACACCCGGGTCGGCGTGCACGGGCTCGGCGCGGACGCGGACTTTCTGCGGCGGCGCTCGCACGAGGCGGACGTCGACGAACGGATGGCCACGCTGCGGGAACAGATCGGCCCGGACCGCAAGGCGATCGTGCGGGTCGACCGGACCGAGCTGTCGAAGAACATCGTGCGCGGGCTGCTGGCCTACCGGCAGCTCCTGGAGGACCACCCGGCGTGGCACGAGCGCGTCGTGCACGTCGCCTTCGCCTACCCGTCCCGGCAGGACCTCGCCGTGTACCGGAAGTACACGGCCGAGGTGCAGCTTCTGGCGGATGAGATCAACTCCCGGTACGGGATGGCCGGTTGGACCCCGGTGGTCCTGCATGTCAAGGACGACTTCGCACGCTCTCTGGCCGCGTACCGGCTCGCCGACGTGGCCCTCGTCAACCCCATCCGGGACGGCATGAACCTCGTCGCCAAGGAGGTGCCCGTCGTCTCCGACGAGGGGTGCGTGCTGGTGCTGTCGCGGGAGGCGGGGGCGTACGAGGAGCTGGGCGAGGACGCGATTTCTGTGAATCCGTTCGACGTGATCGGTACCGCCCGCGCGTTGCACGAGGCGTTGTCCATGTCCCTCGGCGAGCGGGCCGAGCGTACGAAGCGGCTGGCTGCCGCGGCGACTGCTTTGCCGCCGGCCCAGTGGTTCCTGGAGCAGCTGCACGAGCTGGACGCCTGATCGCACGGCGCCCGACGTTGGTCGCTGTGCCCATCCCCCGTGGGACGGATGGGCAGAGTGGTAGCAGCGGAGTCCAACCGTGGCCTCCGTTTGTCCATGGGCCCCGTATGTCAGCCCTGGCCACCTTCCGCGCATGGCTCTCTGGCGTACGCGCATACTCACGGTGATCGCGGTGGCGGCTCTGCTGCCCACTGGTGTGGCCCTCGCGAAGACCTCCTCGGGCACGACGTACTACCTGGACTGCGGGCGGGGTGACGACGGCGGGTCCGGGACCTCGGTGGGCGGGGCCTGGCGGTCGCTCGCCAAAGCGAGTGGCCATGTCTACGGCCCCGGCGACCGGCTGCTGCTGAAGCGGGGCACGAGCTGTACCGGTGTGCTGGCGCCCGAGGGTGGGGGCGCACAAGGGGCGCCCGTGCGGATCGACACGTACGGCAGGGGCGCGAAGCCGCATATCGAGGGCGCCGGCGCACGCGCGGCCGTGCACCTGGTGAACACCGAGCAGTGGGTGATCCGGAATCTGGACATCTCCAACACGGGGCCCGCCACCACCACCGACCGCCGGGCCGGCCTCCTCGTGCGGCTCACCGACTACGGCGTCGCCCACGGCTTCACCGTCGACGGCGTGGACGTGCACGACGTCAACGGCGCCGACTTCAAGGACCCGGACCCGAGCGGGGGGATTCTCTTCTCGGTGCGAGGGTCGGCCGTCCCGACCCTCCCCCACTGCCTTTAAGGGCGTGGGGGGACCCCCAGACGGCGTACGCGTCGCGAACTCGACCGTCCGGCACGTCGACCGCACGGGAATCGGGACCTCGTCGACCTGGGGCCGGCGACCCGAGCACCCGAACGGGCCCGGCACCAGCTGGCAGGCCATCACCGGCCTGAGCGTAAGGAACAACAGGGTCTACGACGTCGGCGGCGACGGGATCGTCGTGCAGACCGCCCAGGGCGCCCTGGTGGAGAAGAATTACGTCGACGGCTTCAACATGCGTTCCGCCGGTTACAACGCCGGGATCTGGGCGTGGAACTCGGACGACGTGCTCTACCAGTACAACGAGGTCACCGGCGGCCATGGAACGCGTGACTCGATGGCGTACGACATCGACGGCGGCAACAACCGCGACGTCTACCGCTACAACTACTCGCACGACAACGAGGGCGGCTTCCTGCTGGTCTGCAACGGCGTCGGAATGACCACGAACGGCAACCGCGTGCACGACAACATCAGCGTGAACGACCGCAATACGACGGCCCCTTACGGCGTCGTGTCGGTCGTCTGCGCGGCGACGACCGACACGCAGGTGTACCGGAACACGATCGTCACCGAGCACGCCGACACCGCGCTGGTGTCCGACAACGGGCCCACCGAGGTCACCTTCCGCGACAACATCTTCGTGGGGGCCGACGGAGGAACCCCTATCTCGGACACGGTCAGCACCTACTCCAACAACCTCTACTGGCACACCGCGCAGGACCGGGACACCGCCGCGGTGAACGCCGATCCGCTGTTCGTGTCGGCGGATCCGGCGAGCCCGTACGACGTGCGGCTGCGGGCCGGTTCGCCTGCGCGTGGTGCCGGATCGGTGACCGGGGGCGGACCGGACTACTTCGGGAACCCGGTCTCCGCCCCCTCCAACATCGGTGCAGATCAGTCCAGTTGAGCCGCGAGCGCGGCCAGCAGTCGTACGACTCCGGACGGGCCGTCCACCACCAGGTCGGCCCGGTCGGCGAGTTCGGCGACCTCGGAGCTGCCGCTGCAGACGAGGAGCCCGGGGATGCCGTCGGAGCGCAGCTTGTCGACGGCGGCGAAGGCGGGCAGGTCGCCCAGGTCGTCACCGGCGTACACGACGGCTTCGGCGCCGATCTCGCGGGCGTACTCCAGAAGGGCGACGCCCTTGTCCATGCCCGGCGGGCGCAGCTCCAGGACCATGCGGCCCGGCTCGACGATCAGGCCGTGCCGGGTGGCCAGGTCGGTGAGGGGCTCGCGCAGGGCCTCGAAGGCGGCTTGCGGGTCGCTGGCACGGCGAGTGTGGACGGCGACGGCGCGCCCCTTCTCTTCGATCCAGGTGCCCTGCCACGCGCCGATCGTGTCCAGGAACCCGGGCAGCTCGGCGCGGACGGCGGCGACGCCGGGGTGCGGGGCGGGGGCGCTGACCGTGCCGCTCACCGCGTCCCAGCGTTCGGCGCCGTAGTGGCCGAGGACGACCAGGTGCTCCAGGCCCGGTACGCCCGCGAAGCCGCCGTGCCGGACCGCGACGCCGGCCGGGCGGCCGGTGATCACGGCCACGGAGGCGACCTTCGGGGCGAGGGCCGCGAGGGCGGGGACCGCGTCGGGGTGGGCGCGGGCCTGTTCGGGGTCGGGGACGATCGGTGCGAGGGTTCCGTCGAAGTCCAGCCCGATGACCGCCCGGGTGGGCCTGGCGAGGATGGCGTCGAGGCCGTCGCGTCCGGCGGGGGTCGCTGGCGTCGGCAAGGAGTCCGTGGACTCCGGGGATTCCGGATGGCTGCCCATACCCCGACCCTATCCGCGCGGCGCCGGGCGCACCCATGGCTCATCGGGTCACGCGTGGCCGCCCACCGGGGTGCGGGTAGGGAGTTTTTTCGCCCCCGCCGCCCCTACGTAAAGGGGCGCGGGGAACTGCGCAGTCTTTTGGGGGTCTGGGGGCGGAGCCCCCGGGGACGATGGGGGTCCCCCCGCTCGAGCGAAGCCGAGAGTGGGGGAGGGCAGGGGCGGCGGGGGCGAAAAACCCACCCCACCCACACCCCCGTCACCGCTCCCCCCGGCGCCCCTCCCTGACCCGCCGGAGGCGGTTGACCGTGATCGGGTCGTGGGCGAGGGCGCGCGGGTCGTCCAGGAGGGCGTTGAGGAGTTGGTAGTAGCGCACCGGGGGCAGGCCCAGCTGCTCCCGTATCGCCCGCTCCTTGGCCCCCGGGCCAAAGAAGCCGCGGCGCTCCATCGCGAGGATGCCCTGTTCCCGCGGGGTGAGGTCCTCCATGGACAGCACGGTATCCCCCGGCACTGACAGCGCTACGCCGCGCTGTCCTCCGTCGTCGCCGTGATCTGGAGCGACCCCAGGATCGCCGTCGGGCTGCCGCTCGGGCTCACAGCGCGGGCGATCTGCTTCTTGACGTCGGCGCTGATCCCGGCCCAGGAGGTCTTCCCGACGGGGTAGAGCACGGAGGAGGGGAGCTGGTCCAGGAACGGGCCGAGGTCCTGGTCGTTCTTGTCGCCGGCCATGGCCTCGGACGCCGACGCGGTGACCGGCAGCAGGTTGTACTCGTGGGAGAAGGCGAGCACGTTCTTGTCGTCGTAGACGAAGTCGAGGAAGTCGCCGATCTGCTCGCCGTGGCCGTTCTTCTTGAAGGCCATCATCCAGTCGGCGACACCCATCGTGGACTTGGCCCTGCCGTCGATGCCGGGCATCGGCACCATGCCGAACTTCACGCCCTTCTTGGCGGCCGTCTGCATCAGCGTGGGGTGCCCGACGAGCATCCCGACCTCGCCGCGCGTGAACGCGGAGAACGCGTCGGCGCGATTCAGCTTCGCGGGCGCGACGGGCCCGGTGAGCCCCTTGCCGACCAGTTCGTCCTTGAGCCAGGTGAGCGTCTTGATGTTCTGCGGCGAGTCGATGGAGTACGTACCGACGTCGTCGGTGTAGCCGCCGCCCCCGCTCAGCAACCACTGCATCGTCTCGGCCTGCGCCTCCTCAGGGCCGAGCGGCAGCGCGTACGGGAACTTGACGCCCCTGGACTTGAGCGCCTTGGCGTCGGCGGCGAGCCCGCTCCAGGTCCGCGGCGGGGTGAGCCCGGCCTGCGAGAACAGCGTCTTGTTGTAGAAGAGCAGCCGCGTGGAGGAGGCGAACGGCATACCGTACTGCGTCCGGTCCATCTGCCCCGCGTCCGTGAGCTGCGGGACGAAGTTGGCCTGCACGGGTATGGAGATCAGGTCGTCGACCTTGTAGAGCTCGCCCTTCGCGGCGTAGTCGGCGTACGCGCCGATCTGCGCCATGTCGGGCGCGTCGCCCGCCGCGACCATCTCCTTGACCTTGCGGTCGACGTCGGTCCAGGGGTAGACACTGACCTCGACCTCGACCCCCGGGTGGTCGGCCTCGTACTCCTTGGCCAGCTTGTCCCAGTACTTCTGGGAGCTGTTGGCCTTGGAGTCGCCGTAGTCGGCGGCCACCAGCTTGAGGGTCACGTCCGAGGACCCGCCCGAGCCGCCGCAGCCCGCGAGGGTCGCCGTCATACCCAGGGCGGAGATCACCGCGATCAGTCCTGTCCTACGCCGCTGCACAGCTGTCTTCTCCCAACCCCCGGCCAACCCCTGGCCGACCCCTGGCGCTCTTTGCTTCTGCGTCCGTTGCATCTGTCTCGGAATGCGGATACAAGGTCTACACCACGTGAGTGGACTAGACCTCTCCTGGGGTAAGGGGCGACACTGTCCCCCGTGAGACATGTCATCGCCCTCGATGTGGGCGGCACCGGGATGAAGGCCGCCCTCGTGAGGGCAGACGGCGAGCTGCTCCATCAAGCCCGCCGGGCGACCGGCCGGGAGCGCGGTCCGCAGGCCGTCGTCGAGACGATCCTCGGCTTCGCCGCCGAGCTGCGCGGGTACGGCGAGCAGCGCTTCGGCGAGCCCGCGTCGGCCGCCGGAGTCGCCGTCCCCGGCATCGTCGACGCCGCGCAGGGCATCGCCGTGTACTCGGCCAACCTCGGCTGGCGCGATGTCCCGCTGCGCCGGCTGCTCGGCGACCGGCTGGGCGGCGTGCCCGTCGCACTCGGCCACGACGTGCGCACGGGCGGGCTCGCCGAGGGCCGCATCGGCGCGGGGCAGGGCGCGGACCGTTTCCTGTTCGTCCCCCTCGGTACCGGCATCGCGGGCGCCATCGGCATCGACGGCGGCGTCGAGGAGGGCGCGCACGGCTTCGCGGGCGAGATCGGTCATGTCGTCGTACGCCCCGGAGGGACCCCGTGTCCGTGCGGGCAGCGTGGCTGTCTGGAGCGGTACGCGTCCGCGGCGGCGGTCAGCCAGGCCTGGGCCGGGGCGTCCGGCGATCCGGAGGCGGACGCGGCGGACTGCGCGAAGGCCGTGGAGTCCGGGGATCCGCGAGCTGCAGCCGTCTGGCAGGAGGCCGTCGACGCGCTCGCCGACGGGCTCGTCACCGCGCTCACCCTGCTGGACCCGCGCACCCTGATCATCGGTGGCGGTCTGGCGGAGGCGGGGGAAACCTTGTTCACACCGCTGCGGGCCGCCGTCGAGCGGCGCGTCACCTTCCAGAAGCTGCCGTCCCTCGTACCGGCGGCCCTCGGGGACACGGCCGGCTGCCTGGGCGCGGGCCTGCTGGCCTGGGATCTACTCGAAAACGACATCACCGACCGCTCGGAGGTAACCACCTGATGGCCCCTAGCAAGGTTCTCGCCGGCGCCCGGGTGGTCCTGCCCACCGGGATCGTGGACGGCGGCCGCGTGATCGTCGACGGCGCGCGGATCGCTGGAAGCGCCCCCACCGAGACGGAGACGGTCGATCTGTCGGGCCACTGGCTGGTGCCCGGCTTCGTCGACATGCACAACCACGGCGGCGGAGGCGCGTCCTTCACCTCCGGGACCGTCGAGGAGGTCCTCCAGGGCGTCCACACGCACCGGCTGCACGGCACCACGACGGTCGTCGCCTCGACCGTCACCGGCGACATGCACGGTCTTGCCGAGCGCGCCGGGCTGCTGTCCGAGCTGGCCGAGCAGGGCGACATCGCGGGCATCCACTTCGAGGGCCCGTTCATCTCCCCGTGCCGCAAGGGCGCGCACTCCGAGGAGCTGCTGCGCGACCCGGACCCGGCGGAGGTCCGCAAGCTGATCGACGCGGCGCGCGGCCGGGCCAAGATGGTCACCCTCGCCACCGAACTGCCGGGCGGCATCGACTCCGTACGCCTGCTGGCCGAGCACGGGGTGATCGCGGCGATCGGGCACACCGACGCGACGTACGAGCAGACGCAGGAGGCCATCGACGCGGGAGCGACCGTGGCGACGCACCTGTTCAACGCGATGCCGGCGCTCGGCCACCGCGCCCCGGGCCCCATCGCCGCCCTCCTGGAGGACGAGCGGATCACGGTCGAGCTGATCAACGACGGCACGCATCTGCACCCGGCCTCCCTGGAGCTGGCGTTCCATCACGCGGGCCGGAACCGGGTCGCGTTCATCACCGACGCCATGGACGCGGCGGGCTTCGGCGACGGCCGCTACATGCTCGGCCCGCTGGAGGTCGACGTGGCGGACGGCGTCGCCCGCCTCGTGGAGGGCGGTTCGATCGCGGGCTCGACGCTCACGCTCGACCGCGCCTTCCAGCGCGCGGTGACGATCGACAGGCTGCCGGTCGAGGACGTCGTGGCGGCCCTCTCCGCCAACCCCGCGCGCCTGCTCGGCGTGTACGACAAGGTGGGCTCGCTGGAGCCGGGCAAGGACGCCGACCTGGTGGTCCTCGACGCCGACTTCGGGCTCAAGGGCGTGATGCGCAGGGGCGAATGGGTGGTCGATCCCCAACTGGGCTGATTGGTCCCCCGCCGACGT
This sequence comes from Streptomyces sp. R41, assembly GCF_041053055.1. Taxonomy (NCBI): domain Bacteria; kingdom Bacillati; phylum Actinomycetota; class Actinomycetes; order Kitasatosporales; family Streptomycetaceae; genus Streptomyces; species Streptomyces sp. R41. The sequence continues at coordinate 4,902,348 of NZ_CP163443.1, forward strand.
ACGGCGGATGACTACCGACGTACAACAATTGACTGTTCAAGCACGGCGGTTGGCCCGCGGGACTGGGCCGACCGCCGTTGTCTTTGGCATGATCGAGCCTCCGGAACAACCGGTAAGCGCATACGCGGCGTCTACTTCATGATTCTCTTCGGGGGAGGTCGGCCCAGGTGATCCTCACGGTCACGCTGAACACCGCTCTCGACATCACCTACCGCATACGGTCCCTGCGGCCGCACACCTCGCATCGGGTGACCGAGGTGACCGAACGCCCGGGCGGCAAGGGCCTGAACGTGGCCCGGGTGCTCGCCGCCCTCGGTCACGAGGTGACGGTCACGGGCTTCACGGGCGGCGCGACCGGCCGCGCGGTGCAGGACCAACTCACGCACACACCAGGCGTGGTGGACGCGCTGATCCCGGTGACGGGATCGACGCGCCGCACGATAGCGGTCGTCGACGCGACGACGGGTGACACGACTCAGCTCAACGAACCCGGCCCGGAGATCACCCCGGCCGAGTGGGCGGCCTTCCAGGAGGCGTACGAGGTGCTGCTGCGCTCCGCCTCGGCGGTGGCCCTGTGCGGCAGCCTGCCGCCGGGGGTGCCGGTGGGCGCGTACGCGGGGCTCGTCCGCACGGCCCGCGCGGCGGCCGTCCCGGTCCTCCTCGACACCAGCGGCGAACCACTGCGCCGCGGGGTCGCGGCGCGCCCCGACATCGTCAAGCCGAACGCCGACGAACTCGCCGAACTCACCGGCTCCCACGACCCGTTGCAGGCCACCAGGGACGCCCGCAGACGCGGCGCCCACACGGTCGTGGCCTCCCTGGGCGCGGAAGGCCTCCTCGCCGCCAACGCGGAGGGCCGCTGGCGCGCCACCCCACCGCACCGCGTCCACGGCAACCCAACAGGCGCAGGCGACTCGGCGGTCGCCGGCCTGCTGTCGGGCCTGGTCGAGCACCTGCCGTGGCCGGACCGCCTCGCCCGCGCCGTCGCCCTGTCCGCGGCGACCGTACTGGCCCCCACAGCAGGCGAGTTCGATCACGCGGCGTACGAGACCCTGCTCGACCAGATAGCGGTGACTGGGGACGCTACGGCGGCGTGAGAAGAGAAAGGGCCGCGGCGAATCGCACCGTCAGCCCTTCTGGAGCCACACCTGGTCGAGGAAGGCGTTGCACTGGTTTCCCTGGCCGCAGGAGATCTCCAGAACATTGGTGCCCTTGGTCAACGTCACAGGGGCCCAAGTGGACTGCCAGCCCTTCTCCCAGTCGCCCTCGGGCGAGAGGATGAAGTTCTTCATCCCCAGAGGCTGCGTGTTGGCCTTGCCGTTGACCGACAGCGTCGCGTTGGCATCCACACCGGGGATGTCGTAACGCACATACAGCCGGTAGGAACCGGCCTTCTCGATGCCACTGACGGTCCACGTGACCTTGGCGCCGACCTGGTTGAGGCCCGTCACATAGATTCCACCGTCGGCGTTCGCGCCCTTGACGTCGGATGCCGTGGTCACACCGGTCCCCAGGTTCAACGCCTTCGCGTCGATCTTGGGCAGGTCCCCTTCACTCGCGGCACTGCTGGTGCTCGACTGGCTCGGCTCCGCGCTCTGGGACGTCGACGGGGTCGAGCCCGCCTGGTCGCCGCTCTTGTCGTCGTCCGAGTTGCCGCCGAGCATCGCCACACCGATGCCGATCACGACCGCCGCGACCACGGCGATCGCGCCGATGAGGAGGCCCTTGGTGTTGGGGCCGCGGCCGCGGCCCCCGCCGTCGCCGGGCAGCGGCTGCCGGGTGGTGGGCGCGCCGCCCACCGTCTCGGGGGCGGCGTAGTGCGCGTTCGGCTGGCCGTACGTCTGCTGCTGCGGGACCTGGCCGTACTGCGCGGTCGGCGCCTGCTGGCCGTACTGCGCGGTCGGGGCCGGCTGGCCGTACTGGCGCTCACCGACCGCCCGCACCCGGTTGACCGAGCCGGGGTAGCCGTAGCCGCCGCCTCCACTGGGCGGGGTGGCTCCGTTGGCCTGACCATCGGCGTAGAGATAGCCGAACGGGTCGTCGTCCTCGGGCGTGCTCGCGCCGTTGTTGCCGGGCGTCATCCCTTGGTCTCCTCAACAGGTGCGGGTTACGAATGCGGTACACGGATGAATGGCGAGCCTACCCGCTCCAGCGGGGCCAAACGGGTGGCCTTCACCGCATCAACCCACTGACCTGCTCTTTATCCCGCACGCCTGTGCGCTTTGGGACGAGACCGTTTCTCGACGTACATCCGTTCGTCAGCGGATTTCAACACCTCGTCCGCCGTCATGCCGCAGTGTGCCCACCCGATGCCGAAGCTGGCGCCCACGCGGACCGCCCGTCCGTCGACCCGGATGGGCGGAATGATCGCGTTCCGCAGCCGTACGGCGAGGTCCTGGGCGTCGGCGCGGCCGAGCCCGTCGGCGAGCACCACGAACTCGTCGCCGCCGAGCCGGGCCACCGTGTCGCCGTCCCGGACGCCGCTGGTGAGCCGCCTGGCCACCTCGATGAGAACCGCGTCACCCGCGTTGTGCCCGAACCGGTCGTTGATCGACTTGAAGCCGTCGAGATCGCAGAAGAGCACCGCGAGCCCCTTGGTGCCGTCGTCCGTCTCGCCCTCGGGCGCGATCGTGTGCACGTGGTGATCGAAGGCGTCGTACGCCTCGGAGTCGGACCGGAAGTCGAAACCGTGGCCGTTGCCGTCGTACGCGGGATGCCCGTTCCCCTCGTACGCCGCGCCCGGCAGCTCCGCGTACTGCCCGTGCCCGTAGGCCGCGTCCAGGGAGGCGACCGCGCCGGGCGGCAGGGACTGCGGACGCTGACAGAGGCGGGCGCTGAGCCGGGAGCGCAGCTCGGCCGAGTTCGGCAGGCCGGTGAGCGCGTCGTGCGAGGCGCGGTGGGCGAGCTGCAGCTCGCGGCGCTTGCGCTCCTCGATGTCCTCGACGTGGGTGAGCAGGAAGCGAGGGCCGTCGGCGGCGTCCGCGACGACGGAGTTGCGCAGGTGGACCCAGACATACGTGCCGTCGCGGCGGCCGAGCCGCAGCTCGGCCCGCCCACCCTCGGCGGACGTCCTGAGCAGGGTGCCGATGTCCTCGGGGTGCACGAGGTCGGAGAAGGAGTAACGGCGCATCGCGGAGGCGGGTCGGCCGAGGAGACGGCACAGGGCGTCGTTCGTCCGCAGGATGCGGCCGTGCTGGTCGCCGCCCATCTCGGCGATCGCCATGCCGGACGGGGCGTACTCGAAGGCCTGGCGGAAGGACTCCTCGCTGGCGCGCAGGGCCTGCTGCTCGCGCTCCAGCCTGACCAGGGCGCGCTGCATGTTCGCGCGTAGACGCGCGTTGCTGATGGCGATGGCGGCCTGGAAGGCGTACATCTGGAGCGCCTCACGGCCCCACGCGCCCGGCCGCCGGCCGTTGCGCGGCCGGTCCACGGACAGGACGCCGATCAGCTCACCGCAGGCGGCGCCGGACACACCCGGGGTGTACATGGGCGCGAAGAGACGGTCGGAGGGGTGCCACTCGTCCTCGAAGCGGGGCGCGGGACCGTCGGTGTACCACTGCGGTACGTCGTCCTCGTCGAGGACCCAGCCCTCGGTGTGCGGTATGAACCTGAGGTCGCCCCAGGCCTCGCCCATGTTCAGCCGGCGGTCCCAGGAGGCGCGTGAGCCGACGCGGCCGGTGATCAGGGCCTCGGCGGCGGAGTTGCCGGCGAGCGCGGCGACCACGAGGTCGCCGTCCGGACGTACGAGGTTGACACACGCCAGCTCGTAGCCGAGGCCGGTGACCACGCCGTCGGCGACGGTCTGCAGCGTGTCGGCCAGGCTGCGGGCGGTGTTCATGTCCGCCATCACCTGATGCAGCTGCCGCAGGGTCGCAAGACGGACGTAGGGCTCCGACTCGGTCTCCATTCGCCCTCCCCTCGAGACCTCGCAGCAACTCCAGGGTTCTCTCGGCGTACTAGGTGCTCTTCGGTGCGTGCTCTTCGATGCTCTTCCGCGTACTGCTTGGTAGCTTCGTGCGTAGCGCCTCCGCCACTGAATCACAGCGCGCTGCCCACTCGGTACACAGGGTCAACAATTTATGGCCCCTGTGACTCAAGTCACAGGTGAACATGAACAATTGAGTGGGGTTTCTGCATTTTCCTCGTGCGATTACTGAACGCATAGCGGGGACCTGTGCAGGGACTGTGACTGATTGTGTCCGCCCTTGGTCCTAGGACCAGGTTCGGGCCGAGGTCCGATGTGCCGCCCCGAGGCCGGAGACTAGCGTCTTGGCGTGCTGAAGACTCCCCCTGCCGCTCCACCCTCCGCATCCGTGCATGCTGAGGGGGTGAGCAACGACGAGTTCCGCGCCGCCATGTCCCGGCTGGCCGCGGGTGTGGTCCTGGTGACCGCGCGCGAGGACGCGCTGGACCCGGACGGCCCCGGCGGCGAGGACGTCGGCATGACCGCGACGGCCTTCATGTCCGTCTCCCTGGACCCGCCGCTCGTCCTGGTCAGCCTGCGCGAGGGCTCCCGCATGGACGACCTGCTCGCCGAACAGCCCCTGTGGGCCGTCTCCGTACTCTCCGAGAGCCAGCGCCACATCGCCGGCCGCTTCGCCATGAAGGGCCGCATCAGCGACCGGCTGCTCTTCGAGGACATCCCCTACGTGCGCGGCGAGATCGCCGGGGCGCCACTGGTGGGCGGCGCCCTGGCGACCCTGGAGTGCCGCACGGAGCAGCGGTTGGCCGCCGGCGACCACACGCTCGTCATCGGCCGCGTTCTTACGGCGCGGGTGCCGAGCGCGGACGGCGGACCGCTGACGTATTTCAAGGGCCGGTACCGGCAGTTGGGGTAGCGGTCCGCAAAGGCCGATATCGCCAATTGGGGCAGCGGCTCCTAGCTCTCCAGGAGCGTCAGGTCCAGTCCGGCCAGCCGCTCCGGGTCGTTGAGGATGTCGATCGCGGCGATCCTGCCGTGTACGACCGTGAAGGCGAGAACGCCGACCGGGCGCCCCTCGGTGACCACCACGACACCCGCGGCGCCGTTGACGAGGGCGGGCCGCGCGACACGGGCGAGGTGGGCGAAGCTGCTCGCCCCCGTGGCCACGGCGATGGCCCCGGCCGTCACGCCGCCTTCCGAGCGCGCCACCACATCCGGATCCAGCACCGCCACGAGGGCGTCGAAGTCGCCCTCGCGCGCCGCCGCCAGGAACGCGTCGACGACCTCCCGCTGCTGGGCGAGGTCGGGGTCCGGCGCGGGCGCCCCGCCCTGGACCCGGCGCCGGGCCCGGCTGGCGAGCTGACGGGACGCCGCCGGCGTACGGCCCACGATGGACGCGATCTCCTCGAACGGCACGGCGAACAGGTCGTGCAGCACGAAGGCGAGCCGCTCGGCGGGTGTCAGTGTCTCCAGTACGACGAGCAGGGCCAGGCCCACCGAGTCGGCGAGCAGCGCCTCCTGCTCGGGGTCGATGCCGCTGACGGGACTGATGACGGGCTCCGGCATCCGCACGGGGACATCGCCGGGCTCCGCCAGGGGCTCCTCGCCGCGCGTCCTGCGCGAACGCAGCATGTCCAGGCAGACCCGCCCCACGACGGTCGTCAGCCAGCCGCCGAGGTTGTCGACCCGGCTCGCATCGGTCCGGCTGAGCTTGAGCCAGGCCTCCTGCACGGCGTCATCGGCCTCGGCGAGCGACCCGAGCATGCGGTAGGCGACGGCGCGCAGATGACTCCGCTGCGATTCGAACCGCTCGGCGAGGAATTCGGCCTCATTGCCGCCGGGCGCGCCCGACGCGCCCGGTGCATCCGACGTACCCGGTACATCCGACGTACCCGGTACATCCGACGTACCCGGTACATCCGGCGTACCCGGCGCATCCGACGTACCCGGCGCATTCGGGGATTCGCTGTCGCTCATGTCGGTCACATCTCCTCGTCGCGGTCCGTCCCGTCAGTGGTCTGACGGAGCGCGCGGAAGGAATGTGACAGGGCCGTGGCCCGCGCTGAACGGCTTCCCTGGGATCCCTCAGCCCCAGTCGCGCCCGGAGCGGCCGCGCTTGGTGTCGGAGCGCTGCTTCTTCTCGCGCAGCCGACGTTCGTTGATCCCGCGCGGGATACGGGTGGCCCGGCGGGGCTTGGGCGGCGGGGCGGTGGCCTCGGCGAGCAGGGAGGCGAGTCGTACGGCCGCGGTCTCCCGGTTGCGCCACTGGGAGCGGTGCTCGGAGGCCTTGACGCTGATCACCCCGTCTACGAGCCGCCCCTCGAGCTTGGCGAGGGCGCGCTCCTTCCAGACGGGCGGCAGCGCCTCGGTCTTCGCGAGGTCGAACCGCAGCTCGACCTGCGAGTCGCTGGTGTTGACGTGCTGTCCGCCGGGCCCGCTGGAGCGCGAGAAACGCCACATGAGCTCGGCCTCGGGCAGGGAGACGGAGCCGCGGATGACGTATGGACCGGACATGGGTCCATGGTCGCGTGCATGACGGGCCCACGTCACCTCGTTTTCAAGGCCGTACGAGAGTGTCGCCCTCGGGTTCCGGTCCCGTACTCACTCCCGCTCTCGGTAAAGAAGGCCCATCGGTAAAGAAAGTAAAGAGACCAGGAACCTCGGGTACCCCTCTCGGCGTTCATAGGGGTACCGGTAGCTTCGTCCCCAGTACGAAGCCCGTACGCAACGAGGGAAGGACTCCCAATGGCTGTAAGCCTGTCCAAGGGTGGCAACGTCTCGCTCACCAAGGAGGCTCCGGGCCTGACGGCCGTCACCGTGGGCCTCGGCTGGGACGTCCGCACCACCACGGGCACCGACTTCGACCTCGACGCCTCGGCCATCGCGGTCAACCCCCAGGGCAAGGTCTACTCGGACGCCCACTTCGTCTTCTTCAACAACAAGCAGACCCCCGACCAGACCATCGTCCACACCGGCGACAACCGCACGGGCGAGGGCGCGGGCGACGACGAGGCGATCAACGTCAACCTGGCGGGCCTCCCCGCCGACGTCGACAAGATCGTCTTCCCGGTCTCCATCTACGACGCGGAGACCCGCTCGCAGAACTTCGGCCAGGTCCGCAACGCCTACATCCGCATCGTCAACCAGGCCGGCGGCACCGAGATCGCCCGCTACGACCTCTCCGAGGACGCGGCGACGGAGACGGCCATGGTCTTCGGCGAGCTCTACCGCAACGGCGCGGAGTGGAAGTTCCGCGCGGTCGGCCAGGGCTACGCCTCGGGCCTGGTGGGCATCGCCCAGGACTTCGGCGTGAGCGTCTGACGTTCGACACGCGCTTCCTGACGAGCCCCCGGCCCAGGCCGGGGGCTCCTCGCGTGTCAGACACTCAGCGCATGGGCACCGCCTGGGCCTTCCCCCCGGTCCGCAGGAGCGCGGCGTCCTCGGCGAGCGCCTCACCTCGAGGACTGCTATGCCCAAAAGGACCGCCATCTCCAAAGCGGATCCTCGCGCGGCCCGTTCGCTCGCCAAGCTCCTGCCGGGGGTCGACGCCGGGCGGCCGGGCCCGAGCCGCACGGCCACTGGCTAATCTGCGCGCCATGCGACTCGACCCCCTCCCCCTCGGCCCCGACCACGACATCCCCGGCCCGCTGCTCACCGAAGTCACCTCGCTCTACGCCTCCCACCGCGACTTCCACGCCCTGAGCGGGGACTGTCCGGACCCGGACGACATCCGCCCGGAGCAGGTCGCGGCGGCGCTCGCCGCCGAGTCGGCGAATCCGGGCGCGGAGGTGTTGCTCGGGCGCGCCGCCGGACGGCTCATCGGGGTCGCGATCACCCTCGCGCACCACCCCGACCCGGCCGATCCCGACCCCTGGATCGGCCTGCTTCTCGTGGACGCGGGCACGCGACGCCAGGGGTACGGGCGACAGTTGGCAGGCCTCGTCGAGGACCGCTTCCGCTCCGCGGGCCGCACGGCCGTGCGTCTCGCCGTCCTCGACGACAACCCCGAGGCCCTGGCCTTCTGGACCGCCCTCGGGTACGAGGTCGTCGATCGGCGCAAGGATCTCCAACTGGGTCGGCCCTGCGCGGTGTTGCGCAAGGCGCTGCGCACCCCGCGCGCGTCGGCGCGCGTCGCCGTGCTCGACCCCGACGGTTCGGTCTTCCTCTTCCGGTACGACAACGAAGAGGTCGGCGTCCACTGGGCCATGCCCGGCGGCGGGCTCGAAGACGGGGAGAGCCCGCGGGAGGGTGCCCTGCGGGAGCTGCGCGAGGAGACCGGGTGGGACGACCTGGAGCCGGGCCCGCTGCTGTGCACCTGGGAGCACGACTTCACCCGGGCCGGAGTTCCCGTGCGCCAGCACGAGCACATCTACGTGGCGCGCGGCCCCCGTCGTGAGCCGGCCGGCGACCATCTCGCCGCCACGCACGCCGAGGACGCGATCCTGAACTGGCGCTGGTGGACCCGGCAGGAACTGGCCGACACGACGGACGCCCTCTGGCCGCCCCGGCTTCCCCAATTGCTGGCCGAGTTGGAGGGTGAGCCGTGGAGTGGATGACCTTGGCCGGTCCCCGGTTCGGGGCGCTCGTCGGGGTCGGGTCGACGGTCGTCGCCGACCGGACGCGGTGGCGACGGGACGCGGGGGAACGGGCGCGGCAGGAACGCAGGGAGATCTACTGGGCCTGCCTGGTCACCTTCCGGCAGGCCCATGAAGCCATGCGAGCAATGGCCACCGGGGACCAGGAACGGGAGGCCGCGGGGCTCGACGCGGCGGTGCGGGAGGCGTTCCGGGCGTCCGGCTGCAACGAGGCGCGGGAGTCCGCCGTCATCTGCGTGCCGACCGAGATGGTGTCCGCCATAGACGCCGCGTATTACAGCCTGCGGCGTTTGCGCGACGTCCTCGCTTCCGGCAGTTCTCTGCGGTCGTCCGCCTGCCAGGAGGCACGCGAGGCCCACCAACAGGCCGTCCGCGACGCCCGCGCCGCCATGCGGATCGATCTCGACCGGCGGGCGTGACGGACCCGACCGACTCGACCGGCGGGCGTGACCGACCCGACCGACTCGACCGGCGCGCGTGACCGACCCGACCGACTCGACCGGCGCGCGTGACCGACCCGACCGACTCGACCGGCGCGCGTGACCGACCCGACCGACTCGACCGGCGCGCGTGACCGACCCGACCGACCGGGTCACGGCTTCGCCGGCTTGCCCTCCCCGTACAGCCAGTCCTTCCAGATCTCGCTGAAATCCTTGTCCGGCGCCTTCTTCTCCACGTACGCCGTGAAGTCGTCGGTGTCCGCGTTGCCGTGGCGGTGGCCGGCGGCCCAGCCCTGGATGATGTCGTAGAACGTGTCGTCGCCGACGGCCTGGCGGATCTTGTGGAGGACCATCGCGCCGCGGTCGTAGACGGGGCTGTCGGAGATGTGCGCGGCACCGGAGGGCTTGGCGGGCGGGAAGGCCCAGATGGCCTTGTTCTCATCCGGGTTCTCGTAGTAGTCGCCCTTGTAGAGGGAGTGGAAGATCTCGTCGGCCGTGTCGCCACCGTGGTCCTCCTGCCACAGCCACTCCGCGTACGTGGCGAAGCCCTCGTTGAGCCACATGTCCCGCCATGTCTTGGGGGTGACGGAATTGCCGTACCACTGGTGAGCCAGTTCGTGGACGAGGAGCTCGGTCTCGGGAGCGCCCGGGAAGACGGGGCGGGCTTGGGTCTCCAGGGCGTAGCCCGCGTCGTCCGGGCGGTCGACGATCGCTCCCGTCGAGGAGAAGGGATACGGGCCGAAGTTGTACTCCTCCCACTCCATGATGTCCGGGATGCGCGCGAGCACCTTCTTGCTCGCCTCGGTCTGCGTCGGGTCGACGGCGACGTACACGGGCAGGCCGTTCTTCGTGGTCGAGCGCGTGATCTTGTACTTGCCGATCGCGACCGTGGCGAGATAGCTCGCCATCGGTTCGGCGGTGTGCCAGGCGAAGGTCGTACGGCCGTTCTTCGTCGTCTCCCTCTTCAACTCGCCGTTGGAGACGGCCTGCAGGACCTCCGGAACCGTGATCGTGATGTCGTACGACGCCTTGTCGGAGGGATGGTGGTTGCCGGGGAACCACGCCATCGAGCCGGTGGGTTCGCCTAGGGCGAGGGAGCCGTCGGCCGTGCGCAGCCAGCCCTCCTCCGAGCTGTCCGGGTCGGTGATCGTCTCGGGGTCGCCCGAGTAGCGGACCGTCGCACGGAACGTCTCCCCCTTGTCGAGGTCGTCGTGCGGGCGCACGGTCAGCTCCTGGCCTGCGCGGTTCCAGCGGGCGACCTTGCCCTCGACGGTGACGCCGTCGACGTCCAGCCCCTTGAGGTCGAGGTTGAACGCGCTGAGGTTCTGGGTGGCCCGCGCCGTGATCTCCGCGGTGCCGACGAGATGCCGCGTCTTGGGTTCGTAGGAGAGCGTCAGGCCGTAGTGGCTGACGTCATAGCCGCCGTTGCCCATCTTCGGGAAGTACGGGTCACGGACCCCGGACGCGCCGGGCTTCCCATGCACGCCGCCTCCACTGCACCCGGCGAGGGCGACGGCGAACGCCAGGGCAAAGGGGACAGCGACGGAATATCGGGGCACGTCAGTGATCCTATGGGGGAGGCGGTGCTGTGGGGATGCGGTCCTGTAGGGAGGGGCCTCGGGGCACGAAGTCCTGCGGGGGCCGGGTCCTCGGGGCACGAAGTCCTGCAGAGACCGGGTCCTCGGGACACGAAGTCCTGCAGAGACCGGGTCCTCGGGACACGAAGTCCTGCAGAGACCGGGTCCTCGGGACACGAAGTCCTGCAGAGACCGGGTCCTCGGGACACGAAGTCCTGCAGAGACCGGGTCCTCCGAGCACGCGGTCCTGCAGAGACCGGGTCCTCGGGACACGAAGTCCTGCAGAGACCGGGTCCTCCGAGCACGCGGTCCTGCAGGGACGGGGGCCTGAGCACGCGGTCCTACAGGAACCGGGCCTCGGAGCACGCGGTCCGTGAACGCGCGTCCTGCGTGAACGGGGCCCTCGGGGGCCCGCGCTCCCGCGGGACGGGGCTCTGTGGGCACGCGGTCCCGAGCACGCCGTCCCGGGCACGCGACCCTCCGGGGACGCCGTCCTCCGGGGCCCTGTCACCGTCACCCCGCGGTCGGCGGAGCCGCCCACCCGGCCGTGACACCATCACCTACGTGCTCGACATCGGCTACGCCCTCTCCAACCGCTTCCCCGACCCCCCGCAGACCGACTACCGCCGCGCGGACGTCCACGCGCTGCGGCACGACCTGTTCTGCGGTGACGTCTATCTCGCCGACACCAAGGCGGACCGGGAGCTGTCCACAGCCTGGGGATGGGTGCCGGTGCTCGACTTCGCGTGGGCGCTGTGCGACATCGTGGAGCAGATCGACCAGGACCCGCGCGGCAGCCGGGCCTCCCGGCCGCAGCACGCGGAGCTGGACTTCACCGAGTCGAGCGACCGCATGCTCTTCGAGCGCCGCTTCGGATGGGTGGACATCGAGGCAGACTGGATGCCGGGCGACGAGGAGCCGCTGACCTTCTCCCACTCCGAACTCCGCCGTGAGGCCCGCGACTTCCTGCACGACCTGATCGCCGACCTCACCGACCTGCACGACGACCTGGCCGAGAACCCGGCGATCTGGACCCTCCAGGCCCGCTTCCCCCGGGTGGGCTGACACCACCACGTACGCCCACGCGTCGGCCCGGTCGGCAAGAAAACGCCCGGTCTGCAGGACCTTGGCCTCGATCTCGGCGAAGAACCCCTCGGCCGGCCGCCGGAAGTCCGCCTCGCGAACCTGGACCTCGTCGCCGAGATCAGCCCAGCGGTCGCCCCGACCGATCAGTCCTGGTCGATCCCCACCACCCGCACCCCCATCTCCGCCGCCAGCACCGGCGCCAGATCCATCAGCTGGACCGGACTGATCACCGCCCCCGCCAGCCGGCCCACCCCCCGCGCGATGTCCAGCTCCGCCGCCGCGCGCAGGTCCACATCCGTGAGGGTCGCCGAGGTGAGGTCCGCTCCCTTGAGGACGCAGTCCACGAACTCCACGCGCTCCAGGCGGGCTCCTCCGAAGTCCGGCTCGACCAGGACGCAGCCCTCGAAGACGACGTCCTTGAGGCGGGCCTTGCGCAGGTTCAGGTAGTCGATCTTGCCGCCGCGGATCAGGACGCGCTCCAGCACGGACCCGTGCAGCTGCACTCCGCCGAGGCGGGCGTCGATCAGTTCGACGTCGCGCAGGGTCGACTCTGCGAGATCGGTGCCCACGCCCCGTATGCCCGTCAGGACCGAGTCCAGCACGCGCGCGTGATGCAGCGACGTCTCGTCCAGCGCGCAGCCCGTCAGCGCGCAGTCCATGAAGCGGGCGCCGCCGCCGTCCTGACCGACGAAGTCCAGCTCCTGGAAATCCAGCCCGTCGTAGTCCCCGTCCGGCTCCAACTCCCCGCCGCCGTACGGCTCCAGCGCCGGCAGCCGCACCTCCGGCCGTCGCGCCGCCTTCACCCCGCTCCCGGGCACCTTCCCGCCCGAACCGCCGCTCCCACCCGCCGCTCTCCTCACCATGCCCCCATACTGCACGCCGCCACTGACAATCCCCCCGACCTGCGAAGACGCCGCCCATGTCACATTCCGGGGCCCTCGACCAGTCGTATTCACCAAGAAGCCCCACAGCAGGGAGAGGCCAACCATGCAGCACATCACCGTCATCGGCGGCGGCTTCGCCGGACTCACCGCAGCCATCACCGCCGCCGAGGCCGGTGCCAAAGTCACCGTGTACGAGGCGCACCACACGCTCGGCGGCCGAGCCCGCACCGCCGAGGGCCCGTACCGGACGAACGAAGGCCCCCACGCCCTCTACAGCGGCGGCCCGCACTGGACCTGGCTCAAGCAGCGGAACCTGATCGGGCCGCTCGCCCCGATCCCGCCCCTGGAAGCCGCCCGGCTGCGGCTGCACCACAAGGGCGCCCTGCGCCGCACCCCGCCCTTCGCGATGCTCAAGCTGCTGCGCCGCTCCTCCCAACAGGCTCCCGTGGACGTGGACTTCATGACGTGGGCGACGGAACAGGCGGGAGAGGAAGGCGCGCGGGCCGCCGCGCACTACTCCGCCGTCGCCCTCTTCCACCACGACCCCGGTTCGCTCTCCGCCGCCTTCGTGCAGGAACGGCTGCGCCGGGCCACCAAGCTGCCCCCGGAGGCGCACTACCCACGGGGCGGATGGGCGAGCGTCATCGACCGGATGGCCGCCCGGGCATGGAATCTCGGCGTGCGCATGGAGACCCTGGCCCGTGTGGACACCGTCCCCGTGGGTCAGGGGCCGGTCGTCGTCGCGACCTCCCTCGCCGCGGCCCGCCGTCTCCTCAAGGACGACTCCCTCACCTGGACCGGCGGCCGTACCGCTCTCATCGACCTGGCCGTGCGCACCCGGCGGGGCGACGCCTTCGCGGTCTCCGACCTGGACGCGCCCGGCTGGATCGAGCGGTTCACGGCCCAGGACCGCACCCTCGCCCCGGCCGGGGAGCAGCTCGTCCAGGGCCAGATCCCGATCGCCCCGCACGAGTCCGGGGCGGACGGCGTCGCCCGTGCCGAGCGCCTCCTCGACCTCGCGTTCGAGGGCTGGCGCGAGCGCGTCACCTGGCGGCGGGAGGCCGTCGCGAACGGTCGTACCGGCGCGGTCGACCTGCCAGGCACCAGCTGGCGGGACCGGCCGTCGATCGACCGGGGCGACGGCGTCTACCTGGCGGGAGACCAGGTCGCCGCCCCCGGCGTGCTCTCGGAGGTCTCCTTCAACAGCGCCCTCGAAGCCGTCGCGCTGGCCTTCAGGATCCGGGAGCGCCTTGACCTCAAGCATGCTTGAGGTTGAACGCTGGGTTTCTCAGGACGATTGGGGAACCCACCATGCACGCCATCCGCCTGCACGCCTTCGGCCCGGCCGAGAACCTCACCCACGAGAAGGCCGAGGACCCCGAGCCGGGCCCCGGCCAGGTCCGTATCGCCGTGGCCGCGGCGGGCGTCCACCTCCTGGACGCGGCCCTGCGCGAAGGCATGCGGGGCCCGGCCCCCGAGCCCACGCCACTGCCGACGATCCCCGGCCGCGAGGTCGCCGGAACCGTCGAGTCCCTGGGCGAGGGCGTCGCCGGTCTCTGGCTCGGCAAGCGCGTCGTCGCCCACCTCGGCTTCGCGCCCGGAGGCTACGCCGAACTGGCCGTCACCGATGTCGACCGCCTCCACGAGATCCCCGGGAACCTGGACTTCGCCCAGGCCGTCGCCATGATCGGAACAGGTCGTACGGCCATGGGGATCCTGCAGTTCGCCGAGCTCGGCCCCGATTCCGTGGCCGTCGTGCCCGCCGCCGCGGGTGGCATCGGCACCCTCCTCGTGCAGTACGCGAAGCACGCGGGCGCCACCGTGATCGGTCTCGCGGGCGGCCCGGAGAAGGTGGCCCGGGTGCGCGACAACGGCGCCGACCTGGCCGTCGACTACAAGGACCCCGCCTGGCCGGAGCAGGTCCGCGCCCACCTCGGCCCGCGCACGGCGACGGTCGTCTTCGACGGTGTGGGCGGCGAGGTCGCCCGCGCCGCCGTCGGTCTCCTCGGCCCCGGCGGGGGGCACATCGTCTTCGGCTGGTCAGGCGAGGGCATCCAGGGCGGGGAGCCGCTGATCGTCGAGGGCGTGACGGAGCAGGTGCTCGGCCCCGTGATGCTGCGCAAGGCAGGCGGCCCCAACCCCGTACGAACCCTGGAACTGCGCGCCCTCGCCGAGGCGGCCGCCGGTCGCCTCGCCCCCGCCGTGACGCGCTTCCCGCTCGCCGAGGCGGCCGCCGCGCACCGGGCGCTGGAAACCCGGGGCACGATCGGAAAGGTGGTGCTGGAGCCGTGACCAGGCACCCGAAAGGCGCGCTCTCCGAAGGCGCACCCCCCACAAGTGCGCCCTCCGATGGCACACGACGCGAAGATGCGATACATCCCTTTTCATGGTCTTCTGGCCAGGTGAGCGTCACCCGAACAGGTGAACCCCAGGCTCCCGAAGGCGCCGATGCCCACCGCTGGTGGGGCCTCGTGATCATCGCCCTCGCACAGCTGATGGTCGTCCTGGACGCGACCATCGTGAACATCGCGCTCCCCTCCGCGCAGCACGACCTGGGCATCTCCGACGGCAACCGGCAGTGGGTCATCACGGCGTACACGCTGGCCTTCGGCGGTCTTCTGCTGCTCGGCGGCCGGATCGCCGACCTCGTCGGCCGCAAGCGCACCTTCGTCTTCGGGCTCATCGGGTTCGCCGTCGCCTCCGCAGTGGGCGGCGCGGCCACCAGCCCCGGCATGCTCTTCGGCGCCCGCGCGCTCCAGGGCAGCTTCGCCGCCGTACTCGCCCCCTCCGCGCTGTCGCTGCTCACCACCACCTTCACCGACCCGAAGGAGCGCGGAAAGGCCTTCGGTGTCTACGGCGCCCTCGCGGGCAGCGGTTCGGCGATCGGTCTCATCGCGGGCGGGCTGCTGACCGAGTACCTGAACTGGCGCTGGTGTCTGTACGTCAACATCCCCATCGCGATCATCGCGGTCTTCGGCGCGTTCGCCCTGCTGCGCGACCGCCCGGGCAACAAGAACGCCCGGCTCGACATACCCGGTGTGATGCTGGGCTGCGGCGGCCTGGTCGCGCTCGTCTACGGCTTCAGCGAGGCCGAGCCGCGCGGCTGGACGGACCCGCTGGTCCTGTCCCTGTTCGCGGTCGGCGTCACCCTGCTGATCGCCTTCGTCGTCTGGCAGACGAAGGCGGCGAGCCCGCTGCTCCCCCTGCACATCGTCAAGGACCGCAACCGCGCCGGCTGCTTCCTGACGATGGCCCTCGCCGTCATCGGCCTGTTCGGCATGTTCCTGTTCCTGACCTACTACCTGCAGGTCGTCCTCGGCTACTCGCCCGTGAAGACCGGCATGGCCTTCCTGCCCCTGACGGCCGCGATCGTCGTCGGTTCCACGCAGATCTCGGCCCGGCTACTGCAGCACGTGGCACCGCGCATGCTGATGGTCCCCGGCATGATCCTCGCGGCCGGCGGCATGCTGATCTTCACCCAGCTCGCGGTCGACTCCGACTACGCGGGCCGGCTGCTGCCCGGCCTGATCCTGATGGGCCTCGGCATGGGCCTGACGTTCATGCCGGTCTTCGCCACCGCCACCGCCGGGGTCGCCCCGCAGGACTCGGGCGTGACCTCGGCGACGGTCAACACCTCGCAACAGGTGGGCGGTTCCATCGGCACGGCCCTTCTGAACACCATCGCCACCACCAGTGGCGCGGCGTACATCGCGGCCCACCTCCACGACCCCGCCCAGCAGGCCCTGATCACGAAGGAGGGCATCGTGCACGGCTACACCGTCGCCATCTGGTGGGCCGTCGGCATCATGCTCCTGGCCGGCCTGGTCGCGGGCCTGATGGTCACGGCGAAGCCCCCGAAACACGCCCCCGCGGACGCGCCCGTACCCGAGTCGGTGGCCTGAACCGGACGCGTGCACGGCAGCGGGGCGGGGCCCCGTCCGGCCCCGCCCCGCTGCCGTGCACTTCAGAGGATCAGCGCAGTCGCCGTACGTCGATCGCCCAGATCCCCCGCCCGTGCGTGGCCGCGTACAGCCGCCCGTCGGGCCCGGTGCGCAGCTGGAGCACGGCCGTCGTGGGCAGGTTGTCCCCGGCGACCTTCCAGCCGGAGGAGCGGGAGGTCCGCACCAGCACGCCGAGGTCCGTACCGACCGCGACGACGCCGCCCTTGAGCAGGGCCACCGAGTTGGCGGGCACGTCGGGCAGGTTTCCGGAGACGTCCTTCCAGGTCACCCCGCCGTCCGTCGTCTCGAACAGGTGACCGACGCCCGCGCCCGGACCCTCGGTCCACTTGCGCGAGAAGCCGTTGACGGCGAGCAGCACGTGGTCGGAGTCGGCCGGGTCGATGGCGAGGCCGGACAGGTAGCGGTTGGGGACCGTGCCGTCGACCGGGAGGGTCAGCTGGTGCCAGCCCGTGCCGTCGGCGTTGCCGACCGCGATGCCCCGGGTGAAGCCCTGGTTGTTGCAGGGGCCGCACCAGGCGGCGTACACCTTTCCGCCGGAGGAGGCGACGGCGGTGGCCGTGTGGCCCTCACCGAGGTCGTACGCGCCGAACCACTCACCGCCGCTGCGGATCGCGTACCCGTGGGTGTTGATCCAGACGTGGCGGCCGCCCGCGACCCAGGTGTTCTTGTCCTTGATGTCGGCGTTCAGCGGGGCGATGAAGCGGGCCTCGCCGGTGGCGTTGTCGGGCGGGGCCACGGAGTAGGAGGTCGCCTTCGACGGGTCGGTGACCCAACTGCCGTCATTCACGGCGCAGTTGTTGGTGACCGAGACGGCCAGGTACACGTACTCCGCCGCTATGTTGCAGCCGTTGTCCGGGTCGGCGATCGTGTCGCCGCCGTCACCGCCGAAGTTGGAGCCCATCACGCGGTCGCCGGGACGCAGGATCGACTGCCCGTTGTCCTGCAGGCCGCCGGTGACGGCAAGGCCGCGGGAGTCGGTCCCCACGCCCACCGAGTAGTACTGCAGCGCGTCCATCGTGCCGTCGTTCAGGGACTTCCAGTCGGTGGCGTGCCCCGAGGCGTCGGCGCTTCCCTTCACGGGCCGCTTGTAGACACCGCCGTCGTCGCCGACCACCAGATACGGCGCGCCCCCGTCACTGCCGATCGCGACCGAGTGCTGGTCCGGATGGGTGGTCGCCGGGCAGTCGCCGCTCTGCTTGGCCGGGTCGATGGACCAGCACGCGAAGCCGAAGTTCCAGTACGGCCCGGGCACGCTCCAGCTCGCCCCGCCGTTCTTGGTCTCGAAGACCTCCTCCAGGCCCGCGTACACATGCTCGGGGTCCTTCGGGTCGACCTGGAGGAACTGGTCGTACCAGGCCTGGATCCCGGGCTGGTATCCGTCACCGGTGAGCGCTGAGCCCGAGTCCCGCAGCCGCTCGTATCCCGCGATCCTCGTCCAGGGCCCGGTCGGTGAACCGGACTTGGAGACGAAGATGCCTTCCAGTCCGCTGTCCGGGTTCTCGGCGGTCATCTCGGGCGACTGGTCGATGGCGTAGTACCGCGACCCGTCCGCGCTGCGCGCGAAGGTCACATTGCCGACGTCCTCGCTGTTGGTCGGCAGATCCCCCAGACCGGTCAGCCGCTCCCAGCCCCGGCTGCCCTTCGCGTAGAAGCCGTTGTAGGTGTCGCCGCCGCGCCAGCCGACGGCCAGCACGACCTTGCTCGGGTTCTTCGGGTCGATGGCTATGTCGCTGGTTATGTTCTTGTACGCGGCCGACGGGTCGGACGCCTTCGAACCGCCCGGCAGATAGTCGGGACTGGGCGCGAACTCCAGCTTCCACGCGCCCTTCAGGGACTTGGTGGAGTGGCTCCACACCCCGCGCGTGGTGGCGGCCCACACCTTGTCGCCGCCGAACCGCAGCGCGTTGATGGACGTGGACTCCAGCTCGTCCCCGCCGACCCGGTCACGCGGGCTGAAGCTGCCCTTGCGCGGATCGTCGAGGACGTAGACGCCGGTCCCGAGGAAGGAGGTCGCGCTGGTGTTGGCCTCGCCGGTCGCGTACCAGAGGCGGCCGCGCGGATCGAGCTGCAGATCGCCGGTGGAGAGGGCGGGCAGCCGGTCGGAGATGTTCTTCCAGTGGCCGCCCCCACGGCTCGACCGGAAGACACCGCCGTTGGCGGCGCCCGCGTACACATACCCGTGGCTGTCGGCCGCGAGCCCGGTCACCCGTCCGGTGACCTTGCCCGCGCCGCCGCTGGAGTTGGAGTTGATGTCGCGGTAGCGCGAGTCGTCGGAGTCGTACGGCAGCCGGGTCACATCGCTCCAACTGCCGCCCGTGTGCGGCAGATCGGAGAGCTGGTCGAACGCCGCCCCGTACGCGCCCGGCGCCACGATCCCCGGCGAGGTCCGCGCCTCGGCGTACTGGTCGGCCTGCTCGGCGATGTTCCCCGACTCGTCCTCGTCCTCCTCCCCCGGGTCCTCCGCGAACGCCGACAGGCCCTTCTGCTGGTGCAGAAGGGCCTGTCGCTGTAGCGCTCGCACACCGAAGGGGTCGGTGTCACCGCCCGACGCCGCCTGGGCCTGCGTAACCGTCAGACCCAGAGCGGCGCTCGCGGCGAAGACCGCCCACACTCGTCTTCTTCTTCGGAAGCCTTTGGCTGCCATGAAAGTTCCCTCCCCTGAGGAAGCCGTGGCGTACATGACACAAGCTGCCAAACAGCTTTGAGGGGAAGGGAGTTATGAGAGAGCCGTGGGACGGCAATCAGAGGGCAAAGTTTCCTCAGTGCCGCCCGGCCACCCGGTCCGCCACCTGAGCAAGGCGCGACGACTGAGCGCTGTGCGTGGTCAGTTCGCGGCGGTCCGCCGTGCGGTAGGTGGCGTACATGCCGTGCACGCCGATCCAGCGGAAGGGCTCCGGCTCCCATTTGCGGACCTTGTGGTTGACCCACGGGAGGGCGGTCAGGTCCGTCGGGCCCGACTGTCCGGAGTCCTGCTGGATCAGGTCGCGCAGCGTGCGCGCGGCGAGGTTGGTGGTGGCGACGCCCGAACCGACGTAGCCGCCGGCCCAGCCGAGGCCCGTCGAGCGGTCCAGGGTCACCGTGGCGCACCAGTCGCGCGGGACGCCGAGGACACCCGACCAGGCGTGCGCCACCCGCACCCCGGCCAGGGACGGGAAGAAGCGGACCAGGATCTCGTGCAGGGCCTCGATGGTCGCCTGCTGCGTGCGGCCGTCGTTGTCGGTGCGCGAGCCGAAGCGGTACGGGACTCCGCGGCCGCCGAGCGCGATGCGGTCGTCGGCGGTGCGCTGCGCATACATGTACGCGTGCGCCATGTCGCCGAGCGTCTCGCGGCCCTCCCAGCCGATCGACTCCCACTGCTCCGCCGACAGGGGCTCCGTCGCGATCATCGACGAGTTCATGGGCAGCCAGGTGCGCTTCTGGCCCTTGAGATTCGCCGTGAAGCCCTCCGTGCAGCGCAGCACGTACGGCGCGCGGACCGTGCCGTACGGCGTGACCGCGTGCTTCGGGCGGATCTCCGTGACCGGCGTCTGCTCGTGGATGGTGACGCCGAGCGCCTCGACGGCCGCCGCGAGCCCCTTGACCAGCTTCACCGGGTGCAGCCGTGCCCCGTGCGGGGTCCAGGTCGAGCCCACCGCGTCCGCGACCCGGATCCGCTCGGCGGTCTCCCGGGCGCCGTACAGCTCGCGGTCCTTCTCGCCGTACGACAGCTCGTGCGCGTGGAAGGCCTTGAGCCGGGCCAACTGGGCGGGTGTGTACGCCACTTCGAGGACGCCGCCCTGATGGATGTCGGCGTCGACGCCCTCCTCGGCGGCGACCCGCACCACCTCGTCCACCGTCTCGTTCATCGCCTGCTGAAGGCGGACCGCCGCCTCCTGGCCGTGCAGCTTCGCGTACCGGTCGCGGCCCGCGATGCCGTTGTAGAGCCAGCCGCCGTTGCGCCCCGAGGCGCCGTAACCGCAGAACTTCTGCTCCAGGACGGTGATACGGAGGAAGGGGGACGCCTTCTTCAGGTAGTACGCGGTCCACAGTCCCGTGTAGCCGCCGCCCACGATGACGACGTCGGCGGACGCGTCGCCGGGCAGCGGCTCCCGCGTCTCGGGGAGGCCGTCGTCCGCGTACCAGAAGGAGATGCCGCCGTTCACGACATTGCTTGCCGAGCTGCTCATGGCCGGGACGTTAACCCCTGAGAGCGGCCACTGTCTCCTTCGGATTCCGTGCTTTTCCGCGACCCCTGACCAGCGGATAGCAGGCCAGACCGATCAGCACCGCGATGAAATGTCCGAGATCGGTGAAGGTGCGACCGGTCGCGAGCGGCACCCCGTACACGACGAGAACGACCGCCAGATACGGATACCGCCACGGCGACGCGATCCGGTAGGTGAGCACCGCGATCACCCCGGCCAGCGCGTAACTCACCCCGATGTCCAGCGTGTTGACCGCCGAGTGCGGCACCACCCCGTGCCGGATGGCCAGCAACAGCGCCCCCTCGCTGATGAGCGAGGCCAGCACGTGCGCGGCCACGCACACCAGCAGCCAGCGCGCGGTGCCCAGCCAGCGCTCGGCCGTGGCGTGGAAAACGGTGTAGAGGACGGCGTACGGCACCCAGTGCCCGCCGTCGATCCACATGGCACTGGCGATCAGCACCCGCACGGGGTTGTTCGACAGCTCGTGGATGTTGGTCGAGCGCTGCCGCAGGAACTGTTCCTCGAACTCCGGCGACATCTGGTGTACGGCCACCGTGGTGACGAAGAGGATCCCCAGCCAGGCGTAGGTACCGGGGGCGCCGCACACGTACCTCCACACCCTGTGGAGGCCCCCGTCAATTCGCATGAGCCGATTCACCCACGCCATTAGGGTCCCATATGTGATCGACATTCCGGATGAGTTGGCCGCCTCTCAGCTCACATTCAACGGAGAGGCAGGTCGCGCGTTCATCGCCGCGCTCCCGGAGCGGGCCGCGGACTTCCTCGACCGCTGGGAGCTGCGCCTCGACGGCCCCTCCATGCACGGGGTGACGGCCCTGGTCCTGCCCGTGCGCCGCCCCGGCGGAACTCCGGCCGTCCTCAAGCTCCAGCTCCTCGACGAGGAGAGCGAGGGCGAGCCGGTCGCCTTGCGCGTCTGGGACGGCGACGGAGCGGTACGGCTCCTCGAACACGACTCGGCCACCGGCACCATGCTCCTGGAACGCCTCGACCCGGCCCGCATGCTGTCGCACGTGCCCGACACCCGCGAGGCCGTCCTGGTCATCGCCCGCCTGCTGGCCCACCTCACCTCCGTACCGGCACCGCGGGGCATGCGGCGGCTCGGCGACATCGCGCGGGCGATGCTGGAGCAGCTGCCGTGGGCGCTGGAGCGGGTCCCGGACCCCGACGCCCGCCGCCTCCTCGCCGACTGCGCGGCCGCCGAACGCGAGGTCGTCGCCGAACCGGGCGACCGCCTCCTGCACTGGGACCTCCACTACGAGAACGTCCTCGCCTCCGACCGCGCCCCGTGGCTCGCCATCGACCCGAAGCCGCTGGCCGGCGACCCCGGCTTCGACCTGTGCCCCGCCCTCGACAACCGCTTCGACGCGGACGAGATCCGCTGGCGCTTCGACGCGATGACGGACGTGATGGGACTGGACCGGCAGCGGGCCCGGGCCTGGACCCTCGCCCGCGTCCTGCAGAACTCCCTCTGGGAGATCGAGGACGGCCGCCCCCTGGAGGCCCAGCAGCTGGAGATCGCCCGCCGACTCCGCGACAGCCCCAGCTAGTCTCGCCGCATGATTCGCACCGCGACCCCCGCCGACATCCCCGTCATCCACGCCCTCGTCCGTGAACTGGCCGAGTACGAGAAGGTCCTGGAGGAGGCGAGGGCGACACCGGAGCAGCTGCGCGAGGCGCTTTTCGGCGAGCACCCGGCGGCGTACGCGCACATAGCGGTGGACGACACGACGGGCGAGCCGGTCGGCTTCGCCCTGTGGTTCCTGAACTTCTCGACCTGGCGCGGCGTCCACGGCATCTACCTGGAAGACCTGTACGTACGCCCCCAGGCGCGCGGCGCCGGGCACGGCAAGGCGCTGCTGACGGAGCTGGCGCGGATCTGCGTGGAACACGGCTACCAGCGCCTGGAGTGGGCCGTCCTGAACTGGAACCGCCCGTCGATCGACTTCTACGAATCGCTGGGCGCCCGTCCGCAGGACGAGTGGACGGTGTACCGGCTGACGGACGGGGCGCTGCGGGCGCTGGGTGACGGGCCCCGAGCGGATCTCTGAGCCGTTGGAGGGGGCGGCGCCGGCACGTCCGTTCCGCTGGCCCAAGGGCGGGGAGAGCTTCGCGGGCTGGTACTTCTGCGCGACCACGCGCGAGCGCATCGGCTACGAATCGTCGGCTGGAGCGGGACCGGCTGATCCTTCTGGACGCCGGTCCAGAGGTGACGGGGATCGCTTCGCGGCCGTTCTGGCCGCACTGGCACGGCGGCCGACGCAGGCGCCGCCACGCTCCCGATCACTTCGTGCGTCTCGCGGACGGGCGGGGCCGGGCGGTGGGTGCCCGACTGATGACCGTGTCGACGAGGCGGTCGGACGCGGAGGCGTTCGCGGCGACGGAGCGGGCCTGCCTTGCGGTGGTGCGGCGCCGCCGGGGCACGTCGTGGCGGCGGGGATGGGCGGCACATCGCGGCGGTCCGACTACGACATCGTTCGCCGGAAGCGGGAGTTGGAGCCCGAACCCGGTGAGTGCGGCCATTCGGCCCGCGCCGTGAACGGGGATGAAGGCGGTCCCAGCTCATGGGCACGAGCCGGCCCGTGCCGATCGGTGGCCCGCACTGTCTCGACTGCGGCCTTGACCCAGGTCTACGGATTGGCCTCGGCCTATCTGGCGTCTGGTGCCGTCGCCGAGGGTCACGGGCAGGGCGCCGAGGGGAGTGCCGGGTCGGACCGTGGCCGTGATGCGCGGTCCTGCCGACGTCCAGGCCCGGGACGACACCCGCCTCGTCGATGTCGTCCAGCCCATCCTCCGGAAGCACGGTTCATGCGGTACCGACTG
Organism: Streptomyces sp. R41; assembly: GCF_041053055.1. Lineage (NCBI taxonomy): Bacteria > Bacillati > Actinomycetota > Actinomycetes > Kitasatosporales > Streptomycetaceae > Streptomyces > Streptomyces sp. R41. The sequence goes on from NZ_CP163443.1 coordinate 4,925,839, forward strand.
GGGTGTAGGCACCGTACGCACGCCACGGTTGTAGGCCTGCCGCTCGCGAAGAACTCGGTGTTGCGCCGGGACGGGCGACAGCCGGACCCCTCATCACGGTCTCCACGGCACCGCTCGGGCCCGGTGACACCACCCCAGGTCATCCGATCGCCAGGGAAGCAGTCATGCCGGGCCCGGTGGCCGGCGGTCCTCTTGCAGGACCGCGAAGCAGGATTGTGCAGCGCGGCTGCTCAGAACGCCCTGCTGTTGCAGCCCAAGTCCGAACCGAGGTGGGCGGACTGCGCACCCGGGTCCCCTTCGCCGTTCAGCAGGTTGCCTGCCAAGCCGCTGAAGGCGCCGACGTTGCCCAGGACGTCGATGTTCATGTCGTGCGAGCGGCACTCGGCGCTCTGCGTGACGTCGAAGTCGTCGTGGCCGGGCTCACCGTGTGCGAAGGCGGTGCCGGCGCCGAAGGAGCCGACACTGCCGAGGACGGCGCCCACGAGGGCGACCTTCTGAAGCTTGCGCATTTCTTCTCCGTTGGTCGAGCGGATGCGATCTGCAGCAGATCGAGTTGGGACGGTGGTCGATTGCGGGGAGGCCATCAGCCGAGTCGGGGCAGACCCAACTGGCCCACGGGAGGCGCCGCGACCTGTCCGAGGCCGAGACCGGGGACCTGCGGTGGACCGGCCGGCGCGATCAGCGGGTTGATGAGCGGGTTCACCGACGGGTTCACCTGCGGGTTCACCTGCGGTGCGACACGCGGCGCGGGCTCCGGGTTGAACATCTGGGGTACGGCGACCTGCGGGGCGACCTGCGGAGTGACCTGCGGCGCCGTCTGCGGGGCGACCTGCGGCACGACCTGCGCCGGCTGCTGCTGAGGGGCGGCCTGCTGCGGTACATACGGCGAGCCGGAGGCCTGCGCGGCGCCCCCCGACGAGGCCCAGGCGGAGGCCTGACCACTCTGCTGCGGGGCATACGCCGGGGCCGCGTACTGAGGCGCCGGCTGGGAGTAGGGCTGCGGAGCGGAGACCTGTGCGGTGCCCGTCGAACGGGACGCTGCCGTGGCCTGCGGACCACTCTGCTGGGGGGCCTGGTACTGGGGAGCAGGCGCGGGGGGTGCGTACTGGGGGGCCTGGTACTGGGGAGCAGGCGCGGGGGGTGCGTACTGGGGGGCCTGGTACTGAGGAGCAGGCGCGGGGGGTGCGTACTGGGGCGCCGGATACTCGGGAGCGGGCACCGGAGCACCGCTGTACCCGACGGGAGCGTCGGCATAGCTGACGCCGGCGCCGATGGCGGACAGACCGCCGGCCGCTGCTACGACGAGCGCGGCCTTGTGAAGCTTTCGCATGGAACCCTCGGCCCTTCAATACCTGTACAGGGAAATCCGTTGTATTCAGTGCAGTCTTGCGTGCGCTCAGTCTGATATTCGTACTGCGCCCCAACAGGGGTAATCCTGGGCTGTCGTGTGGACTTCACGCCGGAGCCGACAGCGGATCCCGTTGCCCCTCTCTCCGATTCACGATCGCTGCCCTTTCCCAGTTGGCAACGACATTCCCTCCGATCCGGTCACGGCATCCAAAATTCCGTCACCCATCTGCCATCGATCGGATTACCGGCCCGTCGCGCCGCAGGTGAGTGAGCACTTGACGACCCGTCAAGAACGAGTGCGCGCCCCACACTCCTTCGTTGACGATTCACACCCTCTGGCAATTGGGTGACCACGCCCCGGCTCCCGTGACTGGACCCGTACTCATCTCGTTCCCCACTGAGCCAGAACGATGGTCCATCGCAGCCGTACAGGGCAGCAAAAACAGCAACAGCCGCACTGGCTCATCAGCATTCCAGTACGTTCCATGCACAGGTCAATGAAGGGCCGAGGGTTCCATGCGCAAGCTTCAGCAGGTCGCGCTCATCGTCGCAGCAGCCGGCGGTCTGTCCGCCGGCGGCGCCGGCCCCAGCGTCGCCGCCGCTCCCGTTGCGTACAACGGTGCCGTTCCGCCCCCCGTTGCACAGCCGGACGTCCAGGCCGCCTCGTCGACCACCTCGCAGGCCACCGCGCGCCCTTACGGCTCGCCGGCCGCGCCGCAGCAGGCGGCCCCGCAGCAGCCCGCTGAGGTCAGCCCGCAGGTCAACCCACAGCTGAACCCGCAGCTCAGCCCGCAGATCTCCCCGCAGACGGCTCCGGCGCAGGCCGCCCCGCCGAACCAGAACAACCTCTTCCATCCGGACCAGGAGTGCAGCCCGCAGTCCCTGCTCAACGCGAATCTCCCGGTCGCCCTGCTCGCCGCCGCCGAGACCCGGGGCATCAACTGCACCCAGGCCAACAGCCAGGCGAACGCCGTCGCCCACGCCCGCTAGGCCGCCGGACGGCCGGACATCGACGCCCAGCACGGGCCCTTCGAGGATCGCCCCCCGAAGGGCCCGCTCGTATGCGCTGCGGCTTCCGGGTGCTCCCGCCAAGAGATCATGAAATCGGCGCGTCGCTGTCCGATTTGGGATATTTCGTATTAATCTCCCGTAACTGTACGAAGTCGATCTGTCATAGATCGCATCCACTTCACTCCACCGGAGATGACATGCACAAGCTTCGCAAGGCTGCCGTCCTGGTCGCTGCCCTCAGCAGCGTCGGACTCCTGGGTGCTGGCACCGCCCACGCCGACCAGGGCGGCGGCTATGGCAAGGGCGGCGGCAAGGACAAGGGCGACAGCTACAACGTCCTGCAGAGCTCCAACTGCAAGTCGCACGACCTGAACCTCAACCTCCTCGGCAACGTCGGGCTCCTCACCGGCCTGATCGGGATCGGCGACGAGGGCAACGCGGGCGCACAGGACACCCACGTCGGCTCGAGCCAGGGCTGCAACAACAGCGCCTGGTAGGCACGTGACGGTCGCATAGGCGACCAAGAGCGGGAAACAGGTCCCGGCACCGAGTCCCAGGCCCGGCGCCGGGCCCCTTTTGTGTCGAAGCGGCCATCCGATCGGTGTCGTCGGCGAGCCGACGGAGCCAGGTGCCGACGTCGCGATTCACTCGCGGATTGGGGTATGTCCCGCTATCGACCAAGGCGGGAAGGATGCCCGAATTCGGCGCGCCGCCCGATGTTTTGGGGATATTTCGTATTAGCCTCCATAACTGAACGAAGTCGATCTGTCGCAGATCGCATCCTTTTCACTCACCGGAGATGACATGCACAAGCTTCGCAAGGCTGCCGTCCTGGTCGCTGCCCTCGGCAGCGTCGGACTCCTGAGCGCCGGCGCTGCCCACGCCGATCAGGGCGGCTGGGGTTCGGGCGAAGACGGCAAGAAGAGCTACAACGTCCTGCAGAGCAGCACCTGCAAGTCGCACGACACCAACCTCAACATCCTCGGCAGCGTCGGGCTGCTCACCGGCCTGCTCGGGGTCAACGACGAGGGCAACCCGGGCGCACAGCAGACCTCCCTGGGCTCGAGCCAGGGCTGCGACAACAGCGCTTTCGGCAAGAAGTAGGTCACAACATTCCTCGGTGCCCCGGCCACAGGCCGGGGCACCGAGGCGTTTGTGTCGCCGGAAAGCCCTGTCGAAACCGTCGAGGTAACCGGATAGTTCCGTCAGGCCACGGTCGACCGATGCCGTAGAAAGACGAAATGCCGGATCGGGAGCGATCCCGGTCCGGCATTCGCCGATCGCGCCTCAGAAATCGAAGTGAGGCCGCTTGAAGCCCTTGGGCAGTTGCGCCTTGTTGGAGCAGTTCACAACCGGCCCGACCTTCGTGGACCCCGTATTCAGCAGGTCGTTGTCGGGCCCCACCAAGCGCGGCCGGTCGGTCGTCTCGCAGTCTTGCATCTGCTTGACGACGATCCTGCCGTCCTCGTCGATGTGGACGGTCTCGCTCTTGCGAATGCAGGTGGTTTCACCCAGGGCGGAGCTCTTGCAATCGCCCGGGGGTTCATCGGCGTACGCCTGCGCGGCGCCGACGTAGATCACGGCGAGACTTCCCAGAAGCCCCGAGACGGTTGCGATCTTCTGCCGACTGAACATGTGCTGCGTTCCTTTGCAATCGAGCCCGGGCGCCTGTGCCGTTGACCGGCGGGCGCCCGAGCCTTGGAGAAGGTCGAAATATGGGACCCTGCGCCTGGATGCCTTTGCGGCGATTCCGGCGACAGCATTGATGCAGCCCGGACGCGCACCCTGGTGGGTCTGCTGCGCGTCCGGGCTGCCTCTGCCGTTGGGGGTGTCACTCAGCACACCGTTGAACAGCCCGAGCTGATCGAGCACATGGATGTTCAGATCGTGCGATGTGCATACGGTGCATGTGGTGTTCTGGCCAGGGCTCGGACTGCGGTGCGGCTACCTGAGCAACGGCCTATGGGGCCCACGTGGCCTCGGCGTTGGCCTGCGAGGAAGCCACCGCGGTGACCTGCGGACCATCGAAGCCGTCGGCGAGGCTGACGCCGACGCCGAGGGTGGACAGCCCCGCGACCGTTACGACCACGACCGCAGCGCACCGAAACATGCGCATCGGGCCCTCGGCGCTTTTTTACTTGTCGTAGTCGTCCGGGGAGTGCTGGCTGTAACCCTCCTCGGGCGCGGACTCCTTGGGAGCCTCGGGCGCGGAGTACTTGGGAGCCTCCGGCGCGGAGTACTTGGGAGCCTCCGGCGCGGAGTACGGCTGGGCGTAGTAGCCGCCCCACGTGGCCACGGCGTTGGCCTGCGAGTTGGCCACCGCGGTGATCTGCGGAGGAGCGTCTTCGTAACCGTCGGCGAAGCTGACGCCGATGCCGAGGGTGGACAGCCCCGCGACCGCTGCGGCTACGACCGCAGCGCGCTGAAACTTACGCATGGTTTAACCCTTTCCCGGGCGTGATGCCCTGGCTTGACTACTTATTGTGAGCATATACACACAATCTGTAGCAATTTGGGATCTTCGCCCTTCCATACGTCGTGTCGGCCCATGGCGAGGCACCCTTCCGTCCGCCTCGTCCCCCTGAAAGCAACGACGTTCCCCCGGGGCCGAGTCACGGGCAGCGAGGGGCGGTCACCCGTTTGCCCGTCGACGCGCTCGCGTGGACGCTCAAGCAGCGGATGGCCGGCCCAGGTCACCCTGGTCCGGCCATCCGCTGCTTGAAAGTGAGGAAGGTGTCGGAAGGTTCCGCCCCGGGCTCAGCCCAGCAGGCCAGGCAGCCCCAGACCGTTGTCACTCTTGTCACTCTTGTCACTCTTGTCACTGTTGTCGGGTGCCGACCCCGCCTTGGGGGAACAGGTCACTTCGGGCCCGATCTTCGTGCTCCCATTGTTCAGAACGGGGATGACGGGCAACGAGAAGGGCTTCGTCGGCACGCAGCCCTGTGCCTGGCGGACGACGAACCCGTCACCTTCGGACATGTCGCCGACGATCCGTTGGACGCAGGTGACGTTGCCCTCAGAGTCGAAAGTGCAGGTGCCCGGGCCTCCGGCGGCATACGCCTGGGTGGCGCCGGCACAGGTCACGGCGAGGCCGCAGAGAAGCCCCGAGACGGCCGCGATCTTCTTCCTACTGAACATGTGATGCTTTTCCTTTGTGAGAGGCGCCCGGGCGTCGTGCGCCGCGAACCGGCCGCGCCGGACCCTGGGAATGTCGAGAGAGGCGGGCTCCGGCGTCCGACCCATGTCCGGAACGTTCGGGTCCGTTTCGCTTACGAAGTGAAGGGCTGACCTGCTGAAGGCGCTGTTGCCGCGGTCCACGCCCGAGCCGACCGGTGCGGCCTGGGCACCCGCCGGACCCTCGCTGCTGAGCGCTTTGCCGGCAACTGCTCATCGATGCGCCGGATTTCAGAGCCATCGCGAACGCATGCGGGTCACAGGAGCGGCCTCGAGCTCCGGGCGGCCGCACGTGAACGGGCCCCTTCGGGGGTGACCCCGAGGGGCTCGCGGAAAGCGTCGCGCACGATTACGCCGCAGACCTCAGCCGGTGAAGGCGTTGTTGAACTGGCCGCAGGTGGTGTCGAAGGTCTCGGAGAGGCCCAGCACGCCGATCGGGATGTCGTTCTCGGCCACCGTCTGCGGACTGCACTCCTGGTAGGGGCGGTACTGCTCGTTCACCTTCGGCGCATCGTCGTGGGCGTAGGCGGTACCGGCGCCGGCACCGATAGCGGACAGACCGCCGGCCGCCACTGCTGCGATCATGGCCTGCTGAAACTTGCGCATGGAACCTCGGTCCTTCATTGCCTGTATGTCGAGGCTGATTGCCTACTGTGACTGAACGAACACTAACAGTAGCGATCCGGGGTATTCCACACTGCTGGGTATCCCGTGTCCAAGCGGGGACATGGGCGCGTACGGGGTTCTCGAGGGCCGGTCGAACACACCATGGCGCACGCTCGGTCCGCGATGACGACTACTCAACCCGGCCTGGTGCAGGCTTACTTGGCGACGAAGTTCGACCTACCGGCCCCCTGGGTGCCAGAGGGCTCCCCTCGGGAGGATTCGAGCCTTCGGCCAAGTGAGAGGTCGCTTACTCGCGGTGTTTCATCCCAACTCGTCCGCGCCACGACCCCGTTCACCGAGCCATACCGGGCGTGGCGGGAGAGCGTGGTCTCGTGCGGGCCGCCAACGATGCAACGCTCGGCGCGTCCCCTCTCTCCCCTCCCCGGCGCAGGCTAAGTTCTACAGACCGCTCCTCGACGTGCGCCCCGAGTACCTCAACTCCGGGTTCGACGAGGTCCGCGAAGTACGGCTCCTTCTCGCGTACGAGAAGCAGGCCCTCGGCCTGACTCGAAGAACTCAGCGCCCTCAAGCGCGACCTGCTCGTGGGATGAAACGCCTGGGCTGACGCCACGGGATGCTCGGCGGACCGATTGGCTCACATCCGCCGATCACTCAATCCACTCAAAAGTGGGAACACAACATGTTCTGGGCGCCTCCGTTCGCGGTCGCGGCATTCCCTTGATCGGGTCCGCCCGAACCGGGCTCCAACTGCGAACGGAGACGCCCGTGCGAATGACCGACATCCAGCGTTGCGAGGTCCGGCCCGGACGGCTCGTCGAGTGGGCGCTCAGTCCGGCGACCGTCACGGCGGCGGCGGGCCTTCCGGAGGACCCCCGGCCGCCGGCGTACGTCCAGGAGTCGCACATCAGGACCGCCCGATCCGTGCGGGAGGACGGCCTGTTCGTGCCGACCTGGCTCGGTACGGCATTCGACATCCCGGGCAGGGTCGACCTCGACGCACTGCAGGACGCGCTGCGCAGCTGGACGCTCCGGCACGAGACGCTGCGCAGCGGCTTCCGCTGGGAGGGCGACGAGATGCACCGGTTCACGCTCGACCCCGAGGCCGTGTCGCTCCACCGCGAGGTGGTCGGCGACTTCCCCGACGCGGCGCAACTCGTCCAGCACCTCCAGGACCGCTTCGACGACGCCGCGAACGCGCTGACCTGGCCCAACTTCCTTTACGCGGCGGTCATCAGGGACGACGGCACCAGCGTGTACATTGGCTTCGATCACAGTAACGTCGACGCCTACTCCATCCAGCGCATGCCCGCCGAGATCCACGAGCTCTACGCGGCAGCCGCCGAGGGCCGCCCTGTGGAGGAGACGCCGGTCGGCAGTTACGTCGACTTCTGCGAGATCGAGCGGGCGGACGCGGACCGGATCGACGGCACCCACGCGATCGTCGGCCGCTGGCGGGAGTTCATCCGGCGGTGCAACGGCAAGCTGCCCAACTTCCCCGTCGAACTCGGTCTGGAGCCCGGCGGCCCCCTGCCCACGCAGAAGCTCATGCGCGAGATGCTCGTCGACGCGGACGCCGCCGCGGCGTTCGAGTCGTACTGCCGGCCCGTCGGTGGCAGCCTCGTCGGCATCCTGGCCGCCACCAGCCTCATCGTCCACGAGATCGGCGGACAGCCCGTCTATCGCGCCGTCGTGCCGTTCCACACCCGGGTGAAGTCCAAGTGGTCCGACTCGGTGGGCTGGTACGTCGGCGGCGCGCCGATCGAGGTCCCCATCGACCAGGCACCCGATTTCGCCGGCGCCCTGACAACCGTGCGTGCCGAGCTGCAGGCCAACAGGTCGCTGGCACGCATGCCCCTCGCCCGAGTACTGCGCCTGCTCGGCGCGGACTTCCGCCCGACCTCGCCCGACCTGTACTCGATCGTCTCGTACGTCGACGCGCGAGGCATCCCCGGGTCGGAGCGCTGGGCCGAGCTGACGGCTTACGGACTCGTCAGGGTGTCCTACGGCGACCAGGTGTGCGTCTGGCTCAACCGACTCCACGAGGGCCTGTGGTTCACCTGCCGCTACCCCGACACCGACATCGCGTACAAGAACATGCGGCTGTACGTCGAGCGGCTGCGGGACGTCATCCTCACAGTGGCCCGCGAACAACGCGCCCGCGAACTCGCACCACACGATCTTGCCGGGTGAACGATCCGCCACCCCGCTTGTCGGCCACCGCCGACACAAGCAGCGGGCCCCGTCCCGACTCGCCCCCGACCGCGCCGTCGGGGGCACTGCGGGGGCACACGCTCGCCGCTGTCGTGCACCTCGACGCGCGGTGCGTCGGCGTACGGAAGCAGCCGCAGCTGAAACCCGCGCCCGGGCGGCGCCCCGTGCGACACCGGCACCGTGCGCCCGCGCGCCGGCGGTGTCGCTGCCCCTCATGCGTGCCGGGTTCATGATGGCGGACGCGTCAGTCACGGGAGTCATCGGTCGCACTCGAGGCGTACGCGGCCACTGAAGCCACGACCAGGGCACAGCCACGCCGCACCCACGTCTCACGGTCAGTCGCGCGAGAACGTACTCGCGGGGCTTCGCGGCGGCCCTCGTCGAGGCTCACCGCGTTGAGGGCCACCAGCCCGCGGAACCTCGGCCGTAGCCGGAACTACGAGCTCACGGGCCCTGTGGGCGGGTGTCCATATGCATCGAGCCCCCTGTCGGATTCGAACCGACGACCTTCGCTTTACAAGAGCGGCGCTCTGACCAGCTGAGCTAAGGAGGCCTGCACGCGCGCGTGTGGCGTACGTGCCCGTGCAGTGTACCCAGGTCCCAGCGGCGCCCAATCGAATATTTCCGCGAAGTTCACCGGCCCCGGAGTACTGACAGACCAGGTGAACGCCAGGTACCGTCCTGACCCAGTTCACTCTCGTGGACTACACCACAACGGAACCATCCGTCGTGGACACCACCTTTACTCGGATCGTCCGGCACGTTCCTGCCGGTGAAGGGGGCCCATCTCCATGGCCACTGTCTCGTTCAACAAGGCGACCCGCATCTACCCGGGTGGCGACAAGCCCGCCGTCGACCAGCTCGAGCTCGACGTCGCGGACGGCGAGTTCCTCGTCCTCGTCGGTCCCTCCGGCTGCGGAAAGTCCACCTCCCTGCGCATGCTCGCGGGTCTCGAGGACGTCAACGCCGGCTCGATCCACATCGGTGACCGCGACGTCACGCACCTGCCGCCCAAGGACCGGGACATCGCCATGGTGTTCCAGAACTACGCGCTCTACCCGCACATGACGGTCGCCGACAACATGGGCTTCGCGCTCAAGATCGCCGGTGTCCCGAAGGCCGAGATCCGCCAGAAGGTCGAGGACGCGGCGAAGATCCTCGACCTCACCGAGTACCTCGGCCGCAAGCCGAAGGCGCTCTCCGGCGGTCAGCGCCAGCGTGTCGCGATGGGCCGCGCCATCGTGCGTGAGCCCCAGGTCTTCCTCATGGACGAGCCGCTGTCGAACCTCGACGCCAAGCTCCGCGTCTCGACCCGTACGCAGATCGCCTCGCTGCAGCGCCGCCTCGGCATCACCACCGTGTACGTCACCCACGACCAGGTCGAGGCCATGACCATGGGCGACCGCGTGGCCGTACTCAAGGACGGTCTGCTCCAGCAGGTCGACTCGCCGCGCAACATGTACGACCGCCCGGCGAACCTGTTCGTCGCCGGCTTCATCGGCTCCCCTGCGATGAACCTCGTCGAGGTCCCGATCACCGACGGCGGCGTGAAGTTCGGCAACAGCGTCGTCCCGGTCAACCGTGAGGCCCTCAAGGCCGCCGCCGACAAGGGCGACCGCACGGTCACCGTCGGCGTCCGTCCCGAGCACTTCGACATCGTCGAGCAGAACGGCGGCGCCGCGAAGACCCTCTCCAAGGAGAGCGAGGACGCCCCGGCCGGCCTCGCCGTGTCCGTGAACGTCGTCGAGGAGCTCGGCGCCGACGGCTACGTCTACGGCAGCGCGAAGGTCGGCGACGAGCTCAAGGACCTCGTCGTGCGCGTCAGCGGCCGCGCGGTCCCGGAGAAGGGCGCCACGCTGCACGTCGTGCCGCGTCCGGGCGAGACCCACGTGTTCTCGACCTCGACGGGCGAGCGCCTCTCCGACTGACGCGACGGAAGCGACCAAGGTGGCATCAACACCGCGAGGTCGCCCCAACACCCCGTAGGGGTGGAATTCACCCAAGTTGACGAAGAGGGCCCCGCAGCCTGCTGCGGGGCCCTCTTCGCTGTCGACAAATACCCCGGCAGACCGGGCATTTCGATACGTGTGCGTCAACGCACTACCCAAAAAACGCCGCCTTCTTATCCCCCGAACCGGTGACTAAATGTCGCCAAATCATTACCCCGCGCTACTCTCACTCGCGTGAAGCACTCCACCACTAACCAACGGACCCGGCGTGGCCGTGGCCCCGCCCGCCGGATCGGCCGCACCCTCGCCCTCGTTCTGCCTGTCGTCCTGGTGCTCTCCGGGACCCTCGCGGTCACCCGAGTCAACTGGTCGGGGAATCCCTCGAACTCGGTGCTCACCGCGTCCTCCGAAGACGTCTCGACACGGGCCGTCACCCGCGCCCCGCAGGATGTCCTGCGCGACAAGCTCCTGCTGGAGCTCCAGGAGAAGAACCCGGGCGTCGCGCTCACGCACCTCCAGGAGGCGGTGAACGGGCGGCCGTCGCTCGCGAAGCACTGCGTCTCCATCGCCCGCGCCCTGGGCCGCGCCGCGGTCCGCGCGTACGGCCCGACGCGCGCCCAGTCCTTCGCCCGCCCCGTCTGCGACACGTCGTTCGCCTCGGGGGTGGCCACCACACACCTCTGAGCGGTCACTCGTGACCCCTCGGGTAACAGCTGATTAAGGGAACGGTTGCCACCAGAAGCCGCGAGCGGGGCGCCACGTACAGTTCGGTCATGACCGATCCGAACGCCGCGTCGCGCCCCGTTCAAGCCGTTGTCCTGGCAGGCGGCCAGGGCTCCCGGCTGCGGCCGTACACCGACGACCGGCCCAAGCCGATGGTCGAGATTCCCGGCACCGGGACCCCGATCATCGGCCACCAGCTGACCTGGCTCGCCGAAGAGGGCGTGACCGACGTCGTGGTCTCCTGCGGCCACCTCGCCGAGGTCCTCCAGAGCTGGCTGGAGTCGGCCGACCTGCCCGTCAACGTCACGACAGTCGTCGAGACGGAGCCCCTCGGCCGCGGCGGCGGCCTCAAGTACGCCGCCGCGCATCTCCCGCACCCCGACCAGCCGTGGTACGCGACGAACGGCGACATCTGGACCCGTTTCTCGCTGCGCGACATGGCGGACTTCCACACCGAGCGCGACGCGGCCGCGACCCTCGCGCTCGCCCGCCCCCGCATCCCGTGGGGCGCCGTCAAGACGGACGGCTTCGGGCGCGTGACGGACTTCATCGAGTCCCCGCCGACCACGTACGAGATCAACGCGGGCGTCTACGTCTTCTCCGCCGAGTTCGCGGACATGCTCCCGGAGCGCGGCGACCACGAGCGCACCACGTTCCCCCGGCTGGCCCGCGAACGCCGCCTGGCCGGCTTCCCGATCCCCCAGGGCGCGTACTGGCGCGCCATCGACACGGCGAAAGACCTGCAGGAAGCCGCGAAGGAGCTCGCGGCACTGGGGCGTTAGAGGCCGTTCCGGTACGTCGAAAGCGGCTGGTGTGCCGGATGCCCTTCCGCTACGTCGAAGACCACCGTTCCGGTACGTCGAAGGGGTCCCGCACGTCGACCGTGCGGGACCCCTTCGTCGTCTTCGTCGTCGTATCAGCCGGTGGGCTTCTTCAGGATGCCACCCACCGGCCCACCTACCCCAACAGGCCACCCACCAGCCCCGGCTGCCCGGAGGAGCCGCCGCTGCCCGAGCCGCCGGAGCCGCCCGTCGAGCCGCCGCTCGACGTGCCACCGGTGGACGTCGGGCCCGCGCTGGTGGTCGGGGCCTGGTTCCCCGGTGCGGACTGCTGGGGCGGGGCCTGGCCGCTGCCGGCCGTCTGGCTGGGCCCGCTGCTGACCGTGCCGGTCTCACGGACCGCGCCCGGCGTGGTGGCCGCGCCCGACGGGGACGAGGAGCTGCCCTGGGTGGGTGCCTCGGAGGCCGACGGACCGGCCTTGTGGTGGCGCTCGCCGGGCGTCTCGGGGAGCTGGGAGCCGGGCAGTTCGTTGCGCGGGGCCTCGCCGGGGCCGGGGACGACCACGCGGTCGGCGTCGCGGACGGCGCCGCCGAGGAGCGAGCCGATGAGCAGCGTGAGGCCCACGACGATGGCCGAGACGAGCGCGCCGCGGCGCAGCACTCGGTGCCGCAGCTCCCAGATGTCGGCGCGCGGCCCGAGCCTGCGCCAGGCCTCGCTCGCCAGGCGTCCGTCGACGGAGTAGACGGGGGCGCCCGCGATGATCAACGGGGACCAGGCGGCGAGGTAGATGATGTCGGGCGCGTCGTACGCGGGAACGGTCTTCCAGCTGACGGTGACGATGAGCGCGGCCGACAGCATCGCGCCGACGACGGCGGCGACCCGCTGCCACAGGCCGAGCACCGTGAGGACGCCCACGATGACCTGGAAGAAGGCGATGACGAGCCCGGCGCCGACGGGGTGCTGGAGCGCGAACTGCCGCAGCGGCTCGGCTACTTCCCAGGGATGCAGGGTGTTCAGCCACTTCACCATGGAGCCGCGCTTGCCGCCGTCGAAGTAGACGGGGTCGCAGAGCTTGCCCATACCGGCGTAGATGGAGATGAACCCGAGGAAGACGCGCAGCGGGAGCAGCACGACGCCGAGGTTCATCCGGCGACCGGGGTAGTAGGCGTGCCGGACAGGTTCCGCGCCATGGCGCTTGCCCGGCGCCTCGCCGTCCCCGTACTCGTCCTCCTCGAAGGCCTCGTCCGCGAACTCCCCGTCCGCGTAGGCCGGTTCGTCGTACGCGTCCGTGTAGGCCGGTTCGTCGTACGCGCTGCCCACCGTGCGCATGTGCGGCAACAGGCGGGTCTCGCCGGAGAGGGGGGTCCCCCCTGCTCGAGCGGAGTCGAGAGCTTGGGGATGCGTGCGCTGGCCGCCGACGAGGGGCGTCCCGACCGTCAGATCACCGCCGTAGTCACGGTGTTCCTCGATGCGCGGGATGACCTGGGTCGCGCCGGCGTCGCCCACCGGGTCGGCCGAGCCGTGCCGCTGGCTGGTGCGACTCACGGCCTGCAGCAACCGGTGGGCGCCGGTGTCGTCCGGCGCAGACTTCCCGCTCCACACGACGGGGGCGCGGCGGCGGGCTCCGGCGACCGGTCCGGCCGCGCCCGCTCTGCCCGACGCACGGACGACGGGGATCCGCGCGGTGTCGTCGGTGGAGCTCAAGTACCGTGCGATGCGCAGGGATTGGGTCCGCGGAGCGGTATTGAGCTGCACGCGGAAGCTCGCATGATTGACGATGACCTGCGCCGGATCGCTCGGCACCTTCACCATGCTCAGCGCGGGAGCGTCGTCGAATCCCGACGAGCGGTCCCCCGTGGGTGTGCGGGGTGTTCTGGTGTCCACACTCATCTAACCGAGTGACGTGCGTTTAGGACACTGCTTTGACCGCCCCGATCTGTCCGGACCGCGTCAAGGTCATCCCGAACATCCGGATTACCCCATGGTGGGTTACTGGGCGCACATCTGTTCAGCCGCGCCAGGCATCCCCGGCGCGGCTGTTCAGGCACTTCAGGCTCGGCGCCGCGAAGCCTCGTACAGCACAACTCCCGCAGCGACACCGGCATTCAGCGACTCCGCGCCACCCGGCATGGGAATCCGCACCCGGAAGTCACAGGTCTCACCGACGAGCCGCGACAGCCCCTTGCCCTCGCTCCCGACGACGATGACGACCGGACCCTCCAGGGCCTCCAGCTGGCCGACCTCCACCTCACCGTCGGCGGCGAGGCCGACCACGGCGATCCCGGACTTCTTGTACGCCTCCAGGGCGCGCGTCAGATTGGTGGCGCGGGCGACCGGCGTACGGGCCGCGGTGCCGGCCGACGTCTTCCAGGCGCCGGCGGTCATGCCGGCCGCGCGCCGCTCGGGCACGAGGACACCATGCCCGCCGAAGGCGGAGACGGACCGGACGACGGCACCGAGGTTGCGCGGGTCGGTCACGCCGTCGAGGGCGACGATCAGCGGGTCCTGGCCCTCGTCGAACGCGGCGTTCACGAGGTCCTCGGGGTGCGCGTACTCGTACGGCGGGACCTGGAGGACGAGACCCTGGTGGTTGAGCCCGTTGGTCATGCGGTCGAGCTCGGGACGCGGCGCCTCCATGAGGTGGATGCCGCCGCGCTCCGCGGCGAGCTGTAGGGCTTCCCGCACCCGCTCGTCGTTGTCGATGAACTGCTGCACGTACAGCATCGTCGCGGGCACGCCCTCGCGCAGCGCCTCCACGACGGGGTTGCGCCCGACGACCATCTCGGACGTGCCCTTGCCGCCACGCCCGCGCGGCGCGGGACGGCGCGCGGTCTGCTTGGCCTTGGCGCTGGCGATGCGGTTCTTCTTGTGCCCCTTGCGCATCTCGGCGGGCGGGGTGGGGCCCTTGCCTTCCAGGCCCCGGCGCCGCTGGCCGCCACTGCCGACCTGCGCGCCCTTCTTGCCGGACATGCGGCGGTTGTTAGCGGCCATGACCTACCTGTCTGTGTGAGGCATGCCGTTGCTTTGCATGCTCTGGAAATACGTACGTATATGAAGTGTGCCGCCCGGAGGCCCGGGCGGCACAATCGATCAAGGCCGACGAGGGGCGCTCAGCGCGGGCCGAGCGTCCAGCGCGGCCCCTGCGGGCCGTCCTCGATGACCAGGCCCGACTGGTTGAGCTGGTCCCGGATGGCGTCGGCGGTCGCCCAGTCCTTACGGCTGCGCGCCGCCTCACGCTGCTGGAGCACAAGGCGTACGAGGGTGTCGACGACGCCGTGCAGATCCTCGCCCCGGTCGCCCCCGCCGGCCCAGTGCGGGTCGAGCGGGTCGAGCCCGAGGACGCCGAGCATGGCCCGTACCTCGGCGAGGCGGGCGACGGCGGCTTCCTTGTCGTCGGCGGCGAGGGCGGAGTTCCCCTGCCGCACGGTCGTGTGCACCACGGCGAGCGCCTGCGGCACGCCGAGGTCGTCGTCCATGGCCTCGGCGAAGGCGGGCGGCACCTCGGCCGCGGGCTCGACGGCTCCCCCGGCCTTCTCCACCACCCGCTGCACGAAGCCCTCGATCCGCGCGAACGCCGACTCGGCCTCACGCAGGGCCTCTTCGCTGTACTCGATCATCGAGCGATAGTGCGGGGTGCCGAGGTAGTACCGCAGCACGATCGGCCGCCACGTCTTGACCATCTCGCTCACGAGCACGGAGTTGCCCAGGGACTTGGACATCTTCTCGCCGCTCATGGTGACCCAGGCGTTGTGCACCCAGTACTTGGCGAACTCGTCACCGAAGCCCTTGGCCTGCGCGATCTCGTTCTCGTGGTGCGGGAAGATGAGATCGATCCCGCCGCCGTGGATGTCGAAGGCGGAGCCCAGGTACTTGTGCGCCATGGCGGAGCACTCCAGGTGCCAGCCGGGACGGCCCCGCCCCCACGGCGTCTCCCAGCTCGGCTCACCCGGCTTCGCGGCCTTCCACATGGCGAAGTCGCGCGGGTCCCGCTTGCCGGTCTCGCCCTCACCCGACGGCTGGAGCAGGTTGTCCAGCTCCTGGTTGGAGAGCTGCAAATACCCCTCGTACGAGCGCACGTCGAAGTAGACGTTCCCCTCGGCCTCGTACGCGTGGCCGCGCTCGATGAGACCGCGCATCATCTCGATCATCTCGGTGATGTGCCCGGTGGCGCGCGGCTCGTAGGTCGGCGGGAGGCATCCGAGCGCGTCGTAACCGTCGTTGAACGCCCGCTCGTTCTCGTAGCCGATGGACCACCAGGGGCGGCCCTGGTCGGCCGACTTGGTGATGATCTTGTCGTCGATGTCCGTGACGTTCCTGATGAACGTCACGTCATAGCCGCGGTACTCGAACCAGCGGCGCATGATGTCGAAGTTGAGGCCCGAGCGGATGTGCCCGATGTGCGGTGCGGCCTGCACGGTGGCGCCACACAGGTAGATCGAGACACAACCCGGCACGAGCGGGGTGAAGTCACGAATCTGCCGGGCGCTGGTGTCGTACAGGCGAATAGTCACCACTCCAGGGTAGTGGGCCCTGGGCAGTGCCCCGCGACCCTCCGCCTCAAGGGGCACGTATTCGTGACATACGGGTGCCGCTGCTGACGCCGGAGGGGCTGTCTCCAGCCCGTCCGGCGTTTGAGGACGAGGCCGTTCAGGCGGAAGCGGGGCTCTGCGAGCAGCCCTCAGATTTGGGACGAATAGGGGCGGGGAGGGCGAGCAGCCCTCGCGCTCAGCCCGCCCGTGCCACCAGCGCCGTGGCCACCGCCATCAGCCCCTCGTCCCGCCCCGGGAAACCGAGACCGTCCGTCGTGGCGCCGGAGACCGACACCGGCGCCCCCACCGCGTCCGACAGAATCTTCTGCGCCTCGTCCCGCCGCTTGCCGATCTTCGGACGCGGCCCGACGACCTGCACGGCGACATTGCCGATGACGAATCCCGCCGCCCGCACGATCCGCGCGGCCTCCGTCAGCAGCGTGACGCCCGAGGCCCCGGACCACTCGGGCCGCCCGGTCCCGAAGTGCGCACCGAGGTCACCGAGCCCGGCGGCCGAGAACAGCGCGTTGCACGCGGCATGCGCGACGACATCCGCGTCGGAGTGCCCCGCGAGCCCGGGCCCTTCCCCCTCCCACAGCAGCCCGGCGCACCACAGCTCCCGCCCGTCCTCGAAGGCGTGAATGTCGGTACCGATGCCGACCTGCGGCAGTACAGGCACATCAGGCCGCTCAGAACCCATCGTTCAGCCTCCGCCGCGCGAGAACCGCCTCCGCGAGTACGAGATCCAGCGGCCGCGTCACCTTGAACGCCTCCTCGTGCCCGGGCACCACGACCACCCGCTGCCCGAGCTGCTCGACCATGCTCGCGTCGTCGGTCACGTTGTCGGTGACGGTCTCGTGGGCGCGTACGAGCGTCTCGCGGTCGAACCCCTGCGGCGTCTGCACGGCGCGCAGCCGCGCCCGCTCCGGCGTGGCCACCACGGGCTCCGGCGCACCGGCGACGGCCGCGGGCTCGACCTCCTTGACGGTGTCGGCGAGGGGAAGCGCCGGTACGACGGCGGGAGCCCCGTCCCGTACGGCCTCGATGACGGCGTCCACGGTGTCGACGGGCACGAGCGGCCGGGCCGCGTCGTGCACGAGGACGATGTCGATGCCCGGCGGCAGCGCGTCGAGCCCGTACTTCACGGACTCCTGGCGGCTGTCACCGCCGGGCACGACCAGGAAGTCGGTGCGCTCGGGCAGCGCGTGCGCGTCGAGCAGCGTCTTCACCTCGGCCGCACCGTCGGGCGGTGCCACGACGACGACCAGCGAGACGGCGCGGGACGCGGCCATCGCGCGGACCGCGTGAATGAGCATCGGGGTGCCGTTCAGCGCGCGGAGCGCCTTGGGGGCGCCGGGGCCGAGGCGTACGCCCCGGCCGGCGGCCGGAATCACGGCCGCGGTACGCGATCCCGAAAGCGAAGGGCGCGAATCGTCAGACATCGGTTCCTGTCAGGTTTGTGTGCTCGGCCGGGGTGGGTATGGCCTGGGGGTACCCCCTGCTCGGAGAGCTGGGGGAGTGCCGGGCGCGACGCCTTGACCGGGGACCCTTCCGTGACATCTGGTCGAGCCGGCTGCCCGGGCCCGGTACGCCGGGTATTGGATTCACTCGGTATACGTATACCGAGTGAACATCCGGTATTCCGAGTGGGCGCGAGCACGAAGTGGGTACGAACATGCCGCAGCGCCCGGCGACAGCAATTGCGTCATCGGGCACCGCGGCATTTCATTGCGCAGCTGCGCGGGCTTGTGCGTACGTCAAGACGACTGCCGTCTCGGCGACTGTGTACGCCGGGACGACGACCGCCTCGGCGACTGCCTGCGTCAGGACGCGAGAACCTCGTCGAGCAGGGCCTCGGCCTTGTCCTCGTTCGTGTTCTCCGCGAGGGCGAGCTCGCTCACCAGGATCTGGCGGGCCTTGGCGAGCATGCGCTTCTCACCGGCGGAGAGTCCACGCTCACGCTCACGACGCCACAGGTCACGCACGACTTCCGCGACCTTGATGACATCGCCGGAGGCGAGCTTCTCCAGATTTGCCTTGTAACGACGCGACCAGTTTGTGGGCTCCTCGGCGTACGGCGCGCGCAGCACCTCGAAGACCCGGTCCAGCCCGTCCTGACCGACCACATCACGCACGCCGACGAACTCCGCATTGTCCGCTGGCACACGCACCGTCAGGTCGCCCTGGGCGACCTTCAGCACCAAGTAGGTCTTGTCCACGCCTTTGATCTGGCGAGTTTCGATGGCCTCGATCAGCGCGGCCCCGTGATGGGGATAGACCACGGTGTCGCCAACCTTGAACGTCATGTGACAGGTACCCCTTCCGTGGCTATCCAGGGTAACACGGATACGGCGTCTTCTGAATGGCGTTTTCGCAGGTCAGGGCATATCTCGGGGCTTGACAACCGCAACAGGAACGTGCTGCGAGGGGTGAGCGGAGGACGGTATTCGCAGGTCGGAGCGGCTGTCCAGGCGAAGTGAAACGCGCACGTTACAGACAACGGAAGCCGCTGACCAGGGTCCGAACGTACCGGTTTGTCCGGCTCCAAGAGCGCGACTTCCGCTACTCCGTTCGGTGAGCGGAGTCGAGTACGAGACGAATCCGGAATTGATCAAGACAGCCGATGATCGACCGATGATCCGCCGGCGTTCTTCGAGTGATCTCCCGGTGATCGATTTTCTGGACCGCCCCGCATTCCTTGCGAGCCCTTACGACTCCTAACGGGAAAATCCGCAAGCCGATGTCGGAGGAACTTATGTGAATGGCGGACCGGTACGTCGCCAAAGTAGTCGATGAAGCGGCCGTGAAGTGTGCGCCGGACGGGGCGCACTCACGGCGCAACGATGCCCGTCGGCGCGTAGAGGCGGGTCGGGTGCGGCGGCGTGGGAACGGCTCGGTAACCTAAGGCCGCTGACAGACCCTTAGGGCGGCTTTACAACGAAGTCGCCCTGCTTCGCCCACGTTCAAGGAGTTGCCGCCGCCGTGAGCAGCAGCCTTCGACGCGGCGCTCTCGCCGCCGCCGCCATCGCGTTCTCGATCGCCTCGCTCGCCGCGTGCAGCGCCGGCAGCAACGCACAGACGCTGGAGGTCAAGCCGGACAACGCGGCGACCACCGTCGGCGACATCAAGGTCCAGAACGCCCTGATCATCACCCAGCCCGACCTGCACTCGACCGGCCCGGCCGTGGTCTCGGCGACCCTCTTCAACAACGGGTCCACCGACCAGACCGTGGACTCGATCACCGTCACGAGCACCGGCAAGGCCGCCCAGATCAAGCCCGCCAAGGGCACCGGCAAGCTCGTCGTCCCGGCCGGCGGCTCCGTCGTGATCGGCGGCAAGAACAACGCCTCCGCCGTACTGCCCAACGGTCACGAGGCCGTCCAGGACGGCAGCGTGAGCCAGGTCGCCTTCACGTTCAGCAAGACCGGCGACGTGAAGCTGGGCGCCTTCATCGTCCCGGCCGAGAGCTACTTCTCCAAGTGGGGCCCGAGCAACATCCCGGCGCTGCCGGGGGCGTCCGCGTCCGCGAGCACCAAGCCGTCCGAGTCGGTCTCGGGCTCCCCGTCCGAGTCCGTGTCGGGCACGCCCACGGACGCGGCTTCGTCGAGCGCGACGGCCACGGCCACGGCGAGCGCCTCGGAGTCGGCCTCCGGCCACTGAGCGGCGTACGCCGAGATCATCCTCGTACCACGCACGAAGGGCGGGACCCCTCCAGGGGGTACCGCCCTTCGTCGTGCTTCGGCTGCCGTCCCGCTCAGCCGGTTTACGGCTCGAACTTGTAGCCGAGGCCCCGCACCGTCACCAGGTACCGCGGCGCACCCGGGTCCGGCTCGATCTTGGCGCGCAGGCGCTTGACGTGGACGTCGAGGGTCTTGGTGTCGCCGACGTAGTCGGCGCCCCAGACCCGGTCGATGAGCTGCATACGGGTGAGGACACGGCCCGCGTTGCGCAGCAGCATCTCCAGCAGGTCGAACTCCTTGAGGGGGAGGTCGACCTTGGAGCCGGAGACGGTGACCACGTGGCGGTCGACGTCCATGCGGACGGGCCCGGCCTCCAGAGCGGCCGGAGTGACCTCCTCCGGCTCCCCGCGGCGACGCAGGACGGCCCGGATACGGGCGACCAGCTCGCGGGAGGAGAAGGGCTTGGTGACGTAGTCGTCGGCTCCTATTTCCAGCCCGACGACCTTGTCGATCTCGCTGTCCTTGGCGGTGACCATGATCACCGGGACGTTGGAGCGGCCGCGCAGCTGGCGGCAGACCTCCGTGCCGGGCAGCCCCGGCAGCATCAGGTCGAGGAGGACGAGGTCGGCGCCGTTGCGCTCGAACTCGTCGAGTCCGTCGGGCCCGGTGGTCGCGATGGCGACCTCGAAGCCCTCCTTGCGGAGCATGTACGACAGGGCGTCGGAGAAGGACTCCTCGTCCTCGACGACGAGCACACGGGTCACGGAAGGACCTCCGGGGCAGGAAGCGGTTCATACGGGGATGTGACGGTGGTCGTCCCGTCGGGCTGCTCGGTCTCGTCCTCTTCGTCGAGGCCGGGCATGTCGTGGTCGGTCACGCGGTCGCGGGCCGCACCCGCCTCCGGCAGCCGCAGGGTGAAGGTGGAGCCCTGACCCTCGGAGCTCCACACCGTGACCTCCCCGCCGTGCGAGGCGGCCACGTGCTTGACGATCGCGAGACCGAGACCCGTACCGCCAGTCTGGCGGGAACGGGCCGGGTCGACGCGGTAGAAGCGCTCGAAGATGCGCTCCTTGTCCTTGTCCGAGATGCCGATGCCCTGGTCGGTCACGGCGATCTCGATGAGTTCTCCACCGGGCGCGGTCACCCGGCGCGCGGCTATGCCCACGCGGGTGCGGGCCGGCGAGTAGTTGACGGCGTTCTCGACGAGGTTTCCGAGGGCGGCGGCCAGCTGGCCCCGGTTCCCCCAGATGCTCAGGTCGGCGGTACCCCCGGCGGCCATGGTGATCTGTTTGGTGCCGGCCTGGTGGCGGCAGCGGTCGATCGCCTCGGCGACGAGTTCGTCGACCCGTACGGGCTCGGCGTCCTCGAGGGGGTCGTCGTTCTGGACCCGGGAGAGGTCGATGAGCTCCTGTACGAGATTGGTGAGGCGGGTGGCCTCTATCTGCATACGTCCGGCGAAGCGCTCGACCGCCTCCGGGTCGTCCGAGGCGTCCATGACGGCCTCGGAGAGCAGGGAGAGCGCGCCGACGGGTGTCTTGAGCTCATGGCTGACGTTCGCGACGAAGTCGCGTCGTACGGCCTCGATGCGCCGTGCTTCGGTCAGGTCCTCCACGAGGAGCAGCACGAGGCGGGAGCCGAGCGGCGCCACTCGTGCGGAGACGGCGAGGGCTTCTCCCCTCCCCGTTCCCCTCCTCGGCAGATCCAGCTCCACCTGACGTATCTCCCCGTCTCGACGGGTGTCACGCGCCATCTGAAGCATCGGCTCGACGGCCAGCTTGCCGCCGCGCACCAGCCCGAGGGCGTACGCGGCCGAGCTGGCCTTGACCACGGCGTCCGCCTCGTCGAGCACGACTGCCGAGGACCTGAGCACGGACAGCACGGTGTCGACACCCGGCGGAAGCACCGGGTCCGTATGCAGCGAAGTGCGGGTCGGGCGTTTCTGGTCGCGCTCGCTCCAGCGGAACGCCAGCATGGCGATGACACCGGTGAGCACTCCGGCGATCGCTGCCGCTGCGGCGACCGCCGCGTTCACGTCCATGCATCCAGGTTAGGCATGTCGTCACCGCTGGCCACAGCCATCCGAGTGCGACCTCGAACACTCGTCGCCCAGAGTTCACCTAGGAGCTAGGGGTGGTTCATTTGGGATGACGGAAACGGACGCGTACGGGCCGGAACGTGGGAGCGTGGGGTTCACGGGCCTGTCCGGAGCTCATGTCCGGTGGTCATGTCCAATGGTCCATGTCCAATGGTCATGGCGGGACCCGGCCCCCGGACCCCCGAAGCTGACGTAAGAGAGGGACAACCTGATGCGGGACGCGTACCACGAGGAACTGGACTCGATCGGCGAGGGCCTGGTCGAGATGGCCCGGCTTGTCGGGTCGGCGATCGGACGCGCCACGACGGCCATCCTCGACGGCGACCTGAAGCTGGCCGAGAGCGTCATCGCGGCCGACCAGAAGGTCGATGATCTTCAGCACGAACTGGAGGCCCGGGCGATAGCCCTGCTGGCGCGCCAGCAGCCGGTGGCGACGGACCTCCGTATCGTCGTCACCTCGCTCCGTATGTCCGCCGATCTGGAGCGCTCCGGCGACCTGGCCCAGCACGTCGCGAAGCTGGCCCGGCTGCGCTTCCCCGAGCGCGCGGTCCCGCACGACCTGCACGCCACGATCCTGGAGATGGGCCAGCTCGCCCAGCGCCTGATGGCCAAGGCGGCCGAGGTCGTCATCACCAAGGACGTCGACCTCGCCCTCCAGCTGGAGCAGGACGACGACGAGATGGACCTGCTGCACCGCACGCTCTTCCAGCACCTGCTGGACGACCGCTGGAAGCACGGCATCGAGACGGCCGTCGACGTCACCCTGCTCGGCCGCTACTACGAGCGCTTCGCCGACCACGCGGTGGCGGTCGCCAAGCGGGTCGTGTTCCTGGTGACGGGCGAGCACGCGGACGAGCTGCAGCCGGACATCCAGCCGGTGACGGGGGTGGAGGGGGCCTGACTCCCACTCCGGGGGGCGCGCGGAAGCCTCAGTGCGCCGAGTGTGCGCCGTTGCTGCGTCTGCCCCAGTGGGCATCAAATGGGCGACAGGAGCTGTGCGGTGCAGTGTGCCTCGCACACCTTCGTGCCTGAAGGAGGGACCCATGGCCGAATCCCCCAGCACGCCCGACCCGACGCAGGACCGCGACACCGAGCAGCCCGCCGACATCAAAGACCTCCCCTTGTTCGGCGCCTGCGGCTGCGGCTCCGGCTGCGGGTGCGGCTGCCAGTCCGGCAATCCTTGCCAGTGCGGCTGATCGCTTACGCGCACGCAGAAGGGCCCCGTCGTGATCACGGCGGGGCCCTTCTGCGTGCCGACCACCCAAGTTCGCCCCCGCCGCCGCACGAGCGCAGCATGGAGGGAGACGGAACAGGCGAGTGAGGCGACGCGGAAGGAGGTGGAGAGGCCATGACGCAGTTCATGGACGTCCACCACGGAATGGCGGGCATCACGGCCGACCAGCTGAAGCAGGCGCACAAGGCCGACCTCGCCATCGAGAAGGAAGAGGGCGTGCACTTCGAGCGGGCCTGGGCGGACCCGGAGTCCGGCACGGTGTACTGCCTCTCCGAGGCCCCCTCGGCCGAAGCGGTCCAACGCATCCACGAACGCACCGGCCACCCGGCGGACGAGGTCCATCCGGTGCCCCTGTCCATCTGACGGCTGCCGGCGCAGCGGGGGTACGGCCGCCCGCCGAGCGGCCCAGAACACGAGAGCCCCGCGCCCGCGGGAAGGCCACGGGTGCGGGGCTCCTTCTTTGCCCCGGGCAACGGAGCCGGCCGCGTCCTTGAGCACCCGAGCCGGCCGCGTCCCTGAGCACCGGAGCCAGTCGCGTCACCAACCTCTCCGGTCAGCACAGCTAGGGCCTGTTCGAGGGAACCTGGTGGGACCTGGTCTGGTGACGGCTGCGGAATTCGGCCAGCAGCTCGTCGGTCGCCTCGGCCCCGGCGCTCACGGCGGCGTGGACATCGCGGAAGTAGTTTTCGTAGCCGGCGGGGGTGTAGAGGCACAGGGCGCGTGCGGGGACCGGGCCCGCATTGCGGAAGCCGTGCGGGGTGCCGCGGGTGGCGGCGAGCAGATGTCCGGGGCCGGCCGTCACCTCGCCGTCTCCGGTGTGGAGCGTCAACTCGCCCTCGAGTACGTAGAAGTACTCGTCGTGTCCGTCGTGCACGTGCGGCCTGGCACCAATGGTGCCGGAGGCGAGGCTGAACTCCTCGAAGGCGAAGTGCCCGCCCGTGTGCTCGCCGGTGAGCCGGAAGAAGTGCGCGACACCGGCGACGTCTATGAGTTCACCGTCCTGGGGGCGGCGCAGCAGCGGACGGTCGGGAGTGCGGCCCTGATGATCAGTCATGGGGGCATTGTGGCCTGGAAGGAGTTGATGTCACCTGAATACGCACACAATGCGCTACAGCATCGAGCCCCCCACCAGCGGAGAACCGCGGGTAGGGGGCTTGATCGTGTGGGCTCACTTCTTCTTGCCCTGGGTCTGGCGGGCCCGTTTTGTGGCTCTGGTCAGCGGGGTGCGCACCCCAACTGACCTGCGGTTGGACGGTTGTTGGTGGTCGTCGTTGGTCGTTGTCGGAGGTCCCACAGAAGTTCCGGCTCGGGGCCCGTCGTGGCCTCCAGCGGCCGGGCCCGGCGAGCACCGTCGCCGTGAGTCGTTGGGCCGCTCACGTCAGCGGCTCTGATAGCGGATCGATGCGGGTTCCGAAATCCACCGATGAGTTCCGCGGGCTGGGCCTGTCTACCCCGGCGTACACCATCGAACCTCGGACTGGAGACCCACCATGACCACTCCCGCACACGCCGGCCGCATGCTGTTCGTGAACATCCCCGTGGCGGACATCGAGCGCAGCAAGGCGTTCTTCGCGCGGCTCGGGTTCAGCTACAACCCGATGTTCACCGACGAGACCGCCGCCTGCATGCTGGTCGGTGAGCAAGCCTCAGTCATGCTGCTCAGCCACGAGACGTTCGCGCGGTTCGCGAAGCTGCCGATGGCCGATCCCACCACGCACACGCTGGCGCTCTACTGCTTCAGCGTGTCAGCCCGCGATGAGGTTGACACGGTCGCTGAGGCTGCGCTCGCCGCGGGCGGCTCCGAGGCGGATGGCCCCGAGGACCACGGCTTCATGTGCTCACGCAGCTTCTTCGACCTCGACGGCCACGGCTGGCAGGTCATGTGGATGGATCCGTCGAGCACCTCGGACAGCCCGACTTCCTCCACGCCCGCGAGAACGTGATCCTGCTCGGCCCACCGGGCACCGGCAAGACCCACCTCGCCGTCGCGCTCGGGATCCGCGCCCGCCTCGCCGGACGGCGCACGCTTTTCGCGACCGCCACCCAATCACCCACGGCCTCTTGCTTCGGCTGGCCCTGCACGTGCCCGGAACTGTGGCTTCCATCATGGCGAATGTGATCTTGTCCTGATGAGATCGCCGGATGCTCGGTTTCCTCCTCCGTCTCCTGCCGTTCTGGGTCCGCGAGCCCCTGCTCATCGCGGTCGGGTCGGTTCTCGGCGTACGCATCATGTATCTCGCCGTCCGCGATCACGATCGGGTCGCGGCCGGTCTCGGCGTGGTGTTCCTCGTGTTCACCGCAATACGCGTCTACGTGGTGATCCGGGCCCTGCGCGCACGCCGGAACCCGAGTCCGGCAGCCTCCGCAGACGGGGCGGCAGTCGATGCTGCCGCCCAGCCCCAGGCCCAGGCCCAGCCCCAGCCCCAGGCCGGAGCCGGGCCGCGTCCCGGCCCGGACACCTCGGAGAAGGAGCACAACGCATGGGGCCAGGCCGTCGCGGCCGTGGCCGTGTTCGGGGCACTCGCGGCCGCGCTGTGGGTGGCCCCACGCTTCATGCCGTCCGACGACAACACCCCGCAGCCCGCCTCGTGTTCGGGCGGGGCGCACGAGGAGCTTCCGAAGGCCTACAAGGACACGCCCCGGCCTGTGACCGGTGAAGAGCTGTGCAAGGCGCTCAACCGGTCAGACCTGGCCAAGCTCCTTGGAACGCCTGGAGAGACCGCGACCACTGTTTCCAGCACCAACAACACCGCTCCTCTGACTGATGGGAAGGTCGCCCAACCGGAGGCCGAGGTCGCGTTCGACACGTACACCGTGAATGTCTCGGCCACTTACAACGAGCTGTCGACCGACCAGTACGTGAAGCTGATGAAGTTCGGGGATGAGAAGGACATCAAGACGCTTACGGTTCTCGGTCGGCCCGCGGTCCTCGCCTCGGATCACACCATGAAGCTCGAGATCAATCTCGGGAGTGGCGGATCCGGCGGACCGGTCGAAGAAGGCCCCCTGGCCAGGACGCTGACCGTGGCCCTGGACCGTAACGACCGAGGCGGCTACTGCGACATCACCGTGTGGAGCGCTTCCGGAGCTCTCCCGGACGACAGCGTTCTCCTCGACGTCGCCGAGAAGGTTCTTCCGAGGATCCCCGAACGACCTGTCCGGTGAGACGCCGAAAACATCTCGGCGAGAAGATCGGTCCAGTCGCGCCGTCGGCGACGGCATCAGTCTTGTGACGGGGTGCGTGCCGCAATCTCCTCGGCTCAGCGCCCGGCCGACGGCGAAGGGGCACTGCCGGTCCCCCCGGCGAGAGGATCAAGGCACTTGCCGAATACCTCGGACACTCCGACCCGGGGTTGACGCTGAAGGTGTACGCGCACCTCATGCCGAGCGGTCGGGACCGTGCCCGGGAAGCTCTCGGACACGCGCTCCGACCCCAGGATTCGGGGGCTGAGGGCCCAGAACGGTCCCAGGCCGTGAAAATGCCTCCCATCCGCGCCAATCGCGCAGATGGGAGGCATGATCGCGTTCTCTACTTCTTCTTGCCCTGGTTCTTGACCGCCTCGATGGCGGCCGCCGCGGCCTCCGGGTCGAGGTAGGTGCCGCCGGGGTTGAGGGGCTTGAAGTCGGCGTCCAGTTCGTAGGAGAGGGGGATGCCGGTGGGGATGTTCAGGCCCGCGATGTCGGCGTCGGAGATGCCGTCGAGGTGCTTGACCAGGGCCCGCAGCGAGTTGCCGTGGGCCGCGACCAGGACCGTGCGGCCGGCGAGGAGGTCGGGGACGATGCCGTCGTACCAGTACGGGAGCATGCGGACGACGACGTCCTTGAGGCACTCCGTGCGGGGGCGGAGCTCCGGCGGGATGGACGCGTAGCGCGGGTCGCCCGACTGGGAGAACTCCGTGCCGTCCTCGAGCGGCGGCGGCGGGGTGTCGTACGAGCGGCGCCACAGCATGAACTGCTCCTCGCCGAACTCGGCGAGGGTCTGCGCCTTGTCCTTGCCCTGGAGGGCACCGTAGTGCCGCTCGTTCAGACGCCAGCTGCGGTGGACCGGGATCCAGTGGCGGTCGGCGGCCTCGAGGGCGAGCTGCGCGGTGCGGATCGCGCGCTTCTGGAGCGAGGTGTGGACCACGTCGGGCAGCAGGCCGGCGTCTTTGAGCAGCTCACCGCCGCGGACTGCCTCCTTCTCGCCCTTCTCGTTGAGATTGACGTCCACCCAACCGGTGAACAGGTTCTTCGCGTTCCATTCGCTCTCGCCGTGGCGGAGGAGGATCAGCTTGTACGGTGCGTCGGCCATACGTCCGAGCGTAATGGAAGCCTTCGTCCCCTCGCGCGCCTGCCCGGAAGCCGGACACTCGCCTCCCTGGAGGGCGGTCAGTTGACGGCTTCTGTTAATTGAGTGGCTCCCCGACATCTCCGGCTCGTAAGTTGTGCTCACCGCCCGAGCCGCTTACATCTGTAAGACCGCAAGACATCCGTGGGGGACCAGCCATGCCATTCGCCGTCATGAGACGCGCCGCTCGAGAGACCGTCTCGGGGCTCCCCCGCGAGTTCTGGTGGCTGTGGACCAGCACCCTGGTCAACCGACTTGGTGCTTTTGTCGCTACTTTCATGGCTTTGTACCTCACGCTCGACCGCGGGTACTCCGCCTCGTACGCGGGTCTCGTGGCGTCCTTGCACGGCCTCGGCGGTGTCGTCTCCTCGCTCGGCGCCGGTGTGATGACCGACCGGCTCGGGCGGCGGCCCACCCTGCTCATCGCGCAGCTGTCGACGGCCGCCTCGGTCGCCCTGCTCGGCTTCATGCACGACCCGGTGGCGATCGCCGCGGTCGCCTTCCTGGTGGGTATGGCCTCGAACGCCTCGCGGCCGGCCGTGCAGGCGATGATGGCCGACATCGTCCGGCCCGAGGACCGCGTCCGCGCCTTCTCCCTCAACTACTGGGCCATCAACCTCGGCTTCGCCGTCTCCTCCATGGCGGCCGGCTTCATCGCCGAGTTCAGCTACCTCGCCGGGTTCCTCATCGAGGCCGGCATGACCCTCGTCTGCGCGTTCGTCGTCTTCGCGAAGCTGCCCGAGTCCAAGCCGGCCCTCACGGCCAAGGCCGCCTCCGAACCCGCCGTCGGCCTCGGCACCGTCCTGCGCGACGGCCGCTTCATGAGCGTCGTCGGGCTGTCCTTCCTCGTCGCCCTCGTCTTCCAGCAGGGGTCGGTCGGACTCCCGGTCGCGATGGGCGAGGCGGGCTTCACCCCGGCCGACTACGGCATGGCGATCGCCGTCAACGGCGTCCTCATCGTCGCGCTCCAGATCCCGGTCACCCGATTCATCGAGCACCGGGACCCGAGACGGCTGCTGGTCATTTCGTCGCTGCTCGCCGGATACGGCTTCGGGCTCACCGCCTTCGCCGGCTCGGTCGGCGTCTTCGCCCTCACCGTCTGCGTGTGGACACTGGCCGAGATCGTCAACGCGCCCACCCAGACGGGCCTGGTCGTCCGCCTCTCCCCCGTGCACGGCCGCGGCCGCTACCAGGGCATGTACACGCTGTCCTGGTCGCTCGCCGCACTCGTCGCACCTCTGATGTCCGGCCTGGTCATCGACCGGTTCGGGGCCGAGTGGCTGTGGGGGCTGTGCGCGGTGGTGGGCACTGCGGCGGGGCTCGGCTACGGGATGCTGATGCGGCGGCTTCCGGCGGAGGAGCCGGCGCCTGCCGCCGCGCCGACTTCCACCACCGTCTCCGCCACTACCCCGGCCTCCGCCTCCGCGAAGGCCGAGGTCGGCACCGCCACCCCCTAGCGATGCATCCGCCTAGGGATGCATCCGCGCCCCCTTCAGCACCTTGTCCACCGCGTTTCGCGGCCCGTACACCGCAAGCCCCACCAGATCCAGCTCCCCGGTCGGCACGGCCCGTACGGCCGCCCGGTTGTCACGGTCGTTGCCCGTGGCGAACAGGTCGGACGTGAAGACCGCGCGCGGCAGCGCCCGGGACAGTGCGCGGCCGTGCGCGGCGGTCAAGGTCTCCTTCGAGCCCTCGAAGATCAGCACCGGCTGGCGGAACATCGGAAGATACGGGGTGCCGTCGGCGTCCTCGTACGCCTCGCCGATCACCTCGGGAACCGTCGTCCCCAGGCCGCTCACGAGAAAAGCGGTCACATTGAGCCGTTGCCAGGGCTCCAGGTCGTCCCGCAGCAGGACGGCGATCTTGGTGTCGAAGCGGATGGGTTCAGGGGTCGACGAGGTGTTCATGCGTCGAGACTCCCGAACGCCGTACGACATCGTCTTGTACGTTCTTTGCATGGCCCCTCAGGTCCATCAGGCCCCTCAGCGGGAGATCACCGCGTGGCGCCCGCGCGTTCCGGGTGTCGTGGAGGTCTTCCACGCCCACTACACCGAGTACGCGTACCCCATGCACGTACACGAGGCGTGGACGCTGCTGATCGTCGACGACGGCGCCGTACGGTACGACCTCGACCGGCATGAGCACGGCACCCCGCACGACACGGTGTCGCTGCTGCCGCCGCACGTGCCGCACAACGGTTCGCCGGTCACCGAGCACGGCTTTCGCAAGCGGGTCCTGTATCTCGACCTGAGCCGGCTCGACGAGAGCCTCATCGGGCCCGCGGTGGACGGGCCCGATCTGGTGGATCCCGTACTGCGGCGCCGCGTCGGGCAGTTGCACACGGCGCTCGCGCACCCCGGGGACGAGCTGGAGGCCGAGAGCAGGCTGACGCTGATCGCCGAGCGGCTGCGCGGGCAGCTGCGGCCACGGCTCGTCGACGAGCCGCGACCCGACCGGCCGATCGCCCTCCGCCTGCGCGAACTCCTCGACGAACGCCTCGTCCAGGGCATCGCCCTCGACGAGGCGGCCGCGCTCGTGCACGCCCACCCCGCCCACCTGGTGCGGGCGTTCAGCGGCGCGTACGGCATCGCCCCGCACCAGTACCTGATGTCCCGCCGCGTCGACCGCGCCCGCCGGCTCCTCCTGGAGGGCGGGAGACCGGCCGAGGTGGCGACGGCGACCGGCTTCTACGACCAGCCCCATCTGACGCGCCACTTCAGGCGGTTGGTGGGGGTCTCCCCCGGTCGCTATCGCTCCAGCTCGCGCTGAGCGTCGTACAGATTGCGCGGGCGTACGACGTCCGTGGTCCCGTACAGCTCCAGTCGGGAGTGCAGGTCTCCGGTGAAGTCGGGTACGTCGATCTGGTCGAACTCGGTGACTTCGTTGACGCCGACGGTGGCGGAGTAGGGCGCGAGGCCGTCGATCTTCATCAGGCCCGCGCGGCCGTTGGTCACCCGGATGTTCCAGTGCGTGAACCGGGCGCCGAACAGCGGACCGGCGCTGGCGTCTCCGCCGTGCCGGCCGTTGTTGTCGACGGTGATGTCCGTGCGGACGTTGGCGAAGGGCATGCCCCGGTGGGAGTCGAACGTGCCCATCCGCATGTCGCCGCGCGACCAGACGTTGTAGGAGGACAGGCCCTCGACGTTGATGCCGTGGAGTTGGGTTCCGGCGGGGGCCGGCACCGTGCGCTGCTCGATCGTGAAGTCCTCGATGAGGTTGTCGTGCGAACCCTCGCGGCAGAAGTACGGGTGGTGCGAGCCGCGGCCCGCCACGCGCGTACGGCGCAGGGTGCAGGCGGAGGCGGCGACGAGCCCGAATCCGTTGTCCACATGGCGTACGACGATGTCGTCGGCCCAGCAGTCGTACGCGCACTGGAACACGACCCCGTTGTAGCCCTTGTCGAGGAGGTGCGGGGACTGGGGTGTCTCGACCGCCTCCAGGGTGACGCCCTCGACACCCGAGCCGGTCAACTCCCGTACGTGGGTGGTCAGGCGCGGGTCCCATTCGGGGCGTACATCGAGCGGGAGGGGGCGTTCGAGGGTGACCTTGCGGCCTCGGACGTGCGCGATGCGCACGGGCCACTCGTAGGGGACGTACGAGGTCAGTTTCGTCTTGTCGTCCCAGTAGTACGCCTCGGGGCCCGGGCCGCCGCCCGCCATGTGTTCCAGGAGCGTGTGGTCGGCGTCGTCGGCGAGGCGGAGGAGGACGAGCGCGCCGGGTCGCAGTTTCTCGGCGTCCGCGACCGTCACCGTCCAGGAGCCCTGGCGCGCGGGCGCGACCGTCGTCAGCGTCTCCCACTCGTCGCGCTTGTTGCCGGTCCAGCCCTCGAAGGGCCACGCCTTCGCCTTGATGGCGGTCGTCAGCGTCGCGAAACGGTCCGCCGGGCAGAGCCAGACGAGCCCGCCCGCCCAGGACCAGGACGACTTGTCGCCGCCGTAACGGGATCCGTAGACACCGATCAGCTCGGTGAGGTTCTTGGTCGCGTACAGCTTCGTACGGTCGCTGCCGGCGCCGCGCAGGACGACGTTCGAGTGCCCGATGCGGATCAGGTCGTCGATGCGGAAGGTGCCGGGCGGGATGAGAACCGTGCCACCGCCGGCCCTTCCGGCAGCAGCGATGGCACGGTTGATCGCGGGCGCGCAGTCCGTCGTTCCGTCGTCCGCCACGGCTCCGTAGTCGCGTACGTCGGCCACGACGGGGCGGCGGGGGAAGCGCGCCGCCCCGCCGCCGCGGCCGGACCTGCCGATGTACGGGATCTGCGGGTGGGTGAAGGGGGTGCGGGTGAACTCGCGCCAGAGGGCGGGGACTTGTCCCTGTTGTGCGGCTTGTGCGGGTGATGGAGATGATGCGGCTTGTGCGGGTGATGCGACGGCCGTCGTCGTTCCGCCGGTCACGGCGACGGCCGCCACGGCTGTGGCGCTGCCGAGCAGGCGCCGTCTGGTGATGCCCGTATGCCCGTTGCCCATCCCCGCACCCATGCCCGTGCTCATGCCCGTCCGCCTTCCATCGCTTTCCATGGATGTGAACGACGTTCAGATCTGCGTCGGCGGTGAGCATGCCACGGCGACCGCAGGCAGGGAAGGGGTCATGCAGCGGCTAATTACTAGGTGAAGGAGGTCAGTTGGAGGGACGCCGAGTCAGGTGAGTGAACGCGTCCAGATTGCGGGTCGACTCGCCGCGGGACACCCGCCAGTCGTACTCCTTGCGGATCGCCGAGGCGAAACCAAGCTCAAGGAGGGTGTTGAAAGAGCCGTCGGCGGCTTCCAGGACCGCGCCGAGCAGCCGGTCGATCTCGTCCGGCGCGACCGCGGCCAGCGGCAGCTTGCCGACCAGATACACGTCCCCGAGGGAATCGACCGCGTAACTGACCCCGTAGAGCTTGAGGTTGCGCTCCAGGAGCCAGCGGTGGACCGCTTCCTGGTTCTCGTCCGGGTGCCGGATCACGAACGCGTTCAGCGACAGCGAGTGCCTGCCGACGATCAGCGAGAGGGTCGTCGACAGCTTCCGGGTGCCGGGGAGCTTCACCACGTAGTTGCCGGGCTCAGGGCTTTCCCATTCGAGTTCGGCGTCCTTGAGGACCCCCTCGATGACCTGCGCCGCCCGCTGTACGTCAGCCATGGTGGGAGCGTACGCGACGCCGGTGGGCCTGCATCGCCGCCGTGTACACGTCCGCCGTCGCCGCGGCCGCGGTGTCCCAGCCGAAGCGCTCCGCATGGCACGCGGCGGCCGCGCCCATCCGGGCGGCCAGCTGCGTGTCGTCCGCGAAATCGCGCAGCACGCGCGCGTAGTCGACGGGACTGTGCCCGGGGACGAGGAAGCCGGTCTCCTGGTGGCGCACCGCCACCGGCAGCCCG
The DNA here is from genome assembly GCF_041053055.1 of Streptomyces sp. R41. Taxonomy (NCBI): domain Bacteria; kingdom Bacillati; phylum Actinomycetota; class Actinomycetes; order Kitasatosporales; family Streptomycetaceae; genus Streptomyces; species Streptomyces sp. R41. The sequence continues at coordinate 4,958,883 of NZ_CP163443.1, forward strand.
CCGACCTCGGCCGCGAGCACCGGCGTACCCGCCGCCTGCGCCTCGATGGCGACCAGCCCGAAGGACTCGCTGTACGAGGGCATGACCAGCACCGACGCCGCCCGGAACCAGTCCGCGAGCTGCTCCTGCCCGACGGGCGGCCGGAAACGCACGACATCGGCGATGCCGAGCCGCGCGGCGAGCTTCTGCAGCCCTTCGGGCTTGGCGAGACCGCTGCCGCTGGGACCGCCCACTACAGGGACGACGATGTTGCCGCGCAGCTCGGGACGCTCGTCGAGCAGGACGGCGACCGCGCGCAGCAGCACATCGGGGGCCTTCAGGGGCTGAATGCGGCCGGCGAAGAGGGGGATCAGGGCGTCCTGCGGGAGCCCGAGGCGGGCACGGGCGGCGGCGCGGCCGTCGGCCGGGCGGAAGCGGTCCAGGTTCACGCCCGGGTGGACGACGGCGACCTTGCCGGGGTCGGCCTCGTAGTGGCGTACGAGCTCGTCGGCCTCCTCCGCGGTGTTCGCGATGAGGCGGTCGGCGGCGCGCACGATCTGGGTCTCGCCGATGACGCGGGCGGCGGGCTCGGGGGTGTCGCCCTCGGCGAGCGCGGCGTTCTTGACCTTGGCCATGGTGTGCATCGCGTGCACCAGGGGCGCGCCCCAGCGCTCGGCCGCGAGCCAGCCGACGTGACCGGAGAGCCAGTAGTGCGAGTGCACGAGGTCGTAGTAGCCGGGTCGGTGGCCGGCCCAGGCCTGCATGACGCCGTGCGTGAAGGCGCACAGCTGGGCGGGCAGGTCCTCCTTGGCGAGGCCCTCGTAGGGGCCCGCGTCGACGTGCCGGACGAGGACGCCGGGGGCGAGCTCGACGGTCGGCGGGAGGGCGGCCGTGGTGGCCCGGGTGAAGATCTCGACCTCGATGTTGATCGCGGCGAGGCGTTGGGCGAGCTCCACGATGTAGACGTTCATGCCGCCCGCGTCGCCCGTGCCGGGCTGGTGCAGCGGTGAGGTGTGCACGGAGAGCATCGCGACGCGACGGGGCCTGCGGTGCAGCCTGAGCCTTGCGGACGCCGCCGGGGAGCGTCGCCCGAGCCTGCTGACGTACTGGCTCACGTGGCGTTCCTCCTTGCTGCGGGCATGCCGGTCGGAGGACGCACTGCGCCCTCCGAGAGGGGCAACGCCGGAGGGCGCCGCTCCATTTCCTCTTTGCCGAATCATTACTGGGGGTCGCTCAACCGTTCGAGGGTGGGGCGGGTTGCGCTCCGACTGCGGGCGAGTGGGGGCTTGTCAGGAGCGCGGGGAACTGCGCGATCTTTCAGCGGGGGGGGGCTGGGGCGGCAGCCCCCAGGGACGGGCAGGGGCGGAGAGGGCGAAGAAACCCCGGCCTCGGCACCGGCGCGGGGTGCACCCCAAGCCGGCGCATACCCTCGTACGTATGACAGCCCGCGCAGCGTCCCGCCCCGTGGGAACCGTGACGCGCGGGACCACCAACCCCAACCGCCTGCGCCGCATGGACCGCTGGATAGCGGCGACACACGGCGCCGAACTGCGCCGCACCCCTGCCCCCGTGGCGGTCGACCTCGGCTACGGCGCGGCCCCCTGGACGGCGCTGGAGCTGCTGACACGGCTGCGCACCGCCGCCCCCCGCACCCACGTGGTGGGCGTCGAGATCGACCCGGCCCGGGTCGCCGCCGCTCGCCCGTACCAGCGCGACGGTCTCGTCTTCCGCCACGGCGGCTTCGAGGTACCGGTGCAGGGCAGCCCCGCCCTCATACGCGCGGCCAACGTGCTGCGCCAGTACGACGAGGACCAGGTCGCCGAGGTCTGGCAGCGCCTGCGCACACGCCTCGCGCCGGCGGGCCCGGGCTCCCGGGGCGGCCTGCTCGTCGAGGGCACGTGTGACGAGATCGGCCGCCGGCACGTCTGGGTCGCCCTCGGCCCGGAGGGCCCCCGCACGGTCACCTTCGCCACCCGCCTCGGCTCCCTGGACCGCCCCTCCGACCTCGCCGAACGCCTGCCGAAGGCCCTCATCCACCGCAATGTCCCGGGCGAGCCGGTGCACGCCTTCCTGCGCGATTTCGACCGCGCCTGGGCGGCCGCCGCGCCCTACGCCTCGTACGGCGCCCGGCAGCGCTGGATCCGCACGGTCCGCGACCTGACGGCCGACTGGCCGGTCGCGGACGGGGTGACGCGCTGGCGGCAGGGCGAAGTGACGGTGCGCTGGGAGGCGTTGGCGCCACGCCTGTGACCGCGGATCGACGAACACGATCGGCCCAGGCGGCCTGACCTGCGGGGAACGATCTCCGTGACTGGTTCGTCACACAGGCGGGAGATCGTCTTGTGGAACTGGGGGCAGTGGGCGGAGGGCGGGGAGTTGGGCCGAGGGAGGGGAGTTCCTTGCCCACCTCTGTCGCATTGCGCGTCGACATGGCACGATCCCCCAGGCGTCCGTAAGTTACTGACGGTAAATCAGTTTGGGGGCGAAGTAATGGGATCCGGCAAGCGGAGCCTGACCACGGCGGCCATGGCCCTGGCCTGCGCATGCGTCTGCGCCGTGCTCGCGACACCCGGCGTGGCGTACGCGAGCCCGACACCGACACCGACCCGGACCGCCACCACGACACCAACGCCGGTGAGCAACAAGGACCTTGACGCGGTCCGCAAGAAGCTGGACAAGCTCTATCACGCGGCGGCGGTGGCCACGGACGCGTACAACGCCGCGGAGGAGAAGGCCCAGAAGCAGTCCGCCGAGATCGTCGATCTCGCCCGCGAGATCGTCAAGGGCCAGGCGAAGCTGGACAAGTTGAAGGACCGCGCGGGCGCCGCGGCCCGTGCGCAGTACCGGGGCGGCGGGCTGCCGCCCGAGGCGCAGTTGTGGCTGAGCGACGACCCGCAGGAGTTCCTGGACGGCGCGGGACGGGTGCGGCAGGGCGAGCACGCGACCAAGGGGCTGCTCGCCGAGATGACGCGGACACAGCAGGACTTGCAGCAGTACGCGAAGGACGCCGCCGCCCAGTGGAAGAAGCTGGAGGCTGGCCGCAAGACCAAGGCCGAGGCCAAGAAGAAGATCAAGGAGCGGATCGCCGCCGCCGAGAAGCTGGAGTCCCAGCTGGAGAAGGAAGAGAAGGAGCGGCTGGCGAAGCTGGAGGAGGAGGCCGCCTACCAGGCGCAGACGACCTGGCTGAGCTCCGGCATCCTCGCCGAGATCAACGGCAAGGCGTCAAAGCAGGGCAAGAAGGCCGTGAAGTACGCGACCCACCAGATCGGCAAGCCGTACGTATGGGGAGCGGAGGGCCCGGGGTCGTACGACTGCTCGGGGCTGACCTCCCAGGCCTGGGCGTCCGCGGGACACGGCATTCCCCGCACCTCGCAGGAGCAGTGGAAGCAGCTCACCCACGTCGACATCAAGGACATGCGCCCCGGCGACCTGATCATCTACTTCGACGACGCCAGCCATGTCGGGATGTACGTGGGCGACGGCGCGATCGTGCACGCACCCCGGCCCGGGCGGACGGTGACGATCACGGGTGCGGGTTCGATGCCGATTCTGGGGGTCGTACGGCCGGACGCGTGACGCCTCACGTGTGACCCCGCGGCGGCGCACCCCGCGTGACCTGCCCCACGTGAGCCATCACACGGTTGCCCTCCCCGCGCAACCCCAGGGACGTGACGTTCGTCATTCCGGAGGGAACCGCATCCTGTCCAAGTGCGGTACAGGATGCGGCATATGACGGTGGCCGTTTGCCGGACGCCGTGCCGCACACCATTCCGTTGCGGCACCGGCTGACGCTATGGTCCCCGTCGGTGGGTCGAGGACCTTCGACCCACCACGCCCTCGGGGGGAGGGAAGGAACCCAGACGATGCCCGTACCCGTACCGCGGCAGAGAGCGATCCCGGCCGTGGAAAGTGGTCAGGCTCAAGCCGCGTTCTCACCCGGCGGGCCATCCGGAGACTCGACCGGCGGCCCCGCCGGGACAGTGCCGGCGCCCCGCGCCTCGACCCCTGTCGCCAGCACCACCAACCTGACCCTGCTGGTCATCGAGGACGACCCGGCGGGTTCGCTCAGCGTGCCCGAGATGCTCGACGCGGCCGGCAAGCCGATCCGTATCCGTACCGCCCGCAACCTCACCGAGGCCGAGCGGCTGCTGACCGACGACGTCCACTGCATCCTGCTCGACCTCGCGCTGCCCGCGCCCGGCCGGGCCACCGGCAGCGAGGACGAGCTGGCCACGCTCAAGCACGTGCTGCGGCTCGCGCCCCGGCACGCCGTCCTCGCGCTCACCGCGTCCGGGGACGCCGAGCGCGGCGCGGAGGCGGTGCGCGTCGGCGCCCAGGACTACCTCTTCCGCGACGAGCTGGACGGCCGGCTGCTGAGCCGCGCGATCCGGTACGCGGTGGAGAGGAAACGTTCCGACACGGCCGAGCGACGGCTCACGGAGTCGAAGCTGCGCGCCCAGGAGAACGCGCGCCTGGAGCGCGGCCTGCTGCCGACCCCGCTCCTGGAGGGCTCCCCTCTGCGCTTCGCCGCGCGCTACCGCCCGGGCCGCTCCCGTGCCCTGCTCGGTGGCGACTTCTACGACACCGTCCGTACGCCCGACGGCACCGTGCACGCGATGATCGGCGACGTCTGCGGGCACGGGCCCGACGAGGCGGCGCTCGGCGTGGAGCTGCGCATCGCCTGGCGCGCGCTGACGTTCGCCGGCCTGTGCGGCGACGAACTGCTCTCGACGCTTCAGCAGGTCCTGGAGCACGAGCGCGAGAACGACGAGATCTTCGCGACGGTCTGCACGGTGGACATAGCACCGGACGGCCGCCGCGCCGGGCTCTGCCTGGCCGGCCACCCGTCACCGCTGATAGCCCGCCCGGGCCGGCCCGCCGAACTGCTGCCGTACGACAACAACGGCCCGGCACTCGGCCTGCTGCCGCACGCCCGCTGGCCGCGCATGCAGGTGGAGCTGGGCGCCGCCTGGAGCCTGATGCTCTACACCGACGGTCTGATCGAGGGCCACATCGGCGAGGGCAAGGAGCGACTCGGCCAGGACGGCATGGTGGACCTGGTCCGCCGCCAGCTGGCTCAGGGTCTGCAGGGCGAGGAACTGCTGCGCGCGACGGTGAGCGAGGTGCGCGAGCTCAACGGCGGGGAGCTGGCGGACGACGTGGCGGTGCTGTTGCTGGACCGGACGCCGTAAGCGCCGTACGCGTCAGGGCTTGTCGGCCTTGGCGGCCTTGCTGCCCTTGTTGGTCTTAACGTCCGCCGTTGTAGGGGCCGTACGGGCCGTCGCTGCTGCTTCCGCCGCGGCGGCCGCGGCCGCCGCCGGAGACCTGGCGGAGGGCGGGGCGGACGTCGACGAAGAAGACGATCGTGGCGATCAGGCCCGCGATCTGCAGGAAGAGCATCGGCACCAGGAGATTCACGGCCACCGTGATGCCCAGGATGATCAGCCAGAACATCTTGTTCTGCTTGTCGGCCGCGCGATAGGCGTCCTCGCGGGCCACCGCGGCCATCACCAGTGCCACCACGGCGAGCACCAGCATGGCTGTGAAGATCAGCCACATGAGGCCGCCGAATGCCGTCATCAGCACAATGCCCACCGCCCGAGTCGAGTCGTCTCTATGGCCACCGTACCCGGAGAACGGGCCGGGAACTCTGAGAGTGCCCGGCCCGTCTCTGTGAGGTGAAGTGGTCCTGCTGCTTCTTCCCGCCGAGGACTTACTTCGCGGGCGGAGTCGTCTTCTTGGCCGTCGTCTTGCGGGCCGGGGCCTTCTTGGCGACGGGCTTCTTCGCCGGGGCCTCCGCGGCGGCGGCCGCGGCCGGCTTCTCCTCGTCCTTGACCTCGACCGGCTCGGCCTTCGGCTCGACGGCCGCGGCCAGCTCCTCGATCTCGTCGGCGGCCTCGCCGCGCCAGGTCTTCACGGTCTGCTCGCCGTGCTCGGCGACCTTCTCGTACGTCTCCCGGGCCTTGACGGCGTACTCGGCGGCGACGCCGACACCTCGCAGGGCGAAGTCCTGAGCGGACTCACCGAGCTTCTTCAGGTCGGTGTCGAGGGTGCTGCCGAACTTCTTGATGTCCGCGTCGAGGGTGCTGATGAACTCCGTCACCTTGGCCTGGAGGGTCTCCTGCGCCTCCTTGGCGCGGGCAGTGGCCTTCTCCTGGACGGCGTTCGGGTCGATGTTCTTGACGGTCTCGATGCGGGCCGGGGCCTCGGCGCGGATCTGCTCCACGATGCCGGGGACCTTCTTGGCCTGCTGGACGGCCAGGTCGGCGGTGCCGGCGAGGAAGTAGAGCGGGGTCGGGTCCGTGGCGGCCTTGCGGATGTCGTCGGTGATGGCCATGGCGATGGTCCTCCCGTATTCGCTTTCGTCTGAGGGTTTTGGTGATCCGCGGTGTGACCGCGCGGTCTGCGTTTTTGCGGCGGTGCTGGTCAACTGGCGGTCTGCTGCGGATCGGCATCGCTGCCGTCGGCCGTGCGGGGGCCGCGGACGGCGGTGTCCTTCGGGTGCTCGGCATCCGGTATGTCCTGAGCCGTGCGTACGTCGGTGCCGTGCACCTCGGTGTTGTGAACGTCCTCGCTCGCCTGGGCGATCTCGAACCCGTTCTCCTTGCGGAAGGACTCGTAGATCTGGAGCAGCACCTGCTTCTGCCGCTCGTTCAGCGTGGGATCGGCGAGGATGACGGCGCGCGTCTCCACCTCGTCCCGGTCCCGCTCGGCGTCGAGGATGCCGGCCCGCACGTACAGCGTCTCGGCGGAGATCCGCAGCGCCTTGGCGACCTGCTGCAACACCTCCGCGCTCGGCTTGCGCAGCCCGCGCTCGATCTGGCTCAGATACGGATTGGACACCCCGGCGGCGTCGGCGAGCTGCCGCAGTGACAGCTGCGCGTTGCGCCGCTGTTCCCGCAGATACTCACCAAGATTGCCGACGTTGAGCGATGCCATGCCCCTACCTTGCAGCACCCCCGCTAACAATTGCAAGCACCCGCTTGCAAAAGTGCGCCACGCCACGCGGCGGCCGTAGGAGAACCAGCCCAAGCGAAGGAGAACCGGCCGAAGCCAAGGGCAACCAGACGTACGCTCGAAGCCGGTCGGATCGAGCCAGGCGACGCCGACGGAGACCGCGAAGGCGGCCCCGCCCAACAGATGGAGACACGATGAGCATGGCCATGAGGACGGACACGCAGTCGCCTGCGCCGCACGCTGCCGACAGCCACGATCTGATCCGCGTGCACGGCGCGCGCGTGAACAACCTCAAGGACGTCAGCATCGAGATCCCGAAGCGCCGGCTGACGGTGTTCACCGGGGTGTCCGGCTCGGGCAAGAGCTCGCTGGTGTTCGACACGATCGCCGCGGAGTCGCAGCGGCTGATCAACGAGACCTACAGCGCCTTCGTGCAGGGCTTCATGCCGACGCTCGCCCGTCCCGAGGTCGACATCCTCGACGGGCTGACGACCGCGATCAGCGTCGACCAGGAGCGGATGGGCGCCAACGCCCGCTCCACCGTCGGCACCGTCACGGACGCCAGCGCGATGCTGCGCATTTTGTTCAGCAGGCTCGGGAAGCCGCACATCGGCCCGCCCAACGCGTACTCGTTCAACGTCCCCTCGGTGAAGGCCAGCGGTGCGATCACCGTCGAGCGCGGCGGCAAGACGAAGGCCGAGAAGGCCACTTTCAACCGTCTCGGCGGCATGTGCCCCCGCTGTGAGGGCATGGGCTCGGTCACCGATTTCGACCTGTCGGCTCTGTACGACGACAGCTTGTCGCTCAACGAGGGCGCGCTCACGATCCCCGGCTACAGCATGGACGGCTGGTACGGCCGCATCTTCCGAGGCTGCGGCTTCTTCGCCCCGGACAAGCCGATCCGCAGGTTCACCAAGAAGGAGCTGCACGACCTGCTCCACAAGGAACCGACCAAGATCAAGGTCGACGGGATCAACCTGACGTACGAGGGGCTGATCCCGAAGATCCAGAAGTCGTTCCTGTCCAAGGAAGTCGACGCGCTGCAACCGCACATCCGCGCCTTCGTGGAGCGGGCGGTGACGTTCTCGACCTGTCCCGAGTGCGACGGCACCCGCCTCAGCAAGGAGGCCCGGTCGTCGAAGATCAACGGGAAGAACATCGCCGACGTCTGCTCGATGCAGATCAACGACCTGACCGACTGGGTCCGGGGCCTCGACGAGCCGTCGGTGGAGCCCCTGCTGGCCGCGCTGGGGCACACGCTCGACTCGTTCGTCGAGATCGGGCTCGGCTACCTCAGCCTCGACCGGCCGTCCGGCACGCTCTCGGGCGGCGAGGCGCAGCGCACCAAGATGATCCGCCACCTCGGGTCGTCGCTCACCGACGTCACCTACGTCTTCGACGAGCCGACGATCGGGCTGCACCCCCACGACATCCAGCGGATGAACGACCTGCTGCTGCAGCTTCGCGACAAGGGCAACACCGTGCTGGTCGTGGAACACAAGCCGGAGGCGATCGCGATCGCCGACCACGTCGTCGACCTCGGCCCGCGCGCCGGCACCGAGGGCGGCGAGGTGGTGTTCGAGGGCACCGTCGAGGGGCTGCGGGCCAGTGACACGCTCACCGGGCGGCACCTGGACGACCGGGCCTCCTTGAAGCCCTCGGTGCGGACACGGTCGGGAGTGCTGGAGGTGCGCGGCGCCGGCGCGAACAATCTGCGGGACGTCGACGTCGACATCCCGCTCGGCGTGCTGGCCGTCATCACCGGCGTCGCAGGGTCGGGAAAGAGCTCCCTGATCAACGGCTCGGTGTCCGGGCGGGACGGGGTGGTGTCGGTCGACCAGACCTCGATCCGCGGCTCGCGACGGAGCAACCCGGCGACGTACACCGGACTGCTCGACCCGATCCGCAAGGCGTTCGCGAAGGCCAACGGCGTGAAGCCGGCGCTGTTCAGCGCCAACTCCGAGGGCGCGTGCCCCACCTGCAACGGCGCCGGCGTCATCTACACCGACCTGGCGATGATGGCGGGCGTCGCCACCACCTGCGAGGAGTGCGAGGGGAAGCGGTTCCAGGCATCGGTGCTGGACTACCACCTGGGCGGCCGCGACATCAGCGAGGTGCTCGCGATGTCGGTGACCGAGGCCGAGGAGTTCTTCGGCGCCGGCGAGGCGCGCACGCCGGCCGCGCACCGCATCCTCGACCGGCTCGCCGACGTCGGGCTCGGCTACCTCAGCCTCGGCCAGCCGCTCACCACGCTGTCCGGCGGCGAGCGGCAGCGGCTCAAGCTGGCCACCCACATGGCGGAGAAGGGCGGCGTCTACGTCCTCGACGAGCCGACCGCCGGCCTCCACCTCGCCGACGTCGAGCAGTTGCTCGGCCTGCTCGACCGGCTCGTCGACTCCGGCAAGTCGGTCATCGTCATCGAGCACCACCAGGCGGTCATGGCGCACGCCGACTGGATCATCGACCTCGGCCCCGGCGCCGGCCACGACGGCGGCCGAATCGTCTTCGAGGGCACACCCACCGACCTCGTCGCCGCCCGCTCCACCCTCACCGGCGAGCACCTCGCGGCCTACGTCGGCACCTGACCGAGGCCCTCGCGGACACCGTGAGACGAAGTCGCTGTGCGCCGCGCGCACAGCGACTTCGCCGTGCGGCTGTGCGGCGCCCGCCATGATCGCGCCTGCCAGGGTCGGCGCGCTCACCCGCTGCTCCCGGTCGTCGCCGCCCGCCATGTCGGCGAGCCAGGGCGGCGCCGCGAAAGCTCGCCGAATGGACACTGCCCTGGTGGCACGGGGCCGACCACAGGTCGTTCCGGAGTGTGGGGGCCGGTTCCGCGGCGATGCGGTCCAAGAGCGCCGGGATGTCCTCCGCGGAGCCGCGCGCGTGGCCGAGTCGCGACCAATCCGTCATGCGCGCACCCAACCACCCGTGGTTGGGACGCTGTTGCGGCTCAGCTTCTCAACGGCCGGCCGTCCACTCCTCCCTGAGCAGGCCGAACAGCACCCTGTCGTGCCACTCGTCCCCCACCCGCACACTGGCCCGCCGTCGGCCCTCCTCGACGAAACCGGCGGCGCGGAAGGCACGGAGGGCGCGTTCGTTGCCGCTCCAGGTGTCCAGGTCGACGCGGTGCAGGCGGAGGGGGCCGAAGAGGTGGGCGAGGAGGAGGTGAAGGGCCTCGGAGCCGTAGCCGCCGCCCCAGTGGTCGCGTTCGCCGATGGTGATGCCGACCGTCGCGCAGCCGGTGAACGGGTCGAGGTCGCGGTAGTCGACCATGCCGACCGCGCGGCCGTCGGCCAGGTCCTCCACGGTGAACGTGGCCTGCACGCGCGGGTCGTCGCGCAGCCGGGCCTCGTAGAAGTGGGCCACGGCCTCGCGGCTGACCGGGCCGAAGAGCGGGTCGCCGCCGGTCGCCCAGTGCACCACCTCCGGGTCGTTGCGCCAGCGCACATGCGCGTCCAGGTCGTCTGCGCGCAGCGCCCGCAGCCGTACCAACTTGCCTTCGATCATGGGGTGATCATATGAATCCTGAGGACCGGTTCCACTGAGCCGCAGCCCTAGCCCACCCGCTCCGCCAGGAAGTCCTCCCACGTCCGCTTGCCGATCTCCGCGCCGTCGAGCGTCAGGTTGTCGCCCGCGCGGTAGGCGCGCCCCGCCTTGCCGGGGATGCGGATTGGCATCATCGGGCGGCGCTTGCCGCGGGCCTTGAGGTAGCCGCGGGCCAGGTCGTCGAGACCGTAGACCTTGGGGCCCGCGAGGTCGGGCACCAGGCCGGCGGGGCTGCCGAGGGTGAGTTCCGCGATGCGGGCCGCGACGTCGCGCGCGTCGACCGGCTGAAGGCGCAGGCCGCCCGGGACCGGGAAGACCGGCATTTTCGCCATCGTCCGCACCATCTTCAGCGTCAGTTCGTGGAATTGGGCGGCCCGCAGCGTCGTCCACGGCACCCCCGATTCGGCGATGGCCCGCTCGGCGTCCAGCTTGGACCTGAGCCAGGCCAGCGGGACCCGGTCCGCCCCGATGACCGAGATGTACACGAGGTGCCGTACGCCCGCGGACTTGGCGGCCCGCACCAGGTTCCGCGTCGCGATGTCGTCGCCCTTGGGACCGCCCGCGAGGTGCAGGACGGTGTCGACCCCGGCCAACGCGGCTTCGAGGCCCTCGCCCTTGAGCAGGTCGACCGCCACGTACTCGACGCCGCCGACAGCCGCGCGGGCGTGCCGGCTCAGTACCCGTACGTCGCGGCCGGCCTCCCGCAGCAGCGGGACGACGAGGCTCCCGAGCGTGCCTGTGCCGCCGGTGACCAGGATGGTTGACGGGGTGGACGTCATGACTGCTCCCATGGTGGTGGGGACCGGACCTGCGAAAATCCCTGTCCCCTCAGCGGGTTCTCGGTGTTCTACTTCTCTGACACCCCGCGAGGAAGGAATGTGACACGGTGGGCGAGAGCGCATGGCTGGCGGAGCGTTTCGAGGAGCACCGGACGCATCTGCGGGCGGTGGCCTACCGGATGCTCGGCTCGGTGAGCGAAGCCGATGACGCGCTCCAGGAAGCCTGGCTGCGGGCCGGCCGCGTCGACACCGACGACGTCGAGAACCTCGCCGGGTGGCTGACCACGATCGTGGCGCGGGTGTGCCTGAACATGCTGCGCACCCGCGAGCGGCAGCGCGAGGAACCCCTCGACGTACGGCTCACCGATCCGGCCGTCGGCCCGGAGGACGGTGGCGACCCCGAGGAGGAAGCGGTCCTCGCCGACTCGGTCGGTGTCGCGCTGCTGGTGGTCCTGGACATGCTCTCCCCGGCCGAGCGGCTCGCCTTCGTCCTGCACGACATGTTCACCGTGCCCTTCGACGAGATCGGCCCGATGCTCGATCGTTCCCCGGCCGCGGTGCGACAACTCGCGAGCCGCGCCCGCCGCCGCGTCAAGGGCGCCTCACCTCTGCCCGAGGCCGACCTCACCCGCCGACGCCGGGTCGTCGAAGCCTTCCTGGCCGCCACCCGAGGCGGAAACCTCGACGCGCTGGTCGCCCTCCTCCACCCGGACGTCGTCCTGCACGCCGACAAGTCCGTCATCCCCACCCCGGAACCGGTCGTCGTCAGCGGTGCGATCACCGTCGCCAAGAGCGCCATGGCCGCCACCGGCCGCGCCCGCTTCACCGGCCTCGCCCTCCTCGACGGAACGGTCGGCCTGGCCATGGCCCCCCTCGGCCGCCTCCGCGTGGTCCTCACTTTCACCGTCACGGACGACGACCGGATCACCGGGATCGACGTCATCGCCGAGCCGGACCGCCTCGGCGAACTGGAAGTCGCCGCGCTGGATGCCTGAAAACATGCAGGAAGACCTGCCCGAAATCGCTCGGGCAAGGAATACCGCATTGCATTAAGGCCGTACCTGGCATTAGCGTTGCGCCCATGACTGCCGGGTCGGCCTTGTGCCGTGAGCGAGTTGGTTGCCCGGCCTCCGAGTGAGGCCGGGGCGGGGTAGAGCCCCGCCTGCTCTTTCTTCGTACGACATCTTCGTACGCCTTCTTCGTACGGCCTCCGCGTACGCCTTCCGCGTATGACGCCCTCGTACGACTTCCCTGTGCGCACCCCCTGTTCGGGACACCGCGCGCCATCACGCACGCCCACATTCAGCACCGCGGGGCGCCTTTCGCACCCCATTCGCCCCGCGGTAATTCCCCCTGCCCGAAAACACAAGAAAGCAGAGAATGACCAACCCTTTCAATCAGCAGGTCATCGAAGAATTCCGCGACAACAACGGGCGCGTCGGCGGTTATTTCGAGGGAGCGCGACTGCTCCTGCTGACGACCACCGGGGCGCGCACGGGGACCCCGCACACGACCCCCGTCGGCTTCTATCCCGATGGCGGCGAGCGAGTGCTCGTCATCGCGTCGGCCGGTGGCGCGCCCCAGCACCCCGACTGGTTCCACAACCTCGTCGCGAACCCTCGGTTGACCGTCGAGGACGGCGTCTTCACCTACGAGGCGGAGGCCGTCGTCCTCGAACGCGACGAACGTGACGCCGTGTTCGCCCGCGCGGTGGAGGCCGACCCGGGCTGGGCGGAGTACCAGGCGAAGACGGATCGCGTGATCCCGGTCGTCGCCCTCCACCGGATCCCGCAGGACGGCCCGCCGAACGTCAATGCCGGCTCCATGGCCGAGTATCTGAAGGTCGTCCACGACGCGTTCCGGCGCGAACTCGCCCTGATTCGCGAGGAGTTCACCACCCCCGGCGTCGACGGCAGCACCGGCGCCTCCCTCGGCGCCCAGCTCCGCGTCAACTGCCTCACCCTCTGCCAGGGCCTCCACAACCACCACACCGGCGAGGAGCTCGGCATCTTCCCGCTCCTCGCCGACCGGCATCCCGAACTCACCCCGGCCCTGGACCGACTGCGCCAGGAGCACGAGCGGATCGCCGACCTTCTCGAAGAGCTGCGCCGGGTCGTCGCCCAGGATCCCGAGGACACGGACCCCAGCCGCGTACTCTCCCAGGTGGAACGCCTCACCACCGATCTCGAAGCCCATCTGACCTACGAGGAAGAACAGTTGATCCCCCTCCTGACACCCCAAGGGACCTCGCCGGGAGCGTCGCGGTGATCGCTCTCGTCACCGGCGCCAACCGCGGCATCGGCCGCGAGGTCGCCCGGCAGCTGGCCGCCGCGGGCCACACCGTGCTCGTGACCGCCCGGTCCGCCGGGGCCGCCGAGGAGACGGCGCGAGATGTCGGCCCGAACGCACACCCCCTCCGCCTGGACGTCACCTCCGAGGCCGACATCACCGCGGCCGCCCAGGACATCGACGCCCTCGACGTCCTGATCAACAACGCGGCGATCACGTACGACACCTGGCAGCGCGCGACCACCGCCGACCTGGACGTCGTACGCGAGGCGGCCGAGACGAATCTGTACGGTCCCTGGCGGCTGACCCAGGCGCTGCTCCCGCTGCTGCGCGCGAGCGCGCACCCGCGTGTCGTGAACGTCTCCAGCGAGGCCGCGTCCCTGGCGAGCATGGGGGGCGGCACCCCGGCGTACTCCGCGTCCAAGGCGGCTCTCAACGCCCTCACCCGCATGCTCGCCGCCGAACTGCGCGCCGACGGGGTTCTGGTGAACGCCGTCTGCCCGGGCTGGGTCGCCACCGACATGGGCGGACCCGGCGGCCGCCCGGTCAAGGAGGGTGCCGCGAGCGTCGTGTGGGCGGCCACCCTCCCGGACGACGGCCCCACCGGCGGCTTCTTCCGCGACGGCGCGCCCATCCCCTGGTGACTCACCAGGGCAGAGGGCGCGCGTGCACCACGTCCAGCCTCGACACCGCCCGCGTCAGCACCACGTACAAGCGGTGCAGCCCGCGCGCCTCCGCCTCCGCGACGGCGGCCGGTTCGACGGCGACGACATGGTCGTACTCGAGTCCCTTCGCGAGCCCCGCGGGCACCACCGCGACACGCGCGCCCAGTTCGTCGGGGCCCGCCGCCGCGATCCCCGCGGCGTCAAGGGCTTCCCGTACCCGCACGACGTCCCCGTCGGCGGCGATCACCCCGATGGAACCCTCGTGCGCGAGCGCGTCGCGCACGGCGTCGACGGTGGCGGACAGTACGTCGGACGCCGGCCGCATCCTCAACTCACCGTCCCCACGCAGGGACTGAGCGGGCGGCACCGCCACGTCCAGTCGCCCCAGCAGCCGGTTGGCGAGTTCGACGACGGCGCCCGGCACCCGGAAACCGGTCGTCAGCGGTACCACCGCGGCGTCCGGTTTCCCCAGGTGCCCGAGCAGCTCGCCCCACTCCCGCGCGGCCCACGGAGTCGTGCCCTGCGCGAGATCCCCGAGCACGGTCAGCGACCCGAACGACGCGCGCCGCGCGATCGCCCGGCACTCCATCGGCGACAGGTCCTGGGCCTCGTCGATGACCAAGTGGCTGTATCCCTCGGGGTGTTCGATGAGCCCGGCGATCTCGTCGAGGAGGACGAGATCGGCGGCCGACCACCGCGCCGACTTCCACGACCGCGGCGGCTTGGCCCACAGGATCGCCTTCTGCTCGTCCGCGTCCAGGATCCCGTCGGCCGCCGCCGCCAACCCATCGGCGTCGGTGAGGAGGTGAGCGACGAGTTCCTCCGGACGCACCCGGGGCCACACCGCGTCGACGTACGCGCCGACCGGCCGGGCCCGCGAGATCTTCTGCACCCAGGCGTTCGTACACGTCCCGCCACGCCGCTCGGCCTGCTCCAGCACATGGCGCACCACCCGCGTCCGCACGCGCTCGCGTCCGACGGCGTACGGGAGCTCCTCGGCCCGTACGCCGTCCACGATCCGGCGGAGTGCGCCGACGGGGACGCGCCAGCGGTACGAGCCGTCCGGTACGGCGAGGGGTTCGGCGGGGCTGCCGATGTTCCCGTACAGAGCCCGGCGCAGCACCTCCGCCATGCGGGCGTCGTGCTTGACGACGGCGGCGCGCTCGCCGTCCTCCCCCGTCACCGGGTGCCGGGCGATCTCGTCCCCGACGGTCGACTGCCGCACGCCCGTCTCGCCCAGCGCCGGCAGGACCTCCGAGATGTACGAGAGGAACGTGCGGTTGGGGCCGAGGATCAGCAGACCGCCGCGGCGGATGCGCTGCGGGTGCGTGTAGAGGAGGTACGCGGCCCGGTGCAGGCCGACGGCCGTCTTGCCGGTGCCGGGGGCGCCCTGCACACAGACCGAGGCCGTGAGATCACCTCGTACGAGAACGTCCTGTTCGGGCTGGATGGTGGCGGCGATGTCGCGCATGGGGCCGACGCGGGGACGCTCGATCTCGCCGGCGAGGATGCGACTGTCCCGTGCGTGCGCCCGCGTCTCCTCCTTCCCGCGCCCCTCCCTCTGGCCCTCTCCGATGTGCTCGTCCTCCAGGCCGGTGAGGTCGGCGGAGTCGCCGCGGCTCCCCGGGGCCCAGCCGAACCGCCGGCGCACGGCGACGCCCTGCGGGTCGCGGGCGCTCGCCTGGTAGAAGGCGCGCGAGACGGGGGCGCGCCAGTCGACGACGAGTGGTGGGGCGGAGGGATGTTCGGTGATCCGCAGCCGGCCGATGTGATAGCTCTGCCCGGCATGCTCGCCGGCCGCCCCGGCATCCCGCCCGAACTCCAGCTTGCCGAAGAACAACGGGCCTTGCGGCAGCTCACGCAGCTCCTTCGCCTGGCTGCGCAGCCGGTACCCGAGCACCTCGGCGTCGGCACCGGAGGCGGAGACGTCCTCGCCGGTGACGACCTGTTCCTCGGCGCCGTCGACCATGGCGGCGAGGGCGGTGCGGCAGGTGTCGTGGTACTCGCGTTCGCGGGTGAGGGAGCGGGCGAGGGCAGGGTCGGGTGACGTCATGCCATGAAGGATAACGGATAACGTAACCGAGTTAAATTTTTTACTGGGTTGCCAATCCGAGGTGGGGCAGCGCCTACGCGTACCGCGGCAGCCCCGCCCCCAACCGCGCGAACGCCTCTTCCGCCGCGGCGACGGCATCGGGCCGCACCTGCTCAGCCCCTTCCCCCCTGGCGATCCGCCGCCAGTTCTCCTGCGCGAGGACGCGCTGCACGGCGACGATCTGCCCGGCGGCGAGCCGGGCGCCCAGGTCACCGCCGAGTGCCTCGGCGAGGGCGGCCTCGGACCGCTCCAGATACGCGTACATCCGGCCCGCCAGCGAGGGCGTCCCGTAGAGCAGCCGTTGGTAGGCGAGGACATGCGGGTTGTCGTTGAGCCCGGTGATGGGATCGCACCGATCCAGCCCGTCGAGGAAGTGCCGCCGCAACGCCTCCACCGGGGAGGGGCCCCGCACGGCGACCCGCGCGGCTTCGTCCTCATGGTCGGCGAACCGGTACAGGACCAGGTCCTCCTTGGTCGCGAAGTACCGGAAGAGGGTCGGCTTGGAGATCTCGGCGGCGGCGGCGACCTCGGCGACGGACACGGCGTCGAACCCCTTCTCCAGGAAGAGCCCGATCGCGATGTCCGAGACGGCCTGGTACATCCGCTGCTTCTTGCGCTCGCGCAGTCCGATCTCACCCATGCCCCGAGCCTACGCACCCCTCAGGGCCGCTCTTGACCTCGACCGAGCTTGAGGTCGAAGACTGCGCAGTATTGAACCCGCTTCCTAGGAGTGACCGATGCGAGCAGCACAGGTGAAGGCGTTCGGCGGCCCGGAGGTCCTGGTGCCGGTGGAGATTCCGGACCCGATTCCGGGACCGGGCGAGGTGGTGATCGATGTCGCCTACGCGGACACGATCTTCGTGGAGACGCAGTTGAGGTCTGGCTGGGGCCAGGACTTCTTCCAGGTGACACCTCCGTACGTGCCCGGGGGCGGCGTGTCGGGCGTGGTCGGCGCACTCGGGGCCGATGCCCCGGCCGAGTGGCTCGGCCGCCGGGTCACGGCGTTCGTGACCGGCAGCTACGCGGAACGGGCCGTCGCCCCGGCCTCGGCCCTGACGGCCGTCCCGGACTCCGTGGACCTTCTCCAGGCCGCGGCCCTGGTCCACGACGGTGTCACCGCCACGGGCCTGCTCGAACTGACCGCCGTCGGCCCCACCGACCGCGTCCTCGTCCTCGGCGCCTCGGGAGGCATGGGCACGCTGCTCGTCCAGCTGGCCCACGCTCGCGGGGCACGGGTGGTCGGGACGGCCCGGGGTGCCGCGAAACTGGCACTGGTACGGGAGCTGGGGGCGGACGCGGCGGTCGACGCCACGGACCCCGACTGGCCGCGGGCCGCCCGCCACGCGCTCGGCGGCTCCACCGAAGCCGCGGACGTCGTCCTGGACGGCGTGGGCGGCGACCTCGGCGCCGCCGCCTTCACGTTGACGACCGACGGTGGCCGCTTCTCGGCCCACGGTGCACCCTCGGGCGGCTTCTCCCCCGTCGACCCGGCCGAGGCCACCCGCCGGGGCATCCAGCTCTTCGGCATCGGGGATGTCCAGTTCGGCCCCGACGACCTGCGTCGCTTCATGTCCGACGCGCTCGCCGAGGCCGCGGCGGGCCGGCTCCGGCCGGTGATCGGCGAGGTGATTCCGCTGGAGAGGGCGAGGGAGGCGCATGCGGCCATTGAGGGGCGGGGGCTGGTGGGGAAGGTGGTGTTGAAGGTATGAGTCCGAGATCAGATGCCGCCCCGGGCCGGCAACCAATGCGCCGACTGACGGTCAGATGCCTGCCGACCGGCGCCAATAGGGCACCGCCGCAAGGTTCCACAGGTCATCGAAGTGCTTGGTCCACATGGTGACCGCCTCCTCGGCGGACGCCGAGCCCTGCCTGGACCAGACGTTGAGATCGGTGCTGTAGCCCTTGGGATCGTAGAACTCTTGGTCCTGCAGTCGCATCCGGGTGGCGACGTTGTAAAGCCCATGCAGCACCTGTCCCCTGTTGAAGATGCAGATCTTGTCGCGGGGGATGCCGGGGTAGGAGCGATACTCGCAGACAACGGTCACCCGGCCGTTGTCGGTTATCTGCGCCGCCAGGCCCGACAGCACGTCGTCATAGTCCCTGCACCTCAACTCCTGGCGCTTGCGGAAGTCGGGGTCGTCCACGGGTTCGCCGTTACCGCCGATCCTGGAGGGGACGGTCATCGGCTGGCCGAAGTCGGGCACAAGCATCCGCACGGAGACCCGCTTGGTCGGACCGGGGTCGTCGAGCAAACCCTCCAGCCGGTGGTAGAGCTCGTTGTAGAGGGTCTCTCCGGTGTAGCCGAGAAAGCTGATCTCGACCTTCCGAGCTCCGAACGCCTCGCTGACGTAGCTGCCCAGCTGACGCGAGTTCACCAGTGCGCGCGTCGGTGCCGTGATCGACCGGGCGAGATCCTTCACCGCGTCGTACAGCACATAGCCCACCAGGCTGAGCAGCGCACCACCGAGATACGCCTTGCCTTCCAGAGCGTCTCCGACCGGCTTGACGAACTGCGCCGTCAGCCCGGTGAGAAAGATCCCGAGAAGCAGGACGCGCGTCGCCACAGGTTCGAAGCGGTCTTGGTATCTCTTCAAACGCGCACCGACACCGGCGTCGGCCTGGCCGCTCCCGACCCTGGACATGCGCATCCCCCCTCACCGGGCGGAGCCATCCAGCGAGGCCTCACATGCCTGCTGAGAATCCGACCCGCCGTGTGTTGCCATGGTCGCCGTGCGGCAATGCGCGGGCAAGATAGGGGTTCGCCGTCGAGCGGACGGGAAGGCCGAGTGCCGCTCTGGCCGCCTCCAGAGTCATCGCGTACGAGTCCACGGCCCTGCGCACGTTGGGGGCGTCGAGGCTGGCGCCTGTGACCAGGCGGTCGAGGTCGACATATGAGGAACGGACGATCTCGAGCCACCGGTAGGCGAGCCAGTCGTGCTTCCAGTTCTTGGTGTGCGTATTGGGCAGGCTGGCCGCCCAACGGCGGAACATCCGATCGCGGATCTCGGGCCGTGTCGGAGTGAGATGCATGTGCCGGACCAGGTCGTACAGAGGGTCGCCGACCATCGCCAGCTCCCAGTCGATGATGGTCAGCGCGAGGGAGTCGTCGCGGCGCACGAGATTCCACGGGTTCAGGTCCCCGTGCAGCAGCGTGGGCTTGCGCGAGGTCACCCGGTGCCGGAACAGGATTTCCTTCAGACGACGCGCGCCGGGCAGGCCCAGCACTCGGGCCAGCTGCTGCGACTCCTTGGGCAACCCCTCCACCAGCAGTACCAGTTGGTTGCACAACCACTCGTAGAAGTCCCTGTTCCCGGACCAGTCCGGCGCTGTCGGATCCAGCGAGGCGTAGTCCACCAGGGTCAGAGCGCAGAGCTGGTCCACCAGCTTGTCCGCCTCGTGGGGCAGCAGCCCGTTCACCGGGTGGTTCGGCGGCTGAACCCCGTCTTGCGGGCCGACATACGTGTGGATGGCAAAGGGGTCCTTGGTGTGACTCTCGCCCAGCGCGAGCACCCTGGGTGCCGTCACCGCGACCCCGGACTCCTCAATGGCCCTCAGGACGGCGTGCTCGCTCAGATAGCCACGTTCGCGGCGGCAGACCGATGCCACCTTGCGCCGCACCACCACCGGAAAAGCGATGTCCGGCACGCGCACCACCGAGTTGAGGTGGGCGGTTCCCTTGAACACCCGACCGGCAGGCGCTGCCCCCTCGGCGATCAAGGCGTGGCGCACGGCCCAGCGGGGAAAGTCCGGGTGTTCCGGAAGCCGTTCATCGGGCTTCCAGGCCAGGGTGGTGACCGACCTGCTGACGCCGGCCCGCCGATCGTGCCGGGATGCCTGCCACCGGATGAGGACGCGCTCGACCTCGGCCTCGTCGGGCACATGCGCGAGCCTGAGCGGCTCGGCCGCGGCCTTGAGGGCGCTGCTCACCGAGGCGGTTGCCTGGTCCAGGCTCTTCTGGTCGAGCGAGTCCTCCAGGGATCTCGCCGCACGCATCACATCCGGATAAACGGACTGGGCGCGCTCGAAGGCCACGTAGTGGCGCAGATCCCGTGCCAGGCCGTTCGCCGCCGCCGGTCTGGTGTCCTGGATGGCATCCGCCCACGCGTCGACCACCTCGCCCCATTGGAAGTCCGGATACCGCATCCGGACCAGGTGGGTGGCGAGGTCGTGCAGCGGGTCGCCGTATGTCGCGAGCTCCCAGTCCACACAGATCAGGGGCGGCTCTCCACGGTAGGTGACGATCACGTTGTCCCGGTGAAGGTCGGCGTGGAGGAGGCTGTACGGACGACGGGCCATCGGGGGGACCCGCGCGGCCAACTGGGTCAGGGCGTCCTCGGGGATTCCCAACGCGGCAAACAGCCCACCGAAGTCAGTCCAATTGGGCCGGCGGATTTGACGGTCGGCGAGATGCGCCAACGTCTGCAGAAAGGCCTGGCTGTCCTTGTCATTGGGCGACCAGCCGTCGGGCAGCGGAGGTAACGCTTCCCTGCGCACCTGCGACATCTGTGCGAGCAGCCCGGCCAGCGCGCTGATCAGCAGTCCGTCGACCGGCTTGCCGTTGGGGCAGACCGTGGAGAGCGGAACGCCCTCCACGTAGCTGTGCACGGCCGAGTCTCGGCGCCGGGCGAGACATTCCGGCACATGCGGCAGGACGCCCCGGATGGCGGCGAGGATCTGAGCCTCTTGCTCCCAGGTTCTGATGACCACCGGAAGGGCTTCGGGCCTGCGGATCCGCACCGTCACATTGGTGCCGGGCTCACGCCCCACGCGCCGCGCCATCGCCTCGGTCAGGGGCAGCACGTAGTTCCGGTTGTGATGACCGCCGCTCATCACTCCGAGCTGTTTCGCCTGTCCCACGAACTCGTCGTAGGCACCATCGGCGGCACATCGTTCCCAGAAGTCGCGCTTGGGAACCGGAGGTGCTCCCACGGGCCACTCCTGTAACTGAGGTTGCGGCAAACCTTAGCGTCGCTGACGGCCTCTGGCGTGTTGGGTCGGTCTCAATGGTGTAAACGCACGCTAAGGGCGGCAGGATGCGGACGGCGGCGCTTTGCCGGAAACTCCCTCAGGTCGCGAGCAGACTCCATACGGAGTTGAACCACGCCTGACTACTGGCGACGAAAACTGATCCGGTGGAGTCCGGGTCGTCGTCCTTGACGTAGTGCGTGAGGGTGGCGCCGAAGCCCAGTACGTCGACCGCGAGGATCTCGCTGCCGTCCTCCAGCTCAATCAGGCGTTCGACCGGCTCATAGAGGGCCTGCAGTGCGTCGGTCCCGTTGAGGAGGTACAGCTTGAACGTCGGAGTCAGCTCCACGTGGCGGATCTCCAGCTCGACGCTGGGCACCAGGTCCTCGAGTTCAAGGGCCCGCAGCACGCGTCGCACGGATGCCGTGTGCCTGCGCGTCAGGCTTTGGAGACGGTCTCTCAACCGTGGGTCGTCCGGATCGTCCTTGGTGCGCGGATAGGGCACGGCCAGATCCTCGGACGGCAGGAGCATGCGCATGGAGATGCGCCGAGGGGCGATCTCCCCTGTGCGGATCCGCTCCTCCTGAACCCGGATGTGCATGTCCAGGGACTCGGATGTCAGCGTGTAGACGTCGAGGGTGACTTCCGGCTGCTCGAAGGCCTGGCGGATGATCGGGCCCAGGGTCACGGCCCAACCCGGCTTCGCGCCACTCGGCGCACGGGTCGGGGCACGCTGCGGTTCCACCACACGGGAAACCCGGGACCCGCTGCCCTGGCGGGACATGATCCACCCGCCGTTGGCCAGCTCCCTCAACGCCCGTTGCACCGTGTCCCGGGAGACCCCGAACTCCTTCGCCAGCTCGCGCTGGGGCGGTAGAAGGGCTCCCAATGGATAGGTCCCGTCGCTGATCCGGGCGAGCAGCGCGCCGGCGACACGCAGGGACTCCTTGCCGCCGCCGTCGCCGATCTGCTGTCCGTCCACACCCCGACCGTACCTCTGCCACCCGACAAGCAAACCGATTCCGGTCAAGTAACCAGTCCAACCGGTCCGCTGGTTAAGGGATCAACCGGGCAGGGCAGACAACATTCAAGTCAACCAGTCCAATTGGACGGGGAGTTGATCGCTTCACTGGAAGTTGAAGGGGTGGGTGGAAAACATGGCTCAATGGGAAGTGGCTCTGGCGGTCACCGAGTTCATCCTGGCACTGGTGACCCAGGTGAAGTTCGGACTCGTGTGTGCGCTCCTTCTGCCACTGATCTTCATAGGCATACGTAAGGGCCACTCGTCCCTGGCGGCGGGAGCGGCGGTGGTCTTCATCATCCTGGTGTCTCAGGCCTGACCCCGGAGCTCCCGCAGGACCGGCTCGAGTGACCCCACGACCGCCTGCGCTCCGGCCTTCCGCAACTGCTTCTCCTTGCTCTCGTTACGCGCGTAGCCAAGAAACGGAACGCCGGCCCGCTGGGCGGCTTCGAAGTCCGAGGGGGCATCCCCGATCATGAGCGCGGTCGACGGGGCGGCGCCCAGGGCGTTGAGGGCGCGGTTGAGGCAGTGCGGGTGCGGCTTGAGGTGGTGCAGTTCCTGGGTGCGTCCGTAGATGTTGGGCACGAAGCACTCGGCGAGACCACGGCTCTCCAGGTAACTGGCCGCGGTGCGGGCCGAGTTGTTGGTCGCGATGGCCAGCCGGGCTCCGACGGCGCTCCAGGTGCGTATCAGGGGATCGGCGAATGCCGTGGGCATGGCCGAGGGCACTGCCTTGAGTTCCTGCTGGGTGAGCCGCGCCTCGAGCTCGGCCACCAGATCACTGTGCGGGTGGCGCCGGTTGACCGCGTGCAGGACGACCATCGGGTCCGGGTGGAAACGTTCCTCCTCGGTCAACAGTCCCCGCAGCCCCTGCCGTTCGAGCCACTCCACCAGATCCTTCGCCACATCCTCCGCGGCATGCCCCGCGAACAACCGGCAGATCGGCCCGTCGAAGTCGAAGAGCACGAAGCGGGCACGGTTGATCACTTCCCGTAGGTTCTCTGTCGCTGTCGCCACCGATTCAGTCTGCGCCGTATCAGAAGTCACTAGGAGAGTGTCAGGTCAGTGGTGATGGTTTCCCAGAGGGCGTCGAACCACTTCTGGGATTCCTCCACAAAGGCGGCGTCCCGTTGGCCGGCCCGCTTCTCGAAGGAGAAGAGGAGGGACGCCGAGCCGAGGGTGTCGTACATCTCCAGGACTCCGCTGTCCACGGTCTCCTCACGCCTGGTGATCATGTAGTACGCGATCAGCGCCTCCGACTCGTTGAGCAGGTACAGCTTCACCGGTGGGGTGAACGGCAGCGCGCGGAAGGTCACCCGGACGTCGATGCCGTGGGAGGAGCGCAGGGACTGGAGGTTGTGGCGCAGGACGTGACCCTGGGCGTTGCGCTGGTCCAGCCAGCGTTTGTGGACGGGGTCGTCCTCTCCGCGCCCCTCCACCGGGACGGGGAACGCCAGGGTGATGTCCCGGGAGGGCAGCAGAATCCGTACGTCGATCGACTCCGGACGGATCCTGCCCTCGTGGATCAGGCGGACAGGCTCCCCGAGGGCCACCATCAATGTCTCCGCGGTGAGGCAGGCGGCGTCCACGCGGACGCGCGGTACGGAGAATGCCTCGGTGAGGCGAGGCGCCAGCCCCACCATCGTCGGCTGGGGTTCGTCCCGCGCGGCGGGAACGTCGGCGATCCTCGGCGGGCTGCCCTTGCTGACGTTGCTGAGCAGACCGGCGTCCTGGAGTGCCCGGAGGGCTTGACGGACGGTGCCGCGCTCGACACCGAATTCCTCTGCCAACTCGGCCTGGGTGGGCAGGCGGTCGCCCGCCTTGAGGTCACCGACGCGGATGCGTTCCCGCAGGATGTCGGCGATCTCCTGGGGCGAGGTCCTTCTGCTGCCGTTCACTGCGACGTTCTCCTGGGTCACGACCAAACGCTACAACTCTCGCCCATCTATGGGGAGTTGCCTGGGAGTTGTTTATGAGTAGTAGCCAAGTGGGGACAACTTAATCAGAGTTGGTAACCAACTTGGCCAAGTTGGCGGAAGTTTTGCCTCCCCTCCCGGCCGGCCTCCCACCGGCCTTCCTTGAAGCAGGACTTGAAAGCAGGAGGAACCACCATGCCCGCCATAGCCCTCCTCTCCGCCGTCTTCGTCGTCGGCTTCGAGCAGCTCGTCCAGTGGAAGTACGGCCCCATGGGCATCATCGGACTGTTGCTGCTCACCATCGGAATCAAGGCGAACAGTCCCACCTGCAGCTCCATCGGGGCGCTCATGCTCGCCCTGATGGTCGCGGGTCCTGCGCTGTGACCAGCGAAGACTCCCGCCCAGGAGACCTCAGCTCGTGAACAGCAACTCCGAGCTGATGGTCTCCCACAGCGCGTTGAACCACAGGTGGGACTGCTCCACGAACGTCGTGTCCCGCAGCCCCGCCCCCTGGGTGAAGGGGAAGAGCATGGACTGCGTGCCCTGGACGTCGTACATCTCCAGGTGCACATCGTCGATCTCCCCCTCGCGCTTGGCGAGGGTGTAGTACGCGAAGAGGGCCTCGGCGCCGTTGAGCAGATACAGCTTCACGGGTGGTGTGAAGGGGAGCGCGCGGAAGGTGACGTTCACATCGATGCCGTGCGTGGACCGCAGGGCCAGCAGGTTGTGACGCAGCACCTGGGCCTGGGCGTTGCGGTTGGCCAGCCAGTTGCGCTGGAGGCGGCCGTCGGCGGAAGAGTCGACAGGGGCCGGGAAGGCAAGATCGATGTCACTGCTCGGCAGCAGCAGGCGGACGTCCACCCTGGCCGGTTTTATTCGCCCCGCGTGAATCTGACGGAGGGGCTCACCGATGGCAAGTGTCAGGGAGATGGACGTCAGACACAGCGCGTCTATCTCCACATGAGGGGCCGCGAAGGCGGCGGCTATCCTCGCGCCGAGTGCCACCGTGGTGGGCTGCGGCGGGGCTTCGGGGCCGGTCAGAGACCTTTCCGGGTTGTCGGCGACGGTCGCGGGGCTCCCCTTGGACACGTTGACGAGCAGATGCTCCGACTGAAGGATGCGCAGCGCCTGGCGCACGGCGCCGCGCTCGACGCCGAACTCGTCCGCCAGCTTGGCCTGCGTGGGCATGCGCTGGCCGGCCCGCAGCTGACCGGACCTGATCCGGCTGCGCAGCTCGTCGGCCACCTCACGGTGTGACCTCGGTGGCCGTGGTGACCTGTTCCGCCCATTGACGGCGGCGTGTTCCGGTTCCACGACCAAACACTACAACTTCCCGCCATCTTTGGGCAGTTACCTGATAGGTGGTTATGAGTCGACCCAACGCGGAGATAAGTACCTTTGAGTTGGTCACCAACTTGAGCAACATGGTCAAGCTTCCCGAGGGTTGGCCGCCAGAGTCGCACCTGCCAGCCAGGTGGACCAGGTGGACGGTCCTCAGCGGGGGTCCGCCTCCCCGTCCCGAAGGAGGGACCGTCATGCCGCTCATCGCCCTCGCCGTCGCCGCCCTCGCCATCGGATTCGAACAGCTCATCCAGTGGAAGTACGGGCCGATGGGCATCATCGCGTTCGTCGCGCTGTCCATCGGCCTCAAGGCCAAGAACTCCGTGATCAGCGGCATCGGAGCTGTGATTCTCGTGATGCTGCTCGCCCAGTCCGGCTGACCGGGCGCCACCGTCCGGCAGTCCGGCTGACCGGGCTCCCTTCCGGAGGGGAGCCGGGAGCTCGGTCAGTCCGCACCACCGCACAGCACAGCCACAACTGAACGCACAGCCACAACTGAATGCGCAGCCACAACTGAATAGCTACGGATAACGGACCAGAAGTCATCACCCGCACGGAAGGAGTACCGGCCGGCCGAGATCAGAAGATGTCCGGGCACCAAGGTCGCCTGGACGTGCGGAGCAGGGCGTCGGCAACGGAGGCGGCGCCCTCTCGTTCTTCCCGGATCCGGCCCAGCGCGACGAGCCGCACCGCCGACTCGTCGCCGAGCCACAGCGCCGCCAGCTCGCCCACATCCAGGGTGAGTTCGGCGGCCAGTGTCGTTGATGCGCAAGATGCTCCGTCCGGACCCGCGTCCAGCCGGTAGCGCCCGGCGGACAGCCCGTCCCGGTCGGTGACCTCCAGCACCAGGGTCCCGGTCCCCGCGTACGTACGCGCCTCCAGAGCCCGTACGACATCCAGGATCCGCACCCACAGCCAGTCCGCCTGCGTGGTGACGTGAGCGGCGCGCGGATCGGGCAGGACGTGCGGCAGCAGGTCGTCCGGGGCCCGCCAGCCGGTCTTGACCCTGGTGATCCAGTCGATCGAGCAGAGGTACTGCCACAGAGCGCGTTCGGCCTCCGGCGTCACCGCGATCAGCCAGTTCACGTCGGCCGTGTTCAGGGGCTGCTTGGCGTCGCCCCACTTGTCGTCCGACTCGTACGACACCAGGCCCTCTATCTCGCCGGCCGGTGAGCGGTACACGGCGTAGAACGGCTCTGTCCACGGCGCGCTGTCCAGGCGCAGCACGCCGGTGTTGATCTGCCACCAGCGGTCGGTGCGGCTGACCGCGCCGGGCTGGATGCGCCTGAACCGTTCGTGCAGTTCGGGGCCGATCTTGCGGACGTCTTCGGCGTCCACGAGGTCGATACGACCGCCGTCGGGCGGTCCCGACCAGCGGGGGTCCAGTCCCGCGCGCGGTACGTCGATGGTCCACTCGGTGGTGCTGGTGGCGGGGCCGAAGCCGTACCGCCCGTAGATCGGGTACTCGGCGGCGATCAGTGTCGCCACGACGTCGCCCCGCTCCTTCGCCGCCGCGAGGTCCCTCGCCATCATGCGGCTGAGGACGCCGCGGCGGCGGTGGGTGGCGGTGACGGCGACGTTCGAGATCGCGTTCGCGGGGACGGGGGTGCCGCCCACCGTGGTCAGCTCTTGCGGGAACGATCGGAAGGTCGCGACACAGCGGGCGCCGTCGAATGCGCCGAGCGTGCGCTCCGGCACGATGTACGACCATCGGTCCGCGAGCTCTCGCTCCGACACTTCCGGCGACCGCAGGAAGCCCGCGTTCAGCGCGCGGATCCACTCCCGGGTTTCCGGCTCGGTGATCGGGCGTACGTCGATGGGGTCACGGGGGGCCATGACGCCACGCTAGGTGTACGACGGTGGGGGTGTCGTGGGGTTTTTCGCCCCCTCCGCCCCTACCCGTCCCGTCCCTGGGGGCTGCGCCCCCAGACCCCCGCTAAAAGATTGCGCAGTTCCCCGCGCCCCTAAAAAGGGGCGCGGGGAACTGCGCGACAAGCCCCCCAACCACCCGCAGCCGAAAGGCTGGTCGGGACGGGCAGGGGCGGAGGGGGCGAAAAATCCGCACGCCAGCCCCACACCCCCGTACTCAGAACGCCGCCCGAACCTCCCCCACCTCTCGCCCTCCACCCAGCAGCGGCGCCCGCCCGATCCGCGACACCACCGGGGCATCCATGCCCAGCAGGCCCAGCCCACGGGCGAGGACAGGCCCCAGCGCCCGGCCCCCGCCGTCGTCGATCTTGAAGGCCAGGGCCCGGCCGTCCGGGAGGGCGATCGCCTGGACGGCCTCCGCGCCCATCTTGGAGAGGGCACCCGGGATTTCGCGCATGAGCCAGGTGTCGGGGCGGCGCGTGCCCGCGACGTACTCGGGGTGGGCGCGCATGGCGTCGGCCACGCGTCGTTCGGCGGAGCCGGGGGCGGCGAGGACGAAGGAGCGGAAGGCACGGGCGAGGCCGGTGAGGGTGATGGCCATGAGGGGCGCCCCGCAGCCGTCGGTGCCGACCGCGGCGACGCGCTCCCCGGCCGCCTCCTCGACCACGGAGTGGATCAGCTGCTGGAGGGGGTGTCCGGGGTCGAGGTACGACTCCGTCGGCCAGCCCCGCAGCGCGCACACCGCGAGCATCGCCGCGTGCTTGCCGGAGCAGTTCATGGTGACCCGGTCACGGACGGCGCCCGCGGCGAGATACGTCTCGGCCTCGGCCGGGTCCAGCGGCAGATCCGGCGGGCACTGCAGCTGCCCGGCCGACAGCCCGTGCTCGTCCAGCATCTTGTGGACCAGATCGCGGTGGAAGATCTCCCCGGAGTGGCTCGCGGCGGCGAGGGCGAGGCGCTCTCCGGCCAGGTCGAGCCCGGCGCGCAGCACACCCGCCGCCTGCATGGGCTTGTTCGACGAGCGCGGGAAGACCGGCGCCGTCACCTCGCCGAGCGCCAGCTCGACCGACCCGTCCGCGGCCAGCAGCACCAGGCTGCCGCGATGGCGTCCCTCGACGAAGCCGGAACGTACGACTTCGGCGAGGACAGGCGATATGGCGGGCACGGACATCAGGGGTGGCCTTCCGAGGTGGGGACCCACCCCGGAAGGGCCCCGGGATCGCCGGGGCCGCCGCGTCACATGAGCAGGTCGTCTACTTGTGCTTCGCCTTCACGGTACCTGCGGGCGATCTCGGCGCTGCAATCGTCGGCCGTGCGCTGCAGCTGCTGGCGCCGCCGGGAGACCTGCTGCTCGTACCTGACGAGCCGGCCCATCCCGGCGCCCAACTCCTCGTCCGTACGGGCCTCCAGGTCGGACAGCTCCACCTCCGCGAGCATGTCCGCGGCCAGCGCCCGGTACTCCTCGCCGCGCGGTGTGCCCACTGTCACATGGCGGGCCGACGAGCGGTGCCTGGCGGGCGCGTCCGTCAGGATCTCCGAGAGCCGTTCGACGACCGACGGCTGTCCGGGGCCGACGACCGACAGCCGCCCCGAAGCCGGGGAAGGCGCCCGCTGCTCGCCGCGGCGCGCCAGCTCCGCCCGCAGGATGTCGATACGCCCCTGCAGCAGCCGCCGCACATAGCTGAGATCGGCCTCGTCCCGCTGGGCGTCCCGGCGCAGTGTCCGCAGCTCGGGCAGCCGGAGTACGGCGAGGTCGTGCGGGCGCGGCTCGGCCGACAGCGGGCTGTCGGTGCGCTGCGCCGGCGGCCGGGCCGTCATCCCACCCGTCCGTTCCGCACGTGGGCTCGTACGGGTCAGTGACACGATTCCGGGCGGCTGCCCACTACTCGGTGTGCTCATGTGCCTCTACCGTCCCCTCGACCGGCGCGGTCCACCCCACGGTTGCACCGCAACACACCGCATCGTGCCACCCCAAGTGGCCGCTATGTGACCGAGTGCCCCCGATCGGCCCCAGATGGGGGGTTAGTGACGCCCGGAAATCACGCGAAGGGCCCGCACGACGCCTCATCGGCCCCGCACGGCATGATGGTCCGCATGCGTGCGGTGGTGCAGAGGGTGGACGGCGCGAGCGTCGTCGTGGACGGCGAGACGGTCGGCGAGATCAGCGGTGAGGGGTTGTGCGTACTGGTCGGGGTCACGCACGACGACACCAAGGAGAAGGCGGGCCAACTCGCCCGCAAACTCTGGTCCATTCGCATGCTCGCCGACGAGAAGTCCTGCTCCGACATCGACGCGCCGCTGCTCGTGATCAGCCAGTTCACCCTGTACGGCGACGCGCGCAAGGGCCGTCGGCCCACCTGGAACGCCGCCGCGCCCGGCGATGTGGCCGAGCCCCTCGTCGACGAGGTGGTCGCCCAACTCCGCGCCCTGGGCGCGACGGTGGCGACCGGGCGCTTCGGTGCGCAGATGCGGGTGTCCCTGACGAACGACGGGCCCTTTACGGTGCTGCTGGAGATGTGAGGCGCCCGGTGCCGAGGCTGGGCTCGGGGTGGGTGCGCCTGCCGGCGGCTACGGCTCGACGACGACCTCCTGTGCCGCCGCCGTGGTGTCCGCCACCAGCGCCGCGTCCACCGGCACATTCCGCTTGACCAGTGCCAGGGCGATCGGGCCCAGCTCGTGGTGGCGTACGGAGGTGGTGATGAAGCCGATCTTCCGGCCGTCGGGGCCCTCGTCGGCGAGGCGGAGTTCGGTGCCGTGCGGCGGCAGATGGACCTCGCTGCCGTCGAGGTGCAGGAAGACGAGGCGGCGCGGGGGCTTGCCCAGGTTCTGCACGCGGGCGACGGTCTCCTGGCCGCGGTAGCAGCCCTTCTGGAGGTGCACCGCGCTGCCGATCCAGCCCAGCTCGTGCGGGATGGTGCGGTGGTCGGTCTCGAAGCCGAGGCGCGGGCGGTGGTGCTCGACGCGCAGGGCCTCGTAGGCCAGAAGTCCGGCCGCGGGGCCGTGCTTCTCCGCGTACGACTCCAGGTCCGTACGCGGGAGGAAGAGATCACGCCCGTACGGCGTCTCGCGTACGACGACGCCCTCGGGCACCTCGGCGATGGAACCGGCCGGGAGGTGCACGATGGCGAAGTCGGCCGTGCGGTCGGCGACTTCGACCCGGTAGAAGAACTTCATCGACTCCAGGTAGGCGATCAACGCCTCCTGGGTGCCGGGTTCCGCGTGCATCCACACCGTCTCGCCGTCGTCGACGAGATACAGCGCGTGCTCGATGTGACCGTGCGCGGAGAGGATCAGCGCCTCGGTGGCGCGGCCCGCCGGGAGGTCCGAGACGTGCTGGGTGAGCAGCAGGTGCAGCCAGCTGAGCCGGTCCTCACCGGTGACGGTGACGACACCGCGATGGGACAGGTCCACGAAGCCGGTGCCGTCGGCGAGGGCACGCTGCTCACGGAACAGGTCGCCGTAGTGGGCGGCGACGGCTTCGTCCACGCCCTCGGCGGGAACGGCGCCGGGCAGGGACAGCAGGGGGCTCTTCATATCCACACAGCCTACGACCCAGTAGCTGCCGATTTTATTTCTTACGGAGCCCGGCTTCCTGGCCGGACACCCCGTCCCGGCCGCGCGGTCCTTACTTCTTGGCCGCGCAGTCCTTGCAACGGCCGAAGATCGCGAAGTGTTTCATGTCCGTCTCGAAGCCGAACGTCTCACGGAGCTTCGCCGTGAACTCGGCGGCGACCGAGACATCGGCCTCGATGACGTTCGTGCAGTCGCGGCACACCAGGTGGATGTGGTGGTGCCGGTCGGCCAGGTGGTACGTCGGCGCGCCGTGCCCCAGGTGGGCGTGCGAGACCAGGCCGAGCTCCTCCAGGAGCTCCAGGGTCCGGTAGACCGTGGAAATGTTGACCCCCGACGCCGTCTTCCTCACCTCGATGAGGATGTCGTCGGGGGTCGCGTGCTCCAGGGTGTCCACGGCTTCGAGGACAAGCTGGCGCTGCGGCGTCAGCCGGTAGCCGCGCTGCCTCAGGTCGCTCTTCCAGTCGGTGCTCACCACACCAGAGAGTCTAGGTCTACTTGAAGAAAGCGATCCCGTCGTCCGGCATGTCGTCCGGGAGGGCCTTGGCCCAGCGCTCGACGTCCTCCGGGGTGACGACCTTCTTCAGGTGCGCGGACATGTAGGGGCGCAGCTCGACCTCGGGGGTCTGCTTCTCGCCGACCCACATGAGATCGCTCTTCACATACCCGTACAGGCGCTTGCCGCCGCTGTACGGACCCGAGGCCGCCGTGCGCGCGACCGCGTCCGTGACCAGGTCGATCTGCGGCTTCTTGTCGGCCAGCTCGCCGTACCAGATCTCGACGACACCGTCGTCGCGGGTCATGACGACCTCGACCTTGCGGTTGCCGTCGACGCGCCAGAAGCCGGACTCGGTCTCCAGCGGCCTGACCTTGTTCCCGTCCGCGTCGAGCACCCAGGTGTGCGAGTGGTACTCCAGGAAGTCCCGCCCGTCATGGGTGAAGGTGACCTCCTGCCCGAAGTTGCACTTCTCGGAGCCGGGGAAGTCGTGGACGCCCGCGCCGGCCCAGGTGCCGAGCAGGAAAGCGAGGGGGACCAGGTCCTTGTGGAGGTCGGACGGGATCTCGATCATGAGCTCGGAAGTTCCTTGATGGGGGTCAGCGCTGGCCCTGGTACAGCTTCTTCACGGTCAGTCCGGCGAAGGCGAGCACGCCGACGCAGACCAGGACCAGCAGGGTTTCGAAGAAGATCTCCACGGGTGCTCCTCGGATGAGCGGGGGTTGCGGTGTACACAAGAGCCGGACCCCACTCTAGTCGGGTGGGGCCCGGCCCTCTCTGTCAGGTGCACCCTGGCGGGCTCAGCCGAGCAGCTGGCTCTCCAGGATCACCGTCTGCTGGAACGGGACCGCCTGCGCGGTGCCCTTCCGGGACTGGACGATCAGGGCGAGGGTGTCCCCCGCCGAGAGGTACGCCTGCCGCACCTGCTCGGCGCCGTACGGCTTGCTCTCCACGTACGACAAACGCGTGACCTCGTCGACCGCGGCGCGTTCCGGGAACTTCTCGTCCCGCTCGGTCAACGCGGCGCCGCGCACCGGGTACTGCGGGGAGTCGTAGTTCGCCAAGTCGGTGGTGAACAGCTCGTCCGCGACGCCCGCGGTGTCGAACTGCAGCAGGTAGATCCGCGTGTGCGTACCGTCCTCGGTGGTCCAGCCGCGCGCGGCGATGTGCCGCAGACCGTAGTCGGTCAGCTTCTGCCCGACGGTGTCCCGGTCCGACTTCTCGGCGTACTCCGCCAGGAAGGTCTTCGTCGCCAGCCAGCCGTCCTCGCCGCGCAGCGCCGCGTCGGCCTTCGCGCCCTTGGGGGCGGGGAGGACCAGCTTGCGCAGGTCGGCGTAGTGGGTGCCGGCCTTGTTCGACTCGGCCATCGGGCCCGGGCTGCCCGAGGGCAGCGGCGGCTTGATGATCGTCGGGTAGTCCCAGCGCCCGTCCGACTCCGTCGCCAGACCGGGTACGTCGGTGCGCTCCATCCGCGTGATGCCGTACGCGGCCGACGTGCCGACCGCGCCGAAGACCACCGCGGCCGCGGTCCAGCGCAGCACGGCGCGCAGGACTCGGCGGTCCTTCTTGACCGGCGGGGCCGGCTCGGCGGGCACCATGGTCGGAGCCGCCTCGGGCATCGGTGGCACCGGAGGCAGCACGGCCTGCGGCTCCATCGGTGTCGTCTGCTCGGTCTGCTCGCTCATACCGCCTCCCCCGGCTCGACGATGCGGTCGAGCTGCTCGCGCAGGAGCGCCGCGACCCCCTTGGTGTTCAGCGGCTTGGCCGCCTCCGCGGTGACGCTGACGAGCACGTCACCCTCGTAGGCGGAGCAGATCATCATGTCGAGCTTCTCCTCCTTGTCCTTGGGCGGGAGGAAGCACTTGGCGTTCTTGTGACCCTCGATCTTCGGCCCGCTGCGGAAGATCGAGAGGGCGTCGAAGAACTCGTTCTGGAAGGTCGACATGTTCCGGACCGCCGTCTTGTCCTCCATCTGCATCAGCTCGATGCTCACGGTGAAGGCCCTCTCGGCGTAGGCCGAGGAGTCGCTCGCGTTCGCCGTGCTCAGGTAGCTGCGCATCACCATGCCCTTGGTGTGCTGCTTGTCGATCTGCTTCTCCAGCCGCCGCCGCTGGGAGCGGGGCAGATCGCTGATCGACTCCTTGCGCAGGGCGGCGGCCTCGCCCCCGCTGAGCGCGGCGTCGGAGCCGAACTCGGCGATGTCCGGGCCCCGGCTCCAGCCGTCGGCCTCGTACGGCACGAGCATGGCGGCGAGCTCCGAGGCCGCCTTCGTCTTCTTGGCGTCCTCCTTCGCGGCCTTCGGGAACTTCCAGACCGGCGCGCCCGCGTCACGATCGGCATCCTGGACGGTCACGACGGTGTAGCCGGCACCACCGATGACGGCGCCGACGAGCAGGACGGAACCGGCGATGGCGGCGATACGCCCACGACGCACGGGCTTCTTGGCGGGCTCGGGCTCCGGGACCGGCGTCACGAACTCCGGGACCGGCGTCACGAACTCCGGGACCGGCGTCACGAACTCCGGGACCGGCGTCACGAACTCCGGGACCGGCGTCACGGACTCCGGGACGGGGTTCACGGACTCCGGGACGGGGTTCACGGCGGCCACCGGCTCCAGCGGCTCCGGGTTTGTCGGTTGCTCGGTCACAGCCGCTCCATCTGCTGCTTGGCCAGGTCCATGATCTTCGACTTGGGGATCGGCTTGGTGTCGTAGATCCAGATCTCCATGGCAATGTCACCGCGCCAGGCGTGCGCCTCGGCCTCGTACATCGGCAGATACCCGGCCTTCGTGTCGGCCTTGGTGTGGACATACGCCGTGCCGTCGCCCGTGCCGGGGATGTCCCAGCTGCGGGTGCCGCTCTCTTCGTTCGCCCAGTAGTGGCCGTCCTCGGCCGCGTCCGCGGCGGCGAGGTTCTCCTCCTGGCGGTACTGGGCGAGCCGGATCTCGACGCTGTACGTGCTGCCGACCCGCCAGCCGGTAACGGCCGCGCGCCGGAACTCGTCGCTGACCAGACCCCTGAAGGCACCGGCGGGCTTCGTGTACGACTCCGCGTACTCGCCGATGTCCATCCAGCCGTCGTCGCTCAGCCAGTCGGCCTCCCGCGTCCCCTTCGGCCGCTTGATCAGCAGCTTGCGCAGGTCGCCGTCGGTCTTCACCCGGCGGTCCTGCGCGGCCGACAGCGGCTCGGGGCCCGCGCCCTTGGCCTGCGCCACCACCGGCTGCGACAGCGACGGCAGCTTGGTGGGCTCGCGGTCGGCCTGGACGAGATAGCCGGCGCAGGTACCGGCGACGAGCCCGAGCACGGCGGCCGAGGCGATCATCAGGGTCGTACGGCCCCGCCGGCGCCTTGGCACATCCGGCGCGACCGACACGTCCGGCACAACCGGCACGTCCAGCGCTTCGGGCACTTCAGGTGCCTGGGGTCTTCCAGGTACTTCGGGTACTTCCGGTGTTTCCGAGACTTCCAAGACGTCCCCCCACAGAACGTGAAGCGCGGATTCCGTATCCGCGCGCACAGGAGACCCATGGCCACCGCATGGAGTTGCACGGGAGTTGATTACGATTCGGACTACCATTCGGGCATGGCGAAGAAGCTCGTGATCAAGGTGACGGCGGGGGCCGATGCCCCGGAGCGCTGCTCACAGGCGTTCACCGTCGCGGCGGTGGCCGTGGCCAGTGGCGTCGACGTCTCCCTCTGGCTGACCGGCGAGTCCTCGTGGTTCGCGCTGCCGGGCCGCGCCGCCGAGTTCGAGCTTCCGCACGCGGCGCCGCTGCCGGACCTGATCGACTCGATCCTGGCCGCGGGGCGCATCACGCTCTGCACCCAGTGCGCGGCCCGGCGCGAGATCACGGAGAAGGACGTCCTGGAGGGCGTACGCATCGCGGGCGCGCAGGTCTTCGTGCAGGAGGCGATGGGGGACGAGACGCAGGCACTCGTCTACTGAGTCGCCCGGCCGCTCGTCACTGAGTCGCCCGGCCGCTCGCCTGCTGAGTCGCCTGACGCGTGTGACGCCTCAGACGCTTCGGATGCTTCTCATGCGTGTGCACCCAGAGGCAGAAGGGGTGCCCCGCCGGGTCGAAGAAGACCCGTACGTGCTCCTGGGGCTGGTACTCGGCGAGCCTGGCCCCCTCGGAGAGGGCACGGGCCGTCTCCGCGGCCAGATCGTCGACCTCGATGTCGAGGTGCAGCATCATCCGCTGGTCGTCGGGGCCCGCGGGCCACACGGGCGGCGTGTAGAGCCGCTCGGTCTCGAAGGCGAGCGCGGTGCCGCCGTACGGCGGGCCGATGAGCACCCAGTCCGGCTCCTCCGCGCGCACCACATACCCGAGGAGCCGCCTGTAGAAGTCGGCCAGGGCATGCGCGTCAGGCGCGTCGAACACCACGGTGGACAATCTCGTACGCGACATATGCGCCTTTCTACCGCCGCCCCCATGCCGTCGACTGCCGCCGCTGCCGTCTACTGCCGCCGCTTCTTGCCGTCCAGCTCGTCCCACCACTCATCGGACTTGGGGTCACCGGACGGGTCGTCCCACCACCGGTCCTCCGGCCCGCGCCGATTGGCCACCATCGCGGCCAGCGGCGGAATCACCATGGCCACCACACACATCCCGACGGCCACAGGAATCGACCAGAGCCGCACCACTCCCCAGGCCAGGACGAAGAGCCCGATGCACGTCCCCATCATGGCGAAATAGACGTGACGCCGTCGTGCGTACATACACCCAGCGTAGGCCCGCGAAAGCCGTAGGCGCACGAGCGAGAGCCTGTCGGCGCACGGGCGGGATAGGTCCATCGGCCCATGCGCGGGAAAGGTCATCTGCCCGCGCGTGGGCAAGCCGAAGGGCCGCACCCCGATCCGGTAAGCGTCCAACCCCCGGGGGTGCGGCCCTTCAGCCGTTCAGGTGACTGCCGTCAGGGACGGCGGTCCGTCGTTCAGACGGCGATCGCGACCTCGGCGAGGCCACCCGTCTGGGCGACGACCGTGCGGTCGGCGGTGCCGCCGGGCACCAGGGCCCGCACGGTCCACGTGCCCTCGGCCGCGTAGAAGCGGAACTGTCCGGTGGCCGAGGTCGGGACCTCGGCGGTGAACTCGCCGGTCGAGTCCAGGAGGCGGACGTAACCCGTGACCGGCTCGCCGTCGCGGGTCACCTGGCCCTGGATCGTGGTCTCACCGGGCTTGATCGTCGAGGCGTCGGGGCCGCCGGCCTTCGCTCCACACATATTTCGATTCCGTCCTTCAGGCCTTGAGGGTTACTTGTTGGCGCCGAGCTCGATCGGGACGCCGACCAGGGAGCCGTACTCGGTCCAGGAGCCGTCGTAGTTCTTGACGTTCTCCACACCGAGCAGCTCGTGCAGCACGAACCAGGTGAGCGCGGAACGCTCACCGATACGGCAGTACGCGATGGTGTCCGTGGCGAGGTCGACCTGCTCCTCGGCGTAGAGCTCCTTGAGCTCGTCGTCCGACTTGAAGGTGCCGTCGTCGTTGGCGTTCTTCGACCACGGGATGTTGCGGGCGGTCGGGACGTGGCCCGGACGCTGCGACTGCTCCTGCGGCAGGTGGGCCGGGGCGAGCAACTTGCCGCTGAACTCGTCGGGCGAACGCACGTCGACCAGGTTCTGCGAGCCGATCGCGGCGACGACGTCGTCACGGAAGGCGCGGATCGCCGTGTTCTGGGCCTTGGCCTTGTACGCGGTGGCGGCACGGTCGGGCACCTGCGAGCCGTCGACCAGGTCGCGGGAGTCGAGCTCCCACTTCTTGCGGCCGCCGTCGAGGAGCTTCACGTTCTCGTGGCCGTAGAGCTTGAAGTACCAGTAGGCGTACGAGGCGAACCAGTTGTTGTTGCCGCCGTAGAGGACGACGAGGGTGTCGTTGCCGATGCCCTTCGACGAGAGGAGCTTCTCGAAGCCCTCCTGGTCGATGAAGTCACGGCGGACCGGGTCCTGGAGGTCCTTGGTCCAGTCGATCCGGATGGCGTTCTTGATGTGGTTCTTCTCGTACGCGGACGTGTCCTCGTCGACCTCGACGATGGCCACGCTCGGGTCGTCCAGGTGGTCCTGGACCCAGTCGGCGTCTACCAGGACGTCGCTGCGGCTCATGCTCGTTCTCCTCCGGGGCAGTTGCGGCGGGGCGGTGCGTCAGTGAGGGGTGCGCGGTCATGCCGGTAAACGGCTGCGTGGCGCAAGGGTGGCCCCGACAAGAGAGGTCCAGGGGCCCGGCTCGCGGAAGTACGAACGCTTCCGCTCAGAAGGTGCGACAGAGCATGGCGGCGACGCGGCACAGGTCTACTGCCCGCCGCTTCGTGAGATCCGCCTGTCGCTTCATGCGTCCGATCGTAGGGACGGACAGGCGGGCATGTCACCGGTGTGTCGGATATTGAGACGCGATCGTCCGTGATGTGGGATGCGGTGACCATCGAGGCCGCGCCCGCCCGGTTTCCGGGCCCCTGTTTCCGTCGTCACGCCGACAGCGCATCTGCGGTACGGACGAGGCCGTCTCGCTCTTCGGACAACCGGCCGCCCTCCACGTGCCCCTGCCCGTGCCGAGGCCTACCCGACCAGCTTGACGTCCGAACCCTTCACCGAGATGTCGACGCCGCTCTTCGCCGCCTCGACCTTGTCGAGCTGGATACCGCCGGGCAGTTCGTCGATCTTCTGCTCGAAGTCGGTGATCGCGCGGATCCGGCCCTCGGCGAGCTCGACGCCCAGCTTGGGCAGGGAGTCGGCGTGCACCTTCACCGTGTCGCCCGAGACGCTGACGGAGCTGAGCACGGAGACCGGCTGGGGCAGCTTGGTGCCCAAGACGGTGGCCTCGACCGTGACCTTGATCTTGCCGTTGCCGCCGTCGGAGAGGCCGATGACCCGGGCGGTGACGCCGGAGGCGACCTGAGTGGGCTCGGCCTTGGCGGCCTTGAGCAGCTCGGCGTACGAGATGGACGCGGTGCCGACGGCACTGTTCGCGGTGGCGGAGCTGTAGTCGCCGTTGAAGACGACGCCGTGCATCTCGGCGCTGAGGTCGTCGATGCGGATCGTGGAGGCGGCGGCGCTCGTGCCGCCCGTCGAGGCCTCGTAGTTCTTGATGCCGATCTTCACGTCGTCGAGTTCGCCGCCGGCGACCTGGGTGAGGAAGGGGAAGCCCTCGATGGACACGTCGGGGGTGCTGGCCAGGCCCTCGGTGCTCTTGATCCGGTCCGCCGCCTTGTCCTCCGCGAACCCGACCGCCACCCGGTCCGCGATCACGAACAGGCCGCCCAGGATGACGGCGACGATCAGGATTATTCGCAGTGCGCGCATGCTCGGTGTTTCCCCCACCTCGGCAGACCCGGTCTCAACGACCGAGTGGCCGTCGATCGCGAGCCTAACCCCGAAGGGCCCCCACATTGGGGGCCCTTCGGGGTGCTTGTCGATCAGCTGTGACGAACCGCGCGGCTAGGGCCTGTCCGGCGGATCATGTCGGAGACGCGGGGCCTGGCACGCACATCTGCGGCGTTGTCGTCGGTTGCCGACGCTCCGCGTCGACGCCCTCCTCCGCCTTGCAGCTGCACGCACCAGACCCCGCTCACCTGCGATTATCAGGCGCCGCAGCTCCCCTCCGGCCTGATCCGCCGGACAGGCCCTAGCCCAGCGCGCGGCCCAGCAGGTACACCGCCGGGGCCGCGGCGGCCAGCGGAAGGGCCACACCCGCGGTGAAGTGGACGAAACGCGACGGGTAGTCGTAGCTCGCGACCCGGTGGCCGATCAGCGCGCAGACGCCCGCGGCGAGGCCGAGGAAGGCGCCCCGCGAGCCCAGGTCGGTCATCCCGCCCACCGCGACACCGGCGCCCGCGGCGGCCAGCAGCGCGACCACCACGGAGGCCGTCGTGGGCAGCGGCAGCGCACGGGCGAGGATCGCCACGGCGACGGCGGCCGCGCCCACCGTGACGGCGTCCGGCTCCGCGGCGAGGTGCCCGGCCGCGACGATCGCCAGTGCCGCCGAGGCGACGGTCGCCATCAGGCCGTACATCCGGGTGTCCGGGTCGGCGTGGCTGCGCAGCTGCAGAACGAGGGTGAGCAGCACCCACACGCCGAGAGTGCCGAGGATCGCGGCGGGCGCGTTCTCCCGGCCGGTCACGAGCAGCGCCACGTCCGCGGTCACCGCGCCCAGGAACGCCAGCGCGATGCCCTGCCGGGCCGGCCACATCCCGTTCAGCCGGAACCATCCCGCCGCCGTGACGGCCTGCAGCAGCACGAGGGGTACAACGAGCGCGAACTCCCCGATGGCCGCCGCACCGGACAGCAGCAGCCCCAGCCCCGCCGTGAGCACGGCCGGCCGCATCCCGGGCTCAATGATCGGCGACCGCCCTTCGGCCCGGGCACGCTGGGCGTCGGTGACGCGCGGGTTGCCGGTGATGGTGGGGGGGCCGTAGTCGGGGGTGACCTGTGAGTCGGGCGCGACATGGGGAGCGGGCGCTTGATGGGGCGCTGGAGCGCCCGTGCCGTACCCGCTCCCGCTTTGGGCACTCGTCCCTCCCCCGGTGTCCGAAGGACCTTGGGGGACCCCCATGTCGGACGGGTGGGCAAAGCCACCCACGCCGGGCGCCGTGTAGGCAGAGGGCTCGTACGGGGGCGTCCACTCGGGCGCCGGCGCCTCCGGCGGGAGAGGCTGGCCGACGGTGCCGTAGGGAGACGGCTCGGCATACCCCTGCGGAGGCAGATACGCCG
Organism: Streptomyces sp. R41; assembly: GCF_041053055.1. Lineage (NCBI taxonomy): Bacteria > Bacillati > Actinomycetota > Actinomycetes > Kitasatosporales > Streptomycetaceae > Streptomyces > Streptomyces sp. R41. Next base: position 4,999,067 of record NZ_CP163443.1, read on the forward strand.
TGTCCGCCGCGGAAACCGGCGCCTGCGCCTGCGTCTCCCAGGTCTGCCCCTCCCACTGCTGCGTGTACTGCTGCCACTCGGGCTGCGGCGCGGCCTGCGGAGGCTGCTGGTGCTGCTGGTGCTGCTGGTGCTGCTGATACGGGTCGTACCCCTCGTACGGCGGCTCGTACGGGGGCTCATACGGCTGGTTGCTCATCGTTTCGCTCACCCTCCTGCGAACGGCGGGAGCACCTCGACCGTGCCGCCCTCGGCCAGCCGTACCGTCTCATGCCCGCGGGTCCCCACGGGGTCACCGTCGATGAGGAACGAGCATCGCCGCAGGACGCGGACCAGTTCGCCGGGGTGTCGCTCGCGCGCCGCGTCGAGCGCCTCGGCGAGCGTGCTCGCGTCGTACGGCTCCTCGGCTACGCCGGCCGCGGCCTTGGCGGCGGCCCAGTAACGCACCGTGCCCTTTGCCATCTCGTTCCTCAATCAGTGGATACGTGATCCCAGTGGATCGCCTGCATCGGTGGATCGCGTACATCAGTGGATCCTGTGAACCCCGCCAGGCTAGCCCGCGTGCGCGGCGATCCAGTCCCCGATTCGGGCGAGCAGCTCGTCGTCGGCCGCGTTCTCGGCGTGGCCCATCCCGTGCTCCAGCCACAGCTCGGCGTGGTCCCCGGAGGCCTCGGCCAGCATCCGCGGGTGGTCCACCGGGAAATAGCCGTCCTGGTCGCCGTGGACGATCAGCAGCGGGGTGGGTGCGATGAGGGGGACCGACTCGACGGGAGAGGCGGGGACCGGGTCCCACTCGCGGTGGTGGATCCGCGTACGCAGCCCGTAGCGGCCCACGGCCCGCCCCACCGGCCGGGTTACCAGCCAGTGCACACGCCGCATAGGGGCCGTGCCCCGGTAATACCAACGGGCCGGTGCGCTCACCGAAACCACCGCGTCCGCATGCGCTTCCGTGCGCCCCTCGTGCTCCGAACCGGCCGCCGGGTGCAGCGCCGCGTGCCGCAGCACCACCGAGCCGCCCATCGAGAACCCGACGGTCGCGACCCGCGCGTGCCCCAGCTCCCGCGCCCACGCCACCGCGGCCGCCAGGTCGTGCACCTCCCGGTCGCCGACCGTGGAGCGGCCGCCGGAGGCCCCGTGACCACGGAAGGAGAAGGTGACCACCGCCGCGTTCCGCCCGAGGACACCCGCCGCGCGGCGCACGTGCGGGCGGTCCAGATCGCCCGTGAAACCGTGCGCGACGACGATCGCGAGGTCACCAGAAGGCCGCGTTCCAGGGTCGTACGCCGCATCGATCGTCACCCCGTCGACCGTGCGCAGAAACCTCCGCAAAGGGGTGCGCGGTGCTGTCTCAAGGTGTGGACTATTGGAAGATCGCGTCACTTGACCTGCCGGACCTGAGCTCATGTGGGCTATTCTGCTGGGCAGAGGACTCGGGCAGCGTAGCCCCCGGGTCCTTTTGTGCTTTCGGAAGCGTTGTATACGAAGCGGGAAACCGCAGGTGTACGGGGCCTCGGACGCATCGCGGATCCCAGGGGCGCGGGAGCCGCACGTACAAAGCAGTGCCGCAAACGTCCTCGCAGGGACCGAGGAGGAACCAGACGTTATGGGCGAGCGAACCGTGCACGAACGTATGACGACCCAGGCAGGTGGGGCGCGATGAGTTCTCTGCTGCTCCTGACCAATGCCCTTCAGCCGTCGACGGAGGTGCTTCCCGCTCTCGGCCTGCTCCTGCACAACGTGCGAGTGGCTCCGGCGGAAGGCCCCGCTCTCGTCGACACCCCGGGTGCCGACGTCATCCTGATCGACGGGCGACGGGACCTCCCGCAGGTCCGCAGCCTGTGTCAGCTGCTGCGGTCCACGGGCCCCGGCTGCCCCCTCATCCTCGTCGTCACCGAAGGCGGCCTCGCGGCCGTCACCGCCGACTGGGGCATCGACGACGTACTCCTGGACACGGCCGGTCCGGCCGAGGTCGAGGCCCGTCTGCGGCTGGCCATGGGCCGCCAGCAGATCGTCAACGACGACTCCCCCATGGAGATCCGCAACGGCGACCTCTCCGTGGACGAGGCGACGTACAGCGCCAAGCTCAAGGGCCGGGTCCTCGACCTGACCTTCAAGGAGTTCGAGCTCCTGAAGTACCTCGCGCAGCACCCGGGCCGCGTCTTCACCCGCGCCCAGCTGCTCCAGGAGGTCTGGGGCTACGACTACTTCGGTGGCACGCGGACGGTCGACGTCCACGTACGACGACTGCGCGCGAAGCTCGGACCCGAGCACGAGTCGCTCATCGGAACCGTGCGGAACGTCGGTTATCGATTCGTTACTCCCGAGAAGGTGGACCGCGCCGCGGACGAGGCGAGGGCCAAGGCGGCCCAGCCAAAGCCGGATGATGCGGACGAGACGGCGCACCTGGACGCCGTCGACTCGGCGGAGGCCACAGCGGAGACACAGGAAGCCGCCGTACGCCCTGCCCAGAGGTAGGTCCATCCGCGTAGACTCCGCGCGTGGCCAAGGTGACTAGGGATGATGTGGCGCGGCTGGCGGGTACTTCCACCGCCGTCGTCAGCTATGTCATCAACAACGGACCGAGGCCGGTTGCCCCGGCCACGCGCGAGCGCGTTCTCGCCGCGATCAAGGAGCTGGGGTACCGGCCCGACCGGGTCGCCCAGGCCATGGCGTCGCGGCGGACCGAGCTCATAGGCCTGATCATCCCGGATGCGCGCCAGCCGTTCTTCGGCGAGATGGCGCACGCGGTCGAACAGGCCGCCGCCGAGCGCGGAAAAATGGTGCTCGTCGGCAACACCGACTACATCGCCGAGCGCGAGGTCCACTATCTGCGGGCCTTCCTCGGCATGCGGGTCTCCGGGCTGATCCTGGTCAGCCACGCGCTGAACGACCACGCGGCCGCCGAGATCGACGCGTGGGACGCCCGTGTGGTGCTGCTGCACGAGCGGCCCGAGGCGATCGACGACGTCGCGGTCGTCACGGACGACCTCGGAGGCGCCCAGCTCGCCGTCCGCCACCTCCTCGAGCACGGGTATGAGTACGTCGCCTGTCTCGGCGGTACGGCGGAGACGCCCGCCGTCGGCGACCCGGTCTCCGACCACGTCGAGGGCTGGCGGCGCGCGATGCAGGAAGCCGGGATCTCCACGGAGGGACGCCTCTTCGAGGCGCCGTACAACCGCTACGACGCGTATCAGGTCGCCCTGGGGCTGCTGGCCGGGCCGGATCGGCCGCCGGCCATTTTCTGCTCCACGGACGACCAGGCGATCGGTCTGCTGCGGGCGGCGCGCGAGCTGCGCATCGACGTGCCCGGGGAGCTGGCCGTCGCCGGCTTCGACGACGTCAAGGAAGCCGCGCTGACGGACCCGCCTTTGACAACGATTGCATCGGACCGGTCGGCCATGGCCCGCGCCGCGGTCGACCTTGTGCTCGATGACGGGTTGCGCGTTGCCGGGTCCCGGCGTGAGCGCTTGAAGCTCTTCCCGTCGCGGTTGGTCGTACGCAGGTCCTGCGGCTGCGAGTAGTGGGGCAGCTGCGGGCCGCCTGTGGCTGATCGCGCAGTTCCCCGCGCCCCTTACGGGGCGCGGGTCTTCTGCGATCTAGAACAGCAAGTTGTACTGGTTGAAGCCCGTGCCCAGGCTCTTGCGTGAGCCGAAGAGGCTGCTGGACGCCTTGTTGGTGCCCGGGTAGAGCCAGAGCGTGCCGCCGGAGTCGCGGGTGATGACGTCGGCGATGCCGTCGCCCGTCACATCGCCGTTGGAGACGTACGAGGTGAAGTTCCAGCCCGTACGCGCCTGGATCCGTGCCGACCAGGGCGCGTGCTCCTGCTGGGTGCCCCGGTAGAGGTACAGGACGCCGGAGCTGTTGCGGACCAGCAGGTCGGCGCGGCCGTCGCCGGTCAGGTCGCCGTGGCCGAAGATCTTGACGTTCTTCCAGGCCTGGTTGACGACCTTGACGCGGGCGTAGAACTGGCCGTTGCCCTTGCCCGGGTAGAGGTAGACCGAGCCGTCGGCGTCCACCGCGACGAGGTCGGGGCGGGCGTCACCGGTCATGTCGCCGGGGATGGCGTACGACTTGTAGCCGCCCCAGACCGAGCTGATCTGCATCCACTCGAACTCACCGCTGGAGTGGTTCATGTAGCTGCGGTACAGCTTGCCGTCGCCCTTGTCGCGGACGATCAGGTCCTGGTAGAAGTCCCGGTCCAGGTCGGCCTGCAGGCCCCAGCTGATGCCCTGCCAGCCGGTGCCCTGGAACGCACGCGTGGCGAGCGAGGTGCCCTTGCTGTCCTGCTCGAACAGGCCGCCGGAGGGCGTACGGGCCAGGATGTCGGCCTTGCCGTCGAAGGACAGGTCGGTGTCGTCGATGCGCGGCTGGGCGGCCCAGGCGTACGAGCCGACCTTGGTGAAGACCGGGTAGGCGCCCTTGGCGGTGCAGCCCTCGACACCCCAGGAGACGATGCCGATGATCTTGTTGCCGGCGATCACCGGGCCGCCGGAGTCACCGTTGCAGGGGCTCGTGGTGCCCTCGTCGGTGCCGGAGGCCGGGGTGCCCGCGCAGAACATCGACCCCTCGATGAAGTCGTCCTCACCGAGGACGGACTGCATGGCGCTGTTGCAGGTGGCGTCGTCGACGATCGGGAGATCGGCCTTGCGCAGCTTCGCGGACAGCTCGGTTCCGGTGCCTGAGGTCAGGCCCCAGCCGTAGACCGTGGCGGTCGCCCCCGGGCTGACGTACGCGAGGTCGTTGAGGTACGCCAGCCGCATCCACTTCTGTTCCAGCGGGCGGTCCAGGGTGAGGACCGCGATGTCGTTCTGGATGGTCGTGGGGTTGTAGCGGGGGTGGTTCCACTGGCGCCAGACGCCCGCGACGGTGCCGTTGGTGTCGTCGTACAGGTCGGTGGCCCCGGCCAGCACGGCGCCGTTCTTCGCCCAGTCCAGGCCGGCGACGCAGTGGGCCGCCGTCAGGACCTTGTTCGGGGCGACGAGGGTGCCGCCGCAGAAGTAGCCCGCGCCGGTGGTGTCGTCGTAGTAGGCGAGCTGGACCATCCACGGGGCGGAGGAGATCGTCGTCTCGCTGCCGCCGATGATGAAGGGAGTCTTCTTGGGGGTCGTCTCCGGGGCCGCCTGGTCCTTGGCGGCCTCGACGACCCGGTTGCGCAGTTCCTTGTCGGAGGCGGTCGGCGCGGGGTTCGCCGACTGGGCGACGCTCGCGTCGGGCAGTCCGGGCGGGTTGTCGGCCGCGGCCGCGGGCTGCGCCGCGAGGGCGCCGGCGCAGCTCAGCGCCAGCGCGAGGGCGGCCGCGGGCAACGCCGTGACGGGGCGTCTCAGGCGGCCGCGCAGGGCACGTATCACTCAGGACTCCTGGGGTGTGTGGGTGCGTGTGGTGTCGTTCCGTGTCGTAAAGGGCCCGAGAAGGGCGTACGACGCACCCGCCTGATCGACGACAGCAATCGCTTGCACACGCATGTGCATGCTCGCCGTCGCTTGCATCGATTCAGGCGTAACCGCGGAGCCCCCCTCCGGCGCGGAGATCGTAGGCCTCACGCGCCCCTGCGCACACGGGCTTCACAGCAGGCAGACAAGTGTTCGTCCGCCGCGTTCCCCGCCATCACCCCACCGCAACCCGCTGTTTCCCGGGCCCGAGCGCCTTTATATCGGGCATACGAGGTTCTGTCGGGCTTCTCAGCGGGGACTCAGGGAGCTCTCATGATCGGGGGACAGTCTTTTTCCATGACCGAGAGCTTCCGCCGCAGCGGCGAGTACGAGCACCCCCAGCAGGACGGCCAGTCCGGGTACGTCCAGGGCGACGGCCAGCAGGCGACCGACCCCCTGCGGTCGGCGTACCCCCAGCAGCAGCACGCCTCCTCCCCCGTGAACCCCGAGTGGCCTCCCCCGCCGGCGTACCAGCCGGTCGCGCCGGTCGCCGTCGAGCCGGGTACCACCGTGTGGCCGGGCTCCGGTCACGGTGGCAACGGCGGTGACGGGTACAACGGCGGCGCGTACGCGGGTTACCCCGAGCCGGACGCCGGCTCCACCGCGGTGCTCGCCGCGGCTCCTGTCCAGGCGGAGACCCCCGCTCCCGCCAAGAAGCGCGCGAAGGGCCCGCTGGCCCTGCTGGCCGCCGTGGCGATAGTCGCCGCGGCCATCGGAGGCGGTACGGCGTACGGCATCCAGGAGCTGACCGGCAAGGACACCACGTCGAGCAGCACCAGCACGAACGTGGTGCCGACGGCGAAGAAGGGCACCGTCGCCGGGGTCGCCCAGGCGGTCAGCCCGAGCATCGTGGAGATCAGCGCGACCTCGAACGCCGGTTCGTCCACCGGCTCGGGCGTGATCATCTCGTCGAGCGGCGAGATCATCACCAACAACCACGTCGTCTCGGGCGCCTCCGAGATCAAGGCGCAGCTGAGCAACGGCAAGTCGTACACCGCGAAGGTCGTCGGCACCGACAGCAAGAAGGACCTCGCGCTGATCGAGCTGGAGAACGCGCCCTCCGGCCTGAAGGTCGCCACGCTCGGCAACTCCGACGGCGTCCAGGTCGGCGACGACGTCGTCGCGATCGGCTCCCCCGAGGGCCTGACCGGCACCGTCACCAGCGGCATCGTCTCGGCTCTCGACCGTGACGTGACCGTCTCGACGGACGAGAGCCAGGGCCAGCAGCAAGACCAGGGCGGCGGCAGCGACCAGTGGCCGTTCTCCTTCGGCGGCCGGCAGTTCAACGGCGACACCGGTTCGTCGACGACGACGTACAAGGCGATCCAGACCGACGCCTCGCTGAACCCGGGCAACTCCGGCGGCGCGCTGATCGACATGAACGGCAACATCATCGGCATCAACTCCGCGATGTACTCGGCCGCTTCGGACTCGTCCTCGTCCTCGTCGAGCGCCGGCAGCGTCGGCCTCGGCTTCGCCATCCCGATCAACACCGTGAAGTCCGACCTGGCCACTCTGCGGGCCGGCGGCTCCGACAGCTGACACCTGGAGGTTCACATGATCACGCGTGTCTCCCACATCATCGCCGACAGCGACCCGGCCGGTTTCGTCCTGGCCCTGGAAGTGGCGCACGAACTGCACGCCCCGGCGGAGCGGACCCCGGAGGTGGCCGTCCCGCAGCTGATGGGACTGCGTATGTCCGCCGCGCGCCCGCACCGCCGCAAGATCCCGCTGCGCCGGCTGAGCGCACTGAGCTCGCTGCCGAGCTGAGCCGGCCCTTCCCCGGCTGAGCCGGTCACCCCCGGCTGAGCCTTTCCGCCCCCGCCCTCAAACGTGCGAGGCTGAAAGGCGTCACCGTCACCGTCCCACCGCACCCGAGGAACTCCAGCCCATGAGCCCCGCCGAAGGCGACCGTGAACCCCAGCGCATCCTGATCGTCGACGACGAGCCGGCCGTGCGCGAAGCACTCCAGCGCAGCCTCGCCTTCGAGGGGTACGACACCCAGGTCGCGGTCGACGGCGCGGACGCGCTGGAGAAGGCCACCGCCTACCAGCCCGACCTGGTCGTCCTGGACATCCAGATGCCCCGCATGGACGGCCTGACGGCGGCCCGCCGGATGCGCGGCGCGGGCACGACCACGCCGATCCTGATGCTCACGGCCCGCGACACCGTGGGCGACCGCGTCACCGGCCTGGACGCCGGCGCCGACGACTACCTCGTCAAGCCCTTCGAGCTCGACGAACTCTTCGCCCGGGTCCGGGCCCTGCTGCGGCGCAGTTCCTACGCCGCAGCGGCGGTCGGCACGCAGGAGGACGACGCGCTCATCTTCGGCGACCTCCGCATGGACCTGGCGACCCGCGAGGTCACCCGGGCCGGACGCCCGGTGGAGCTGACCCGCACGGAATTCACCCTCCTGGAGATGTTCCTGGCCCACCCGCGCCAGGTCCTCACCCGCGAGCAGATCCTCAAGGCGGTCTGGGGCTTCGACTTCGAGCCCTCCTCCAACTCCCTCGACGTGTACGTCATGTACCTGCGCCGCAAGACCGAGGCGGGCGGCGAGCCGCGCCTCGTCCACACCGTGCGGGGCGTGGGGTACGTGCTGCGCTCGGGCGGCGCGGAGTGATCCGCAGGTTCAGGTCGCTTCCGCTGCGGTCACGGTTGGCGTTGCTCGTCGCTGCTGCGGTGGCGTTCGGAGTGGCGGCTGTTTCGGTGACGTGCTGGTTCATCGTGCAGGGGAAGTTGTACGACGAGGTCGACAACAATCTCCAGGCGCAGAAGGGACCCGTGCAGTACGGATCGGTCCAGCGCGCCACCAAGAACTGTGGCCAGGATCCGAAGAGCAGCAGCGACAACCCCCGCGGACGGTCCGACTACTACTTCCAGGTGGTCCAGGCAAACGGCACCGTCTGCGCCTTCGACGGCTCTGCGGGCACGGTGAAGGTCGCCGACAGCGACGAGGACGTGGCCAAGGACCCGAAATTGGGCGAGGACACGTTCCGGACCGGAACCGACAGCGACGGCAACGCCGTACGGGTGCTGACCGTGCCGCTCGTCGTCACCAGCGAGGTTCCGGGCGGCCCGCCATCTCTGGTCCAGGACGCCGCCCTCCTCGTAGCCATCCCCCTGAAGAGCACCCAGTCCACCCTCAACGACTTGGCCCTCCTCCTGCTCCTCGTCTCCGGCATCGGAGTCGTCGGCGCCGGAGCGGCCGGCCTGGCGGTCGCCCGCGCGGGTCTCCGCCCCGTCGACAAGCTCACCGAGGCGGTGGAGCATGTAGCCCGCACCGAGGACCTCTCCGTCCGCATCCCGGTCGAAGAGGACAGCGAGGACGAGATCGCCCGTCTCTCCCGCTCCTTCAACGCGATGACCTCCGCGCTCGCGAGCTCCCGCGACCTGCAACAGCAGCTCATCGCGGACGCGGGCCACGAACTCCGCACCCCCCTCACCTCCCTCCGTACGAACATCGAACTCCTCACCCGCAGTGAGGAAATGGGCCGCCCGATCCCCCCGGCGGACCGCAAGGCGCTGCTCGCCTCGGTCACCGCCCAGATGACCGAACTGGCCGCGCTGATCGGCGACTTGCAGACACTGTCCCGCTCGGACGCGGGGACGCCGGCCGACCGCGTGCAGGTGGTCGCGTTGCAGGACACCGTCGAGGCCGCCCTGCGCCGCGCGCGGCTGCGCGGGCCGGAGCTGACGATCACGGCGGACGTGCAGCCCTGGTTCGTACGGGCGGAGCCGTCGGCCCTGGAGCGGGCGATCGTGAACATCCTCGACAACGCGGTGAAGTTCAGCCCCGACGGCGGCACGATCGACGTCGTGCTCAAGGACGGCGAACTCACCGTCCGCGACCACGGCCCCGGCATCCCCTCCGACGAGCTCCCGCACGTCTTCGACCGCTTCTGGCGCTCCCCGAGCGCCCGCGCCCTGCCCGGCTCCGGCCTCGGCCTGTCGATCGTGGCGCGCACCGTGCAGCAGTCGGGCGGCGAAGTGTCCCTGACCCCCGCCGCGGGCGGCGGCACGGTGGCGACGATCCGCCTGCCGGGCGCGCCGACCCCACCGCCCGAGGCGCCGTAGCGGGCCCTCCCCGGCCCCGGTCGGCGTCAGCCCGCCTGGGACCGTGACGGCGTCTGCTTCATACCGTCGACCACGGCCCGCTTCAGGATGGCGCTGGTGAAGGTCACCGTGCCGGGCTTGATCAGGGCGTCGGTTCCGGTGTTCTGCTTCACCTGGACCGAACGCTCGCCGAGGAAGACGTGGGTCCGCTTGTCGAAGATCCACTCCTCGCGCTCACCGCTGGTCTCGTCGAGACGGGCCACCGCGACCCCGTGCCGGCCCACCGCGTCCACCGCGTCCTCGACGACGACAACGCCGGGGATCTTCGCGGCGGCCTTGAACAGCGTCGAGTACAGCTCGGCCGGCGGGTAGCTCTGGCCGAGCAGGTCTCCGATGGTCGTGAACGCCTCCTGGTCGGGGGAGTTGCCCTGGCCCTTCGTCTCCTTGTAGATCTTGGCCAGCAGCGCGTCGGGATCGGTGGTCAGCTTGGCCAGGTAGTCGTAGGACGGACCGTTCAGGTTCGCCTTCGGGGTGTTGCCCTGCTCGTCCGGCAGGCTCAGGGTCTCGCCCTCGGGGCTGTCGTTGACGGCCGGGTCGATCAGCCAGCCCTTGGTGCCGTCCGGGGACTTCCACATCTGGCGGCGATGCAGCGCATGGCTGGCCGGGCTGGTCCTGCCGTCGACTGTCCTCAGGAAAGTGTCGGCCGTCTTGGACTCGATGTAGATGTACTGACCGGGCTTGACAGCCGGGTGGGACCCGTCGGCCGCCGCCAGCGAGATCTGGTCGAGGAGCTGCGGTACACCCTTGGTGGTCGCGACACCTACCTGGGTGGTCAGGGCGGGTCCGGTGGCGAGACCGCCGTCCCTGACTCCGCCACCACCGGACATCGCGCTCCCGGCGACAACCGCCCCCGCCACGGCCGCCGCCATGGCGGGCAGCACGATCGCCGGACGCGGCAGCCTGAGCCGTCGTGCCTTCGCGGGGGCGGCCGTCGTGGTGCGCTCATCCTGCTGCAGCTCGTGAATCTGGGCCATCATGCGCTCCTTGTGGAACTGGTGACGGCCCGTCGGCAGGTCACGCGTCGTCCGGTCGAAGAGCTGTGCGCCTTCTTCCCACTCGGCAGGGCTCTGCCGGGACGTGTTCGCGTTCATCGGTTTCCTTCCTGTGCGGGCCGGATCGCGTGTGCGTGATCGCCTCTTATCTGTCGGCCGGGGTGGCCGCCTTCCCGATTTCCGCGAACTTTTCTGAGCGCCACCTCCCCTGTGGGTCGCGCCAGTTCGGCTTCCGCGAGCGCCCGCAGCTTCTTGCGGGCGCGGGAGAGCCGGGAGGCGACCGTGCCCACCGGAATCCCGAGCGCCTCCGCCGCAGCCTCGTAGTCCAGGCCCTCCCCCAGGCAGAGCGCGATGACCTCGCGCTCCGGTCTGCGCAGCGCGGCGAGCGCGGTGAGCGCCGTCGCGAGGCGCCGCCGGTCGTCGACCCGGTCGGCCACCTCCTCGGCATGGTCGGGCACCGACAGCTCGGCCGCCGCGGCGACGCCGGCCGCCGCCCGGTACCGCCGGTTGCTCCGGTACTGGTTGCGCGCGGTGTTGGTGGCGATGCCCAGCAGCCAGGGCCGCAGCGAGCCGCCCTCCGGGTCGACCTTGTCGCGCAGCCGCCACGCCTCCATGAACGTCGTGGCCATCACGTCCTCGGCCGTCGACCAGTCAGCGGTCAGCCGGAAGGCATGGTTGTAGACCGCGCGGGCGTAGCTGTCGTAGAGCTCCGCGAACGCGCTCGATTCCCCGGCCCGTACCCGGGTTCGCATATGAGTGCTCACCTTCATGAGCTGTCCGGCACCCCACACGGCCTTCCCGTGACCTGTGTCACACGTCATCCCCGCCGCGTCCACACGCCCCATGGCAACCAATCAGCCACCGGCGGCGACCACGCAGCGACCCTCCCCTCCACAGACCTTGAACGGACCCGCCAAGATGAGTGACATCCGCAAGGCGCGCCACCGCAGACGGAAGACCGCACTGTACGTCGGCGTCCCCCTGGCCCTGACCGCCGCCGGAGCCATGGCGTACGGCGCCGTCTTCGGCATCTTCGGCGAGGACGCACAGCCCAAGGCGTCGGCGGCGACCTCCGCCCCCACGTGGGCCACCGCCACCGCCGACGGGTTCGCGTCGGTCGACGCGCTGGGCCAGAACGGCACCTACGGCGGCCGGGACGGCAAGACCGTCACCGTGAAGACGCTCGCCGACCTGGAGAAGTATGCGACGGCGTCCGACCCGTACGTCATCGTCGTGGCCGCCACCATCGACATGGACCCGGTGGGCAAGGAGATCAAGGTCGCCGACAACAAGACGATCATCGGCTCCGGAACATCCGGGCAGATCGTCGGCGGCGGCTTCTTCCTCGGCCAGGGCGTGCACAACGTCATCATCCGCAACCTGACGATCCGGGACGCCTACCAGGGCGTCTGGAACGACAAGGAGCACGACTACGACGGCATCCAGATGGACGGCGCGCACCACGTCTGGATCGACCACAACGACATCCGGCACATGGCCGACGGGCTCATCGACAGCCGCAAGGACACCACGTACCTGACGGTGTCGTACAACAAGCTGAGCAACGAGAACAAGGCGCTCGGCATCGGCTGGACCGACAACACCACCGCCGACATCACGATCCACCACAACTGGATACGCGAGACCGAGCAGCGCAACCCGTCCACCGACAACGTCGCCCACGCGCACCTCTACAACAACTACCTTCAGGACGAGCCGGGCACCGCCATCACGTCCTCGTACGGCAACTACGCGCGCGGCAACACCAGGATGGTCCTGCAGAACAGCTACTTCTCGGGCATGAACAACCCCGTCATCCGCGACAGCACGGCCACCCTCGTCCAGAGCGGCAACGTCTTCTCCGGCACCAGCGGCCGCAACGAGAGCGGCGGCGGTACGGCGTTCGACCCGAAGACGTACTACGGCTACACGCTCGACAAGGCGGCCGACCTGCCCGCGCTGCTCAAGATCGCCGCCGGGCCGCAGAGTTCACTCGGTACGGCCACCACCACCGCGGCCACCACCCTCACCGTGGCCAAGGACGGCACCGGCCAGTACAAGACCGTCCAGGCCGCCGTCGACGCCGTACCGGCGAACAACACCGCGCGCGTCGTGATCTCCGTCAAGCCGGGCACGTACCGCGAGACGGTCAAGGTCCCCTCGAACAAGCCGCACGTCACCCTCCAGGGCACGGGCAGCAGCCGTAAGGACACGGTGATCGTCTACGACAACGCGGCGGGGACGACCAAGCCCGACGGCTCGGGCACCTACGGCACGCCGGGCAGCGCCACCCTCTCCGTCCAGTCCGACGACTCCCAGGTCCGCAACCTCACCGTCAGCAACGACTTCGACGAGGCCAAGCACCAGGACATCGCCAACCAGGCGGTGGCGCTGTTGACCTCCGCCGACAAGATCGTCCTCGACGGGGTCATCGTCAACGGCGACCAGGACACCCTGGAGCTGGAGACCGCCGCCAAGGACAAGCTCGGCCGCGTCTACATCGCGAACTCCTACATCACGGGCAACGTCGACTTCGTCTTCGGCCGGGCGACGGTCGTGGTCGACAAGTCGGTCATCACGCTGAAGAAGCGCTGGAACGGCACCTCGGCCGGGTACGTCACCGCACCCAGCACGCCCGCGAACCGCAAGGGCATCCTCATCAACCGGTCGGCGATCAGCGGAGACGTGACGGCGGCCTCCTTCTACCTCGGCCGCAACTGGCACCCCAGCGGTGACACGACCGTCGACCCGCAGAGCACCGTCCGCAACACCACCCTGAGCGCCGCGATCAAGTCCACGCCGTGGTCGGACATGGGCGGCTTCTCCTGGAAGGACGACCGGTTCGCCGAGTACAGGAACACCGGCGCGGGCGCTGGCGGCGCGAGCGGCGACCGCCCGCAGCTCACCGACGCCCAGGCCGCGGACCAGGAGGTCGCGGACTGGCTGGGCAACTGGACGCCCACCGCCTCCTGACGCCCCGGGAGGCTGGGGGGCCTCCCGGGGAAGCCGGGGTTCTCCCCGGCCGGGGAGGCTGGGCGCCGGACACCGCCCAGCCTCCCCACACCCCGCTCCGAGCCCCGCCACAGCCCCCCGTTACACGTTGGAGCGATGGCGCGGAAGATCCTGCTGGCCGACGACGACGTGGCCGTACGTGAGGGGCTCGGCCGGCTGCTCAGGTTCGAGGGGTACGAGACCGTCCTCGCCGGAGATGGGCGCGAGGCCCTCGACCTGGTGGCCGGGGCCGACGGGCGCCCCGACCTGGTGCTGATGGACGTCACCATGCCCGGACTCGACGGGCTGGCCGCCACCCGGCGGATACGGGCGTCCGGGTTCACCGTCCCCATCCTGATGATCACCGGCCGGGACGCCGTCGGCGACCGTATCGTCGCGCTCGACAACGGCGCCGACGACTACCTGATGAAACCGTTCGCGAGCGAGGAACTCCTCGCGCGGGTCAGGGCGCTGCTGCGCCGCAGCCCGCAGCAAAGGCCCACGGAGCCGGGTCCGGCCCCCGACGCCCTGCTCTCCTTCGAGGACGTCGCCATGGACCCGCGCACCCGCACGGTCACCCGCGCCGGCCATTCCCTCGACCTCACCAGGACCGAGTACGCCCTGCTGGAGTACCTGCTGCGGCACCCGGCCAGGGTCCTCGGCCGGCCCCGGATCCTCAAGGAGGTCTGGGGCTTCGACTTCGAGCCGGCGTCCAACACGCTGGACGTGTACGTGATGTATCTGCGCCGGAAGCTGGAGAGCCACGGCGGACCGCGGCTCATCCACACCACCGTGCGGGGGCTCGGTTACACGCTGCGGGCGAAATAGCCGGTCAGGAGTCCAGCAGGGTCCCCGGCAGGTCGAACCGCTTGGCCTTGCCCGTCGTGAGGTCCACGCGGGTCACCGTGTTCTCGGCGTAGACGAGCCAGCCGGCCGAGGTGTGGGTGAGGTCCAAGGAGCCGGTGAGGCCCTTGACGCGGGCGCGGTGCAGTTCCTTGCCGGTGGTGGCGTCGACCTCCACCAGTTCGGTGTCGCCGCCCGCGGCCACCGCGACCACGATCGACGAGCCCGTCGCCGCCACGGCATCGGCCCGCCCGCCGTCCACCGAGACCGCGGTCGCGTCGGCATCGCGCCTGAGGGCGACCTTGACGGCACCCGACTTGCCCGGGGCTCCCGAGGCCGGCGACCCGACGACGACCGGGTGTCCGGACGGACACGCGAGGTCCTGGACGTCCAGACCGCTCGGGACGCGTACGGAAGTGATCCTGCCGTCGGTCAGCCGCGCCGCGGAGATCTTCGTGCCAGTGCCCGAACCACTGCCCAGGCAGACCGTGTCCGAGGCCGCGTCGGAAGCCGCGAGGGTGACAGTGCCGGGGACCTTCAGCTCACGCTCGGTGGTCCAGTCGGCCGGGTCGCGGACCAGCACACTGGAGTCGGCCGTGCCGCTCGCCGCCTTGGTGTCGGGCAGCCCCGCGACCTCGGCGACCAGCGTCTTGCCGGGCAGGATCCTGCGCAGCCGCTCGTCGCCCGTCATGCCGTCGAGGGTGTGGTCCTTGCGGTCGATCTCGTAGCGCCGGTCCGGCTTGCCACCCTTACGGGGAACCGTCAACAGCCAACGCCCGTCGGCGAGTCGGACAATGTGCGGGCTGATCGAATCGTCGTCGTCCGCCTGCTGGGGCACGACAGCCAGGCTCTGCGCCCTGGACTTGTCCGGGTTGATCCCGACCACCGTCACCAAGCCGTTGACCTTGGCGAGCGCGAAGGTCGAGGAGCCCTTCCAGTCCGTGCCCAGGTCCACCCCGCCCGGCCCGGAACAGGCCGTGGTCAGGGCGGCCGTCGTGCCGAGCGCGACCGACAGGAGGACCGCTCGCGCCGGACCGGTCAGCCGTCCAGGGCGCTCAGGTGTCGTGGGGGGGTACGGCATGGGGTGGCTCACCAGTCCTTCATCGCATCTGTGGGGGACATCCTCGCGGCCCTGCGTGCCGGGGCCAGCGAACCCATCGCCACCACCAGCACCGTCAGCCCGAGGAGCAGGAGCAGAGTGCCCGCCGGCGGCAGCAGCACCCAGCCCTTGACGTACGGCGCCAGGTCCGCGCTGCCGCGCAGCAGGGCCGCTGCGCCGCCGCCGAGCACCGCGCCGAGCACGGTGCCGATCAGCGCGGCCACGGCTCCGGCCAGCGCCATCTCCGTGACCAGCATCGTCAGCACGTATCTCGTGCGGAATCCGACCGCCTTGAGAATGCCGATCTCCTGCGCCCGCTGGCGTGACAGCGCCCCGGTCACGGTGACCGCGCCGACGAAGGCCAGCACACCGAGCACACCGAGCAGCACCTGGCCGACCACCTTGATCATCTCCAGGACACCGGGAAGCGCGCTGAGCTGCTGCTGGAGGGTGACCGCCGGATAGCCCAGCTTCTGCACGGACTTCGTCACGGCAGGCACGTCGGCGGCCGTCCTGGCGACCACGGTCAGCTGGTCGTAGCCGATGGTGGAGAGGTAACTCTTCGCCGGTTCACCGGACCGCTGCGCCGCCCAATCGACCACGGTGGAGTCGGCGGCGTACGCGGCATCCGGGTTGTCCAGCTGCCAGGTCGGGTCGTACACCCCGACGAGCCGGGCGTGGCCCGAGACTCCGGTGCCCTCGCCCTGGCGTACGAAGCGGGTGGTCTCGATCTCGATGTCCTTGCCCACCAGCTTGCTCAGGTCCACGCCCTGGGACGCGGCCGGGGCCACGATCTCGCCCGGGCGCAGCGGAAAGAGCTGTTTGCGTACGGACTTGGTGACCGGTGGGGGCAGCGCGGGGCGGTAGGTCGTGGCGTACAGCAGGACGGTGTCGCCCGCCTTGGTCAGGACCCCGAAGGAGACCTGGGCCCGGTGCTGCACCGACTCGACGTGCGGCAGCTTCGCGAGCCTGGCGGCCGTACGGTCTGTCAGCTGCGGGGTGTCGGGCCGGGAGTCGGGGCGGTCGACGGTGATGCTGCGGTTGGCGCTGCTCTCCTTGACGCCCGTGTCGGTGACGCCCTGGGCCCGGTCGGCGATGCCCAGTGCGCCGAGACAGACGGCGGCGGCGACCGAGACCAGGGCCACGAGGCCGATCAGGCGGCGGCGCAGGGCGCGGACATTGGCCAGCGCCAGGCTGAAGACGTTCATTCGGCGCTCTCCGTCTGCGTGTTGGCCCTGGCCCGCTCGGCCATGGGCTTCTCCACCGTCGCGGGCTTGTCCACCGCGACCTGGGTGAACGTGCCCTTCTCCAGGCGGTGCACCACATCCGCGAACTCCGACACCGCCGGGTTGTGGGTGACCAGGAGCACCGCCCAGCCCTCGTCCGCCAGTTCGCGGAACAGCCCAAGCAGCACGTCCTCGCTCTCGGTATCGAGGTTTCCGGTCGGCTCGTCGGCCAGCACCGCGGGCGGATCGTTGATCAGCGCCCGCGCCAGCGCCACCCGCTGCTGCTCGCCTCCCGACAGCTCGCCGGGCAGATGGTCGGCCCGCTCCGCGAGCCCGACCCGCTCCAGCAGCGCACGGGCGCGCATCTCGCCCTCGGCGCGGCTGCCGGCGTACGGCAGGACGACGTTGCGCAGCGCCGAATGTTGCGGCAGCAGGTTGTACGACTGGAACACGAACCCGAGCCGGCCGCGGCGCAGATCCGCCCGCGCACCGTCGCCCAGCCCCGTGATGTCCGTGCCCTCGACGAACACACGGCCGCTGTCCGGCGGGGTCAGCAGCCCGAGGATGTGCAGGAGGGTCGTCTTCCCTGAGCCGGAGTGGCCGACCAGGGCCGTGACCTCGCCGCCTCTCACGGCGAGGTCGACGCCGCGCAGGACGTCGACCCTCCTTCCGCGCAGGGTGTAGGACTTGCCCACACCCTCGGCCCGCAGCAGTGCGTTCACCGAACTCTCGCTCACTTTCCGTTCTTCGGGGCCGGCAGCCAGCCCATGGCGCCGTGCAGTTGCCGGTCCAGCGTCCACACGGCCCAGGTCGTCTTGAGATCGCAGGCGGAATCCCCGCCGCCGACCTGATAGAGGCCGGGCAGCCCGGGGCAGGCCCTGTACGGCGTGATGCCGCGTCCGAGGGCTTCGCGCAGCGACGCGTCCAGCTCACCACCGAGCAGCGAATAGGCCCGTACGACCAGGGCGTAGGTGTAGACGGAGGTGAACCGGCCCGGGTTCAGCGCCCAGTGTTCCAGGGCGTCGGGGGTGATCCACGACGGGATCCCGTCGCGCTGTCCGCTGTCGGCGAGCCCGACGGCGACCGTAGCCGCCGCGACCACCCGCTCCGGGGTGTCCGGGCTCCAGCTGTCGATCTTCGGGACGGGGACCCAAGCCCCCGCGTCGGCACAGTTGAGGGCGGTGCGCTGCCACTGGGTGGCGTTCCGCACGGTCACGGTGGCGGGCAGCACCTGCGCGTCGGCGCACAACTGCCGTGCCACATCGCTCGCGTCGCCGCCCGCGGTGACCTTGCGCAGGGCGGCCCGGCTCAGCCGCTCGGCGCCTTCCTGGCCGGCGTCGTCGGACTTCTCCTCGCGCTCCAGCGCGGCCAGCAGCCCGGGGTCCTTTCGCGACCATCCGGCCAGCGCCCGCAGGCGCTGCACGAAGAGGGAGGCGTCCGGGTTGCCGATGTAGGCATCGGGGTCGCGGACCGTCCCGTCGTCGAGCCGGTCGCCGTCCAGCCGCTTCAGCACCGGTGCGAACACGGCCTTCGGCGAGCCGGCCGCCTTCAGCGCGTGGACCAGTTCGTAGAGCTGCTCATACGGGAGCGTTGCGGCGCCGTCCCGGAGCACCGGCTCCCACACCTGGCGGTTCACGGCGGGCCGCTTCCCCGCGGCCTCCTGGATCAGCGCATAACTGTAGGTGTCGTCGAGCCGGGTCGCCCGGGCGTCGGGCGTGAGGTTCTCGAAGTCGTCCGTACGCGGAGCGGCGATCCGGGTGAGGGTGGCGGGGACGGGCTCGTTCAGCAGATGCAGCGAACGGGCCAGGGCGCTGCCCTCGTCGAGTGCCCGGGCCTTCTTCGCCAGCGAGCGCAGCCAGGAGACGGTGGCGGTCCGATCCGCCGCCGGGAGGTCGTCCAGGCGCCCGAGTGCGTCGAGCACTTCGAGGGCCGCCCAGGTGGCGCCGAGGCGAGCCCCGTCGCTGTCGTCGCCGAGCGCGGAGTCGACGTACCAGCCGCCCTTGGTCCGGAGCTTGTTCACCGCCGCCGCGTCGCTCGCGCCCAGCGCGGTACCGGCACCGGCCCGCCGCAACGGGATCATCCAGTCACGGCCCCAGAGCGAGGAAGTCTCCAGCGCTTCCCGGCGCAACGACTCGACCTGTGCCGAAGCGATGCTCGTCCTCGGATCACGGCCCAGCTCGGACAGCGTCCGCAGCGCATAGGACTCGGCCTGCGGGCCCGCGGGCTGCTCACGCAGGAACGGGTGGTAGTAGTAGCCGTTCTGCCTACTGACCAGAAGCTCGAATTGCCGGGCAGCGGCGGATTCACGCTGCGCGGACTCACCGTCTGAATCAGACATGGATGTACATGAAGTGACGAGAGCGGCGCATATGACCGCCCCGGTCAACCGGGACGCCAGCGTTCCGCCGCGCGTCACCCAACCGAATTTCACCGAACGCCCCCGTGCGTCGTCCTGCATATTCACCGCAGCGAAAAGTGCCACACCGCCGGGCCCTGACGGTGTGACACCCTTGCTCACTCAGTTCACGCGTCGCGCCGACTCAGCGGAAGCGGATCAGGCGGCGCCCGCGTAGGCGCACTTCTCGCTGACCTTGATCGAGCTGGTCACCTGGGCCGAGCCGCAGCTCTTCGTCGAGACGTACGTGGTGGTGCCGCCCGGCTTCATCTGACCGTAGGTGTCGGAGATGTTGGCGTTGGTGTTCTTCCAGCGCACCTCACCCAGGGACCGGCTCTTCATCGTGAGCGTGGCCTCGGGGTTCTTGGAGATGGTGATGGAGACGCTGATGCCGTGGGCTGCCAGCTCCGTGCGGTTCTGGATCCACTTCGCCTTGCGGGGGTTGGTCCCCGACATCTTCGTGGACGCTTTCCAGTCACAGGCGGTGACGTAGAAGCCGCAGTGCCAGGCGTTGATCGAGATCTTGTTCCCGCCCGGGATGCCCACCGAAGTGGAGGACGAGGTGGCGTGGGCCGGTGCCGCCGTCAGCACAAGGGCGCCGGCCGCGAAAGCGGTGGCAGCCCCGGACATCAGGCGCATGCGTATGGCCTTGTTCATTCGATTGTCTCCCCGTGAGATACCGAAAGCGGTTCCTGGGTCAAGGAACCGCAAGCGCAACGGACTTGAATCTCAAGATCCGCTTTGCGACCCCAATTGATACATGGGATCGATCCCACAGCACAATCCAGCCAGCCGGCACCGGGCATGTCCTGTGTCACACCGGGGAATTGGAACCTGGCGCCGGGAAACGGCATCAGGGCTCACCCTCCGAGGGAGACTCGAGGAGAACCCTCAGGGAAACCTCAAGGGGAACCCGGAAAGACGTAATTCCCCCGCACTGCCTTCACACGCCCATGGCGATTCGTCGCCCGGGGATGACAGCCGCGCGTACACCCCGTCCCGCGCCAACAGCTCCATGTGCGTACCGACTTCCACCAGACGCCCCCCGTCCACGACCAGGATCCGGTCCGCGTCGGGCGCCAGGCCCAGGTCGTGGGTGATCATGATCGTCGTACGTCCCGCCATCAGACGGCGCAGGGGCTCGACCACCCGGTGCGCGGCGAGGGCGTCGAGGCCGGCCGTCGGTTCGTCGAGTACGAGGACGGGGGCGGCGCGGAGCATGGCGCGGGCGATGGCCACCCGCTGGAGCTGGCCACCGGAGAGGGCCGCGGTGCCGGGCGCGATCGGGGTCTGGTACCCCCGCGGCAGCGCGCTGATGAACTCGTGCGCGTCCGCCTCCAGTGCGGCCCGCTCGATCTCGGCGTCCGTCGCTCCCGGCCGTCCGCACGCGATGTTCTCGCGGATCGTGCCGTGCAGGATGAGGGTCTCCTGGGGCAGCAGCGCGACGTTCTCGCGCAGGAACTCCAGGGGTACGCCGGTCAGCGGGACGCCGTCGAGGCAGATCACGCCCGCCGTCGGGTCGTAGAAGCGGGTGAGGAGTTTGGAGAGGGTGGACTTTCCGGCGCCGCTGGGTCCGGTGACGACGACGAGTTCGCCGGGTCCGGCCGTGAAGGTCACGTCGTGCAGGGAGTCGCGCTCGGCACCCGGGTAGCGGAACGACGTGCCGTGGAAGCTGACCCAGCCGTGTACGGGCCATTCCCGCACCGGGACGGCCGGGTCGCTGACGGCGGGCTCGGCGTCCAGGATCTCCTGGAGCCGCTCGGCGCCGGCGGTGGCGGCGGTGAGGGTGAGCCCGAGCTGCCCGAGATTGCGGATCGGTGGGTAGAGATAGCCGAGGAAGGCGGCGAAGGCGAGCAACTGGCCCAAGGACATCCGCCCTTGAGAGATCTCCCAGGCGCCGAGGCCGATCACCGCGAGCACGCAGACCGTCTCGACGACCTCGACGAACTGCTCGTACATCTCGCTCGCCCGCGCCCCGCGCACGGACGCCCGCATCCAGGCGCGCGCCTCCCGGTCGAGCCGCTTCTCCTCGGCACGGCGCCGGTTGTACGCCTGCGTCAGCACCACATTGCCGAGCGACTCCTCGACGACGGAGGTGATCGCGCCGTCGGCGGCCCGCTCCTCCCGGGAGGCGGTCTTGATCCGCCCGGAGAAACGGCGGGCGGCGACGAGGAAGAGGGGAGCGAGGACGAAGGTGGCGAGAGCGAGGTCCCAGCGCAGCCAGAGGGCCGCGGCGGCATAGAAGACCGCGGAGAAGGCGGCGGAGACCGTCCCGACCACGCCCGACACGACCATCTGCTCGATGGCCTCGACGTCTCCGGTGAGACGTTCGACCAGATCACCCTGGCGGTGCTTCTGGAAGAAGTGCGGAGGCAGATCCTGGACGTGCCGGAACACGCCCGCGCGAAGTCGCAGTACGAATCTCTCGGCGGTCCACACGGCGAGCGAGTTGCCGAGATACCCGACGAGCGCGCCGAGCACGGCGACGCCGAGCCAGGCCCCGGCGGGTCCCCAGAACGCCGCGAGCGAACCGGCCTTCAGGGCATGGTCGGTGAGCTGCGCGAAAAGCAGGATCGAGGCGGTCTCGGCGAGCGCGGCCACCACCACACAGCCGGTGATCACCACGAGCCACTTACGGTCCCCGCGAGTCAGCGGCCAGAAGCGAGCAAATGCTTCCCGGACTTCCCGCATGTCAACTCCCCTTTTACTGTCCACAACATGGCCGAGGCGGGGCCACCGGAGTAATTCCGGGGCCCCGCCTCGTAGCGGCTGCTAGCGGCCCTGACCGCCGACCGGGCGCTTCTTCGGCGCCGGCTTGGCGGGCTTGTGCGCCTTCTTCGGGGCCGGAGCGGGCTTGTGGTGCTTCTTGACCGGGGCGATCTTGTGGAAGCTCATGGGGGTTCTCCTTCTTCCCAGTGGGTGAATTCCCTTTGCCGTTTGCGTCGTTCGCTTTCGACAAGGAAAACACTACGGGACTCCGAACCCGGAAACTGCCAATTCGGCTTAGACCTCGATGAATTGCAGCTGAAAGAAATTCTCAGCGAGCCGGCGGAACCGACCGGCCACTCACACAGAATTTATGACGGACCTCACCTGGAACTTACCGAGGTAATTCAGAGGCTAATTCATCTGGTCGGTGCTCTGTCAATGCCCGATCGTCAGCGCCGACCCCGTCATCCGCACCCGGATCCCGTCCTTCTCCACGCGTACGTCCCGCAGCCGCAGGTCGCCGTCCTTCGGATGCGGCAGGCGGAATCCCAAGGACAGCTGGTCCACGAGGACGGGACGGGTGAGCCGGGAGAGGCCGTCGAGGAGGGCCGGGTCCAGGCCGAAGCGCTTCAGGAGCGCCGGGTGGGCGATCGCCACGTCGAGGAGGTTCACGCGCATCGCCCGGCGGGCGAACTTCGCCGACCCCGTCAGCGAGGCAAGCCTGGTGTCGTCGCGCAGCGCCTGACGCACCGCCGCGTCCGGCACCCCGAGGCGGTGCACGATCGCCGGGACGGAGAGCAGGGCCCGCGCCTTGGCGGTCTCCTTGCCGAGGCGCGCCACCGAGCGCGGGGTGAGGTGCAGGCCCTCCGAGGCACGGGCGCCCGGCCGGTACGTCGCCAGGTCGCCGATGTCCAGGCGCATTCCGTCGATCCGCGTCGAGATGCCGCGCTCGCCGTCGCGGCCGATACGGGCGTCGGCCCGGAGTTTCAGGTCGTGTCCGGCGACGGGCAGCGTGCCGCGCGCCCGCACCCGGTCGTGGCCGTGCCCGGTGAACGTCACCTGGGACGCGCCGAGTTCTCGGTTCAGGTCGTCGAAGGAGAGCAGCACCTCGCCGTGCAGCGCGGGGACTCGGGCACCGTGTACGGCGGTGGGGTCGTCGCCGCCGTCGAGCCGTACATGCGTCGCCGTCGCCGACACCTCAGCCAGCGAGACCCGGTCGGCGGCCACGTCCGGCACGGTCACCTTCACGGAGTCCAGTCGGTGGTCGGCGAGTTGGGTGAGGAAGGGGAAGCCCCCGATCTCGACCTCGGGGGCGGCGGTCAGGTGCAGCTGGTCCTTGAGCTTGTCGGCCGCCTCGTGCTCGGCGTACAGCAGGGCCCAGCGGTCGGCGAGCGTGAGGAACGCGGCGAGGGACAGGACGAGGACGGCAGCCTTCGCCGCGAACGGCAGTCCGGCGAAGCGTTTCCGGCGGCGCCGGCTGCCCCGGCGGTGGTTGGGCGGGGCCCAGTCCTCCTCCGGCACCTCCTCCGGCTCGTCCTCGTGGAGGAACTCCTCCAGTGGACCGTCGTCGAGAGCGGCGAGCTCTTCGTAGGGGTTTGTATAGGGATGCGTTGTCATGCGGTGGGGGGTACGCATCGTCTCAGTCGACCATGCGTACCGCCCCTGTCCGCAACCGCTACCGTCCGTATGCGATCTACCTCACGGCATTCCCGATCTCTGCTT
Organism: Streptomyces sp. R41; assembly: GCF_041053055.1. Lineage (NCBI taxonomy): Bacteria > Bacillati > Actinomycetota > Actinomycetes > Kitasatosporales > Streptomycetaceae > Streptomyces > Streptomyces sp. R41. The sequence goes on from NZ_CP163443.1 coordinate 5,022,586, forward strand.
CACGGCATTCCCGATCTCTACTTCACGATCGTGATCCGGGCCGCCGCGGGCACCGGATACGGCGTCGCCGCCGACGAGTTGGCCGTCAGATAGGACTCGAAGGCCGCCAGGTCGTCGCCGCCGACGACCACGTTCGTGCCCTTGCCGAGTTCGGCGAAGCCGTCGCCGCCGCCCGCGAGGAAGGAGTTCATCGCGACGCGGTAGGTGGCGGTGGGGTCGATCGCGGTGTTGTTGAGCTTGACGGAGTCGGCGACCACTCGGGCGGCGCCCGTCTTCGTCAGGTCCAGGGTGTAGGTGAGGCCCGAGGAGATCTGGAGGATCTTCGGCGCGGCCTCGTTCGCGCCGCTGACCTGCTGCTGGAGAGCGGTGATCAGCTGGGCGCCGGTGAGGTTCACCAGGTTGACCGTGTTGGAGAAGGGCTGGACCGTGTACGCCTCCCCGTACGTCACCACGCCGTCGCCCTCACTGCCGCTCGCGGTGTAGGTGAGCCCGGCGCGGATGCCGCCCGGGTTCATCACCGCGAGGTCGGCCTCCGGGTCGACGGACTTGGCGTACGCGAGCTGCGCGTCGGCGATCAGGTCGCCGAGCGGGGACTCGGTGCCGGTGTTGCCGATCTCGCCCGCGATGTAGCCGATGGGTCGCGAGGCGATCGGGGCGGAGAGCGTCTTCCACTTGCTGATCAGGGCCGTCATGTCAGCGGCCTTCGCCACGTCACGGGTGACCACGTGGTTCGCGGACTTCACCGCCGTACGCGCGATGTCGCCGGTCCAGCGGTCGTACGTCAGCGTCGTGTCCGTGTAGAGGCGGCCGAAGGACGAGGCCGACGTCACCATGCGAGGGTTGCCCGCCGGGTCCGGGACGGTGCACGCGTACGCCTGGTGGGTGTGGCCGGTGACCAGCGCGTCCACGGCCGGCGTGACGTTCTTGGCGATGTCGACGATCGGCCCGGAGATGCCGTCACCGGCGCCGGGGCTGTCGCAGTCGTAGTTGTACGCCGTCGAGGCGGGCGCACCGCCCTCGTGGATCAGCGCGACGATCGACTTCACGCCCTGGCGCTGGAGCACCTTGGCGTACTTGTTGATCGTCTCGACCTCGTCGCCGAACTTGAGGCCCTTGACGCCCTCGGCGGAGACGATGTTCGGGGTGCCCTCCAGGGTCACGCCGATGAAGCCGACCTTGACGCCGTTCTTCTTCCACACCCAGTAGGGCTTGAGGATCGGCTTGCCGGTCTTCTCGTCGGTGACGTTCGCGGCGAGGTAGGGGAAGTCGGCGCCCGTGAATTCCTCGCTGTCGTCGTAACAGCCGTCCTTCGGGTGGCAGCCGCCGTTCTGCAGACGGGCCAGCTCCTTGGCGCCCTCGTCGAACTCGTGGTTGCCGACGCTCGTCACGTCCAGGTCGAGCTTGTTCAGCGCGTCGATCGTCGGCTCGTCGTGGAAGAGGCCGGAGATCAGCGGGGAGGCGCCGACCATGTCACCGGCTGCGGCCGTGATCGAGTACTTGTTGTTCTTGCGGGCCTGGCGCAGATGCGTGGCGAGGTATTCGACACCGCCCGCGTCGATGGTCTTCGTCGTGCCGTCCGCCTGCAGCTCCGTGACACGGCCCGAGGAGCCGGACGGCGGCTCCAGGTTGCCGTGCAGGTCGTTGAAAGACAGCAGCTGTACGTCCTGGTAGCGGCCGCTGCCCTGGTGGTGCAGCGGCGTGGCCTTGTCCTGGCCCGCGCTCGCGGGCATCGCCGCGGCCAGCGCGCCGACGGTGGCAAGGCCGGCGGCGGCCGCGAGGATGCGATGGGTACGTCTGTGCCGGGGCGTCGATGGCATGGGTTCCCCCCTGGGATCCGTGGAAGCTGGACGAGCTGAAGAACTGAAGAACGGGAGAGCTCGAGAGCTGGAGAGCGGACGAGCTGGAGAGCTGGACGGGCTGTGAAGCCGTAGCAGCCGTGGGACGACTGCGGCTTTGCGCGCACTTTAGATTCAACGCGCGTAGCGCAACAGGGGGTTGAGGGTTACCAACAGGTTGCGGTCGAGCGCACTTCGCCATGAAACGGGCAGGCCTTACCCTCGTAGCCATGACCAGCGACGACAGCGCACTGCCCGCCCTCTCCCGCTCCATCGAGACCTGCTCCGCGCTCTCCCCGGGCCAGGCCGAGGACGTGCTCCAGCTGCTCGCCGAGGCCGCCCGGGCCGATGGGCAGCAGGCGGTGTCCGAGCAGGGGCGGCTGCAGCTCAAGGGCGGAGCCCGTGAGGGCGTACGGCATCTGCTGCTGACCGTCGGTGACCAGCTCATCGGGTACGCGCAGCTGGAGGACACCGACCCGGTGGAGGCCCCTGCCGCCGAGCTGGTCGTGCACCCGGCGCACCGCGGGCACGGGCACGGGCGGGCGCTGGGCTCCGCGCTGCTCGCCGAGTCCGGGAAGCGGCTGCGGGTGTGGGCGCACGGCGGGCACTCGGCCGCCCGGCACCTCGCGCAGGTCCTCGGGCTCACCCTCTTCCGCGAACTGCGCCAGATGCGGCGGCCGTTGGCGGACCTCGACCTGCCCGAGCCGAAGCTCCCGGACGGGGTGCACGTCCGCTCCTTCGTGCCGGGCCGGGACGACGCCGCCTGGCTCGCGGTGAACGCCGCGGCCTTCGCCCACCACCCCGAGCAGGGCTCCCTCACCCAGCGCGACCTGGACGACCGGATGGCCGAGCCATGGTTCGACCCGTCCGGGTTCTTCCTCGCCTTCCGCGCCGGCCAACTGGTCGGCTTCCACTGGACCAAGGTCCACGCCGAGGAGCGGCTGGGCGAGGTGTACGTCCTCGGGGTGCACCCCGGCGCCCAGGGCGGCGGCCTGGGCAAGGCGCTCACCACGATCGGGCTGCGCCACCTCGCCGCGCAGGGCCTGCCCACCGCGATGCTCTACGTCGACGCCGACAACAAGTCGGCGGTGACCGTGTACGAGCGGCTCGGCTTCGTCACCCACGAGACGGACCTGATGTACCGGACGGAGTCGTAACCGCTCCGCCGGTACCGGTTCAGTGCCTCACGCCGGGTCAGCGGTGAGCAAGAGAGGCGATCCGCCGCCTGGGTTCCGCGACGGAGCACGCACCCAGCAAGGCCGCCACGACCAGGAGCCCCGCCCAGCGTTCGTGGGCGCCGTCCCAGCGCGGGTCGCCCACCGCCACGAACAGCTCCCACGGTTCCGGGAGCAGCAGGGCGGAGGCGACGACGGTGACCGGCAGTCCGGCCGACACCGCGACCCCCGGCTCGGCCACGTCCGTGCACCGCACGGCCACGGCCGCGGCGGCCAGGGCGAGCACGGCGATGGTCGCCGCCTCCAGGGTGACCGCGCCCACCGGGGGCCGGGTCTGCTCCGGTACGAGGAGCAGCGCGGCCGTCCACCACACCACCGCGAACGGAGCGACGAGCGCCACCCGCAGACCGACCCGCACCGGGCGCCGGGTCGGCACCGCGGCGGTGGTGTGCCGGGCCGGGTCGTCCAGCAGGAAGGCCAGGCCCAGGCCGAAGGCGAGCGCGGCGGCCCGCAGGAGACTGAGACAGAGCCACGCGTCGGGCGGGGACGACAGCAGTCGCGGGGTCCCGGCGAGCAGCAGCCCCAGGGCACTGCCCGCCGCGAGGGCCCGCCGGGGCAGGGTCCGGGACACCGGGCGCAGCAGGGCCCGGATCACGCGAGCGGTCACTGCTGGCACCTCTTCGCGTCCTCGGCGCCCGCGCCCGCCGCCGGCACTCCCAGCAGCTGGGCCACCCGAGCCGTCGACGTCTTCGCGGAGGTGAGTTCCGCCCAGTGGGCCCGCACCTTGGGGATGACGCTGTAGCGGGGCTTGTGCAGCAACTCCCGTACGATCCTGGTCTGTTCGGCGCTCAGATAGACCGGGTTCGTGGGCGCGAGCGAGACCCCGGAGCCCTTGACGCTGTCGTCGAGGCGGATGTGCCGGAACACGGTCATCGGGTCGGACTCCGAGGCCAGCGCCAGCCACATGATGGTCACCGCGCGGGCGTCGCATCCTTCGCCACTGGACTCCTCGTCGCCGGCCACCAGGACCGAGGCCACGCCGACCGCGAACTCCGGGATCCGGTTGCCGCCCCACCGCGTGCCGACGGTCACCACGCCCGGCGTGCCGGCCGGGTCGAGCGCGGCGGCGCCCTCCAGTCCGTAGCGGGAGTCGACCCGCTGCCGTACGGTCAGCCGCTCGCCCCGGGCGGCGCCGCCCGCGAGGGACTGGACGCGGGCGACGACCTCGGCCCAGTCGGCGGTGCGGCCGGTCCACTCGGGGTAGGCGCAGTACGTCGACGTGCCGTGCGCGACGCACGACTGCACCTTCTCCGGCGTGGCGGAGGCCTTCGCGCGGGCCGCGATCAGACCGGCCGAGTCGCCCGGGGACTGCCCGGCTACGCCGGCGGCCGTGGCGGCGAGGGCGAGGGCGGTCACCGCCTTGATGACGCGCGTACGACCGCCGCCGACCAGGACCGCGACGCAGAGCAGGAACACCACGAGCCCCGCCAGATACAGCGCGTGCCAGGCGGCCGGGCGGCCCAGCAGGTCGGAGGGGAACGGGTCGGCCCCCTCCTCCGAGACGGCCGGGGACAGCCAGCGCACCCAGTGCGCGTCGCCCGAGGCATTGGCCGCGAGGATCGTGACGACATAGGCGCCGATCACGAAGAGCGGTGCGCCGAAGGCGGAGCGGATCAGCCGTGCGAGCAGGACGCCGAGGGTGCCGGACAGAAGGATCGCCAGCGGGCCCACGGCCAGTTCGGCGGGCGAGCCGTGGCCGACCGCGCCCGGCTTCAGCGCCGCCCAGGTGAACTGGAGGGCGACGACGAGGGCCGTGCCGGCGGCGAAGGGCACGACGGACAGCGCGTGCGCCACCGTACGCCGCCACGGCTCCATGACCAGCACGTCGAAGTGCCGGTCGGTGCCCTGCCTGCGGGAACGCAGCACGGCGCGGTTGACGCAGACGAACAGCGCGATGCCGAGGAGTAGCGGGCCGGTCTGGGTGGACCGGTCGACGTCCTGGAGGACCGGGTAGTCGTCCATGCCTTCGCGGCCGTTGAACGTCGTCCAGCCGGTGTAGCCGACGTACAGCACGAGGAAGACGAACACCGGTATCTGCAGCAGCAGTTCGCGTGCCTCGAAGCGGGCGAGGGCGAGGACGGCGGCCGTCCTCGATCCCTGTCCTCGAGCAGGCGGCTCCACCCCCGTGGGAGCCGCCTGCTCGACCGTGCCGGTGGTGGTGCCGCTCATGCCGCCACCTCCGCGGGCTCGCCGTCGAGGGTGAGCAAGTAGCCGTCCTCCAGGGTCGGTTCGAGAAGGTCGGCACCCTCGGGCGGGTCGCCGACGTTGCGGAAGGAGCCCGTGCCCGTACGCCATCCGGCTCGCGCGCCCGGGTCGCGTTCCGTGCTGCTCCACACCCGGCCCGCCGCCCGCGCGGTCAGCTCGGCGGGCGTGCCCTCGAAGCGGACGCTTCCGCGGGCCATGACGATCACGCGGTGGCAGAGCATCGCGACGTCCTCGGTCTGGTGGGTGGAGAGCAGAACCGTCCGCCCTTCACCGGCCTGGGCGATCAGCTCCCGAAAGCGCATGCGCTGTTCGGGGTCGAGGCCGACGGTCGGCTCGTCGAGGACGAGGAAACCGGGGTCGCCGACGAGCGCGGCGGCCAGCGCGACCCGCTGGCGCATACCGCCGGACAGCCTCTTGATGCGCTTGCTCCGTACGTCGGACAGGTCGACGGCGTCGAGCACGCGCCGCACCTCCCGGTGCCGGGCGCCGCGGTCCGTCAGCTCCTTCAGGATCGCCACGTAGTCGACGAACTCGAAGGCCGAGAAGTCCTGGTGGAACCCCGGCGTCTGCGGCAGATAACCCAGAGCGCGCCGCACGTCGAGGCGGCCGGCCGTCGTGCTCGGGTCGTGCCCGAGCACCGTGAAGGCCCCCCGGTCGGCGGGCACGGCGGTGGCGAGCACCCGCAACAGGGTGGTCTTTCCGGCCCCGTTGGGCCCGAGCAGCCCGGTGACGCCCTCGGTCAGCCGCAGCGAGACGTCGTCGAGGGCGACGGTCCCGCCGTAGCGGAGGGTCAGGCCGGATGCGGAGACGGTGGGGGTCATACGTACGGCACTCCTGTCGGAGAAGATCGAAGACGTGGGCAGAGGCGCGGCGCCGCTGTCATGGAGGTGGGCAGAGTCGGCGGTCACGCGGCACCCCTGTGGGAGGTGGGGGCGGTCACGCGGCTCCTCTGTCGGAGGGCGGTCACGCGGCACCCCTGCCCGAGAAGTGGGCGAAAGACATCCGCGACGCGTCGAAGCGGTCCCGTACGAGATAGAGCAGCCCGGTGGCGAGCGCCGCGACCGCCCCGGCGACGCCCTGTCCGGCCGCCGTGAACGGCGCGAGCGTGCCGCCCGTCTCGGTCGTCGACTGCGCCGCCACCAGCAGGCCGATCCACGCGCCGCCGACCAGCGAGGGCGCGAGCACCGGACCCAGCCGGGCGCTCAGCGCGAGCCCGGTGCCGGTGAGGGCGAGCGCGGGCAGCAGCCAGGCCAGTGCGCGCAGCCCGTACGACGGCAGTGCGAGGGTCGCGAGGCCGTTCAGACCCAGGCCGATAGCCAGTACGGCGACCGTGCGGATCATCAGCAGCCGGAACCCGTGCATCGGTGACACGACGGCCATCTCGTACGTCGGGTCGAGCGTGGGCCCGTACGACAGCGCGACCCCGGCGAGCGGGAGCAGCGGAGCGAGGGCCAGGAACAGCGAGGGCGAGGTCGCGGACTGCACCGCGTTGGCCACCAGCACGGTCATCACCAGCACGGCGGCGACCGCGCCCAGCCAGGAGCGGCGCAGCACGGGCGTGGCCGCGAGCAGCCGCGCGGTGTGGTCGGCGACGCCGACCCGCACCAGCAGCGACTCGAGCCTCCCCGGCCGCGGCGCGTCCAGCTCGGCGTCGAGCCGCTCCCACCCGGCGTCCAGCGCGGCAGGGTCGCTCACCGCGGCGAGCGCCTCCCGGCACTGGGCACACGAGGCGAGGTGGGTGTCGGCGGACCAGAGCCGGGGGGGCGTCAACTCGCCCAGCGCGTAGGCCCGGAGATCGGCTTCGTCCACATGCCACCGGCCATCGGGGGCGGTCGGCGGACCAGCGGTCTTCGCCCCCTCCGTCGCTGCCCGTCCCGTCCTCGGGGGCTCAGCCCCCGAACCCCCGCTCCTCAAACGCCGGAGGGGCTGAAATTTGCCGCTCATGCCAGTGCCTCCCGCAACTGCTTGCGTGCACGCAGTGCGCGCGTCTTGACCGTGCCCGGGGGTATGCCGAGCAGGACGGCCGCTTCCCGGGTGCTGAGCCCGTCGATCACCGTGGCCTGGAGGACCGCGCGCAGTTCGGGCGAGAGCCGGGTCAGCGCGCCCGCCAGGTCTCCGTGCTCGACCCCGGCCAGCACGCGCTCCTCGGCGGAGTCCTCGTCCCGGTGCCGGAGGCGGGCCAGTGCCTGCCGGAGCCGGCCGCGCGCGCCGTCACCGCGCAGGGTGTCGATCAGTCGTCGCGAGCCGATGCGCCACAGCCAGCCGGCCGCGTCGCCCTCCTCGCGGTAGCGGGCCGTGCCGCGCCACACGGCGAGGAAGGTCTCCTGCACGACATCGTCGACGACTCCGGCGTCGGCGCACCGGCCGCGCAGCCGTGCGGTCAGCCACGGCGCGTACCGCCGGTACAGCTCCTCGAAGGCGCGACGGTCCCCGTCCGCCGCGATGGCCCGCAGCAGCTCCCCGTCGCTTCTCGTTTCCCTCACAACCCCTCATCGGACGAGCCCCGCCGATCGGTTCACGCATCGGCCCACAAAATCTCGGTCTTGACTGCGGCCACCATCTTGCACCACCCTTTCACTACTCAATTAGTGAAAGGGTGGTTGTCCGAGTGGTCGAGTACCGCATCGACCGGCGCAGCGGCGTCGCCACCTACGTCCAGATCGTCCAGCAGACGAAGCAAGCTCTTCGCCTGGGCCTCCTTGAACCGGGCGACAAGCTCCCCACGGCCCGCGAGGTCGTGGAAGCCACCGCCATCAATCCGAACACCGTCCTGAAGGCCTACCGCGAGCTGGAGCGGGAGGGCCTGGTCGAGGCCAGACGCGGCCTCGGCACCTTCGTACGGAAGTCGCTGGGCACCGCCCCGGCCGACTCGCCGCTGCGCGCCGAACTGGACGCGTGGGCGGTCAGGGCCCGCGAGACCGGGCTCCAGCGCGACGACGTGGCGGCGCTCTTCACCGCCGTACTCGATGAACAGTTCAGCAAGGGAGACCACGAATGACCGAGACCGCCATGGCGGCGGACGCGCTGGGCAAGCGGTTCGGGCGGCGCGGAGGATGGGCCCTGCGCGAGTGCACCTTCCGGCTCCCGGTGGGGCGCGTCTGCGCCGTCGTCGGACCCAACGGCGCGGGCAAGTCGACTCTGCTGGCCCACGCGGCCGCACTGCTCGCGCCCACCGAGGGCTCCCTGACGGTGCTCGGCACCCACCCGGCCGGCGCCCGCGAACGCATCGCGTACGTCGCGCAGAGCAAGCCGCTGTACCCGCAGCTCAGCGTCGCCGACACGCTGCTCCTGGGCCGGGAGCTCAACCCCGCCCGCTGGGACGCCTCCGTCGCCGAGCGGATCGTGGCGGCCGGCGACCTCGACCCGAAGGCCAGGGTCCGCTCCCTCTCCGGCGGCCAGCGCACCCGTGTCGCGCTCGCCCTCGCACTCGGCAAGCGGCCCGAACTCCTGCTCCTGGACGAGCCGATGGCCGACCTCGACCCGCTCGCCCGCCACGAACTGATGGGCCTGCTGATGGCCGAGGCGGCGCAGTACGGCACCACGGTCGTGATGTCCTCGCACGTGGTCGCCGAGCTGGAGGGCTCCTGCGACCACCTCCTGCTGATCGGCGGCGGCCGGGTGCGCCTCGCGGGCGACCTGGACGACCTGCTGGCCGCGCACACCCTGACCACCGGCCCGGTCCGCGACCTGGACCCGCACACCGTCGTCGAATCCCGCACCACGGGGCGGCAGTTGACCGCGCTGATACGCCCCCGGGGGCCGCTCCCCACCGACGGCAGCGCCACCGCGCCCTCGCTCGAGGAACTGCTCCTCGCGCACCTGCGCAACCCCGACGCCCCCGCGCTGATCCTCGACCCCGCCCGCACCCCCGCCCAGGAGCCCACCGCATGACCGCCCTCACCGTCTCCGGCACCCCGGCGGCGCCCACCCCTTTCGCCACGGCACGCGCGATGCTGCGGCTGCACCGCCCCGCACTGTTCCTGTGGACGGGCATGGTCCTCGCCGCCCTGGCCTTGATGGTGTGGGGCTATGGATGGCTCGCGGAGCCGGCGGCCGCCGCGTACCAGCGCCTCAAGGCGTGCGACTACGCCTGCTCGTACGACCAGGACGCGTACGTCACTTACAAGGACGTCCTGCACTACGCCTCGTACGTCGTGACCTTCCTGCCCCTCCTGGTCGCCGCATGGGCCGGCGCCACGCTGACCAGCCGCGAGCTGGAGAACGGCACGGCGCAGCTCGTCTGGACCCAGTCGCTCACGCCCGCCCGCTGGCTCGCCGCCAAGCTGCTCGCCCCGGCCGCCCTGCTCACGGCGGGCACCTCACTCCTGGTGCTGCTGCACCACCTCCTTTGGGCCGAGGGCCGCCGCGCCGACGTCCTGGGCTGGAACGACATCCTGGTCTTCCAGGCCAACGGGCCGACCACCGCCGCCCTGACCCTGTTCGGGCTGGCCGCGGGCGCCCTCATCGGCCTGCTGCTGCGCCGTTCGCTGCCCGCGCTGGCCGTCACCGTCGCGGTCACAGCGGCCGTGGGCTTCGGCCTCAACTGGTTCCGCGGCTACTTCTGGCCCACCGTCACGGTGACCACCTCGCTCGAGGACGGCCCCTGGTTCGGAGGCCCGGTGGTCTCCTACGGCGCGGTCACGTCCACCGGCGCCCACGTACCGGTCCCCGACTGCGCCCAGTACTGGAGCGGCGCCCTGGACTGCCGCGCCCAGCTCGACAAGCAGCACATCGTGCGCTTCTACAGCGACATGCACCCCTACTCCCACTACTGGCCCCTCCAGCTCACGGCGACCGCCGTCACCCTCGCCCTCACCGGCCTCGTGGTCCTCGTCGCCTTCCGTGTACTCGAGCGGCACACCGGCACCGTCGCGAAGGGAACCGCCGTATGAGCGCCCTCACCGCGAGAGGCACGGTCGCCGACGAGAACGACGGCGGCGCGTTCGGCGGCCTCCCCTGGACCGTCCTGCGCCTGCACCGCACGGCCCTGCTGCTCTGGGGTGCCGCACTGCTCGCCGCCGTGGGGGTCCTGATCTGGATGCACGCCATCGGTGACGACGCCTCAGCGGGCCTCAGCGCCTGCGCCGAGCCGGCCACCGACAGCTTGCCGAGCTGCTCGGACGTCGGGGCGATCCACACCGACGACACGTACGCGATCGGCATCGGCGTCGTCGGCACCGCCCTGTCGTACCTGATGTTCCCGGTCGCCGCGTGGGCAGGCGCCGCGCTGATCGGGCGGGAGCTGGAGAGCAGGACCGCGGAACTGGCCTGGACCCAGTCCGTCACTCCGGTGCGCTGGCTCACCGCCAAGCTCGCCGTCCCGGCGGCCCTGCTCGCCACCGGCACCAGCCTGATCGTCCTCCTCAACGTCTGGGCCCGCCGGGACGACAACCCGGACCTCGTCGGCGACTGGTACCACCCCGACGTCTTGGTCTCCACCGGCCCGGCCGCCGTCGCCTACGTCCTTGCCGGGCTCACCCTCGGCGCGCTCGCGGGCCTGGTCACCAGGAAGGCCCTGCCCGCGACGGGCGTGGCCTTCGCCGCCACGCTGGTCCTCTACAACGTGCTGGACCGGTACCGGACGAGCCTGTGGCCCGCCGACACGGTCACCGGACGGGCCGCGCTGCACCTCCCCCGCAGCTCCCAGGTGCTCGAACACGGCGCCGTCACCACCACCGGCAAGCACATCGGCAACAACCTGGCCTGCGTCGGCTTCGAGAACGCCACCGACATCAAGGACTGCATGGCCCGCTCCGGCCTGGCCGACTTCTGGGCCACGCGCCACCCGGCATCGCATTTCTGGCCCCTCCAGCTCATGGAGACCGGCGTGCTCCTCGCCGTCGCGGCCCTCGCCACCGCCGCGGCGTTCCGGCTGCTGCGCCGCCGTACCCCTTAGAGCGGCTGTACGGCTGAGCAACGTACGCACCTCACGGGGGTGGGCGCGTACGCGGCTCCCGGGCATGTAGACGTCCGGGAGCCGCCCCCCGCTATCCCGCACGTCATGTCGCCGTAACCATCGATTCAGGTGACCTTGCGACGCTCGACCAATGAAGCCCGCCGTGCCCGAGCCGTCGCCCCCACCGGAGAACGGGACCTCGCCGACGACGGGGAGTGAGCGTACGCCGGTGATGCGGAACGGGAACATCCGCCTCGCTCCGCTGCCTCTCGCCCTCTCCGACGCGCCGGTCTCGCCCCTGGCGCGGAAGAATGGGTCCATGAACCAGCCAAGCGCCCAGGCACCGGTACAGCACCCCCAGCCGTCCGTCGGCTCCATAGCCGCTCACCGCCCGCACACCGTGTCGGCGGCGGTCTCCGATCTCGAGCCCGACCTCGACGCCGACCTCGACGCGTACGAGGACTCGGTGCAGGACGGCATCACCCTGCCCCAGGGCCGCTTCCTGGACCGGGAGCGCAGCTGGCTGGCGTTCAACGAGAGGGTGCTGGAGCTCGCGGAAGACCCGAACACGCCCCTCCTGGAGCGCGCCAACTTCCTGGCGATCTTCGCCAGCAACCTGGACGAGTTCTTCATGGTCCGGGTGGCGGGTCTGAAGCGCCGTATCGCGACCGGCGTGGCCACGAAGTCCGCCTCCGGGCTGCAGCCCCGCGAGGTCCTGGAGATGATCTGGGCCCGTTCGCGCGAGCTCATGGCCCGGCACGCGGCCTGCTACCAGGAGGACGTCGCCCCCGCGCTCGCGGAGGAGGGCATCCACCTGGTCCGCTGGAGCGAGCTGACCGAGAAGGAGCAGGCCCGCCTCTTCACGCTCTTCCGGCACCAGATCTTCCCGGTCCTGACCCCGCTGGCGGTCGACCCCGCGCACCCCTTCCCGTACATCTCCGGCCTGTCCCTGAACCTGGCCGTCGTCGTACGGAACCCGGTCAGCGGCCACCGCCACTTCGCGCGCGTCAAGGTCCCGCCGCTGCTCTCCCGCTTCCTGGAGGCCTCCCCGAACCGCTACGTCCCCATCGAGGACGTCATCGCGGCCCACCTGGAGGAGCTCTTCCCGGGCATGGAGGTGCTGGAGCACCACACCTTCCGCCTCACCCGGAACGAGGACCTGGAGGTCGAGGAGGACGACGCCGAGAACCTGCTCCAGGCGCTGGAGAAGGAGCTCATGCGGCGCCGCTTCGGGCCGCCGGTGCGCCTGGAGGTCGAGGAGTCCATCGACCGGTACGTCCTCGATCTCCTCGTACGGGAGCTGAAGATCTCCGAGGCCGAGGTGTACCCGCTGCCGGGTCCCCTGGACCTCACCGGCCTCTTCGGCATCGGCGCCCTCGACCGGCCCGAGCTGAAGTACCCGAAGTTCATCGCGGGCACCCACCGCGACCTCGCGGAGGTCGAGTCGGCGTCGGCGCCGGACATCTTCGCCGCCCTGCGCGAGCGCGATGTCCTGCTGCACCACCCGTACGACTCCTTCTCCACCTCCGTGCAGGCCTTCCTGGAGCAGGCGGCGCTGGACCCCGACGTCCTGGCCATCAAGCAGACCCTGTACCGGACGTCCGGCGACTCGCCCATAGTCGACGCGCTCATCGACGCCGCCGAGTCCGGCAAGCAGGTCCTCGTCCTCGTCGAGATCAAGGCCCGCTTCGACGAGCAGGCCAACATCAAGTGGGCCCGCAAGCTGGAGGAGGCGGGCTGCCATGTCGTGTACGGCCTGGTCGGCCTGAAGACCCACTGCAAGCTGTCGCTCGTCGTACGGCAGGAGGGCGACACCCTGCGCCGCTACTCCCACGTCGGCACGGGCAACTACCACCCGAAGACCGCCCGGCTGTACGAGGACCTCGGACTGCTCACCGCCGACCCGCAGGTCGGCGCGGACCTCTCCGACCTCTTCAACCGGCTCTCCGGCTACTCGCGCCGCGAGACCTACCGCCGTCTGCTCGTCGCCCCCAAGTCCCTGCGCGACGGGCTGATTTCGCGGATCAACAAGGAAGTCCAGCACCACCTCGCCGGCCGCCCCGCGTTCGTCCGCATCAAGGTCAACTCGATGGTGGACGAGGCGATCATCGACGCGCTGTACCGCGCGTCGCAGGCCGGAGTGCCGGTCGACGTATGGGTGCGCGGCATCTGCGCGGTCCGGCCGGGCGTCACCGGCCTGTCCGAAAACATCCGGGTCCGCTCCGTCCTCGGCCGCTTCCTCGAACACTCCCGGGTCTTCGGCTTCGGCAACGGAGGCGAGCCCGAGGTGTGGATCGGCAGCGCCGACATGATGCACCGCAACCTCGACCGGCGGATCGAGGCCCTGGTCAGAGTCACCGACCCGGCCCACCGGGCAGCCCTCAACCGGCTGTTGGAAACCGGCATGTCCGACACCACCTCCTCCTGGCACCTGGGCCCCGACGGCGAGTGGACGCGGCACGCGACCGACGCGGATGGCCAGCCCCTGCGGAACGTCCAGGAGATGCTTATAGACGCCCGGAGGCGCCGGCGTGGCACAGCAGCACCTTGATCCCCCCACCGACCCCACGGCTGGGCTCGTGTCCGGGGACGCCCTGGCAGACTATCTGCGGGCCCAGGCCACGGAGTTCCTCCGTTCGCTGCGCCAGCACCGGGAGACCGGCGGCGCGTCGAACGGCTCGGAGGAGTCCGTCGACGCGGCGCGGGCGCTGCGCCGCTCGGCCCGCCGCATCAGCGGCAGCCTCCACACCTTCCGGCCCCTGCTCGAACCCGACTGGTCGGAGGGCATGCGCCCCGAACTGGCCTGGCTGTCCGGCACGTTGGCCCGGGAACACGCGTACGCGGCACGCCTGGAACGGCTGTTGGGCGCGCTGAACCGCCTGTCGGGTTCGTCGTCGCTCCCGGCGCAGACCCCTTCCGCTGTGGGCAATCGTTCCGCTGGAGCGGAGCCCGGCACCCCCGGCCCACGCACCCAACCCGCGGGCAACCTGACCGTCGGCGCCGCGAAAGCAGGCGCCCTCCTGGACCGCCAGCTCACCCTGGCCCGCACCAGGGCCCACTCAGCGGCCCTGCAAGCGCTGGGCTCAAGCCGCTTCCACGCGGTCGCGGACAGCGTGGCGGTCCTGGCCAGCGAGGTCCCGCTGACCCCCGCGGCCACCACCACCGACCTGCGCCCGCTGGCCGCCGCCGCACAGGACCGCCTGACCGACGCGATCGCCGCGCTGCCCCTGGTCACCGCGGGCCACCCCTACAACGCGGAGGCCCTCGTCCACGGCCTCTCCGCCGACACCGCGCCCCAGCCGCAGGACGCACCCTGGCACCAGGTCCGCCTGCTGCTGCGGCTGCATCGCTACGCCCGCGAGGTCCTGTACGGCGAGGAGTGCCCCACCGACGTACGCCTCCTCGCCGCGGGCCAGGCCCTCAACCGCCACCGGGACGCGGCGGAGGCGGCCTCCGCCGCGGCGTCGGCGGCCCGCACCCCGCGCATCGCCCCGGCGACGGCCTACGCGCTCGGTGTGCTCCACGCCGACCAGCGGCACGAGGTGGAGGCGGCACGGTTCGCGTTCCAGCAGGCATGGCAGATGGAAGCGGTACGCACCCCCTGAGGGAGGGCCCATGGCGGACGACGAGGGAGGCCCCATGGCAGACGACACCATCCAGGCGGCGGGCTGCGTCCTGTGGCGCCGCTCCCCGATCGACGGCGAGCTGCAGATCTGCCTCGTCCATCGACCGAAGTACGACGACTGGTCGCACCCGAAGGGCAAGTTGAAACGGGGCGAGGACCCGCTCTCGGGCGCGCTGCGCGAGGTCGAGGAGGAGACGGGGTACACCGCCGTCCTGGGCGCTCCCCTGGCCACGCTCCGCTACCTCGTCGCCGGCCGCCCCAAGGAGGTCCGGTACTGGGCGGCCGAGGCGACGGACGGACACTTCACCCCGAACCGCGAGGTCGACCGCGTCCTGTGGCTCTCCCCCACCGAGGCCCGCGACCGCCTGACGATGCCCAGGGATCGCGATCTGGTCCAGGCTCTGCTCGCCGCGCTGCACCTGACGTAGTGACGCGATGTAACCGCCGTACGAGTGCGCCGCCGCGTCCGGCGACCCTGTGCGTATACGACGTCGACGCACAGGCTCCGAAACCTGTGCGATTACGTCTGGTTGCCTAGAGTTATCAATGGGACCCGAGTTGCCGGAAACCACCCTGTGTCCTCGACGTAAGCGTTCCGTGACCTCACCGCACCGACCGCAGGGGTTCACCCCCCGTTCACTTACGGCCATCGGCGCCTTCACCTGTTCTGCCTAATTTCGGCCTTACCGATGCGGAGCGCGCCATGGATGTGGCCTCCGCATCACACCGAACGTCATGACACCGAACCTCGCACGCCGCCACCTCGACGGCGGCTCCTGGAAGGAACTCCCGAAAGTGAAGCTTCAGCGCAAGAACCGGCTTCGCGCCCTCTCGCTCGGTGCCGTCGCCGTCTCCGGCGCCCTGGCCCTCACGGCGTGCGGCTCGGACGACACCGGCAAGAGCAACGGTGGCGACAGCTCGGCCCCGGCCAGCAACAACAGCGCCATCAAGTGTGACGACGCCAAGGGCCAGCTGCAGGCCTCCGGCTCTTCCGCGCAGAAGAACGCGATCGACGCCTGGGTGAAGGCTTACACGGCGTCCTGCAAGAACGTGCAGATCAACTACAACCCGACGGGTTCGGGCGCCGGTATCACCGCGTTCACCCAGGGCCAGACCGCGTTCGCCGGTTCGGACTCGCCGCTGAAGCCCGAAGAGGCCACGGCCGCCAAGAAGACCTGCGGCGGCAACGCCGCCATCGACCTTCCGATGGTCGGCGGCCCGATCGCGATCGGCTACAACCTGGACGGCGTGGACAACCTCACGCTGGACGCCTCCACTCTCGCCAAGATCTTCGATGGCAAGATCACGAAGTGGAACGACACCGCGATCGCGAAGCTGAACCCCGACGCGAAGCTCCCCAGCACCAAGATCCAGGCCTTCCACCGCTCGGACGAGTCCGGCACCACGGACAACTTCACCAAGTACCTGAAGGCCGTCGCCCCGTCCGACTGGAAGTACTCCGGCGGCAAGGCCTGGCAGGCCAAGGGCGGCCAGTCCGCGCAGGGCTCCTCCGGCCTCGCCCAGCAGGTCAAGCAGACCCCGGGTGCGATCTCGTACTTCGAGCTCTCCTACGCCGCTGACGGCATCAACACCGTCGACCTGAAGACGGACGCCGCGACCCCGGTCAAGGCCACCGTCGAGAACGCCACCAAGGCCATCTCCACCGCCAAGGTCGCCGGCACGGGCAACGACCTGTCGCTGTCGCTGAACTACAAGCCGACCGAGGAAGGCGCCTACCCGCTTACCCTGGTCACCTACGAGATCGTCTGCGAGAAGGGCAACAAGGCCGACACCCTGGCCGCCACCAAGTCCTTCCTCACCTACATCGCGAGCGAGGACGGTCAGAAGCTGCTGACCGACGCCAAGTACGCCCCGATCCCCGACGAGATCATCTCCAAGGTCCGTACCACCATCTCGAGCCTGAGCTGACCTGAGTGTGCGGCCCGCCTCGCCGAGGCGGGCCGCACCGTCCGGTGCACCGCCGCCTGGAGCCGCCATCCACTACGGCTCCGCAGACCGGAGAATCCTGATGGACATATCAACACAGAACACTGAAGCCCCTCCCCCCACCCCACAGCCTTCCGTGGCCGAGCTGAAGCGCGCGGCCCGCGGCGCCACCCGCCCCGGAGACCGGATCTTCCTCGGTCTCTCGCGCGGGTCCGGCATTTTCCTCCTGGTGATCATGGCCGCCATCGCGGCCTTCCTCACCTACCGCGCCGCCAACGCGATCAGCAAGGACCACACCAACTTCCTGACCACGTTCGAGTGGAACACCAACCTCGAACCGGCGTCCTTCGGCATCGCGGTCCTGGCCTTCGGCACGGTGGTCTCCGCGATCATCGCCATGGCCCTCGCGGTCCCGGTCGCGGTCGGCATCGCCCTGTTCATCACGCACTACGCGCCGCGCAAGCTCGGCGGCACCATCGCGTACGTGATCGACCTGCTCGCCGCTGTCCCGTCCATCGTGTACGGCCTCTGGGGCGCCCTCGTCCTCGTACCGCACATGGACGGCCTCTTCGGCTGGCTCGACCACTACTTCGGCTGGACCGGCATCTTCGAGTGGCAGGGCGGCGCGCCCCGCTCGATGCTCACCGTCGGCATCCTGCTCGCGATCATGATCCTGCCGATCATCACCAACGTGAGCCGTGAGGTCTTCCGCCAGGTCCCGCAGATGCACGAGGAGGCCGCGCTGGCCCTCGGCGCCACGCGCTGGGAGGTCATCCGCATGTCGGTGCTGCCCTTCGGCCGTTCCGGCGTGATCTCCGCCTCGATGCTCGGCCTCGGCCGCGCGCTCGGCGAGACGATGGCCGTCGCCACGGTCCTCTCCCCGACCTTCGAGATCAACGCCAGCCTGCTCGACCCGGGCGGCGGCACCTTCGCCCAGAACATCGCGAGCAAGTTCAGCGAGGCCACCCCGCTCGGCCAGGACGCGCTGATCGCCTCCGGTCTCGTCCTGTTCGTCATCACCCTGCTGGTCAACGGCGCGGCGCGCATGATCATCAACCGCCGCAAGGAGTACTCGGGGGCCAACGCATGACCACCGCACCCGTCAGCCACAAGCGCCCCAGCACGCTGCGCGGCGCCAGCCTCCCGAAGTGGTCCCAGTGGGCGATCGCCGTGGGCTCCGTCGTCGTCGCCGTGGGCATCGGCCTGGGCGCCGGCCTCGACAGCAAGGTCCAGTGGGGCCTGATCGCCGCGATCCTCTTCGTCCTCGGCACGTACGTCATCGCCGCGCGCGTCGAGGGCCACCGCCAGGCCAAGGACCGGGTCGCGACCAGCCTCGTCTGGGTCTGCTTCATCGTCGCCGTCGTCCCGCTGGCCTCCCTGATCTGGGAGACCGTCAAGCGCGGTGTGAAGGTCTTCGACGTCTACTTCCTGACCCACTCCATGGGTGTGGTCGCCGACACCGAGACCGGTGGCGGCATCTACCACGCGATCATCGGCACCCTGGAGCAGGTCGGCATCGCCACCCTGATCGCCGTGCCGATCGGTGTGCTCACCGCGATCTACCTCGTCGAGTACGGGCGTGGCAAGCTCGCCAAGGCCGTCACCTTCTTCGTCGACGTCATGACGGGCATCCCGTCGATCGTCGCCGGCCTCTTCATTCTCAGCTTCTGGATCCTGATCCTGGACATGGGGTACTCCGGCTTCGCCGGTTCGCTCGCCCTGTCGATCCTGATGATGCCCGTGGTGGTCCGCTCCACGGAGGAGATGCTCAAGCTCGTACCGAACGAGCTGCGCGAGGCCTCCCTCGCGCTGGGCATCCCGAAGTGGCGCACCATCATCAAGGTGGTTCTGCCGACCTCCATCGGCGGTATCACCACGGGTGTGATGCTCGCGGTCGCGCGCATCACCGGTGAGACCGCTCCCGTGCTGCTGCTGGTGTGGGGTACCAACTTCATCAACACCAACCCGTTCTCGGACCCGCAGGCCTCGCTGCCGCTGTACATCTACCAGCAGTACGCGAACAGCGCCGGTTCCGGCGCGGCCTACGACCGGGCCTGGGCGGCGGCACTCGCGCTCATCGCCTTCGTCATGATCCTCAACCTGGCAGCGCGTGGCATCGCGCGCTGGAAGGCGCCCAAGACGGGCCGCTGACGCGGCCAATCAGCGACCCGAACCTTTGCGAAAGAAGCAGTGATTGAAATGGCCAAGCGAATCGACGTAAGCGGTCTCACCGCCTACTACAGCGCCCACAAGGCGATCGAAGACATCTCCATGACCGTCGAGCCCCGCTCGGTGACGGCCTTCATCGGCCCCTCCGGCTGCGGCAAGTCGACCTTCCTGCGCACCCTCAACCGCATGCACGAGGTCACCCCCGGCGGCCGCGTCGAGGGCAAGGTGCTCCTGGACGACGAGGACCTGTACGGGAGCGGGGTCGACCCCGTCGCCGTGCGCCGCACGATCGGCATGGTCTTCCAGCGCCCCAACCCCTTCCCCACCATGTCGATCTTCGACAACGTGGCGGCGGGCCTGAAGCTCAACGGCTCGTACAAGAAGTCGGAACTGAGCGACGTCGTCGAGAAGTCCCTCAAGGGCGCGAACCTCTGGAACGAGGTCAAGGACCGCCTCAACAAGCCCGGTTCGGGCCTGTCCGGCGGCCAGCAGCAGCGCCTCTGCATCGCCCGGGCGATCGCGGTGGAACCCCAGGTCCTCCTCATGGACGAGCCCTGCTCCGCCCTGGACCCGATCTCCACCCTGGCGATCGAGGACCTGATCGGTGAGCTCAAGGAGCGCTTCACGATCGTCATCGTGACGCACAACATGCAGCAGGCCGCTCGCGTCTCCGACCGCACCGCGTTCTTCAACCTGGCCGCGGTCGGTCAGCCCGGCCGTCTCATCGAGATCGACGACACGGAGCGCATCTTCTCCAACCCGTCGGTCCAGGCCACGGAGGACTACATCTCCGGCCGCTTCGGCTGAGCCGACACCCCCATACCCCTCGCGGTGCTGCATGGCGGTGCCACCGCGAGGACGAGAAGG
Source organism: Streptomyces sp. R41 (assembly GCF_041053055.1). NCBI lineage: Bacteria > Bacillati > Actinomycetota > Actinomycetes > Kitasatosporales > Streptomycetaceae > Streptomyces > Streptomyces sp. R41. Next base: position 5,042,365 of record NZ_CP163443.1, read on the forward strand.
GCCCGCCCCTGGCTCCCGGGGGCGGGCCCGCTCGTTTTTGTACGTTCCCCGCGCCCCGAAAGGGGCGCGGGGAACTGCGCGACAAGCCCCCACCGGCCCGCACCGAAGGAACAACCCAGGGGGGTCTGGGGCGCAGCCCCCAGACACGGGAACGGGCAGGGGCGGAGGGGGCGGAAACCCCACCCCGCCTACAGAAACGCCAGGTTCACAACCCAGAAGCTCAGCGCAGCCACCAACCCGGCCGCCGGCATCGTGATGAACCACCCCATGACGATGTTCTTGGCGACGCCCCACCGCACCGCGTTCACACGCTTCGTCGCCCCCACACCCATGATCGCGGAGGTGATGACATGCGTCGTGGAAATCGGCGCCTTGAAGAGATACGCCGTGGCGAACATGATCGACGCCCCCGTCGTCTCCGCGGCGAACCCCTGAGGCGGATCAAGCTCGATGATCTTCCGCCCGAGCGTCCGCATGATGCGCCACCCACCCGCGTACGTCCCCAGCGACAGCATCACCGCACAGACGATCTTCACCCACACCGGAATCGGATCGTCCGCCCCCTGAACGCCACCGATGACCAGCGCCATCACCACGACACCCATCGTCTTCTGGGCGTCCTGAAGACCATGCCCGAGCGCCATCCCGGCCGCCGACACGGTCTGCGCGATCCGGAACCCCCGCTTGGCCTTCGACGGATTGGACCTGCGGAAGATCCACATGATGGCGCACATGACCAGATAGCCGCCGATCAGACCGACGACCGGCGACAGGAACATCGGAATGATGATCTTGTCCACGACGCCGGACCACAGAACGGTCGTACCGCCCGCGAGCGCAGCCCCCACCAGTCCGCCGAACAACGCGTGCGACGACGACGACGGAAGCCCGAAGTACCAGGTGACGAGGTTCCAGACGATGGCACCGATGAGCGCCGCGAAGAGGATTCCCATCCCCTTGCTGCCCTCGGGCGTCTCGATCAGCCCGCTGCTGACCGTGTGCGCGACCCCGCTGCCGAGGAACGCACCGGCGAGGTTCATCACGGCGGCCATGGCGAGAGCCGCCCGCGGCGTCAGCGCCCGCGTGGACACCGACGTAGCGATGGCGTTCGCCGAGTCGTGGAAGCCGTTCGTATACGTGAATCCGAGCGCGACCCCAATGGTCACGATCAAAGCAAAGGTGTCCATGACCGGGTCAGGACTCCTTGACGGCGATGGTCTCCACCGTGTTCGCCACGTGCTCGAACGCGTCGGCCGCTTCCTCCAGCACATCCACGATCTGCTTGAGCTTCAGCACCTCGATGGCGTCGTACTTGCCGTTGAAGAGGTGGGCCAGCAGCTTGCGGTGGATCTGGTCGGCCTGGTTCTCCAGCCGGTTGACCTCGATCCAGTACTCGGTGAGGTTGTCCATCGTGCGGAGATTCGGCATCGCCTCCGCGGTCAGGTCGGCGGCTCGCGCCAGCACCTCGATCTGCTGCTCGACGCCCTTGGGCAGTTCCTCGACGTTGTAGAGGACGACCAGGTCGACGGCCTCCTCCATGAAGTCCATGATGTCGTCGAGGGACGAGGCCAGGTTGTAGATGTCCTCACGGTCGAACGGCGTGATGAACGAGGAGTTCAACTGGTGGAAGATCGCATGCGTGGCGTCGTCACCGGCGTGTTCCGCTGCCCGCATACGCTCTGCGATCTCGGCCCGGGCGGAGGCGTCCGCCCCAAGCAGTTCCATAAGGAGTTTCGAGCCCGTGACGATGTTGTCCGCGGACGCGGAAAACATGTCGTAGAAGCTCGTCTCCCTGGGGGTCAGACGAAAGCGCACGTGGGGTCCTCGGGGTGCTTCGGTTCGGTCAGGCTGATGCTAGGCGCATCATCCGGCCACGGCTAATGGGCCGTCCCCCAGTGTCGCCCATCGGGCACAGTGATCAGCACAGGGTCCGGTCCCGGCATCGGGCAAGGGCCCTATACCCAGCAAAGTTCGATACCATATACCTACCAGGGGTATATGTAAGTGGCGTTTCAGACAGGATCGCCCACCGCACCGGATCAACTCAGCGGATTCAGCAGGAGGACGCGATGACGACCACCGAGGCCGGCGCGACGGCACCCTCCGGCGAGGCCGAAAAGGTCCAGGAGCCCCAGGAGATCGTGACCGACCACGACCGCGGTATCCACGGGTACCACAAGCAGAAGGACGAGCACCTCAAGCGCCTGCGCCGCATCGAGGGCCAGATCCGTGGTCTGCAGCGGATGGTCGACGAGGACGTGTACTGCATCGACATACTCACCCAGGTCTCCGCCTCCACCAAGGCCCTGCAGTCCTTCGCCCTCCAGCTCCTGGAGGAGCACCTGCGCCACTGCGTCGCGGACGCGGCCCTCAAGGGCGGCGACGAGATCGACGCGAAGGTCGAAGAGGCGACGAAGGCGATCGGCCGGCTTCTCCGTACCTGAGGTATCGACCGGCTTCTCCGTACCTGAGATACGGCGTGACGCGAATCATGGTGCTCGAGTCATGGTGTGACGCGGGGTACGACGTGACCCGAGTCATGGTGTGCCGTGGAGTACGACGTGACCTGAGTCATGGTGTGCCGTGGAGTACGACATGACCCGAGTCATGGTGTGACATGGAGGGTACGACGTGGCGGGGACCGGGCCACGCCCGGGTACCGGAGGGAGGCCGGGACGCCTACTCCTCAGCACCCCGCTCACGGACATCATGGGCACGCTCTTCAGCCACTTTCAGCACCTCGTCGATGCTCTCAAGACTGAGCCGGTCCTCGTGGGCGGCCGAGGCCGCGATGATCAGGTCGCCGCACAGCTCGATCTCGGCGAGGGCCACGTGGTCCTGAACTGCCGTACCGCCGACCGGAGCCACGCGCATCACCTCTTCCTGCCGTCACCGACTTCCTAGAGTAGGGAGCGGCCTACACACCGCGCATGGCACGGAAGGGCCATTTCCGGCCCCTCCCGGGAAGCTACCGCTCCGCTCCCGCGAAGTTACTCCTCCGCGATCTTCCCGGCGAAGATGTCGCCGGATTCCGGCAGCCGTACGTCGGTGGGGACCCCGAAGTCGTACAGCAAGGTCGTCGAGGCGACCGCGACGGTGCCCTTCTGCTGCCCGTTGACGAAGCTGAAGCGGTGGCGGACCTTGCGCAGCCGCCCCTGATCGTCGAGGTAGGCGTCGAACGGCACCTCGGCGCTGGCGAACCCTTTCGCCGCCGCCCTCAGCGCCGACCGCTGCCCCTTCGACGCACTCTTCGCGGCGATGTCCAGGTCGGCGGTCCCGCGATAGTGCCGCACAGGGATCCCGGCCACCTCGGTCTTCCCCACATACGTCGCCTTCCGCGCCCCGCGCAGCAGTTCGGCCGCCGCGTACGGGTCGGTGGCGCCGCCCGTCACCAGGTTTCCGTCGGTGAGGCCGGCCGTGTCGACGCGGACCCACTTGTCGGCGGGCACACCGGCGCCGCGGTTCTTCATGAACAGGGCGCCCGGGGCGAGGAGTTCGGTGATCGGCCGGTGCTCGTCGGTGCCGGCCGGGTCCTGCGGCAGCAGCACCTTGAGCTGCCCCATCTGATTCCTGAAGTCGTACACGCCCTCGCCCCGGATGGTGACCCGGGTCCCGCCCGTGGCCATCTCCATGGACGTACGGGCCTTCGCGCTGCCGGCGCGCTCCAGCGTGGCGGCGGCCCGGTGCAGCACGTCGACGGAGTCGACACCGGCGCGGGCGTCCTCGGCAGCGGCCCCGCCGCCCGAGCACCCCGTGGCACACACCATCAACCCCGCCGCGACGGCTGCGACGGCCGCCCAGCCGGCCCGCCCTTCCTCCAGCGCCACCATCTCCTGCCGACCCCCAGCCGGTCCGTCCCGGGCCCTCCCTGTCGTTCCGGTTAACGACGAGTAGGGGCACCCGTCACGCGACGGCGTCCCGTTCACTTGCCTTGGGTAACGTTGTCGGGGTGGCGCAGCAGGACGAGACCAACTCCTCCCCGGAACACCGCACAACGACGGTCGAACAGGGCCGCTTCTGCGTAGCCCGCTGCACCTGCGGCTGGAGAGGCCCGGCCCGCAGAGCCCGCAGCCTGGCCCGCACGGACGCGGAAGGGCACACCGGGGGCCCGCTCACATAGCCCAGGGTCCGCGCCCCGCAAGGGGCGCGGGGAAATGCGCGACAAGCCCCCACAGGCGAGCACCAAAAGAACGACCCACGGGGGTCTGGGGGGCGGAGCCCCCCAGGTACGGGAATGGGTAGGGGCGGCGGGGGCGAAACCCGTCTTACAGCGCCTGCGGGTATGAGAAGAAACGATTCGGGTCGTACTGGTGCTTCAACGCCGTGAGGCGGGTGGCCGCGTCCCCGTAGTACGCCTTGCGCCAGTCGGTGAGGGTGGGGTCGGTGTAGTTCTGGTAGGCGGCGCCCGAGGCGTGCCGGGACATGGCGTTGTGGGCCGTGGTCAGCCAGGACTGGGCGGTGGTGCCGGAGGTGCCCGCCTGCCAGGCGCCGATGTACTGGGCGAGCATGCGGGAACGGCGGTGGACGAAGGCCGTCGCGGTGGGCGAGACGCGATTCACCGCGCCGCCCAGTGCCGTCAGGGCGATGCTCCCCGAGCCGCCTCGGACCGACGAGATCTGGTTGAGGAGCGTCTGGATGCCGGCCGTCGATATCGAGCGGTCGAAGAAGTCCGAGCGGGCCGCGTAGGTCTCGCGGCCGAGGGCGCCCTGGGTGCTGCGGCCCGGGGTCGATCCCGGGAGGTGGCACTGGGCGTCGGTCGGGAAGGAGGAGCAGCCCGCGTACACCTCCATCGAGTCCTCGTACGAGCGCTTCTTGAGGGAGACGCTGCGCGCGGGGGAGCCGATCTTGTCGGCAAGGCGGTCCACGGCGTTCTGGAGTTCGCTGTACGTGCCGAGGGAGAACGCCGCGATGGAGACCGTGGGCGTGCCCCCGGCCGCGTTCGCGAGGTGGCACGAGGACCAGATCTCGTCGGGCTGTGTCGGGCCCCACTCCTGCCAGGCCTTCACCACGGCGGCGGCCTTGGCCCAGGGCCAGGTCATGTACGCCGAGACGGCCTGCGGGGCGGGGTGGGTCTTGAAGCGCAGCTCGGTGACGACGCCGAAGTTGCCGTTGCCGGCGCCGCGCAGGGCCCAGAAGAGGTCCTTGTTCTCGGTGGCGTCCGCGACGAGCTGCTTGCCGTCGGCGGTGATCAGCGTCGCCTGGGTGAGGCTGTCGCAGGTCAGCCCGTACGCCCGTGACACGACCCCGTGGCCGCCCCCGAGGGTCAGGCCCGAGACGCCGACGGTCGGGCAGGAACCGGCAGGGATGGTCACACCCTTCGCGGCGAGGGCGCGGTAGACGTCGATCAGTTTCGATCCCGCTCCGACGACCGCCTCGTTCGCGGACGCCCGTATCTTGTTCAGCTTGGAGACGTCGATGACCAGGCGGCCGTTGCCGGAGGACCAACCGGCGTACGAGTGACCGCCGTTGCGGATCGACACCTTGATGCCGTGGGCGCGGGCGTAGTCCATGGTGGTGCGGATGTCGTCCGCGCTCGCGACGTACGCGACGGCGGCGGGCTTCAGGCTGTCGAAGCGGGTGTTGTAGAGCTGGCGTGCGGCCGGCCAGCTGCGGTCGCCGGGGCGGACCAGGGCGCCGTCCAGCTCCCTGGACAGGGCGGCCCAGTTCGCGGCGGCGCGGGTGCTGGTGGTGGCCGTGCGTATGGAGGTGCCGGTGGTCTCGGTGGCACCGGAGGCCTTCGGACCACCGCTGTCGCTGCCGTTGCACGCGGACGTCGCCGCCGCCGCGAGTGCGGCGGTGGCTCCGCCGATGAACGTACGCCGATGCATGTGCGCCTCCCGTGGGTTCCGTGGAACGAGACGGGCCCCCGGGCTGGGGGGTTCCACCAGCGAATGCCACAGAACCGCTACAGCATCGCGCATCCCAGGATGCGCGCTTCCGGTGCGGGGGGATTCTATTCGGCCGGGATCTGGAGATCTCCAGCCCGTCATTCCGGCCGAGGTCTGGAGAGCTTCAGCCAGTCATTTCCGACCGGGGCCGGAGATCTTCAGCCCGTCCGGCGTTTGAGGACGAGGCCGTCAAGGCCGAAGCGGGGGTCTGGGGGCGGCAGCCCCCAGATACGGGACGGGTAGGGGCGGAGGGGGCGAAAACCCCCAAGCCCAGCCCCAGCCGACTACGCCGCCAGATCCCGCTCCTCGGGCTGCTCGACCCGAGCCCCCGGAATCAGCGCATCCTGCCCCGCGGGAGCCACCCCCCGTGCCCGGATCAGCCACCCGGCACGCGGGGCCCGCTCCACCGCCTTCATGACAGGTGTCAGCAACGCCATCGCAAGCGGCGACAGCAGCAGCGCGACCGCCGTGCCGAGCGCGAACCCGCCGATCACGTCCGTCGGGTAGTGCACGCCCATGTAGACCCGGCAGAAGCCTTCGAGCAGCGCGAGCCCTATCCCCGCCAGCCCGAACTTCCGGTTCGCCACGAACAGCCCGACCCCCATCGCCATGGTGAGCGTCGCGTGATCGCTGACGAAGGAGAAGTCGGTCTTGCCGGAGACCAGGACGTCCAGCCCCTGGTGGTCGACGAAGGGGCGGGGTCTCTCCACGAAGCCCCGTATCGGCACGTTCACCAGCACCGCGATGCCGGCGGCCAGCGGCGCCCACACCAACGCGGCCACGGACGACGCGGCATCGCCGCCGCCCCGCCGCCGCACGGTCCACCAGCACCACAGCACCAGCAGGACCATGGCGAGCAGCAGCCCGTACTCGCCCACGAACTCCATGGCCCGGTCGAACCAGTGCGGCGCGTCCTTGGCCAGGCCATTGATGTCGTAGAGCAGGTCGACGTCGGGGTTCGAACCGGATTCGGCGAGTCCAGCCATGGTGCTGCGGCCCCTTCGTCGTCTTTCCTGCGCGCGCACCCTTTCGTGCGCGGCTCGATCCACCCCCGTGGTCGTAGAACCGCTAGAACCGCGTCATAGATCAGCGCTACGTCAAAAGGAACGCACAGTCCCCTGTAATACGTTCCACCCTCCACGGAATGATCACGCAGACGTTATCGAAGAGAGACACATCGCCGCAGCTCAGGGGGCGCGTTCACACAGGTTCACACGGAGGTGGGCAATGCTTTCGCGCCATCTTCCGTCACCCGGGTGGCCCCGAAGTAGTCGGGGGTGTCGACGGGGTCGAAGCGAATCACGGCGCCCGGCCTCGGAGCGTCGATCATGTACCCGCCACCCACATAGATCCCCACGTGCCGGATGGCCCGGGAGTTGGTGAGGTCGTCCGAGAAGAAGACCAGATCCCCGGGCAGCAGCTCTTCCCTCTTCGGGTGCGGCCCGGCGTTGTACTGATCATTGGCGACCCGTGGCAGCCCGACCCCCACACTCTCGTACGCGGCCTTCGTCAGCCCCGAGCAGTCGAAGCGTCCGCCCTGGTCAGAGGTACCGTTGCCACCCCACAGATAGGGTGTGCCGAGCTTCTTCTGCGCGTACGTGATCGCCGCCGCGGCCTGCTTCGAGGGATCCACCCGGGTCACCGGCGCGGCGAAGCTCTTCGACAGCGTCGTGATCGTCTTCACATAGTTCTGGGTCTCCTTGTACGGCGGCACGCCCCCGTACTTGATGACCGCGTAGGCCCCCGCGTTGTAGGCGGCGAGCATGTTCTCGGTGACGTTCCCCGGCGCGTTCTTCACATACGAAGCGAGCTGGCAGTCGTACGAAGCGGCCGACGGAATCGCGTCATTCGGATCCCATACGTCGCGGTCGCCGTCCCCGTCGCCGTCGACTCCATGGGTGGCCCAGGTCCCCGGGATGAATTGCGCTATCCCCTCCGCTTTCGCCGGACTCTTGGCATTCGGGTTGAATCCGCTCTCCTGATACAGCTGGGCGGCCAGCAGCGCGGGGTTGATGGCGCTGCACAGATTTCCCCACTTCTGTACGAGCGTCTGGTACGCGGCGGGTACGGCCCCTTTGGCGAGCGCGACCGCGCCTCCGCCCATGCCGCCTGCGAGGTTCCCGGCGACCATGTAGACGCCCACGACGAGCAGCATCACGAAGCTGATCCCCGCCCCGACGGCAGCGGTCGCTACGATCCATGCCTTACGCACCGTCAACCGCCCCTCGCCGCCCAGGAGTCCGCCGACCGCCAGTCTAGAGGCGGGCCCCGCGCCGCGGGACGATCACGCACAAGGAGAAACCGCACGTGGCGACCCCGTCCCCGCACTCGAATCCGCCCCAGGGCAACCCCTTTGCCCCGCAAGGCGGTTACGCGCCAAACGGGGCGCCGGCGTATGGCCAGAACCCCTACGCGCAGAACACCGCGGCACCGGCCCAGAACCCGCCGTACGCCCAGACAGCCCCCGCGTACGGCCAGAACCCGTACGCCCCGGCAGACGGACACGCCCCCGCGGGCGGCTACGCCTACTCTGCCGCCCCACCACCCCTCACGCCCGCCTGCCGCATATGCGCCGCGCAGCCGGCGGGGGACATGACCATCCGTCAGCACACGGGTCTGCTGGTCGCGATGCGGTTCTCCAAGATGGAGGGCCCGTTCTGCCGCTCCTGCGCGACGGCGATCCACCGGGAGATGACGACGAAGACCCTGGCGGGCGGCTGGTGGAGCCCGGTGTCGCTGCTCCTGTTCACCCCCCTCACGCTCCTGTGGAACCTCTACGTACGCACGAAGATCAGCAAGCTCCCGCGCCCGACGATGCCGTCCCCGACCGGGGTGGTCATGGACCAGGGCAAGCCGGTCCTCCAGCGCCCGCTGGCCTACGTGGTCCTGCTTCTGCCGCTGCTCTGGCTCGCCGTGTACATCTCCAACGAGGTCACGAGCCGGTCATGACGGCCTGGCGATAGAGCGCCGCGACCTCGTTCCCGAAGACGACGCTGTACGAGACGTCGTCGGTGTCGCCGCCCTGTTGGTGGCCGCCGATGACACCGACGACCTCCCCGTCGCCGTTCACCCAGGGACTGCCGCTCGTCCCTCCGGCGAAATCGGGGCACACGATGCGCTGCTGCGTACGGCTGTGGGTGGTGGGCTTGTTGGTGCAGGTGATGGGCGTGTCGAGGCTGCTGGGGTACCCGGTGACGGTGACAGCGGTCGACCCGGTGGCGCGCCCGGCCGCGAACACGTTCCCACCCCCGACAGCGTCTTCGACGTTCTTCCCGTCCTTCTCGGCGAGAACGGCGAAGGCGACGTCGGTGTCCTCGTCCTGCTCGCTCGTCCACCCCTCGGGGACGACGGTCCCCGCGACCTCCCAGTACCCGTACGGCGCCTGGCCGTCCCGGTACCCGGGCGCGAAGCGCATGGTCCCTCCCCCGTCCACGCAGTGCGCGGCGGTCACGATCAGATCCCGGCCGGCACTGTGCACGACGGACGCGGTACAGAAGTGCCCGCCGCTCCCGTGGAACAGCGCGCCCACGCGCACGCTCTGCGCGGTCACGGCGGCATGCACGGTCACCCCGAGCGGCCCGGGACCGGCGTCCGCGGCCGCCACGGAGGAGGACGTCACGGCCGCCACCAGCACGACCGCACCTAGCAAGGCGTGCCGGCGGGTGCCGGGGGGACGGGTGGTGCGCTTCATCGCCCCTCACCTTGCCGCAGGCACGTGAGAAAAACACCGAGAGCACACTAAAAGTCTCCTGTGAACCGCCCCCGCCGCGTCAGCGCCCGTACACCGGGAATCCGTCCGTCGCGACGCCGAACCCGAGCGGATCCGGGAGCGGCACGGGCTCTCCGTACTTGCCGGGCAGCACGTCACTTGCCGGGCAGCACGTCCTGATAGGCGCCGTTGTCGATCAACGGGCTTCACTCCAAGTCACCCCACTGACACTCCGCCCAAAGCAGCTTCCCGCCCTTCGACGCCCCCAGCTCCCGCAGCACGGACACACCCCAGGCATCCGCACAGGCACGCACGAGATGCAGGCCGCGGCCGTGCTCGGCGTCTTCGGGCGGTACGCCGACGGGGGCGCCCTTCTCGAAACCGGGCGGGACCCTCGGGTCGGCGTCCCACACCCCGACCATGAGCCGATCGGGGTCCGAGGAGCGGATACGGAGGGCGTACGGGCCGTTGGTGTGGAGATGCGCGTTGGCGAGCAGCTCGGACGCCAACAGTTCGGCGGTGGAAGCGAGTTCGGTAAGGCCGTGGGCGGCCAGGACGGTGCGGAGGGTGGCCCGGGCGATGCCCGGGGCGCGGGGATCGTGCGGGAGTTGGAGGGTGTAGGACCAGGGCGGGGATACGGTTGCCATGAGAAGTCTCCGATCACGGAGGGGAGTTGGGTGGTGTCGTGTCGTTGCCTTGCACTGCGTTGCCCAGTGACCGCGGCCGCTCCGTCGAGCGGGGTGCTTCTGGGCGGGGCGCCTGCGCATTAAGGTAGCGGCGCCCGGTAAACCCATTCACCGGTTTCTGGGGATCTCGTTCACTACCACCCGTGTGGGTGACGAGTCATAGCAAGGAGGCAGGGGAACCCGTGAGGAGCAACCCGACGGGTCGGCAACTCCGGTTCGGCTCAGAGCTGCGCAAACTCCGGGAGCGCGCGGGCCTGAACGCAACCGAGGCCGGTCAACTCATGGGCATCAAGCAGACTCAGGTCAGCAACATGGAGGCCGGGCGCGTAGGCGTAAGCGCAGAGCGGGTGCGCACTCTGGCCTGCCACTACGACTGCTCCGACAAGGACCTCATCAAAGCTCTCAGCGACATGACCACCGAACGGTCGCGCGGCTGGTGGGAGGAGTACCGCGAGATCCTGCCCGGAGGTCTGATCGACCTGGCCGAGATGGAGCAGCACGCGACGCGGCTGAGCGCCGGGATCACGGCTCACATTCCCGGCCTTCTCCAGATCCACGATCACGCTCGCGAAGTCTTCCGCCAGGTCGTGCCGGAGCTCTCACCCCCCGACATCGAGCATCGGCTCTCGTTCCGGATCAAGCGCCAGGCCGTCCTCTTCAAGGACTCCCCCACCCCGTATCGCGCCGTCATCCACGAAGCCGCCCTGCGCATGCAGTTCGGCGGGCCTGCCGTCACCAGGAAGCAGCTGCAGCACATCCTCGACATGAGCGAGCGCGCACACGTCACCGTTCAGGTCATCCCGTTCGCCGTCGGCGCCTATCCCGGCTCGGGGCAGTCGATCCTGTACGCCCACGGACGCGTCCCGCAGCTCGACACGGTCCACCTCGACCAGTCCCACGGCTCCGCGCTCATCGACGCCGAAGCCCAGCTCGACAAGTACCGCGTCCTCCTCGAGCGCATGGAGGGCATCGCCCTCGGCCCCAGAGAGTCACGAGAGTTCATCCACACCATCGCCCAGGACCTGTGAAAGGACTCGAGATGCCCACCGCCACCTGGCAGAAGTCCTCGTACTGCGGCGAGGGCGAGGCCTGCGTACACGTCGCCGCCACTGCCTCCGCCCGAATACACCTCACCGAAAGCAGTGATCCCACCGAAGCGATACTCACGGCCACCCCCACCGCCTTCCGTTCCCTCCTCCGTACCCTCAAGAACAAGGAAGCGCACCGTGGCTGAAGTCCCCCCGAACCTCACCTGGGAACGCGCCGCCCCGCCCGAAGCCACCGGCCCCGGCCCCTGGATCGAACTCGCCTTCGGCGACAACGACCTCGTCTACATCCGCGAGACCAGCGACCCCGAGAACGTCGTCACCACCACCCAGAAGAAGTGGGACGCGTTCGTACTGGGCGTACAGGCGGGAGAGTTCGACCACTTCGTGGAGGGGCTGGAGAACGGGGGGTCCGCTGAACCTCGCCCATGAGGTGGCCGTCGGGACCGCCCGCTTCTTTGTCAGTGTCGTGCTTCCGCGACCCGAGTAAAGGGCGCTCCCTCCGGTCGCGTCGGCTGCGCCGTTTCCGCTGCGCTCCACCCTTGACTCGGCCCGCTCCAGCACGGGGGAGAAGCGAGCGGGCGGCCCAGGGGTAAGGGGTCCCCGGGTAGGCCTACGGCACCCGGGGGCGCGCGGTCACCCTCGGCCGGTGGAGCGCGGTCGCGCCTCGCCGGCACGCCGGGTGGGCTCAGCGACTGCGGATGCGGAGTAGTTGCGGTGCGCGGCGGCCCCGGCGGGGGCACGCCGGGGCCGGCTCAGCGACTGACGGTCCGATCGGTGGCTGGTAGCGGGCAGCTGATGGCCGGGGGCGGGATGCGGGCGAGCGGCGGCGTACGGGGTGGCCTTTTGGCAGATTTGGGCCAGGCGTGGGCCCGTTGAGCAGAAGGTGTCGCCGCCCCGCGGCCCAAATCTGCCAATCGTGCCCCCCGACAGGCGTGCGTTCCCTGTGAGTCGAGTCAAGTCACCGTCAGCTTCCGGCCATCGATGGGCCATTGAGCGGTAAGTCGATCACCCCGGTTCGGTAAGGCGGAAGTCAGGATTCCTGATCTCCCTTGTTGTCACGTACTCAACAAGGAGATGGTCTACGCGGGTCACACGGCCCCGCCGCCGGGGACACCGCACCGACGGCGCGCAGCACCCGCACTGCCCCTGTCAACCACTCTCAGGAGGCTGTACGTTGCGTACCGCACCCCCCACACCCAGCAGTAACAGATCTTCCACGCGGGCAAGTTGGCGGCGAATAGGCGCTTCGGCCTTCGCCACCGCCACCCTCGTGTTCGCCGGTCTCGGCACCGCCGTCCACGCGAGCGCCGCGCCTGCCGCCGCGACAAAGACGGCCAAGTCGGCCTCCTCCAAGGTCACTTGGGCCCGCTCCTGCGCCACCCCCAAGAAGAAGGGGGAGATGGCTTGCAACGCGCTGCGCGTCACCGGCGGCATCACCGCCTTCCAGAAGGCCAACGCCCACGCCGACGCGGTCACCCCCAAGGCCGCCGACGCCGGCAGCCCCTCCGGGTACGGGCCGAGCGACCTGCAGAGCGCCTACGGCCTGGCCGACGCCGCCTCCTCCAACGGCTCGGGCGAGACCATCGCGATCGTCGACGCGTACGACGACCCGAACGCCGAGTCCGACCTCGCGGCCTACCGCTCGTACTACGGCCTCTCGGACTGCACCACCGACAACGGCTGCTTCACCAAGGTCAGCCAGACCGGCTCGACGACCTCCCTCCCCACCGCCGACAGCGGCTGGGCCGGTGAGATCTCGCTCGACCTCGACATGGCCAGCGCCATCTGCCCGAACTGCAACATCACGCTGGTGGAGGCCAAGTCCTCCTCCATGGCCAACCTCGGCACGGCCGTGAACGAGGCGGTCAAGCTCGGCGCGAAGTACGTCTCCAACAGCTATGGCGGCTCGGAGTCCTCCTCCGACACGACGTACGACTCCTCCTACTTCAAGCACGCCGGCGTCGCCATCACCGTCAGCGCGGGCGACGAGGGCTACGGCGCCGAGTACCCGGCGGCCTCCCGCTACGTCACCTCTGTCGGCGGCACCGCCCTCTCCACCAGCTCCAACAGCCGCGGCTGGGCCGAGAAGGTGTGGAACACCAGCAGCACCGAAGGCACCGGCTCGGGCTGCTCCTCGTACGACGTGAAGCCCTCCTGGCAGACCGACACGGGCTGCTCGAAGCGCATGATCGCGGACGTCTCGGCCGTCGCCGACCCGGCGACCGGCGTCTCGGTCTACGACACGTACGGCGACGGCACCGGCTGGGCCACCTATGGCGGCACCAGCGCCTCGGCACCCATCATCGCGGGCGTCTACGCCCTCGCGGGCACCCCGGGCAGCAGCGACTACCCCGCGCAGTACCCGTACAACGCGGCCGGCACCTCCGCCCTCAACGACGTCACCAGCGGCAGCAACGGCTCCTGCACCACGAGCTACTTCTGCACCGCGAAGTCGGGCTACGACGGCCCGACCGGCTGGGGCACCCCGGCGGGGATCGACGCCTTCACCGGCTGACATCGGCCCGCGGGCGCATGACGGAAACCGCCGGTAAGTGAAGTAAGTGGGGATCCACCGGCGGTACCCGAAAAACGGGCCGCGGCAACCAGCCGCGGCCCGTTCCGCTGTCCAAGGCCGCGCTGACCTCCGGTGTCGCCGTCCCGACCTGCTGTTCAAATCCCTTGAGGCGACTGTGTGTTGAGTCAAGCCATCGTCAGCTTCCAGCCATCCTGCGGTCATGGAGCGGTCACGCGCACGCCTCGTTGAGTAAGGCGGAGGTCAGGATTCCAGCCATCTCTTGTTGTCACGTACTCAACAAGGGATGGTCATCCGCGGGCCGATCGGCCCACCGCCGGGGACTGCGTACCGGCGGCGCACCCGCACTGCCCCTGTCAAACACTCTCAGGAGGCTGTACGTTGCGTACCTCATCCCCCCAAAGACCTTCCATACGCGGCAGATGGCGCCGCGTGGGCGCGGCCGCCTTCGGCACCGCCGCCCTCGTCCTCGCGGCCTTCGGCAACGCCGGAGCGGCCGACGCCAAGGACAGCGGCGTCGCGAAGGTCACCCCCCACGTCAGCTGGACCCGGGCATGCGCCACGCCCACCAAGGCGGACGTCGCCGCCTGTGACGCCAAGCGCGTCACCAGCGGCGTCACCGAGTACATGGCCGAGAGGGCGTACGCCAAGGGCGTCACCCCCAAGGCCGCCGACGCGTCGACGCCCTCCGGCTTCGGACCGACCGACCTCCAGGCCGCCTACGGTCTGACCTCGGCCGCCGCCTCCAACGGCTCGGGCGAGACCATCGCCATCGTCGACGCGTACAACGACCCCAACGCCGAGGCGGACCTGGCGACCTACCGCTCGTACTACGGCCTGTCGGCCTGCACCACCGCCAACGGCTGCTTCAAGAAGGTCAGCCAGACCGGCTCGACGACCTCCCTGCCGCGCAGTGACACCGGCTGGTCCGAGGAGATCTCCCTCGACCTGGACATGGCCAGCGCCATCTGCCCGAACTGCAACATCCTGCTGGTCGAGGCCAAGTCCGCCACCATGGCCAACCTCGGCACCGCGGTGAACGAGGCCGTCACCCTGGGCGCGAAGTACGTCTCCAACAGCTACGGCGGCTCCGAGTCGTCCTCCGACACCTCCTACGACACCTCGTACTTCAAGCACGCCGGCGTCGCCATCACCGTCAGCGCGGGCGACTCGGGCTACGGCGCCGAGTACCCGGCGGCCTCGCAGTACGTCACCTCCGTCGGCGGCACCGCGCTGACCAAGGCCACCTCGACCACCCGCGGCTGGACCGAGACGGTCTGGAAGACCAGCAGCACCGAAGGCACCGGCTCCGGCTGCTCCGCGTACGACACCAAGCCGAGCTGGCAGACCGACGCGGGCTGCGCCAAGCGCACCATCTCCGATGTCTCGGCGGTCGCCGACCCGGCCACCGGCGTCGCGGTCTACGACTCGTACGGCATCACGGCGGGTTGGTACACCTTCGGCGGCACGAGCGCCTCGTCTCCGATCATCGCGGGCGTCTACGCCCTCGCCGGCACCCCGTCCGCCGGCTCCTACCCGGCGAAGTTCCCGTACACGGCGGCCGGCACCGCGGCCCTCAACGACGTGACCTCGGGCAACAACGGCACCTGCACCACCAGCTACCTCTGCACCGCCACGTCCGGCTACGACGGCCCGACCGGCTGGGGCACCCCGGAGGGGGTCGCGGCCTTCACCGGCTGACCTCCGGGAAGTGGGGGCCGCCGGGGGAGCGTGGGGATCCCCGGCAGCACCTGATGAACGGGCCGCGGCAACAGCCGCGGCCCGTTTTCGCTGCGCCGAGAGGCGGGGGATAGCCTTTGGACCACCGGGCCGGCGGTCGGCGTCCACATCCCGCAGACGCGGCGACCCGGAGAACATCGGCTCGACGGCCCGTCAGAAACGGGACGCGCGCCCGGCGTACGTACGAGGCGGGCGGGGCGTGCGCTTCGTAGAAGGGGTTAACGACGGAACCACACGACAGGTTCCGCTCCGACTTCATTGCCCGGCGTAACCTGCCGTGATACACAGAGTGACCATACGACCCCTCGCATACCGTCGCACGCCTCCCGCAAGGGTTCCGCGTACACCGGTGACAAGGGTTTCGTACGAAACCCGCCAATCAATGACGCCAAGTCGACATACGACAGCGTCATTGTCGGCGAGAATGGGCCCGACCTCTGCGCGCAGTGGCAGGGGGTGCAGAACTACCCACTAGGGGCGGTGACTTACATGCTATTCGCAGCCGATAAGGGCGACATCACCACGATCATCGGCGGGATCGCTCCGGACTGGGGTCCCTTCGGCAGCCTGGGCAACGAAGCGAAGGTGATGATCGAGGTCGTGATGGCGGTCGCCATCCTGCTCTGCCTCGGCATCGCGATCTGGGGTGCGGCCAAGCAGCGCATCGGCGCGACCGCCCTCCGCGACACCTTCAGTGCCGAACAGGGCAAGGGCCTCATCATCGCGGGCCTCACCGGAGTCTTCATCATCGGATCGCTCGGCACACTCTTCACCATCGTGTACGGCATGGCTGTCTAGGCCCGGCCACGCCTGGCGCACTGTCAGTCCCCGGCCGGGCGCGCCCGGATCCTCTCCCCTCCGACCCACCCGTCCGTCGTGCCCACCGGCTGAGGTTGCGTTTCCCTGATGTCGAGTCACCACACCGCGCCCGCGCGGGAACCAGCACGGCTACCGTCGTACTACTTGGTTCAGCGAGAGGTTGAGGGGGCGTACGCGACATGAGTCTCGGTGACGAACCCGGCTACGGCGACGCCCCGCGCGGCCAGGACGGGGGGTACGGCGGCTCCGGCCAGACCCGGACCCGCCTCCCCGACCGCCCCGGCGACGTCTACGGCGGCGCCCGCCGCGGGCGGTCCTCCTCCCGAAGCCTGGTCACGGTCGTCGGCGTCGTCGTCCTCCTGATCGCCGCGATCGCCTTCGCGAACCGTGGAGGGGATGATTCCTCTTCGGGGAACGGAGACAGCGACAAGGCGAAGACCTCACCTACGGCAGCGTCGGGGACCCGTCCGGTGGAGTCGAAGGCGGCGGGGATCCCGTCCGGGTTCGCGCAGAGCGAGCAGGGGGCGCAGAGCGCGGCGGCGAACTATGCGGTGGCGTTGGGTTCGACGGGGATGTTCAAGGCCGCCAGTCGGCACGACATCGTCAACAGCATCTACACGTCCGCTGCCGCCGGCCAGCTCCAGGGCCCGATGGACCAGGCGTACTCGGCCGACTTCCTCAGCAAGTTGGGGCTCGACGCGGACGGCAATCCGCCGAAGGGCAGCACGTTCGTCTCGCGCACGATCCCGGTGGGCACCAAGGTCCAGCAGTACGGCGGCACCGGCGCCAAGGTCTCGGTCTGGTACATGGGACTCATCGGCATGTCCGGACAGACCTCGACGGACCCCGTCAGCTCGACGTGGAAGACGTGGACCTTCGAGCTCCAGTGGGACAACGGCGACTGGAAGATCGTGACCGACTCCCAAAAGGACGGCCCCGCCCCTGTCCCGGGCGACGACAAGGCCGCGACCTCTGACGAGATCAGCAAGGCCATCGAGGAGTACGGAGGGTTCACGTATGCCCGGTAGCCGAAGCCGCGTCCTCAAGCTCACGGCCGTCGTCGCCGTCGTACAGAGCACGGCTGTCCTGCTCGCCACCCGTGCCGCCGCGGCGCCGACCCCGTCGCCGTCGCCGTCAAAGGACCCGTGCGGCCTCCTGATCGGTCCCGCCAAGCAGTACTGCAAGAGCGACAAGGGAAGCGGTGGCTCCGGCAGCACCACCGATCCCAGCCTCACGTCCACCCTCGACCCCCTCTCCTCCCTGGCAAAGGGCTGCGCCGACGCCGCCTCCTGGACCGTCGACAAGCTCTCCGCCGCAGTCAACGACACGGCGAACGTCGACTTCACGAACCCCAAGTTCCTGCAGCAGTACGCCGTCGTCTTCGCGGCGTCGACGATCCTGACCCTGCTCCTATGGCTGCTGGCGGTGGCCAAGAGGGCGGTGCGGGGCGTCCCGCTCACCACCGCGCTGTCGGAGGCGGTCGGGTTCCTGTGGCTGACGGTGCTGGCGTCGGCCTTCACTCCGCTGATCCTCTACACCGTCGTCTCGGCGACGGACGGAGTCACCGAGGTCCTCGCCAAGACCACCGGCAACCAGACGGACACCTTCTTCGGGACGTTCTCCGGCGCGCTGAACAAGGGCGAGGACATCGGCGGCGGCCCGATCATGCTGATCGTCGTGTCGCTGGTCTCGATCCTCGCGGCCGGAGTGCTTTGGCTGGAGCTCGTCATCCGGGCCGCACTGCTCTACGTCGGTGCCCTGCTCGGCACTGTCGTCTACGCGGGTCTGGTCGACAAGAACCTGTGGGGCCACGTCCGCCGCTGGGCGGGCATCATGATCGCGGTGATCCTGGTGAAGCCGGTCATCGTGATCGTGCTGGGGCTGGCGGGGGCGCTGTCCACCGACAACGGCCCCGACGCCTTCTCCGCCGTCGTCTCGGGCCTCGCCATCATCCTGCTCGCCATCTTCGCGAGCGCGATGATCTACCGCTTCGTCCCGGGCTTCGGCGACGAGATCGCGGGCTCCCGCAACAACCGCATCATGCAGGGCGCCGAGAGCAAGGCCGCGGCCGTGATCAGCTCCCCGGCCACCCTGGTCGCACAGGGCATCAAGACCCACAGCTCCCGCGCCGACAACAACGGCGGCGGAGGCGGCGGAGGCAACCAGCCCCGCCCCGCCAACCCGGCGTCCGGCGGTGTGGCCGCGCACAGCACTCGTACGCCGAACGGAGGCGGCGGATCTGTCCCCTCCGCCGCACCCCCACCGCGTACCAGCCCGGCCAACACCCCGCACGCGAGCAACACCCGCAACAGCAGTACCAACCGCACGGGAGGTGAAGGGCGTTGACGACCGAGTCCCACGTGTCCCATCCGGTCACGCCCCGCCGTACATATCTGATCGGCCGCGCCCGGCCGAACGCGATCGTCGGCCGGAATCGTGAATCCGGTGAGATCGCGCTGATCATCGCGGGCGCGTTCCTCGGCATGATGTGCGGCCTGCTCGTCCCCGTCCTGTCCCTGCGGATCGTGCTGCTGATGGGCTTCCCGCTCCTTGCGCTGGCCGCGGTGTACGTCCCGTACAAGCGCCGTACGTTCTACAAGTGGTTCGAGATCAACCGCAGTTACAAGCGGACCCTGCGCCAGGGGACGACGTACCGGTCGAACGTGATGGAGGCCGGTACGCGGCTCGACGGCCGTGAGATCGAGATCGGACCGCCACCCGGTATCGGCCGTATCTCGTGGCTCGCGGCGCCCTTCGGCCCGGACGAGATCGCCGTGCTCCTGCACGCCGACCGCCGTACGGTCACCGCGGCGATCGAGATCGAAGGCCCGGGCGTCGGACTGCGCGACAGCGAGGACCAGGAGGCCCTCGTCGACCGCTTCGGCACGCTCCTCAAGCATGTCGCGAACGGCGACGGCTTCGTGACCCGCCTGCAGATGCTCGCCCGCACGCTCCCCGCCGACCCGGATGCCCACGCCAAGGACGTCGCCGTACGAGGGGACGACCGGGCCCCCGGCTGGCTGCAGCAGTCGTACGACCAGCTCCAGTCCATGGTGTCCACGAGCAGCGAGCAGCACCGGGCGTACCTCGTCGCCTGCATGCACTACTCGCGCGAACTCGCCGCCGAGGCACAGGCGATGGCGCGGGCGGCGCGGCCCCAGGGCGGGAAGAAGCTGGACCGGGACGCCGGGCTCGCGGTCGTCATGGCGCGCGAGCTCACCGACATCTGCTCGCGGCTCCAGGAAGCCGACATCCGCGTACGGCAGCCGCTCGGTCAGGGGCGGCTCGCCTCCCTCGTGCACTCGATGTACGACCCCGACCACCCGATCGACCACATCCAGGCGATGACGAAACGGAACGCCTGGCCGGCGGAGCTGGACGCCATGGAGCCCACCTACCTCCAGGCGAAGACCCGCGAGTCCTCCACCCGCGCGCCCTGGTGCCACGCCACGGCCTGGGTGAAGGAATGGCCGATGACCCCGGTGGGCGTCAACTTCCTCGCCCCGCTGCTCGTCCACACCCCTGACGTGATCAGGACCGTGGCCGTCACGATGGACCTCGAACCCACCGAGGTCGCCATCGAGCGCATGCTGACCGAGAAGACGAACGACGAGGCCGAGGCCAGCCGCGCCGCCAAGATGAACCGCACCGTGGACCCGCGCGACGTCGCCTCGCACAACCGTCTGGACCAGCGGGGCGAGGACCTCGCCAGTGGAGCCGCCGGCGTGAACCTCGTCGGCTACATCACGGTCTCCGCCCGCTCGCCGGAAGCCCTCGCGCGCGACAAGCGGACGATCCGCGCCTCGGCCGGCAAGTCGTATCTGAAGCTGGAGTGGTGCGATCGCGAGCACCACCGGGCCTTCGTGAACACACTGCCGTTCGGCACCGGAATCCGCAGGTAGGGGCTGATGTTCTGATGCGGGATCCGCTGTCCGCCGCCACGGACACCTTCACGTCCTTCCTCTTCGGCAAGGTCGAGACGACCCGCCTCCCCGTGCGCACGTCCACGGGCCAGGCCCAGGCGGTCTACCTGCCGACCGCCGCGCCCGGCCTCGGCGACTCGGGCGTCATCATCGGACGCGAGGTGTACTCCGGGAAGGGCTACATCTACGACCCCTTCCAGCTGTACGGGCAGCAGCTCCCGGCCCCGCACTGGCTGGTCCTCGGGGAGTCCGGCAACGGCAAGTCGGCCCTTGAGAAGACGTACGTCCTACGTCAGTTGCGCTTCCGCGACCGCCAGGTCGTCGTCCTCGACGCACAGGGTGAGGACGGCGTTGGCGAATGGAACCTGATCGCGGAGGAGCTGGGGATCACTCCCATCCGGCTCGACCCGACCGCGGCGCTCGACATGGGCATCCGCCTCAACCCGCTCGACCCGGCGATCACGACGACGGGCCAGCTGGCGCTGCTCCGGACGATCATCGAGGTCGCGATGGGCCACGGCCTCGACGAGCGCTCGGGCTTCGCCCTGAAGGTCGCGCACGCCTACGTGAACGAGACGATCGTCGAGCGCCAGCCGGTGCTGATGGACATCGTCGAGCAGCTACGGCACCCCGAGCCGGAGTCGGCCGAGGCGATGAACGTCGCCATAGACGACGTACGGGCCTGGGGCCTGGACGTGGCGCTGGTCCTGGACCGCCTGGTCGACGGTGACTTGAGGGGCATGTTCGACGGCCCGACAACGGTGGGGATCGATTTGGACGCCCCCCTCATCGTCTTCGACCTGTCCCACATCGACCGCAACTCGATCGCCATGCCGATTCTGATGGCGATCGTGGGCGTGTGGCTGGAGCACACATGGATCCGCCCCGACCGGAAGAAGCGCATCTTCCTGGTCGAGGAGGCGTGGCACATCATCAACAGCCCCTTCGTGGCCCAACTCTTCCAGCGCCTGCTGAAGTTCGGCCGCCGCTTGGGCCTGTCGTTCGTAGCGGTGGTCCACCACCTGTCGGACGTCGTCGACGGAGCGGCGGCGAAGGAGGCCGCGGCGATCCTGAAGATGGCGTCGACAAGGACGATCTACGCCCAGAAGGCGGACGAGGCACGGTCGACGGGCCGGGTGCTGGGCCTGCCCAGGTGGGCCGTAGAGATCATCCCCACCCTCACGCCCGGCATCGCGGTCTGGGACGTCAACGGCAATGTCCAAGTGGTGAAACACCTCATCACCGAGACCGAACGCCCCCTCGTCTTCACCGACCGCGCCATGACCGAGTCCTCCGCGGACCTCCTCTCCGACGACGCGCTGCGCGCCGCGGAACTGGAGGCCGAGGAGCGGGCGGCGGCCTTCGTGGAACAACACCTCAGCGATCTCGACGACTCCTCCGAGTCCACGGTGGCGTGAGAGGTGGCGTGAGATGAGACAGGACCAGCGTGACGGGCGTCGCGAAGCCGAAGGCGGCATCCCTGACGGGCTGTTGGTCGGAATACTGGCCTTCCTCCTGGGCATGACGCTGATGGTGTGGACGGCCACAGGCCTCGCGGGTTGGTTCGCCCGGGGCGCCTGGCCCGACGCGGTCACCCTCTCCCACACCCCACTGGCCATGCGCCACCTGATCGGCCAGCCGCACGACATCAAGGGAGCCTGGCCAGACACCCCCGCGACCCAGCTGTCCGGCTACGGGCTCTTCTGGGGCGTGCTCATCGGCCAGTTGATGGTGCTGCTGGTGCTGACGGTGTTCGTGATGGGAACGGTGGCGAGGTGGAGAGCGGGAAGGGCGAGGCGGAGGGCGGAGGCTGCCAGCAGGGGGATGAGGGCCGGGACCGTGATGGGGACCGAGACGGCGCCCGGGGCCGGGACCGTGTCCGGGGCCGGGACCGTGACGGGGGTGCCGAGACAGGCGGGGGAGCCGGGTCTGGCGGGGCAGGCGTGGCAGATGGGGCCGGAGGGGCCCATGGGGCAGCACGGCCTGGCAGGACAGGCGGGCTCAGCACGACAACCGTGGCCGACGAAGGAGCCGCAGACGCCGACGACTCCTGAGCCGACGACGGCCCCTTCGAGGGTTCCCTTGGCGGCGGACGGTGAACGTGTGGGCGGGTGGGAAACCCCTCGCGCCGGAGGCGCGGCGCCGCAACTCACAACGGCGCCGCAGCCGACGTCGACGGCTCCTTCGGCAGCTGACGGTGAACGGGCGGTCGGGCGGGAAAACATCCGCGCCGCAGGCGCGGTCATACTCGCCCCCGCGGAAACCCGTCACACCACAGCGACCCAAGCCATCCGCGACGCGGAGGGCCCAGCCCTGGTCATCACCTCGAACCCCAAAACCTGGTCGGAGACCAAGGACGCCAGAGCCAAGCTGGGCCCAGTCCTCCTCTACGACCCCTCGCACCTGTGCGACACCCCGGCCCGCCTCCACTGGTCCCCGGCAACGGGCTGCGAGGAAAAGGCGACGGCGGCGGCGAGAGCGGCCGCGATCCTCGCCCCCGTACGCCCCACCGCCAAGGTCGACCAGCCGATGGCAGACGTAGCGGAAACGCTCCTGCGCAGCTATCTCCACGCCGCCGCCGTGGAGGGCAAACCCTTCCGCCACGTCCACCGCTGGGCCCAGGGCACCCAGGTGCAGGACGCCGTACGAGCCCTCCGTACAAACCCCAAGGCCGCATCCGGCGCCGCGGGCGAACTCGAGGCCGCCCTCACCTCGCACCCCGAACGCCGCGACATCGCACAGGAGTTGACGGCCCGCGCCCTCTCCTCACTCTTCACGGTCAATATCCGCGAAGCCTGCACTCCGAACCGAAATGACAGCCTCGCCTTGGATTCCTTCGTCAATGAAGGGGGCACGCTTTATGTGGTCGGTGAACCCATCGAGGACCCCAAGACGAACCCCGGCGCGATGCCTCTCCTGACGGCCCTCGCCTCAAGCGTGGTCGAGCGCGGCCGGCGCATGGCCGAACGGTCATCCTCCGGTCGCCTCGACCCACCACTCACGCTCGTCCTGGACGACGTAGCAGCCGTGGCTCCGCTCCCCCAGCTCCCGGACCTGCTGACCACGGGAGCGGACCGGGGCCTGCCGGCGCTGGCCCTACTCCGCTCCCGGGAACAGCTCCGCAGCCGCTGGCCGCAGTACGAAATCCCGGTCTGAGCCGGGGCGCCGAGCCCTCAGCCAGGTCGGTGTGGACCGGCATCAAGGTTGACGCCTTCGGGCCACACCCCTCACGGCTAGGGCCGAGTGATCACGAACTCCAGCTCGCGCTCGCCCGGCGCCCCCGGCACCTCCGCGGTGCCCCCGCTCGGCACGAACCCCGCCTTGCGGTAGAACGCCTCGGCGCGACCGTTCTTCTCGTGCACGAACAGCCGTACGCGATCGAGCCCGATCCCCCAGGACCACTCAAGGGCGGCCTCGAAGAGCGCCCCGGTCACTCCGGCCCCGCTCCCCCGGTGCTCGGGCCGTACGAAAACCCCGACCAGATGCCCCTGGCTCTGCTCGACCACGCTCCCGAAGGGGTCCTGCGACCCGGCCTCCTCGACCAGCACGGTCACGGACCCGACCCACTCCCCGCCCTCATCCACGGCGACGAACTGCTGCCGCTCGGTCGTCCCCTCCGCCGCCCCCGCGGCCCGCTCCCGCCAGAACGCGTCGGGCTTGGCGGCGGCATCCTCGTACGTCTCCAGGAATGCGAGATGCGCGACGGGGTCCCGCAAGGCGATGAGCCGGAGCTCCTTCACCTTGGCCCACTCGTCGGAACGTATGGAACGGATCACGTGGTTCATGCAGGCCACCGTAATACGCGCCTACGACATCACCCACTGGATATCCACCCTGCCGACAGCCGCCGTCCGGGGCCCCGTCATGCTCTTCCCTGAACGCACATTGATCCAGGGGAGAAAGCCGCATGACCAAAGTCCAACTAGAGGAACTCCGCGAGGTCATCCACCCTGCGGGCAAACTGGACAGCAGGGCGGAGCACTGGGCCGGCCGCCTCTACATGCGTGCGCTCTCGCTGCGGGTGACCCGCCTGATGCTCGGCACGCGCTTCTCGCCGAACCAGATCACGACGGTGATGGTCTTCTCGGGCGTGCTCTCCGGAGTCGCCCTGGTGCTGCCGGGCCTCGCCGGCGCCGTACTCTCTGTCGTCTTCATGCAGCTGTATCTGCTGCTGGACTGCGTGGACGGCGAAGTGGCCCGCTGGCGCAAGCAGTTCAGCCCGCTCGGCATCTACCTGGACCGCCTCGGCGCCTACCTCGCCGACGCCGCCGTCATGGTCGGCATGGGCATCCGCGCCTCCGAACTCGGCCTGAACCTCTACCTGGTGGCCGGCCTGGCGGCAGCCATCGGCGTCCTGCTCCTCAAGTCGTCCTCCGACCTGGTCCACGTGGCACGCTCCGACAGCGGCATGCAGAAGGCCACCGACCAGTCGGTCGTCCCGCGCTCCAGCGGCCTCGCCCGGGTCCGCCGCCTCACCTCGGCCGTCGGCCTCCACCGGCTGGTCAACGGCATCGAGTGCACCCTGCTGCTGCTCGTGACGGCGATCGTCGACCTGGCGCTCGGCGACCTGACGGCGACGAAGATCGCGACCGTGGCCGTGACCGCGATCGTGTGGCTCCTCGTCCCCGCCCACATCGTCTCGATCGTCGCTTCGTCCCGTCTGAATTAGCCCCCTCGAAGGGAATGGCCCCCACTCCCGATGGGAGCGGGGGCTGTTGGCCGGCCGGTGTGTCGGCGGCCCCGGTGGCGGGAACGGCGGTACCTGCCGGCACAGTGACAACTCGACGTCTGTTTCCGCGTCTCAGGGCCATGAGTCACGAAGGCGGCGCGGGGGTTGGCGGACAAGGGGACTGCGGTCTTGGCGTGAGCATGACTGCATAGTGAACGCGAAAAAGCCCCAACTCCGGGTGCGTACCCAAGAGTTGAGGCTTCTTCTCAAAATTAGTTCGGCGGCGTCCTACTCTCCCACAGGGTCCCCCCTGCAGTACCATCGGCGCTGTAAGGCTTAGCTTCCGGGTTCGGAATGTAACCGGGCGTTTCCCTCACGCTATGACCACCGAAACACTATGAAACTGTCAACCGCACCACACCCGGTGGCCCCGGGTATGGGGTTGTTCGTGGTTTCAGAACCAACACAGTGGACGCGAGCAACTGAGGACAAGCCCTCGGCCTATTAGTACCAGTCACCTCCAGCGGTTGCCCGCCTTCCAGATCTGGCCTATCAACCCAGTCGTCTACTGGGAGCCTTAACCCCTCAAGGGGGTGGGAGTCCTCATCTCGAAGCAGGCTTCCCGCTTAGATGCTTTCAGCGGTTATCCTTTCCGAACGTAGCCAACCAGCCATGCCCTTGGCAGGACAACTGGCACACCAGAGGTTCGTCCGTCCCGGTCCTCTCGTACTAGGGACAGCCCTTCTCAAGACTCCTACGCGCACAGCGGATAGGGACCGAACTGTCTCACGACGTTCTAAACCCAGCTCGCGTACCGCTTTAATGGGCGAACAGCCCAACCCTTGGGACCGACTCCAGCCCCAGGATGCGACGAGCCGACATCGAGGTGCCAAACCATCCCGTCGATATGGACTCTTGGGGAAGATCAGCCTGTTATCCCCGGGGTACCTTTTATCCGTTGAGCGACGGCGCTTCCACAAGCCACCGCCGGATCACTAGTCCCGACTTTCGTCCCTGCTCGACCCGTCGGTCTCACAGTCAAGCTCCCTTGTGCACTTACACTCAACACCTGATTGCCAACCAGGCTGAGGGAACCTTTGGGCGCCTCCGTTACTCTTTGGGAGGCAACCGCCCCAGTTAAACTACCCATCAGACACTGTCCCTGATCCGGATCACGGACCCAGGTTAGACATCCAGCACGACCAGACTGGTATTTCAACGACGACTCCACACTGGCTGGCGCCAATGCTTCACAGTCTCCCAGCTATCCTACACAAGCCGAACCGAACACCAATATCAAACTGTAGTAAAGGTCCCGGGGTCTTTCCGTCCTGCTGCGCGAAACGAGCATCTTTACTCGTAGTGCAATTTCACCGGGCCTATGGTTGAGACAGTCGAGAAGTCGTTACGCCATTCGTGCAGGTCGGAACTTACCCGACAAGGAATTTCGCTACCTTAGGATGGTTATAGTTACCACCGCCGTTTACTGGCGCTTAAGTTCTCAGCTTCGCCACCCCGAAGAGTGACTAACCGGTCCCCTTAACGTTCCAGCACCGGGCAGGCGTCAGTCCGTATACATCGCCTTACGGCTTCGCACGGACCTGTGTTTTTAGTAAACAGTCGCTTCTCGCTGGTCTCTGCGGCCACCCCCAGCTCAAGGAGCAAGTCCTCTCACCAGTGATGGCCCCCCTTCTCCCGAAGTTACGGGGGCATTTTGCCGAGTTCCTTAACCATAGTTCACCCGAACGCCTCGGTATTCTCTACCTGACCACCTGAGTCGGTTTAGGGTACGGGCCGCCATGAAACTCGCTAGAGGCTTTTCTCGACAGCATAGGATCATCCACTTCACCACAATCGGCTCGGCATCAGGTCTCAGCCTTGATGTGCGACGGATTTGCCTGCCGCACGGCCTACACCCTTACCCCGGGACAACCACCGCCCGGGATGGACTACCTTCCTGCGTCACCCCATCACTCACCTACTACCACCTTGGGCCGACGGCTCCACCACTTCCCTTTCCCCGAAGGGTCCGGGACGGCTTCACGGTCTTAGCATTAATGGGCTCGATGTTTGACGCTTCACAGCGGGTACCGGAATATCAACCGGTTATCCATCGACTACGCCTGTCGGCCTCGCCTTAGGTCCCGACTTACCCTGGGCAGATCAGCTTGACCCAGGAACCCTTAGTCAATCGGCGCACACGTTTCTCACGTGTGTATCGCTACTCATGCCTGCATTCTCACTCGTGAACCGTCCACCACTGCCTTCCGGCGCGGCTTCACCCGGCACACGACGCTCCCCTACCCATCACAGCCTCCGTTGGGAGTATTGCTGCAATGACACGACTTCGGCGGTACGCTTGAGCCCCGCTACATTGTCGGCGCGGAATCACTAGACCAGTGAGCTATTACGCACTCTTTCAAGGGTGGCTGCTTCTAAGCCAACCTCCTGGTTGTCTGTGCGACTCCACATCCTTTCCCACTTAGCGTACGCTTAGGGGCCTTAGTCGATGCTCTGGGCTGTTTCCCTCTCGACCATGGAGCTTATCCCCCACAGTCTCACTGCCGCGCTCTCACTTACCGGCATTCGGAGTTTGGCTAAGGTCAGTAACCCGGTAGGGCCCATCGCCTATCCAGTGCTCTACCTCCGGCAAGAAACACACGACGCTGCACCTAAATGCATTTCGGGGAGAACCAGCTATCACGGAGTTTGATTGGCCTTTCACCCCTAACCACAGGTCATCCCCCAGGTTTTCAACCCTGGTGGGTTCGGTCCTCCACGACCTCTTACAGCCGCTTCAACCTGCCCATGGCTAGATCACTCCGCTTCGGGTCTTGAGCGCGCTACTATACCGCCCTATTCGGACTCGCTTTCGCTACGGCTTCCCCACACGGGTTAACCTCGCAACACACCGCAAACTCGCAGGCTCATTCTTCAAAAGGCACGCAGTCACGACGCACTGAGTAAACTCAATGCGCGACGCTCCCACGGCTTGTAGGCACACGGTTTCAGGTACTATTTCACTCCGCTCCCGCGGTACTTTTCACCATTCCCTCACGGTACTATCCGCTATCGGTCACCAGGGAATATTTAGGCTTAGCGGGTGGTCCCGCCAGATTCACACGGGATTTCTCGGGCCCCGTGCTACTTGGGTGTCTCTCAAACGAGCCGTTGACGTTTCGACTACGGGGGTCTTACCCTCTACGCCGGACCTTTCGCATGTCCTTCGCCTACATCAACGGTTTCTGACTCGTCCTGTCGCCGGCAGACGACAGAAGAGAGATCCCACAACCCCCCAAGCGCAACCCCTGCCGGGTCTCACACGCTTGAGGTTTGGCCTCATCCGGTTTCGCTCGCCACTACTCCCGGAATCACGGTTGTTTTCTCTTCCTGCGGGTACTGAGATGTTTCACTTCCCCGCGTTCCCTCCACATGCCCTATGTGTTCAGGCATGGGTGACAGCCCATGACGACTGCCGGGTTTCCCCATTCGGAAACCCCCGGATCAAAGCCTGGTTGACGACTCCCCGGGGACTATCGTGGCCTCCCACGTCCTTCATCGGTTCCTGGTGCCAAGGCATCCACCGTGCGCCCTTAAAAACTTGGCCACAGATGCTCGCGTCCACTGTGCAGTTCTCAAACAACGACCAACCACCCATCACCCCCGGTACAACCCGGAGTTCACTGGGGCCGGCACTGAAGGCAGCCGCATTCGGCCGTACCCTCAGACACCCAACAGCGTGCCCGACCGGATCCCGTCCGGAGATCATGCGTTCCACGCCCCGAGGGGCAGTACTTGCAGCCTCCGACCCGTTGAACCCGGTCGAATAATCAACGTTCCACCCATGAGCAACCACCGTCGAACGTGTGCCGACGTAATGGCCCTGGACCACCGAGCAAGCTCGGCGGCCTAGATGCTCCTTAGAAAGGAGGTGATCCAGCCGCACCTTCCGGTACGGCTACCTTGTTACGACTTCGTCCCAATCGCCAGTCCCACCTTCGACAGCTCCCTCCCACAAGGGGTTGGGCCACCGGCTTCGGGTGTTACCGACTTTCGTGACGTGACGGGCGGTGTGTACAAGGCCCGGGAACGTATTCACCGCAGCAATGCTGATCTGCGATTACTAGCAACTCCGACTTCATGGGGTCGAGTTGCAGACCCCAATCCGAACTGAGACAGGCTTTTTGAGATTCGCTCCGCCTCGCGGCTTCGCAGCTCTTTGTACCTGCCATTGTAGCACGTGTGCAGCCCAAGACATAAGGGGCATGATGACTTGACGTCGTCCCCACCTTCCTCCGAGTTGACCCCGGCAGTCTCCTGTGAGTCCCCATCACCCCGAAGGGCATGCTGGCAACACAGAACAAGGGTTGCGCTCGTTGCGGGACTTAACCCAACATCTCACGACACGAGCTGACGACAGCCATGCACCACCTGTCACCCGACCACAAGGGGGGCACCATCTCTGATGCTTTCCGGGTGATGTCAAGCCTTGGTAAGGTTCTTCGCGTTGCGTCGAATTAAGCCACATGCTCCGCTGCTTGTGCGGGCCCCCGTCAATTCCTTTGAGTTTTAGCCTTGCGGCCGTACTCCCCAGGCGGGGCACTTAATGCGTTAGCTGCGGCACCGACGACGTGGAATGTCGCCAACACCTAGTGCCCACCGTTTACGGCGTGGACTACCAGGGTATCTAATCCTGTTCGCTCCCCACGCTTTCGCTCCTCAGCGTCAGTAATGGCCCAGAGATCCGCCTTCGCCACCGGTGTTCCTCCTGATATCTGCGCATTTCACCGCTACACCAGGAATTCCGATCTCCCCTACCACACTCTAGCCTGCCCGTATCGACTGCAGACCCGGGGTTAAGCCCCGGGCTTTCACAACCGACGCGACAAGCCGCCTACGAGCTCTTTACGCCCAATAATTCCGGACAACGCTTGCGCCCTACGTATTACCGCGGCTGCTGGCACGTAGTTAGCCGGCGCTTCTTCTGCAGGTACCGTCACTTTCGCTTCTTCCCTGCTGAAAGAGGTTTACAACCCGAAGGCCGTCATCCCTCACGCGGCGTCGCTGCATCAGGCTTTCGCCCATTGTGCAATATTCCCCACTGCTGCCTCCCGTAGGAGTCTGGGCCGTGTCTCAGTCCCAGTGTGGCCGGTCGCCCTCTCAGGCCGGCTACCCGTCGTCGCCTTGGTGAGCCACTACCTCACCAACAAGCTGATAGGCCGCGGGCTCATCCTTCACCGCCGGAGCTTTCAACCGCAGACCATGCGGTCCGCAGTGTCATCCGGTATTAGACCCCGTTTCCAGGGCTTGTCCCAGAGTGAAGGGCAGATTGCCCACGTGTTACTCACCCGTTCGCCACTAATCCACCCCGAAGGGCTTCATCGTTCGACTTGCATGTGTTAAGCACGCCGCCAGCGTTCGTCCTGAGCCAGGATCAAACTCTCCGTGAATGTTTTCCCGTAATCGGGACGACACCACGAGAGCGGAACCGTCCGAGGAATAATCGAAACGGTTCACAGCGTCCTCGCTGTGCGCCTGCCAGGCATCGCCCGGCAGGACTTTTTCAAAGGAACCTCGCCACCGGAAGTTTCCGGCAGACGGGGTATCAACATATCTGGCGTTGATTTTTGGCACGCTGTTGAGTTCTCAAGGAACGGACGCTTCCTTTGTACTCACCCTCTCGGGCTTTCCTCCGGGCGCTTCCCTTCGGTCTTGCGTTTCCGACTCTATCAGATCTTTCCGATCCGATTTCCTCGGTGCTTTCCAGGTTTCCGCTTTCGCGTTTCCCTTTCCGGCGGTTCCGACTCTATCAGATCCTTTCGGGCCTGACTCCCAGTCAGCGGGGCTTGTCTTCGCAGCTGTTGGGCCGTTCCGACGTCCCAAACTTTAGCGGATCCACTCGGCAGTTCCTAATCGGACCGCCGAACCCAAGGCGAATTGAATTCGGGCACGCCGAATTCCACCCGATTGGGAGATCGTACTGGTGGTTTGGTTGCCGCATCAGCGGCGGAGGTGCCGCCGCAGAACCGTTACGGCTCCGTGGCAACTCGAAGAACCTTACGGATCGGGCAGGGTGATGTCAACCGCCCCTGTCAAGATCTTTAATCGAGGTCGCTGAGCCGACCGCCGGCGTCCGGCTGGGCGTGCTCTACGCGTCGTAGAAGGCGGGTCAGAACCTCACCCAGGACGCCGCGTTCATCGGCGGACAGGTCCTGGAGCAGGTCCTCTTCGAAGACCGTGGCCAGGCGCATCGCCTCAAGCCACTTCTCGCGCCCCTCGTCCGTGAGCTCCACGATGACGCGTACCCGATTGGACTCATCGCGCTCTCGCGTGACCAGCCCCTCGGCGACCAGGCGGTCGATGCGGTGGGTCATCGCGGCCGGAGTGAGGCCCAGCCGCTTGGCGAGGTCGCTCGGGCCCATGCGGTACGGAGCCCCGGAGAGGACGAGTGCCTTGAGGACCTCCCACTCGGCGTTGCTGATGCCGAGCGCGGCGGTCTGGCGGCCGTAGGCGACGTTCATCCGCCGGTTGAGGCGGGAGAGGGCCGAGACGATCTTCTCGACCTGGGGGTCGAGGTCCTGGAACTCGCGCTGGTAGGCGGCGATCTGTTCTTCGAGTGTCGGCTCACTGACGCCGGGAGTGTCGCCCATGGTCGCAGTATCGCACGGTGTCGCTTGGCGTTGAAGTCCTTCGAGGTGTACAGTTCAATGTCTAACTTTAGCTTCGAAGTCTTCACCTCTGCATCCATGCAGAGGGAAGCTTCACGACCAAGGCAGGTGAAAGTGACCAGGGCGATGGGCGCAGCGATGCGCCGGATCCACGTGGGCAACGCACTGAGCGCGTTCGGGCTCGGCTTTACCGTCCCCTTCCTCTACGTCTATGTGGCGCAGGTACGGGGACTCGGCTCCATGACGGCGGGCATCGTGCTCGCCGTCTTCGCCGTGGCCGCTCTCGTCGTGCTGCCGTTCGCCGGTCGGGCCATCGTCCGGCGCGGCCCGCGGCCGGTCCTGCTCGCCGCCCTGGTCACCGCCGCCTTCGGTGCGCTGAGCCTGGGGCTCGCGAACAGCGCCACTACGGTGCTGCTGTCGGCGGCCGCGCTCGGCGCCGGTCAGGCCGTGATGCAGCCGGCGCTCGCGACGATGATCGTGGACTGCTCCACGGCGGACACCCGCTCGCGCGCCTTCGCCACACAGTTCTTCCTGCAGAACCTCGGGCTGGGCATCGGTGGTCTGATCGGCGGCCACATCGTCGACACCTCGCGGGCGAGCTCGTTCACGCTCCTCTTCGCGATCGAGGCGGCGATGTTCCTGCTGCTGGCCGTGATCATGTCGACCGTACGGATGCCGCACGCGCCGAAGGTCGAGGGTGCGCCGCAGGCCAAGGGCGGCAGCTGGAAGCAGCTGCTCGGAAACCGGGCCATGGTGCAGCTGTCCGTGCTGGGCTTCGTGCTGTTCTTCGCCTGCTACGGGCAGTTCGAGTCGGGGCTCTCCGCGTACGGCGTCGAGGCGGCCGGGATCTCCACGTCCGCGCTCGGTACGGCGATGGCGGCGAACACCGCGATGATCGTGGTCGCGCAGTTCGCGGTGCTCAAGTTCGTCGAGCGCCGGAAGCGGTCCCGGGTGATCGCCGCGGTCGGTCTCATCTGGGCCTTCGCGTGGCTCACAGCCGGTTACGCGGGCCTCGGCCACGGCAGCCAGACCATGGCCACCGCGGCCTTCGTCTCGACGTACGCGCTCTTCGGGCTCGGCGAGGCGATGCTGTCGCCGACCGTGGCGCCGCTGGTCGCCGACCTGGCACCGACGGGCATGGCCGGTCAGTACAACTCCGCCTTCGCCCTGGTGAAGCAGCTCGCGCTGGCGGTCGGTCCCGCGGTGGGCGGTCCGATGGGGGCCTCGCTGCACGGCCCGTACATCGTGACGTTCCTGCTCTTCTCTCTCGGCATCACCTTCCTGGCCGTGCGGCTGGGGCAGCAGCTCACCCCCGTACAGAACCAGCCGTCGCTCGCGAAGAGCCGGGTGGTCGCGCGCGGCGGGGCGCCGACGGAGCCGGTGCCGGTCGCGGCGAGCTCCTGACGGACTCATGCACGACGGCGGCCGTGACCACCTTCCCCGTGGTCGCGGCCGTCTTCGTGTGTCAGCGGACCCCTGTCACCAGGTTGGCCGTGAAGGGGAGGGTCGCGCTGCCGTCGGGGGCGGTGCGGTCCGCCAGGCGGGCATGGACGGCGCGGCCTGCCCGTACGAGGCCGGCGTCGCCGGCGTTGTCGACGATCGCCTGGCCCCAGGACGTCGACGAGAGCTGGCCGGGGGCGTACTCGGCGAGGGGCGGGAAGGCGATGCCGAAGCTGACCTCTCGGGATGTGACGTCGTGGAAGCCGGCGGTGCGGAGGGCGGTGGTGAGCCGTTCGGCGGTGCCGGAGAAGGCGCCCTCGTAGTCCGCGGCGACCTCTGGGCCGCCGTACTCCTTGACGGCCTCGTACTGGGCCACGAAGTACGGGATGCGGTCCCTGTCAGCCCAGGCGGTGGCGACGAAGCGGCCGCCCGGGCGCGTCACGCGGGCCGTCTCCGCGAACGCCGCGTCCAGGTCGGGGAAGAACTGGACTCCCTGCTGGCAGACGATCGCGTCGAAGCCGGCGTCCTGGTAGGGGAGTTTGTCTGCCGGCGCCGCTGTGAAATCGATGTCCGGGTACATGCGGGGTGCGTGTTCCCTGGCCACTTTGATCATGCCCTCGTTGACGTCCGCGCCCGAGACGCGGCCCGCTGGGCCTACGCGGGCGGCGGCCGCCCTCGCCACGAAGCCCGTGCCGCAGGCCAGGTCGAGGACCGTGGCACCGGGGAACAGGTCGGCGGCGTCCAGGATCGCCTCCACGAAGGGCGCCATCAACGGCGCGGCGTACTGCTCATAGCGCTCGGGAGCACTGCCTTTGAGCTG
This sequence comes from Streptomyces sp. R41, assembly GCF_041053055.1. Taxonomy (NCBI): domain Bacteria; kingdom Bacillati; phylum Actinomycetota; class Actinomycetes; order Kitasatosporales; family Streptomycetaceae; genus Streptomyces; species Streptomyces sp. R41. Next base: position 5,076,309 of record NZ_CP163443.1, read on the forward strand.
AAAGCCCGTTTCGTCTGCCATGGGGGAGCTACTAGCACCGGGCGGGGTGGGCGGCTAGGTGACGCGCAGGGGCCGGGCGGTTGGGTTTTTCAGCGCCCCGTCAGGGGCGCGGGGAACTGCGCGACAAACCCCCACCCACCCGCAGCAAAAAGGACAACCCAGGGGGTCTGGGGGCGCAGCCCCCAGGTACGGGAATGGGCAGGGGCGGAGGGGGCGAAAAACTACCCACCCGGCAACCCGAACTCGCACCAAACCGCTTTCCCACCCCCCGGCGTACGCCGCGACCCCCAGCCGGAGGCGATCGTGGCGACGATGGCGATGCCACGTCCGGCCTCGTCGCCGGGCTCGGCACGGCGGCGACGCGGCAGGTGTTCGTCGCCGTCGGTGACCTCGATGATCAGTCGGCGATCGGTGCGACGCAGGCGCAGGCGCATCGGCGGGGTGCCGTGCCGCAGCGAGTTGGCGACGAGTTCGCTCGCGGCGAGGACACCGAGGTCGTGCAGATCGGACGGGAAGCGCCAGCTGGTGAGCACGCCGGAGGCGAAGGCACGCGCGCGTGGAGCCGCTTCGACTCCGCCGAGCAATTCCAGGGCGGCGTTCCGGAAGAGCTCGCCGTCCGGGCCCGTACGCGCCGGGTGTTGGAGGACGAGGACCGCCACGTCGTCGTCGTGGTCGGCCGTGACGCCCGCCGAGCGGACGAGGCGGTCGCAGATCACCTGGGGGGTGCCCGTGGCACCGGCCAGGGCACGCTCCAGGGACGCGATGCCCTCGTCCAGGTCCTCGTCGCGGCGCTCGACGAGGCCGTCCGTGTACAGGACGGCGGTGGAGCCGGGGCCCAGCGGCACCGATCCCGACGCGTGCAGCCAGCCTCCGGTGCCGAGCGGCGGCCCGGTGGGCTCGTCGGCGCGGTGGACGGTGCCGCTCTCGTCGCGGACCAGGATGGGCAGGTGGCCCGCCGAGGCGTACACCAGCCGCCCCTCGTTCGGGTCGTGGACGGCGTACACGCACGTGGCGATCTGGTTGGCGTCGATCTCGGTGGCGAGACCGTCGAGGAGTTGCAGGACCTCGTGCGGGGGGAGGTCGAGGCGGGCGTACGCGCGTACGGCCGTACGCAGCTGGCCCATGACCGCCGCCGCGCGGACCCCGCGGCCCATGACGTCGCCGATGACGAGCGCCGTGCGGCCGCCGCCGAGAGTGATCACGTCGTACCAGTCGCCGCCGACCGCGGCCTCCGTGCCGCCGGGCTGGTAGGTGGCGGCGATGCGCAGATCGTCGGGCTCCTCAAGCTCCTGAGGGAGGAGGGAGCGCTGCAGGGTGACGGCCGTTTCGCGCTGGCGGCGCTCGCTGGCGCGCAGCCGTTCGGCGGCCTCCGCGTGGTCGGTGACATCGGTGGCGAAGATCAGCACGCCGCCGCCCTGGCCCTCCGGGGAGGCGTCGACGGGTGTGCAGGTGAAGGTGTACGAGCGCCCGCTCGGCACCTTGCGGGACTTGACCGTACGGGGCTTCGCGCTGCGCAGGACCTGGTCGAGGAGCGGCAGCAGGCCGAGTTCGTCCAGCTCGGGCAGCGCCGCGCGCGCGGGCTCGCCGACGGGACGTACGCCGAAGGCCGCCGTATAGGCGTCGTTGACGTACGCGACGCGGTGCTCGGGGCCGTGCACCAGGGCGACGAGCGCCGGGACGCGGTCGAGGACCTCGCGCACCGGCAGTTCGTCGACGGCGAGCGCGGACGGCGCGTCGTCGGTCAGCTGCTCGGCGCGGGCCGCGGGCACGGAGCCTTCCCCTCGTCGGTCCGGGGAGACCGTGTGCTCGGTCCGCGCTGCGGCGCGGCGCTGCGTTCCGGGGAGCCGGGCGCTCCAGCGCGTGAAGTTCACGAATCCTTGCCTCGTGTTTGTGGACTACGGCCGGCACCGGTCGGTCGGGGGTCCGGCCCGCGGCGGAGCCGCTGTTGAGTGCTGCGTCCCCCGGGGGACGCAGCACAGTGGGGAAAGCCTCGTGGGTTCAGAAGGGCGAGCGGTGGGCCCGCCCAAGGTCGTGGACCAGTCTGGCCGACCGGACCGACATCCGTCAGACGCCCGCCCAACCGGTGGAGTTCCTGGGTCCGGTCAGGACGACCCCTTCGGGTCGAGCTTGGGGTCGAGAGGATGCTTTCCACCGGCCGCGAGTTCGAACTCCGCACGGGGATGTTCGAGCGAACCGAGGGAAACGATCTCCCTCTTGAAGAGCCCCGCCAGGGTCCATTCGGCGAGCACACGGGCCTTGCGGTTGAAGGTGGGCACCCTGCTCAGGTGGTAGACGCGGTGCATGAACCAGGCAGGATAGCCCTTCAGCTTGCGCCCGTAGACGTGTGCGACGCCCTTGTGCAGCCCCAGGGACGCGACCGAGCCGACGTACTTGTGGGAGTACGTTTCGAGCGCCTCGCCGTGCAGGGAGTGCGCGATGTTGTCGCCGAGGACCTTGGCCTGGCGCAGGGCGTGCTGGGCGTTGGGCGCGGTCTCCTTGCCGGGCTCGGCGGTGACGTCGGGGACGGCGGCTGCGTCTCCCGCGGCCCACGCGTGCGTGACGCCGTCGATGGTCAGCTGGGGCGTGCACTTGAGGCGGCCGCGCTCGTTCAGGGGGAGGTCGGTGGCGGCGAGGATCGGGTGCGGTTTCACGCCGGCCGTCCACACGACCGTACGCGTGGGGAAGCGGGCGCCGTCACTGAGGACGGCGATCCGGTCCGCGCAGGAGTCGAGGCGGGTCTCCAGGCGTACGTCGATGTTGCGGCGGCGCAGCTGGGTGATCGTGTACTTGCCCATCTCCTCGCCGACCTCGGGGAGGATCCGGTCGGAGGCCTCGACAAGGATCCACTTCATGTCCTCGGGCCGGACGTTGTGGTAGTAGCGCGCGGCGTATCGGGCCATGTCCTCCAGCTCGCCGAGCGCCTCGACGCCCGCGTAACCGCCTCCTACGAAGACGAAGGTCAGGGCCGCGTCGCGGATCGCGGGGTCGCGGGTGGAGGAGGCGATGTCCATCTGCTCGATGACGTGGTTGCGCAGGCCGATGGCCTCCTCGACCGTCTTGAAGCCGATGGCGTAGTCGGCGAGCCCGGGGATCGGGAGGGCGCGGGAGATCGAGCCGGGAGCGAGGACGAGTTCGTCGTACGTGATCTGCTCCGCGCCCGCGCCCTCCTCCTCGGTGGCGAGCGTCGTGAGCGTCGCGGTGCGCTTGGCGTGGTCGATCGACCGGACCTCGCCGATGATGATCCGGCACTGGTCCAGGACCCGGCGCAGCGGGACGACGACATGGCGCGGCGAGATCGAGCCCGCGGCGGCCTCGGGAAGAAACGGTTGATACGTCATGTACGGCTCGGGCGAGACGACCGTGATCTCGACCTCACCCCGCTTCAGTTCAGGCTTCAACTTCTGCTGCAGACGCAGAGCTGTGTACATCCCGACGTAGCCGCCGCCGACAATGAGAATGCGCGCACGTTCCTTCACCATCCCATGACGCACCCAGCTCTGGAGTTTGTCCACAGGCCCGACAATTTGTGTGACCGGACGCCGACAACGCGCAGGGTTGGCCGATTTGCCGGAGTGCGTGGAAGATTCGCAGGTCAGCGGGGGTGAGCGGGGTGAGCGGAGGGGACGTAATCGGGACGTAACCGCCCCGTACTCCGATCGGGGGGCGCTCCGTGCGGAACCTGCCCCTTCTGAATTGACCCCCTCTCAACTATGTTCGTGTGTCGACGGGGTGTAGGGGGATGCGCTCGACGAGTCCGCAGGGCGGGCTCGTGCACACAAGCTTGTTCCGCACGCTCCGGCTACCAATGGCGGGGAGAGTCTCCGGGGGGAGACGTCATTACCGGGGGAACGCTTATGCACATTCAGGATTCTCATTGGTCTTCCGCGTCTGCCATCGCATCCGGTGGCACGGTCGGCGCGGCAGCGAGCGGCAACGGCCGCGGTCCGGCTGAAGGATCGCGTACGACGCCGCTGCGCGTGGACGCACAGCGCAATCTGGAGCACGTACTGCGCGCGGCGCGCGAGGTCTTCGGCGAGCTGGGATACGGCGCGCCGATGGAGGACGTGGCGCGGCGCGCGAGGGTCGGTGTCGGCACGGTGTACCGGCGCTTCCCGAGCAAGGACGTCCTGGTGCGCCGGATAGCCGAGGAGGAGACCTCCCGGCTGACCGACCAGGCACGCGCGGCGCTCGGCCAGGAGGACGAGCCGTGGTCGGCGCTCTCGCGCTTCCTGCGCACATCGGTGGCCTCGGGCGCCGGCCGGCTGCTGCCGCCGCAGATACTGCGCGTCGGCGTCGCGGAGGACGGGGTCGAGGCGGACGAGGCGCGGGTGCCGCAGCAGCGGTCCCAACTCACGCCCGAACTGCGGCTCGTCGAGCAGCGGCCGGCACCCGAGGAGGAGTCGGTGATCGCGGCGGCGGACGACGCCGGTGCGGCGGCGCTGCTCGACGTGGTCGGCCGGCTGGTGGAGCGGGCGCGCGCGGCGGGCGAGCTGCGGGCGGACGTCACCGTGGCGGACGTACTGCTGGTGATAGCCACGGCGGCGCCCTCGCTGCCGGACGCCGCACAGCAGGCCGCGGCATCGGCCCGGCTGCTCGACATCCTGCTGGAGGGTCTGCGCTCGCGTCCGGCGTGAGCCGCCCTCAAGCCCTCGAGTACCGGGTCTTCCTGAAGTGTGGGGTTTCCTGGAGTAACCCGGGCTTCCCGGAATGCCGGGCTCTCCCGGAGTAGCGGGCCGTCCTGGACGCGGGTGCTGCGCCACTCGCGTACCGGGTGCACCGGCTACGCTCCGGACATTTCGGGCATCGCGGCAACTTCCGCGCGGGGGCCGTTCGTTGACTATTCCCCAAACGAGTGACCGCTAGTGCTGTCGTGTGGGAAGTCCCCACGGACGAGTGGTTGGTCCGTACTGGGGGGTCGGTCCCCCTGAAGCGTGTGGCACTCTTTCCCGGTATTCGGGTCCGAGTGTGCAGGCGGGGGCTTTCCGCGATGAGCGTTGACGGGCGGGACGAGTCACTCGGTGACGGTGGCACGGACGGCGAAACGGGAACGGGCGGGCCGTCGACGCCACAGGTGCCCAGTCAAGGCGGGCGGCAGGGCGGCACCCCGGGCGCCGCGCCCTCGGATGCCACGCCGTCCGGTGGCGCACCGTCCGGTGGCGCGCCAGGTCCCAGCGTCCCGCCGCAGCGTGACCGTTTCGACCGGCGCGACGGTGGTGTCCTGCCGCCGCCCCCGGCCGATCTCCCGCCGTCCGACGCCGATCTGATCGAGCGGATGCGCGCGGGTGACGACACGGCGTACGAGGAGTTGTACCGGCGCCATGCGGACGCCGTGCGCCGGTACGCCCGCACCTGCTGCCGGGACGGGCACACCGCCGACGACCTCACGGCCGAGGTGTTCGCCCGCATGCTGCAGGCGGTACGCGGCGGCAGCGGCCCCGAGCATGCCGTACGCGCGTATCTGCTGACCTCCGTCCGCCGCGTCGCCGCGAACTGGACGAAGTCGGCGAAGCGGGAGCAACTGGTCGACGACTTCGCGGTGTTCGCGGCGCGGGCCGCGCGCACCTCCGAGGTCTCCGACGACGACACACTCGACCTGGGCGCGGACGTGCGCGCGATGCACGAGGCCGAACAGTCCATGGCCATGCAGGCGTTCCGGTCGCTGCCCGAGCGCTGGCAGGCCGTGCTGTGGCACACGGAGGTCGAGGACGAGTCGCCGAGCGAGGTCGCCACGCTCTTCGGACTCGACGCCAACGGCACCCGAGTCCTGGCCAGCCGCGCCCGCGAGGGCCTCAAGCAGGCCTACCTCCAGGCGCATGTGAGCGCCACGCTCACCATGGACGAGGAATGCGCCCGCTACGCCGACCGGCTCGGCGCCTACGCCCGCGGCGGGCTGCGCACGCGCGCCGAGCGCGGGCTGCGCAAGCACCTGGAGGAGTGCGCCAAGTGCCGGCTGGCCGAGGGCCAGATCAAGGAAGTCGCCAGCGGTATCCCCGCGGTCGTGCCGGTCGCGGTCATCGGCTGGTTCGGTGCCGCCGGATACGCGAAGGCCGTCGCGCTCATCGCCGGTGGCGCCGGAGCGGGAGCCGCAGGCGCGGCCGCCGCGGCGGGCGGCAGCTCTGGCGGCGCGAGCGCGGGTGGCGGCGCGGCTGCCTCGGAGGGGATCGGCGCACCGGTCAAGGCCGGTATCGCGGCGGGGGTCGTCGCGGTGGCCGCGGCGGCGGTGGCACTCGCCCTGGTCGGCAACGACAGCCCGGCCAGGAAGCCCGACGCCAAACCGGCCGCCTCGCCCGCCGTCGAAGCGCCGCTGCCGTCGCCGAAGCCGCCGAAGAAGGCACCCGCGCCGAATCCACCGGTAGTGGCGCCCACCCCGACTCCTACGCCGACCCCCTCTCCGACGCCCAGGCCCACCCCGAAGCCCACGCCCAAGCCGTCGCCCACGCCCACCCCGACGAAGCCGAAGCCGACCCCCGAGCCGACCCCGACCCCGACGCCTCCCCCTCCCGCCCCGGTCGTCTACCAGTGGAGCGAGCTGAACTACGGCGTCAACGGCGACCACACCAAGCCCGAGATGCGGCTCGGCGAGAGCAGTTGGGTGTGGCAGCGCGAGGGGGTGTCGATCGCGAACAACCAGTACGCGCACGGCGTGACCGTCCACGGCCAGTCGTCCGTCACCATCGACCTCAACCGCAGCTGCTCCTCCTACGACGCGATGGTCGGCGTCGACGACCTGACGATGGGGCTCGGCAAGGTGCGCTTCTGGGTGTACGTCGACGGGGCCGAGGCATGGCAGTCACCGATGATCAAGGGCGGCGACCAGGCGGTCCCCGTCCATGTGAACCTCACCGGCCGCAAGACGATCCGCCTCGTCGTCGAACCCCACTCACCCTTCGACTCGGCGGCGCTGGCGGACTGGGCGGAGTCGAAGTTCCTGTGCCGGTGAGGTGCGCCGCTACTGGTCGGCGTGCTCCTTGAGCGCCTCGGCCAGGTCGCGCAGGGCGTCCTCCGTGGTGAAGTCCGAACCCGTGGCGCGCTCGGACTCATAACGCACCGGGCCGAGGGCCGCCATCGCGGTGGCCTCCGTGCGCTCGGCCTCGGCGCGCTCGCGCGCGGGACGCAGATGGCCGCCGCGCCACCGCGTGGCGGCTGCCAGCAGACGGGTCGCGGGCGGATGGTCGCCGAGTTCGGCGAGGAAGCCCGCCGCGACATCGACGAGGCCCGCCGCCACCACATCGGCGCACCGCGCGTCCACCGCCTCCCGCAGGGCGTCGAACAGCTTCCGCAGACCGGGCTCCGGGCCGGACTCGGCGGCCGTGACGAGCGCGTCCACCCAGTTCAGCGCCGCCATGAACTGCGGGGGCGGGCTGCCCTGGGAGCTCACCTCGCACGCCTGCTCCCACAACTCGCGCGCGAAGGCCACCTCCCCGTCGTCCAGGGCAATCTGGGCACGCAGCACGCAGACGAACGCCCGGGAGTCCATCACCCCGTACCGGTCGGCCGCCGCGCTCGCCTCGTCCAGAGTGGTCAGCGCCCTGGACCGCTCGCCCGCGCGGTAGGCGATCTCGGCCAGCCGCGCCATGAGGAAGGGCGTTTCGGCATACGCGCCCACTTCGTAGGCAAGCCGCAGCGCCTCCTCGTACTCCCCCTTCGCCTCGTCGAAAAGGCTGCGCGCCATGGCCGCCTCACCGGCCGCGCTGCACACCTGGGCCCGCATCCAGCGGTCCCCCACCCGCCGGCTGAGCACCCGCAGCTCCGCCAGGTCGTCGTCCACGCCGTCCATACCACCCGGCGCGTCGACGACCATGTGCGTACGGAACATCAGGATGACCCCGATCTCCCACTCGCCGCCGTACGCACGGCAGTTGGCGACCGCCACGTCCATGGTGAGCCGCATGTCTTCCGAACCGCTCAGGAAGAAGGCGGCCAGCGGCCAGACGATGCCCGGCATACGTGCCGCGTCCGGGCCGCCCTTCTCGAAGACCGCCCGCACCCGCGTGAGGTATTCCCGCATTCGGCCGTCGTCCCGACGGTCCGGTTCGACTTCCAGCTTCATGAACAGGTGGAGCATGCGCAGCCGCATCCGCATACCGCGCAGCGGGTGCTCCTCGCTCTCGGGGGCGTCGAGGAAGGCCCCCACCGGGTCGACGGCGTCCAACTCGGCAAGGTGGACATCACCGGCGGCGGGGGAAGAACCGCCCGCGCTTCCCGTGATCCCTGCGACGGGCAGGACCTCAAGGCCGATCGCCGCGCCCAGCCGCAGCACGAGATCCGTCCATTCCGTGCCCTCGCGGCGGAAATTGCGCAGCCACCAGAACCAGCCCATGGCGAGGACCAGGGCGCCGGCCTCCTCCTCGTCGCCGGCGACGATCGCGCGGTGGAGGGCCGCCCTGATGTTGTCGAGCTCGGCCTCCAGGCGTCTGATCCACGGAAGCTGCTCGGCGGAGCGCAGCAGCGGCTCGGCCTCCTCGACGAGCGCGCGCACCCACGCGCGGTGGCGCCGCTCGGCCGCGGCGCGCAGCTCGGGGACCTCGGCGGCGCGCTCGGTCGCGTACTCGTGGATGGTCTCCAGCATGCGATACCGCATGCCGCCGCTGCCGTCCGTGTCGTACGGGGTGGCGACGATCAGGGACTTGTCGACCAGCGCCCCGACGAGGTCGGCCGCGGGCCCGGTGCACACGGCCTCCGCGGCCGCCAGGTCCCAGCCGCCCGCGAACACGGACGCCTCGCGCAGCACGGTCCGCTCCCGCTCGTCGAGCAGGTCCCAGGACCAGTCGACGACGGCGCGCAGCGTCTGCTGGCGGGGCAGCACCGTGCGGCTTCCGGAGGTGAGCAGCCGGAAGCGGTCGTCGAGCCGGTCGGCGATCTGACGAGGGGTGAGCAGCCGCAGCCGGGCGGCGGCCAGCTCGATGGCCAGGGGCAGGCCGTCGAGCCGTCGGCAGATCTCGTCCACGGCCGCCGAGTCGTGCGGGGAGGCGCCTGCGTCGGGACGGACGACCGACGCCCGCTCCATGAAGAGGCGGCGCGCGGGATCGGGCGGCAGGGGCTCGACCGGGCGCACGAACTCGCCGGGCACACCCAGCGGTTCACGGCTGGTGGCGAGGATCGTGAGGCCCGGGCAGTGCGTGAGCAGAGTCTCGGCGAGCTCTGCCGCCGCGCCGATGACATGTTCGCAATTGTCAAGGATCAGGAGCTGGCTGCGCGGGGCGCAGTACTCGACGAGCAGGGCGAGCGGGTCGTCCTGCGGGACCGCCATCTCGTTGGTGATCAGCACGGTTTCGCGCAGACCGAGGGCGCTGACCACCGCGCCCGGGACCGCCTCGGGCCGGTCGAGCGGAGCCAGCTCGACCAGCCACGCCTGCGGAAGCCCGGCGGCGGCTTCCTCGGCGAGGCGGGTCTTTCCAGAACCACCTGGTCCGGTCAGGGTGACCAGGCGTGCCCTGTGAACATCCGAACGGATGGCGTCGAGTTCGGGTTCCCGGCCGACGAACGAGTTCAGACGGGGACGAATGTTTCCGTTCCGCAAAGCACGGGAGGAGTCTCCCGGTTCGGCGGAGCCCACGCGCGACGTCCCACCGGCGCGGGCCTGGTGGTGAGCCGTGCTGCTCCCCGACCACGACCCGTCCCCCTCATCCCACTGCGGCCGGGGATCCAACAACTCCTCATGCAGGGCCCGCAGTTCCGGTCCGGGATCCGCTCCCAGCCCGTCCATCAATCCGCGGCGCACCCCCTCGTACGCGGCCAGGGCGTCCGCGCCGCGGCCGGCGTCGCGCAGGGCGCGGATGAGCAGAACATGCAGCGCCTCGTCGTACGGGTGAGCCGCCGTCAGTTCCCTCAACTCCGGTACGACGTCGGTGGCGCGGCCGAGTCGCAGGTCCGCCTCGATGCGCGTCCGGGTCGCCTCCTGGCGGAGGGCCTCCGGGCGGGTCGCAACCGTGCGGTCGGGCAGGTCGGCGAGGGCGGGACCGCGCCACAGGCCGAGGGCTTCGCGCAGACTGTCGGCGGCGGTCATGGCGTCGCCGCGGTCCAGCGCCGCCTTCCCCTCCCCCACCAGCCGCTCGAAGACGAACAGATCCACGTCGTCCTTGGCGGCCCGCAAACGGTAGCCGCCTGCCTCGGAGGCGACCGTGTCCTTGCCGATGGCTCGGCGGAGGCGGCCGACGAGGGCCTGCAGTGCCGCGGGGGCGTCCAGCGGAGGATCGTCCGCCCACACCTCGTCGATCAGGGTGTCCGGAGCGGTGGTGCGGGCGGGGCGTTGCGCCAGCACCGCGAGCAGCGCGCGCACGCGGGGGCCTCCGACGGCGACCTGGGCCCCCCGGTCATCCTCCACCTGGGTGACCCCCAGAATCCTGTACCGCACCCACCCATTCTCGCCGCCCCCCGCCCTCGAGGCACCGGCTTTCCCCGGCGAGCCTCCCCGGGCCCTCCGCTTCACCTCCGACCCACCCGGCGGGCGGTTCGCAAGGTCAGCGTTTTCGCCCCCTCCGCCCCTACCCGTCCCGTACCTGAGGGCTCCGCCCCCAGACCCCCGAATCGTCCTGCCGGCCTCACCCTCAAACGCCGGACAGGCCAAAAGATCAAGCCCCGGCCGGGGGCGAGAGAGCGGGCGGGACAGGTGGGGTGCCGCACGGACGTGCGGCATGGCGGGCTGGAGGCTCGTCGCCTCTTCCACTCTTCCTCCCGCCGGGCAGGTTGACGTCCCGGACGGGCTGACGGGTGCCGGCCGGGGTGAAGAAGACTCGCTAGGTGGGCAGCAGGCGGCTTGGGGTGGCAACCCGCTGGGGTAGGCGGGGTATGGCCGGTGCGTGGAGGGCGCTCGTCGCCTGTCCCCCCGCCGGACAGGTTGAGGTCCCCCGGCTAGAGGTGAAGGGTGCAGGCAGGGTGAGCGGATGGGACCCATCCCCTCATCCCCCGCCGGACAGGTTGAGGTCCCAGCCAGGCTGAAGAGCGCAGGCAGGGTCATTGGCATACACCCGCACTCGCCCACGCACGGGAGGGGCCGTGCCGGTACATCACATGCCCCGTCGCTTACGTGGTTGCCAACAGGCAGAGCCACGTAAGCCAAGCGATCTGCCACCGGCGACGGGGCGGATGTACCGGCACGGCCCCGACCCACCCACCGACGGAAAGGCGGAAAGGCGAAGCCACCCCGGGCGGAACGCGAGGAGTACCGCCGACCCACCCACCGGCGGAAAGGCGAAGCCACTCACCGACAGAAACCCGACCCACCCACCGGCAGCAAGGCGAAGCCACCAACCGACAGAAACCCGCTACCCACCCGCCAGCAGCAAGGCGAAGCCACAAGCTCCCCTCACCGGCGGAACGCGAGGAACACCCCCACCTACCCCCGCCGAACCGCCCCGGCCCCCGCCCCCAACGCCCGCCCCTGCGGCACAATCCCCGCGGGCACAGCCCGCTGCCGAGCAGGCGTCCCCGTCCAGCAGGTCCCCCGCCGGGCCAGCAGCCGCCGGAGCCACAGCTCCAGGGAGACCAGGTCGGCCAGCCCGTCCAGCGGCAGCGGCTCGCCCTCCGCGGCCGCCCGCAGCGCCTTGCGGACGACGCGGGCCTCGACCAGGCCCGCCTGGGCGAGCAGCGGCGTGTCGAACAGCGCGATCAGGGAATCCGCGGCCACCCGCAACCCCGTACGCGCGGCCGCAGCCGAGGACGCGTGGGAAGGCGCGCCCCAGCCGGCGGGGAGATCAGCCACCCCCGCCCCCTCCAGCACCGTACGCAGAATCGCCGCCCGAGCCCCGGGCTGCACCCGCAGCGCCTCCGGAAGGTCACGGCACGCGCGTACCACCTGGTTGTCCAGGAACGGCACGTGCAGCCGCTGGAAGCGGATCTCGGCGGCCTGCTCCAGGACACGCAGATCCGCCGCGTGACGGGCAAGCGCCGCACGCGCGCGGAAGTCGCCCGGGCGCTGCCCGGGCCCCACCCCGGGCCGCCCCGTAGCCCCCTGCAGGCGAACCGATACTTCAGCCAGCGCCTCCCCGGTCAGCCAACGCGCCGCGGGCCCGGGTCTGGCCCAGGTGAGCGCGGCGAGCGACGCCCCCACAGCACCCCCCGGCTCCTCGAACCGCCGGTGCAGCAGCCGGTCGGCGAGCACGTCGACACCGGTGCGGTACGGCGTACGGGCCAGCTTCCGCGCGGCGCCGTACACGCGCGCGGGGACCATCACGGACCCGTCGGCCTTCGCCAGCGCGGCGACAGGCTTCACCAGATGTCGCCGCTTGCGGTCCATCAACAGGTCCGCGAGCCGCGCCGGGTGGGCGTCCAGGACCTGCCGGGCGCCGTACCCCGTGAAGTGGTCCGCGCTCCCCGAGGAGAGCCGCACGCGATGCCGGGCGGCCGTCACCAGCGACGGGCCGGGCTCGTCCGTCAACGGGCCCTCCAAGTCGGCGTAGGGGAGCACCTCTTCGCCCCCGGCGACGACCACATGGTGCAGCCGGGGATTCGCGGCCAGCGTCCCGGCCCGCTCCAGCTCGGCCTCCCGCCCGCTGACGGCAAGGTCGTTGAAGGTGACCGCGAGAAGACGCTCACCGGCGCCCGTGCCATGCCCCAGGACGGTCCCGGGCGCCCCCGGAAGCCCGGCCGCGAGCAGCGCCAGCGTCCCCGAGGCGGGCCCGCCCGAAAGGTCGGCGCCGATCCCCGGCACCGGCATCCCGCGCGCGGCACGCCGCTCGGCGGGCCCCATCCCGGGCACGGGCCCGGGGTCCACATCGGTGCCCGGCACATGGCGCGGCGCGGCCAGACGCGCGCGTACGGCCTCGACGAGGGCATCGCGCACGGCGTCCACGGCGCTCGCGGGGTCGGCCGAGGGCGCCGCGACCGCGAGGGAGGCGACCGGCTCGTACCCGGCGATCTCACGCGCCCCGGCGCGCAGGATCAGCGCGTGCCCCGGCGGGATACGCCGCACGCCGTCGTACGGGGTCGAGTCGTGCACCGCGGCCGGTACGTCGGGGGCGGCGAGCAGCGCCGCCAGATGCCCGAAGTCGAGGTTCGCCTCGATGAGGTCGGCGAGGGGCAGCGCGGCGGTCGCGTAGGCCGTACCGCCCGCCCAGGGGGTGTAGAACACGGGCCGCGCGCCCGCGAGATCACCGCAGACGGTCACCCGCCGGCCCACCTGGACGACCGCCGTGTAGCTGCCGGACCAGTTGGTCAGATGCCGAAGTGCCCCTCCGCGCGCGGCGAACAGCCCGACCCGCAGCTCCTCGTCGGAGGCTCCACAGGTGCCGAGTACGGCGATCCGGTTCTGCGCGTCGGCCTTCACGACGCGCACCTCGTCGGGGCGCCAGTCGCCGACGGCCCAGAGCGGATCGGGGTCGCCCCAAAGGAGTTGGGAACCCACCGGATGGACGGTCTCGCCGTCGCTTCCGGTGGCGCCGGCCGAGCCGATCTCAGGCGCTCTGGCGGCGGTACTGCTCCACCCCACCAACCATCGCATCGCCGCCTCCACAGGCTGTGGACAACCAGTGCACCGTACGAACTTGGCACCATGCTGCCACGAAGGAAGCGCGTGGGAGGGCCCCTGCGGCGGCTTGCGCTCCCTGAAGTGCGCCCCCAAGTGGGCGCCCGCGCCGATCCGATGCCGACGCACGACCGCCGTCGACCCCACCCGCCACCGACGAGGAGCCGCCCTCCAAAGCGGCGTGGAGCACCCCGTCGCCCGACACCCGAGCGGCATCGAGCATCCCATCGCCCGACACCCGAAGCGCCGTCGAGCAACCCGCCGACCGCCCCCGAAGCGCCATCGAGCAACCCGCCGAACGCCCCCCGAGCGGCATCGAGCCGCCCCCACGACCAATACCCGACCAGCCCCGGGCCGACGCGAATGCGCCCCCGATACGCTCCCTCAAAACACCCTACGCGCCCTCAACTGTCGTGGTAGGAGCCCTAATTGCCCTCGAGGGCCACCATCGATTTTCGGCCAAATCGGCTGCGGATGGACAGGCGTGCATACGCTCCGTACAGACCTTGCGCACCGCTCCGGCAACGCACAGTCCGGGAGGCGGAGTTCGCCTCCCGGACCGGTCCGCCGCCCGCGGGGATGGAGGCGGCGGTGTCCCCCAGCCCACTGGATCCAGTACAGCGGGCCGACCCACGCACGATCCATGGAAGCGCTCCCCCGATGGCCGGAGAAGAGCGCACGGACGGGCGCACGGCCACACAGCGGGAGCACGCCGCAACCGTCCGTACTGTCGTACGGACCACAATCCCGCCATCCGGAAGTACGCCCCTTAACGCTTGGGATTGGGCGAACTACGCTGGGTTTACGAATGCCGCGTGGTTATGCCAGCGCGGCAGCCGTCTGTGTCGAGGGGTGGCGCATGTCCAGGGAGCAACGCGGGCCGAACGAAAAACTCGGCGCCGTTCTCGCCCTCGCGGGAATCAGCAACGCAGGACTCGCGCGACGCGTCAACGATCTTGGCGCTCAACGCGGGTTGACTCTTCGCTACGACAAGACGTCGGTGGCGCGCTGGGTGTCGAAGGGAATGGTGCCGCAAGGTGCGGCGCCGCACCTCATCGCGGCCGCGATCGGCCAGAAGCTCGGTCGCCCGGTGCCGCTCCACGAGATCGGCCTGGCGGACGCGGATCCCGCACCGGAAGTGGGCCTCGCCTTCCCGCGGGACGTCGGACAGGCGGTGCGGTCGGCGACGGAGCTGTACCGCCTCGACCTCGCCGGGCGCCGGGCCGGCGGCGGCGGCATCTGGCAGTCGCTGGCGGGATCGTTCGCAGTGAGCGCATACGCAACTCCAGCGTCACGGTGGCTGATAACCCCGGCCGACGGCTCGGTGGCGCGCGAGGTGAGCCTCGGTGAGGGCTCCGGAGCACCGCTGAAAGTCGGCCACAGCGATGTGCAGAAGCTCCGCGAGGCAGCCGAGGACGCCAGGCGCTGGGACTCCAAGTACGGGGGCGGCGACTGGCGTTCGTCCATGGTGCCCGAGTGCTTGAGGGTGGAGGCGGCACCGCTGCTGCTCGGCTCGTACTCGGACGAGGTGGGCAGAGCCCTCTTCGGAGCGAGTGCAGAACTCACCCGCCTCGCCGGCTGGATGGCCTTCGACACCGGCCAGCAGGAGGCGGCCCAGCGCTACTACATCCAGGCGCTGCGCCTGGCCCGAGCGGCCGCGGACGTGCCTCTGGGGGGCTACGTACTCGCCTCCATGTCCCTCCAGGCGACCTACCGCGGCTTCGGCGACGAGGGCGTCGACCTCGCCCAGGCCGCCCTGGAGCGCAACCGGGGACTGGCGACAGCCCGCACCATGAGCTTCTTCCGCCTCGTCGAGGCACGCGCACACGCGCGCGCCGGTGACGCCCAGGCGGCCGGGGCCGCCCTGCGGGCCGCCGAGGGCTGGCTGGAGCGGGCCCGCGACGGCGACAACGACCCGTCCTGGCTCGGCTTCTACTCGTACGACCGCTTCGCCGCCGACGCGGCCGAGTGCTACCGCGACCTGAAGGCACCGCGCCAGGTGCGCCGCTTCACCGAGCAGGCGCTGTCGAAGCCGACGGAGGAGTTCGTGCGCTCGCACGGGCTGCGCCTGGTGGTGTCGGCGGTCGCCGAGCTGGAGTCGGGCAACCTCGACGCGGCGTGCGAGCAGGGTGTACGGGCGGTGGAGGTCGCGGGACGCATCTCCTCCGCGCGCACCACCGAGTACGTGAAGGACCTTCTGCACCGGCTGGAGCCGTACGGCGACGAACCGCGCGTGGTCGAACTGCGGGAGCGCGCACGGCCGCTGCTGATGGCTCCGGCGTAGGCGCTCCGCTTGGGGCAGGGTTCCGACGCGTCTGCCTGGCGCTGCGGTCTCGGGGACACGGGTTGTGTGTGGCTGGTCGCGCCCACGCGGCGGAGCCGCACGATGTGACAGTCCCGAGCCCCCTTTCGCCCCTTCGGGGCGCGGGGGGCCTCCTATGGGTTTGAGCGCATTGTCAGTGGCGCAGTGCACTATCGAAGTCGGGAGGTGGTGCAGGTGCGGGAGCTCGCGTACGACTGCGATGTGCTGGTGATCGGCGGCGGCATCGTCGGCCTGTCGACGGCGTATGCGATCACGCGCGCTGCGCCGGGCACGCGGGTGACGGTGCTGGAGAAGGAGCAGGGGCCCGCCCGGCACCAGACGGGGCGCAACAGCGGGGTGATCCACAGCGGGATCTACTACCGCCCGGGCTCCCTGAAGGCTCGGTACGCGGTGCGGGGCGCCGCCGAGATGGTCAAGTTCTGCGCCGAGTACGGCATCGCCCACGCCGTCACCGGCAAGCTGATCGTCGCCACGGACAAGGCGGAGCTGCCCCGGTTGCACGGACTGGTCCAGCGCGGCCGGGAGAACGGCATTCCGGTACGAGAGCTGGGGCCGGCCCAGATGGCGGAGTACGAGCCGGAGGTGCGCGGGCTCGCCGCCATCCATGTCGGCACGACGGGGATCTGCGACTTCGTCGCGGTGGCCCAGCAGCTCGCGGAGTCCTCCGGGGCCGAGATCCGGTACGGGGCGGACGTCGTCCGCGTCGACCGGCGGCCCGGGCGCGGCGCCGCCGTGCTCACCGCCGACGGTGCGATCGTCCGCGGACGCGTGCTGGTCAATTGCGCGGGGCTGCACTGCGACGAGGTCGCGCGGCTCGTGGGGGACGATCCCGGGATGCGGATCGTGCCCTTCCGGGGCGAGTACTACTCGCTGGCGCGGCCCGAGCTGGTGCACGGGCTCGTCTACCCCGTGCCGGACCCCGCCTTCCCCTTCCTCGGGGTGCATCTCACCCGGGGGATCGACGGAGGCGTCCACATCGGGCCGAACGCGGTGCCCGCGCTCGCCCGCGAGGGGTACGGGTGGGGGGTCGTACGGCCTCGTGAGCTGGGGGCGACTCTGGCGTGGCCCGGGGCCTGGCGGATCGCTCGGCGGCACTGGCGGTACGGGGCGGGGGAGCTGCGGCGGTCGCTGTCGAAGCAGGCGTTCACGTATGCGGTGCGGCGGCTGCTGCCCGCGGTGACGCCGGACGATCTGGTGCCCGCCGCGGCGGGGGTCCGTGCGCAGGCCGTCCTGCGCGACGGGACGCTGGTGGACGACTTCCTGATCCGGGAGGGGCCCCGGACGGTGCATGTGCTGAACGCGCCATCACCTGCCGCCACGGCTTCGCTGCCGATCGGGAGAGAGGTCGCCCGGAGGGCGCTGGGCGCGCTGGCGGGGGCGTGAGGAGTTTTTTCGCCCCCTCCGCCCCTGAAGGGGCACGGGGAACTGCGCGACAAGCCCCCACCGGCCCGCACCAGAAGAACAACCCAGCGAGGTCCGGGGGCGGCAGCCCCCCAGGGACGATGGGGTCCCCCCGCTCGAGCGAAGCCGAGAGTGGGGGGAGGGCAGGGGCGGAGGGGGCGAACAACCGCCGTAAAATCGACCCCACTGTGTCTGAGTCCTCCTTTACCGCCCCCGAAGAGCCGCAGCCCGCCTCACCCACTGACGGCTCGCTGCGTCACACCCGCGCCAAGGGGGAGCCCCGATTCCCCGACGGACCGAAGGCCGACCCCGCCGGGTCGCACTTCGAGCGGCGGATCCGGAGTTTTCAGCCGCGTCGCAGTCGCGTGACCGCCGGGCAGGCGGACGCGCTGCAGCGGCTGTGGCCCAAGTGGGGGCTGGACATCGACGGGCAGCGGACGATCGACCTGGCGGAGCTGTTCGGGAGCGACCTGCCCGTCGTGCTCGAGATCGGGTTCGGGATGGGCGAAGCCACCGCGCAGATGGCGGCCGAGGACCCGGAGACCGGCATCCTCGCCGTGGATGTGCACACCCCGGGACAGGGCAACCTGCTCAATCTCGCGGACCGGAACGGTCTGTCCAACATCCGGGTCGGCAACGGCGACGCGATCATCCTGCTCAGGGAGATGCTCCAGCCGGAGTCCCTGAGCGGCCTGCGCGTGTACTTCCCGGACCCCTGGCCCAAGAAGCGGCACCGCAAGCGGAGGCTGATCCAGCCGGAGTTCCTCAGCCTCGTCGCGACCCGCCTCAAGCCGGGCGCCCTGGTGCACTGCGCCACCGACTGGGAGCCGTACGCCGAACAGATGCTCGAAGTGCTGAGCGCGCACCCGGACTTCGAGAACACCCAGCCCGACGGCGGTTACGCGCCACGTCCGGACTTCCGGCCGCTGACCCGTTTCGAGGGCCAGGGACTGGACAAGGGTCATGTGGTGAACGACCTCCTGTTCCGGCGCGTACAGCACCTCGTAGACCACCCGGACCAGCATCAGCAACCGGACCAGAAACCGGAGCAGCAATCCGTCGACGGCTGAAGCCCCGCTGAAACCCGCGGGAGTCTCCGGCGTCTCTCGGGAACCCCCGGGCGGCACCAGGCACCGTCGCGCGCTGCGCCCCTCCCTCGTTAGGGTCGATGCCGTGGCCACCTGTCCCTCGTACCCGACGCACCCCAGCGGTCCCGCCGGTGGTGCGCTGCGGCACGCGCACTGGTGGCAGCGGAAGTGGGCGCGGTACGGCGCGTTGATCGCGTTGCTCGCGATCTCCGGGCTCGTGATCCTGGCCCTCGTCCGCGAACAGACCGGCACCGAGGGCTTTCTGGTCGGCCTCGGCCTCGCCGTCTTCCCCGTGCCGCTCCTCATAGCCGCCTTCCGGTGGCTGGACCGGGTCGAGCCCGGGCCCTGGCGCAACCTGCTCTTCGCCTTCGCCTGGGGCGCCTGCGCGGCCGCGCTCATAGCGATCGTCGCCAACAGCTTCGCGACCAGATGGATAGCGACCGCGACCGCGGATCCCTCCAGCGCCGACACCCTCGGCGCGACCGTCATAGCGCCCATTGTCGAGGAGTCCGCGAAGGCGGCGGCCGTGCTGCTGGTCTTCCTCTTCCGCAGACGGGACTTCACCGGGATCGTCGACGGGGTCGTGATAGCCGGGGTCACCGCCACCGGCTTCGCGTTCACCGAGAACATCCTCTACCTCGGCACCGCCTTCGGCACCGACCAGCTCAGCGGCGAGCGCGGGCTCGCGTCCGTCACCGCCGCGACCTTCTTCGTCCGCGTGGTGATGTCGCCCTTCGCGCACCCGCTGTTCACCGTGCTGACCGGCATCGGCTTCGGCATCGCGGCCCTGTCCGCCGAGCGCCAGCATCTGCGCCGCGTCCTGCTCCCCCTCACCGGACTGCTGCTCGCCATGGGCATGCACTCCGCCTGGAACGGCTCGTCGAGCTTCGGGGAGTACGGGTTCTTCGGGGTGTACGCCGCGTTCATGGTGCCCGCGTTCGGGCTGCTGACCTGGCTGGCCATCTGGACGCGGCAGCGGGAGCTGCGCACCGTGCGCGCGGAACTGCCCGCGTACGCCGTCGCCGGGTGGCTGAGCGCGCCCGAGCCGTATGTGCTCGGCTCGATGCGGGCGCGGCGGCTCGCCCGCGAGTGGGCCGGTCACCATTTCGGGAAGGCCGCGGCTCGCTCGGTCGCGGAGTACGAGGCGTATGCGACGTCTCTGGCGTTTCTGCGGCACCGGGGGCGCCGGGGGCGCGCGGGTGCCGACTTCGTCGTGCGGGAGCGGGAGTTGCTCGACGAGCTGTGGCGCCGCCGGGATGTTGCCCGCCCGGCCCTGTCCTACGCGGCCCGCGCGATGGCCCCGGTGGTCCCGGTACCCCCACCGTGGCCCGCCCACGGCTACGCGTACAGCCACCCCTACGGACCCGCGGCCACCCCATATCCCGCGTACAACCCGTACCGCACGTAGTTTTTTTCGCCCCCTCCGCCCCTTCCCGTCCCGTCCCTGGGGGCTGCCGCCCCCAGACCCCCGCTCAAAGGATCGCGCAGTTCCCCGCGCCCCTTTTCAGGGGCGCGGGGAACTGCGCGAACGGGGTCTGGGGCGGAGCCCCAGGGACGGGAATGGGCAGGGGCGGAGGGGGCGAAGAAACCCGGTGGTTACGCCGACGCCTCCGTCAGCTTGCTCAGCTCCCCGTCCGTCAGGACCAGGTCCCCCACCCCCAGCAACGCCGGAAGCTGCTCGGGCGTCCGCGCCGAAGCGATGGGCGCCGCGACCGTGGGCTGGGCTGC
The DNA here is from genome assembly GCF_041053055.1 of Streptomyces sp. R41. NCBI lineage: Bacteria > Bacillati > Actinomycetota > Actinomycetes > Kitasatosporales > Streptomycetaceae > Streptomyces > Streptomyces sp. R41. The sequence continues at coordinate 5,096,311 of NZ_CP163443.1, forward strand.
CAGCCAGGCGAGGGCGACCGTGGCGACAGGGGCGTCGTGCGCCTGGGCGACCTCGTCGAGGGCGGCGAGCACGCGAAGCCCTCGCTCCGTCTCAAGGTGCTTGGCCGCCCCCTGAGCCCGAGGCGAGTCCACCGTCGTCCCGGGCCGGTACTTGCCGGTGAGGAAGCCCGACGCGAGAGCGTAGTACGGGACGGCCGCGAGGCCGGAGCGGGAGGCGACGTCCCGCAGAGCACCCTCGTACGTGTCGCGCGAGACGAGGTTGTAGTGCGGCTGGAGGGCGACGTATCGCGCGAGCCCCTCGCGGTCGGAGAACTCCAGGGACTCCTGGAGCCGCTCGGCCGAGATGTTGGACGCGGCGATGTGGCGCACCTTGCCGGCCTTCACCAGCTCATCGAGCGCCCCGATGATCTCCTCGACCGGCACCTCGGGCTTGTCGAAGTGCGTGTAGTAGAGGTCGATGTAGTCGGTGCCCAAACGGCGCAGGGACGCGTCGGCCGCGGCCTTGATGTTGGCGCCGGACAGCCCCGGATACTCGGGGTGCTGGCTGACCTTGGTGGCGACCACGACGTCGGAGCGGTTGCCGCGCGCCTTGAGCCACTTGCCGATGATGGTCTCGGACTCGCCGCCCTTGTGGCCCTCGATCCACGCCGAGTAGGAATCGGCCGTGTCGAGGAAGTTGCCGCCGGCGGCCGCGTACGCGTCGAGCACGGCGAAGGACTGGGCCTCGTCGGCGGTCCAGCCGAAGACGTTGCCACCGAGGGACAGCGGGAAGACCTCGAGGTCGGAGGAACCGAACTTGCGCAGAGAAGTCATGTTCAACTTCAACATCCGTACCGGATGGTTATATTCCGGACCCGACTCCGCACCTGGGCCCGCACGCGACTCCGCACACGACGCACACCCGGCTCCGCAAACGCCTGACCGGCAGCCCTGACGTCGGGGGGGTTGCCGTCAGGACCACCGGGGATCAGGAACGTACGTGTCAGGGGTTGAGGCCCTTGCTGCGCAGCCACGCCATCGGATCGATCGCGTCGCCGCCGCCGGGGTGGACCTCCAGGTGCAGGTGCGGCCCGGTGACGTTGCCCGTCGCGCCCACGCGCCCGATCACGTCACCCGTGGCGACCTTCTGGCCCACGCTGACGCTGATCGACGACTGGTGGCAGAACCACAGCTCCGTACCGTCGTCGAGGGTGAGGATCGTGCGGTAGCCGTACGCGCCGGCCCAGCCCGCCTCCGTGACGGTGCCGCTGTGGATCGCCTTGATCAGCGTGCCGGTGGGCGCGGCGAAGTCGAGGCCGGTGTGGTAGCCGGAGGACCACATGGAGCCGGCCTCGCCGAAACGCGAGGTCAGCGTGTACGAGGAGGTGGGCAGCGAGTAGCTCTTGGCGAGCTCGGCGAGACGCTCCGCCTCGGCCTTCGCCTTGGCCTCCTCCTCCGCCTTCTTCTTCGCGGCGGCGGCCTTGGCCGCGGCGTCGTCCTGCTGCTTGGCGGCGAGCGCGACGGCCTGCTTCGCGGCGGCGGCCTCGGCGGCGTCCTGGGCCGCGGTGTCGACCTGGTCCTGCTGCGACTCGGCCTGCTGCATGATGCGGGCGCGCAGCGCCTCGCCCGCGTCGGTGGTGCCCTGCGCGGCGTCGGTGCTGGTCAGACCGGCGCTGGTGAGCGGAGTGGCGGAGCCTTTCGGCGCGCTGGTGCCGCCGTCGGATATCAGGGCCTTGGCGGATTCGGTGACCGACGACAGGTCGGGCAGCGAGATCGACACCGGCGGCTTGCCGGGTGCCGCGGTGGCCATGCCGCCCGCGCCGACGGCCGCGATGACGCCTACGCCGAGAACCGTGGAGCTGCGGGCGAGTCCTCCGCCGCGCTGCTTGCTGACGCGGTGCCGGCCGCGGACGGGACGGACGGAATCCTCGGTGGGGTTCCACTCCTCCCAAGGACCCTCGTCGTTGCCGTACGCGTAGCCGAAGGGCTGTGTGTCGTTGGGCGCGAACGAGGTTTGCTGGGCAGGCCGGTTGGACGCCACGTGGGCGTGCTCCTTTCCTTCCTTCTCGCCTACCGGGTTAGCTGACGGGTTCGGAGCAGGAAGGTCTCCTACGCGCGTCAACCACGGTTTGTTCACCGTGAAAGACGCTCGATTCACCCCAAGTTGGTGGTTCCCCGGTTCCCTTGCGGGATTCGGCGCGTGCGCACGGAGCCGCCTCTTGTGACGGCTGGGACGACCGCGCTGCGTTATCGAACGTTAATAGACCCGGGTACCGGATTCCAAGCTGTTCGGACTGATCGTTAACGCTTTTGGCCAGGACTTTGGGGTCACCACCGGCCTAAATCGGGCGAGTTGACCACGTCGCATAAACATCGATTCAGTTGACGGTGTGTCAGTCGTTATGCGGAGGGACACCGCCCGATCACCCCTCGTGACAACGATCAAGAACGCCGCACGGCAAGCAGTGCCATGTCGTCCGTCGTGCCGTCGCCCGTGTGCCGGCGGACCTCCTCGGCGAGGGCCGCCAGCAGGGCGTCCGGACCGGGGAAGACCCGTCCGGCGAGGCGCGCGGCGGGATCGTAGAAGTCCCCGCACTCGTCGCGGGCTTCGGACAGGCCGTCGGTGTGGAGGAGCAGCGTCGCACCGCGCGGGAACTTGGCCCGCACCGCCCGGTCGGGCCAGGTGCCCAACTCGCCCATGCCGAGCGGCAGTGCGGGATCCTCGGCGTCGAGCGTGACGAGCGTGCCGTCCGCGTGCAGGAGCAGCGGCGACGGATGGCCGCGGTTGACGATCCGTACGACGTCCTCGCCGTGCGGGATCTCCGCGAGTACGGCCGTGGTGAACCCCTCGAAGGCGTCGAGGCCGTCGCGCCGGGTGCCCTCGCGCGCCAGCGCGCGCTCCAGACGCTGCGCGACCGCCTCCAGCGTCGCCTCCTGCTCGGCCGCCTCCCGGAACGCCCCGATGACGACGGCGACGGCGGCCACCGCGCCCATGCCCTTCCCGCGTACGTCGCCCACGACCAGCCGTACGCCGTGCGGGGAGTCCTGCACCGCGTACAGGTCGCCACCGATGAACGCGTCCGCCTGCGCGGCCTCGTACCGCACCGCGACCTCGAGGCCGCCGATCCGCTCGTCGGGTTCCGGCAGCACGGCGCGCTGGGCGGACTCGGCGATCTCCCGGACCGTGGCGAGCCGTGCGTCGCTGCGGCGGACGAGGATGTTGATCACGACGGCCAGGACGCCGGCCGTGGCCACCGTGACCACTTCGGTGACCGAGCCGACGTTCAGGACGATGCTGAGCCTGATGTGGATCGTGAGCACCGCGGCGATGGCCGCGACACCGGTGAGCACCGTGCCGCGCAGCGAGTACAGGGGCGCGGCCACGAGCGGCGCGGCCGTGAAGAGAGGGGACGCGGTGAAGTCCGACGGCGTGAAGTAGTCGTAGAAGGCCCCGACGACGATGAGCAGCGCGGGGAGCGCCCGGACGAAGGCCCGCGCCTTCGAGATCCTGCGCCTGCCCGGGTCCGCGGGGCCGCGGGGCGGGGTGTCATCGAGGCCGGGGTCGGGCACGGGATCGCCGGGCAGCCGTCCACCGGACCGGTCGTACGGGCCCTCGGCCCGCTGCTCGCCTGTTTGCTGCCCCACCCGTCCAGGCTTCCCGGAGCGGGAGCGGGGGGCGACCGGTGTGGACCGACCGGGGGATGTGGGGACGTATGAGGCCGTGGCCGGCAAACACCAAGGGCCGGAACTCGTGAATCCGAGTTCCGGCCCTTGGCCTTCAGTAGCGGGGACAGGATTTGAACCTGCGACCTCTGGGTTATGAGCCCAGCGAGCTACCGAGCTGCTCCACCCCGCGTCGTTGAAACCAGTGTACGCCATCCGCGGGACCCGAAGCACACACGTTTAAACGCGCCCCCGCGCATGCCTCAGCGGCAGGTGTCGGCGGGATTCACAAAAGGTGCCGGTTGGGCGCCATGGCCCGCTCCTCGTACTCCGGGAGTACGACCACGTCGGCGCCCTCGGCCACGAGGAGCCCGTTCCCGTCGGCCCCGGCGACGAACGTGTCGGGCTCCCGCCAGGCGGTGACAACCCGCCGTACCCCCGCGTCGAGAATCAGCCGGGCGCACGGCGCGGGCCGGGAGGCCCGACGGGCACAGGGCTCCAGGCTGCTGTACACCGTGGCCGAGCCGAGACGCGGATCCGCGGGGTCGATCTTGGCGAGCGCCGCCTCCTCGGCGTGCACCACGGAGTCACCGCCCTCACGGGAGTACCCCCGCGCCAGTTCCGTCCCATCGGCGGCCACCACCACCGCGCCCACGCTGAACGCGGTCTCCGAGGGCGGGCACAACGCGGCCAGCTCGCACGCGAGCCTCAGCCAGTGCCGGTCCGCGGCGGCGGCGAGCCCCCCGACTCCGGGCGCGGTGGGGACGTACCGGATGAGGACGACGTCCCCGACGGCCCGGGTCTCCATCAGCCGCATCCGCCCGGGGGGATAGGCCCCGGGTCCGAACAGCCGTGGCGCGTCGGGCTCCCCCACGAAGAGCGGCGCTACGGCAAGCTGCAGCTCGTCCGCGAGCCCCTCCCGCATCAGCTGGGTGTGCACCCGTCCGCCCCCTTCGACCATGAGGCGCCGCACACCTCGTACGTCATGAAGGTGTTCCAGGAGCACACGCCAGTCGAGCTCTGGACCGGTCGACACGACGTCGACGCCGAGCCCGTCGTCGAGTCCGCGCAGGGCTTCGGTCGCCCTCGCGGCGCCCTTGTCCGTCGTATAGACGACCTTCTCGCCGCCCGTGTGCCAGAACTGGGCCGCCGGGTCGAGGTCGCCGGACCCGCTGACGGTGACCTTCAGCGGATACTCGGGGCGGCCGGCGGCGACCCGCGCCGCGCGCCGCTCGGCGGAGTTGACCAGGAGCCGTGGATTGTCCGAGCGGAGCGTGCCCGCGCCGACGAGGATCGCGTCGCTGGACGCCCGTACCTCGTCGACCCGGTCGAAGTCGGCCGGGCCCGAGAGCAGCAGCCGCTCGGGGCCTGTGTCGTCCAGGAAACCGTCGAGGGAGACGGCGGCGGACAACAGGACGTAGGGGTGGGGCATGGGGGCGGACCCTCCAGCTCGCGGTGGCTCGTACGGTTCAAGGACTCGCGGTGGCTCGTACGGTTCGAGCACGCGGTGACTCGTACGGTTGATTCAAGGCCTGTGGTTCAACTTTTAAACAATACCTAGACTGGCGGCATGACGACCCGCTGGCTCTCCCCCGCCGAACAGCGCGCCTGGCGCTCGTACGTCTCCGCCTCCTCGCTCCTGGAGGACACGATCGACCGCCAGCTCCAGGCCGAGGCGGGCATGCCCCACCTTTACTACTCCATCCTGGCCATGCTGTCCGAGGCGAAGGACCGGCGGCTGCGGATGACCGAGCTCGCCGAGATACTGAAGATCACCCGCAGCCGGCTGACGTACGCAGTGACGCGGCTGGAGAACGACGGCGCGGTACGGCGCGAGGGCTGCCCCACCGACAAGCGAGGCCATGTCGCCGTCCTCACGGACGAGGGCATGGCCGTCCTGGAGCGGACGGCGCCGGGGCATGTGGAGACGGTGCGGTCGGCGCTCTTCGATCATCTGACGCCCGAGCAGGTGGGGCAGCTGGAAGAGATCTGCGGGAGCATCGCGCGGGCGATTCAGGGCGAAAATTCCGGTGTCTGCGGGGAAGATCTGCCGTGGCGGCGGCGTTCCTCCACATCGTGAGGGTCGCGAGGGGCGGGTAAAGTCCGTTGCTTGAACTTTAAAGCACATGTACTGTCTCTCTCCAAGGACATGCTTCAAATCTGAAGCATTGTCGGCGAACCCGCTGGACCGGACCGGAGAGACAACATGCGCGACTACCCCACCGCCACCGTGCGCACCCGCGTCACGGTCCCCCTGCGCTTCGGCGACGGCTACTCGGTCGACGCGGAGCTGGTCACCTTCCACGGCCTCGCCGACGACAAGGAGCACCTGGCCGTCGTCCTCGGCAACCCCGGGGCCGACCCGCTGGTGCGACTGCACTCCGAGTGCCTGACCGGCGACGTCTTCGGCTCGGCCCGCTGCGACTGCGGCCCGCAGCTGCGCGAGGCGGTGGAACAGATCGCCGACCGCGGAGGCGTCCTGCTCTACCTCCGCCAGGAGGGCCGCGGCATCGGCCTCTACAACAAGCTCGACGCGTACGCCCTCCAGGACCAGGGCCTCGACACCTACGCCGCCAACGCCGCCCTCGGCCTGCCCGAGGACGGCCGCGACTACACGGCCGCCGCCCAGATGCTCCAAGCCCTCGGCATCGACTCCCTGGACCTGCTCTCCAACAACCCCGACAAGGCCGACCAGCTCCGCGATCTCGGCATCACGGTCTCCCACCGCGTCCCGACCGGCGTCTTCACCACGGCCCATAACGTCCGCTACCTCCGCGCAAAGGTCCTCCAGACCCAGCACACCCTCCCGCTGCCGGAACTCACGGCGGGCTGACACCCCCGGTCCACGGATTGACTGCCCCGCTGTCCCGGTCGAGGATTCCCAAGAGGGGCGGCAGGCCCCGTCAGGAGGAGCGGCCCGTGGACGACGCGGCGGCGCAGAGCGTCTCGGAAGCCATCGACCTGTTGCGTGAGCTGGGTGCGGAGCGCATCGATCATCCGGGCGGCACCCTGATGGCGCACCTGGTGCGCGTGCGGGACCGGCTGGCCCGCTGGGAGGCACGCCCCGCGCTCCAACTCGCCGGGCTCTGTCACGCGTTCTACGGAACCGACGGCTTCGCCACCGCCCTGCTCCCGACCGACCGCCGGGCCGAGCTGGCCGCCGTCATCGGCGCCGAGGCCGAAGCCCAGGTCCACTTCTACGCGAGCTGCGACCGGACGGCCTCGTATCCGACCCTCGCGTCCGAGTCCCCGGCCTTCCGCGACCGCTTCACCGGCCACACCTGGGCCCCCGCCCTGCCGCGGCTGCGCGACTTCGCCGAACTCACCGCCGCCAACGAACTGGACCTCGTGGACGAGAACCCGCACGGGCGAGCCCAGTGGGGCCCCGACCTGCTGGCCCTCTTCACCCGCTTCCGCCCGCTGCTCAGCGACCACGCCTGGCGCGACTGCGAGAAAACCCTGCTCACCGCCTGACCAACGACAACAGCGCCCCGCCCGGCCGAAGCCGTGCGGGGCGCTGTGCGCGGTAGACCCTGTGGGACTCGAACCCACAACCAATGGATTAAAAGTCCACTGCTCTGCCAATTGAGCTAAGGGTCCACGCACCGGCCCGTATCGATCCCGTGCCGATGCATCCCCGAGCATAGCCGGACGTGGCCGGGACTCCGATCGGGTATCGGGGACCCGGCCACGCCAAAAGCGTGCAAGGTCAGGGATCGACCGGTTCGGGCGCGCCCTTGCGGGCCTGCTCGCGGGCGATGGTGCGTTCGTGGGCGGGGTTGAGGAACCAGTGGCGCGCCGAGGCCAGCCACCAGGCCGCCGCGAAGCCGAGGACGACGAGGACGGCGACCGGGGCGTAGTTGAAGGTCTCCCAGGTGACCGGCGAGACCTGGGGCAGCATGAACAGGATCGTGATCACCACGACCCAGGCGACCGCGATCACGCCCACGACACGGGACCAGCGGCCCAGGTGCCAGGGCCCGCGCTCGAAGGCGTCGCCCTTGAGCACCCGCAACAGCGTCGGGATGACGTACGCGACGTAGAGCCCGATGACCGCGATCGAGGTCACGGCCGCGTAGGCCGCGTAGTTGATCAGGTATGGGAGGCCGAGCACCAGCGCTCCCAGCGCCGCCAGCCACACCGCCGCCACCGGGGTACGCGTGCGCGGGCTGACCGTGTGCCACACGTGCGAGAAGGGCAGCGCGCCGTCGCGCGAAAAGGCGTAGATCATACGGCTGTTGGCCGTGACGGACGCCATCCCGCAGAAGAGCTGTGCGCCGATCACGACCAGCAGCAGGAGCTTGCCCGCCGTGGCGCCCAGCGCGTCGAGCAGGATCTGGGCCGGGGGCGCGCCCGTCGCCGAGCCCAGCTCCTTGTCGTACGACTGGATGGCGAAGGTGAAGCCGAGGAGCAGGACGAAGCCGGCGATCCATGACGTCCAGATGGACCGCACGATGCCCTTCGGGCCGGCCGTGGACGCGTCGTGGGTCTCCTCGGTCATGTGGGCGGAGGCGTCGTAGCCGGTGAAGGTGTACTGCGCCATCAGCAGACCGATCAGGACGACGTACACCCCGCTGCCCCAACCCGTGTTGTTGACGAACTTCGTGAACACGAAGGACGCCGACTGGTGGTGGTCGGGTACGAAGGCGAGCGCGCCCACGATGACCGCGACACCCACCACGTGCCACCACACGCTGATGCTGTTGAGGAGGGCGACGATCCGGACGCCGAAGGTGTTCAGCAGGCCGTGCAGGACCAGGATTCCGGCGAAGAGGAGGACCGTGCGGCCCGGCGTCACCTCGAAGTCGAACTGAAGGTTCAGATAGGCGCTCAGGAAGGATGCCGCGCCGAAGTCGATGCCGGCGGTCACCGCGACCTGGCCGAGGACGTTGAACCATCCCGTGAACCACGCCCAGGCGGCCGCGCTGCGCTCCGGAGCGAGCCGGTGCGCCCAGAAGTACAGCCCGGCCGACGTCGGATAGGCCGAACAGATCTCGGCCATCGCGAGACCCACGAACAGCGTCATCAGTCCGACCGCGACCCAGCCCCAGGTGATCACGGCGGGACCGCCGGTGTTCATGCCGAACAGATACAGCGTCAGGCAGCCCGACAGGACGGAGATGATGGTGAAGGAGACCGCGTAGTTGGAGAACGCCGACATGCGGCGGGCGAGAACCTGCGTGTAGCCGAGCTGGGCAAGCCGTTCTTCGTCCGACAGCCCACTCGCTATGGCGTCATCTGTCATGCCCCCAGCGATTCCCGCGCCGAGGGCATGACATGCGCCGACCGATTGGCTAAAAGAGACCCTTGTAGTCCTGCCAGCCGCTCGCGATCTTCACCCGTGAACCGAACGACCCGTTCCCCTTGCCGTCGTTGCGGTAGAGATTGCCGGAACCGTCCCAGGCGTCGACCCGGACCCAGCCGTCGCATCCCCCACCGAAGTCGGCTGATCCTGCAGGGGTGCACAGAAAAGTGGCCTCCACCCGGAACCGGGCGGAGGCCACTTCACTTCACTACATCACTGAACGTCAGCCGTTGCGCTTCCAGCGCGGCTTCTCGTCGCGGCGGAAGGAACCGGTGCCGGTACCCGTGCCGCGGTGGTCGTCACGACGGCCGTTCGGGCGGTCGTGGCTGCCGGAACGGAAGCCGCTGGAGGGGCGGTTGTCCTGGCGGTCACGGTTGAAGGGACGGTCGCTGCCACGGTGGCCGCCACGGTCGTCGCGGCGCTCGAAGGTGCGGCCGCCACGGTCGTCCCGACGGTCACGGCTGAAGCCGGGGCGGTCGTCACGACGCTCGAAGGTGCGGCCACCACGGTCGTCCCGACGGTCACGGTTGAAGCCGGGGCGGTCGCCGCGGTCGTCGCGGTTGAAGCCGCCACGGTTGTCGTCGCGACGGTCGTCACGGCGGAAGCCGCCGCCACGGTTGTCGTCCCGGCGGTCGCGGTTGAAGCCACCACGGTCGTCACGGCGCTCGAAGGAACGGCCACCACGGTCGTCCCGACGGTCACGATTGAAGCCGCCACGGTTGTCGTCACGACGGTCGTCACGGCGGAAGCCGCCACGGTCGCCCCGGTTGTCGTCACGACGCTCGAAGGAACGGCCACCGCGGTCGTCCCGACGGTCGTCACGGCGCTCGAAGTTGCCCCGCTCGTCACGGCGCTGACGCGGCTGCTCGTACGCCGGACGCTCGGCGGGCTGCTCGGACACGGCAGGCACCTCGGCCGGAGCCTCGGTCGCGGCCTGCTCGACGACGGCCTCGGCGGCTGCGGCGACCGCGGCCTCCGGGTCCTCGCCCCGCTCGCGCGCGGCACGGGCGATCAGCCTGTCGGCCTCTCCACGCAGCTCGGCGGCGCGACGCTGCGCGCGCTCCAGCTCCTTGGTGAGCTGCGTGACCTCACGCTCGGCCTGCTGCGCGGCGTTGCCCGCCGACTCGGCCTGGACCTCGGTCATCGAGCGGGCGCCGGTGATCTCGGCGACCTCGGGCTCGAAGGCAGTACCGGAGTTGATGATGTGACGCGCGGCGTCGACGCCCGCGTCCTCCATCAGCCGGAAGATCTGACGGCGCTGGTGCGGCAGCGACAGCGACACGACGGTGCCGGAGCGACCCGCACGGGCGGTACGCCCGGAGCGGTGCAGGTAGTCCTTGTGGTCACCGGCGGGGTCCACGTTCAGCACCAGGTCGATGCCGTCGACGTGGATACCGCGGGCGGCGACGTCGGTCGCGACGAGCGCGTTGACGTAGCCGTCCTTGAAGTCGGCCAGCGTCCGCGTCCGCGCGCCCTGGGTCATGCCGCCGTGCAGCGCGTCGGCCTTCACACCGGCGTCGCGCAGCTGCTCGGCGATGCGGTCGGCGCCCAGCTGGGTGCGGACGAAGATGATCGTGCGGCCCTTGCGGGAGGCGATCGCGGCGGTGACCGGCGCCTTGTCCTTGGGCTTCACGATGAGGATGTGGTGCGACATCGTCGTGACGTTGCCCTGGGCGCTGTCGACCTCGTGCGTGACCGGGTTGGTCAGGTAGCGCTTGACCAGCGTGGAGATCTCGTTCTCCATCGTGGCCGAGAACAGCATGCGCTGGCCGCCGGCCGGGATCTGGTCGAACAGCTCGGTGACCTCGGGCAGGAAGCCCAGGTCGGACATCTGGTCGGCCTCGTCGAGGACGGCGACCTGGACGTTCTCGAGCGAGCAGGCGCCACGGTTGATGACGTCGCGCAGCCGGCCCGGGGTGGCGACGAGGACGTCGACGCCGCGCTCCAGGGCGTAGATCTGGTTGCCCATCGACGTACCGCCGCAGACGACCTTCATCTTCAGGCCGAGGACGTCGCCGTAGGGCTGCAGCGCGTCGGCGACCTGCATGGCCAGCTCACGGGTCGGCGTGAGGATGACGGCGCGCGGCTTCTTCTTCTCGGTGTGGCCGCCGGCGAGCTGCGCCAGGGTCGGCAGACCGAAGGAGAGGGTCTTGCCGGAGCCGGTGCGACCGCGGCCGAGGATGTCCTTGCCGGCCAGGGCGTCCGGGATGGTCGCCGCCTGGATCGGGAAGGGGGTGGTCACGCCGTTCTGCGCGAGCTTGCGGACGACGCCGTCCGGCAGGCCGAGCGAGGCGAAGGTGATCTCGGGGGTGGACTCCACGGCCTCGACGGCCAGGACGCCCTCGGTGTCGACGTTCTCGTTGTTCTCGGGCACGACGACGTGATCAGTACTGGAAACAGACATGCGAAATGCGAACCTTCCGGAGTTCTACGGCACGCGCCCAAACTCCGTGAAGTCGCAATCGACCGCCTCTATGCGGTCCGGCCACGGCAAGGGAGAGTACGCGCCACACGCGGCGCTCTCTGCGTTGGCGCCGGGCAAATGGGATCAAACGATCTACCACCATACGCACCCCCCACCCCTGAAGGCAAACTGACCCCCAACGCCGCAGGTCAGGGCATCTTTCGCCGCGCAAGGGGCGCGGGGAACCGCGCGACCAGCCCCCACGCACCCGCGGCGAAAGAACCACCCGGGGGGTCTGGGGGCGCAGCCCCCAGGTACGGGAATGGGCAGGGGCGGAGGGGGCGAAAACCCTAGACCGGCGACCCCGCCTCGGGCGCCGGCTCCCGCTCCACCAACTGGGTCGCCTGCTCGTGCGCCGAGGACGACGGCTCCGCCGTAGCCGGATCGGACGCAGGCGGCGACGACGCGGGCGGAGGCGGCGGCGTCGGCTCCGCGGTCGTACGCGTGGGACTCGGCTCCCCCTGGGGCGGCGCCGGCACCTCCGTCTGCCCCTTCCCACCCTTGTCCGGAGCCTTGGCGGACGGCTTCGCACCTCCAGAGGCCGACGCCGAAGCCGAAGCCTTCCCGGACTCGGACTCACCGGGCTTCGGGGAGGCGGACCCCTTCGCGTCCTTCCCCCCACGGAACCCGGCGCCGCCCCCGCTCACCGCGGAGCCCCCGTCGGGCGCCTCCCCACCCCGCTGCCCCGCCGAGTACGAGGACCCGGGCCGCTTCCCGTCGTCACCGACGCTCATACAACCGGCGGCCGCGACGACGACCATGACCGTGGCGGCCAGACGGACGGGTACGTACAAGGCGCGCACGGGCAGCCACCTCCGAGGGCGGAACGGGAGTCACCCTGCCCAACTCCCGCCGCCCACAAGAAGACACGCGCCCCGCAAGGGAACGTCACCCGTACCCGAGCGCGTGCAACCGCGCGTCGTCGATCCCGAAGTGATGGGCGATCTCATGAACCACGGTCACTTCGGTCTCCGCGACCACGTCCTCGCGCGTGTCGCACATCCGCAGAGTCGGCCCCCGGTAGATCGTGATCCGATCGGGCAGCACCCCCGCGTACCACTCCCCACGGTCCGTCAGCGGAGTCCCCTCGTACAACCCGAGCAGCCCGGGATCCTCGGCGGGCGGTTCGTCCTCGACGAACACCGCCACGTTGTCCATCAGCCGCGTCAGCTCCGGCGGAATCCGGTCCAGGGCTTCGGCGACCAGTTCCTCGAACTCCTCGCGCGTCATCTCCAGCACACGGCCATTGTCCGGCACGACGCCGCCGTAGGAGAGTCGGCGACAGCGCCCTACGAGAGTGACGACCACCGCGTACGAGGCTCATGGCGACGCCGTACGAGAGTCACGGCGCCCGTCCGACAGTCGGAACGCGCCCGGCATACCCACCCGCGCACTTGGGCATACGGGACCAATGGCCCGCGTCCCCGCTGCCGTAACCGCCGCCGCAACCGCCGCCGCGCACCGCATACGAAGCCGCGCCCGTACGGCGACCCGTGCCCTGACCCGCCGCTACCGTGACCGCCGCGCGCTCCCCGCGGTCGAGCTGGTCCCCCAGCCGCACCCCTACCCCCGCGCGCTCGGCCTCCTCTGCGTCGTCCTCCTCGGCGCCTGGCTGGGACTGCTGATCGTGGGGAACGTACGCGTCCCGGTCGGCCCCATGAACACCACCATGACCCTGCGTCCCTCCCTCACCGGCGGCACGAAGATCAACGTCTCCCCGCTCGGCGCGTTGGAGCTGCGCAGCCACGAGGCACCGCTCCGCCTCGACGTGGACGTCGACCAGCTCGACCCGGTCCGCTCCCAGGCCCTGGTCGACCACCCGGAGCGGTTGTCCGGCCTGCAGGACGAGGTCGCGCAGGACGTCGAGCGCGGCACCCTCGACCTGGCCGTACGGTCCTGCATCGCGGTCGTCTCCGGGGCCAGCGCCCTGGGCCTCGCGGTCTACCGCCGCCCGCGCCGCGCCCTCGCCGCGGGCGGCCTGGCACTCACCCTGCTGGCCGCGTCCGGAGCGACGGCGTTCGCCACCTGGAACCCGAACTCGGTCCTGGAACCGAAATTCTCCGGACTTCTCTCCTCGGCGCCCTCCCTCGTCGGCAACGCCCGCAGCATCGTGAGCGAATTCGACGTCTATCAGAAGGAGTTGGCGCGCCTGGTGACGAACGTGACGAAGCTGTACGACGTCACGTCCACGCTCCCGACGTACCAGCCCGACCCGTCCACGATCCGGGTTCTGCACGTCTCGGACATCCACCTCAACCCGGCGAGCTGGAAGATCATCGCCTCGCTCGTGAAGCAGTACGACATCAATGTGATCGTCGACTCCGGCGACACGATGGACCACGGCACCGCGGCCGAGAACGGCTTCCTGGACCCGATCGCGGACCTCGGAGCCCCGTACATCTGGGTCCGCGGCAACCACGACTCCCTCCTCACCCAGCGCTACCTCAAGCACACGAAGAACGTGCACGTCCTGGACAACGGCCGGGCGGTCACGGTCGCGGGCCTCCGCTTCGCCGGCATCGGCGACCCGCAGTTCACCCCCGACCGCGCGGTCACACCGGGCGGCAACCCGGCGGAGGAGCTCGCGGGCGCACGTCTGGCGTCCGCGCTGCACGACCAGCGGGCGGCGGGCACTCCCGTGGACATCGCCATCGCCCACGAGCCCTCGGCGGCGCGCGAGACGGACGGCGAGGTGCCGATGGTGCTGGCCGGCCACCTCCACCACGAGGAGATGGAGGTCATGAAGTACGGCACGCGCCTGCGCATCGAAGGCTCGACGGGCGGCAGCGGCCTGCGAGCCGTGGAGGGCAAGTACCCGGACCCCATCGAGGCCTCGATCCTCTACATGGACCGCGACACCCGCCGTCTCCAGGCCTGGGACGAGATCAAGCTGGGCGGCCTGGGACTGACAACGGCCGAGGTCAGCCGCCACCTGCCGAAGGAGAACCAGCCGGGCGCCGGCCTGCCCACGACCCAGTCCCCCACCCCCTCCGGAACCACCCCGTAAACCGTTTTGGCGATACCTCCCGCCATCCCATATGCTTCTCACGTCCCCGACGCGCTGAGAAGCGCCCAGGCGGGCCGATAGCCCTCATCGTCTAGCGGCCTAGGACGCCGCCCTTTCAAGGCGGTAGCACGGGTTCGAATCCCGTTGGGGGCACGCAGAACGGTGTGCGACACTAGATTCGCTTGTTCGCACACAACAGCTTGGTCCTGTGGAGCAGTTTGGAGTGCTCGCCACCCTGTCAAGGTGGAGGCCGCGGGTTCAAATCCCGTCAGGACCGCTGAGGTTTCTCTGAAACCTCGTGGCTGGGTAGCTCAGTTGGTACGAGCGATCGCCTGAAAAGCGATAGGTCGCCGGTTCGACCCCGGCCCCAGCCACAACCCAAGGGCCCCGTCCAAACGGACGGGGCCCTTGTCGTGCCCGTACCCACGATTCCCTGCCCCAACTTGGCATGTTCCCGGCACGGCGCTACGTTCGCCCTGGCCGAAGCAGTGCCTACTGGTGGGGGGACCATGACGACGAGCCCTGGCGGGTCGGAAGCCGAATCGCAAGGCGGGTCGGAGGCCGGTTCGCAAGCCGTGGCGCGAGCCGGGTCGGGAGCCGTCGCGCGAGCCGCGGGGAAGTCGAAGGTCACGGGCGAGCTGAAACTGGAGCGGGACCGTGCGCTCTTCGGGCTGATAGCCGTTGGGCTGAGCAACGTCGTGATCGCGGCGATCGCCGGAGTCGCCGTGTGGCAGCTGAACGGCGACAAGTCGGTCGCCCTCGGCGTCATCAGCGCCGCTTTCACCGCTGTCAGCACGATGACCACCGCGTATCTCGGGATCAAGGCCGTTTCCAACACCGCGAAGGCCATGTCGCAGCGCGACACGTCACCCCGCGACCAGGCCTGACCGAAGGTCGCGGGCCCGCGCCGGAGCCGCCGGGCGCAAAAGCGTTCGCCAGGAATTTCGGCGAGGTGAGATCCTGGACGGCGTATGTCTACGCATCCTGCCCCCGCCCTCGGCGATCTCGCCCCCCGTCTGGCCGAGCTGTCCCTGCGCGACGCGCACCGGCTCGGGCGCAGGCTCGAAGGCGCGCGCAAGATCCGCAAGCCCGAGGCCCGCTCCACCGTGCTCGCCGAGATCGAGGCGGAGGTCGCCAAGGGCGAGCTCCGTATGGCCGAGCGCCGTGCCCGGGTACCCGCCGTCACGTACCCCGAGCAGCTCCCGGTCAGCCAGAAGAAGGACGCGATCGCGGAGGCCATACGCGATCACCAGGTCGTCATCGTCGCCGGTGAGACCGGGTCCGGTAAGACCACCCAGATTCCGAAGATCTGTATGGAGCTCGGGCGTGGCGTCCGCGGCATGATCGGGCACACCCAGCCCCGTCGTATCGCCGCCCGTACCGTCGCCGAGCGCGTCGCCGAGGAGCTGGACACACCGCTCGGCGAGGCCGTCGGCTGGAAGGTGCGGTTCACCGACCAGGTGAACCCCGACGCCACCTTCGTCAAGCTCATGACGGACGGCATCCTGCTCGCCGAGATCCAGACCGACCGCGAGCTGCGCGCGTACGACACGATCATCATCGACGAGGCCCACGAGCGGTCCCTCAACATCGACTTCCTGCTCGGGTATCTCGCCCAGCTGCTGCCCAAGCGGCCGGATCTCAAGGTCGTCATCACCTCCGCGACCATCGACCCCGAGCGCTTCTCCCGGCACTTCGGCGACGCGCCGATCGTCGAGGTCAGCGGGCGTACGTACCCCGTCGAGGTGCGCTATCGCCCCCTCCTCGAAGAGGACGGCGACGACGCCGACCGCGACCAGATCACCGCGATCTGCGACGCCGTCGAGGAGCTGCAGGGGGAAGGCAAGGGCGACATCCTCGTCTTCCTCTCGGGAGAGCGGGAGATCCGCGACACCGCCGACGCGCTGACCAAGAAGAACTATCGGTTCACCGAGGTCCTCCCCCTCTACGCCCGCCTCTCGCACGCCGAGCAGCACCGCGTCTTCCAGCCGCACACCGGACGCAGGATCGTTCTGGCGACCAACGTCGCCGAAACCTCGCTCACCGTCCCGGGCATCAAGTACGTCATCGACCCGGGCACCGCCCGTATCTCCCGCTACAGCCACCGCACCAAGGTCCAGCGGCTGCCCATCGAGCCGGTCTCGCAGGCCAGCGCCAACCAGCGCAAGGGCCGCTGCGGCCGTACGTCCGACGGCATCTGCATCCGGCTGTACACCGAGGACGACTTCCTCGCCCGCCCGGAGTTCACGGACGCCGAGATCCTCCGTACGAACCTCGCCTCCGTCATCCTGCAGATGACCGCGGCCGGCCTCGGTGACATCGAGAAGTTCCCGTTCATCGACCCGCCGGACCACCGCAACATCCGCGACGGTGTCCAACTCCTCCAGGAACTGGGCGCGCTGGACCCGACGGAGAAGGATCCGCGCAAGCGGCTCACCCAGACCGGGCGCAAGCTGGCCCAGCTGCCCGTGGACCCGCGCCTTGCCCGGATGGTCCTGGAGGCCGACAAGAACGGCTGTGTACGCGAGGTCATGGTGATCGCGGCCGCCCTCTCCATCCAGGACCCGCGCGAGCGCCCGGCCGACAAGCAGACGCAGGCGGACCAGCAGCACGCCCGCTTCAAGGACGAGACGAGCGACTTCCTCGCCTTCCTGAACCTGTGGCGGTACGTCCGCGAGCAGCAGAAGGAGCGGGGCTCGTCCGCGTTCCGCCGCATGTGCAAACAGGAGTACCTGAACTTCCTGCGCATCCGCGAATGGCAGGACATCTACTCCCAGCTCCGCACGGTCGCCAAGCAGATGGGCATCCATCTGAACGAGGAGGACGCGGCCGACCAGAGCGTCCACGTCTCCTTGCTCGCCGGTCTGCTCTCCCACGTCGGCATGAAGGACGTGAAGGAGGCCGGGGCGGAGGGTGGGAGAAACACAGCGAAGAACGAGTACCTGGGCGCCCGCAACGCCAAATTCGCGATCTTCCCGGGCTCGGCCCTCTTCAAGAAGCCCCCGCGTTTCGTGATGTCCGCCGAGCTCGTCGAGACCTCCCGCCTCTGGGCCCGCGTCAACGCCAAGATCGAGCCCGAGTGGGTCGAGCCCCTGGCCGGGCATCTGCTGAAGCGCACGTACAGCGAACCGCACTGGGAGAAGGACCAGGCCGCGGTGATGGCGTACGAGAAGGTCACGCTGTACGGCGTACCGATCGTCGCCCAGCGGAAGGTCAACTACGGGCGGGTCGACCCCGAGACGTCCCGCGAGCTGTTCATCCGCAACGCGCTCGTCGAGGGCGACTGGCGTACGCACCACAAGTTCTTCGCCGACAACCGCAAGCTCCTCACCGAGGTCGAGGACTTGGAGCACCGGGCGCGTCGCCGGGACATCCTGGTCGACGACGAGACGCTCTTCGACTTCTACGACCAGCGGGTGCCCGAACACGTCGTGTCCGGCGCGCACTTCGACTCCTGGTGGAAGCACAAGCGCCACGAGGAGCCCGAACTCCTCGACTTCGAGCGCTCGATGCTCATCAACGAGAAGGCCGGGGCGGTCACCAAGGACGACTACCCCGACTCCTGGCGCCAGGGCCGACTCAAGTTCCGGGTGACCTACCAGTTCGAGCCGGGTGCGGACGCGGACGGCGTGACCGTCCACATCCCGCTCCAGGTGCTCAACCAGGTCACGGACGAGGGCTTCGACTGGCAGATCCCCGGCCTGCGGGAAGAGGTCGTCACCGAGCTCATCCGGTCCCTGCCCAAGCCGATCCGCCGGAATTACGTCCCTGCCCCGAACTTCGCCCAGAAGTTCCTGGAGCGGGCCGTGCCCCTCCAGGAGCCGCTGACCACGACGATGGCGCGCGAGCTGAAGCGCATGGTCGGCGTGCCGCTCACGGCCGACGACTTCGACTGGTCCCGGGTCGCGGACCACCTCAAGATCACCTTCCGGATCGTCGACGAGCGGCGCCGCAAGCTCGCCGAGGACAAGGACCTGGAGGCGCTGCAGCTCCAGCTGAAGCCGAAGGCGCGCAAGGCGATCTCGCAGGCCGCGGCGGCGACGGCGGAGCGCGAGGGCGGCGAGTCCCTGGAGCGGACGGGGCTGACGGACTGGACGATCGGTTCGCTGACGCGCGTCTTCGAGACCCGTCGCGCCGGCCAGCCGGTGAAGGCGTACCCGGCACTGGTCGACGACGGCGACACCGTCTCCGTACGGCTCTTCGACACGGAGGCCGAGCAGGCGCAGGCCATGTGGAAGGGCACGCGGCGGCTGATCCTGCGCAATATCCCGGTGAACCCGGGCAAGTTCGCCTCGGACAAGCTCACCAACGCCCAGAAGCTCGCCCTGTCCGCCAACCCGCACGGCTCGATCCAGGCCCTCTTCGACGACTGCGCGATGGCTGCCGCGGACAAGCTGATCGGGGACTTCGGGGGACCCGCGTGGGACGAGGAGTCGTACCGGAAGCTGTACGACAAGGTGCGCGCCGAGATCGTCGACACGACGGTGCGTACGGTGGGCCAGGTGCAGCAGGTGCTTGCCGCCTGGCAGGCCTGTGAGCGCCGCCTGAAGGCCGTCAAGAGCCCGACACTCCTGGCGAACCTCACGGACGTACGGACGCAGCTGGACGCCCTCGTGAAGCCCGGCTTCGTCACGGCGACCGGGCTGCGCCGGCTTCCGGATCTGATGCGCTACCTGATCGCCGCCGACCGTCGGCTGCAGCAGATGCCGACCAGCGTCCAGCGGGACACCACCCGCATGGAGAAGGTCCACGAGATGCAGGACGAGTACGCCTGGCTCCTGGAGCAGCTGCCACAGGGCCGGCCGATCCCTTCGTCGGTCCTGGACATCCGCTGGATGATCGAGGAGCTCCGGGTCAGCTATTTCGCGCACGCGCTCGGCACGGCGTATCCCGTCTCGGACAAGCGCATCGTGAAGGCGATCGACGCCGCCGTCCCGTAACCGCTCCTGCACGTTCGGTGAGTTCGACCCCGGGGCCACCCTCCTGTACAGTCTCTTCTCGCAGCACAGCGCAGGAATGAGTTGCTGCGAAACCTGGTCCTGTGGAGCAGTTTGGAGTGCTCGCCACCCTGTCAAGGTGGAGGCCGCGGGTTCAAATCCCGTCAGGACCGCAGTGAAGAGGGCCCCGCATCCGAGTCGGATGCGGGGCCCTCTTCGTGCGCGCCGCCGCCGGGGCCGACGCCGAGGAGTTTCTTCGCCCCCTCCGCCCCTACCCGTTCCCGTACCTGGGGGCTCTGCCCCCAGACCCCCTGGGTTGCCCTTCGGCCGCGGATCGGTGGGAGCTTGTCGCGCAGTTCCCCGCGCCCCTTGCGGGGCGCCGGACCCGGAACGGGAATGGGTAGGGCGGCGAGGACGAAATAAACCCGCCCCCAGCCCCCACCGCCTTGACGGCGTCACATTCCGCCGGTACCCAGAAACCAGGGCCCCTCGACGCCTCGGAGGTGCGTATGGCGGCGACCGCTAGGCACGAGACGCGAGCTCTGCTGCGCGCCCACCTGGCGGCCGCCTCCGGGTACCGCCATCTGACGCGGCACTGCCCGATCTGCCACCAGCTCCTGCGACTGGCGATGGAACCCGCCCCACGGGGCGAGGAGGACCCCGGGGGCGCCGCCGAGGACGAGAGCCCCTCCAAGGCATGATCAGAGGCGGCGGACCCGCTCAGCGGGCGGTGGGAGTCGGGACGTACGTCCACCTGTGCTCGGCCCCAACTCCTCTAGCGCAGAAGTCCCGTAGGCAACAAGGACTGTGGCATGTGACGGGTGTCACCGCATAGGTTTTCAGAACCGCGGAACTTACACCCCACCTACAACTGGTCAATTTAATATGTGCAATTGCACCCCCCTCTGGGGGCGTCCACAGGAGATCCGACACCCCTCCCCAGACTCCGACAAGGCCACTCACAGGCCAGCCGTCCAGGCACGAACAGGGCACAAAAAAGATCGCGCTGGACCCGGCGGAGTCCAGCGCGATCTACGACGCACCCTTGTCACGTACCAAAGAAGCTTGGGCGTGGGCTCTGTTGGGGCAGAACCCGCGTCGCTTGGAGCTGTGGTTCGGACGCCTCGGCCGGTTGGGGGACTAGCCGAATTGTCCGGTTATGCAGTTGTTCAGGCCTCGCTGCGCTGCTGCGGAATACCCGCGAGCAGTGCGCGGACCTCAGCCTCGCGGTAGCGGCGGTGTCCGCCGAGCGTGCGGATGGACGTAAGCTTGCCGGCCTTCGCCCACCGCGTGACCGTCTTGGGGTCGACGCGGAACATCGTGGCGACCTCAGCCGGGGTCAGCAGCGGCTCGGCATCAGGGGTGCGAGCGGTCATGAGCGGCCTCCTCGGGAGAACCGAACCTTCTCGGTTCTTTCCTCTAAATTCTGCACCTTGACCCGCGTTGCCCGAAATGGCGGACGCGAGTCGAGTCGGTTATAGGACGAACGGCTTGTCCTCGGCACTACAACTACACCATCCGTCCAGCCGCGTCGGCCAAACCGATGGAATTGCCCTCCCAGGTGTTCATCAGCGACGGAAGCCGATGGACCATGCCATAGCGGACAGTCACGCCACTGTGACGATCAGTCACAGGGCGATCAGGAGTCATCAGACCCCCCATAGCGTGCAATGCTGAGATTCCACCCATACGTGGATGGATGGAGTCCTCCCCCGGACTCCTTGTCCTATTTTGGCACGGGGAGGGGCAAGCGACGCAAGGGTTAGGTAAGTGCCTTCCGTCACGCTTGCCACCGCCTTGACACCGCTTGGGACGAAAGCCCGGATCAGGACCTACGTCCCGGAGTGAGGGTTCTTCAGCGTGGGAGGACCATACGCCAGTTCGACGCGTATCGGTGAGAAGCAGATCACACGGCCCACGCGCCCCAGGAGCCTCAGTTCGCCGAGCGCCGGTCCCGGACCGACCGCCACCGCTCCACTAGCCGCCCGTACGCCTCGCCCGCCGCGGCCCCATCCCCGCCGCGCAGCGCCTCGATGCCCTCGGCGACGTCCGCGGCCGAGTGGTCCCCCTCGAGGTGTCCGGCCGGCAGGACGTGCACCAGCCCGCCGTAGTCCAGCTCGACCAGCGAGCGCGGATGGAACTCCTCCAGCCAGCGCCCCACGTCCACCAGGCCGTCGATCAGCGGCCCCTCGTCGAGGGTGTCCTTCAGCGTCTTCAGGGCCCGCGCAGTGCGCCGCCGGGCCTGCACCATCGGCGTCCGGTAGCGCAGCACGGGCTGGGTGCCGCCGGGCCCCGCCCCCTTCTCGTACTCCCGCTCCTCGTCGGAGACGAGCACGAACCAGTTCAGCGGCACCTGCCAGGTCGAGGTGCGGATCCACGGGCGGGCGTCGGGGTTGCGGGCCATCCAGCGCTCGTAGTCCAGGGCGGCCTGACGCCGTACCAACGGCGGCAGGACGGCGTCGAGGACGGGCGCGGGCAGCTCCTCGGCCAGCTCGCCCAGGGCCTGCCAGCCGCGCAGCCGGGTCCGCCAGGGGCAGACGCAGAGCACCCCGTCGACCTCCACCACGAAGGCGTCACTGCTCTCGTGCACCGGCACCGGGACCGGCGGGGTGGGCAGCAAGTCGGCCAGGGAGCGGCGCAGTTCGTCCTGGTACGAGGGGCGCTCCGCGCGGCGGGCGTAGCGAGCCCAGTGGCCGCGCTCCGGCTCCGGGAAGGCGGCCAGCGGTTCATACACGCGCAAGTACGACGCGTACGGGACGATCAACGAGGACACCTTGGGCACGCCTGCTCCCTCCCCCGTCGGCCACCAGGAAAACCAGCGAAAACCGCTCACAACCTCACGAGAAATCTATGCAAATCGAACCACGGCTGTACGCCGCCGGTAGGTGATCCTGAACACTGCACCGAAGGCGGGTGGGCGCAGGCTCTAGTCTCATGCCCACGGAGCCCGCCATCCGCACGGGCCCCGCCCCCAACCGCCGCTTATTACCTGGGAGTCACCACAGTGACCGACGTAACCGACGGCGTCCTGCACACCCTGTTCCACTCGGACCAGGGGGGTCATGAGCAAGTCGTGCTCTGCCAGGACCGCGCCAGCGGCCTCAAGGCCGTCATCGCCATTCACTCCACCGCGCTGGGCCCGGCCCTCGGCGGTACGCGCTTCTACCCGTACGCGAGCGAGGAGGAGGCCGTCGCCGACGCCCTGAACCTCTCGCGCGGCATGTCGTACAAGAACGCCATGGCCGGTCTCGACCACGGCGGTGGCAAGGCCGTGATCATCGGCGACCCGGAGCAGATCAAGTCCGAGGCGCTGCTTCTCGCGTACGGCCGGTTCGTGGCCTCGCTCGGTGGCCGGTACGTCACCGCGTGCGACGTCGGTACGTATGTCGCCGACATGGACGTGGTGGCGCGCGAGTGCCGCTGGACCACCGGCCGCTCGCCCGAGAACGGCGGCGCCGGGGACTCCTCCGTCCTCACCGCCTTCGGTGTCTTCCAGGGCATGCGGGCCTCCGCCCAGCACCTGTGGGGCGACCCGACGCTGCGTGGCCGCAAGGTCGGCATCGCCGGCGTCGGCAAGGTGGGCCGCCAGCTCGTGCAGCACCTGCTCGACGACGGCGCCGAGGTCGTGATCACGGACGTACGGGAGGAGTCGGTGCGCGGGATCCTCGACGCGCACCCGTCCGGTGTCACGGCCGTCGCGGACACCGAGGCACTCATCCGCACCGAGGGCCTCGACATCTACGCCCCCTGCGCGCTGGGCGGGGCGCTGAACGACGACTCCGTGCCGGTACTCACGGCCAGGATCGTGTGCGGCGCCGCCAACAACCAGCTCGCGCATCCGGGCGTGGAGAAGGACCTCGCGGACCGCGGGATTCTCTACGCCCCGGACTACGTCGTGAACGCGGGCGGTGTCATCCAGGTCGCCGACGAGCTGCACGGCTTCGACTTCGAGCGGTGCAAGGCGAAGGCCGCGAAGATCTTCGACACCACGCTGGCCATATTCGCACGTGCGAAGACGGACGGCATTCCGCCGGCCGCCGCGGCCGACCGGATCGCCGAGCAGCGGATGGCGGAGGCCCGGCGCCGCTGACCGTGTGACGGGTACCCGTCGGCGGTAGTTAGAGAGAACTCTCACGTCCGTCGGCGGGTCGTCGGCCAAGAAGAGGTTAAAATCGCGGTTGACCAGCGAGGACGGGGCTCCTCGCGGGTTCTGCGCACACGCGCGTCCTGCGGGCGACGTACCGTATGGGCGTGGGCTCAGGTACCGTGGAAGCCCTACGGACCGGTCTCTCCATGGAGAGCCCGTTCCAGATCATGAACGCGTGTCAAGACTCTGGGGCCGTCGAGCCCCGTCACCGAGGGGGTCGAGCCATGGGGCGCGGCCGGGCCAAGGCCAAGCAGACGAAGGTCGCCCGCCAGCTGAAGTACAACAGCGGCGGGACTGACCTGTCGCGTCTGGCCAACGAGCTGGGCGCTTCGACTTCGAGCCAGCCGCCGAATGGCGAGCCGTTCGAGGACGACGACGAGGAAGACGACCCGTACGCCCAGTACGCGGATCTGTACAACGACGACGAGGACGAGGACGACGAGTCCGGTCCGTCGTCACAGCAGCGTCGCGGCGCTTGACTGTCCAGCAATGCTTCACCCGGTCCGGGGCGGATTCGCGCCGGACCGGGTTTTGCGCTGCCGTCAGGTGACGTCAGTTCGTTAGTTGCTGTCAGCTGCCGTCCGGGGCTCTGCCCCGGACGGACTCACTGACTAGCCGGCGTAGTCCCCGATGAGCGCCGCGCCCGTCTCGTGCGCGCCGCGCTCGGTGATCTCACCGGCGATCCAGGCGTCCACCCCGCGGTCCGCGAGGGTGGCGAGTGCCACGTCCGCGGACTCCTCGGGGACGATCGCGATCATGCCGACGCCCATGTTCAGCGTCTTCTCCAGCTCCAGCCGCTCGACGTCGCCGGTCCTGCGGACGAGGTCGAAGACCGGGGCCGGAGTCCAGGTCGCGCGGTCGACGATGGCGTGCAGGTCGTCCGGGATGACGCGGGCCAGGTTGGCCGCGAGTCCACCGCCGGTGATGTGGCTGAAGGCGTGCACCTGGGTGGTCCGGGTCAGCGCCAGGCAGTCCAGCGAGTAGATCTTGGTGGGCTCCAGGAGCTCCTCGCCGAGCGTGCGGCCGAACTCCTCGACGTGCTGGTCCAGGCGGAGGTTCGCCCGGTCGAACAGAACATGCCGGACGAGCGAGTACCCGTTCGAGTGAAGACCGGAGGCCGCCATGGCGATCACCGCGTCACCCGTACGGATACGATCCGGGCCGAGCAGCTGGTCGGCCTCGACCACACCGGTGCCCGCACCGGCGACATCGAAGTCGTCCGGCCCCAGCAGACCCGGGTGCTCGGCCGTCTCGCCGCCGACGAGGGCGCAGCCCGCGAGCACGCATCCCTCGGCGATGCCCTTCACGATGGCCGCCACGCGCTCCGGGTGGACCTTGCCGACACAGATGTAGTCGGTCATGAAGAGGGGCTCGGCGCCGCACACCACGATGTCGTCCATGACCATCGCGACCAGGTCGTGGCCGATGGTGTCGTACACGCCGAGCTGCCGGGCGAGGTCGACCTTGGTGCCCACGCCGTCCGTCGCGGAGGCGAGCAGCGGGCGCTCGTAGCGCTTGAGGGCGGAGGCGTCGAAGAGGCCGGCGAAACCGCCGAGGCCGCCGAGGACCTCGGGGCGCTGCGTCTTCTTCACCCACTCCTTCATGAGCTCCACGGCGCGGTCGCCCGCTTCGATGTCGACGCCGGCAGCCGCGTAGGAAGCACCGGAAGCAGTGCCCGTCGACGCAGTCGACCGATCAGATACAGCAGACATTGCCTGGGATCTTTCGGGTTGGTGATACGGGGCTCTGCGGCGCTTACGGGCGACGGATGGCGTCAGCCGCGGCCGTGGCTGCGGGACCCGCGGCCAGCTCGGTCTCCAGGAGCTGCTTGCCGAGCAGCTCGGGGTCCGGGAGCTCCATCGGGTACTCGCCGTCGAAGCAGGCGCGGCACAGGTTCGGCTTGGCGATGGTGGTCGCCTCGATCATGCCGTCGATGGAGATGTACGACAGGGAGTCGGCGCCCAGCGAGGTGCCGATCTCCTCGATGGTCATGCCGTTGGCGATCAGCTCGGCGCGGGTCGCGAAGTCGATGCCGAAGAAGCAGGGCCACTTCACCGGGGGCGAGGAGATCCGGATGTGGACCTCTGCCGCGCCCGCTTCCCGCAGCATGCGCACGAGCGCGCGCTGGGTGTTGCCGCGCACGATCGAGTCGTCGACGACGACCAGGCGCTTGCCCTTGATGACTTCCTTCAGGGGGTTCAGCTTCAGACGGATGCCGAGCTGGCGGATCGTCTGCGAGGGCTGGATGAAGGTCCGGCCGACGTATGCGTTCTTGACCAGACCCGCGCCGAAGGGAATGCCGGAGGCTTCCGCGTAACCGATCGCGGCGGGCGTCCCGGACTCCGGGGTCGCTATCACCAGATCGGCCTCCACAGGGGCTTCCTTGGCGAGCCTGCGGCCCATCTCGACGCGCGAGAGATACACGTTCCGGCCGGCGATGTCCGTGTCGGGGCGGGCCAGATAGACGTACTCGAAGACACAGCCCTTGGGCTTCGCTTCCGCGAATCGCGACGTACGCAGACCGTTCTCGTCGATGGCGACGAACTCGCCCGGCTCGATCTCGCGCACGTAGGCGGCGCCGCAGATGTCGAGGGCGGCGGACTCGGAGGCGACGACCCAGCCGCGCTCCAGGCGGCCGAGGACCAGCGGGCGGATGCCCTGCGGGTCACGGGCCGCGTAGAGGGTGTGCTCGTCCATGAAGACGAGCGAGAAGGCGCCCTTGACCTGCGGGAGGATCTTGGCGGAGGCCTCTTCGATGGTCAGCGGCTTGCCGTCGTCGTCGACCTGGGCCGCGAGCAGCGCGGTGAGCAGGTCGGTGTCGTTGGTGGCCGCCACACGTGTGGTGCGGCCGTCCTGCTTGGGCAGGTCGGCGACCATCTCGGCGAGCTGCGCCGTGTTGACGAGGTTGCCGTTGTGGCCGAGCGCGATGGAACCGTGCGCGGTGGCACGGAACGTCGGCTGGGCGTTCTCCCAGACGGAGGCACCGGTGGTCGAGTAGCGGGCGTGACCGACCGCGATATGACCCTGGAGCGAACCGAGAGAGGTCTCGTCGAAGACCTGGGAAACGAGCCCCATGTCCTTGAAGACGAGGATCTGGGAGCCGTTGCTGACCGCGATTCCCGCGGATTCCTGACCCCGATGCTGGAGGGCGTAGAGCCCGAAGTAAGTGAGCTTGGCGACCTCTTCGCCCGGAGCCCAGACACCGAAGACGCCGCAAGCGTCCTGGGGGCCTTTCTCACCGGGGAGCAGATCATGATTGAGTCGACCGTCACCACGTGGCACGCCACCGAGTGTAGGCGAGATCGACCACTGGTCCGAATTGGGGATACGGGGCCTTGATGGATCACTTGGCGGCGACGGCGCTGACGACGGTGCCGTTTGCGCTGGTCAGCGTGAGGGTGCGGTGATCCAACTCGTAACGGACGGTGCCGTCGAAGAGGCCGAGCAGGGTCTTCTCGGTGTCCATGAGTGAGCCGTCGCACATCATGCGGGTGGTCTTGGCGGCACCGAGGGTGATATGTCCGTCGCGGACGGTGGCCTCGGCGGACACGTGATTGCATCCGAGGCTGCCACCGAGGGTGCCCTGCTTCTTGTCGAGGACGAGGTATGCCTTGGCTCCGGCGGGAAGGGACTGGGCCACATCGGCGTCGCCGAGGGCCGTGACGTTCCACTTCGTGCCGTAGAGGGGGGCGTCCTGCTCCTTGGTGAGGTTCACCCGGTCGCCGTCGTCGGTGGTGAGGGTCAGTTCGTCGCCCTTGACCTTGCTGGTGAACGCGCCGTCGGCGAAGGCGCGGTTCAGGCTCTCCTCGAAGGCCATCGAGACCTTCGGGCAGCCCATGTCGGTCATCTGGATCTCCCCGAAGTCGACGCGGTCACCCTTGAGGGTGGCGGTCGAGCCGAAGCTGTTGCATCCGGCGTTGCCGCTGACCCGGCCGTCCTCGCCGATCCGCAGATACGCGCTCTCGGGTGCCTGCCTGGTCCTGCCGTCCACCGTGAGGCTGTCGACGGTCCAGTGGACGCCGGTGACGGGTGACGAGCCCGCCCCCACGGAGCTGCTGCCGCTGCCCTGCTGGGTGCCACAGGCCACCGCGAGCGGAAGCAGGGTCAGGGCGGTGAGCGTCAGTCGCTGCTTGTCCATGCCGATGTGACGGGAGGGGTGGGGTGGTCGGTTCCCCGTTTTTTTCGCCCTCCACCCCTACCCGGGAAGGGGCGCGGGGAACTGCGCGATCTTTTGGGGGTCTGGGGGCGGAGCCCCCAGGTACGGGACGGAGGGGGCGAAAAAAGCCTTACGCGGGCCCCAGCACGAGGGCTCAGCACATCACTGGGAGGAGCCCTCCGAGGTCCGCGCGCTCCCCGCTCGCGCTGACCCTGGCATCCTCCAGCGCCGCCTGCCAGGCCATACGCCCGGTAGCGAGCCGGATCCACGTCAGGGGATCGGTCTCGACGACGTTCGGCGGCGTCCCGCGCGTGTGCCGCGGCCCTTCCACACACTGCACAACGGCATACGGCGGAATCCGCACCTCCGTCGACGCCCCGGGCGCCTTCACGGCAAGCGCGTCGGCGAGCAGCCGGGTACAGGCGGCGAGGGCCTGACGGTCGTACGGAATGCCGAGGCCGGGGACGGCGCGGTTCAGGTCGTCGGTGTGGACGACGAGTTCCACGGTGCGGGTGACGAGATAGTCGGCAAGGGTCATGGCACCGGTGCGCGCGGCGAGCAGCCGGTCGTCCGGCGCCGTGGCCAGACGCTCGGCGATCCGCTGCTCGGCGCGGGCGTAGAGCGCGTCGAGGTCGGGGTTCTGTTCGGCGAGTGCGCGGCTGCCGTCGGCGATGTCCCCGGCCCGCGCGGCGGTCGCGAACGGCCAGTCGAGCAGGCCGAGTTCGACCTTCGTCGGCTCGTCCCTCTCGAGGTTCCGGCTCACGGTCTCGACGGCCATCGTGATGTGCGCGGCCAACTCCCGCACACTCCAGTCCCCGAGGTGCGTGGGCCGCGCCAACTGCTCATCGGTCAGGGCGCGTACGCCGTCTCGTACGTTCCCGAACTGCGCGAGCACCGCCGCGCGGATCTTGGCGGAGTCGTACGTACGGGCGCGTCGCTTGGCCGGGGGCATGGTCATCAGCCTAGAGCTTGACGGCGTATCCGCTCAGACCCTTTTCGATCAGGTCGAAGGCGTGCCGGGCGCGTTCGGCGGCGTCGGCGGCGACGGTGTCCGGGCTCTCGCCGGCCTCGGCGCGGTTGTGGTGCTCCTCGATGAGGGCGTTGCGGGCGGCGCTCAACGTGGCGGCGACGACCGTGGCGAGCATCGCGTCGCCGGTCTCCTCGGCGAGGACGCCGGCCAGTTCGCGCGTCCCCTTCTGAGCCGCGAGGAAGGCGCGCTCCATCAGGGGCGGGGTCTCCATGACGAGTCGGCGCACCTGGCGGGCGAAGGGCTCGCTGTGCAGGCCGACCGAGGGATCGCGGGCCTCGACCATCTCCAGGAACTGCCGGCGTACGGCGTCCACCGCTGACTCGCCCGGCTTTCTCTCGCGCACGGCGCGGGCCACATCGCCGAAGTGCTCCTCCATGGGGCGGAAGACCAGGTCCTCCTTGGTGCCGAAGTAATTGAAGACCGTCATCTTCGACACCTCGGCCGCGTCGGCGATCTCCTGCACCGAGACGTTGTCGAAGCCCCGCTCGACGAAGAGGGCGATCGCGGTCCGGTAGATCCGCATCGCCGTCTGCAGCTTCTTGCGCTCACGCAGTCCCATCGCCTCAGCCATGGGGCCACTGTACCAACGGTCAATGTACCCAGATGAAATTTGAGCTTGGATGAAATATTGACTCGGTACATGCTTCTCGGGCAGGGTGATGCCCATGACCGAGACCCAGCGCAAAGTCGGCTTCCTCATCTGTCTCATCACGATCGTGCTGGCCGTCCTGGACCTGCAGATCGTGTCGGCGGCGACCGTCCCGATCGTCCGGGACCTCGATCCGGACCACGGCGTCGACAAGATCCCCTGGCTGGTCAGCGCGTTCGCGCTGGCGTCGGCCGCGATGCTGCCGCTGTACGGCAAGCTCTGCGACACCCTCGGCGCCAAGCGCGTCTTCACCGGCGCGATCGCCACGTTCCTCCTCGGCTCCGCGCTGTGCGGCGCCGCCCAGTCGATGGAACAGCTCATCGCGGCCCGCGCGGTGCAGGGCCTGGGCGGCGGCGGACTGATGAGCGTGACGATGGTGGTGATCGCCCACCTCAAGGGCCCGGACGAGGAGGGCACCGGCAAGGGCGGCAGCGCCGGCGGGCTCGTCGCGGGCGCCGGAATGGCGGTCGGCCCGTGGATCGGCGGCCTGCTCGCCGACCACGCGAGCTGGCGCTGGATCTTCTACGTCAACCTGCCCATCGGCCTCGCGGTCCTGGCCGCTTCCGCCTTCGTCCTCAAACTCCCCGACCACCCGGTGCGCCGCCCGCTCGACTACCTGGGCGCCGCGCTCGGGGCCGCGTTCTCCAGCGCTCTGCTCCTGGTCACGGACTGGGGCGGCAACCGGTACGCCTGGTCGTCCCCCGTCGTCGTCGGACTGATCGTCACGGCCGCCGCGGCCCTCGCCCTGTTCCTGTGGCGGCAGACCCGCGCGGCCGAACCGATCCTCCCGCTCTCCCTGTTCCGGGTCCGCGAACTGCGCCTCGGCTTCGTGATCCAGGCGATCGTGGGCGCCGCGATGATGTGCGCCATCTACTACGTGCTCGTCTATCTGCAGATCGCCCGAGGTGTCGCCAGCTCCTCCGCCGGCCTCTACCTGCTCCCCATGGCGATCGGCATGTCGACGGCCGGCCTGCTCTCCGGCAGGCTCACCGCCCGGGGCTGGTCCGCGCGGACCTTCACCCTCAGCGGCACGGCCACCACCGCCCTCGCCTTCGGCCTGCTCGCCCTCACGACCGGCCCGGCCACCTCTCTGTGGCTGATCCGCGCCGCCCTTCTGCTGATGGGCCTCGGACTGGGGCAGCTCATGGGCCAGCTGATCCTGCTCGTGCAGTTCGCCGCCCCACGCCACCAGCTCGGGGTCGCCACCACCGGCATCCGGTTCTTCCAGACCCTCGGCGGCGCACTCGGCGCCTCCGTCTTCGGCAGCGTCCTGGCGCGTCTGTACGCCGCCGACGGACCCGGCGGCGACGTCAGCGCCCTCGCCCGACTGACCGGAACCGCCCACGCCGAGGGCGTGCGCGCCTTTGTCTCCGCGACGGACGTGGTGTTCTGGAGCGGCGCCGCGCTGATGACGCTCGCCACCGTGCTGGCGGTACGGCTGCCCAGGCCCGGGCGGCCGGAGGACACCGAGCAGCCCGCGCGGCAGCCGGAGCCCGTCCCGGCCTGACGGTCGCATCCCGGCGTGACGGTCAGGTGCCCGGCCTGACGCACAGACGGCGAAGGCCCCGCCCGTTTCCCGGGCGGGGCCTTCATCGTCGTACGAATGCGACGTACGAATGCGTCGTACGACTGCTGAGTGCTTGCTACGCGAGCAGCGCCGGGATCGTGCCCTCGTGCGCCGTCCGGAGCTCGTCAAGGGAGAGCTCGAACTCGCCCTGGACGTCGACCGTGTCTCCGTCGACGACACCGATGCGGGTGACGGGCAGACCCCGCGCAGTGCACATGTCGTTGAAGCGGAGCTCCTCCGAGCGCGGGACGGCGACGACCGCGCGGCCCGCCGACTCCGAGAAGAGGAAGGTGAAGGCGTCGAGACCGTCGGGGACGATCAGCCGCGCGCCCTTGCCGCCGAGAAGCGCCGACTCGACCACGGCCTGGATCAGACCGCCGTCGGACAGGTCGTGCGCGGAGTCGATCATGCCGTCGCGGGAGGCCGAGATGAGGATCTCGGCGAGCAGCCGCTCGCGCTCCAGGTCGACCTGCGGGGGCAGACCGCCGAGGTGGTCGTGGACGACCTGCGACCAGGCCGAACCGCCGAACTCCTCGCGTGTGTCGCCGAGGAGGTAGAGCAGCTGGCCCTCCTCCTGGAAGGCGACCGGGGTACGGCGGGCCACGTCGTCGATGACGCCCAGCACGGCCACCACCGGCGTCGGGTGGATGGCGACCTCGCCGGTCTGGTTGTAGAGCGAGACGTTGCCGCCGGTCACCGGGGTTCCCAGCTGCTGGCAGGCGTCGGCGAGACCACGGATGGCCTCGGCGAACTGCCACATGACGGCCGGGTCCTCGGGCGAGCCGAAGTTCAGGCAGTCGGAGACGGCGAGCGGCTTGGCGCCGGTCGTCGCGACATTGCGGTACGCCTCGGCGAGCGCGAGCTGCGCGCCCGCGTACGGGTCGAGCTTGGCGTACCGGCCGTTGCCGTCCGTGGCGATGGCGACGCCGAGTCCGGTCTCCTCGTCGATGCGGATCATGCCCGAGTCCTCGGGCTGCGCCAGCACCGTGTTGCCCTGCACGAAGTGGTCGTACTGGGAGGTGATCCACTTCTTGGAGGCCTGATTCGGAGACGCCACCAGCTTGAGGACCTGGTCCTTCAGCTCGTCCGAGGTCTCGGGCCGCGGGAGCTTGTTCGCGTCGTCGGCCTGGAGCTCGTCCTGCCAGGACGGGCGGGCGTACGGGCGCTCGTACACGGGGCCCTCGTGGGCGACGGTCCGCGGGTCGACGTCGACGATCTTGCCGCCGTGCCAGTAGATCTCCAGGCGGTCGCCGTCCGTCACCTCACCGATGACGGTGGCGATGACGTCCCACTTCTCGCAGATCTCCAGGAACCGGTCGACCTTCTCCGGCTCGACGACCGCGCACATGCGCTCCTGCGACTCGCTCATGAGGATTTCCTCGGGCGAGAGGGTCGAGTCGCGCAGCGGTACGTCGTCCAGGGTGACGCGCATGCCGCCGGAGCCGTTGGAGGCCAGCTCGGACGTGGCGCACGACAGACCGGCCGCGCCCAGGTCCTGGATGCCGACGACCAGCTTCTCCTTGAAGGCCTCCAGGGTGCACTCGATGAGGAGCTTCTCCTGGAACGGGTCGCCGACCTGGACGGCGGGACGCTTCGACGGCTTGGCGTCGTCGAAGGTCTCGGAGGCCAGGATGGAGGCGCCGCCGATGCCGTCGCCGCCCGTGCGGGCCCCGTACAGGACGACCTTGTTGCCGGTGCCGGACGCCTTCGCGAGGTGGATGTCCTCGTGCCGCATCACGCCGATGGCACCGGCGTTGACCAGCGGGTTCCCCTGGTAGCAGGAGTCGAAGACGACCTCGCCGCCGATGTTGGGCAGGCCGAGGCAGTTGCCGTAGCCGCCGATGCCCGCGACGACGCCGGGCAGCACGCGCTTGGTGTCCGGGTGGTCGGCCGCGCCGAAGCGCAGCGGGTCGACGACGGCGACCGGGCGGGCGCCCATCGCGATGATGTCGCGCACGATGCCGCCGACGCCGGTGGCCGCGCCCTGGTAGGGCTCGACGTACGACGGGTGGTTGTGCGACTCGACCTTGAAGGTGACGGCGTAGCCCTGGCCGACGTCGACGACGCCGGCGTTCTCGCCGATGCCGACGAGGAGGGCGTCGGACTGCGGGGCCTTCTCGCCGAACTGGCGCAGGTGGACCTTCGAGGACTTGTAGCTGCAGTGCTCGGACCACATGACGGAGTACATGGCGAGCTCGGCACCGGTGGGCCGGCGGCCGAGGATCTCCACGACCCGCTCGTACTCGTCCTTCTTCAGGCCGAGTTCGGCCCAGGGCAGCTCGACGTCGGGGGTCGCGGCCGCGTGCTCGACCGTGTCCAGAGGCGTGCGGCTCATGCGTTGACCAGCTTCTTGAGGATCGAGGTGAAGAAGGGGAGGCCGTCGGTGCGGCCGGACCCGATGAGGGGCTCGACGGCGTGCTCGGGGTGCGGCATGAGGCCGACCACGTTCCCGGCCTCGTTAGTGATCCCGGCGATGTCCCGAAGGCTGCCATTGGGGTTGAAGTCCACGTAACGGAAGGCGACCCGGCCCTCCGCCTCCAGCATGTCGAGGGTGCGCTCGTCGGCGACGTACCGCCCGTCCATGTTCTTCAGCGGGATGTGGATCTCCTGGCCGGCTTCGTAGTCGGTCGTCCAGGCGGTGTTCGCGTTCTCCACCCGCAGCTTCTGGTCGCGGCAGATGAAGTGCAGGTGGTCGTTGCCGAGCATCCCGCCCGGGAGGAGATGGGCCTCGGTGAGGATCTGGAAGCCGTTGCAGATACCGAGGACCGGCATTCCGGACTTCGCCTGCTCGATGACGGTCTCCATCACGGGCGAGAAGCGCGAGATGGCACCGGCACGGAGATAGTCGCCGTACGAGAAACCGCCGGGAAGCACCACGGCGTCGACCTGCTTGAGGTCCTTGTCCTTGTGCCAGAGAGCGACGGGTTCGGCACCGGCGAGCCTGATCGCGCGCTGCGTGTCGCGGTCGTCGAGGCTGCCGGGAAAGGTGACGACTCCAATACGAGCGGTCACTTTCCTGCCTCCGCGACTTCCTCGACCTTGACGGTGAAGTCCTCGATCACGGTGTTGGCGAGGAAGGATTCCGCCAGTTCATGGATGCGGGCGAGCGCGGCGTCGTCCACCGGTCCGTCCACTTCCAGTTCGAATCGCTTTCCCTGACGGACGTCGGAGACACCTTCGAAACCGAGGCGCGGCAGTGCACGCTGCACCGCCTGGCCCTGGGGGTCGAGGATCTCCGGCTTGAGCATGACGTCGACTACGACGCGTGCCACTGGCACTCCCGGTGTGTGGTGCTGAGCAGGTCCCTTCAGACTACCCGCACAAAATTTCTACTCGCGTAGATTCGTAGAATCCTACGTGAGCCCGATCACGATCTCGCATCGACGCGGGGGCCTGCACGGAAAATCCTGGGAAAAACCGCAGAAGAGCGGCAGGACCCCATTGCCTTCGGACACGCGGAAGGATTTAGTCGGGCTTCACAATGCATTGCCGGGCACTGTACAAAGGAATTGGCAATAGCCGATACTTTGCCCAATAACAGCCGGACAGTCGACATCTCCCCGACAACTCCGTGACGTCTGCGCACGTCATGACTTGATCGCAGAGGTGCCGCACGAAGGGACCGATATTCGTGGCGCAGCGTGTCGTGGTCACTCTCTTTGACGACATCGACGGCTCAGAAGCGGCGGAGACGATCGCCTTCGGACTGGACGGCAAGTCGTACGAGATCGACCTCAATCCAACGAATGCCAAGAAACTGCGTAAGGTGCTCGCGCCCTACGTCGAGGCGGGCCGCAAGCAGTCGAAGTCCGGGAAGGCGTACACGCACACCGCACTGACCCCCGACCCGGCCGCCGTCCGCGCCTGGGCGCGCTCCAACAAGATGGACGTGCCGCCGCGCGGCCGCATCCCCAAGAGGGTGTACGAGGCGTTCGCCGAGGCGCACTGAGCCCACGGGTCCTCCGGGGCGCCCGCGAGGACCCCTCACCGGGCCCTGGGAACAACCGACTTGCGCTGACCCCCCGCTGATCAGCTAGAGTCTGGAGCACGCCGAGGGGCGAGGCCGAAAAGCCGGACCTCACGGAGTCGCGCGGGTGTAGTTCAGTAGCAGAACATCCCCCTTCCAGGGGGAAGGCGCAGTGTGCAATTCCTGTCACCCGCTCTGCATCGCTTACCAATCACTGTTGTGGATCAGGTAGGCTGGTGCTCGCGCCGATCGGTGAGAGCCGGTCGGAGGCAATGCGGACGTAGCTCAGTTGGTAGAGCGCAACCTTGCCAAGGTTGAGGTCGCGAGTTCGAGCCTCGTCGTCCGCTCCAGCACGAAGGCCCCAGTCACCGACTGGGGCTTTTTGCTGTGCCCTTCTCCGCACCCCGACTCTGCTGATCTCCGTACGTCTTCCGCCCATCTGCGTACGTCTTCCGCGGATCTCCGTAGGCCTCTCGCCGATCTCGGTACGCCTCCAGCCCATCTGACATTTGTCATGCGGAGTGATGACACCGCGCACTGCTGCCGGGTCCCGTCCGCGGGGACGCTGATTTCATGAACACGAACGAGCACGATGACGTGATTGAGGTCACTGATCTGCGGCGTGTGTACGGGGGAGATTTCGAGGCGGTCCGTGGAGTCACCTTCTCCGTGGGCCGCGGAGAGCTCTTCGCCCTGCTGGGCACGAACGGCGCTGGTAAGACGTCCACGGTCGAACTCCTCGAGGGCCTCGCGCCCCCGGCCGGCGGACGGGTGCGGGTCCTCGGGCGCGACCCCTACGCGGAGCGGGCGGCCGTGCGGCCCCGGATCGGCGTGATGCTGCAGGAGGGCGGCTTCCCCTCCGAGCTGACCGTCGCGGAGACCGTACGGATGTGGGCGGGCTGCACGAGCGGGGCACGCCCCATGGCGGAGGCCTTGGACCTGGTCGGCCTCGCGCGGCGGTCCGATGTACGGGTGAAGCAGTTGTCGGGGGGCGAGAAGCGGCGTCTGGACCTGGCGCTCGCGCTGCTCGGCCGTCCCGAGGTCCTCTTCCTCGACGAGCCGACGACCGGACTCGACGCCGAAGGACGCCGGAGCACCTGGGAGTTGGTGCGCGAGCTGCGCGACGGCGGTACGACGGTGCTGCTGACCACCCACTACCTGGAAGAGGCGGAGGAGCTGGCGGACCGGCTCGCGATCCTCCACGAAGGGCACATAGCCGCCTCCGGCACCCCGGCCGAGGTGACCGCCTCCCAACCGTCCCGGATCTCCTTCGAACTGCCCGACGGCTACTTCCTCGGGGACCTGCCGCCGCTCGCCGAACTCGGCGTGATGGACCACGAGACGGCGGGCCGCGTCATCAGGCTGCGCACCGGTGAGCTGCAGCGGACGGCCACCGCACTGCTGTTGTGGGCCCAGCGGGCGCAGGTCGAGCTGCGGGGGCTCGATGTGCGGTCGGCCTCGCTGGAGGAGGCGTTCCTGCGGATTGCGCGGGAGGCGGCGGCGCACGGCGTGGGGGTACGGGATAGGGAGACGGCGGCATGAGCGGAACGACAGTCACTACAGGCGTGGGTGAGGGTAGGGGTACGACCACGACCGCTCGGCGGATGGCCGCCCTGGCACGCGCCGAACTGACCCTGCTGGGGCGCACCAAGGCGACGCTGGCCGCCGCCGTGTTCGTGCCGCTGACCTTGCCGTTCAGCCTCCGCTCGACGGTCGACCAGATGGACCTGAAGGGCACCGGTCTCTCGGTGGGCTCGGTCGTCCTGTCGTCCTCCGTCGGCTTCTCGCTCCTCTTCGCCGTCTACAGCTCGCTGGTGAGCGTGTACGCGGCCCGCCGCGATGAGCTCGTCCTCAAGCGGCTGCGCACCGGTGAGCTGCGGGACGCCGAGATCCTCGCGGGCGCGGCCCTGCCGTCGGTCGCGATCGGCCTGGTGCAGTGCCTGGTCCTGACGGTCGCCTGCGCCGCGCTCCTGGACGTCGGAGCACCCCGAGCTCCCCAATTCGCCGTCCTGGGGCTGCTGTTGGGCGTGGCGATGTGGCCACCGCTCGCCGCGGTCACCGCGAACTTCAGCAAGAGCGTGGAGGGCGCCCAGGTCGCCGCCATGCCTCTGGTGCTGCTGTCCCTGCTCGGCTCGGGCACCTTCATCCCGCTTGAGGTGATGCCCGACGGGCTGGCCTCGGCCTGCGAACTGCTGCCCCTGACCCCGGTGATCACCCTGATACGCGGCGGCTGGACCGGCGACCTCTCCGCGCACGACGCCTTCGGCGCCCTCGCGACGGCGGTGGCCTGGATCGTGCTCGCGGTGTTTGCTGTACGGCGGAGGTTCCGCTGGGAGCCGCGGCGGTGACCACGGATGCGGGGGTGGGCATGAGCAGGCCGGGTGGCTGGTGGCGGGGCAAGAGCACGCCGGCGAAGGTCGAGACGTACACGCGGTGGTCCTTCCACTTCTTCGCCGTGATCGAGGTCGCGTCGATCGGACTGCCTGTCTTCGGGAGTGTGTCGCCCGCCCTGTCCTGGACGCTGTTCTTGCTGGTCTGCGGACACTCCGTGCTCTGCGCGGTGACCGCCTCCCAGGCGCTGGACTGGGCACGCGGCACCCGGGAGCAGCCCGGGCGCATGCTGATCGCGCTTGCCGCGGGCACCGCCGTGGTCGCCGTCGTGGCGGTCGTCCTCTCGGGCACCGCATGGCGCCCGGCGAGCGATGCCGAGGTGCGCTTGGCCGCCTCGTTGTTCGTCGGCGTCATAGCGTTCGGTACGGGCACACTCGCGCTCGGCACGCGCAACGTTCGAAGGATGACGCATGCGGTGGTCGGTGCGGCCGCGGGTGCCGGAGCGGTGTCGTTCCCCCTGGGCTTCCCGGGTCCCTCCGCGCTGATCACAGCGGGTGTGGTCATGCTGGCCGCCGGGTTCCTCACCTTCACCGCCGCCTTCTCCGTCTGGCTGCTGAACGCCGTCTACGAACTCGACGAGGCCCGCGAGACCCGCGCCCGCCTCGCCGTCGCCGAGGAACGGCTGCGCTTCGGGCGCGATCTGCACGACGTGATGGGCCGCAATCTGGCGGTGATCGCCCTCAAGAGCGAACTCGCCGTGCAACTGGCCCGGCGCGGGCGGCCGGAGGCCGTGGAGCAGATGATCGAGGTTCAGCGGATAGCACGGGAGTCGCAGCGGGAGGTGCGCGAGGTCGTACGCGGCTACCGCGAGGCCGACCTCGGAAGCGAACTCGCGGGCGCCCAGAGCGTGTTGACGGCCGCCGGTATCGACTGCGAGGTCACCGGCTCGGCGACGGGGCTGCCCCCGCAGGTTCAGTCGGCGCTCGGCTGGGTCGTACGGGAGGCGACGACGAACGTGCTGAGGCACGGGGACG
Source organism: Streptomyces sp. R41 (assembly GCF_041053055.1). Lineage (NCBI taxonomy): Bacteria > Bacillati > Actinomycetota > Actinomycetes > Kitasatosporales > Streptomycetaceae > Streptomyces > Streptomyces sp. R41. The sequence continues at coordinate 5,134,547 of NZ_CP163443.1, forward strand.
CGGGGAGGTGCGCGGTGTCCTTGCTGGTGGCGGAGGGACGGGTGACCCTCACCGTCGAGAACGACGGGGCGCCCGGATCGGGGTCCGACTTCGAGCCGGGGAGGGGGTCCGGGCTCGCGGGGCTGCGGGAGCGGCTCACGGAGGTGGAGGGGGTACTGCGGGCCGGGCCTGCCGGGGAGGGTGTGTTCCGGTTGACGGCGGAGGTGCCGCTGCCGGTGCCGATGCAGCTGCCGCCGGGGTCGGCTTCGGGTCCGGGTTCGGCACCGGCTTCGGTTTCGTGTTCGGCGCCGGCGCCGGCTTCGGTTTCGTGTTCGGCACCGGCACCGGCACCGGCTTCGGCTTCGCGTTCGGCTCCGGCACCGGCTTCGGCTTCACGTTCGGCTCCGGCACCGGCACCGGCTTCGGCTTCACGTTCGGGTTCGGCTCCGGCTCCGGCTCCGGCTTCGGCTTCGGCTTCGGCTTCGGCTTCGGCTTCGGCTTCGGCTTCGGCTTCGGCTTCGGCTTCGGCTTCGGCTTCGGGTGAGGATCCGGGTGAGGATCCGGCTTCGGGTGAGGATCCGGTTCCGGAAGCCGGGCTGCTGCCGCCGTCCGGTGCGCATCCGGTGAGCGAGGTCACCCCATGACATCCGTACCGTCCGACTCCCCCGTCACGTCCGTACCGCACACCCCTTCTGCCCCACCCGTACGTCTGCTGCTCGCCGATGACGAGCATCTGATCCGGGGGGCGCTCGCCGCGCTGCTCGCCCTGGAGGACGACCTGGTCGTGGTGGCCGAGGCGGCGACCGGGCCCGAGGCGCTGGCGATGGCGCGGGCGCACGAGCCCGATGTCGCTGTCCTGGATCTCCAGATGCCGGGGGCGGACGGTGTGAGGGTAGCCACATCTCTGCGGGCCGAACTGCCGGACTGTCAGGCGCTGATCGTGACGAGCCATGGGCGGCCGGGGCATCTGAAGCGGGCGCTTGCGGCGGGTGTGCGAGGGTTCGTCCCGAAGACGGTGAGCGCACAGCGGCTCGCGGAGATCATTCGTACGGTGCATGCGGGAAACCGTTACGTGGACCCGGAGTTGGCCGCCGACGCGATCTCCGCCGGGGACTCGCCGCTGACGGCGCGCGAGGCCGAGGTGCTCGAATTCGCCGCCGACGGGGCGCCCGTCGCGGAGATCGCCGAGCGGGCCGCGCTGTCCCAGGGGACCGTACGGAACTATCTGTCGTCGGCCGCGTCCAAGCTCGGGGCGGAGAACCGTCACGCGGCGGTGCGTCTCGCGCGTGAGAGAGGTTGGGTATAGTTGCTCTCGCGCCACGGCGCAGTGCGGACGTAGCTCAGTTGGTAGAGCGCAACCTTGCCAAGGTTGAGGTCGCGAGTTCGAGCCTCGTCGTCCGCTCCAGTAAAGAAGCCCCCGGCCTCAGGTCGGGGGCTTCTTCGTGTACTCGGGGCCCCTTCGTGCGCTCGGGGCTTGTGCGTGCGCTTGGGGCCCGACTGTTCGCCGAGCCCCGGGCGGGGTTACGACCAGCTCGTGCCCGTCAGGCGCTCGTACGCCTCGATGTACTTGGCGCGGGTCGCCTCCACGATGTGCGGGGGCAGCGCGGGCGGCGGCTGCTCGCTCTTGCGGTCCCAGCCGGATTCGGGGGAGGTCAGCCAGTCGCGGACGTACTGCTTGTCGAAGGACGGCTGCGAGTGGCCCGGCTCCCACTCGTCGGCGGGCCAGAAGCGGGAGGAGTCCGGGGTCAGCACCTCGTCGGCGAGGACGAGGGTCTCTCCCTCGAAGCCGAACTCGAACTTGGTGTCCGCGAGGATGATCCCCCGGTCGCGGGCGATGTCGCGGGCGCGGCTGTAGACGGCGAGGGTCGTCTGGCGCAGCTGGGCCGCGGTCTCGGCGCCGACCTGGCGGGCGACCTCCTCGTACGACACGTTCTCGTCGTGCTCGCCGACGGCGGCCTTGGTGGCGGGGGTGAAGATCGGCGCGGGGAGTTCCGAGCCGTCGACGAGGCCCTCGGGGAGGGCGAGGCCGCAGACCGTGCGGGACTCGTTGTACTCGACCAGGCCGGAGCCGGTGAGGTAGCCGCGCGCGACGCACTCGACCGGGACCATCCGCAGGGACTTGCAGATCAGGGTGCGACCGGCCCAGTCGTCGGGGGCGCCCGGCGGGAGTTCGGTGCTCAGGATGTGGTTGGGGACCAGGTCGGCGAGCTGGTCGAACCACCACAGGGAGAGCTGGGTGAGCGTGCGGCCCTTGTCGGGGATCTCGGTGGGGAGCACCCAGTCGAAGGCGGAGATGCGGTCGCTGGCGACCATCACGAGGTCGCCCGCCTCGTTCTGGTACAGGTCGCGCACCTTGCCGGTGTGCAGATGCACCAGACCCGGAACCTCGAGGGGCTCGGGCTTTTCAACGAATCCGGACACGGTTCCTCCCCGTGGTTGAAGAAAAGGGGCGCCCGTAGGGCCCGAATAGGGTGGCGGTGGGCGACGGGTGGGCCAAGTGGCTCGATTCTCCCGTATGCCGGGAGTGACTTTGGCCAGGGGGTGGGCGGTGAGGTCATGGGTGACGCCGCGCGGGGTGCGCGCGGGCGCCTCGTCAGTCGCGTTTGCAGATGCGGTCGAGGAGATTGGCCGTGGCTCGCTGGATACGGGTGTCGACATGGCCGGGGCGGTCGAGGGCCGGGGACCACGCGAACGTTCCGGATGCGAAGACCAGGGCGCCTGACGGTGCTCGGTAGAGGGACGTCTCCTGGTGGCGGACGATGCCCTCGCTGTCCCGGTACGGGGAGTGGGCCAGCAGGATGCGGCCCTCGTGCTCGGGGAGCGGGGTGCGCGGGAAATAGCGGTCGGCCTCGCCCGCGACCATGCCCTCCAGCTCGTCGCCCTCGTGCGCGCCGGTCGCCTCCCACAGCCAGTGGTCGGCGTTGCGGACCACGAGGGGGTGGGGCTCGGGGACGCGTCCCGCGTACTGGATGCCGATGAGTTGCTGTTCCGGGCGGTCGACTTCACGCCAAAGAGCGGGTTTCCCGGGGCCCTTGCGCTTGCGGCAGGTCAGTAGGCGGTCGGCGACGCCGGACGGAGACGGGCCCAACTCCACCTGCCAGTACATGGTGTTGGCGGAGAGGAAGACGAGCGAGGTGCCGTTCTCGCGGGCGAGTTCCGTGGTGCGGCGCATCTGCGTCGACCAGTACTCGTCGTGGCCCGGGAAGACGAGGCCGCGGTAGCGGGTGGGGTCGACGCGGCCGGCGTGCAGGTCGCGGGCGTCGGCATAGGCGAGGTCGTAGCCGTAGCGCTCGGCCCAGCGGATGAAGTCGTAGGCATGGCCCACATGGAGCGGGAGGCCCGCACCCGCGTACGGCCGGTCGAAGGAGACCGTCGTCGCGGCGTCCGCCTCGCCGAGCAGGCGGCCGTCCTCGTCCCACGCGTGGTACAGGCTGGCGCCGGTGTGGCCGTCCTCCGGGTACAGGTTGTACGCCTGCCAGGTGATGTCCGGGAGCAGGAGGAGCAGATCGGCGGGGTGGGTGTCGCGGACGGTGAACGGGACGTGGGAGCGGTAGCCGTCGGCGGTGGTGAGGACGGCGACGTACGCGCCGATGCTCCAGTAGGTGGGGATCTGGAGGCGCCAGGAGAGCCACCAGTGGTGGCAGGAGACGGTTCGGTCCGCGGTGAGGGGTGAGGGCTGGACGATGCCGGAGAGGCGGGGGCTGGTGGTGATCTTGCTGGCGCCGTCGCCGCCGTAGTGCCCGATCCGGTAGATGTCGACGCTGAATTCCTGGGGCGGGTCGACGGTGATGTGGAAGTCGATGGCCTCGCCGGGGGCGGCCGCGCCGGTGGAGGTGAAACCCTTGATCTGGCGGTGGACGTCGTCGGCGGAGCGGGGGCCTCCGGCTCGGGGGTGGGGGATGGGGCGCTTGGCCGCCGCCCTGGCCCTGGTGTCGCGGTCGTCTCGGTCGTCTCGTACGAGGGTGGTGCCCCCCTGGGTGGGGTCGAGGTGGTCGATGTACCAGGGGACGACGTGGCCGGTGTCGTCGAAATAGTGCTCGTCGCCGCGGAGCCAGGGGACGGGGCCCTGGCCGAAGGGGTCCGTCACGGCGTGCGCGAGTGCGCCCGACTCCCAGCGGCGAATCTGCTCCGACCCCATGCCTGCTCCCCTCCCTCTTGCCCCCGTCGTCCTTTTAAGCCCTTGCCGTGCGCGCGATCGGTCCCAGCACATCACATTACGCACGCGGTCCGTCACCGTTCGTCGCGAATTGACGTGAGTGGAACGTGTGGCTCCGTCTTTCTGCCGGTGGGTGGGTCGGTTTCCACCGGTGGGTGGGTCGGGCTTCTGCCGGTGGGTGGGTCGGGTTTCCGCCGGTGGGTGGCTTCGCCTTTCCGCCGGTGGGTGGGTCGGGGCCGTGCCGGTACATCCGCCCCGTCGCCGGTGGCAGATCGCTTGCCTTACATGGTTCTGCCTGTTGGCAACCACGTAAGCGACGGGGCATGTGATGTACCGGCACGGCCCCTCCCGTGCGTCGGCGGGTGCGGGTGAGTGGGGCGCGTCTGCGACTGCGGGTCCGCGCGGCGTGCGTCCGCGGCTGCGGGTGCAGCCCACCCACCCCGGCCGGCAAGTTTTCAGCCCGTCCGGCGTTTGAGGACGAGGCCGTTCAGGCCGATGCGGGGGTCTGGGGGCGGCAGCCCCCAGGGACGGGACGGGTAGGGGCGGCGGGGGCGAAAAATGCCGTGGGGTGTACCCCGGGGGACGGCAGGTCTCAGACCAGGCGGACCGGTTTTTCCGGGCGGACGCCGAGGTGGCGGAGCCAGTCGCGGAGGGGGGTGGGGTCGCCGGTTTCGACGAGGGTGAGGACACGGGGGCCCAAGTCGGCGGCGCGTTCGCCGTCGACGAGGAGGGACGGGCCGTCGAGCCAGTCGAGGCCCGGCGCCGCCCCGGCGGTGTCCATCGCGGCGCAGCACACCATCGCCGTGACGTGGTCGGCCAGTAGCTCCCGGCCTGTGCGGGGTGGCTGGAGGGGGAAGAGAGGGAGCATCCCGTCGTCCCAGAGCGCACGGTCGGGGTCCTGCTGCTCCGTGCCCCCGACGGGGGCGGGGGCGGGCGCCGATGCCTCCTCGCGGGCCAGCTCCGCAGTGAGCCCGGCAGCCAGCGAAGCCGTCCGCTCGTTCCCGAGGCCGACGTCCGCGTCGTCCTCGGCCATCCCCATCTCCTCGTACGCGTCCCCGCGGGGAACGGCGCGGGCAGCCGAGTCGGGGTCCTCCGGCCGCGCGGACAGGTGGTCCATCACCCGCGCCAGCGTCGGACCGTCCGAGTCGCGCGCCGCCGGGTCGGTGGAGTGCCGCACGCCGAGCGCGTCCAGGACCCGGTGGAGGCGGGCCGCGTCGGCACGCCATTTGCGGTCGACGACCTCGTCCGGGTAGTCCTGCCAGTTGACCGGCGCCCAGTCGGGCCCGGGTTCGGCGGGGCCGCCGTGGAAGAGGCGGGCGGCGAGGAGCGAGGCCGCCTCGTCCACCGTGCCGGGCTCTTCGAGCAGGTCGCAGGCGGGGCGCTCGCCGAGGCGGGAGGCGAAGCCCTCGGCCAGGCGGTCACGGCGGGAGAGCTCGGTGAGGGCCGCGACGACGCCCGCGTCCAGCCGGGACGGCCAGCGGCCCATCCGCCAGGCGGGCAGCGCGACCCGGGTCAGGAGCCGGTCCCAGCCCGCGTACGCCAGACCCACCTGCTCCTGCGCGACGATCCGCAGGCCGTAATCCACAGCCTGTGCACGCTCGGCCGCTGCGGCCGCCACACCGCGTTCCATCTCGGCCGCGTGGCCCCGGCAGCTGCGCAGCAGCAGACGGGTCACCCAGCCGACGCCGCCGAGCACCGTGCGGGAGAGCGGGCCGCGAGCGGGCGCCGACGTCACGGCCACGGCCGCGTCCAGGCCCCGTACGAAACGACGGGCCGCGGCTATGTCGGGGTGCGCCGACGGGCCCGTACCGGCGACGACCGGGGCGAGGACCGCGCGCAGTTCCCCGACCCGCATCCACCACAGGAAGGGGGAGCCGATGACGAGGACGGGGGCGCAGGGGGCGCGGCGGGGCTGCGTCGACAGTCCCCGTACGCCCCGCGCTCCACGTATGCCTCGTACCCCCTCTATCTCGTCCCTGCCCGTGGGCGGGGGCGGGCCGTGCGCCGGGTGGGTGCGGTCCTCCAGCCAGCTGTCGCAGTCGGGAGTGAGCGCTATCGCCGAGGGGGCCGGGACGTCGAGGCGGTCGGCCAGGTCGCGAACCATGCGGTAGAGGTCGGGCGCCGATTCCTCGGCGATCGGGACGGTGGGACTCACGGCCGGTCGTGAGCGGGCCACGACGAGCGCGATGCCCGCGGCGGCGAGGAGGACGAGAGCGGCGAGGACCGAGACGATCCAGCGCGTGATCCCCCAGTGCCCGCCGACGATGTGGCCGGTGGAGCCGCCGGCGAGCAGCACGACGGCGACGGCCGCGGGCAGCAGGGCGACGGCCAGCGCCCTGCTGCGTATGCGCAGCACGGCGAGAGCCCGGGAACGCGCGGCCTGCGCGCCCACCTCCACACCCATACCGGTCACGACCGGACGTCACCCCCTACTGTCCGCCCCGCACCGGCTGTCTCGCAGCCCGCACCGACGGATCTCCTGGCGTTGCTCACTCCCCCACTGTGGCACCCATCACTGACATCGCAATGCCGGTGGGCCAAGTGCCGGAACGCTTTCGCCGCACCCTAGTTGGGGCCTCGGCCCCCGTCAGCCGGATGGGGCATCGGTCACTCGATGGAATGGCTTTGGGGAAAGGTGGAGGACGGTGGGCAACGATCAGGCCCCCGGTTCCGTACAGAAATCCGTGCAGGAGGACGAACGGAAATTCGTGCCGAAATCCGTGCAGCGAGAAGCCCCGGATCCCGTGCGGAATCCGGGGCCCGGGAGCTTGCCGAGCGGCGAGAGCGCCTCGGCGAGGTGAGCGGGGCTACGCCTCCGCCGCCGCCTTCGCCGCGATGTCCGTGCGGTGCTGCGAACCGTCGAGACCGATGCGAGAGACCGCCGCGTACGCGCGGGCGCGGGCCTCGGTGAGGTCGGCGCCCGTCGCCGTGACGGAGAGCACACGGCCGCCCGCGCTCACCACCGCGTCACCGTCGCGCTTCGTCCCGGCGTGCAGGACGTAGGCGTGCGGGGCGTCCTGGGCCGCCACCTCGTCGAGCCCGGTGATCGGGTCGCCGGTGCGCGGGGTGTCCGGGTAGTTGTGCGAGGCCACGACCACCGTGACGGCGGCGTCGTCGCTCCAGCGCAGCGGCGCCAGGTCCGCGAGAGTGCCGTTCGCCGAGGCCAGCAGCACGCCCGCGAGCGGGGTCTTCAGGCGGGCGAGGACGACCTGGGTCTCCGGGTCGCCGAAGCGGGCGTTGAACTCGATGACCCGTACGCCACGGCTGGTGATCGCCAGACCCGCGTAAAGAAGGCCGGAAAACGGTGTGCCGCGGCGGCGCAGTTCGTCGACGGTCGGCTGGAGGACGGTCTCCATGACTTCCTCGACGAGCTTCGGGTCCGCCCACGGGAGGGGCGAGTACGCGCCCATGCCGCCGGTGTTCGGGCCCTCGTCGCCATCCAGCGCGCGCTTGAAGTCCTGGGCCGGCTGCAGCGGGACGACGGTCTCGCCGTCCGTGATCGCGAAGAGGGAGACCTCGGGGCCGTCGAGGTACTCCTCGATGACGACGCGGTCGCAGGCGTTGGCGTGCGCGCGAGCCTTCTCGACGTCGTCGGTCACGACGACGCCCTTGCCGGCCGCCAGGCCGTCGTCCTTCACGACGTACGGGGCGCCGAAGGCGTCGAGGGCCTCCTCGACCTCCTCGGGCGTCGTGCAGACGTACGAGCGTGCCGTCGGGACCGCCGCACTCGCCATGACGTCCTTGGCGAAGGCCTTGGAGCCCTCCAGCTGCGCGGCCTCCTTCGAGGGGCCGAAGCAGGGGATGCCCGCCTCGCGCACGGCGTCGGCGACCCCCGCGACGAGCGGGGCCTCCGGGCCCACGATCACCAGCTCGGCGCCGAGCTCGGTGGCCAGCGCGGCCACGGCGGCGCCGTCGAGGGCGTCGACCGCGTGCAGCTCGGCCACCTCCGCGATGCCTGCGTTCCCGGGGGCGCAGTGCAGGGCGGTGACGTCGGGGTCGAGGGACAGGGAACGGCACAGGGCGTGTTCGCGGGCGCCGCTACCGATGACAAGGACCTTCACGGGGTCAGCCTAACCGCCAGGGGCGGGTGCCTTTGTGGGGGCTTCCGAAGCGAAGGGTGCCGAGCGTTGGTGGGATCCTCCGAAACGGGGTTACTCGTTGGAGAACTCCTCCACCACCGTCGCCCCCAGCTCGCGGACGATCAGGTCGTGGCCCGAGAGGGCGGACTCGTCGAGGTCGGGGTCGTCGTCCTCGGGGATGTCGTCCTCAGGGGCGACCGGAGGCGGTTCGGGAGCCGGAGGAGGGGTCGATGCCGGGGCGGACGCGGCCGGAGCGTGGCTCGCGGACGGGCCGCCCTGGGGCGTCGCGGGGCGCGGAGCCGGGGCCGGTGGCTGCTGGGGCGCGGGGCGCGGGGCGGACGGGGCCGCGCCGTAACCGCCACCGCCGTAACCGCCACCGCCGTAACCGCCGCCGAATCCGGAGCCGGCGGGAGCAGGCGGCGCGGAGCCACCCGTACCGCCCGAACCTCCTGAGGCGTCGACGATCGCCTCGATCTTCCACTGGACGTTGAACTGCTCGGCCAGCGCCTGCCGCAGCACTTCCTCGCTGCCGCTGCTCGCGAAGTTGTCCCGCGCGCCCGCGTTGACGAAGCCGATCTGCAGGGTCGTACCGTCGAAGCCGGTCACCTGCGCGTTCTGGCTGAGCAGGATCCAGGTGAACCGGCGGCGGTTCTTCACCGCCTCCAGGATGTTCGGCCACAGCATGCGGGGGTCGGGACCGCCGGGGGCCGGAGCCGCGGCGGGGGCGGGTGCGGCCGCGGCAGGAGCGGCGGCGGGAGTGGGTGTCGGCGCGGGAGCCGACGGTGCCGGAGGCTGGCCCCCACCCGCGGGTGCCGCCGTCGGCCACCCCCCGGGACGTCGGCCACTGCCCGCGGCCGTCGCGGTGGGCCAGGCGCCGGGGGCAGCCCCTGCCGGAGCGCCGGCCGGGGGCGAAGCGGCCGGAGCCTGCGGCTGCGCGGCCGCGGGAGGGGCCACCGGGGCAGCAGGGGGCGCGCTGGCCGCAGGAGCGGTAGGCGCCGCAGGAGCCGCGGGCACGGCCGGCTCGGGTGCCGCTCCCGCGCCCTGCGCGGCCCCGGCGCCCGAACCGGCTCCTCCAGGCCCGGCCCCCCGCACCGCCGCCCGAGCCGCCGCGGGCCCGCTCCCCGCGGGAACCGCCTGGCCCGCCGACATGGGCGCCGCACCATGCACCTCGGGCCCGGGCACGTACCCCATGACAGGGCCGCCCCCGCCACCGGAGAAGTTCACCCCGCGCTCGATACGGTCCAGCCGGGCCATGACGGACCGCTCGTCCCCGTACGCGGCGGGCAGCATCACACGCGCGCAGATGAGTTCGAGCTGGAGCCGCGGCGAGGTGGCGCCGCGCATCTCCGTCAGCCCCTCGTTGACGAGGTCGGCGGCGCGGCTCAGCTCGGCGGCGCCGAAGACGCCGGCCTGGGCCTGCATCCGCTCCACCACATCGGCCGGAGCGTCGATGAGCCCCTTCTCGGCGGCGTCGGGCACCGCGGCCAGAATCACGAGATCCCGCAGCCGCTCCAGCAGGTCGGCGACGAACCGTCGGGGGTCGTTGCCCCCCTCGATGACCCGGTCCACGACCTCGAAGGCCGCGGCGCCGTCACCGGAGGCGAAGGCCTCGACGACCGAATCGAGCAGCGACCCGTCCGTGTACCCGAGCAGCGAGGTCGCCATGGCATACGTCACACCGGCCTCGCCCGCCGCCGCGAGCAGCTGATCCATGACGGACATGGAGTCACGCACGGACCCCGCACCAGCCCGTACGACCAGAGGAAGCACTCCGTCCTCGACGGGGATGCCCTCGTGCCCACAGACCTCGCCCAGGTACTCCCGAAGGGTCCCCGGCGGCACGAGCCGGAAGGGGTAGTGATGGGTGCGCGACCTAATCGTCCCGATGACCTTCTCGGGCTCAGTCGTGGCGAAGATGAACTTGAGGTGCTCCGGCGGCTCCTCCACGACCTTCAGCAGCGCGTTGAACCCGGCCGACGTGACCATGTGGGCCTCGTCGATGATGTAGATCTTGTACCGACTGCTCGCCGGCCCGAAGAAGGCCTTTTCCCGCAGGTCACGGGCATCATCGACACCACCGTGCGAGGCGGCGTCGATCTCGATGACGTCGATGGATCCCGGCCCGTTCCGAGCGAGATCGCGGCACGACTGGCACTCCCCGCAAGGCGTCGGCGTAGGCCCCTGCTCGCAGTTCAGACAGCGCGCCAGAATCCGCGCACTGGTCGTCTTGCCGCATCCGCGCGGACCGCTGAACAGGTACGCGTGATTGACCCGGTTGTTCCGCAGCGCCTGCTGCAACGGGTCGGTGACATGCTCCTGCCCGATGACCTCGGCGAACGACTCCGGGCGATAGCGGCGGTACAGCGCGAGAGACGACACGCATACGAGGTTATAGGCGCCCACTGACAACAAGGACCGCCCGACAACGCATCCCCGCTTCTTCCCGGGCGTCCCGGGCTCCCGGCATCGCATCCCGGAGGATCGCTTCCCCGACATCCCCCGCAAACGCAAGCGCCCCCCACGCACCCGCCAGAGCCAACCTACCCTTGCTGCCTTCCGGCCCTGGGGGAGTTCAGTCAGATAGCGCCACGTGAGGGGCTCCGCACAGGGTACAGGATCTGAGCGGGGGGAACGAGTTCGCGAGCACTCCTCAACGTCTTGTATTGTTTGCGGCGGAGGATTCGCCTAGAGGCCTAGGGCGCACGCTTGGAAAGCGTGTTGGGGGCAACCCCTCACGAGTTCGAATCTCGTATCCTCCGCCAGTGCCTCACCGGGCACGACTCGAAGGGCCCCACCGTTCGCGGTGGGGCCCTTCGACGTTCTCCGTCCCAGTTCCCGCAGAGCTACGGATCAGAAGGTCCCGCCATCAAGAGGCGGATCGGCTCTCGCCCCGGGGCCGTCGTCCGTGGGGCAACAAAAGTTTCGGTGCCGCGGAGTTCAGCGCAGAGCCCCCCGCTCGTCTACACGGCGTGTCGGCAGACCCAGGAACACGTCGGGCGCCGCAGAGCCGTAAAGGATGTTGAACGTCTCCACTTGATAGGACCAGGCGCCGCCACAACTGCCGACGAACCGGTAGTTGATCTGCCATTGCAGCCACTGGCCGGGAGCCAGGCGAACGGCAGGCGGGCGCCGATGGCGTCGTGGCATGGCAAACATGCTCACCTCTGGTGGATCCACGCGTAGCAGCCCGTCGACCTCGCGGAGGATCGTCCCGGGCGCCGACAGATCCCGCACCTGCATACGCGGCTCGAAAGAATCCGACTCCCGCACAGCGACCTCGTGGAGGGCAGAACTCAAGCCCGGAGGCAACAGGAAGGCCGTTGGGGCAGCGTTCCTCCGGGCAGCTTCAGGGCCGCCGCGCGACTTCTTCGTCCACGACGTGCGCACCCGCTGAACGACAGCATCCATGGGCTCGATCATCAGACATGACGCCGCACCGCGGCCACAGAGTTATGTGCCGCGCAACCGAACCAGTCGCTTGCATGCGGTTGGTTGGTGGCGACCACGAACACTGTCGCCGGAGCGTCAGCGTGCTCGACCGCGGACGTGCGCGGTCCCGGCGGGTCCGCCCGCACCCCTCACCTGGTCCGGGTACGCCGCCGCTCCTCGGCCAGCGCGACCGCGGCTTCGGTCGTCTCCGCGGAATCCTCGCCGAGGGCCGCGAGGTAGCGCTCGGCGTCCAGGGCGGCCGCACAGCCGCTCCCGGCGGCGGTGATGGCTTGGCGGTAGATGTGGTCGACGACGTCTCCGGCGGCGAAGACACCGGGGATGTTCGTACGCGTGGAGGGGGACTGCACCTTGAGATAGCCGTTGCCGTCCAGCTCCAGCTGGCCCTTGAACAGCTCCGTGCGCGGGTCGTGGCCGATGGCGATGAACAGGCCGGTCACGTCCAGGTCGCGGGTGGCGCCGGTGGAGACGTCGCGCAGGACGACGCCGTCGAGCACGCCGTTCTTCTCCTTGATCTCGGCGATCTCGGTGTCGAAGGCGAAGGAGATCTTGTCGTCGGCGAAAGCTCGGTTCTGCATGACCTTGGAGGCGCGCAGGGTGGAGCGGCGGTGGACGACGGTCACGGAGCGCGCAAAGCGGGTGAGGAAGGTGGCTTCCTCCATCGCGGTGTCGCCGCCGCCGACGACCACGATGTCGCGGTCGCGGAAGAAGAAGCCGTCGCAGGTCGCGCACCAGGACACGCCGTGGCCGGACAGCTGGTCCTCGCGGGGCAGGTCGAGCTTGCGGTAGCCGGAGCCGGTCGCGACGATCACGGTCCGGGCGCGGTGGACGGTTCCTGCGGAGTCGGTGACCTCCTTGGTCTCACCGGTCAGGTCGACGGAGACGATGTCGTCCTCGACGATCTCGGCGCCGAATCTCTCCGCCTGCGCCCGCATGTTCGCCATCAGGTCCGGGCCGTCGATGCCCTCGGGGAAGCCGGGGAAGTTCTCGACCTCGGTGGTCGTGGTGAGCGCACCGCCGACGGAGACCGCGCCGCCGAAGACGAGCGGCTTGAGCTGGGCGCGGGCGGCGTAGAGAGCGGCGGTGTATCCGGCGGCGCCGGAGCCTATGACGATGACCTCGCGTATCTCGTCACTCGTGGGCACGGGACGTCACGCCCCCTGCTGGGTGTCGATCTCGGCGATCAGGGCCTCGATGCGGGTCTTGATCTCGTCGCGGATCGGGCGGACCGCCTCCACGCCCTTGCCCGCCGGGTCCTCCAGCGCCCAGTCGAGGTATTTCTTGCCCGGGAAGATCGGGCACGCGTCGCCGCAGCCCATGGTGATGACGTAGTCGGACGCCTGGACGGCCTCCGTGGTCAGGATCTTCGGCTTCTGGCCGGAGATGTCGATGCCGAGTTCCTTCATCGCCTCGACCGCGGACGGGTTGACCTGGTCACCCGGGACGGAGCCGGCGGAGCGAACCTCGATCCGGTCGCCCGCGAGGTGGTCGAGGAATCCGGCCGCCATCTGCGAGCGCCCGGCGTTGTGGACGCAGACGAACAGCACGGAGGCGAGCGGGCTGGAGGACATCGGATCTTCCTTCGTCAGTGGGTCGAGCGGATGGTGCGGGATCGGGTACGGAGGTCAGGTGCCCGGCAGGGAGTCGAGCAGTTCGATGATGTGGGCGTCGATCTCGTCGCGGATGCCGCGGACGACGGCGATCGGGGCGCCCTCGGGGTCGGTGACGGGCCGGTCCAGGCAGCGGCCGGGCACGATCGGGCAGATGTCCCCACAGACCATCGTGATGACGATGTCGACGGCCTGCACGACCTCGTCGGTCAGCGGCTTGGGGAACGTGTCCGTCAGATCCACGCCGGCATCGGTGAGCACCTGCGCGACGAGCGGCTCGACCTCGGCCGCCGGCTGCTGGATGGTCTCGGGCGAGAAGCGCCCGCGGTAGCGGACGGCACGTCGGGCGATGCCGGCCGGGAGGCGTTCGTCGGGCAGGGCAGAGGGCGGCGATGCGGTCATGGGAACCCCCTTCGAGGCATGGGCCCCAACGGGCTTCGGGATGCGGGTCCCAAGGTTCAGTCCAGGCTGGTATCAGCTCGGAATGATGTGAGAGTATCAGCCCATGATGACGTCGGTCGACACTGATCTGATGCGGGTTCTCGCGGACCCGCTCCGGCTCCGGATCGTCACCCTGCTCGCCAAGGAGACGCTCTGCAGCACCCATCTCATCGAGGAGACGGGAGCCAGGCAGACCAACCTCTCCAACCATCTGAAGGTGCTGCGCGAGGCCGGGGTCGTGGAGACGGAACCATGCGGCCGGTTCACCTACTACAGGCTCAAGCCCGACGTCATCGCCTCACTCGCCGGTCACTTCGCCGACCTCGCGGAGACCGCACGCGTCACCGCCGAGAACAACATCAAGCGGTCCTGCCCCTGATTCCCGTCGCCGACGCCCGACGCCTGATTTCCTTCGTCGACGCCGACGCCCGCTTCCCGTCGTCGACGCCTGATGCGCGACGCCCGACGCCCGACGCGACTGCACCGAGGAGTCTTCTTGACCACCACCCACGAGAGCGCTGCGGGCGCCGCCATATCCGTCGACTCGCCCCAGCCCGCTCCCGGGGCAACTCCGCCCCGTACGCCGCTCGCTGCCCGGGCCGCCGCCGAACTGGTGGGCACCGCGGCCCTGGTGGCGGTCGTGGTCGGCTCGGGCATCCAGGCCACCGGACTGACGAAGGACGTCGGCCTGCAGCTGCTGGCCAACTCCCTGGCCACCGTCTTCGGCCTCGGCGTCCTGATCACCCTGCTCGGCCCGGTCTCCGGCGCGCACTTCAACCCCGCCGTCACCCTGGCCGAGTGGTGGACCGCCCGTCGCGGCGGCGCCGGCGTCACGCTGCGCGAGGCAGCCGTGTACGTCCCCGCCCAGATCGTCGGCGCGATCGCGGGCGCCGTCCTGGCCGACGCGATGTTCGGCGAACCGCTGGTGAAGTGGTCCACCCACGACCGCTCCGCCGGCCACCTGCTCCTCGGTGAGGTCGTCGCCACCGCCGGCCTCATCCTGCTGATCTTCGGCCTGTCCCGCACCGACCGGCTGCACTTCGCGCCCGTCGCGGTCGCCTCGTACATCGGCGCGGCGTACTGGTTCACCTCGTCGACGTCCTTCGCCAACCCGGCGGTGACGATCGGCCGCGCCTTCACCGACACCTTCGCGGGCATCGCACCCGGCTCGGTCGCGGGGTTCATCGGCATGCAGCTCATCGGGGCCGTGGTCGGACTGGCGCTGGTGGCGCTCATCTTCCTGCCGGGGCGGACGGCTCAGGAGCAGCCCGCCGCATGACCCATGGGACGCAGGTGGTGGTGACCGGCGGCGGCCAGGCCGGGCTCGCCGCCGCCCTCCAGCTCCTCGTGGATCGTCTGGCGGTCCACCGACGACTCGTTCATCGGACCCACCCGCTCTCCGCGCGGTCTGCTCAGCCGAGGGTGCCGAGCATCTGCCCCATCGCGGCCACCACCGAGGGCTCGACCCGGTAGTAGACCCAGGTGCCGCGCCGCTCGGAGGTGAGCAGGCCGGCTTCCTTGAGCTTTTTCAGGTGGTGGGAGACGGTCGGCTGGGAGACGCCGACGTCGGAGATGTCGCACACGCACGCCTCGCCGCCCTCGTGCGAGGCGACCAGCGAGAACAGCCTCAGACGCACGGGATCGCCGAGCGCCTTGAACATCCGGGCGGTCTTCTCCGCCTCCTCGGCGGTCAGCGGACGCTCAGTGAGCGGCGGGCAGCACGGCGCCACGGCCTCGGGGGCCTCGGGTTCCAACAGCGGCAGCGCCTTCGTATTCGACATGCATCTATGTTGACATACGTCGAAGCAGAGCACCGAGGCCCTGACCGACTCACGCCACCCAGATTCGATGAGTGTCTATGTTGACGTTTATCGAATCAAGTGCCAGGCTGGCCGAGCAAGTCATCGACGGATGTCGAAACAAAGGGGAACCTCGTGGCTGTGTCCATCAACAGCGTGCCCACCGACACCGACCAGCTGCCCGTCGTGGTCATCGGAGCCGGCCCCATCGGCCTCGCCGCAGCCGCCCATCTCATCGAGCGCGGCCTCGAACCGCTGGTCCTGGAAGCCGGACCGTACGCCGGCACCGCCGTACGCGGCTGGGCGCACGTACGGCTGTTCTCCCCCTGGGCCGAGGTCACCGACCCCGCCGCCGAGAAGCTCCTGGCCCCGACCGGGTGGACTCGCCCCGACGGGGCGGCCTACCCCACCGGCGGCGACTGGGCCGAGCGCTATCTGCAGCCACTCGCGGACGTCCTCGGCGACAAGGTCCGCTACGGCGCAGCGGTGACCGGGGTGGCCCGCGCCGGCCGGGACCGGATCGTCGACTCGGGCCGCGACGAGCAGCCCTTCACCGTGCACATCCGAATGGCCGACGGCCGTGAGGAACGGCTCGCTGCCCGCGCTGTCATCGACGCTGCCGGCACCTGGTCCACGCCCAGTCCGATGGGCGCCGACGGCTTGCCCGCCCTCGGCGAGACGGCCGCCGCCGACCGCATCTCCTACCGCGTCCCCGACCTCAAGAACCCGGCCGTACGCGCCCGTTACGCGGGCAGGCGCACCGCAGTCGTCGGCTCCGGAGCCTCCGCGTTCACCGCCCTCGCCCATCTCGCCGACCTGGCCGAGGAGAGCGAAGGGACCCACGCCGTGTGGATCCTGCGCCGGGGTATCGGCGCCGGCACGTACGGCGGCGGCGAGGCCGACCAACTGCCCGCCCGCGGAGCCCTGGGCCTGCGCGCCAAGGCCGCCGTCGAGGACGGCCACGCGAGCGCCGCCACCGGCTTCCGCACCCAGGCCGTCGAACGGGACGGCGACCGGCTCGTCCTGGTCGCCGAGGACGGGCGCCGCCTCGACCCGGTCGACGAGATCATCGTCCTCACCGGCTTCCGCCCCGACCTCTCCTTCCTCTCCGAGGTCCGCCTCGGTCTGGACGAACGCCTCCAGGCCCCGACCGCGCTGGCCCCGCTGATCGACCCGAACGTGCACTCCTGCGGCACGGTCCACCCGCACGGCGTGAACGAGCTCTCCCACCCGGAGCACGGCGTCTATCTGGTCGGCATGAAGTCCTACGGTCGCGCCCCCACGTTCCTGGCGATGACCGGCTACGAGCAGGTCCGCTCCATCGCCGCCGCGATCGCCGGCGACCAGGAGGCCGCCGAGCGCGTCGAACTCACCCTGCCGGAGACCGGAGTCTGCGGCGGCGCGGGCCTGTTCGACGAGCCGGAGCACGCCGAGCAGTCCGGCGGTGGCTGCTGCGCCGCCCCGTCCACCCTTCAGATCGGCATCGGCGCCCCGGTCTCCTCCGGCGGCTGCTGAACTCCGCACCCACGCAACGAGGTTCGTCCGTCTTGGTCGACCGGATGCGCTCAGGTCCCCGCGTGGACGTACGCCGCCCAGACATGGGGGCGGTCGGGTATGCGGTGCCGTAGCTCTCGGACCGTGTGGTGCAGGGCGTGTGCGGAGGTGTTGGTGGCCGGGGGCGCCATGCGGCGGTAGAAGTCGCGGGTGACGTGGTCCGCGTGGGTGCTGTCGATCTCCCAGAGGGTGCCGACCGCGGTGGGGAAACCGGCGAGCAGGAAGGCGCTGGTGATGTGGATGGCCTCGTCCGAGAGGCGTTCGGCGGTGCGGGCGGTGCCGCAGGCCGCGAGGAAAGCCAGGCGTGCCGAACTCGGGCGTGCGCGGCAGATCTCCAGGACGGAGAGCGGTTCGCCGCTCGGCAGGTGGAGCAGGGCGCCGGAGGGTTCCGTCGGGTCGGTGGCCGCGTGGCAGCCGAAGTGGGCCCACGGGGTGCCGCCGAGCGCGGCGAGCACGGCCTCGCGGGTCGCGGCGGCCCCGATCAGCGGCTCACGCGCGCCGAGCAGTCCGGCCGCGTAGCCCGCCGCCGCCGCGACGCCGGGCAGCTCGTCCTCCGACGACGCCACCAGCAGGGCACCGCCGTTGTGGGCGGTGTCGCGGTGCTCGGCCCGGCTGCGCGCGTAGGCCAGGGTCTGGAACCCGGGTACGTACGACGACACCACGGCGTCGAGTGCGGCGCCGCAGCCGTCGAGGGCGCAGTCGGGCAGCGTGCACTGCGCCGCGTGGAGGGGGAGGGCGTTGAAGGCACCCGTGGGCACCCACCAGATCCGCGGCCAGGTGCCGTCGTCGGGAACGGGATCGGACGCCCCGACGAGATCGAGGACCGGGCGCACGATCTTGTGCCAGGTCCAGGACAGCGTCCGGCGGAGCGTGCCCCCGGCGGCGATGAGCTGCGCCGGGGACGGTCTCGACGGGCCGTGCGCGTTGATGGCGTCGACGGCCTCGCCCAGCCGCCGGGCCGCACCGGCGATCTCGTCCGACTCGGCTTCGAGGCGAAGGGCGGTGATCGACCGGGGCGTCACGACGAGGGCGTGGCAGTGGCGTGCCGCGTGGTTGAGCACGACGATCGGGCCGTCGGACGCGAGTGAGCGCAGCTGCTCGGCGGAGAGCGGACGCAGGAAGCCGTCGAACCCCGGCTGGGTACGGATGCGTACGACCAGCTCGTCCAGTTCGCGCGACGCGCGGAGTTTGGCCAGCCGGGACCATTCGGCGTGCCCGGCGGGGGCCGAGGCGGCAGCATGGGGCTCGGCGGCCAGCCGGTCGGTCAGCCGCTCGAACTCGCGCGCCAGCGCGGGGTGCGCCGAGCGCAGTTCGCCGATGTCGGCGCGGGCCTCGATCCGCCGCGCCAGCAGCAGCCCCCGGCCGCGCTCCAGCAACTCGGTGGCGCGGTCCACGTCGGGCCCCGCGATCACGCGGAGGAGAGTTTCCGGGTCGGGCATCGCGTCCGGAAGGCGTTGTTCCCGTACGGCGGCCGTGAGTTGGTCGACGATCTCGTGCAGCCCGGCGGCGGCCCCGCGGCCGAGGGCTGTCAGGAGGACCAGCTCGATGATCCGGCGGATGTCCCCCTCGAATGTCGTCAGGCCGTGCTCGGCGGACTGCTGGTCGCTTCCCCGGTCGGTGACGTCGGCCATGGCCTCGATGGCCGTTTCGAGGTGGGAGAGGGCCAGGTCGACACGCTGTTGCTCCCGCCCCAACGCACCTGCCGCGGCACCGAGTTCACCGTGCGCCCGGAACCACGCCGGGAGCATGGGGTCGCGCAGCGCGGCGGCGGAGTCGGCGGTGCCGGAGAGGCGGGCTCGGAGGGACGCCATCATGGCCTCTACGGCGTTCGCGGGGGCCTGGGATGAGGCCTGGGCCCCCGTGAACGCCGTAAAGGCCCGGAGCGGGGACCCGGCGACCGGCCCGTCCGACGGGCGCTCGGGCGACCCGTCCGGCGAGGAGAGCGGCCGGGCCGACGGCCGCTCGGGTGACCCGTCCGATGCGGAGAGCGGCCCGTCCGACGGCTCGGGCTGTCCGCCGTGCGACACGGACGGCGGAGGCAGGTGTCCTGCCCCGATGACACCGGTGAAGGTGCGCATGGTCTCGGCCCAGTCGCCGGGGGCCTCCTCCTCGACGCTGTGGATCACCTCGTCGGCCTCGGCCACGAGGCGAGCCGCGCGCTCCGGATCGGCGGCCCGCACCGCCACGGCACGCTGGGCGAGCGCCCGCATGAGCGTGGAGGCGGTGAAGAGTCGCATCGGATGACCGGCGGGGCACGCCGCGAACGTGCGCCGGCACTGGTCGACCTGGTCGTCGGTGAGGTCGGGTTTCGGACCGCCGCCGGGCCCCATGGTGTCGACCAGGTTGAGCAGGGCGTCGCCCAGCACGTCGAGCCCCGGTAGGTCCCCGGCCTGGGCGTCCGCTCGAGCGGTGAGTTCCTTGAGCCGCCGCGCGAGCTCCCGGGCACGTTGGAGCTGCCCCGGTTCATGCCCGAGCAGGTAGTTCCCCACGGCGTTGAAGAATTCGGTACGGACCGACAGCCACGCCTGGCCGACGTCGTCGGGTGCCGCTTCGGTCGCCGCGGTGGCGAGCAGTGCCGCCGCCTCTCGCGCCGCTTCCGCGTCGAAGCGGCCGACCGACCAGGTCGTGAGCGCGAAGGCGAGGACCTGATCGAGCTGTCCGGGGAGGTCGGGCGCGTTCGTGCGCGCGTAGCGCAGCAGCGGGACGGCCTCGTCGAGGGTGCCGGGGTCGCCGTGGGTGACGCCCTGGGCGGAGAGCGCGCTGCCGAGCGCCCCGGCCAGCGGAGCCCGTATGAAGGGGTCGTCCTCCCCGGTGTCCGCGAGCAGTTCCCGCATGACCGCGATGTCGGAGCTCAGCTGTTCGGGGTCGTCGAGGCGGACGTCGTCGAGGCGGGACACGAGGGAGACCAGCTTGGCCATCTCCCGCAGGTCCGCCGCGGCGTCCGCTTCGTCGGTGTGGATCACCGCCACGGCGACCGGCAGCGCGGCGTCGAAGAGGCCACGGCGCAGCAGGCCGAGCGCCAGGAAGCCGTCCGGGGCGTCGGCCGCCACCTCGTCGGTCAGCGTCCGGGCTTCCGCGCCGAGTTCGGCCGCCCTGGCGGGCTCGGTCTCCCGCAGAGCCTGTGCGTGCGCTCCGGTGAGGGCGGCCAGCACGGCGACGTAGGCGTATCGCTGCGGTTTGTCGGCGGGGAGTCCGGCCAGGGCGGTGCGGTACCGGGCGATCCGTTCGTCGGAGGCGGCACCGGACTTTCCGACACCGGCGACCGCGCCGGACTTCTCGGCACCGGAGCCCGCACCGCCGGACTTCTCGGCACCAGAGTCCGCACCGGACTCCCCGACACTGGTGACCGCACCGGACTCCCCGACACCGGTGACCACCCCGGACTCCCCGATGATCGCGCCGACGATGTCGAGGATTTCGAGGTCGATGTCCGGGGCGGGCGCGGACTCACCGTCGCGCGCGGCGCGCTGTCTGAGCTGTTCGACGAAGTGGCCGAGCAGCGGCCCGGCATTCTGGATGAGCTGCGGATCGTCGTCCTCGATCAGCTCCGTCAATCCCCGGTAGGCAGTGAGGAGTTCCTGGTCGGCATCGCTCAGGGTGCGCGACGCGTCGACGGTGGCGAGCAGTTCGATCGCCTCGCGTGCCGCCTCCTGTGCCGCCCCGTCGTCACCCCGTTCCTGGGCGAAGGCCGCGAGCGCCTGGCTCAGGGCGGCGGTGGCGACCGGATGCGCCGGATGTTCGGCGGGGGTGTGGGCGAGCGCCGCGCGCAGCCGCCGGACACCGCAGGCGATGCGGCTCGCGTCGTGCTCACGTATGCCCGCGTCGGCGATGACCGAGCCGACGCGCAGGTCCTTCTCCCCCGGCCAGGCGGCGCGTTCGGTGTGCAGCTCGCGCAGGAATCGCAGCGCCTCGGCGGCCTCCGGGGTGAGGGCGCCTTCCGGGGCCCCCGCCACCAGCCGCTCGACCTCGGCGAGGGGCGGTTCACCGAGCAGCCGGGCGGCGTCCAGGAGGGTCCCGAGGGCGATCGCGGCCGCCTCGGCCAGCTCATTTCCCTCGCCCCCCATGGCCCCCACACCGCTCTCGCGCCCGTTGGCCCCGTCACCACTCTCGCGCCCCTCCGGGCCGAGGGCCCACAGCCGCTCGCACACCGCCGCCGCGTGCCGGGCCGCGGCGGCGAGCGCGTCCGGGTCCGCCGCGAGCCGGAAACGCGTCACGCCGAGCCCGAGGCTGTGGAACGCCAGCTCGACGAACCCCTCGTGGCCGTCCGGCAGCAGCTGATGTGCCGTCTCGGACCAGGCGAGCGCACAGTCCAGCGCGGCCAGCCGCTCGGCGTCCCCGAGACCCGCGGCACCCTGCCGCTCGGTCTCCCCGAGCTCCGGGCCATCCGACCGCTCGGCCTCCCCAAGACCCGGGCCATCCGACCGCTCGGCCTCCCCAAGACCCGGGCCATCCGCCCGCTCGGCCTCCCCAAGACCCGGGCCATCCGCCCGCTCGGTCTCCCCGAATTCCGGCACACCGCCCACGGCACCCCCGTACGCCGAACTCACGAGGTAGGCGAACCGCGCCTCGTGCGCCGGATCGGCGGGGTCGAAGGCGTCCCGCAGGGGCACCGGAAGCTGCGCGTCCGCGGGCACGCGCGGGCACAGGAATCCGAAGGTGCTCAGCGTGATCAGTACGTTGCGCTGCGCGTCAGGGTCCTCGGGGCCCTGATGGCGGAGCCAGAAGGTCCAGCAGACGGCGGCGACCGAGTCGAGATCGATCGTCCCCTCGGGCGACGGCGCGGCCTCGCGCAGCAGGGCCAGGGCGTCCCCCACCGCGTCCTCCCCGCGCAGCGGGGCGGGATCGCGGGCGTTCTGAGCTGCTACGAGGCGGGCGACTACGCGGTCCTGAAGCTCAGTCATCCTTCATTACACTAATCTGATCTCTCGTCAGAGAGCAGTGGTTCTCCGGACTTTCAGGGAGTCTGCGGTGGGGGACGGGACGAAAGCGCTCAGGGTGTTCGAGGATGCCGTCGAGTACCTGTGCCGCAACGTCGACGCGGTGCGCGAGCTGATCGGCCCCGGACTCTGGGAGGCACCCTTCGCGGTCGTCAGGGCCGGTGATCCTTCCACCGTCGAGTGGCGGGAGGCCGTGCGCGAGCTGCATCACGCGGCCGAGGCGGCCGGGATCCCCGGCGGTCTTGGACTGAGCTCCACGATGGGCGTGGGCGACTGGCCGTCCGCGCCCACCCCGCGGTCGGTCGGCTGGGTCTGTCCCACGGGCCGTTGTGCCCGGGTGGACCTGCGCGAGGGAGCGGTCCCGGATACGCCGACGTGTGCCTTGGCCGACCGGCCGATGCGCCTGGTGGACGGCTGAGACAGTGGGACTGCTCGTCGAACTCCAGAAGCGCATACCCGACGGATGGTTCCTGCGGCGGTTGCTGCCCGCCGTGTTGTTCGTCGTGGTCGCCGTCGTGGGTGGCGGGCAGCTCGGGCAGCGCCACTGGGACGACCTCGGGCTGGCCCGCGAACGGATCGCCGGTGCGCTGCGGTTGGGCGGCGGCATGTCCGCCGACGCCGTCGCGTCCCTCGTACTCGTCGCGGTGGCGGCGGTGGCAGCCGCGTTCGCGGTGCCCTTCGCCGCCGGCGCGATCGGCGCCCTCGCGTCGGGGGCCTGGCCCTGGTGGCTGATGCCGCTGGGCCGGCGCCTCACCTCCTGGCGCGTACGACGCTGGGCGCATCCCGACGAGATCGGGAGGGAAGCCGTCCGCGCACGCGCCGCCGGGCGACAGCTGCGCGCCGACCGGCTCGACGCGCGCCGGGCCCGTACCGGACCGGACCGGCCCGGCTCCCCCACCTGGTCGGGCGATCGGATCCGCGCCGCCGAGACGCACGTCCGAACGGAGACGGGCGTCGACGTGGCGAGCGACTGGACCAGGCTGCTCCTCGCCGCTGAGGACACCTCCCGCGCCGCGCTGGGCGAGGCCCGCGACGCCTACGACGCGGCCTGCGAGGCGCTCGCCTGGAGCATCGCGTTCACACTCCTCGGCGCCTGGTGGTGGCCCGCGGCGCCCGTCGGGGTCGTGGTCTGGCTGGCCTCCTGGCGGTCGCTGCGCCGCGCGGTGGAGGCACTGTGCCGCACCACCGAAGCCGTCTTCGCCCTGCAGCACACCGGCCGCCCCACACCCACGCAGCCCTGACACAGCACAGCAGCCACTTCACGCAGCCCTGACACCGCACACCGGCCATGCCACACACCCCGGGCTCCCGGGACGCGCGCCCGGTGGTGTCAGCTCCCGCGCGGCTCCCGTACCACCGCCACGCCCCCCGGCGGCACAGCGACCACCCCCGAGACCCGCTCGCCGGTGAGCAGTTCCGTCCCCCCGTCGGAAACCGGGATCTCGGCACCCCGACCGCTGTGGTCGATCAGGAAGAGGTACTCGGCGTGCGGACCGCGCCGCCGGACCGCCTCGATACCGGGTGGAGTGGCGGCGACCGGCTGGACGCCCGCCTCCGTACGGATCCGGGTCAGCAGACCGGCCAGGGTGGCCGGGTCCGGGCGGGTGGCCAGGTACCAGGTGGTGCCCGCGCCGTACGTGTGACGCGTCACGGCCGGTACACCGGCGAGCGGTCCCTCCGTGTACGAGTCCACCGCCTCCGCCCCGGTGAGGCGCACGCGCTCCGACCACAGCGTGGCCGTGCCGCCTCCGCTCAGGCCCACCGTCTCGCCCGGCAGCAGCGGGAACAGTTCGTCGGACCGTACGCCGAGGGCCTCCCGGAAGGCGCCGGGGTAACCGCCCAGCCGCACATGGCAGTTCTCGTCCACCGCCCCGCTGTGGAAGCCCACCGCCAGCGTGCCGCCGTGTTCCGCGAAGCCGGCCAGATTCGCCGCGCCCGCGTCGTCCACCAGGTACAGGCTCGGGGCCAGGACCAGGCGGTACGACGACAGGTCCGCGTCCGGGCGTACGAAGTCCACCGCCACGCCCGAGCGCCACAGCGGCTCGTACCAGTCCCGGACCAGGTCCTGGAATCGGAGTTCGCCGCTCGGCTGCGAGGGCAGCTCCAGGGCCCAGCGGGCGTTCCAGTCCCAGACGACGGCCACGGAAGCCGTGCCCGTGCTGCCGCGTACCTCGGCCAGGGCCTTCAGGTCGGCGCCCAGCGTCACCACGTCCTGCCAGATCCGGCTGTCCGTGCCCGCGTGCGGCAGCATCGCCGAGTGCCACTGCTCGGCGCCCGCCTTCGCCGCCCGCCACTGGAAGTAGGCGATGCCGTCGGCGCCGCGCGCCACATGGGCCAGGGCGTTGCGGCGCAACTCCCCAGGATTCTTCGCCCGGTTCACCGGCTGCCAGTTCACCGCGCCCGTGGAGTGCTCCATCAGCAGCCAGGGGCCACCGGCCAGCGAACGCGTCAGGTCGCCGCTGAGCGCGATGTCGATCTCCGACTCCGGGTCCGCGGACTGGAGATAGTGGTCGTTCGAGACCACGTCCAGCTCAGGGGCCCAGCGCCAGTAGTCCAGGGCGTCGAAGTTGTACATCACCATGAAGTTGGTGGTGGCGGGGGTCGACGGGGCCGCCTCCCGCAGCACGTCGCGCTCCGCCGTGTACAGGGACAGCAACTCGTCCGAGCAGAAGCGGCGCCAGTCCAGCCGGTGGGTCGGGTTGGGGACGGCCCCGGTGGCGCGGGGCGGCAGGATCTCGTCCCAGTCGTAGTACCACTGGCTCCAGAAGGTGGTGCCCCAGGCGTGGTTCAGCGCCGCCAGGTCATCGGAGTACCTGGCCCGGAGCCACCCGCGGAAGGCCGCCGCGCTCGTGTCGCAGTAGCACTCCGCGTTGTGGCAGCCGTACTCGTTGTGGACGTGCCACATCGCCACGGCCGGGTGGTCGGCGTACCGCTCGGCCAGTGCGCCCGCGATGCGCAGAGCGGCCTCCCGGTAGGCGGGGCTGCTCGGGCAGAAGGTCTGGCGGCTGCCGTACGACAGCGTGCGGCCGTCGCGGTCCACCGGCAGCGCCTCCGGGTGGGCGCGGAAGAACCACGCCGGGGGTGCGGCCGTGGGCGTGGCCAGGTCGGCGGCGATGCCGTTCTCCCGCAACAGCTCCAGCAGGCGGTCCATGCGGGCGAAGTCGAACGCGCCCTCGGACGGCTCCAGCAGCGCCCACGCGAAGATGCCCACGCTGACCATGGTCACGCCGGCCTCGCGCATCAGGCGCATGTCCTCGGCCCAGACCTCCTCGGGCCACTGCTCGGGGTTGTAGTCACCGCCGTAGGCGATTCCGGGGACGGACAACTCACGCTTCACTTGACAACTCCCCGGAGCAGACGGCGCGTTGTGGTCACGCCCCATTCGTCCAGCGACAGCAGTCGGTCACTGGACGCCATCAGTCCGCCGGTCGACTCCACGTGTGCCGCCCAGCGTTCACGGGTCTCCACGGCGGGGCGAGCCATCAGGCAGTCGGGGTCGTTGACCCACAGGCGGCCGTGCTGCCACTGGCGTCCGACACCGGTGAACTCGGCGGGATCCTGGCCGGGTTGCGAGTAGTCGTCGGCCTCCGGGCGGCGGTGCGGAGCCGTGTCGGGGCTGACCCGCATCGCGTCGAACAGGCCGATGGAGGGGAGGATCGGCGCACCGCAGCCCAGCAGATACGCGTCCGGGCCGATCGCCTCGCGGATCACACCGATACCGGCGCGGTACGCCGTCAGCGCGTCGTCCGAGGAGTGCCGTACGCCGTCCAGTGCGCCCGCGTACAGGAAGTCGACCTTGAAGTAGTCGTAGCCCTCGGCCCGCAGGGTCCTGAACACGTCCGTCAGATACGCCGCCGCGTCAGGGTGTGTCGTGTCCAGGACGCACAGGTCGTGCCCCCAGTTGCGGCCCGCGTGTGCGAAACCGCCCTCCGCGTCCTTGACCAGCCAATCCGGGTGCCCGGCGGCCAGATCGCTCGCCGGGTCGACCAGGAACGGCGCCGTCCAGATGCCCGCCCTGCGGCCCCGCGCGCGGATGGCCTCCGCGATCTGGGCGCGGGAGCGGAAGCGGCCGGACAGCGTCAGCCAGTCGCCCAGCGCGCTCTGGTAGCCGTCGTCGATCTGGACGACGTCGATGGGCAGGTCGAGGGTGTCCATCGCGCGGAGGTTCTCGTGGATGTCGTCCTCGGTGACCGCGGTGAAGTACTCGTACCAGGAGCACCAGACGGTGGGCGCCGGCCGTGGGGCGGCGAGGCCGAGGCCGTCCGCCCATTCCGCCAGGGCCGACTGGATGTCGCTGCCGGTCAGTTCCCGAACGGGCCCGTCGGCGCTGACCTCGGCCCGGTCGCCGTGCACCTCGAGGCGGATGGACGCAACGGCGTGCAGCGGATCGGCGGCCGCCCACAGCCGCACCGGCGAGCCGTCGCCGGGGTCGAGCGCCAGGAGTCCCTCCCCCTGGAAGGCGCCGGACGGGACGGTACACCCGGGCCGGTAACAGACGGTCGCCCAGTTGTCGTTCGTCGGGCGGTACGGCTTGTCGCCGAGGGCGTAGGCGCCGCTGGGGCTCCAGGACTGCCAGCCCTCCTCGTGGACTCGGGCGACGCGCGGGTCCACGGGCACGGAGGCGAGGGGCGTGAAGGGGTGGGGCACGGTGGTTCTCTTTCAAAAGGTCGGGCGTCGGCAAGACATCAGGTCGGGCGCCGGCCACGACATCAGGTCGGGCGTCAGCCCTTGTTGGCACCGAGCGTGAGACCGCTGACGAACTGCCGCTGGAGCACGAAGTACACGACCAGCGTCGGGATCGCGGTGAGCAGGGCGCCGGCGGCGACCAGGTTGGGGTCGGTGAAGTACTGCCCGGAGAGGTTCTTCAGGGCCGAGGTGATCGGCATGTTCTCGCCGGTCGAGATGAGGACGATGGCCCAGAAGAAGTCGTTGTAGATCCAGATGGACAGCAGCGTCGCCAGGGCCGCCATCGCGGGGCGGCACAGCGGCAGCACGATCTGCCAGTACATCCGCCACACCGAGGCGCCGTCGACCAGCGCGGCCTCCGTCAGCTCGTGCGGCAGCATCCGCATGTAGTTGCTCAGCACGAAGGCGCAGAAGCCGGACTGGAACGCCACGTGGATGAGGACCAGGCCGAGCGCGGAGTCGTACAGCTTGCCGCTGACGGTGATGCCGGGCAGGTCGATGAGCAGGAACATGCGGTAGAGCGGGGTGATGATGACCTGCTGCGGCAGCAGGTTGCCCGCCGTGAAGACCAGCAGCAGGGCGAGGTTGACGCGGAAGTCGAACCGGCTGACGTAGAAGGCGACCATCGACGACAGGAACAGCGTCACCAGCACCGCCGGGACGGCGATCAGCAGCGTGTTGCCGAAGTAGTGCGCCATGTCCGACTGCGTGAACGCGTTCGTGAAGTTGTCGAAGCTCAGCTTGTCGGGCCAGGAGACGTAACCCTTGGTGCTGGTCTCGGAATACGGGCGCAGGGCCGCGTACATCGCCCAGAGCAGCGGGGCCAGCCACGCCAGCGCGGCGCCCGCGAGGAACAGGTGCAGCAGCAGCCGGGCGGGCCGGACGGGCGCGCGCCTCTTCAGCGCGACAGTGGCGGTGCTCATGCTCGCCGCTCCTTCCGGAAGGTGCTCACCAGGTACGGGATGATCACGACGAGCGAGATCAGCAGCAGGACGACCGCGATGGCGGACCCGTATCCGATACGGCTGGACTCACCGATGATGTTGTCGGTCACGAGGATCGAGAGCAGTTCGGTGCCCTGGGCCCCGCCGTTGAAGACGTAGACGAGGTCGAAGGCGCGCAGCGACTCGATGATGGTGACGACCAGCACGATGGTGTTGGTGGGGCGCAGCGTCGGGAAGATGACGTTCTTGAACGTCTGCCATTCGTTGGCGCCGTCGAGCGAGGACGCCTCGCGCAGCGAGGGGTCGACGCCCTTCAGACCGGCCAGGTAGAGGATCATCATGTAGCCGGTGTGCCGCCAGGAGGCGGCGATGAGGATCGCCCACAGGTTGAGGTGCGGGTCGCCGATCCAGTCGATGTAGTGGCCGGGCTTGTTGGCCCCGATGAGGCTGTTGATCAGGCCTGTGTCGGGGTTGTAGACGAGCTGCCAGACGAAGCCGATGCACGCCATCGACACGACGACCGGCAGGAAGAACGCGGTCTGGTACACCCGGCTGAACCGGATCTTCTTGTCCAACTGCACGGCCAGGAACAGGCCGAGCGGGGTCGGGATCAGGATCAGGACCACGAACCAGATGATGTTGTGCTGGACGGCGGGCCAGAACTGCGGGTTCTGGGTGAACAGTTCGCGGAAGTTCTGCAGCCCGACCCACTTGATGGAGTCGAAGCCGATGCCGTCCCAGGTGGTGAAGGCGAGGGCGACGGAGGCGAGGGCGGTCACCCACACGAGCGCGACGTGCAGGATCGTCGGGACGCCCGCCATCAGGCTCAGCGTGAACCGGTCGCGGCGGGTGAGGAGGCGACGGTGTCCCTGCGGTCCCCTCTTACCGGGTGCGGGGGCCGGAGGCGGCGCGACGGCCGCCTCCGGCATCTCAGCGGTGCTGATGTCGGTGCTCATGAGGACGCGAAGATCGTCTTCTTCTGGCGCTCGATCGACGAGAGCAGGCTGTCGATCCCCTTGGGGTCGCGGACGAACTTCTGCAGCGCGGGCTGCATCACCGTGGAGGTGAAGTCGGGCCGGCTGTCGCGGTCCATGTACTGGGTGAGGTTCTTGGCGCCGCTGATCAGGTCGTAACCCTTCTTCTGCATGGCGCTGTAGGAGGACGTGTCGGCCTTGGTGGAGGCGGCGACGACGTTCGGGTCCGACTTGAGGTAGATCTGCTCGGCGGCCGGGGTGCCCAGGTACTCCAGGAGCTTGACGGCGCCCGCGTGGTTCTTCGGGGCCTTGCTGAGCATGAAGCCGTCGGTCGGCGCCTCGACGGTGTCCTGCCCGTACGAGGGATCGATCTCCGGGAACGGGAAGAAGTCCAGGTCCTCCCGGTCGGCGGCATTGGTGAACTGCTGGCCCACAAACATGCCCAGCAGGTACATGCCCGCCTTCTTCGACACCAGGGTCTGGGCCGCGTCCTGCCAGGTGCGGCCGACGGCGCCGTCCTGGTGGTACGGGAGGATCTCGGCCCAGTTGTCGAACGCGGCGCGGGTGCGCTTGTCGGTCCAGGAGGCCTTTCCGGCCATCAGCTCGACATGGAAGTCGTAGCCGTTCGTCCGGAAGTTGATCTGGTCGAAGGTACCGAGCGCGGGCCACTCGTCCTTGTCACCGAAGGCGATCGGGACCAGGTTGTCCTTCTTCATCTGCTTGCACAGCGCGATGAACTGGGCCCAGGTGGTGGGGACTTCGTAGCCGTACTTCTTGAAGACGCTCTTCCGGTAGAAGATCGCCCAGGGGTACGTGTACAGCGGGACGAAGTAGTACTTGCCGTCCTCGCCCTTGCTGAGCGCCTTCATGGCGTCGGGGAAGTTGCCCTCGATCGTCTTCCACACGTCGTCGATCGGGGTGGCGAGCTTCTTGCCCGCGAAGAACTGCATGCGGTAGCCGGCGAACCAGTTGAACACGTCGTCGGGCGTGCCCTGCAGGTAGGAGTTGATCTGCTCCTGGAAGGTGTTGTGGTCCTTGGTGTTCACGTCGACCGTGATGCCGGACTGCTTCTTGAAGGCCGCGTAGATGTCGGCGAAGGCCTTCTTCGGCACGGCGTCCGAGGCGTTGGAGCCGAGGGTGAGGGTCTTCGGGTCGCTGGCCGCGCTGCTGCCGCCGCAGGCGCTGAGCAGGGGTATCGCCCCGCCGAGCGCTGCCGCGCCGCCGATGCCGCGCAGCAGGGTGCGACGGCTGGGACCCGGGACGGAGAGACCGGAAGGGGAGAGGTCGTGCATGAACGGCTCCTGACGGGCATGTGTCCGGTCGCGGGGAGAGCGGAGTTGAGCCAGATCGAAATCGACCAGAAATCAACTTGGCCGAACATCGTGGGCGCAATAACAGCCGCATGTCATGTCATACGTCAAGACTTGTCGGGCCCCTTTGTTGAAACGTGATCGGCACACCCGTGATCAGCTCCGCCGACGGGGCCTGTCCGGGCGGCGGGCGGCGGCCGGTGGCCGGTTGCCGGTGGGGTTGCCGGTGGCCGGTTGCCGCGCACGTCCGCGACGACGACCCGTACTTCTCCTACGTGGGTCGCGAGCGCTCGTACGCTCGACGCGGCTGCGAAGGCGTATCCGGATCAGCCGATCTTCACGGTCTTGGAGACCGTGACCTGGTCGATGTCGCTGGTGCGCACCGTGACGTTCATCGTCCAGGTGCCGGCCAGCGGGAGCGTGAGGCCGTCCGTTCCCCAGTAGCCGCCCTTGTCGGTGAGCTCCGCGTTGATCGGGCCGACCTTCTGCGCGGCGAGCGTGAAGGTGAGACGCAGTTCGGGGACGGTCGCGATGCCTCCGTCGGGGCCGAGGATCACGGCCTGCACCGAGTTCTCGCCCACCCGGCCCGGCGTCAGCTCGATCTGCACCTTGCCGTGCCCGCCCGGCGTACCGACGTCGAAGGGGACCAGCGTCGTCGACGACGTGGGCTGCCCGGGGGTCGCGGTCGAAGCCGCCGCCGTCTCCTCGGCCGCCCGCCCCGGCTGGGTCCCGGTCAGCAGGGTGGTGATCACCAGGACGACGATGCCGACGGTGATCTCGGCGAGGACGGAGCGGCGCAGAGCACGACGGTGCGCGGCAGGGTCGGCGGAGGCGGAGCCAGGTGCGGGCTCGGGGCCGGAACCCGGTTCAGGGGTCGCATCGGGGGGACCGGCCTCGGCTCGTACGTCCTCGGGGGCGGCCGTCCCCGCGGCAGCCGGCCCCCCGACCGGCACGGCCACCCGTTCCGCCGGAACGGTCGCGGGAACAGCCGCGGCCGTCTCCGCCACCACCAGCCGCCCCGTCCAGCGCCGCGAGTACGCCGCCCCCGCCAGCAGGAGCAGCACCCCGCACAGCTTGGCGACGAGGATCCTGCCGTACGACGTCGAGGTCAGGGCGTCCCAGGAGCCGAGGCCGCGCCAGGACTGGTAGACGCCGGTGGCGGCGAGGACGGCGACCGAGGCGAGGGCGAGCCGCGAGAAGCGGGTGACGACGGCCGTGGAGAGGGGCTCGCCGGGGCGGTGGAGCGCGGTGAGCAGGGCGGTCAGACCGCCGAGCCAGACCGCCATGGCGAGCAGATGCAGCACGGCGGAGACCATCGCCACGGGGACCTGGATCCCGGCGGACGCGTGCTCGGCGGCGGCCCAGGTGACCGCGAGAGCGAGGGCGAGCGCCCCGCCGAGTGCGAGAACACCGCGCGCCTGCCCGCGCTCCCGTACGCGTACGCGTTC
This sequence comes from Streptomyces sp. R41, assembly GCF_041053055.1. NCBI lineage: Bacteria > Bacillati > Actinomycetota > Actinomycetes > Kitasatosporales > Streptomycetaceae > Streptomyces > Streptomyces sp. R41. Next base: position 5,165,911 of record NZ_CP163443.1, read on the forward strand.
GGGCAGGAAGGCGGCCGCCCCCAGCAGCACCAGCCGGGCCACCAGGACCATCCCCGGCTTGCTCGTCAGGGTCTCGCGCAGGGCGGCCGGGTCGAAGGCGGAGGCGACCCCCGTGCCGCGCTCGTAGGGGCCGCGCAGGAGCAGCAGCGCGAGCGTGGACAGCAGCAGGGTCCACCAGCCGGTCTGCAGCAGGCGCCGCACGCTGCCCGGGTACCCGCAGGCCAGCACGAAGACGCCCGCGCCGATGAGCAGGGCCAGGCCGCCGTACGCGACGTATCGGGCGATGTCGTAGAGGGTGGCCGAGGCGGCGTCGGTGGCGGGTGCGGTGGGCAGGGCGGCGGTGGTCGCGGAGGGCTTGCCGATGGAGAAGGTGAAGGCGCCCGAGACCGGGTGGCTGTCCGCCGAGACGACCCGCCAGACCACGGTGAACGTGCCGGTGCCCAGGCCGCCCGGCAGGGTCACGCGGGCGGTGGAGGACCGGTCGCCCGCGTGGCCCGGCTTGCCTGTGTGTACGCGCCGGTTCTCCGGGGTGAGCACGCGGAAGGAGTCGTCGAGGAGGCCGACGGACTCGCTGAACGTCAGCGTGACCTGGCGGGGAGCCGACTTCAGCACGCTGCCGTCCTGCGGATCGGTGCCCGTCAGCGCGGCGTGCGCGGACGCGCCGCCCACGCCGCCGAAGAGGACAAGGGCCAGGACACCGATGATCAGGCCCAGGCCCCTGACGATGCGCCGCCGGTCTCGCCGTTCGCTCACACGCCGTCTCCGTCTCACATTTCCAGAGTCAGTCTTGGATACGTACGGACGAATCCGGCGGCGTGCTCACCCGCCGCAGCCGGAGATTACTCCCGGAAGGCCGCCTCCCTGGTGAGGAAGGCGAGTTGGGCGCGCTTCTCGGGCAGGTACACGTCCGGAAGGTCGATTTCGGGCAGCACGACGGCCGGTCCCAGGTCGAAGCCCTGCCGCTTGAAGCGGGCGATCGCCTTCTCGTTTCGCTCGTCGGGATCGACGACGACCCGCTTGCGGTCCAGGCCGATCAGCACGTACGAGGTGAAGGCGACCAGCAGTGAGGAGGAGAAACCCTGGCGGGCGCCCGCGGGTCCGGGCGGTCCGATCAGCAGGTGGACGCCCATGTCGCCCGGCTCGGCGTCGTAGCACTCGCTGACGCGGTCGGCCTCGGGCTCATAGGTCTGGAAGAGCGCGACCGGTTCGCCGTCCGTGACCGCGAGGAAGGCGTGGTGGGTGTCGAGCGAGTCGAGATGCAGGTACGTGTCCAGGACCTGCTGCTTCGTGAACCCGTTCATCCCCCAGAACTCGGCTCGCTCCTGGGCCACCCAGGCGTGGACGACGTCGAGGTCGGCGTGCGGGTCGAGGGGCAGGATCCGGACGGTGCCGAAGCCGTCGACCAGCTGCTCGTGGACGGCCTCGCGGTCGCGCCCGTACGGCTCAGTCGTCATGGTTCTCCTTGGTCAGCTTGTTCCAGTCGGTGGCCACCGGGGCCAGATCTCCCTTGAGCCACAAGGGGAGCTGGTCCCGGTGGTGGGCCGTGCCCGGGACGCCGTCGGCGCCGAGGGGAACCACCCAGAGGCTGTTGTCGCGGTCGGCGAGATCCCAGACGTAGCGGGCGGCGGGGCCTCGCGCGCTCAGGTCGGTCAGGCCGGGCACCGCCGACGTGCACAGCACGCAGTCGTGGTCGCCGGAGAGCCCCGGAGCCTCGTACGAGGGGTCGGGGAGCGCGCGCCAGGGGGCGAGCCGGTGGGTGTCGCCCCAGGTGCCCGGCGTCCGGCCCGCCGCCACCTCCTCGACGGCGTCCCGCAGCACGGCGTCGCGCTCGATGCCGTACAACTCCTCGGCCTTCAGCAGGTTTTCGAGGGCGAGTCCGACCCGCGGGGTGAGGGCGAGCCAGGGGAGGAAGACCTCCGGGTACGCGGGCGGGTCGGCCAGAACGGCGAGCGCGGGGTGCGCCGCGAGCCGCCGTACGACCGCGCCGCGCACCGCCGCGTACGCCGCCGCGTCGCTGCTGCCGGCGTCCATCCGCCGGTCCCAGCCCAGGAGTTGCTCCCTGAGCGCGACCGCCTCGAGGCCGAGCCCCTCGCCGAGGGCGGCCAGCCGGTCCAACAGCGCGGCGGCCGAGGCGAGATGGGTGTCCATGTGCACGACGGGCATGTCCCGGGCGGACCACTTCCGCGACCCGTCGAGGAGCTGCCGGATGCGGGTGGCGCGGTGCGGCGGGGCGAACTCGACGCCCAGCGGGGTCGCCGGGCCGCGCTGGTTGGCCATCACGGCGACACCGTCCTCGAAGGACCCGCACGGCATCTCGTGCCAGCCCTGCCACTCGTGCCCCGGCTCCCAGGCGGCCACCACCCGTGTGCGGTTGTCCTCGCTCCGGACCGGGACCCGCCCCGCGACCCGGTGCAGCAGTCCGCCCTCGGTGTCGGCGGCCTGGACGACGTTCACGGGCTCCGCCCACAGGTCGAACGCCCGGTCCACGTCGGCGACTTCACGGGCCCTGAGCAGCGGGAGGAGCGCGCTGAAGCCGAGGTCCTCGGTCACGCGGGGCGGGTAGCGAAGGCTGATGGACTCCTCCGCGCCGACTCCCCCGATGACCACGGGTCCGCGCGCCGTCTCGATCACCTCGACCTCGACGGGCTCACCTCCGGCGACCTCGACGGTCTCGACGTGCCGCTCCACGGCTCGCCACTCACCGTCGGGATCGAGGACCTCGACGGACGAACCGGCCGACCTCAGGCGCTCCCGATACAGGTCCTGATAGTCGGCCATCGCGTTGGTGATCGCCCAGGCGACCGTTCCGGTGTGGGCGAAGTGGGCGATGCCCGGGACGCCGGGGACGGCGAGCCCGATGACGTCGAACTCCGGGCAGGAGAGGCGGATCTGCTGGTAGACGCCGGGGTCCTCGATGAAGCGGTGCGGATCGCCGGCGATGACGGCCTGCCCGGTGACGGTCCGTTCGCCGCTCACCAGCCACCCGTTGCTCCCCGAGGTGCCGGGCCCGTCCATGGCGAACAGCTCGACCGCCTCCGCGCCCAGCAGCCGTACCACCTCCTCGCGCCAGAGCTTGGCGGGGAATCCGGCGAAGAGGATGTGCGTACCGAGCCAGACGCCGAGCGGGCTCCAGGGCTGCCAGCGGCCGGGGGCGAGCCCGGTCGCGGCGAACTCCGGTGCGCGCCGGGCCCCTTCCGCCAGTCCGTCATTGACCCCTTGCACATACGAGACGACCCACGCGGCGGTCTCGGGGTCCCGTCCCTCCAGGGCGGCGAAACAGCGTCTGGCGGTGTCGTCGAGCCGGGCCTGCCGTGCGAACCGGTCCCAGCCGACGGCCTCGGCGCCGAGGAACGCGGCCGAGGTGCCCTGCGAGCGGTGCCGTTCGACCTCCAGCTGCCAGGCCCGGTCCACGGCGGTGGTCCGGCCCTGGGCGTGGGCGAGTTCCTGTGCGCTGTCCGCGCGCAGGTGCGGGATGCCCCAGGCGTCACGGTAGATCTCGGCGGTCACGAACCATCCCCACTTTTCTCAGGTTAGGCTAACCTAACTTACATTCGGCGGAAGCGTACGCGAGGGGTGAAGACCGCATGGGCCGGGGTCATGGCTGGGAGGGCGCGGTCCTCAAGCTGCTGCGCGCCAGGGATTTCACCTTCACGGTGACTGGGGCCGAGGACGTCACCCCGCACTACCGGCGGCTGCGCCTCACCGACGGCGGCATGCTCGCGGCGACCGGGGTCCACCCGACCATGTGGGTACGACTGTGGTTCGACGACGCGGGCAAGCCGCACCAGCGGGCGTACACACTGGTCGACCCCGACCCGGCGGCCGGGACCTTCGGCCTGGAGTTCGCCCTGCACGAGGGCCGCGCCAGCGACTGGGCGCGGGCGGCGAAGCCCGGGGACACCATCGAGGCGACGGTCCACGGCACCGGCTTCGAGCAGCCCCGGCCCGCCCCCTCGCACATCCTCGCGATCGGCGACCCGGCATCACTGCCCGCCCTCAACTCCCTTCTCGGGGCGCTGGGTTCGGCACCGGCGACCGTCTGGTTCGAGGGCACGACGGACGACCTCCCCCTCCACGTGGACCCGGCCCGGCACGAGGTGCGCCACGTGCCACGCCTGAACGCCGGCGCGCACCTCGTCGCGCAAGTACGCGCCGAACTGCCCGAACTGCTGAAGGGCGAGCCGGATCCGTACGTCTGGATCGCCTGCGACACGACGACGACACGGGCACTGTCGTCGTACGTCCGCAAGGAACTGGCCGTTCCCCGGCAGCGGACGCACGCGCTGGGGTACTGGCGGGCGACGTAGCGGAGCCTCCGGGTCGCGTACGGACTCACGTACGACTTTTCGGGGACCTCGTGAGTCGGGTGGGGGCGCCATGCGACGATCGCGCGCCCGCCCGGCTGCGCCTCACGGGCGATCGGGCGATCATCGACCCATGGACGTCACACTTCACCTCGCCCAGGACCCCGAGGCCGACGAACTCCTCGGCCGCAGTCCGCTCGCCGCGCTGGTCGGGATGCTGCTGGACCAGCAAGTGCCGATGGAGTGGGCGTTCAAGGGCCCGTCGACCATCGCCCAGCGGCTGGGCGCGGACGACCTGGACGCGCACGAGATCGCGGCACAGGACCCCGAGGCCTTCGCCGCGCTCCTGTCGGAGAAGCCCGCCGTGCACCGCTACCCGGGGTCGATGGCCAAGCGGATCCAGCAGCTGTGCCAGTACCTCGTCGAGCACTACGACGGGGACGCGAGCGCCGTCTGGGAGGGCGTCGGCACCGGGCAGGAGCTGCTGAAGCGGCTGGCGGAGCTGCCCGGGTTCGGCAAGCAGAAGGCGCAGATCTTCCTCGCGCTCCTCGGCAAGCAGCTCGGCGTACGCCCCACGGGATGGCGCGAGGCCGCGGGCGCCTACGGCGAGCCGAAGTCCTTCCGCTCGGTGGCGGACATCACCGGCCCGGAATCCCTGGCCAAGGTCCGCGCCCACAAACAGGAGATGAAGGCGGCGGCCAAGGCAGCGAAGGCCTCCGGCCGGTAGCCCGTCAGGGGCGCGGGGAACTGCGCGACCAGCCCCCACGCACCCGCAGCCAAAGAACCACCCGGCGGGTGCTCTGGGGCGGAGCCCCGGGGTACGGGTCGGGCAGAGGCGGAGGGGGCGAAAAATACCCCGCCTGTCGAGCCCGCCGTGTCCACCGCTCGGCCCATCCCGGCGGGCTCCGGGGCGGAGCCCCAGGTACGGGACCGGTACCGGCGGAGGGGGCGAAAACCCACCGCGCCCACCGACCCCGCCGTATCCACCGCTCAGCCCATCCCGGCGGGGCTCCGGGGCGGAGCCCCAGGTACAGGTCAGGCAGAGGCGGAGGGGGCGAAAACACCCCCGCCCACCGACCCCGCCGTATCCACCCCTCAGCCCATCCCGGCGGGGCTCCCGGGGGGAGCCCCAGGTACAGGTCGGGCAGGGGCGGAGGGGGCGATAACACCCCCGCCCGTCGAGCCCGCCGTGTCCACCGCTCGGCCCATCCCGGTGGCGGCCGCCCCCGGGCCGTTCGCAGCATGAGTCATGACCGAGCCACCGAGCGGCTCCCCCTGGGGCCCGGAGTACGACGACCGCCGCGTGCACGCCGCGAGGGACACCCGTGCTCCCACGGGCGAGCCCGAGGGCCCCCTGCACTTCCTCGCTCGCGCCGCCTGGCAGACCGTCCTGGTCGCCGGCATCGCCGCCCTGGTGCTCGGCGTCCTGGTGCTGATCTGGCCAGGCGCCTCACTCCTCGCCGCAGGAGTGCTCTTCGGCCTCTACCTGATCTTCAGCGGCGTCCTGCAACTCGTCTCCGCCTTCGGCACCCACGTGGCGACGTCCCTTCGCGTGATGGCGTTCATCAGCGGCGCCCTGTCCATCCTGCTGGGCCTCTTCTGCTTCCGCGGCGCGATGCAGTCGATCCTGCTGCTCGCCCTGTGGATCGGCATCGGCTGGCTGTTCCGCGGCATCACGCAGACGATCGCCGCCGCCTCCGACCCGACCGTGCCGGCCCGCGGCTGGCAGGTCTTCCTCGGCATCGTCAGCTTCCTCGCCGGCATCGTGCTGATCGTGTCCCCGTTCGAGTCGGTCGCCGTCCTCACCGTCGTCGTCGGCTGCTGGCTCATCGTGGTCGGCATCGCCGAGATCATCACGGCGTTCCGGATCCGCTCCGGCGCCCGGGCCGTCCCCCGCATCCTGTGACCGCTCCCCGACGCCGCCCGGCGTCCCCCGACGTCAACTCCGCGCCCGCCAGGTACGCCAACAGGGCGGATCTCGCGGCATACCCGATGAACCATCGGCCTCCTGTGGGGAGATGACGTCTCATGAGCCCCTCCCCGCGCCACCCGCACCCGCTGCGCCGGTGCGCGCGAGCGCGGGGAGGGGCTCCTTCGCGCGCTTGGCTGCGGATTCTCGTCCTGCTGGTCGTCGCGATGCTCGCCACGGGCGCACACCCCGAGGTGTTCGCCACGTCCTCCGCCACCGCCACCGCCAACGCCGCATCGGGCGCCGCCGAACACGACGTACTCGACACGGCGCTGCGTCCGCCCACCCGCCAGGGACTCCGCCCCCTCACCACCCTGCGCCCCGACACGGGCGACACCGAGCGGGAGCCCGGCGCCCGCCCCGTACCGGCACCCGCACCACCCGCGTACTCCCCCGTCCTGCACGCCCTGCGCTGCGTGGTCCTGCGCTGCTGACGGCCCCGGCCTCCGGACCGGTCCCTCACCAGCGAACGCAAGGACACCCCCCATGCCCAACGACCCCTACGCCGTCCTGCGCGCCCTGCTGCGCGCGGAAGCCGTACGCAACGCACCGAAGCCGGATCCCCGCCCCGAGCCGGACGCGCAACCGTCCGACCGGCACCTGTCGGAGCGGCGCCTGTCGGACGGACAGCTCCCGGGCGGACAACCGCCGATCGCACCCACCAAGGAACACGGCCGCGACTGATGGTGGAAGGCGACCGCCTCTTCCCTTTCCCCAGGACGGAGCGGTCGCCCTTCAACGGGACGGAGCGGGCGGCTACCGCCGGCGCCGGGCCGTCCCGAAGAGCGACCTGGTGATCTCCCGCCCGATCTGCGTGCCGACGGACCGGGCGAGGGACTTGAACAGGCCGCTGCCGACGACCTGCTCGACCATCGACTCCTCCCGCCTGTCCTGCTTGGGGCGCCCCTTCGAGGGGGCCGGTGCGGCCCGCGTCGCCGCCTCCCGCGCCGTCAGCTTCTCGTACGCCGACTCCCGGTCCACCGCCTGCGCATAGCGTCCATACAGCGGCGACCCCGTCACCGCCTGATCCAGCACCCCCGCGTCGACCGGCGCCATCAGGGACTGCGGAGCCCGCAGCCGCGTCACCGCGACCGGCGTCGGCGCGCCCTTCTCGCTCAGCACGGTGACGACGGCCTCGCCGGTGCCGAGCCCGGTGAGGACCTCCTCCAGGTCGTACCCGGAGTCGGGGAACGTCTTCACGGTGGCCTTCAACGCCTTCTGGTCGTCCGGGGTGAAGGCGCGCAGCGCGTGCTGGACACGGTTGCCGAGCTGGCCTAGGACATCGGCGGGTACGTCCTTGGGGGTCTGCGTCACGAAGAAGACGCCGACTCCTTTCGAGCGAATGAGCCGGACGGTCTGCGTGATGGAGTCCAGGAAGGCCTTCGAGGCGTCGTTGAAGAGCAGATGGGCCTCGTCGAAGAAGAACACGAGCTTGGGTTTGTCGGCGTCGCCGACCTCGGGAAGGTCGTGGAAGAGGTCGGCGAGCAGCCACATCAGGAAGGTCGAGAAGAGCTGCGGTTTGTCCTGGACCTCGGGGAGTTCGAGGACGGACACCACGCCGCGCCCCTGCGACGCCGTACGCAGCAGCTCGCTGGTGTCGAACTCCGGCTCCCCGAAGAACGGACTCATGCCCTGCGCCTCGAAGGCGGTGAGGGAACGGAGGATCACGCCCGCCGTGGCGGTGGACAGCCCGCCGATGCCCTTCAGCTCCTGCTTGCCCTCGTCCGAGGTCAGGAAGGCGACCACGGCGCGCAGGTCCTTGAGATCGACCAGATCCAGGCCCTTCTGGTCGGCGTAGTGGAAGATCAGGCCGAGCGACTGCTCCTGGGTCTGGTTGAGCTGGAGCACCTTGGACAGCAGCACCGGGCCGAAGCTGGTGATCGTGGCCCGTACGGGGATGCCGTGGCCCATGCCGCCGAGCGCGTAGAACTCGGCGGGGCACCCGGTCGGCGTCCACTCCTGATGGACGTCCCTGGCGCGCTCCTGGACTCTGTCGTTCGACACGCCCGGCGCCGACACACCCGACACATCGCCCTTGATGTCGGCGAGGAAGACGGACACCCCCTGGGCCGACAACTGCTCGGCGATCAGCTGGAGGGTCTTGGTCTTCCCGGTGCCGGTGGCACCCGCGACCAGGCCGTGCCGGTTGAGCATCGGCAACGGGATGCGGATCTGCACGTCGGGCAGGCACTGCCCGTCCCAGAGCAGGGCGCCGAGATCGAGGGCGGGGCCGGTGAAGGCGTACCCGGAGGCGATTTCCAGGGCCGCCTGGGGAAGTGCGGGAGCGCTTCCGGCCTTCTCGGGAGCGGTGGCGGGAGCCGTCCTGGGGGCGGTGGCCGGGGCTGATCGTGGATCGGTGGCAGGAGGCACGGTCTCGCTGTCGCTCATATCAGGCCCCTGTTCCCGATTTGCATGGATTTACGGAGTCAACGGCGTCTTTTCCAGCGTCGCACTCCGTCGCCATGGCTGCGCCCGGAAGGTCTTGACCGGTAGGCTTTCCGTGTGATCTTCAAGCGCATCGGAAACGGACGGCCGTACCCCGACCACGGCCGGGAAAGCACCCGGCAGTGGGCGGACGTCGCGCCGCGCCCGGTCCGCCTCGATCAGCTCGTGACGACCAAGGGCCAGCTCGACCTGGAAACACTGCTCGCCGAGGACTCGACGTTCTACGGCGACCTCTTCGCGCACGTCGTGAAGTGGCAGGGCGACCTGTACCTGGAGGACGGCCTGCACCGCGCCGTCCGCGCCGCGCTCCAGCAGCGCCAAGTCCTCCACGCGCGCGTGCTCGAGCTCGACTAGCGGTTCGCGTTGACCCTTTTGGGTTGGACTGCACGTCGGGCAATGATCATTTAGTAGTTATCGTCGCCACGGCGCACTACGCTGCGCCCATGAGCATGCTCACTCCCCCTGGCATGGGCGGCCAGTACCGGATCACGGGGGACAAGTACCCGCGGATGCGCCGACCCAAGGGACGCCGGAGGCTCGTGTTCCTGGTCGTCGCCTCCGTCACCGCACTAGGGCTGATCGGGTGGGGGACCCTGCAGCTCATCGACGTCTTCACGGGCGGCGGCGACAAGGCCACGGCGGCGGGCCCCAAGGCGGACTGCGCGTCCAAGGTCAGCCCGTCGGCCGAGGCGTCCACGGCGTCCACCGCCCTGCCCAAGCCCGGCCAGATCACCGTGAACGTCCTCAACGCCACGACCCGCAGCGGGCTCGCCAAGGAGACCGCGGACGAGCTGCAGAAGCGCGGCTTCAAGATCGGCGATGTGGGCAACGCGACGGACGCGTACGACAAGAAGGTCGCCGGCACCGGGATACTGCTCGGCGCGAAGGCGGCCTACTCGACCGCGCTCCCCGTCCTCAACACGCAGCTCTCCGGCGCCGAACTGAAGACCGACGGCCGCGAGAAGGCCGACGAGGTCGACCTCATCATCGGCACCGGCTTCAAGTCACTGACGAAGAAGGAGGAGGCCGACAGGGCCCTGACCGTCCTGGCCGAGCCCCAGCCGACCCCCTCCTCGCAGAAGAGCTGCTGAAAGCCTCGTAGTCCTCGTAAGTGGGGCTACTCGGCAGCCCCGTACATCCGGTCCCCCGCGTCGCCGAGGCCCGGCACGATGTAGCCGTGCTCGTTGAGCCGCTCGTCGACCGAGGCCGTGACGACGGTGACCGGCGTGCCCGCCAGCTCGCGCTCCATGACCTCGACACCCTCGGGGGCGGCGAGGAGGACCACGGCGGTGACGTCGTCGGCGCCGCGCTTGATCAGCTCCTGGATCGCCGCGACGAGCGTGCCGCCGGTGGCCAGCATCGGGTCGAGGACGTACACCTGGCGCCCGGAGAGGTCGTCCGGCATACGGGTGGCGTACGTGGAGGCCTGCAGCGTCTCCTCGTTGCGCACCATGCCCAGGAAGCCCACCTCGGCGGTCGGCAGCAGCCGCACCATGCCGTCGAGCATGCCGAGACCCGCGCGCAGGATCGGCACGACGAGGGGGCGCGGGTAGGAGAGCTTGACGCCCGTGGTCGAGGCGACCGGGGTCACGATGTCGACCTGCTCCGTGCGCACGTCCCGCGTGGCCTCGTAGGCGAGCAGGGTGACCAGTTCGTCGGCGAGCCGCCGGAAGGTCGCGGAGTCGGTGCGCCGGTCGCGCAGGGTGGTGAGTTTATGGGCGACCAGGGGGTGGTCGACGACGTGGAGACGCATGTCCACAACAGTAGCCGGGCCCGGGGCGCCCGCCACTGCCCCGCCCGAGCCGGACGGAAGCCCCTTGCCCTGCCCGGCTCCGTCCGGCAAGGACCGGCCCTCGCTGTCACCCGTCCGCTGGCATCAAACCGCCCGTCAGGGGGAAAGTGGGAGGGACGGACCTGGGGGTGGTGTGCCCATGCGGAACCGGGAAGAGGAGTCCCCCGAACAACTGGAGACCGACGCCGAGCGCAGGAGGCGCCGCGCCCAGTTCCTGCGCGAGCTGACCGAGGCGCGCGAGCTGCGCGACCGGGTCCAGCCCCGCCGCGCCAAGGCCGCCCGACTGCGCCACGCCATGCGCATGCGCACGTTCCGCTGGTAGCGCGCCCGCCCAGGCCGATGCCGCGCACGCCCCGAGCCGATGCCCCGCCCGCACCAACCCGATCCGCCAGCCGCGCCGCGCGAGCCCGTGTCTGGGCGAGGAGGTGCGTACGAGGCGCCGACGGCCGCGTACGATCCGCTGTTAGCGATCAAAAGAGGCAGACACAGCAGGCCGAAGACGTCCCCTGAACGCTCTGTTTCTGCCACGATTCCGAGTGGGTGGGACTCGGAGAAGCACTCCCCGCCCACAGCCTCCGCCGGGGGGACCCCCAACCGGCACGCCTATGACCAGTGGGAGAGTCACGGTGTACTTCGCCGCACTGCTCGCGCGCACCGAAGACGGGTGGGAAGCGAGCGACACAGAGCTCGACGATGTGGAGACCCTGTCGGATCTGACCGACCTGGCCCGTGAAGCCTCGGACGAGGACACGGTGCTCGTGCTCATCGAGCAGGAGGACGCGTGGTTCGGCGTCGTCCGCGTGGACGGCGAGGAGGACCCTCGTATCTACGTCTCGGACGCCGCCGCGGCTGCCCGCAGCTCGTACGGCGAGATCCTGCTCACGGACGAACTACTAGGACGGGAGCCCGGCGACGACGACGCCGACCTGGACTCCCTCGACCTGGACGGCACGGAGGACGGTGAGCCCGAGGACTCCGACGACGACGAGGACGAGACCGCGTCCGGCGAGGCCGTTTCGCACAGCCCCGTCGGGGACCGCGACATCCTCGCGGACCTCGGAGTGAGCGAGAAGGAACTGCTCGCCCTGGACGAAGGCGACGCGCTCAGCACGATCGCCGACGCCCTGGGAGCGGCGGAGGTCCTGGAGACCGTCCGCTAGGTTCCCCGGGTGAGCACCACCGAGGAAACGCCACAGCCCGATCCTGCCGATCCGGTACGCGACCGCTGGCGGGCCGCGATGCGGCTCGCCCTGGACGAGGCCCACCGGGCCGTCCGGGGCGGGGATGTTCCCGTCGGCGCCGTCGTGCTGTCCGCGGACGGTACGACGGTGCTCGCGACCGGGCACAACGAGCGCGAGGCCACCGGGGATCCGACGGCGCACGCCGAGGTCCTCGCGCTGCGCCGGGCCGCCGCGGTTTTGAGAGATTCGGCGGCGCGAAGCGCCTCCGGCAAGGGTGGTGGTGGGAGACGGGTGGGCGAGTGGCGGCTGACCGGCTGCACGCTCGTCGTCACCCTGGAGCCCTGCGCGATGTGCGCGGGCGCGCTCGTGCAGTCCCGGGTGGACCGGGTCGTCTACGGCGCCCGCGACGAGAAGGCGGGCGCGGCCGGCTCCCTCTGGGACCTCGTACGCGACCGGCGGCTCAACCACCGGCCCGAGGTGATCGAGGGCGTCCTCGCCGACGAGTGCGCGAGCCTCCTCACCGACTTCTTCCGCGACCGTTGATCATCGGGGCCGCGGCCGCTGATCATCGGGGCTGCTTCCGCGACCGCTGATCGTTGATCATCCGGGTCACCGAAACGGATTTCGGACCACGGCCCACCTTGGGGTAAGGTCTCCCTCGGTAGCGTGTCCGAGCGGCCGAAGGAGCTCGCCTCGAAAGCGAGTGTGGCGCAAGTCACCGAGGGTTCAAATCCCTCCGCTACCGCTTGAGAAGGGCCCCGTCGAGAGACGGGGCCCTTTGTGCGTCCGGCAGTCGTGCGAGTGCGTACGAACAGTGGCTCGGGTGCGCACGAACAGACGCTCCGCCGCACACGAAAGCCCCGGCGCCGCTCGCACGCCGGGGCTTTCGCGCACCCCATCCCGGGGGCTCCCGCGCCCCCGTGAGGACCCGGGGGAAGCGGCATCGGGGGGACAAGCCGCTTCCCCCGGTGGAGAAGGACCCACAAGTCCGCGCCGCTGTCTCGGGGGAAGCCTGCGGCGGGGACCCCGCAGTGGGGCCCGTCCCGGCCCCGCGGACTCCTGCCGGTTCCGCCGGGCTCACCATCCATCCTGGGCCCGGCGGCGCCCGGATCAGCCCGACAAAAGGCCTCGACCAGCGGGCCGTTGGTCCTTAAAAGCGGCGTGAAGGTTACACTCGCCGCCGGCAACAGGGGGCCCACCGGGCGCAGCAGTCACAGGGAGGCCGCGATGGCGGTGAATTCGAAGAAGATCGCCGTCTATGTGCTCGTGGTCTTCGCGCTCTACGTGATCATCACGGATCCGGCCAAGGCAGCCGATTACGTCCAGATAGGGTTCGAAGGCATATCGAACGCCGCTCAGGCCATCGGCGACTTCATGACCTGGGTCGCCGACGGAGCCAAGAACTGAGCCGGAACCGCGCCGGACCAGAGCCCGAGCAAGCCGGCCCCGTTCCGACGGGGCAGAGACAAGAACCGCACCACCAGGGAGTGCACGTGATCCGCCATCTGGTCCTCTTCAAGCTCAACGAAGGCATCGAGCGTGACGACCCGCGCGTGGTCGAGGGTGTCGCCGCCTTCCGCGCGCTCGGCGACCAGATCCCCGAGCTGCGGTTCTGGGAATGCGACTGGAACATCACCGACCGGCCCATCGCGTACGACTTCGCGATCAACTCCGCCGTCGACGACACCGACGCCCTGAAGCGGTACTTGGAGCACCCGGCGCACCAGGCGGGTGTCGCGCTGTGGCGGGAGTTCGCGACCTGGGTGATCGCCGACTATCCGTTCTGACCCTTCCGGGCCGCACCGTTTCGAAGCCTCTGGCCACAACCGGCCAGGGGCATTTTGTGTCTTACACCCCAACTCTCCCTCAACACGGCGTTATGCGGTGCTTGCACACAGTGCACATGTCTTGTGATGCTATGACCGCTTTTGACGGGTGAGTTGATCACGGATGAGTTGACGGATCACAGAGGTGGAGTTGACCGTGCCGGCCAGTACTGCGCCTCAAGCACCGCCGCAAGAAGTCGTGCAGGAAGTCGTACAGGAGGTCGTACAAGAGGTCACGCCGGAACAGGCCGCGCCCGAACGCCGTCGCGGTGCCGACACCCGTGCCCTCACGCAGGTGCTCTTCGGCCAGCTCAAGACGCTGGAGCCGGGCACCCCCGAGCACAACCGCGTACGCGGGGCCCTCATCGAGGCCAACCTCCCGCTCGTCCGGTACGCGGCCGGCCGCTTCCGCAGCCGCAACGAGCCCATGGAGGACGTCGTCCAGGTCGGGACCATCGGGCTGATCAACGCCATCGACCGTTTCGACCCCGACCGCGGTGTGCAGTTCCCGACCTTCGCGATGCCGACCGTCGTCGGGGAGATCAAGCGGTACTTCCGGGACAACGTGCGCACCGTCCACGTCCCGCGCCGGCTGCACGAGCTGTGGGTGCAGGTGAACAGCGCGACCGAGGACCTGACGACCGCCTTCGGGCGCTCGCCCACGACCGCCGAGATCGCCGAGCGGCTGCGCATCACCGAGGACGAGGTGCTGTCCTGCATCGAGGCGGGCCGCTCGTACCACGCGACCTCCCTCGAAGCGGCCCAGGAGGGCGACGGGCTGCCGGGGCTGCTCGACCGGCTCGGTTACGAGGATCCGGCGCTCGACGGGGTCGAACACCGTGACCTCGTACGGCATCTGCTCGTACAACTGCCCGAGCGCGAACAGCGGATCCTTCTCCTGCGCTACTACAGCAATCTGACCCAGTCACAGATCAGCGCGGAACTGGGAGTCTCCCAGATGCATGTGTCAAGGCTGCTCGCCCGTAGTTTCGCGCGTCTTCGATCCGCAAACAGGATCGAGGCGTAACCGGTAAGAGCGAATCGCTCAACGGCGCCTTTTCCGACAGTTCAACGCCGAAAAACCGTCAGACCCCCTCTTTCCAGGGCCGATTCACCCCCTCCATGTCGACATGTCACTACAGCGTGTTGCCGACATGTGACATTCTGCCGGAAGCGCGTTTGCCGCGGCCTCGCCTCCGGTATTCAGGTGGAGGCTGCGTTCCTCCGACGGGAGCGACTGCCGCTACCGTCCGCGACCCAAAGGGGGTGGCATGTCCGCAGACCAGGGCAGCTCGAAGGTGCTCACGCTCATGAAGAGCGAGTCCGCGCCCGACGCGCTTCACGATGTCCCGGCCCTTCCGGCCCCCGACGCCGTCCCGGCCGCTCCGGCCGCCGAAGCCGTCCTCCCGGCCCCCGAGTCCTCGGGCGCCATCGACACCCGCACCCTGTCCCGCTCCCTGTTCCTGCGGCTCGCCGCACTCGGTGAGGACAGCCCGGAGCGCGCCTACGTCCGGGACACGCTCATCGAGCTCAATCTCCCGCTCGTCCGGTACGCGGCCGCGCGCTTCCGCTCCCGCAACGAGCCGATGGAGGACATCGTCCAGGTCGGCACGATCGGCCTGATCAAGGCGATCGACCGCTTCGACTGCGAACGCGGCGTGGAGTTCCCGACCTTCGCGATGCCGACGGTCGTCGGCGAGATCAAGCGGTTCTTCCGCGACACCTCGTGGTCGGTCCGCGTACCGCGCCGCCTCCAGGAGCTGCGGCTGGCCCTCACCAAGGCCAGCGACGAGCTCTCGCAGAAGCTGGACCGCTCCCCGACGGTCGGCGAACTCGCTGCGGTCCTGGGCGTGTCCGAGGAGGACGTGGTCGACGGCCTCGCCGTCGGCAACGCGTACACGGCGTCGTCGCTCGACTCCCCCGCCCCCGAGGACGACGGCGGCGAGGGCTCCCTCGCGGACCGCCTCGGCTACGAGGACACGGCCCTGGAGGGCGTCGAGTACCGCGAGTCGCTCAAGCCGCTGCTCGCCAAACTGCCGCCCCGCGAGCGCCGGATCATCATGCTCCGCTTCTTCGCGAACATGACCCAGTCGCAGATCGGCGAGGAGGTCGGCATCTCGCAGATGCATGTCTCCCGGCTGCTGACCCGCACGCTGGCGCAGCTGCGGGAAGGGCTCATCTCCGACTGACCGTCCCACGCAGGGTTCATAATTGACGGAGCGTCAGCCACACTGGCGCGATGCGTCGAGAGTCGATACGTGGTCGCCGAGGTGCCCTTGTGGGTGCCTCGGCGGCTGTGCTGTGTCTGGGTGGCGTGCTGGCCGCGTGCGGGAGTGGCGGGGGTGGGGACGGATACGTCGCCGTCGGGGCCGCCGGCGGTTCGCCCGGGGCGCCGGGGGCGGTGGTGGCCCCCTCGGGAGACGTGTCGCTGATGCCGCTGGAGGGCGGGGGCGACGCTGCTGCCGGCTCCAAGGGGGCGGGGACTTCGGGGAGTTCGGGCCCGGCTTCGGATCCCGGCTCAGGCTCGACCTCCGACTCGACTTCCGGAGAGACGGCTTCGGGATCCGGTGATCCGGCCGACGGGAGTGGTACGTCGACGCCCTCGTCCGGTGGCGGCAACTCCGGGCGTACGAGCGGAGGTTCTGACGGTGGTTCGGGGCACGCGTCCGCGTCGCCGGCTCCGACGGCACCCGGGTCCACGGCGAGCCCCCGGCCCGCCGTGCTCAGCGTGGGCGCCCCCGCGCGCGCGGCCACCGATCAGCGGTGGTGCGAGAAGGTGACCGTCTCCTTCCGCAACACCGGTGGTACGGCGGTGCGTTCGGGCACGGTGACCTTCGGGACGCACATCATCGGGGCGCTCGGGATCGACTGGGCGACGATCGAGTCCACCGAGGACCTTCCCGCGCCGATCGCCGCCGGCGCGAAGAAGGACAAGACCTGGACGGTGTGCGTCGACGCGTGGCGCGTGCCACTGGGCATGCACATCGAGACGCGGGACGTGTCCGTCCAGTGGAAGTAGGGCTTCGCCCCACGCCCGTAGCCGTAAGGTTTCGCCCCGCCGGTGCTACTTGAGCGCGAGCCAAGCCACCGCGGCCACGACCACCACGGCGACGACGAAGCCGACGATCAGACCGATACGGGGCCCCGCCGGGGCGGCCGCCTGCTGCTGTCGGCCCTGGGGGGCCTCGTCCACGAACGCACGGAACATCTGGGTGCTACCCGCGGGGTCGTAGTTGCCCTCGGGGCCCTGGGTGTTTGCCATGGAGCAGGACACTAGCGAATGCGCCGGGGCTGCCCAAGTGCGGGGCCCACGGGGACTCGGTGATCCCGGCCATGGCTTCCCAGCGATCTCCCAGCCAGGCCACCCCTCCCACCTGCAAGTTTACGTTTGCCAATACTTGCCTTTGCCAAGTTTTTAGCCCTTCACACCCTTTTTAGTTTGCCTGCGGCAACCAACTTATTTATGGTTGCCCTAAGCAACGAATACGGGAGGTGCGATGGCCGAGCAGGCGCAGTACGAGGAATTGGCTCGTCAGCTCAGCGCCATCGGTGCCGTGAAGAGGGGCATGGGGCGGATCCTGCCGCCAGACTGCCCCGGGGGCTCCGCCGCCGTGCTGACACTGCTGGGCCGGTACGGCGAGATGCGGATGAGCAGGCTCGCGGAGCTGCTCTCCGTGGACATGTCCGTGACCAGCCGCCATGTCGCGCACGTCGCGGACCGGGGCTGGATCGAACGGTCCCCCGACCCGGCCGACAAGCGCTCACGCATCCTGCGTCTCACCGCCGCGGGCCAGGAGCAGCTCGACGAGCTCTCCCGGCGCACGTCGCGGCTCCTCGCCGACCGGCTGAGCGACTGGTCCGACCACGAGGTCGGGCTGCTCATCGCACTCATGGACCGGCTGCGCGAGAGCTTCGGCGACTGCCGTGCCACACCGCGACCGCCCCACCCGCACCCGTATGCGGCAGCGCAACCCGAACCGACCACCCGTACACCCGCGTAAGCACGTAAGAAAAGGAAGCCCATGCCAACGACCACACCAGCCGGTGTGCGGGGCTCTCACGCCAAGCACGGAGGCGCCGCCGACGGCGCTCCGATGACGCACCGGCAGATCATGGAGGCGCTCTCCGGGCTGCTGCTCGGCATGTTCGTCGCGATCCTGTCGTCGACGATCGTCACCAACGCACTCCCCGAGATCATCGGCGACCTGGGCGGCGGCCAGTCCGCCTACACCTGGGTCGTCACGGCCTCGCTGCTGGCCATGACCGCGACCACGCCCCTGTGGGGCAAGCTCTCCGACCTGTACAGCAAGAAGGCGCTCGTACAGATAGCCCTCGTCGTCTACGTGCTGGGATCGGCCGCCGCCGGTCTGTCCCAGAACCCCGGAATGCTCATCGCATGCCGTGTGGTCCAGGGCATCGGCGTCGGCGGTCTGTCCGCCCTCGCGCAGATCGTGATGGCCGCGATGATCTCCCCGCGTGAGCGCGGGCGCTACTCCGGCTACCTTGGCGCGACCTTCGCCGTCGCGACCGTCGGCGGTCCGCTGCTCGGCGGTGTCATCACCGACACCTCGTGGCTCGGCTGGCGCTGGTGCTTCTACGTCGGTGTGCCGTTCGCGATCATCGCGCTGATCGTGCTGCAGAAGACCCTGCACCTGCCCGTCGTGAAGCGGGACGTGAAGGTCGACTGGGGCGGCGCGTTCTTCATCTCCGCCGCGGTCTCGCTGCTGCTCCTGTGGGTCACCTTCGCCGGTGACAAGTACGACTGGATCTCGTGGCAGACGTACGCGATGGTCGGCGGCGCGGTCGTCCTCGGGCTGCTGTTCATCCTGGTCGAGTCCAAGGCGAGCGAGCCGATCATCCCGCTGCGGCTGTTCCGCAACCGCACCATCACCCTCTCCTCCCTCGCGTCGCTCTTCGTGGGTGTCGCGATGTTCACCGGCACGGTCTTCTTCAGCCAGTACTTCCAGCTGGCCCGCGACAAGTCCCCGACGATGTCGGGCGTCATGACCATCCCGATGATCGGTGGCCTGTTCATCTCCTCCACGGTCTCCGGGCAGATCATCACCAAGACCGGACGGTGGAAGTACTGGCTGGTCTCCGGTGGCTTCCTGATCACCGCGGGCCTGGGCCTGCTCGGCACGATCCGCTACGACACGGCCTACTGGCACATCGCGATCTTCATGGCGCTGCTGGGTCTCGGCGTCGGCATGATGATGCAGAACCTGGTGCTGTCCACGCAGAACCAGGTGGCCCCGGCCGACCTCGGCGCGGCCAGCTCCACCGTGACGTTCTTCCGTTCCCTCGGCGGTGCGATCGGCGTCTCCGCGCTCGGCGCGGTCATGGCCAACCGGATCACCGACTACGTCAAGGACGGTCTGGCCGATCTCGGCCCCAAGTACGCCAAGTTGGCGTCCGGTTCCAGCTCCGGCATCCCGGACATGGACAAGCTGCCCAAGCCGCTGCGCACCGTGATGGAGAGCGCGTACGGCCACGGCATCGCGGACGTCTTCCTGATCGCCGCCGGCATGGCACTGATCGCCTTCCTCATCGTGCTGTTCATCAAGGAGGTCCCGCTGCGCACCTCGGGCGCGCTGGCCCAGGCCGCGGAGGCCAAGGCGGAGGCCGCGGCTCCGGCCGTCGCCGAGACCCCGGCCGCCGTCGAGGAGAAGGTCCCGAGCTGGGCCGTCGCCGTGACCGAGCCCGGTCCCCAGGGAACGCAGCCGCTGGCGGCAGTCGCCACGGCGACGAAGGAGAGCGTCCCGATGCCCTCGTCCGGCGGAATCCCGGTACGCGGCTACGTCCGCGGCGCCGAGAGCGCGCCCGTGCCGCAGGCCGCGGTCACGCTGATCTCGCTCGCGGGACGGCAGCTGGGCCGCTCGGTCGCGCAGGCCGACGGTTCCTACGCGCTGGACGCGCCCGGCGTCGGGTCGTACGTCCTGATCGCCTCCGCCGACGGCTTCCAGCCGCAGGCCTCGACGGTCGTCGTGAACGACGAGCCGGTCGCGTACGACATCCTGCTGAGCGGCACGAGCGGGCTGAGCGGTGTCGTCCGGGCCGCCGGGACCGGCATCCCGGTCAAGGACGCCATGGTCATCGTGACCGATGTACGCGGCGATGTGCTGGCCACCGGAACCACCGGTGAGCAGGGCGAGTTCACCTTCGCCGAGCTGGTGCCGGGGGTCATGACGGTCGCGGTGAACGCCGCGGGTCACCGGCCGCGGGCCCTGCCCGTCGAGGTCGGCGGCGCCGGAGTCACCCGCGTCGAGGTCGAACTCGACTCGGGCGCCCAGCTCCAGGGTGTCGTACGGGCACCGCACGGCCCCCTCGCGGACGCCCGCGTGACGCTGGTGGACGCGGCGGGCAACGTGATCGGCACGGCCAGGACCGGCACGGACGGGGCGTACGCCTTCACCGACCTGGACACCGGCGAGTACACGGTCATCGCGACGGGCTACGCGCCGGTGGCGACGGCCCTGACCGTGGGCGCTCGCGGAGTCGACGACCACGACATCGAACTCGCCCACCCCGGCGAGTAGTTCGAGCCCCGGCCCGTGGGACGCGCGCACTCTGAGCGGAGGTGCGCCCCCACGGGCCGGTTTCATTGCGACCAATTTTTCATGCATTGCAGGGAGAAAACGGGATGGGACTGACCGCACGCATCCGCACGCGGGACGGGTGGGCCGTGTCGCACGCGGTCGTCACGGTGACCGACATGACCGGTACGCAGGTGGTGCGCGCCGAGGCGGACAGCGAAGGAGCCGTGCACGACACGACCGCCCTCGCGCCCGGCGCGTACACCGTGATCGTCACCGCGGTCGGGTACGCCCCCGCCGCGTCCAGCGCGATCGTCACCGCGAGCGGCCGCGCCGAGATCGGCAATGTGACCCTCGCCCGCCAGGGCGGCACCGAGCTTCCGCCGCCCGGCCCCTGGACCATCGACCCGGCGCACTCCTCCGTGGGCGCGGTGGCCCAGCACCTGGGCATCTCCAGCGTGCACGGCCGCTTCACGGACTTCGCGGGCTCGATCGAGATCGCCCCGGACGAGGCGTCCAAGTCCCGCGTGGCGGCGGTGATCCAGGCCGCCTCCATCGACACCGGCAACGGGATGCGCGACGGGCACCTGAAGTCCCCGGACTTCCTGGACGTGGAGACGTACCCGCAGATCACCTACCGCTCGACGGGCCTGACCCCGGCCGGTTCCGACCGCTGGACGGTCCACGGCGAGCTGACCATGCACGGGGTGGTGCGGCCGGTCGACCTGGATCTTGCCTACCTCGGCACCGGCGCCGACCCCTGGGGCGGCACTCGCGCCGCGTTCCGCGCGACCGCCGAACTCCACCGCGAGGACTTCGCCATGAACTACAACCAGGTGGTCCAGGCGGGCATCGCGGCCATCGGTACGACGCTGAAGGTGGAGCTGGACATTCAGGCGGTGCAGGGGGAGTCGTTGCCGACGGCGTAGGCGTAGGCACGGCAGGGTCAGTCGGGGCGGGCCGCCGTGCCCCTAGGCTGCACCCATGGCACCGAATATCGCGACGAACACCTCCGTATCCCGCGACGATCTGCTGGACTTCGTACGCCCCCGGCACCGCGCCATCCTCCTCACCCGCCGTGCCGACGGCAGCCCCCAGGGCTCGCCCCTGACCTGCGGAGTCGACGACTCGGGGCGCATCGTGGTCTCGACCTATCCCGAGCGCGCCAAGACCCGCAACGCCAAGCGGGACGAGCGTGTCAGCCTGATCGTGCTGAGCGACGAGTGGAACGGTCCCTGGGTCCAGATCGACGGTACGGCGGAGGTCATCGACTCCCCCGACTCGGTCGAGCCGCTCGTCGAGTACTACCGCAACATCGCGGGCGAGCATCCGGACTGGGACGAGTACCGCGAGGCGATGCTCAAGCAGGGCAAGTCGATCATCCGGGTCACACCGGAGCGGTGGGGCCCGGTGGCAACCGGGGGCTTCCCGGCCCGGCTCGCTCCGCAGGAGTAGGCGGTCGCCTCGCGGCTGCGGGCCGGTGGGGGCTTGTCGCGCAGTTCCCCGCGCCCCTTCAGGGGCGCGGGGAACTGCGCAGTCTTTTAGGGGGGTCTGGGGGCGCAGCCCCCAGAAACGGGACGGGCAGGGGCGGAGGGGGCGAGAAACCGCTCCTCAGCCGCGCTCCACCATCGTCTCGATCCCCGCGATCAGCATCTCCAGGGCGAAGCCGAAGTCGCGCTCGCGCATCTCCTCGACGGTGTCGCCGCCCCGCGCCGCCATCAGATCCGCCGCGCTCTCAAGATTCGCGGCGAACTGCGGCTGCTCGCTGATCGTGCTCATCGCCTGGCGGAAGTACTCGTCCTGGGACATGCCCGCGGAGGCACACCGCTGCACGAAGTGCCCCTCGATCGTGCCGAAGCCGTACACGAACTGGAAGACGGCGGAGAGCGCGCCCATCTGGCCGTGCGGCGGCAGCCCCGTGTTGCGGACCACCTGCTGCACGCGGAGCGAGAAGGCCATGGAGTGCGGGCCGATGTTGAGAAAGTTGCCGATGAGCGGTGACACCCAGGGGTGGCGCACCAGCAGCGCCCGGTAGCCGACTGCCAGGGAGCGCAGTTGGTCGCGCCAGTCCTCGCCGGACTCCGGGTCCGGCAGCTCCAGTTCGCCGAAGACCGCGTCGAGGGCCAGCTCGAGCAGGTCGTCCTTGGTGTCGACGTACCAGTACACGGACATCGCGGTGACGTTCAGTTCGGCGGCCAGCCGGCGCATGGAGAACTTCGCCAGCCCCTCCGCGTCCAGCAGCCGCACCGTGACCTCGGTGATCCGCTCCCGGTCGAGCCCCGACGGCTGGCCGCCACCACGGGCCGCACCGCCCCGGGGGGCCTTGCCCTCCAGCCAGACACTGGTCCGCGCCGGACGCTTGGCCCGGTCGGCTGCCCTCACCATGGCGCACCTTCCTCGGAATTCGGACTGCGGGGCGGGCCGGAATTCCCCGGTCCGCCTCCCTGATGATGCTAAGCGGGCGCTACACGGAAACCGCCATCGCGGAGTCTGCCCTCTCCGCCCGCCGCAGCAACGCCGCCGCGACCAGTCCACCGAGAAGCACCGCCACCGCACCCACCAACTGGCTGGTCTCCAGGCCCGACGAGAACGCGTCCGTGATCCGTCCCCGCTCCTCGTCCGAGCCCGCCGAGGCGAGCGCCGCGGGAAGCGAGCTCGCCGCCATCGGAATCAGCGCCGCGAACCGGGAGTTGGGGACCGCGCCGAGGACCGCCACGCCCAGCCCGTTGCCGAACTCGGCGAGCGTGCCGTTGATGCCCGCGCCGACGCCCGCCTTCTCCCGCGCTATCGCGCTCATGATGGCGTGCGCCATGGCGAGGTTGGCCACGGCACACCCCGCGCCGATCAGCAGCAGCCCGAGCAGCGTGCCGGCGTACCCGTGCGCGGCGAGCGTCGCGATCGACACAAGGCCGGCAGACATCAACACCATCCCCAGCGCGATCGACACCGGCGTCCCCAGTCTCGCCGTCCACTTCGCCGACAGGCCGGAGAAGTTCAGCGCCACGACCGACAGCGCGAGCGGCGCCGTACGCAGTCCGGCCTCCAACGGGCCGTACCCCAGCACGAATTGGAGGTGCTGGGTGAGGAGGAAGAGTGCGCCGCCCATCCCGAAGGTGATGAGCACCGCGCCCGCGACCGCGCCCGTGAAACGCCGGTCCCGGAAGAAGTGCAGGTCGAGCATCGGGTACGGAATCCGGCTCTCCCAGTAGGCGAACGCGGCCAGCACCACCAGCGCGACCGCCGCCGTGAGCAGGACCCGTCCCGACGTCCACCCGTGCTCGGGGCCCGAGATGATCGCGTACACGAGCGCGGTCATACCGATCGTGGAGAGCAGCGCGCCGAGGAGATCCGGACGGTCACTTCGCGGATTTTTCGACTCCGGTACGAGGGCCACGACCGCGCCCAGTCCCAGCGCCGCCACCGGCAGATTGACCAGGAAGATCGCGCCCCACCAGAAGTGGTTCAGCATGAAGCCGCCGAGCAGCGGACCGGCCGCGAACCCGAGCGCGTTCACGGCGCTCCAGATACCGATCGCCTTCGGGTGCTCGTCGGGCGTGAAGATCTGCATCGCGACGGCGAGGGTCGTGGTGAGCAGCAGCGCACCGCCCACCCCCATGCCCGCCCGCGCGGCGATCAACTGCCCAGTGGAGTCGGCGAGTCCGGCGACCAGCGATCCGAGCCCGAAGAGCACGAGTCCCGCGATCAGCATTTTCTTGCGGCCGATGAGGGTCCCCCCGAGCCCTTCAGGCGTGGGGGAGGTCGGCCGCGCTGCCCGCCGTCAGCAGCAGCCCCGACTGCACCAGCGAGTACGCGTTGATCATCCACTGGACATCCGAGGTGGCCGCGCCCAGCTCCCGGGTGAGGGAGGGGATCGCGACGTTCAGAACGGTGTTGTCGAGCAGCACGGTGAGCTGCGCCAGACAGATGACGCCGAGGATCAGCCAGCGCTGGGGGTGTCCTTGGGGAGCTTGGGGAGCTTGGGTGAGCTGCGCCAGACAGATGACGCCGAGGATCAGCCAGCGCTGGGGGTGTCCTTGGGGAGCTTGGGGAGCTTGAGGGGTCGACATGCTTGGCATGTTGTACACCGTAGAACAGTTCCTATACGGCGTACAACGCGGTAGTCGGCATCGCACGAACGCGGTATTCGACACCGCACGAAAAGGGCGGTGGCCCGGAACGGGATCGCCCCGGGCCACCGCCCTGTGAAAGGAACCGTCAGCTGCCGCTCGTCGGCTGCGTCAGGTCGTAGAAGGTGGCCGAACCGACCGTCACCTTCTTGAAGTTGGCCGTGACCCACGAGCTGATCTGCGACGAGGTGCCGGTGTTGCCGCCACCGCCCATGCCGCCGCCCGAGATGAAGTAGTGGATCTTGCCGTCCTCCACGTACTTCTTGAACTGGGCCAGCGTCGGAGACGGGTCGCTGCCGTTGAAGCCGCCGATCGCCATCACCGGGTCGCCTGTGGAGAGCTGGTAGCTCGCGGCGTTCTGGGCGCCGATGGCCGCGGCGACCCAGGTGTACTTGCCGGAGTCCTTCTCCAGCAGCTTCTTGGCCTCGGAGCCGACGGTCGCGCCGTTGAGCAGACCGCCGACGCCGCCACCGCCCATGCCGCCCTCGCCCTGGGTCATACCGCCGGGCATTCCGCCCTGCTGTCCGTTCTGGCTCTGGCCGTTGCCCTGCTGGTTGGTGCCGCCGCCGGGGAAGCCACCGGTGCCGCCGGTCGGAGGCTGGCCCATGCCACCACCCTGCTGAGTGTTGCCATTGCCGTTCTGCTGGTTCTGGCCGGGCATTGCGCCGCCCATGCCGCCTCGCATGCCACCGCCACCGCCGGGCCCGCCGCCCCGGCCGCCCATCATGCCGGCGCCCGCCGGACCGGCCGTCACGATGGAGCCGGTGTGCCCGGTGTTCACGGTGGACAGCGTGTACGCGGTCGGACCCGCGATCGCGGCCACAAAGCTCAACCCGACAGCCGCGAGAGCCAGTTGGCGCCCCAGCCTGGCCGCGAAGATCAGGCCGAGCGCGCCGACAAGGCCGCCGATGAGGACCAGCCACTTCAGCCAGGGCAGGTAGTCGGGGGTGCGGTTGAGGAGGACGTAACCCCAGGCAGCGGTCGCGGTGACCGAGGCGGCGAGGGTGAGCGAGGCCCAGATCTTGGACCGCTCCTCCCACAGGACCGTCGCGCCCATGCCGACCACGGCCGCGATGTAGGGGGCCAGGGCGATCGTGTAGTACTGGTGGAAGATGCCGGCCATGTAGCTGAAGATGACCGCGGTCATCAGCAGCGCGCCGCCCCAGGCGAGGAACGAACCGCGGGCCAGATCGGTCCGCTTGGCCTTCCGGGTGAGTACGAGCCCCGCGACGAACAGGATCAGCGCGGCCGGCAGCAGCCACGAGATCTGGCTGCCGATCTCGGAGTTGAACATCCGGTCCCAGCCGGTCTCGCCCCACTGGCCGGTGCCACCGGCGCCGCCACCCCCGCCGACGCTGCCGGTCTCGTCGCCGTTGATGCGGCCGAGCCCGTTGTAGCCGAAGGTCAGCTCCAGGAAGGAGTTGTTCTGCGAGCCGCCGATGTACGGGCGGGACGACGCGGGCCACAGCTCCACGATCGCGACCCACCAGCCGCCGGCGACGACCATCGCGACCGCCGACAGGGCCAGCTGGCCGAACCGCTTCTTCAGCTTCACCGGCGCGCAGACCGCGTAGAGGACCGCGAGCGGCGGCAGGATCAGGAAGGCCTGCAGGGTCTTGGCGAGGAAGGCGAAGCCGACCGCGACACCCGCCCAGACCAGCCACTTCGTCCGGCCGTCCGCCAGGGCGCGGATCACGCAGTAGACGGTGACGGTCATCAGCAGCGCGAGCATCGCGTCCGGGTTGTTGAACCGGAACATCAGCGCGGCGACGGGAGTGAGCGCGAGCACGGCGCCCGCGATCAGACCGGCCGCTGGGCTGAAGCGGCGCCGGACGGCCGCGTACAGGACGCCGACCGTGGCCACGCCCATGAGCACCTCGGGGACGAGGATCGCCCACGAGTTGAGGCCGAAGATCCGCACCGACAGGGCCATCGGCCACAGTGAGGCCGGGGGCTTGTCGACGGTGATCGCGTTGGCCGAGTCGAGCGAGCCGAAGAACATCGCCTTCCAGCTCTGACTGCCGGCCTGCACGGCCGCCGAGTAGAACGAGTTGGCGTACCCGGAGGCGCTCAGGTTGTACAGGTACAGCACCGCGGTGGCGAGCAGCAGACCGAGGAAGGCGGGGCGCGCCCAGCGCGGGTCCTCGGGCCGGCCGCGCCAGACCCGGCGGGCGAAGGGCTGCCTGGGCTCACCGGACCGCGGGGCCGCGGCGGGCAGGACCGGCTCCCGCACGGGCGCCGATGTCGGCGGCCCCCAGGAAGGACTCCCGCCCCCCTGATAGCTCGTATCGGACTGAGTCGTCATCGTGCGTTCCTCGGATCGTGATCGTATGGGCGCACCGCCTGCAACTGCATGGTCGAGTCCCCCCAGGTGCGGTCCGCGGCTTCACCGGCGCGGAACTGGGCTGTGTCGTAGGAAGAGGTGTCGTACGAGGAGGTGTCGTACGAGGACGGGGGCGCCGTCGGGCGCTGGGGCAGCGGCGGGTGCGGGTGCTGGTGCCGGTCCTGGTACTGATGGGCCGCCGTCGAGTAGGTGGGCGAGGCCGGGTTGTGCGAGGCCACGACCTGCGAGGGCGTCTCGCCCTGCCGGTCCGGGAAGACCCAGGCCCGGAAGAGCAGGAACCGCAGCACCGTCGCCGCGAGGTTGGCGGCGATGAGGACCGCCAGCTCGGTGGAGTGCGAGGGGTCGGTCGTCGCCGCGTTCAGGGCGGCGAGCGAGCCGCTGGTGAGGGCGAGACCGATGCCGAAGACGACCAGGCCCTGCGCCTGGTGCCGGACGGCGCCGCCCCGGCCGCGTACGCCGAAGGTCAGCCGCCGGTTGGCCGCCGTGTTGGCGACCGCCGACACGAGCAGGGCGAGCGCGTTGGCGACCTGCGACCCCGAGAACGAGCGGAAGGCGCTGTAGAGCAGCAGGTAGAAGAGCGTGGACAGAGCGCCCACCACACAGAAGCCGACCAGCTGACGGGCGAGGCCCTTGGGTACGTCCGTCAGGTCGCGGTCGCGCGGGTCGTCCCCGAAGGGCCGGGCGAGCCGGTCGAGCGGCAGCGAACCGGTGGCGAGAGCGCGTCCCACCCTCCACACCCCCTTGAGGTCGTCGGTCGCGGTCTTCACGATGTGCACCGTCGAGTCCGGGTCGTCGACCCAGTCGACCGGCACTTCATGGATCCGCAGTCCGGCGCGCTCGGCGAGCACCAGCATCTCGGTGTCGAAGAACCAGCCGGTGTCCTCGACCAGGGGCAGCAGCACCTGGGCGACATCACGGCGGATCGCCTTGAAGCCGCACTGCGCGTCCGAGAAGCGGGCCTGCAGCGAACCGCGCAGGATCAGGTTGTACGTGCGGCTGATGAACTCCCGCTTGGCGCCGCGCACGACGCGCGAGGAGCGGGACAGCCGGGAGCCGATCGCGAGGTCCGAGTGACCGGAGATCAGCGGCGCCACCAGGGGCAGCAGCGCGTTGAGGTCGGTGGACAGATCCACGTCCATGTACGCGAGGATCGGCGCGTCCGAGGCCGACCACACGGTCCGCAGCGCCCGGCCGCGGCCCTTCTGCTCGAGCCGGAAGGAGGTGACCTCCGGGATCTCCGCCTCCAGCCGCGCGGCCACCTGTGGGGTGGTGTCCGTGGACGCGTTGTCCGCGACGGTGATGCGGAACGCGTACGGGAACGTGCGCTTGAGGTGCTCGTGCAATCTGAGCACACATGGCTGGAGGTCCTTCTCCTCGTTGTAGACGGGGATCACTACGTCCAGGACAGGCGTACCGGCGTCTCCGGCCGGGAGGTGCTCCCGCGCCGGCAGGTTGCCGGGAGAAGAGTCGGTTCGCATGCGAACGACTCTCGTCAAGCGCCCTGTTGCACCCATGTGGTGGCGCTGTGCTGTGCCTGTGAGTGCGATTGCCAGTTTGTTTCGAGGGCGAGCGCCGGCAAATGGAGCGTGAACACGGTCCTGCCGGGCACGCTGTCCACGGTCACGGCACCCCCGTGCGCGGCAGCGACGGCCTGCACGATGGCGAGCCCGAGTCCGGTCGAACCGGAGGCACGCGAGCGCGACGAATCACCGCGCGCGAACCGCTCGAAGACGCGCGGGAGCAGATCGGCGGGAATGCCGGGCCCGTCGTCCTGGACGTCCACGCAGAGCCACGGCCCGTGCCGGTGCACACGCGCCGTGACGGTCGTACCCGGTGGTGTGTGCGTGCGTGCGTTCGCGAACAGATTGACCATGACCTGTTGCAGGCGCGCGGCGTCGGCCGACACCAGGGCCGGCTCGTCCGGCAGTTCCAGCCGCCAGTTGTGGTCGCGTCCGGCCGCCCGGGCGTCGCTCACGGCGTCGATGACGAGCGGTACGAGGTCGGTCTGCTCGTACTGCAGCGGTCGCCCGGCGTCGAGCCGCGCGAGCAGCAGCAGATCCTCCACGAGCAGGGTCATCCGCCCGGCCTCGGACTCGATCCGCCCGAGGGCGTGCCGGGTGTCGGGCCCGGTCTCCTCGCGTCCGCGTCTGGTGAGCTCGGCGTATCCGCGAATGGACGCCAGCGGCGTACGCAGCTCATGGCTCGCGTCCGCGACGAACTGCCGTACGCGCATCTCGCTCTGCTGCCGCGCGTGCAGGGCGCCATGGATGTGGTCGAGCATCCGGTTGAGCGCCGCGCCGACCTGCCCGACCTCGGTGTGCGGATCGGACTCCGACTCGGGGACCCTCTCGTAGAGGGTGACCTCGCCGGTGTGCAGGGGGAGTTCGGAGACACGGGTGGCGGTGGCGGCGACCTTGCGCAGGGGGCGCAGGGCGAGGGTCACGATGGCGGCACCCGCGAGGGAGGCGGCCACGAGACCGGCGCCGGTGACGCTGATCTCGACGTAGATCAGCGTGGTGAGGGTGTTGGTGACGTCGCTGGTCGGGAGCGCCACGTAGAAGGTGCCGTTCTTGCCTTCCTGGTACTGCACGCGGTACTCGCCCCGGCCGGGGATCTCCACGGTGTGCGGGCGCTTGTCCTTCGCGACGGAGGCGAGGACGGCCAGCTGACTGTCGCTGAGCTGGACCGCGGTGGGTTGCCTGACCCCGCTGGAGTCCTTCTTCCCCACGCTGACGATGCCCTTGGTGACCTCGCCGTTCTTGACGATCGCGCCGATGGCGCCCATGCCCTGCGGGCCCCGGGTGACGAATTCGAGGGGATCCTTGACGATTGCGTCGTTCGGGAGGTGCACGGGCCCGTCGTCGCCGCCCACCGGGCCGCCCGCCGCGCGCATCGACGCCTCGCGCAGGTTGCCGTCCAGCTGGGCGTACAGGTGCGAGCGCAACGCGATCGTGGTCACGGTGCCGATCACCGCGCACACGACCGCGATCAGCACCACGGACGCGACGACGAGCCGCGTCCGCAGCGTGCGCGGCTGTCGTCCTCGCCTCTTCTGCGTACGCGGTCGTCGTCGCCCGCTCATGACGCCGCGGGCTTGATCAGATAACCGGCCCCACGGCGGGTGTGGATCATCGGCTCACGACCGGCGTCGATCTTCCGCCGCAGATACGAGATGTACAGCTCGACCACGTTGGCCTGGCCACCGAAGTCGTACGACCACACGCGGTCGAGTATCTGCGCCTTGCTCAGCACCCGGCGCGGATTGCGCATCAGGAAGCGCAGCAGCTCGAACTCGGTCGCCGTGAGGTGGATGTTCTCGCCGCCCCGCGACACTTCGTGGCTGTCCTCGTCGAGGGTGAGGTCCCCGACGACCAGCACGGAGTCGGAGCGCCGGTCGGCGGCACCGGAACGGCGGATCAGCCCGCGCAGCCGGGCCACGACCTCTTCGAGGCTGAACGGCTTGGTGACGTAGTCGTCGCCACCGGCGGTGAGCCCGGCGATCCGGTCCTCGACGGCGTCCTTCGCGGTCAGGAACAGCACCGGCACGTCGGGCAGCTCACGACGCAGTCGGCCGAGGACGGTCAGCCCGTCCATGTCGGGCAGCATCATGTCGAGAACGACGGCGTCGGGCCGGAACTCGCGGGCGGTCTGCACCGCACCCTGTCCGTCTCCCGCGCTGCGGATCTGCCAGCCTTCATAGCGAAGGGCCATGGACAGCAGCTCGGTGATCGACAGCTCGTCGTCCACCACCAGCACTCGGACGGGGCTCCCGTCCGGCCTCAGCAGTTCGGTGCGCCCCTGGGGCGAGGTCGTGGTCATAGCGGACACCTTGATAGGCGCCGCTGAGAGCATCCTTTCGGGAACCTGTGTTTTTCCTGAGAAACACACAGGCGCCTCTCAGGGAACTCCTTGGAAGATCACGCGGGCGCGGAGCCGGGTGCGGTCTCGGAGCGGGTCTCGGAGCCGGTCGCGGAGCCGGTTTCGGAGACGATCTTGAACAGGCGTGCCCCGTTCTCGTAGCAGACCGCCCGGAGCCAGTCGTCTCCCAGCCCGAGCCGTCCCAGCGCGTGCAGCTGGTGGACGTACGGGTACGGGATGTTCGGGAAGTCGGTGCCGAGGAGAACGCGGTCGCCGAGGTCGGCGAGCCGGGGAAGCGCCACGCGCGGGAACGGGGCGAGGCGCTCGCTGAAGTCCGTGAACGCCATCGTCGTGTCGAGCCGCACCTCCCCGTACCGCTCGGCGAGGTCGAGGAAGTCCTCGTACTCGGGCATCCCCATGTGCGCGACGACGAGCCGCAGCCGGGGATGCCGGGCGAGTACGTGCGCGATCGGCCCGGGGCCGGTGTGCTTGCCCGGCGAGGGACCGGACCCGCAGTGGATCACGACGGGGACCCCGGCCTCGGCGAGCAGCCCCCACACCGGGTCGAGGAGTTGGTCCCCCGGGTCGTACGCCCCCACCTGCACATGCGCCTTGAAGACCCGTGCCCCGGCCTCCACGGCCCCCCGTACGTACGTCTCGACGCCGGGCTCGGGGAAGAGGGTCGCGGTGTGCAGACAGTCGGGGGTCCGGGCGGCGAAGTCGACGGCCCAGGAGTTGAGCCACTGGGCCATGCCGGCCTTGTGCGGGTAGAGCATGGCCGTGAAGGCCCGCACCCCGAACTCCCTGATCACCGCGAGCCGTTCGTCCTCGTCCGCGCGATAGGTGATCGGCCACTCGACGCCGCCCGTCAGCGGTCCGAGCCCGTCGAAGTAGTCCCACACCTTGCGCAGCACGCGCTCGGGCATGAAGTGCGTGTGCACGTCGACGAGCCCGGGGAGCCCGAGCCGCTCCCAGAACGCCTGGCCCTCCGCCGCCTCAGCCAGGTCCGCCCGCTCAGCCACGTTCACGCTCGAAACCGTGGCTGCGCTCGACCTTCGCGATGTGCAGGGTGTAGCGCTCGTACCACTCGGCGCGGCCGCGCTTCTGCGCCGCGCGGTGCTCGGCATGCGCGCTCCACTCCTTGATCGCGTCCTCGTCCCTGAAGTACCCGACCGTGATGGACAGCCCGCCCGGCGTACGCGCGTGATCCATGCCCAGGTAGCCCGGGATGTCCTTCACCAGCTCCTCCATCCGCTCGGCGGTCTCGCCGTACCCTCCGTCGTCCTCGGTCCTCATGGAGGTGAACACGGCGGCGTAGTACGGGGGTTCATGGGCTGCGACGGGTGCGACAGGCGCAATGGGGTGATCGCTCATGTCCGCCACTCTCGACTCGGGCCCACGGGTCCGTCCAGCACCTTTCCCAACGGGATCCGAAAGGGATCCAAGTCTTGACCATCCTGGAGACGATTCCCCCTCGTCAGAAGACCCCTTGAGACGTGCTCTCCAGACGTGCTCTTCAAAAGAGCCCGTCCTGCACGTTGCTGTTGCTGTCTCTCAACTCCCTTACTGGAACGGTGAGTCCGGGATCCCCGTCCCCGGCGGCGGCCAGGTCCCACCCGGTCATCAGCCGTGTATCGAGTACGACGACTCCACGCCCGGTGAGGAGATGGAGATCGGGACCGGCGGCGGCGCACAGCTCCCCGCTCACCACGCCACCGGCGACGAGCTCGCTCACGACGCCCACCGCGGGCGGCAGCCCGGCGAGCCCGAACACCTCGGTGTGGTCGACGGGTTCGAACGGCGCGCGCCGCAGCGACTCGGGCCAGGCATCGAGCCGCCCGACGCGCGCGTGCAGCTCCGCGATCTCGGCCACCCGCTCACCGGGCCCCGGCAGGTCGGCCCGCACGACCCGCTTGTCGGCGTACGGAATCCGATCCGGCACCTTGAGCGCGGCCCGCAGCAACTCCTCGGCCCGCCGCGCGGCCATCAGCGGCCCCTGCCCCAGCCAGCTGAAGGTGACGGCACCCTGCTCCAGGAGCCGCGCGGACCCCCGCTCGACCGCGGTGATCCCGACCTTCACCATCCCGGGCCCGAACCACGCCAGATACACGTGGTACGGCCGCGGGTCGTCGGCCATCGTGTCGGCGGCCACGGAGTGCGCCCGGTCCAGCCGCGCGCACTCTTCGCACCGCGCGCCCGTACTCCGCCCCGACACGACCGCCTGCACGGCACACGCATGCCCCCGAGCCCCCACACATGTCCGCACACCCCCGTTCACAACCCCGAACACCACCCGCTTCCCCCCGGCCAGCGAGCTGCCCCGCCCGTCACCCCACACCAACACGGGGCCGTCGACCGACCACCGCAGCCCCGAACATCTCCAGACCCGCCGCACACCAATGACATTAAAGGGCGGCACGGACAACCCGGTCTGACCAGCGATGTTGCACGAACCGTCGCCAGGATCGACGGTTCGTGCAAGATCGCCCCACTAAGCCAAGTGGTCCGGTACCGTACGGCGAGGCCCGAAGCCGCAACTTGGATTTGCGACTTCGGGCCTCTCTCACTGCGTTCCTAAGGCACTACGGCAGCACGTACACCGGCGCCCCCTCCGAAGTGCAGCCCTCCTGTCGCATACAACCCCGCTTGAGCAGCATCCGTACGCAGTCGTGGACGCGCGCCTGCGCCAGTCCCGTACGGGCAGCGATCTCTTCCAGTCGGTACTGAGCCCCGCCCCGCAGCAGCGCCGGGGCCAGGTAGGCCGCGACGGCGTGGACATCCTCTGTGACGACGAGGTTCTTCGCCTTCCAGGTGGTGAGGAGTTCCTGGGGCGTCTCCTCCGGTACCGCAGTGGGGCGGGGCCGGGCGGCGGGGCGATTCAGCGCGTTGGCGATCTGCTGCAGAGCCTCGGCGATGACCCTCTGGCTATTGCTGATCTCCCGCTGACTGAGACTGATCTCCTGCTGGCTGCGGCTGATCTCCCGCAACAGCTCGCCGCGCTCCTCCTGGAAGGCGAGCAGCATCTCGTCGGCCCGGACGTTCCGCTCTTCGAGCCGCACGATGGCGTCGGCGACCTGCTGAGGCATGACGTACGCGGTGCCGCCGCTGGGGGCGGGCTGGACGGGAGCCGGCGCAAGGGAGTACGAGCCATCGCGCTGGACGGTCTCGATGACCTCGGAGACCCAGTTCTTGAACGGAGCGCACTCGGGCTTAGTGCAACCGTTGACAAGCCTGATGAGCCCCCTGAGGCTCACCATCTTCATCGACTTCTTAAGCCCGTGACCTGCAATCTTGCTCAAGGCGTCTACTCCATAGACGCTTCGCGCAAGATCACCCAAGTTCCGCTGGCAATCTGCTGCAACATGCCAGAGCAGTGCCTGGCGTGTGTTCGCGTAGCCGAGATCCGAGGCCACGTCCGCCGCCGGGAACCAGTGCTCCCCACCCGGCAACGTAAGCCTCCGCACCCGCGCCCCCGTGGCCGCGAACACGAAATCGTTGATGTCGATCGCGTCCTGCCGCTGTCCCGCCGACTCGTCCGGCGGCGTGTTCTGCTCGTACATCGAGCATCACCTCCGCTCCGGAAAATAGGCACGCGGAAGGTCAACTCCGTTCGATGGCAAGGATGTTCACCCGATAGGTGACGGAGGTATCGATTCTGCCGCTTTCGGGCCGCTGACGAGGAAGAACGGACCCGAAGAGCTCAGCCGACGGACTCGGTCACCGGCTCGCCCGTGCCCGACTCCGCGGTCACCCGTACCGGAAGCTCGGCAGGCCGCCCCCGCCCCGCCAGCCGGCAGCCGAGGCACCCGGGGTGCCCCTCTCGGGCGGTGAGGTCCTTGACCCGCATGCCCCACTGTCCGACGGGCCGGCGCCCGGGCGGCTTGCCCCAGCCGGCGAGGTGCAGCACCCAGGTGACCAGGGCGCTGATCACCACGACACCCAGCCCACCCCACACCGCGAGCGCGTTCCCGGCGCAGACGCCCAGTCCGATCCCCGTCACTCCGACGGTGGCGATCCCGAACCCGGTCCACCCCGCGACGGTGTGCCCTTCGTCGTACAGGCTCATGTACGGCCCCCTCCTGTGCTGACGACTAGACTTCTCCCAACCCCTCACTACCTAAGAAATTAAGCACCGAAACCTCTCACGTACTAAGGGAAAACGATGCAGCAGGGCGGCCCACCACGCTCACGCGCCCACCCGCCCGTGACGTCGGCCCAGGTGATCTCCACCATGGACCATCTGATCGCGACGAACATGCGGGCCCAGCAGGAGATGGCTCAGCGGCTGAACCTGAACCTCACCGACCTCATGTGCTTCACCTGTGTCCTGAAGGCGGGCGACAACCTGCTCACCGCCGGGGACCTCGCGGAGCACGCACGCGTGACGACCGGCGCCGTCACGGGCATCCTCAACCGCCTCGAACGCGCGGGCTACGTCACCCGCCGCCCCGACCCCACGGACCGCCGCCGCGTTCGCATCGCGGCGCAACCGGCCGCGGTCACCCGCGTCCTGGCCCTCTACGAGCCGTACTACGCGCGCCTGACCGAACTCCTCGCCGGCTACACCCCCACCGAAGTCGCCGTCCTGCACGACTGGTTCACCCGCACGGGCAAGCTGACGAGCGACTATTTGGAAGAGCTGCGCGAGAGGAGCCAGGCCTCGAGGAAGTCGACGTAGGTCACGCAGGCCTGTCCCCATGACACGAACGCCTCGCCCCGATGCCGTACTCCCCTACTGCACAGCACGAAAGAGCCCCGTTCCGAAGATCGAAACGGGGCTCTTGACCGTGTGCACTCGGCAGGATTCGAACCTGCAACCTTCTGATCCGTAGTCAGATGCTCTATCCGTTAAGCTACGAGTGCTTGTTTTGTTTTTGTCCCGCTCCTGGGCTTTCGGCCCGCTCGCGGCGACAGGAAGAACATTACATGACTGCCGCCGCCATGTGAAATCCGTTTGCCGTACCCCTTGTGAGCTGGGCAAACGCGCTACAGCGCCCCGAAACGCCGAAGCCCCGGTCCTGGTGGACCGGGGCTTCGGATCTTGGCGCGGAGGCGGAGGGATTTGAACCCTCGATGGGCTTTAAGGCCCAAACCGCATTAGCAGTGCGGCGCCATAGACCGGACTAGGCGACGCCTCCCGCACAGCCGCCCGCGCGAGCGCGAGTGGTGCGTGCAGATGATGACACAGCCGAGCGTGGTGTCACCAATCGCCCCCCACGGTACTAGGCAGGCGGGCCGCAGAGCAAAGTTCATCGGCCGCGTCGCAACCAGGCGGGGCGCCTGGCGTTAGTCAGGTCATGCTGCACCGTCTCGTTCTCACCGCCGCCGCGTCCGCCACGGCCGCGCTGTCCGCCGTACCGAGCGCGTCCGCCGCGCCCGCC
Organism: Streptomyces sp. R41; assembly: GCF_041053055.1. Lineage (NCBI taxonomy): Bacteria > Bacillati > Actinomycetota > Actinomycetes > Kitasatosporales > Streptomycetaceae > Streptomyces > Streptomyces sp. R41. Next base: position 5,201,671 of record NZ_CP163443.1, read on the forward strand.
GGCCCCGTGTCCGCCGTACCCGCCACCGCGTCGGCCACCGGGCTCGCCGCCACCACCGCGTACGGCGAACCGGTTCTCCGGAGCCTGCCGCGGATGCCCCCGCCGGCCTCCGTCGAGGACTCCGGGGACCGGCTGACCGTGACCGTCCACCACACGGGAGGCGATGCGGACGGGACGTACGAACTGCGATGTCATCCCGATGGCGGCGGTCACCCCGATGTCAGCGGGGCCTGCCAGAAGCTGGACCGGAGCACCACCTGGGGCAAGGACCCCTTCGCTCCGATGCCGCCGGGCACCATGTGCACGATGCTGTACGGCGGTCCGGCCACCGCGCATGTCACGGGGACCTGGGCGGGGCGACCCGTCGACGCGACGTTCGACCGCGCGGACGGGTGCGAGATCGCGCGATGGGACGCGCTGGTGCCGCTGCTGCCGGACACCTACGCATAGCGAAGACAGAGAAGACATGGTGGAGTCACGGCGACCCCGTTCCGGGGTGGAGGCGACCCCATGGTTCGGCGATGGAGGCGACCCCATGGTTGCGCGATGGATCCGAGGGCGAAATGCGCGGTCACAGGTTCTACGTCTCTTCTGCGTCCTTTCCGCGTCACTTCCGCGTGCGACCTCCCTCTCATCCGGCGTCGCGAGCGCAACCACTGCCCGTAGACTCCCTCGCGTGACACGCTGCGGACCGATTGGCAAGATGGCATCCGCGGTCGGCAAGGTGCGGTAACAGGGAGGAAGCGTCTCGTGAGCAGCAGGCCATCCCGAGGCGCTGCTCGCCTCGCAGCCATACTGGACGCGCTGCCCGATGCGTTGGTGCTGGTCAACGCCAATGGGACCGTCGTCAACGCCAACACCATCGCCCTGGAGGCCTTCGAGGCCCCGGGCACGGCTCTGGTGGGCCGGGGGCTGCTCGATCTGCTGCCGCAGTTCGACTCCCGGCTGATCCCCGGGTCGATGCGGCGGCCCGACACCATCGACGAGCGCGGGCGGACCAAGCCGACCAGGATGATCGCGCGGCGGACCGACGGCACCGAATTCCCGGTCGAAGTCACCAGTGCGAATCTGGAGAACGGCCAGCAGGCCTACGACAGCTACGGCCCCACCCCTGACGAGCTGCTCATGCTCGTCGTACGCGATCTGTCGGGCACCGTCGACACCGAGGCCGAACTCGCGCGTTCGCAACGACAGACCGAAATGATTCTGCGGGCCGCCGCCGAGGGTGTCGTCGGGACGGACACGGAGGGGCGGGTCGTTCTCGTCAATCCCGCCGCCGCTCAGATACTCGGTTACCGGGCCAGCGATCTCGGCGGCCAGGATCTGCACGCGCTCATCCTTCACTCGCGCGCGGACGGCGAGCCCTTCGCGTACGAGGAGTCGCCGCTCGCCGACACCCTGCGCTCCGGGCGCAAGCACCGGGTGCGCGGGCAGGTGCTGTGGTCGAAGTCCGGGAACAAGGTTCCGGTCGACCTCACGACCGCGCCGGTGCGGGACGGCGACCAGCTCGTCGGCGCCGTGATGACCTTCACCGACCGGCGGCCGTACGACACCCTCGCCGAGGAGAAGGACGCCGAGGCCACCCGGCACGCCGAGGAGCTCGCACGCCTCGCCGACGAGCACGCCGAGGAGCTCAAGACGCTGCGCGAGCGGCACGCGGCCGAGCTGGCCGAGCTGAGCGAGCGGCACGAGGAGGAACTCGCCGCCGGCGACGAGCGGTACGCGGCGCTCGGCGAGCGGGAGAAGGACCGGTACGAGGCGCTGACCGCGCGGCACGAGCAGCTGCTCGCGGTGCTCGGCCAGTCCCTGCGCGGGCCCCTCGACCAGCTGCGCGCCGAACTCTCCAAGCTCGCGGCCGACGACGCCGGTCAGCTGTGGCCCGAGGCCAACCAGGTCCTCCATCACCTCGCGGCCGGCTACTCGCGGATCACGACGCTCGTCGACAACGTCCTCGGCTATCAGCGGCTCGACTCCGGGGCCGAGCAGATCTCCCGTACGAAGGTGATGCTCGACGCGGTCGTCGCGGCCGGTGTCGACGGTGCCGTCGAGCTGATCGGGCCCGGACGCGTCCAGTTCGCCGTGCACGCGCCGCCGATCGAGGCCGAGGTCGACCCGACGCGGCTCGCCAACGCCCTCGCGCATCTCATCGCGGACGTCGCCGGAGTCGACGCGACCGGCAACGCGCCGGTGTCGGCGGGCGGTTACATGGACAACACCGTCGTCGTGGCGGCGGCGCAGCGCGGTGAGGGCGTCCGTATCGAGGTGCGCGGCCCGTACGCCGGGGGAGACCCGGTGCACGAGCCGATCGTGCGCGGGATCGTGCGCGCGCACGGCGGTGTTCTGCAGACGCACGAGGTGCCGGGGATGAGCGGCAGCGCGTTCGTGCTCGAGGTGCCGATCGGGGGTGGGGCCGGGACGGTTCCCGCTCCCGAGAGCACCCCCGGTACCGAGGTCGCCCTTTCCGAGCAGGGCTCGCACCAGAGCGGTGGCAGGCGGCGGGCCCGGCGGTCCTCCGTGGACGCCTTCCTGGAGAGCGAGGTCGCGGGGGAGTCCGACACCACGGCTGTCGAGACGGGCGGGGCCGCTCCCACGGGGCGGCGCCGCCGGCGTGCGGGGGACGGCGAAGTGTCGGTTCCCGCGCAGGCGTCGGGAGTCGAGGGTCCCGGTGACGGCGGTGCCTCCGGTTCCGGTGGCACCGGACGGCGGCGGGGACGGCCGAGTCCGGCCGAAGACACGGCCTCCGACGCGAGTGGCGGTGTCTCCGAGGGCGCGGTCGTCATGGCGGGCGAGCACGCGGCCGGGACCGCGGCCGTGGGTACGGGGCTTGGCGGGACGGTGCCTCCGCAGGGGGTGCCGGTGCCCTCCGGCCGGCGCGCGCGGCGGGACGGCGAACAGCATGCGCTGCCGCCCGCGTTGCCCGCGACGCCCAGTGCGCCCGTCGCACCGGATGCGCCGGACGCCAGTGGCTCCGCCGACGCGGGGCAGCCGACCGGGCGGCGTCGCCGTGCGCTGGCCGCCGCGGCCGAGCGTGCCGCCGCGCAGGAGGCGGGCGCCCGTACGGTGTTCGCTTTGCCGCCCGCGGAGGCGGACCGTTCACCCGAGTACGTCCAGGCACAGGCGCAGGCTCAGGCCCATCAGGCCCAGGCGCAGGTCCAGGTTCAGCAGGCCGACGGCGGTCTCGTCGGGCACGACCAGGGCGACGGCGGCCGTCATGACGTCATGCTCCACGACCCGGCCGACGATCACACCCCGCCGCAGCCGCACCCCGTTTCCGCCCCGACGGGACGGCGGCGCGCTCGCCGTACTCCGGGTGCTCCGGGTCAGCCGGACGCGGTGGGGACGCCCGCACAGGGGGTTCCGGCGCAGGGGGTTCCGGCGCAGGGGGTTCCGGCGCAGGGGGTTCCCGGCCAGACCGTGCCCGCGCAGGGTGTTCCCGCGCAGGGCGTTCCGGGTGCGGCCGTCGCCGGTCAGCCGGTTCCCGCGCAGTTGACGCAGACAGCGCAGGCACCACAGACGCCGCAGACCGCTGCCGCCGCCCAGGCCGCCCAGGCCACGCCGGCCGCCGGCACCCCGGCCCAGCCCCAGCCGACCACCGCTGCCCCGGCACCGGTCCCGGCCGCGGCTCCGGCGCCGCAGCCGTGGCCGAACGCGAACACCGCCGCCAACGCCAACGACACCTCGGGCGCGGGCACTCCGACCCCCGTACCTCCCGGAGCTGCGCCCGCACAGCCCGGAGCCCCGGCGCAGAGCGCGCCCCCCGCCGCCGGTCGGCCGACCCCCGCCCCGGGCACCCCGCTCCCCCCTGAACTCCCGGCGCAGCCGCGGGTCGCGCAGCCCCTGCCCGCCGAGGCCGCGACCCCCGTCGACCCCAACTCGACGCAGGGACGCGCGATCAGTGTGCGGACGCTCGGCCAGGGCGTCCCGTTCGCCCGCCAGCCCGCGCCGAACCAGCCCGCGCTCAACCAGTCCGCGCCGAGTCGGCCCGCACCGCAGGCCCAGCCCCAGGCCCCCACACCTCCGCCGCATCCGACGAACGGCGGCGGCCGTCGCCGCAAGCTCGGTACGCCCCCCGAGCCCGCCGCCGAGCGTCCGGAGACGGCGGCCCGTCCGCACCCGCAGGCGGGGCAGGCCCCCACGGCTTCCGGGCCCCGGCTGCCCGGAGCCACCGAGGGCGCCGGCCGGTCGTACGCCATAGGAGCACCGGACGAGAACGCCGACGAGGGCCCCGAGCCGCTCGACGGTCCCGGCGGTGCCGTCGAGGTCGCCGACCAGCCGCAGCCGCGGCCCCTGGACGACGAATTGCCCCCGGAGCCGCTGGACAACCCGCGGCGGCTGCTCGTCTGGCCCGCGCCGGACGTGACGACCCAGCAGGCGCTGAGCGACCGCGGCTACCGGCCCGTCATCGTGCACTCGCGCGAGGAGGTCGACGCGCAGATCGCCGCCTTCCCGGCCGCGCTGTTCGTGGACCCCCTGACCGGACCGATCACGCGCACGGCGCTCCAGTCGCTGCGCCAGGCCGCCGTCGCCGCCGAGGTGCCCGTCCTCGTGACAGCGGGACTCGGCCAGGCGACGCGCGAGGCGGCGTACGGCGCCGACCCCGCCGTACTCCTGAAGGCGCTGGCGCCGCGGGACTCCGAGCAGCACCCGCCGCGCGTGCTGCTCATCGAGGAGCACGCGGAGATCGCGCTGGCGCTGACCGCGACGCTGGAGCGGCGCGGGATGCAGGTCGCGCGGGCGTCGACCGACGAGGACGCCGTCACGCTGGCCTCGCAGATGCGGCCGAACCTGGTCGTGATGGACCTGATGCAGGTACGCCGTCGGCGCGCCGGAATCGTGGACTGGCTGCGCGCGAACGGCCAGTTGAACCGCACGCCGCTGGTCGTCTACACCGCCGCCGTCGACCACACCGAACTGCCGCGCCTGGCCGCGGGGGAGACGGTGCTGTTCCTCGCCGAGCGCTCGACCAGCGCCGAGGTGCAGGACCGGATCGTCGACCTGCTGGCACGCATCGGCACGAACTAGTCGGCACGCACCGGCACGAACTAGTCGGCACACACCGGGACGAACTGGTTGGCACGCACAGGTGCCAACCAGCCGTACGTCACTTGGCGGTGAGCCGTCGTGCCGCCGCCAGGATCGATGCCCGTACCCGCTCCCTGCCCGGGTCCTCGCCGCCGACCAGGATGCGGCGCATCTGCGGTACGAACGTGGACCACGTCCGTACGGCGGTCATCGGCGTCCGTACGGCGGTGACGTGAGGTACGTCGGGGATGTGCGCGTACGCCGGGTGGGGAGCCGTGGGGCGCCCCACCCGGCGTACCTCTGTGCCGGTGTTGATGCTGTTGTTGGTGACGGTGTTGGTGTCGGTCAGAGCTTCGTCACGTCCAGCTCGCCCTCCGCGTACTGCCTGCGGAGCACCTTCTTGTCGAACTTGCCGACGCTCGTCTTCGGGACCGACTCGATGATCGTCCAGCGCTCGGGGAGCTGCCACTTGGCGATCTTGCCCTCGCCGGCGAGGAAGGCGCGCAGTGACTCGAAGTCGGCGGTGGAGCCCGCCTTCAGGACGACGGTGGCCAGCGGCCGCTCGCCCCACTTCTCGTCGGGGACGGCGACGACGGCGGCCTCGGTGACGTCCGGGTGGGACATGAGGGCGTTCTCCAGGTCGACGGACGAGATCCACTCGCCGCCCGACTTGATGACGTCCTTGGCCCGGTCGGTGAGCGTCAGGAAGCCGTCTGCGCTTATCGTGCCGACGTCACCGGTCTTGAGCCAGCCGTCCTCGCTGAACTTGTCGGCGGGGCGCAGCGGTTCGGCGCCCTGGCCGCCGTAGTAGGCGCCCGCGATCCAGGGGCCGCGGACTTCCAGCTCGCCCGCGGACTCGCCGTCCCAGGGGAGCCGCTCGCCGCCGGGGCCGGTGAGGCGGGCCTCGACGCCGGCCGGGAAGCGGCCCTGCGTCAGCCGGTACGCGAACTCCTCGTCCGTGCCCACGGCGTGGGCCGGCGGCCGGGCGATCGTGCCGAGCGGCGAGGTCTCGGTCATGCCCCAGGCGTGACAGACCCGCATGCCCAGCTCGTCGAAGGCCGCCATGAGCGAGGGCGGGCAGGCCGAGCCGCCGATGGTGACCTGAGTGAGAGAGGAGACATCACGGGGCTTGGCATGCAGCTCGGCGAGCAGTCCCTGCCAGATGGTGGGGACGGCGGCGGCGTGCGTCGGGCGCTCGCTCTCGATCATCTCGGCGAGCGGCGCGGGCTGCAGGAAACGGTCCGGCATCAGCATGTTGATGCCGGACATGAAGGTCGCGTGCGGCAGACCCCAGGCGTTGACGTGGAACTGCGGGACCACCACGAGGGAGGTGTCGCGGTCGGTCAGCCCCATCGACTGGGCCATGTTGACCTGCATGGAGTGCAGGTAGATCGAACGGTGGGAGTACACCACGCCCTTGGGGTCGCCGGTGGTGCCGGAGGTGTAGCACATGGCCGCGGCCTGACGCTCGTCGATCTCCGGCCAGTCATACGTCGTCGGCTTCCCGGCAAGCAGCTCCTCGTACTCGTGCACCCGCACGGCCGTGCCGTCGAGCAGCGAACGGTCACCGGGGCCCGAGACCACCACATGCTCGACGGTCGGCAGATGGGGGAGGAGCGGCGCGAGCAGCGGAAGCAGCGATCCGTTGACGATGACCACGCGGTCGGCGGCGTGGTTGACGATGAAGACGAGCTGCTCCGCAGGGAGGCGGAGGTTGAGCGTGTGCAGGACCGCGCCCATGGAGGGAATCGCGAAGTACGCCTCGACATGCTCGGCGTTGTTCCACATCAGCGTCGCGACCCGCTCGTCGCCCGTCACCCCGAGGTCGTCGCGCAGGGCGTGGGCGAGCTGGACGGCGCGCACCCCGGCCTCCCGGAAACTGCGCCGCTGCGGCTCGCCCTCCCCGGTCCAGGTCGTGATCTGCGACGAACCGTGCACGAGCGCTCCGTGCACGAGAATGCGGGTCACAGTCAGCGGTACGTCCTGCATCGTGCTCAGCACAGCGTCCTCCCGGGGCGACATTGCCTACGCGGCAGTAATGGGCTGCGCTGATTCTGCGCACATACCGCTCGGTATGTCACTAGGGACCGAGATGATCGATCAGGTCAGGACGCGCATTCCACTCCGGCCGACCTGAGAGCCGAGCCGGAGTTCGGCGCGAGCCGGGCGTGAGCTTGGCCTGTGTGGGGCGTGCGTGGCGGAAGGGGGGCGCAGGGCAGGTGTGCTTGGGGTGGGAAGCAGGGCGTGAGCCGGGCGAGAGGCGGTGCGACCTACCTCACAGGGCTCAGCTCAGGATCCTCACGCAGCTTGCTCAGCGCACGCGACACCGCCGACTTGACCGTCCCGATGGAGACCCCGAGCACCTCCGCCGTCTGAGCCTCGCTCAGGTCCTCGTAATACCGCAGGACGACCATCGCCCGCTGCCGCGCCGGCAACTTCGTGATCGCTCGCCACATCGCGTCGTGCAGCGCCTGCTGCTCGGCGGGGTCCGAGGCGGGCAGCCCCTCCGGCTCCGGCAGCTCGTCGCACGCGAACTCGTCGACCTTGCGCTTGCGCCACTGCGACGTACGCGTGTTCAGCAGCGCCCGGCGTACGTAGCCGTCCAGCGCCCGGTGGTCCTCGATCCGGTCCCATGCGACATACGTCTTCGTCAGCGCGGTCTGCAGCAGGTCCTCGGCGTCGCTCGGGTTCGCGGTGAGCGACCGGGCGGTACGCAGCAGCACCGGTTGGCGGGCCTTCACATACGACGCGAACGATGAGTACGGCGCGTACGGAAGGGTCCGCGTCGCGACGTTCGAAGCGCTGGTGCAGACGGGTGTGGTCATGGCTCCACGCTAGGTTCGCCCCCTACTCTCGCGGATCGGCCGCAGGTCCCGAAGCGATGTCCCCCTCAGGTTGTAGGAGGGGGGTTGCCCCCACCTCCTGAGGGTGGACGAGCAGCGCCTGCACCCTGAGGGTTCATCCCTGAGGGACGACTACCGGGGTAGTACGCGGGGACAGTAGACGGGACCTGGGGACAGTGGACGAGACCTCGGGGGCGGCACACACGGGACCTCGGGGAGGTACACGGGACCTCCTCGGAGAGGTACAGGAGGTACAGGGGGCCTTGGGGCAAGTGGGCGGGACCCCGAGGGCGGTACACCGGACCTCGGGGCACTGAGCTGTACCCCGGACCCACTCGGACACCCTCACCCGTCCGTCCCGAGAATCAACCCCGAGGTAGGAACCCCGGTGCCCGCGGTGACGAGGACGCGGCCGGCCCCCTGTATCTGGTTCACGGACGTGCCCCGCAGCTGCCGTACCGCCTCCGCGATCCCGTTCATCCCGTGCAGATACGCCTCCCCCAGTTGCCCTCCGTGCGTGTTGAGCGGCAGCCGCTCCTCGGCGACGAAGTCCGCGGCCTCCCCGGGCTTGCAGAACCCGAACTCCTCCAGCTGCATCAGCACGAACGGCGTGAAGTGGTCGTACAGGATCCCCACGTCGATCTCCGCCGGGGTCAGCCCGGCCGTCCGCCACAGCTGCCGGGCCACCACGCCCATCTCCGGAAGCCCCGTCAGATCGTCCCGGTAGAAGCTGGTCATCTGCTCCTGCGCCCGGCCCGCGCCCTGGGCGGCGGCCGTGATCACCGCGGGGGGACGCGGCAGATCGCGGGCCCGCTCCACCGAGGTGACCACCAGTGCCTGGCCGCCGTCGGTCTCCTGGCAGCAATCCAGCAACCGCAGCGGCTCGACGATCCACCGCGAGGCCGCGTGCTCGGCGAGGGTGATCGGTCTGCCGTGGAAGTACGCCGCAGGGTTCGTCGCCGCGTACTTCCGGTCGACCACGGCGACATGGCCGAACGCCTCGGGCGTCAGTCCGTAGGTGTGCAGATACCGCTGGGCCGCCATCGCCACCCAGGACGCGGGCGTGAGCAGCCCGAACGGCAGGGACCAGCCCAGCGCCGCCCCTTCCGCCGACGGCTCCCGCTGCTGCACGCCCGAACCGAATCTCCTGCCCGACCTCTCGTTGAACGCCCGATAGCAGACCACCACCTCGGCCACCCCGGTCGCCACCGCGAGTGCCGCCTGCTGGACGGTCGCGCACGCAGCCCCGCCCCCGTAGTGGATCCGCGAGAAGAAGGACAGCTCCCCCATGCCGGCGGCCTGGGCGACCGTGATCTCCGGGCTGGTGTCCATCGTGAACGTGACCATCCCGTCCACGTCCCCCGGCGTCAGCCCGGCGTCGTCGAGCGCGGCCCGCACCGCCTCCACCGCCAGCCGCAGCTCACTGCGCCCCGAGGCCTTGGAGAACTCGGTGGCCCCGATCCCGACGACCGCCGCCCTTCCGCCGAGGCGGTCCCTCGTCCGTACGCTCATCGGGCACCTCCGGGCGGCAGGGTGACCGTCACCGTCCCGGTCACATGTCTGCCGATGCCGTTCGCCCCGACCACCCGCACCGTCGCCGTGTCGCCCGCGATCTCCTCGACCGAGCCGGTCAACACCATCGTGTCGCCAGGGTAGTTGGGCGCGCCGAGCCGTATGGCCACCTTGCGCAGCACCGCGCCGGGTCCGAGGCAGTCCGTGATGTACCTCCCGACCAGGCCGTTGGTGGTCAGGATGTTCATGAAGATGTCGGGTGAACCCTTCTGCCGCGCCAGCTCCGCGTCGTGGTGCACGTCCTGATAGTCCCGTGACGCGATCGCCCCGGCCACGATCAGCGTGCGCGTGACCTCGATCTCCAGCGGCGGCAGTGCGTCGCCGACTCTCATGTCTCCACCTCCCCGCTCACGATCAACTCCCCTAATTCCTGCAGCACTTCGCTCCCGCACCCCAGATACGCGTCCAGCTGCCGCCCCCACAGAAAGTGCCGGTGCACGGGGTGCTCCAGGTCGGCCCCCGTCCCGCCGTGCAGATGCTGGCCCGTGTGCACGACCCGCTGTCCCCCTTCAGACGCCCACCAGGCGGCGGTCAGGGCGTGCGTCGCGTACGCCAGCCCCTCGTCGCGACGCCACGCCGCCTCGTATGTCGTCACCCGTATCGCCTCGGTGTCCATGTACGCGTCGGCTGCCCGGAGTTGAACCCCCTGCTTGGCGGCGAGCGGACGCCCGAACTGCTCCCGTGCGTTGGTGTGCTCCACGGCCCGCGCCAGCGACCCCGCGCACACCCCGGCCTGCAGCCCCGCGAAGGCGGTACGCGCGAGAGCGAGCACGTCGTCGTACGCATCCACGGAGGCCTCCTCCCTCCCGGCTGACGTGCCCGCGAAAGCCTCCCCCCGCCCAGCCGACGCGCCCGCAGAAGCCTCTTCCTGCCCAGCCCCCGCACCCAGCCGCTCGCCCGGCGTCCCGTCGAGCGTCAGCCGTCCCGCCGACCAGGGCGCCGTCAGCTCCACCGGATCGCACCCCGCCTCGGCTGTCCGCAGAAGCCAGAGCCGGCGTCGGTCGTCCGCGACGAGCACATGGGTGGCGTCGCGCAGCCAGGGCACCACGGGGACCACACCGCTCAGCCGCCCCGCCGCTTCCTCCCGCACGGCCCCCGGCTCGGAGATGGCCCCGCTCACCACCACCGTGCCGTCCCCGATCCCCGGCAACAGCCGCTCCCGCTGTTCTCGTGAACCGTGCGCCGCCACCGCCAGCAGCCCGTACACACAGCTCGCCGCGAACGGCACCTGGGCCGTGGTGCGCCCCTGCTCCTCCAGGACGAGCACCAGGCCGAGGAGTCCTATGTCCGCCACGGCCGCCACGAGCCCGGCCGCGCAGAGCTCCTTCCACAGCTCGGCGTCGCTGCCGGTCCCGGCCGCCGCGAGCCGCTCGTGCGTGGAGAGGTCGCCGAAGATCCGCGCGGCCAGATCACGGGCGGCCGCCTGCTCCTCGGTCGGCGTGAAGTCCATGTCAGCTCCCCCCGCCATCGATCTCACCGGCCCGGAAGACCGGAAGCACCAACTCCTCGTCGTAACGCTCGAATTGGAGTCGTACGGGCATCCCGATCCGCACCTTGTCGTACGGCACCCCGACCACGTTGCTCACGATCCGCACGCCCTCCGCCAGCTCGATCAGCCCGACCGCATAGGGAGGGTCGAAGGCCGGGAAGGGCGGGTGGTGCATGACGACGTACGAGTAGACCGCCCCCTCGCCGCTCGCCTCGACCGTGTCCCACTCCAGGCAGCCGCACGCGCCGCACCCCGGCAGCCAGGGAAACCGCAGGGTCCCGCACGCGCCGCAGCGCTGGATGAGCAGCTTGTGCCGCCCTACGCCCTCCCAGAACCCGGCGTTGTCCCGGTTGATGACCGGCCTGGGTCGCCTGGCCTTCGGCTTCCCGCGTGCCGGCGCGTACTTGAGGATCCGGAACCGGTGCGTCCCGGCGAGTTCCCCTCCCGAGCGCACATTCATCCGCGTCGTGACGAAGTGCCCCGTCCCCAGCTTGGTCGTCTTGCGCTCGGAGACCGACTCGATCACAGCGTCGAAGGTGATCTCGTCGCCGGGGCGCAGGGGGCGTACGTACTCCTGCTCGCAGTCGGTGGCGACCACCGAGATGTACCCGGCGTCGTCGAGCAGCCCCAGCAGCTCGTCGTACGCGTCGGAGCGGCCCGCGTGGCCGGAGAGACCGCCCATGGTCCACACCTGGAGCATGGTGGGCGGCGCTATGGCATCGGGCCCCGCGTACGCCGGATTCGTGTCGGCCATCGCCTCGCACCAGTGCCGGATCATCGGCTCGTTGACCGGGTCCTTGCCCACGCCCGCGACGGCGGCGGGCTGCCCCTCGTACGCCTTCAACCGCACTGCCAGTTCGTCCAATTCGTCGCTCACCGCCGCCCCCTTTTCATCCCGAGCCGCATCGTCGCCACGATCTCCCGCTGCACCTCGCTCACCCCGCCCCCGAACGTGTTGATCTGCGCCGCCCTGTTCATCCGCTCCAGCTCGCCGTCCCCGAACACCCCCGGCGAACCGGAGCGGACCAGTGCGTCCGCTCCCACAATTTCCTGACACATTCGGTACACCGCGACCGCGGATTCGGTTCCCACGACTTTCACGCCGCTCGCGTCGCCGGGTGCCGGCCGACCGGCCCCCACATCCCCCACCAAACGCCAGTTGAGCAGGCGTGATGCCGCCAGCCGGGCATGCGCTTCGGCCAGCCGGAACCGCACCCACGGCTCGTCAATCCGGCGCCGACCCGTCACTGGATCAGGTGTACGCACCGCCTCCAGCGCGGCCGCGTAGAAGTCCTCGGCCTGCATCCCGATCGCAGCGAGCGCGACCCGTTCATGGTTGAGCTGGTTGGTGATGAGACCCCAGCCGCCGTTCTCCTCGCCGACGAGGTTCGCGGCCGGGACGCGGATCCCGTCGTAGTACGTGGCCGTGGTCGTCAGCCCGCCCACCGTCTCGATCGGCGTCCATGAGAAGCCCGGTGCGTCCGTGGGCACGAGGAGGATCGAGATGCCCTGGTGCTTGGGCGCGTCCGGGTCGGTGCGGCAGGCGAGCCAGATCCAGTCGGCGTTCTGGGCGTTGGAGGTGAAGACCTTCTGCCCGTCGATGAGCCAATCGCCGCCACCCTCCCGCACGGCGCGCGTCCGCAGGGAGGCGAGGTCCGTCCCCGCGGAGGGCTCCGAGTACCCGATGGCGAAGACGAGGTCCCCGCTCAGGATGCGCGGCAGGAAGAAGTCCTTCTGCTCCTGGCTCCCGTACTTCATGAGCGTCGGCCCGACGGTGTTCAGCGTGACCATGGACACCGGTGCGCCGGCCCGGTACGCCTCGTCGAAGAACACGAACTGCTCGTCCGCGCCGCGCCCTTGGCCCCCGTACGCGACCGGCCAGCCGAGCCCGAGCAGCCCGTCGGCGCCGATGCGGTGCAGCAGGGCGCGCTGAGTTCCGTGGTCGCCGGTTGGCGGCGGGCCGTCGGGCATCAGGTCCCGGAAGTACCTGCGGAGCTCGGCGCGCAGCCGCTGCTGGCGCTCGGTGGGGGCGAGGTGCACGGCGGCGGCCCTCCCGGACCTCGTACGAACAAGGGTTTCTGACTGTCCGTCAGATACCTTCGACTGTCAAGGTCGTCGGAGCCACCCCGCGCCACCTGCCCGCAAGCACGTGAGCCCGTCTCGCGAACACGTCTGCGCGGCGGCACCGAAGTACCGCCGCGCAGACGCGTTACCACCCCACAGAGCACAACCCCGCACGGGAGTTTCCGGGCCGATGTGAGCGCATCGGCCCCCGGCTCACCAGAGGTTGGTGAAGTTGACGACGGTGTTCGACTGGTCGATGGCCGTGAAGGCGGAGCCGTTCACCTGAGCCGTGTTGCTCTGGTTCGAGGCACCGGAGCCGACCGCCTGCTGCTGAGTGGTGGAGGAGTTGCCGTAGTTGTCGTGTCCGACCCCGCTGCCGCGGCTGGTCGCCACGCCCGCGTTCGATCCGTCGTCCGCGAAGGCGCCGTTGTCCGCTGCCGCGACACCCGTGAAGAGGGTAGCCGCGAGGGGCAGGGCTGCGACGGCGGCGAGAACGCGGGCGGTACGGATGCTTGCCATGTGAATTCCTCCATAACCGGTTGTACGCACCGGCGGTGAACCGGGATGTACGTGAAATACGGCTTGTTCCAAGGCAGTTGGCCGACCGCCTCGGAGTTGTTCACGACGTCGCGAGTCCAGAGTTGCCCACCGAATCCCCGGCGAACCACCCCGGAAGCCGTGATTCGCCCTCAAGCGTGAGGACATGTCGATAAACCCCCTTCACGCCCACTTCGCCCCCACAAACCCCCTGGTCAGTCCCCGGCGGGCGACTCAACCCAGGCGCCGCAAGGGCTGAAGCGTTCCGGCACATTTTCGGCCAATCTCACCCGCCGCCCACCCCGCACCCTCGCATGTCCGGTGGGCCCTTCCTTTTTTCGAACACTCGTACGAACATAGATGCATGGCCACCATCGACCGGCAGGCCACGACCCTGGCCCTGGCCCACGCCCTGTCCGCAGCCGAGCGCGGACTGGCGGTGATCCCGCTGTCCCGAACGAAGCTCCCGGCTCTGCGCTCCCCCCACCGCGACGACCCCGATCCCTCCCCCTGCCACGGCGAATGCGGCCGCTTCGGACACGGTGTGTACGACGCCTCGACCGACCCCCGGCGCATCCGCGAACTCTTCACCGCCGCCCCCTGGGCCACCGGCTACGGCATCGCCTGCGGACTGCATCCGCACCACCTCATCGGCATCGACCTCGACACCAAATCCGGTACGGACTCCTCGGCGGCCCTCCGCGAACTCGCGCTCCGCCACCTCTTCACGATCCCGGCCACGGTCGTCGTCATGACCCCCAGCGGCGGCCGCCACCTCTGGCTGAGCGGACCGCCGGACGTGGTCGTGCCCAACTCGGCGGGCCGCCTGGCCCCCGGCATCGACATCCGCGGCGCCGGCGGCTACCTCGTCGGCCCCGGCTCACGCACCGAGCACGGCGTGTACGCCACGGCTCCCGGCACCGCGCATCTGGCACCGGCACGCTGCCCTCGCGAACTGCTGCGCCTGCTCATGCCCCCGCCCCGTTCGCACCACCCCACGCCCCCCGCGACCGGCCAACAGGGCCAGGGGCTGGTCCAGTTCGTGCTCGCCGCCCACGAGGGTCAGCGCAACACCCGCCTCTTCTGGGCCGCCTGCCGCGCCTACGAGAACGGCATCGGCCCTCAACTGACCGACCCCCTTGTCGAAGCCGCCGTCCAGACGGGCCTCACCGAACGCGAGGCACGCTCGACGATCGCCTCGGCGGCCCGGATGACGACCCCATCGCCCCGGCACCGCGCATGACCGACCACCGGCCGGGGCCGGCGCGGCTCAGTGCCGTGTCGGCCCCGGCCGGTGCCATGGGCCGGCCGGTGATTCAGCCAGTGGGTCAGCCTGCGAAGCGGTAGCCGAAGTTGCCGCCGCCGGCGGGGCCGCCGAGGGTGCCCAGGTGGAAGCTGGTGGCACCGGTACCTGTGACACCCGACGCGCCGGTCGCCAGTTTCCAGACGCGGCCCTTGTAGCCGTCCTCGCCGTTGCCGCCCACGTAAACCTCGGGGGCGCCGTTCCCATCGGTGTCGATCACGGCCGTCGCGGCACCGAAGTGGTCCTCGTTCTCAGAGGTGCTGGGTATGCCCTTGGCGTTCTGAGTGAACGACATGGCACCGCTCGTGGTGACCCCGGAGGCACTGCCCCGCAGCACGGTGATCGCACCCGACTGCGCGGTGGTCGCCGCGTCGGAACCGGTCTCGTACGCGGCACCGATGACCACATCGGGGTATCCGTCCTGATCGGTGTCGCCGATCGCCACCGCCGAACCGAACTTGTCGCCCGCCTCGTCCGTGCCCGGAACTCCGGCGCTCGCCTGGGTGTACGAACGGGATCCCACCGTGTCGCTGACGCCGTTCGGGCCGCCGTAGGTCACGTAGATCTTGCTCGCCTTCGGCCCGCCGGTGACCAGGTCCTGGTAACCGTCCTTGTTCAGGTCGCCGAAGGCGGCGGGGTGGTTGTTGTCGCTGTACTCGTACGGGCCCGGGTATGCGCTGCCCTTGACGAAGCCGGCGGCGGAGCCCTTGAGGACCACGCCGTCTGTCGCGCCGTTGCCCAGCACGCGGTAGCCGCTCACCACGACGTCGGGGGTCCCGTCCCCCGTCATGTCGCCCACGTAGAGCGTGGAGGTCGAGACGCCGTCCAGACCCGGGGTGTCACGGTGCCACACCCCGGCCGGCTTGCCCGTGGACCGGTCGAGCGGGCCGAGCAGAACGGAAACCCCGTAGGAGCGGCCGTTGTTGCCGCGGCTCACGAAGTCGTCGATCCCGTCGCCGTTGACGTCCCCCACACCGGCCCCGCCGCCGAGCAGCTTCGGGTCGGTGGCGGTGTAATTGCCGGTGGGCAGGGTGGTGCCCGCGCCCGTGATGCCGTTCGCGCTGCCCCAGAGAATGGTGTTCTTCTCGATCCAGTGGAGCACCAGATCGTCGTACTCGTCCCCGTCCAGGTCGCCGAAGCTACTGGCTTCCCGCCATCTGTCGTCCTCCACGGGGTCACCGGGAACGCCGTCCGTGGCCTTGCTGACGACCGAGGCGGTGTCGTACTTCAGACCCGTCGCGGAGCCGTAGGCGATGCTCACGACGCCGGCCCGCTTGACGTCGCCCACCGTCGCGGTGTGCGCCCCGATGGCGAGGTCCGCGTACCCGTCGCCGTTGAAGTCGGCGGCCCTGCCCGTCACGGCCTGCGGCGCGGCGACCGCGGCCGGGCCGACGACGCCAAGCAGGGTGGCCGCGCAGACGGCAGCCGTGATCAGCGCTCTCTCACGCATGAGAACCCCCCCAGGTTCACAGGCGGCCCCTGGGACCGCGTGAAGATCGTGCTCCTGGAGGATACGGGTCAGCAGTGACAGAAGGGATGGATGCGACCCCCGACGAATCGCCCCTACCCCGGCCGGCCCTCGGTCACAGGCGCGGAAACGGCGAGGCCCCTGACCGGTCTTGCTGGTCAGAGCGGTGGTGCAGGTGAATCATCGGCTGCGGGAGTCGGCAAGCCATGCGCGCCAGACGTATCCGGTGTTGGGTATCTGAGGACGGTCGAGCAGCCAAAGCACGTAACTTGCGTGAAGCCGTGCCCACGGGTTGTCCGAGCGGTGAGCCGTGTCGAGTCTGCCGCGCAGGTCGTCTCCGTCTACGGCCCGTGCCACACGCACATACTCACGGTCCTTGCACCGGTAAGCACGCTGGACAACGAGATCGACAAGATCAACGAGTTTGGCTCTGCCCACTTCCCCAGGGTCGCCGGCGGCCAGCTCCCGTATGAGCCTCTGCTTCGTACCCCACGCTTTGGCGTGTTGTGTCCACTCCTGCGGATATCGGGCCTCCCACTCCAGGAACAGCAGCGCGAAGGGCAGCCCCGGCCACCTGCTGATGCCCCCAGAGATCGGCGTATTCCACAGCGCTTCCGGCAGACAATGACTCGCGGCTTCGTCGTAAGCCCCTCGAGCGGCTACGAACACCGGCTCCCGGTACTGTGCCTCGTGCCCCAAAGCTGAGGTCAGGTGCCAGGCCTCGTTGAACCGAGCACGAGCACTCCGAACCTCGACGCGAGCGCTGGCCAGGCGGACAAGCGCAGCAGATCGTTCGACAGGTTCCGCTGCTACCAAGCCGTAAGCCCACGCCAAACGAT
Source organism: Streptomyces sp. R41 (assembly GCF_041053055.1). Classification (NCBI taxonomy): domain Bacteria; kingdom Bacillati; phylum Actinomycetota; class Actinomycetes; order Kitasatosporales; family Streptomycetaceae; genus Streptomyces; species Streptomyces sp. R41. Next base: position 5,218,808 of record NZ_CP163443.1, read on the forward strand.
CAGCCCACCCCTGGTCGTCGTCGGCGCCCGAGCCTGCCACCTTTGTCATGGGCCAGATCATCCCTTGCTCGGTACACCGGAGGCGATCCGAATACAGCGGCTCCAAGGGGTGCGATACAGCATCGAAGTACAGCAACCCCCAGGTGTGCGCCCCCGTCCGGCGTCGTGGATCGAACTCCTGAAGCGGTGCTCCTCTTCTAAGGGGTTCAGTGACCGGTTCTAAGGGGTTCAGTGACCGGCCCGTGTGAACGCGGCCCCCGGCGTGTCCCGAGGACACGCCGGGGGCCGCTCAGCAACGGTCCGCCGTCAGCCGAAGAGGTTGTACTGCTGCCAGCCGGTGCCGATCGTCACAGGGGTGCTGAAGATGTCGGACGTGGCCTTGCCCGTGCCCGGGTACAGATAGAGCGTGCCGGCCGAGGTGCGGGCGACAAGGTCGGCCCTGCCGTCCCCGGTGATGTCGCCGACGGTGTCGAACGCGTTGAACTGGCTCCACGTACGGACCTGGATCCGGGCGCCGAACGCCCCTGAACCGGACTTGCCGGTGCCCGGGTAGAGGTAGACGTAGGAGTTGCTGCTGCTGCGGGCGATCAGGTCGGCCTTGCCGTCGCCGGTGAAGTCGCCGTGGCCGAGCAGCTGGTTGTACTGGTTCCAGCCGCTCCCGACCGCGACCGGCGAGCCGAAGGTGCCATTGCCAAGGCCCGGGTAGATGTAGAGGATTCCGCTCGCCGTCACCGACAGCAGGTCGGGCAGCGCGTCGCCGGTGACATCGCCCGGTGCGACGATCTTCGTACGGGTGGACCAGTTGCCGAAGACCAGGGTGGTGGTCCAGCTGTCGCTCGCCGGTATGTAGTGCCGCCAGTAGACGGCGCCGGTGGAGGCGCGGCGGATGATCTGGTCCTGGTAGCCGTCCCGGTTGAGGTCGGTCTGCAGGACGACGTTCTTGTCGCTGTAGGAGCCCCAGGAGATCCGCGTGGCGAAGGACGTGCCCTTGGAGTCGTACTCGAAGCCGGTGTTGTCGGACGCGCGGCGCACGAACGGGTCGGCCATGGCGTCGCCGCTCAGGTTGGTGTCGTCGAGGCGCGGGTAGGTCGCGCCGACGTACGTGCTGACCTTCGTGAAGACGCTGTACGAGCCGGAGGCCACGCAGTCCTCGACACCCCAGGAGACCACGCCGACGATCTTGCCGCCGACGATCAGCGGGCCGCCCGAGTCACCGTTGCAGGCAGCGACGGTGCCGCTGTCCGAGCCGGTGGCCGGGGTGCCTGCGCAGACCATGTGGCCGGCGACGAAGTTGGTGGTGTAGGTGCTGGAGCAGGTGGCGTCAGCTGCCATGGGCAGGGTCGCGGTGCGCAGCGTCTGCGCGATGTCGCCGCTGGTGGAGCTGGTGCGGCCCCAGCCGTACAGGGTGGCGTTGGTGCCCGCCGTGTAGGAGGAGGTGTCGTTCGACGTGGTGATGTTGATGGGCTTGGCGCTGACCGGGTTCGGCAGCGTCAGGACCGCGATGTCGTTGTCGACCGTGGTCGTGTTGAACGAGGGGTGGTTCCACTGCCGCCATACGCTGGAGACGGTGCCTCCGTGCAGGTCGACCGAACCGTCGCTGTTGTCGGTCGGCAGCTGGTCGGTGCCGGTGACGATGGTGCCGTTGGCGTACCAGTCGTAGCCCTTGACGCAGTGCGCGGCGGTGAGGATCTTCGTCGGCGATACGACCGAGCCGCCGCAGAAGAAGCCGGTGTCGTCCGAGGTATCGCTGGTGCCCTTGTCGTCGTAGTACCAGAGCTGCGCCATCCACGGAGCCTTGGCGATCGTGGTCTCCGTACCACCGATGATCTTCGGGTCGACGGTGGACGTCGCGGAGGCGGAGGACGTGGCGGTCGGCGTCGCGGTGGTCGGCGTCGCGGTGGTCGCGGACGGCTTGGACCGCGTCTGCGAGGCCTGGTCGGTCCGCAGTGCGCCCTTCACACGGGCCGTCAGCTGGGCCTGTGAGGGGACCGCCGCCCTCGTCGGCGCGGGAGCGGCAGCGGAAGCGGGGGAAGCGTGGGCGGACGCCAAGGTGAGGGCGCCGGCGAGGGCGGCGGCAAGCGCCACGGCGGCGGGAACGACTCTCCGCGCCCGTCGCCTGCGTCTTACGCCCCCGTTGGCCCTGTGGGCAGAGAACACTCAGGTCTCCCGTCGGTGAAAGGGGTTTTCTCGCACGCGGACGGGAGAGAGCCGCCGGCCGACGGCGGCTCGCGGATACCGCCAACTGGTTCGGTACCAACACGTTCCCGAAAGTCTGTTCCCCGCCCGGCGGCCGCCCGATCGTACGACCGATCAGGAATTAACCCCGGGACCAGCCAGGAAACGAACGCGGAACAACCGCACATGAATTCGCAAAGTCGCCGAAGTCTGCGTCGCCGTGGACCGCCCTGCCCGTTCCCCTCCGGCAGGGGTGGCGACAGCGCCGTCGGCGCCCGGTGGAAGGTGGATTCCGGTACGGCTGTCCGTGCGCTGGGAGCAGGGCTACGGGCTCTGCACGAACGGCCACCTCCCGCCACTGACAACGGCCTTGTGGCCACGGTTGGCGCCGACGACGGACGTCCCAGATCCGTGCCAGGTCGTGCGGGGAACAGAGCGCGAGTTCGGCGTGGACGCCGGATGACTCGTCTTGATCCAATGGCGGATGACTTCGTTCTGGAAGAGCAAGCGGATACGCCTGCGTGGTGTCGAGCCCGACGACTGGACCGCGTTCATGCGCTTCGCCGCTGATGAGGAGCGGTTGGGGGACCTGCTGCACCCACCCCGTTCCGCCGAGAGCTACCGCGCCTGGGCGAAGGAGCAGGCGGCCGCCAAGTCCGACGGCGACCGCTTCCAGTTGGGAATCGAAGCCACCGACACAGGAGAACTGGTCGGCTCTGTCGGCTCTCACCGCGCTGACCCACATGCGGGCTGGTTCGAATACGGCATCACGATCGGTGCTGATCACCGGCGGAAGGGCTACGCAGCCGAAGCCGTGGTGCTGCTGCTTCGCTTCATGTTCACCGAGCGGCGCTATCACAAGTGCGAAGCGAGGGTCTTCGCACACAACGAGGCATCACTGGCTCTCCACCGGGGGCTCGGTTTCGTTGAAGAGGGCCGCCTCCGCGATCACGTGTACCTCGCCGGCCGACACCACGATCTTGTGATTCTGGGGATGCTCGCAGACGAGTTCGCCCGGCTGCACCCTCTGAACGAGCTCTGATCGCTGGCCCCGTCGGGCACTGCAAGGCTGGCGGCGTACAGCAGCGAAATACAGCAACCACAGCAACCGACCATGACCGTCAGTCGCTCTGAGAGACCTCACAGCGACCCCGATGGCCCCTGTCGACCGATCTCTGTAGAGCTACGGATCAGGATCTCTGTAGAGCTACGGATCAGAAGGTCCCCGTGCCCCTGCCGTGCCCGATCTACCGGGAACTGACGGGGAACCACGGTGGTTGACGGACAGCACGGACGAGAACGACCCCCGACCGATCTACCTGGTCAGGGGCCGTTCATCTGCGGTGGGTGTGGGATTTGAACCCACGGTGACTCGCGCCACGACGGTTTTCAAGACCGTTCCCTTAGGCCGCTCGGGCAACCCACCTTCGCCCCGCTCACCTGGGGCGGGGCGGGTACAGCGTACCGGCACCGAATGTTTCGCGGGGGCCGTGGTCCACACGGGGTCCACTGGCTCTGCTTTCGCTCGCCGACGCCTTCGCCCCGCTCAGCACCCCATCGCCACTCCGAGCCGGCGCGCGGAAGTTATTACCTGCAGAGTTCTTAACTGACTTCCGGTGCGGCACACGAGAAGTCGTACGCGGCCCAGTCGGTGAGCGTGCGATAGCCGAGGCGCTGGTAGAGGGCGTTGCTGGTGGGGTTGGACAGGTCCGCGAACAGCACGACCTCCCTCGCGCCCGCGGCCAGCGCGGCCCGGCTCACCTCCGCCGTCACGGCGCCCGCGTAGCCGCGACCGCGCAGGTGGGCCGGGGTGTAGACGATGTCCACCTGGACCTGGCCGCCGACCATCGGGTTCATGCCCGCGATGGAGACGGGAGTGCCGTCCGGGGTCTCCCAGAGCGTATAGCGCTTGTCGGCGAAGCGTGTGTCGGCCCACGAGTCGGCGTCCATGGAGACGACTTCCCCGACGGCCTTGGCGAACTCGCCGCACCAGAACATGACTTGATCGAGGTCCTGCTCGCCCAGGATGCGGCCCCGGCCCGCCGGCAGCGGCTCCGGTGGGGTGAGCGTGCCGAGGCGGTACAGACGGAGCCGCGTGTCGCGGAGTCTCGGCGTCGCGCCGGTGTGCCGCTGCCAGGCCTCGGCGAAAGCGGTGGCGGTGCTGTGGTCAGCGCTGACGGAGGGAAGGGAGTGCCCGACGGCGGCCAGGTGGGCAGCGAGGGTGTCGGCCTGCCCAGGCGTGAGCGGGGTGAGGCCCAGAGCACGGGGTGGGAGGCGGTAGAAGGTGGCGTGGACCTCACCCGCTCGCTCCAGCACGCCGAAGACGGGAGCTTCGGTGCCGAACGCGTCCGCCCCACGTGCCCGCAGTCTCGCGGCCCACGTCAGCGGCATGACGTGCAGGCCGGGCCGCGAGCGCAGGAAGTCTCCGGCTCGGGCCAGGAAGTCGTCGACGTCTTCGGTGAGGTGCCAGTCATCCGGTCGCATGCTTCATGTTTTCCCATGCTGCAGGCGTGCGCCCATGGTTCTTCTTCAACGGACCTGCGGCGTAGGACACTCGTCCATATCCAGGCGACAGAGGATCGCTGACCAGCAAGTATGCGGGTCCATTTCGCCGAATCCTGGTCCACGCCCGGTCCACACGCAGGGATCCACAACGCGACAGATCCGGATCAAGGTGAGACGGGCTCCATGCAGAAGGGGTGCCGCTCATGGAGCGGCACCCCTTCTGACCAGCACGTCTGTGACCTGCGGACGTGGTGGGATTCGAGCCCACGGAGACGCCTTCACGTCCTCACGTTTTCAAGACCGTTCCCTTGGCCGCTCGGGCAACCCGCCCGCGCCGCCCACGACCGCCGGCGGCGCGGGGACAGGACCAACCGGTCAGCTGTCGCCCTTGCGCTCTCCCAGGGTGACGTCAACGGTGTGGGTCTTGCCGTCGCGCGTGTAGGTGAGCTTGACGGTGTCGCCGGGCTGGTGGGTCCAGATCTCGCCGATCAGGGTCGGGCCACTGTCGATCACGTGGTCGTCGAGCTTGGTGATGACGTCGCCGGGCTTGAGGCCGGCCTTGTCGGCGGGCCCGTTCGGGGTGACCGCGTCGGAGCCGCTCGCGCCCTGCTCGGTGATCTTCGCGCCGCCGGTGCCCTCTTCGAGAGAGACCGACGCGCCGATCACCGGGTAGACCGGCTCGCCCGTCTTGATCAGCTGCTGGGCGACGTGCTTGGCCTGGTTGATCGGGATCGCGAAGCCGAGGCCGATGGAGCCGGACTGGCTGGTGCCGCCGAGGCCGCCGCCGCTCGACGACTGAATCGCCGAGTTAATGCCGATGACCGCGCCCTGCGCGTCAAGAAGAGGGCCACCGGAGTTGCCCGGGTTGATCGAGGCGTCGGTCTGCAGGGCGCTCATGTACGAGGCCTTGCTGCTGGCGCTGCCGTCGCTGGAGGCCACCGGGCGGTCCTTGGCGCTGATGATGCCGGTGGTCACCGTGTTGGAGAGACCGAAGGGCGCGCCGATCGCGATGGTGGAGTCGCCGACGGCCACCTTGTCGGAGTCGCCGAGGGCGAGCGGCTTCAGGTCCGACGGGGCGTTCTTGAGCTTGATGACCGCGACGTCGTAACCCTGCGCGTGGCCGACCACCTCGGCGTTGTACTTCTTGCCGTTGGGGAAGGTCGCGGTGAGCTTGCCGCCGTCGACCGCGTCCGCCACGACGTGGTTGTTGGTGAGGATGTGGCCCTGAGTGTCGAACACGAAGCCGGTGCCGGTGCCGCCCTCGCCGCTGGTGCTCTCGGCCTCGATGGTGACGGTGCTCGGCAGCGCCTTGGCGGCCACGTTCGCGACCGTGCCCGAGGCGCGCTTCACATCGCCGCTGTTGCTCGGGGCGGAAACCGTCGTCGAGTCGGTGGAGTTGTTGTCGTTGTTCCTGGCCAGCGAGTAGCCGATGCCGCCGCCGACGCCGCCCGCGACCAGCGCGGCCACCAGGATCGCGGCGACCAGGCCCCCGCGACCGTTCTTCGGCTTCGGCGCGGGCTGCTGGTAGGAGGAACCCCAGCCGCCGGCCCCCGAGCCGCCACCGTCCGCGTACGACGGAACGGCGGGCGGCGGAGGCGGCCAGCCCGCCTCGGCGGCGGAGCCGGGGGCTCCGGTGCCCTGTCCGTGCGGATCGGCGCCCTGTCCTGCTCCGACGGACGCGTACGCCGGCTGCTCCGCGAGCGCCGGTGCCTGCTCCGGGGCGCCGGGGGCGCTCGGAGGCACCGCCGGGATCGGGGCGGTCGGTGCGCCCCCCTCGGGCGCAACGTTCTGCGCGGAAGCAGCGGGAGTTTCCACCGGCACAGGAGGTGCGGACGGGGCCGGGGGTACTGCAGTGCCCTCGTTCTCGGTGCTCACAGCTCTTCTCCTCGATCCACGGCTGTTGTTCTCGGTCGCACTCGGTCACGCTCATTCACGCTTGTCGACGGTCCGGCGCGATTCAGCTGTGCATGTGCTTTTGTACGCCGTCAGCTTTTCCCACCGGACGTCAGAGCACCATAAGCGGTGGCTGTGGGTCCGGGGCCATCCTTTATAACGGACCTATCCGGCGCAACAGATGAATTCCTGACGTCTCCGACCTCACGTCTGCCCCGCGACGGTGGCACCATGACGCGGTGACCCTCGCACGACAGCACCCGATTCAGGTCGTCGCCCACCGAGGTGCCTCCGAAGAGGCCCCCGAGCACACCCTGGCCGCGTACAAGAAGGCGATCGAGGACGGTGCGGACGCCCTCGAGTGCGATGTACGGCTGACCGCGGACGGCCATCTCGTCTGCGTTCACGACCGCCGCGTCAACCGTACGTCCAACGGCCGCGGAGCGGTCTCGGCCCTGGAGCTCGCCGAGCTCGCCGCACTGGACTTCGGCGCCTGGAAGAACCGCGACGAGTCCCCCGACTGGGAGTACGGCCCCGGGGACCCGGAGGACACCTCCGTCCTCACCCTGGAGCGCCTGCTCGAACTCGTCGCCGACGCGGGCCGCCGCGTCGAGCTGGCCATCGAGACGAAGCACCCGACCCGCTGGGCGGGCCAGGTCGAGGAGCGACTGCTGCTCCTGCTGAAGCGTTTCGGCCTGGACGCCCCGGAGTCCGCCGCCGAGTCGCCCGTACGCGTCATGAGTTTCTCGGCGCGCTCGCTGCACCGCGTCCGCGCCGCGTCCCCGACTTTGCCCACGGTCTATCTGCTGCAGTTCATCTCGCCCCGGCTGCGCGACGGGCGGCTGCCGGCGGGTGTCCGGATCGCGGGCCCCTCGATGCGGATCGTACGCAGTCACCCCGCGTACATCGAACGGCTGAAACGAGCCGGACACCAGGTGCACGTCTGGACCGTGAACGAACCCGAGGACGTCGATCTCTGCGTTGAGCTGGGCATCGACGCCATCATCACCAACCGCCCGCGCGCGGTGCTGGACCAGCTGGGCCGCTGACTTCGGGGCACCCCTTCCGGGAAGCCACCTTCGGAACCCCCGAATCCACCGGGCCCCGGCGTCGAATTCAGGCCACACGATTACAGGGAGTGCACCGGCGCGTTCGTTCCGTATTCGATCGTTACGAGTGCGTCAGCAGACGTGGATTGGCCGGTTTCCGGTCCAGTCCAGAGGGGCATCCACACCGTGGCGTGGGGCAAAGGAGGTCTCGGGGGTGGCGTTGGTGGTGGCACAGGAGGTGCCCACGTCGTCGAGCATGGCCGTACCCCATGGCCCTGCGGGCGTGGGGACAGCAAGACACCGGATGCGTGATCAGCTGCGTTCCGGTGGCGTGGCGGAATCGGTCATCGACGATGCCGTACTGATCCTTTCCGAACTGCTCAGCAACGCGTGCAGGCACGGCAGGCCGCTGGGCGACGCCCTGGCCGGGGACGGCGACGTCCGGGCCGCGTGGCGCGTCGATCCGTCCGGAAGACTCACCGTCGAGGTGACGGACGGCGGTGGTCCGACCCGCCCGGTTCCGGCCACGCCCTCGGTCACCGCACACGGTGGCCGCGGGCTGAACATCATCACGGCGCTGGCCAAGGACTGGGGTGTGCGGGACGACGCCCGCGGCGAGGTCACGGTGTGGGTCGTCGTCCAGGAAGACGTGGACGACACGGCAACCGCGCGTCGGCGTGACGATTTCGCTACGCGCGTCGCGTCACCGACCGTATCGGGGATACCCGACCTGGACTTCGCGGACGCCTTCGACGACCTGGACTGAACCCGACCGCGCCGCACCGAGCGGGCTCCGCCGGCTGCGACACCGACCTGGACCGACGCGTCCGTTCCGGGACGACTCGGTGCGTTGTCCACAGGGTCCCGTCGGCTCTCGTACGAACGGCTAGGCTCGCGCCCGTACGAGACGAGCCGTGATCGGGAGACACCCACGATGGCCAAGAAGCGACCCCAGACGAAGGCCAAGCAGCCGCAGCTGAAGGACGGCGGCGAGATCCCGGTTGTCGGCGCTCGCGAGCCCTGCCCCTGCGGCAGTGGCCGCCGCTACAAGGCCTGTCACGGCCGAGCGGCCGCGCACGCCGTGACCGAGCTGGTGCACCGCCCCTTCGAGGGCCTGCCGGGCGAGGGCGACTGGGTCGCACTGCGCGAGCTGGTGCCCGCGGCGACGGTCGAGCTGAAGCTCAAGGAGAAGCTCCCCGAGGGCGTCCCCTCGGTCACGCTCGCCACCGTCCTGCCGATGGCATGGCCCGCGCTGCGCCGCGACGACGGCTCGGTCCTGCTCGGCCTGCAGAACGACACGGCGTCCGGTGACATCAGCCGCGACCTGGCCGACACGCTCCAGCGCGCGCTCGTCGCGCAGCCCGGCACTCCGGTCGAGGGCCGGCGCGCCCCGGCCGACGGTCCGCGCCTGCAGGACCTGCTCGACCCCGAAGGCGCCTTCGAGCCAGTTGTCCACGCGGGCTTCGAATTCTGGGTCCCGGACGCGGAGAACGCGACGCCGGAGGTGACCGCTTCCCTGGAGCGGGCCAACGCCGCCGCCATCCCGACCGTGAAGCTCTCCGGGGTCGACGCCGCCTACTGGTGCGAGACCCCCGACAAGAACCACCTCCGGTGGGTCATGCCACACCCGGAGGAGCAGCTTCTGGACGCGCTGGCGCGGCTGCACGCGGCCGGGCGGTCGAGCCTCGGGGAGGGCACCCGGCTGGTCGGCTCCTTCCGTGCGCACGGGCTCACGGTGCCGGTCTGGGACCTGCCGACGGGCGTCACGGCGGACGACATCGAGAAGCCGGCGGCCGAGTTCGCCGAGCGCCTCGCCACCGCTCTGGCCACGGACTCACCGCTCACCGCGGACGAGCGGCGCGCGCGCGGCGGCCTCACCAACCGACAGGTGACTCTCAGCTGACGCACAGACGGGGAAACTGACCGACTGGTCAGCTCGTCAGGACCTCACAAACGGGTGACTCCTGTCACAACTCCCCGTCATGACAGGTAAATCCGTGTCCGAATAGCCGAGATCGAATTTGCGAACCGCCGATCTCTTGTTACCGTTCGAGTAGCCCGGTTGCTGGTGCATCCCCCGTCGCCAGCAACCGGGTCTTTCCATGCGCGGAACCCCGTGAGACGTCAACGGCCTTGCTACAGGCCCGAGTTGCTCCCCGAGCGCAGCAACAGCGGCCCATGGACCCCGGCGCCTTTCGCGAACTCCGCGACCGCCGTGTAGGCCCCCGCATCGCCCGTCGCACGCTCCCTGGGCGTCTCGCACACCCCTGGATCGTCCTCCGCGCCCACCGCGCAGTTCATCTGCACCGCGCGGCCACCGGGCCCCATGAGGCTCAGTACGGAGCTCAACTCGTCACCGGTCGCATTGCGGTAGTAGGTGCGCGCCCAGGTGTCCTCACCCTGCGTGAGGACACAGGTCTGCGCCTCGATACCGTCGGGCGAGGAGAGTTCGGGTCCGCACCGGACGGCGGTGGAGAGGCCGAGACCGAGCAGCAGGGGGGAGCGTGTGGGTTCGGGAGCCTGCGGTCGGCCATCGGCACGCGCGGACCTGCGTACGCCTCCGGGGTCCGCGTCGCCCACAGGGCCGGCGGACGCCACAGCAAGCGGCAGGGCGACGATGAACGCCACGACGCCTGCCAGCGCCACAAGGCGAATTCTTCGGGGGTCTGGGGGGTTCCCCCCAGAATGACGCAGCATAGGGCGGACGATAACGAGCGGGAGCGGGCGTACGGTTCGCCGCGCGCCCGACACCCCTACAACTCGGGCGCGCTCACACCCGTACGAGTGAGGGCCTCCACCACGGCGTCCACGACGGCCTCGACATCGGGCACCCAGGGGGCGGCCGAGCCGGGCAGCGGGGCGCGCTCCCAGCGGATCTGGCCCTGGCCGGTCTCGGACGGCGGCAGCGCGATGTAGCCGCCCTCGCCGTGGAAGCGGAGGGAACCGGGAACGAAGTCCTTGGCGTAGAGCAGCTCGCCGAGCTGCTCCATGGAGTAGGGCGCGACGAGGATCGACCAGCGCGTGGGGGACGCGACGACGGGGCCGAGGCGCATGCCCTTGCGGTCGAGGGCGTCGAGGGCGCGGGCCGCCGCGAGGGCGGGCAGGCTCACCGCGCAGGGGGCCATGCCGCCGGTGGCCAGCACGATGGGTGCCGACGGTCGGTTGGTCCACCACCAGCGCACCATGCGCTCGTCGGTGGTGGCCGCGAGGAGACCGGGGTCGAAGGGATGGGCGCCGGGCACCGTGCACTCCGGGTCGGGGCATCCGCAGCGGGCGCGCCCCTGCGGGTCCGCCGCCACACCCGGGAGTACGGGCCACCGCCATTCGGCAGCGAAGGTCAGGGCCGCGCCGAGCACCTCAGGCCTCCCGTTGTTCCGCCGGGACAGGAGCCTGCGTCGCCTTCCGAGGATCTCGCGCATGAGCGCTCGTTCCTTTCCGTTGCACGCCTGGCAACACCGAGGACCACATCACACCATGTGTCGATCACTTCACTGTGCGTACCTGCTGGCGCATCACACCCCTGCTGGAGGCAAGGGGAACCCATCTGGGCCGAGCGTTTGGCTGCGTCCGCGTCCATACTGCGTCTATCTAAAGCATGGGCATGGCGTGGGGTGGCGGCGCCTGGCGTTTTGCTGTCCCGCGTATTTCTTGCCGCCTCCACCACGGGAGGATGGGGCACGGTCGTCGGTGGTTAAGACGCCCGGGTCCATTGCCAGGTTCCGGGCTGATCTCAACCACCCCTGGCCTTCTCCGAGTACGTACCCATCACGACCGCTGTGACGCTCCGTCGAACTAGGCCAGTCGACCTCAATAAGCCGTTGCCCGAGTCAGTTTTAAGCCAACTTTGCTTTCCCGCAAGGGTTACCGACAGTCTCACGGACACCAGGAATCCCAGCAGGACAATGCTGGACATCCCCTCACGAGTGCGTGTACATGTGGAGACACTGCTAGCGGCGCAGAACGACATGGGGGTTTGCGATGCTATTGAGCAATACGCACCGGTCGGAAAGCCGGACGCCATGAACGCCCCTCACCTTCCGAAAGTGGCTGGAATCGATTCAACGGTTCCCTCGCCCGCACACACTGTCGCGCCGACGCCTGCAGCCACGGGTGTCTCTTCGGCCACCTCTTCCACCGGCCCCGGAGCCGTTCTCCAGGATCGGCTCGCCGGCTGGGTCTCGGATCTCACCACGCTCCACGAACTCACCGAGCGCCTGGCGCGCACCGCCACACTGAGCGACGCGCTCCAGGAACTGCTGCGCGCCGGAGCCGCCCTCGTCGGCGCCCGGCGCGGCCTTGTCGTCATGGAACCGGGCGACGGACTCGGCCCCGAGACCACGATCGGCCTCGGCCTCGCCCGGGCGGATCTCGGCCACATCGAGACCGTGCCGCGCAGCTCCATGTCGTACGGGAAGATCCTGGACGGGCTGCCGGGCGGCGAGGGTGAGATCGCCCAGCCGGATCTCTTCTCCGAGGACGGGCTCGACCCCCGCCACCGCGAGGTGGCCGCCCGTCTCGGCTACGCCGCGAGCTACGCACTCCCCCTGGCCACCGAGGCGGCGGGCCGCCTGGGCGCCGCCGTGTGGCTCTACGACGAGCCCGCCGAACCGGTCGAGCGCCAGCGCCACCTCATCGGCCTCTACGCCCGGTACGCCACCGAGCACTTGGCACGGCTGGTGGACCTGGAGCGCACGCGCGCGTGCATGACGACGATCTCCGAGGAGCTGCTCCCCCCACGGCTTCCCCGGGTCTCCGGCGTCCAGCTCGCCGCACGGCACCGCACAGGCCCGCGCGGCGGCGGCGACTGGTACGACGCACTGCCGCTGCCCGACGCCGCGCTCGGCCTCGCGGTCGGCTCGGTCACCGGGTCCGGGCCCAGCGCGATCGCCGCGATGGGCCGGCTCAGGGCGTCCCTGAGGGCGTACGCCGTGATGGAGGGCGAGGACCCCGTCGCCGTCCTGTCCGATCTCGAACTGCTGCTGCGGCTGACCGAGCCCGCCCGTTCCGCGACCGCCCTCTTCGCGTACTGCGAGCCCGCGCTGCGCAAGCTCACGCTCGCCGGTGCCGGACACAGCCCGCCCCTGGTGATCGGCGCGCGCCGCACGGAGTTCGTGGAGACCTCCCTGTCGGCCCCCCTGGGCATGCTCGCCTGCTGGGAGGCGCCGAGCGTCGAACTGACCGCCGGCCCCGGCGAGACCGTGCTGCTCTACACCGACGGCCTGCTGCACCGCACCGGTGACCCCATGGACCGCGCCTTCGCCCGACTGCACGCGGCGGCGGCGAGCGTCCCCAGGGCGCTGCGCGAGGACCCCGGCGCGATCGCCGATCACGTCCTGCGGAGCGTGCTGCCGGACGGACTCGACGAGGCCGACAGCGAGGAGGACGTCGTACTCCTGGCGGCGCGTTTCGAGTGAGCTGTACGTAACAGGTCTTCCGGCCCTGGGCCCCCTTCAGTACGACCGTACGATGGTGGGGGTCCAGAGTCGTATCTAGGAGGCAGACCGTGTCGGAGGCGCTCAACCCGGAGACCCCGGAAGCCGTACTCGACGACGCCGCTGACGAAGCGGGCGAAGAGGAGCCGATCAAGCAGCGCAAGAACGGCCTGTACCCGGGCGTGTCCGACGAGCTGGCCGAGAGCATGAAGTCCGGCTGGGCCGACACCGAGCTGCGCGGCCTGGAGCCGATCGCACAGGCCGAGTACACCGCCGCCCGCCGCGCCGCGCTCTCCGCGCGCTTCCCGGGCGAGCGCCTGGTGATCCCCGCGGGCAACCTGAAGACCCGCTCGAACGACACGGAGTACCCCTTCCGCGCCTCGGTCGAGTACGCGTACCTCACCGGCAACCTGACCGAGGACGGCGTCCTGGTCCTGGAGCCGATCGCCGAGGGCCACAAGGCGACGATCTACCTGCTGCCGCGCTCCGACCGCGAGAACGGCGAGTTCTGGCTGTCCGGCCAGGGCGAGCTGTGGGTCGGCCGCCGCCACTCCCTCACCGAGGCCGAGCAGCTGTACGGCATCCCGGCCTCGGACGTGCGCGAACTGGCCGACAAGCTGAGGGAAGCCACCGGACCGGTGCGTGTCGTGCGCGGCTACGACGCCGGTATCCAGGCGGCCCTGACCGACAAGGTGACCGCCGAGCGCGACGAGGAGCTTCGGGTCTTCCTCTCCGAGGCGCGGTTGGTCAAGGACGAGTTCGAGGCCGGCGAGCTGCAGAAGGCCGTCGACTCGACGGTGCGCGGCTTCGAGGACGTCGTACGGGTCCTGGACAAGGCCGAGGCGACCAGCGAGCGCTACATCGAGGGCACCTTCTTCCTGCGCGCGCGGGTCGAGGGCAACGACATCGGCTACGGCTCGATCTGCGCCGCGGGGCCGCACGCCTGCACCCTGCACTGGGTGCGCAACGACGGCCCGGTCCGCTCCGGCGACCTGCTGCTGCTCGACGCGGGCGTCGAGACGCACACGCTCTACACCGCCGACGTCACGCGCACGCTGCCGATCAGCGGCACGTACACGGAGATCCAGAAGAAGATCTACGACGCCGTGTACGAGGCCCAGGAGGCCGGTATCGAGGCCGTGCAGCCGGGCGCCAAGTACCGCGACTTCCACGACGCCGCGCAGCGCGTGCTGGCCGAGAAGCTCGTCGAGTGGGGTCTGGTCGAGGGCCCGGTCGAGCGTGTCCTGGAGCTGGGCCTGCAGCGCCGCTGGACCCTGCACGGCACGGGCCACATGCTCGGCATGGACGTCCACGACTGCGCCGCCGCGCGGACCGAGACGTACGTCGAGGGCACGCTGGAGCCGGGCATGTGCCTCACCGTCGAGCCGGGCCTGTACTTCCAGGCGGACGATCTGACGGTGCCGGAGGAGTACCGCGGCATCGGCGTCCGCATCGAGGACGACATTCTGGTCACCGAGGACGGCAACCGGAACCTGTCGGCGGGGCTTCCGCGCCGCTCCGACGAGGTCGAGGCCTGGATGGCATCCCTGAAGGGCTGACATAGTGCCCCGCGAGGGCTGATACGAGACTCATGGCCGGGTGCCCTTCTGGGCACCCGGCCATTGGTGTGTCCAGGGGTGTCCGGTGGCCCCCGGGTTTTTGGTTTGCCCAGGGAGCTTCCGGTGGCTCCTGGGGTTCTGGTGTGCCTAGGGGGGCGGCTTTTCGTGGACGGCTTGGACGACTTCTGGTCCGGCGTCGGAGTGGACCTGCATCTGGAACCGGACGCCGCGGCGGGGCGCAGGGCCGGGCTCGAGCGTGCCCTGCGCGACGCCGTGCGCGACGGACGGCTCGCTCCGGGCACCCGACTGCCCGCGACCCGGCGGCTGGCAGCCGAGCTGGGCGTCTCGCGAGGCACCGCGAAGGGGGCGTACGACCAGCTGATCGCCGAGGGGTATTTGACGGCGCGGCAGGGGTCGGGCACCGAGGTCGCCCGATTGCCGGCCACTTCTTTGGAGGCGCCGGACGGGCGGGCACGCGCGCGTGCACCCCGTTTCGATCTGCGCCCCGGCAGCCCGGACGTCGGTACGTTCCCGGCGGCGGCCTGGTTGCGGTCCCTGCGCCGCGCGATCGCGACGGCGCCCTCCTTGGCGTACGACTACGGGGATCCGCGTGGCCGGATCGAACTGCGCACGGCGCTGTCGGGCTACCTGGGGCGGGCGCGGGGGGTGATCGCGCCGCCCGAGCGGATCGTCATCACATCGGGGTACGTGCAGGGGCTCGCGCTGCTCACGCGGGTGCTGGACGGCGGGACGGTCGCCATGGAGGACCCGGGGCTGCCGTTCCACCGGGATGTGGTGCGCAAGAGCGGCGGAACCGTGGCGCCACTGCCGGTCGACGAACGCGGCGCCTTTGCGGACGAGTTGGATTCCGCCCGCGCGGACGCGGTCGTCGTCACGCCCGCGCACCAGTACCCGACCGGCGTGACCCTGCACCCCGAGCGGCGGCGGGCGCTCACCGACTGGGCACGCGCGCGTGACGGGCTGATCGTCGAGGACGACTACGACGGGGAGTTCCGCTACGACCGGCAGCCGGTCGGCGCCCTCCAGGGGATGGCGCCGGGCCACGTCGTGTACCTGGGCACGGCCTCCAAGACGCTCGGGCCGGCGCTGCGCCTCGGCTGGATGGTGCTGCCGCCGCACCTGGTCGACGCGGTGGCCGACATCAAACTGCACAGCGACCATCAAACCGAGTCCATCGGCCAGTTGGCGCTCGCCGAGATGATCGACAGCCACGCCTACGACCGCCATGTGCGCGCGTGCCGTCTGCGGTACCGGCGGCGCAGGGACCAGCTCCTTGACCGGCTGGGGGCGCGCAGGAGCGTACGAGGGATCGCCGCGGGACTGCACGCGTTGGTGGAGGTGGCGGACGAGGCGGAGGTACTGGCGCGGGCGGAGGAGGAGGGGCTCGCGGTCGGGCATCTCGGGGACCACTGGCACGCGCCCGGTGAGGGGCGGCCGCAGGGGCTGGTCGTGGGGTACGGGACGCCTCGGGAGCGGCTGTATCCCGAGGCGTTGGAGATGTTGGGGCGGGTGCTGGACGCGGTGTGAGCCTGGGCCGGCGCTGACAGATGTCATGGGACGACCATGAATTGGGTCATGAAAAGGCGTGAGGAATGGTCCTGTTGAGCGGTCCACCCGGCCCGTAGCGTCGAAGACATGACGAACCCGGCAGCACCTCTCGAGTCGAGCCGCCTTGTCCCGCCCGCCGGCCCGCAGCGCGTCCTCGCCCTCGCCCAGCTGGGCAACTCCGTGGGGGACGGCGCCTATTACGTGACGTCCGCTCTGTATTTCACCCACGTCGTGGGACTTGCCCCCGCGCGCGTGGGGCTCGGGCTGACGATCGCGTGGGCGATCGGCTCGCTGGTCGGCGTGCCGCTGGGCCGGCTTGCCGACCGGCGCGGGCCGCGCGGCACGGCGGTGCTGCTGGCGCTGGCGACCGCGGCGGCGGTGGCGTCCTTCCTGGTCGTCCGCGGCTTCGTCCCCTTCGTCCTCGCCGCGTGCGCATACGCGTCCGCGCAGTCGGGGCTGGCGGCGACCCGGCAGGCACTGCTCGCGGGGCTGGTGCCGGCCGGGGAGCGGACCGGGCTGCTCGCCCATCTCCAGTCGACGCTCAACGCCGGTCTGGCGGTGGGCGCGGGCCTCGGCGGGCTCGCGCTGCACGCCGGGACACGGGCCGCGTATCTCGGGGTGTTCGCGCTGGACTCGGTGAGCTTTCTGCTGTGCGCGGCGCTGCTGCTGCGGCTGCCGTCGGTGCCGGCCGTGGCACCCGTGGCCGTGCGCCGGGGACAAGGACTCGGCGTCCTGCGCGACCGCCCGTACGTACTGGTCACGTTCCTCAACACCGTGCTGCTGCTGCGGATGCCGCTGCTCAGCCTCGGCATCCCGCTGTGGATCACCGAGCGCACCGAGGCGCCCGCCTGGCTGGTCTCCGCGCTGTTCGTGCTCAACACGGGTGCGGTGATGGTCTTCCAGGTACGGATGGCCCGCGGTGTCACCGGCCTCGCGACCGCCACGCGCGCGATACGCCGCTCCGGACTCGTCATGCTGGCGTCCTGCGCGGTCTTCGCCCTGTCGTCCGGCGCATCCCCGTTCGTCGCCGCCGGGATCCTCGTGATGGGCGCGATCCTCCAAGTCGTCGCCGAGATGCAGCAGTCCGCGGGCTCCTGGCAACTGGCCTTCGACCTCGCCCCGACCGACCGGATGGGCGAATACCAGGGTTTCTTCGGCACCGGCGTCACCGTGGCCCGCACGATGGGGCCACTCGTCCTGACGACCCTGCTGGTGAGCTGGGGGACTCCGGGGTGGCTGCTGCTGGGAGGCTTGATGGTGGGGGCGTCGTACGGAATGGGACCGGCGACGCGGTGGGCGACCACGAGGCGCGTCGATGAACTGCCGTACATGGGCGCGGGCATGCGTGCCGCCGAGGCGGCAACCCACCCGCTCTGACTGCGGGCAATCGTGCCGCTGGGGCGGCACCCGTCCCAAAGAAAGCGGCACCCTGCAAGCGTCGGTAAGCGCACCCAGCCCGAGCTCGGCACCGTCGCCGGGTTCCTCAGGCAACCCGCGCCACAGAGTTGACCACCACCGGCAGCGAGTCCACGAACAGCGCCCCCGCAAGAAGCACGCCGCTGCCCCGCGGGCTCCACGCGCACGCGTGAAGGTCGTCGTCGAGGGCGGACAGCGCCTCGCGCCCCGCCTCCGTGAAAGTCCCGCCCGCTTCCAGCACCCCACGGGCGCCCGCCTGAACATGGCGAAGCCCGAGGGGGCCGACGGTGTACAGCAACTCCGTGTCCTGGAGGGTCGACATGACGGTGAGAAGGGCGTCGAGCCGTGCGTACGGTTCGGGCGCACCGGCCTGGCGGGCGCGGGCGAGCGCGTCCAACGCCCGCCGCACGTGCGGAAATCCCGCTCGCGCCTCGCCTCGCGCCCCCGCGGCACCGTACTTCGCCGACACGGACGACCCCCGCGAGGGCCGCCGCGGCGCCCGCCGGTCGGCGTGCGCCGCGATCCGCTTGGCGGCCGCGGCGACGTCGTTCCCGGTGGCCCGGGGATTCAGGGCCGCGCCCGCGACCAGGAGCCCGAGGGCCCACAGGGCGCCGCGGTGGCCGCCGCCCGCCAGGGCCACCGAGTGCTCGGTGCACCGGCCGATCGCGCCCAGCTCCGCACGGAGTTCGGGCGTGGGATGACCGGTGCGGCGGGCGGCGGCCGCCATGGCCGCGAGTCCGGGCGCCAGCGCCTTGGCCGACCAGCGCAGGGAACAGTGGTCCTGGCGGGTGGTCCGGGCGCCGAGATCGCGCGGGTCGGGCAGTCCGGGCTTGGGGGCCAGCTCCAGCTGCCACGTCAGCGCGGCCACGGCGGCCTGCGCCAGCGTCTCGTCCTCGCGGCTGCTCATCGGCGTACCTTACGAGGACGCCGAGGCGGACGGGGAGGCGCTGTCGCTCGGGGCGTCGCTCGGCGGCGTACCGGTCGGAGCGCCGCTCGGAGCGCCGCTCGGGGGCGTGCCGCCACCGCCGCTGCCCGCGCCGGTGTTCTCCGCGTCCGGGTCGATGCCGAGGGTGATGAACCCCTTGTAGCCCTTGGACGGGTCCTTCTTGTGCACGGCCTTGAGGGTGAGCAGATCGCTGGCGGCGCCACCGCCGTCGTACACCATGTCGTCGGCGAGCTTGGTGTAGCTGCCGCTGTGCTTGGAGTAGGGCTCCAGCGCGAAGATCTCCTCGGCGACGTCGTCGTCGAAGAAGAGCTGGCCGGTGTAGTTGACCGTGCCGCCCTCGTAGGTGCCGTCCTCCTTCTCGCCGCCGGTGTGCACCTTGACGTGGATGTGGCAGGTGCGCGGCGTGTACCAGCCGGGGAAGATCGTCTCGAACTTGACGACCCCGTTGGCGTTGGCGATCTGGTAACCGCGCAGGTAGGTCTGGTCGTTGGCGGTGGAGCCGTCCTCGCTCTCGGCGGGCGCGGAGCCACCGGGGTTGGCGGTGGTGTAGCCGGAGTAGTAGCCCCAGGCGTCGCAGTGCCAGATCTCCACGGCGGCGCCGGAGACCGGGTTGCAGGAGTCGGTGGTGTCCTGAACGGTGATGCGCAGCGTCAGTGGAACGCCGCTCTTGCCCTCGGTGATGTCCTTCCGCACCAGGGCGCCATCCAGGTAGTACGGGCCCTCGGTGACGCTGGACATCAGCACGCAGGTGCCGCTGCTCGAGCTCGCCGAGGCCGACGCCTCGGCGTCGGTGGTCGTGGTCTCGTCGGCGAAAGCCGCCTGGTATCCGGCGACCGCGAGGCCTCCGGCGGCGACCGTGCCTCCGGTCACCGCGATCGCGCGGCGCCGGGTGATCGACTTGTCTTTGTGGCTTCCCGTCATGCTGGGAAAATTAGGAACGTCAGCCCTCAAAGACATGGGGGTGCACTGTGATTGACCTGTGGACTCTGAGAAAGCTGAGGTAGGCGGGAGACCGTCCCAAGGCCTGTCCTAGAACTCCAGGCCGTTCGACAGCAGCGGCAGATGTCGTTCGTACAGCTCCGCCAGGTCCTCCGTGCCGCCGCCCTCGACCCAGTGCCGTACGAGGGTCGTGAAGACGGCGATGATCGCCGCGGCCGCGCACTTCACATCGAGGTCCGAGGCGTTCCGGCCGCTGCGCTCCGCGATGATCGCGGCGATCTCCTGCTCGCTGCGCTCCTGCTCGCCGACCGAGCGGGCCCGGATCGCGGGGTCCGTGAAGGTGATCCGGGTGCGCAGCAGCAGTTCCTCGCGGTCGTGGTCCAGCATCTGGCCCAGGGGGCCCCTCAGGGCCTGCAGGATCGCGTCGACGATCGGTTCGTCGGCCGGGCGGGCGCGCAGTGCCTCGGCGAGCGCGGGGTCGTACTCGTCCTGGATGACCACGTCCTCTTTGGTGGGGAAGTACCGGAAGAACGTGCTGGGGGAGATCTCGGCCGCCTCCGCGATCTGGTCGACCGTGGTCGCCTCGTACCCGTGTTCGGCGAACAGGCGGTACGCCTCGCGCCGGACCCGGTCGCGGGTCTTCTGCTTCTTGCGCTCCCGCAGACCGAGTGGCGCGGCCGAGGTCTCCTGCGTCGTCATGCCGTTTTCTCCTGCGTCGTCATGCCATCGATTCTGCGTGCTCGGGCTCGGCCTCGGCCACCTTCCGGGACGCCGTGGACCGGCTCGGCAGATAGATCGCGGCCAGTACGGCGGCCAGCAGGGAGATGATCCCGCAGGCCGTCAGGACCAGGTTCATGCCGTGGACGAAGGCCTCGTGCGCGCTGCCGGCGAGGCCCGTGTCGTGCAGCCGGCGGGCGACCTCGTCCGCGCCGGACACCGAGTCGCGGGCCGCGTTTGCCGCCGTCGCCGGGAGCCCGTCGGTGGTGAGCCGGGCCAGGTAGCCGTAGCCGAGCAGGCTGCCGAGGCCGGCCACGCCGAGGACGCCGCCGAGCTGTTGGACGGTCTCCAGGAGGCTGGTCCCCTGCCCCGTGTTGCCGTCCGGCAGTGAGCCCATCACCAGGCTGGTCGCGGGCACGACGGCGAGGCCGAAGCCCAGTCCGGTGAGGGAGAGCCAGAGCGCGGTGAAGCCGTAGCCGCTGGAAAGGTCCGTGGTCGCCCCGAGGAAGACCCCGCCGGCGAGGATGGCCATGCCGAGCGGGACGACGGTGCGGGCGCCGAGCCGGGGCACGAGGGCCTCGCTCGCCGTGGCGGCGGCCATCAGCCCGCCGATCAGGGGCAGTACGCGGATGCCGGTGCCGAAGGAGTCGTGGCCGAGCACGGCCTGCAGGTACTGCGGGACGACGAACAGGATGCCCATCACCGCGAAGTTGACGAAGACCGCGATCAGCGTGCCCCACAGGAAGCGGCGGTCGGCGAACAGTTTCAGGTCGACGAGCGGGTGCGGGTGGCGTCGCTCGCGCACCACGAACCCGGTGAGCAGGGCGGCCGCGGCGACGAGGGTGGCGAGGACGGCCGGGTCGGTCCAGCCGTCGCGCGGGATCAGGATCGTGCCGTAGACGAGTGCGGTGATACCGAGGGCGCTCAGTACGGTGCCGAGGGCGTCGAAGGGGGTGGCGGCGCGCTCCTTGTCGGCGGGCGAGCGCTGCTTGTCGGCCGCCGCGTACTCCTTGTCGGCGGCCGTGCGCTTCTTCTCGGCGGCCGTGCTCTTCTTCTCGCTCGGCAGCAGCCACAGCCCGGCGGCCAGGGCGAGGACCGTGACCGGCACGTTGAAGAGGAAGACCGAACCCCACCAGAAGTGGTCGAGCAGCCAGCCGCCGACGAGCGGGCCGACCGGCATACCCAGGGCGGTGGCGGCGGTCCAGACGGCGATGGCCTTCGGCAGCTCCTCCTTGGCGAAGACGCGCGGCAGGATCGCCATCGACAGCGGCATGATCGTGGCGGCGCCGAGGCCGAGGACCGCCCGGGCAGCGATGACCGTCGCGGGCGACCCGGCGAACGCGCCGCCCAGCGAGGCGAGTCCGAACAGCGCGATCCCCCAGAGCAGCAGCCGTTTGTGGCCGTACCGGTCGCCGAGCAGCCCGACGGGAAGCATCGCCACGGACAGGGCCAGCAGATAGCCGCCGCCGATCCACTGCAACTGCGCGCTGTCGGCATGCAGATCACCGGCGAGGGTCGGCAGGGCGACATTGATGATCGTGCCGTCGAGCCCGACGATCAGCACGCTCAGCGTGAGGGCGGCCAGGGCCAGCCAACGGCGGGGCGACACGGAAGAGTACGAAGGCAGGGCAGGCAGGTTGGGCAAAGACATGCGGACCTCCAAGAGGGGGCAACCTGATGAGAGGCTACCCCCAAATGAGAGTCCACTACCAATATAAAGTTCGCTTCCATTTTGAGCAGCGGCGCCGGTGAGGGTTCCGCCGCTGCTCAGAGCCCTAGGCCGTCAGCAAAGAGGGGTCCTTCTTCCACTTGAGGATCTTGTCGAAGCTGACCACGGCGCCGCCCCGCCCCGGCTCGTTGCCGATGTGGACGTGGTCGGCGAGCTCCTGGATCAGACACAGGCCACGCCCGTGCTCGGCATCGCCGCGTGCCGGACGCAGCGGGGTGCGGGCACGGCCGGCCGGGAAACCGGGGCCGGAATCGATGACTTCGATGCGGCACTTCTCGCCGTCGAGGTAGGCGGTCACCCGGTAGGCCTCGGACGATGCGCCGTGCATCGCGTCCCCGCCGTGCTCGACGGCGTTCGCACAGGCCTCACTGAGGGCGACGGAGAGGTCGTAGGAGACGTCCGGGTCGACGCCCGCGCTCTCCATCGTGCCGAGCAGCAGGCGTCTGGCGAGCGGAACGCTCGCAGCTTCGCGCCGCAAATGGAGTGACCACCAGATGCTCATGCTCCAGCCTCCTGGCCGCGGCTCGACATACCGTTACGTATTGCCGCAAGGACCCGTGCGCAATCGCCCACTTGACGTGATACCGCCCATACGGCGGATGCGCGCGCGACAAAGATCGGTGTATGTGCGTTCGGCTTGCCCCAAATGGTGATCTTGTGGGTCGTACGTCACCTTGCGGACCTGCCGTAAGAAGCGGGTAGGGCCAGTGCGATGATGAGCCCGCCATGACTGCCCCCCACCAGCGCGCGGCGCGCTCCGGACTCGGTCTCCGGATGGTGCCCTCCGGATGCGATCTCCGGATCCTGCGGGCCGCGGTGTTCGCCGCGGTCTGCGTCGTGCTGGCCGCGGCCGGTCATGGGCTCGCCTCCTGCACCACGGTCCCGCTGTGGACACTGGGCGCCGGATTCCTCGCGGTCTTCGCCGTCGCCGCCGCGCTGGCGGGGCGTGAACGCGCGCTGCCGGGCATCGTGGCGCTTCTCGCGGTCGGGCAGACCGTGCTGCACACACTCTTCGGGCTCGGCCTGTACGGCGGTACGTCGTCCATGGGGTCCATGGCCTCGGGCATGTCGATGTCCGACGCCTCGCTCGTCGAGCGGGCCGCACGCCTCGTGTGCGGCACGACCGCGGCGGCCATCAGCCCCGCGCAGGCCCAGAAGATCCTCGCCGACGCGCGGATCGACACGGGCATGGCACAGTCCATGCACCACCCCGCGGACGCCATGTCGGCCACCGCGGGCTCCTCGATGCCGGTGCTGCCCTCCCTGCCGATGCTGCTCGCACACGTCGTCGCGGCCGTCGCCGCCGGATGGGTGCTGCGCCGCGGGGACATGGCGCTGCTGCGTCTCATGCGGCTGTCCGCGCACGGGGTTGCGGAAGGGGCGCTCGTACGGTCTTTGCGCGCCGCGTTCGCTCTCGTACGCGCCCTGCGCACGGGACTTCCGGGTGCGCCCGACGTGGCACGCACCCCGCGCACCGCGCTCCTCGCGCCCCCGAAGCCGCGTACGACCGCGCTTCAACACACCGTCATCCGGCGCGGGCCGCCCTCCTCCACCGCACTCGTCCTCGCCGCCTGACACGACGCGCCACTCCACCGAGGGGCTGCCGTCGTGCGGCACGCGCGCGTGCCTGGCTTTTTCGGTGCCCCGCTCAGGGAGCGTTTCCGTACGCCCCAGAGGCACCGTTTCGCACGCGCACCCCTCTTTCTCACCGGACTCATCGCTCAAAGTGGAGTGTTCCCTGCCATGAAGGCTTCCCGTATCGCCGCCGCCGGTGTCGTCGCCGCCTCGACCGTGTTCGTCCTGTCCGCCCCCGCCTTCGCGCACGTCAGCGTGCAGCCGGAGGGCACGGCCGCCAAGGGCGACTACGCGGTCATCGACTTCAAGGTCCCGAACGAGCGCGACAACGCCTCGACCACCAAGCTCGAGGTGAACTTCCCGACGGACCACCCGCTGGCCTCGGTGATGCCGCAGCCGATCAACGGCTGGACCGTCGAGGTCACCAAGTCCAAGCTGGACAAGCCGCTGGAGATGCACGGCGAGAAGATCTCCGAGGCCGTCACCAAGGTCACCTGGACCGCCGACGGCAAGGGCGTCGAGCCCGGCTACTTCCAGAAGTTCCCGCTCTCCGTCGGCGCGCTCCCCGAAGACACCGACGAGCTCGTCTTCAAGGCGATCCAGACGTACTCCAACAAGGAGGTCGTGCGCTGGATCGAGCCGCAGAAGGAAGGCGCCGAGGAGCCCGAGAACCCCGCTCCGGTGCTGACCCTGTCCGACGCCTCCGAGGGCGGCCACTCGCACGGCTCGTCGACCGCCGAGGACACCGCCGACGACTCCAAGGCGGCCGCCAAGGACACCACGGAGGCCGCGTCCTCCTCCGACAGCAGTGACACCACCGCACGCGTACTCGGCGTCGTGGGCATCGTCGTCGGCGTGGCGGGCGTGGCGTTCGGCGTCGTGGCCGGCCGTCGGCGCACCAACACCTGAGGCCCTACCGCTTTCGGTGCGCACCGGGACGTCGTACGACATCTCCGCGACTCGCGGCGTACGACCTCGCCGTTCGGGCGTCGTACGACCCCGGTGCGCACCGGAGTTCTCACATCTGGGACATTTTTCTATGCGCAAGAAGACGTATGCCGCGGCCGCCCTGTTCGCCGCCGCCGCTCTGACCCTCTCCGCCTGCGGCAGCGGCGACGACAGCAACAAGCCGATCGCCGACGTGTCCGCCGAGGCCGACTCGGGCAAGGCCGCGACGATCCTCGACAAGCCGTTCGAGAAGCCGGACCTCGTGCTGACCGACACGAACGGCAAGAAGTACGACCTGCGCGCGCAGACCAAGGGCCGGCCCACGCTGATCTACTTCGGCTACACCCACTGCCCCGACGTCTGCCCGCTGACGATGAACAACCTCGCCGTGGCCAAGAAGCAGCTGCCCAAGGTCCAGCAGGACAAGCTCCGCGTCGTGTTCGTCACCACCGACCCGGGCCGTGACACGCCCTCCGCGCTCGGCAAGTGGCTCAAGGGCATCGACTCCGACTTCGTCGGCCTGACCGGCGACTTCGCCACGATCCAGGCCGGTGCCCGCACCCTGGGCATCTCGATCGAGCCGACGTCGAAGGACAAGAACGGCAAGCTCGTCTCCGTGCACGGCACCCAGGTCATCGCGTTCTCGCCGAAGACCGACGGGGGCTATGCGCTGTACGGCGAGGACGCCACCGTCGACGACTACACCAAGGACCTCCCCAAGATCATCAAGGGGGAGAACCCGTGAGGCGTCCCGGCCGTGCTTCGCGGTCTGTCGCCGGATGCGCGGCGGTCATGGCCGCGGCGGTGACACTGGCGGGCTGCGGCTCGGACGACAAGGACTCCTCGGCCAAGCCCGAACTGAAGGTCACCGGCGCCTACATGCCCGCCCCGAGCATGGACTCCATGGCGGCCGGCTTCTTCACCGTCACCAACTCCGGTGGCGCCGACACTCTGACCTCGGTCACCAGCGACCTCTCGAACGACGTCACACTGCACTCCACCAAGGGCGGCGCGATGGAGGAGGAGAAGTCCTTCGCGATACCCGCGGACGGCGCGCTCGACTTCGCCAGCGGCGGCAACCATCTCATGTTCGAAAAGCTCACCCACAAGCCGAAGCAGGGCGAGAAGGTGTCCGTGGAGCTGCACTTCGCCAAGTCCGGCACGGTGAAGATCTCCATGCCGGTGAAGTCCGCGACGTACACCCCGAAGACCGGGCACTGAGGGAGGGATCACCTTGACGCAGACCACCGCCTCCCGCATCCGGAACTTCCAGAGCTTCAGGAACCTCCGGACCCTCTTGCTGCTGTTCCTCGCCGTCTCCGGCGCGCTTCTGGCCGGCGCGGCGCCCGCCTCCGCGCACGCCGCGCTGACCGGCAGCGACCCGAAGCAGGGGTCGGTGGTCGACAAGGCGCCCACCCAGGTCTCGCTCACCTTCTCCGAGAAGGTCGCGATGAACGACGGCTCGCTCCGCGTGCTCGACCCCAAGGGCAAGCGGGTCGACACCGGCAGGGCGACCAACCTGAGCGGCACCACGTACGGCGTGAAGCTGCACTCGGGGCTGCCCGACGGCACGTTCACCGTCACCTACCAGGTGGTGTCGGCGGACAGCCACCCCGTCTCGGGCGCCTTCACCTTCTCCATCGGCGCGCCCTCGCAGACCTCCGTCTCGCTGTCCGGCCAGGCGGTGGGCGGCGGAGTCGTCGGCGTGCTCTACGGGACCGCGCGCTACGTCTCGTACGCGGGATTCATCCTCCTCGTCGGCGGCGCGGCCTTCGTGCTGGCCTGCTGGCAGCGCGGCGCCGGGGTCCGGCCGGTGCAGCGGCTCGTGGTCGCCGGATGGCTCGCGCTGACCGGCGCCACGCTCGCGCTGCTGCTCCTGCGCGGTTCGTACGTCGGTTCCGGCAAGGTCGGTGACATCTTCGACCTGACGCTGCTCGGGCAGGTGTTGCAGACCAAGTCGGGCGCGGCCCTGGTGTCGCGACTGCTGCTGCTCGCCGCGGCGGCGCTGTTCATCGCTGTGCTCTTCGGGGCGTATGTGAAGCGGGACGAGGCCGATGCGTCCGGCGGCTCCGACGGGTCTCACGAGTCCGCCGAGGACGCCGCCGAGGCCGCCGCCGCTGAAAAGAAGGACCTCACCTTCGGGCTCGCGATCGGCGGTGCCGTCGTCGCGGCGGGCCTGGCCGCGACCTGGGCGATGGCCGAGCACGCCTCGACCGGCCTTCAGCCGGGCGTCGCGATGCCCGTCGACGTGCTGCACCTGCTGGCCGTCGCGATCTGGCTGGGCGGTCTTTCGGCGCTGCTGACGGCCCTGTTCCGGGCGCCGGTGGAAGCGCAGATCGACGCGGCGGCCGTACGCCGTTTCTCGCGCCTCGCGTTCGGCAGCGTCCTCGCGCTGGTCGCGACCGGGATCTACCAGTCGTGGCGCCAGCTCGGCTCCTGGTCGGCGTTCACCGACACGACGTACGGGCAGCTGCTGCTCGTCAAGATCTGCCTGGCGGCGGTGCTGGTCGGCATCGCGTCGATCTCGCGCCGCTGGACCGCGCGGTTGTCGGAGGTCGCCGCTCCGGAGTCCGTGGCGGCGGCCGTGGTCGCACGGCGCGAGAAGGCACGGACGACCGTTCCGGCGGACTCCCGGCGCGCCGCCCAGCTCGCCCGGCAGCGGGCCGCCGTGGCCACCGCCCGCGAGAAGCGCGTCCGCGACGCCGACCCGCACCGCGCGGGGCTGCGCCGCTCGGTGCTCGCCGAGGCGGGCGTCGCCATCGTCCTGCTGGCGGTCACGACCGTGCTGACGACCACCGAGCCGGGGCGTACGGAGGAGGCCGCCCAGCAGGCCACCGCGACTGCCTCCCAGCGCTCCGGACCGCTGTCCCTGAAGATGCCGTTCGACACGGGCGGCGAGGACGGCAAGGGCACCGTGGAGCTCACCCTCGACCCGGCCCGTGTCGGCGGCAACGAGATGCACGTCTTCGTGGAGCGGCCGAACGGCAAGGCCTTCGACGTCCCCGAGGTGAAGGTCGCCTTCACGCTCGCCGCGAAGGACATCGGTCCGCTGCCCGTCACCCCCGACCGCATCGCGACCGGACACTGGTCCGCGAGCGGGGTGCAGATCCCCATGGCGGGCGACTGGAAGATCGCGGTGACCGTGCGCACCTCCGACATCGACCAGACGACCGTGAACAAGAACGCGCAGATCGGCTGAACCTCACGATGGCTGACCACTCCACTCCGGAGACGTCCTCTCCGGAAGCGTCTTCTCCG
The DNA here is from genome assembly GCF_041053055.1 of Streptomyces sp. R41. NCBI lineage: Bacteria > Bacillati > Actinomycetota > Actinomycetes > Kitasatosporales > Streptomycetaceae > Streptomyces > Streptomyces sp. R41. Next base: position 5,246,518 of record NZ_CP163443.1, read on the forward strand.
GAGACACCCTCTTCGGAGACGTCCTCTCGGAGGGCGTCCTCTCGGGAAACCTCTCCCAAGGTGGCCTCTCCTAGGGAGGCCGGTTCGGAAAGCGCCTCTCCCAGGGACGACGTTTCCCAGGCCCCCTCCCCCAAAGGCGTCTTTTCGCGGCGCCGACTGCTCGGCACCGCGGGTGCCACCGGTCTCGCCCTGGGCGCGGCGGGAGGCGCCGCGGGATACGCGGCGGCGCCCTCCGCGGAGAAGGCCACACCGTTGACCTCGCTCGGCGCGGACGCGGTGATGTTTCACGGGAAACATCAGCCCGGCATCACCACCGCTCTCCAGGCCCGTGGCCACCTCGTCGCCTTCGACCTGGCGGCGGGCGCGGGCCGCAAGGAGGCCGCCGCGCTGCTGCGCCGCTGGTCGGCGACCGCTCGGCGGCTGATGGCGGGCGAGGCGGCCGCGCAGGACGACACGGACGTCGCCCGCGACGCGGGCCCCTCGTCCCTGACGGTCACCTTCGGCTTCGGGCACAGCTTCTTCGCGCGTACGGGTCTGGAGAAGCAGCGCCCGGTCTCCCTGGACCCGCTGCCCGATTTCTCCTCCGACCACCTCGACAAGGCGCGCAGCAATGGCGACCTGTGGGTGCAGATCGGCGCCAACGACTCCCTGGTCGCCTTCCACGCCCTGCGCGCGATCCAGAAGGACGCGGGCAGCGCGGCCCGCGTGCGCTGGCAGATGAACGGCTTCAATCGCTCGCCGGGCGCCACGGCGCAGCCGATGACGGCTCGCAACCTGATGGGCCAGATCGACGGCACTCGCAATCCGAAGCCGACCGACTCCGACTTCGACAAGCAAATCTTCGTGCCCGCGTCGGGTTCGGCCGACCCGGCGTGGATGGCGAACGGCTCGTACGCCGTCGTACGCCGTATTCGCATGCTCCTCGACGACTGGGAGAAGCTCTCGGTCAAGGCCCAGGAGGACGTCATCGGGCGGAAGAAGTCCAGCGGGGCACCGCTGTCCGGCGGCACCGAGACGACCGCGATGAACCTGGACAAGACCGACGCCGACGGCAATCTGGTCGTCCCCATCAACGCGCACGCCCGGATCACCCGGCCCGACCAGAACGGCGGCGCCGCGATGCTGCGCCGCCCGTTCTCCTTCCACGACGGCATCGACACGGACGGGGTGCCCGACGCCGGCCTGCTCTTCGTCTGCTGGCAGGCCGATCCGCTGCGCGGCTTCGTCCCCGTCCAGCGCAAGCTCGACCGCGGCGACGCGCTCTCCACGTTCATCCGCCACGAGTCGAGCGGACTGTTCGCGGTGCCGGGCGGGGCGGCGGAGGGGGAGTACGTGGGGCAGCGGTTGCTGGAGGGCTGAGGGTCACCTTGCGAAGCCGGGGTTGCCGGTCGGCCGAGGGTCACCCTGTGGGGGCAGCGGTTGCCGGTCGTCCGGGGGGCATCCTGCGGGGCAGCGGTTGCCGGTCGTCCGAGGGGCGCCTTTCGGGACCTCGGTTTCCACAGGCGTGAGCCGGGTTGTGCAAGGCCCATTAGGGTGAGGTCATGCCAGCCAGCTATGCGTATCTCGGTCCCGAAGGCACCTTCACCGAAGTCGCCCTGCGCACGCTTCCGGAGGCCGCCACCCGGGAGCTCGTCCCGATGGTGTCGGTTCCCGCAGCGCTGGACGCCGTCCGTAACGGCGAGGCGGAGGCCGCGTTCGTACCGATCGAGAACTCGGTGGAGGGCGGAATCACCACGACCCTCGATGAGCTGGTCGCGGGCGCGCCGCTGATGATCTACCGCGAGGTGCTGCTGTCGATCACCTTCGCGCTGCTGGTCAGGCCCGGCACCAAGCTGTCGGAGATCAAGACGGTGACCGCGCACCCCGCCGCACAGCCGCAGGTGCGCAACTGGCTGAAGAACAATCTGCCGGACGCGCTCTGGGAGTCCGCCGCCTCGAACGCGGACGGCGCACGGCTGGTGCAGGAGGGCCGGTACGACGCCGCTTTCGCGGGCGAGTTCGCGGCGGCCAAGTACGGGCTGGAGCCGCTGGAGACCGGGATCCACGACGCGGAGAACGCGCAGACGCGCTTCGTACTGGTGGGCCGCCCCGCCCGGCCCGCGGCGCCGACCGGCGCGGACAAGACGTCCGTGGTCATCTGGCAGCGCGACGACCACCCGGGCGCCCTGCTGGAGCTGCTCCAGGAATTCGCGGTGCGCGGCGTCAACCTGATGCTGCTGCAGTCCCGTCCGACCGGCGAGGGCATCGGCAACTACTGCTTCGCCATTGACGCCGAGGGCCACATCTCGGACCGCCGCGTGGGCGAGGCGCTCATGGGGCTCAAGAGGGTCTGCCCACAGGTGCGCTTCCTCGGCTCGTACCCCCGCGCGGAGGTCGACCCGAAGGACGTACGCGCGCCTCGGGCCGGCACCTCGGACAGTGAGTTCTCCGCCGCGTCGGACTGGCTGGCGCGCTGCCAGGACGGCCGATTCTGAGCAGGCGGCTTGTCTGAGTGGCCCGGCCGGTTCTGAGCAGGCGACTCGTCCGACTAGCTCGGCCGGTTCTGAGCGGCCGGTCCGAGTCGCACGGCCGGTTCGAGTCGCACGGCCGGTTGCCAGCAGGTCTCACGCTGCTGACGCCGCCGATTTCCACCAGTCCTACCTGCTGATTTTCGTCATCCACAGGCGTTATCCACAGGTGTGCTTCTCGACCTGGGGACAAGTCGACAACGAAGCACTACATCGTCGACAAATCGGCCTACAGGCCCCAACTTCGTCCACAGCCGCGCACGTCACCCCTCGTCCACTCTTTTCCCTTGATCAATCCTTTGGAGCGAAGCATTTCCACTCGAACGTGGGTGTAGGGATGGTTTGATCCGGGAATTCTTCGCCCCACATGCCGCTTTCGGAATGATCACTTCCGAAGTCCACAGATCTTCCGCACAGCCTGTGGATAACTTTGCGAGGGTGTGGATCCCTGTGGACAACCCCTTCTCAAGTCCCGCTCTCCACAAGGAAATCAAGTCAACCCGTAGACTCCCCTCTGCCCCGTTTCAGGGAGTAGCGCCCTTTTTATTGACGCCTCTCGGCCGCCCGCCCAGGCTTGATTGGTGATCAAGAGATTCACTCCGGCATTTCACTCATAACGTGACAGAACCGACGGACCGGAATATCGAGTCGTTGGCCGGAACCGCGCACCGGTAGCCTTGAGGGGTGATTGACCTTCGCCTGCTCCGTGAGGACCCCGACCGTGTTCGCGCCTCCCAGCGCGCCCGTGGAGAGGACGTCGGCCTTGTCGACTCCCTCCTCTCCGCCGACGAGCGGCGCAGGTCGTCCGGCGTCCGCTTCGACGAGCTGCGTTCCGAGCAGAAGGCGCTCGGCAAGCTGATCCCCAAGGCCTCGGGTGACGAGAAGGCCGAGCTGCTGAAGAAGGCGAGCCAGCTGGCCGCCGACGTCAAGGCGGCCGACGCCGAGCAGCACGAGGCGGACGAGGAGACCAAGCGCCTCCTCCTCCAGCTCGGCAATCTCGTGCACCCCGACGTCCCGGTCGGCGGCGAGGAGGACTTCGTCGTCCTGGAGACGCACGGCACGATCCGCGACTTCGGTGCCGAGGGCTTCGAGCCCAAGGACCACCTGGAGCTCGGTGAGGCGCTCGGCGCCATCGACGTCGAGCGCGGCGCCAAGGTGTCCGGCTCGCGCTTCTACTACCTGACGGGCGTCGGCGCGCTCCTGGAGCTCGCCCTCGTCAACGCGGCGATCGCGCAGGCCACCGAGGCCGGCTTCATCCCGATGCTGACCCCGGCGCTGGTCCGCCCGCGCGCCATGGAGGGCACCGGCTTCCTCGGCCAGGCCGCGGAGAACGTGTACCACCTGGAGAAGGACGACTACTACCTGGTCGGCACCTCCGAGGTCCCGCTCGCGGCGTACCACATGGACGAGATCCTCGACGCCGACAAGCTGCCGCTGCGCTACGCCGGCTTCTCGCCGTGCTTCCGCCGCGAGGCCGGCACGTACGGCAAGGACACCCGCGGCATCTTCCGGGTGCACCAGTTCGACAAGGTCGAGATGTTCTCGTACGTCGCTCCCGAGGACGCGGAGAACGAGCACAAGCGGCTCCTGGAATGGGAGAAGCAGTGGCTGACCGGCCTCGAGCTGCCCTTCCAGGTCATCGACGTGGCCTCGGGCGACCTCGGCGCCTCCGCGATCCGCAAGTTCGACTGCGAGGCGTGGATCCCGACCCAGGGCAAGTATCGCGAGCTGACCTCGGCCTCGAACTGCGAAGGCTTCCAGGCCCGCCGTCTGTCCGTGCGCATGCGCGACGGCAAGAAGGTCCAGCCGCTCGCGACGCTGAACGGCACGCTGTGCGCCGTCCCGCGCACGATCGTGGCGATCCTGGAGAACCACCAGCTGGCCGACGGCTCCGTGCGGGTACCGGAGGTGCTGCGTCCGTACCTGGGCGGTCGTGAGGTCCTGGAGCCGATCTCCAAGTGACCGGCACCGCAGAGCCGGCCGGGTCGACTGGGCCGACCGGGTCGTTCCCCTACAAGCTCATCGCGACCGATCTCGACGGAACGCTGCTGCGCTCCGACGAGACCGTCTCGGAGCGTACGCGTGAGGCGCTCGCCGCGGTCACCGCGGCGGGCGCGGCACACATCGTCGTGACCGGGCGCGCGGTGCCCTGGACCCGGCACATCCTCGACGATCTCGGCTACGAGGGCCTCGCGGTGTGCGGCCAGGGTGCGCAGGTGTACGACGCGGGGGAGCACCGGCTGCTCACCTCGGTGACCCTGGACCGGCAGCTGGCCGGTCTGGCGCTCGCCAAGATCGAGGCGGAGGTCGGCCCGCTGCTGCTCGCCGCCAGCCGCGACGGGCTCGACGGCGAGGTGCTGGTCGGGCCCGGTTACCGGCGGCTGGACGGCTCGCTCCCGGTCGTCCAGATCAGGGACGCGGCGGACCTCTGGTCGGCGCCCCTGAACAAGGTGTATGTACAGCACCCGACGCTCTCCGACGACGAACTGGCCGCGGTGGCCATGGAGGTCGCGGGCGGGCTCGTCGGCGTCACGATGGCCGGCGCGGGGATAGTGGAACTCCTCCCCCTCGGCCTCTCCAAGGCGACGGGGCTGTCCCTGGCCGCCCGCCGCCTCGGCGCGAAGGCCGCGGACACCATCGCCTTCGGCGACATGCCGAACGACATCCCGATGTTCGCCTGGGCCGCCCACGGCGTGGCCATGTCCAACGCCCACGACGACCTCAAGACGGTCGCGGACGAGGTGACTTCCTCGAACGAGGAGGACGGCATCGCGGTCGTGCTGGAGCGGTTGCTCGGTTAGGCGCCTGAGCTGCCGGCCTTCCGGGGTGCGGCAACTTGGCCATATGTATCTTGGGCTCGGACATACGTGTCTTGAGGAGGATGCGCGGATCGAACGCGCGCGGGGTTTCACCCCCGACCGCGGCTTAGCAAGCCGGTGCCTTACCTCTCGGCCAATCCTCCGGGTGGGCGGCCCGCGCGAGATGCGCGCTCGAAGCGGCCGCCCCGGGCAGCCCCCCCGTGCGGGCGGGTTCGACGGAGGAGTAACTACTCCGGAACCCGCTGCGGGCTGCCCTGTCGGGAGCTCGACGGACTGCTACTGATGGGCATCGTCGCGCTCCTCTCCCAGAACGTGGCGCCGGCTCGATGCGGCGGCGTGGACAGAACTACTGTGCCCGTACGCCCACTTGGGCGCCACTGATTAAAAGCCGCCTCCGTAGGCGTTCACCGGCGGCGCCACCTGCGCCGACGTCCCTTGCTGAAGAACCACCCCGCGGGCGGCTCGTCGGACCGCCAGGGCTGCGGATCGGGTCCACCCTCGCGCCAGCGGGCGGCGAGCATGCGCGCACGGGCCGACGGCTCGGTCGTCTCCGCGGAGCGTATGAAGTTCTCGTCCAGTACGAGCTCGTCCCAGGCGTCCCCGACGTCCCCGGACTGCTCGCGACCGTCACCTCGTGGTTCCTCGGATGCCATCCCCGTTCCTCCTGGCCGTGCGTCCCCGTTTGCCCAGTGTGCCCCGACACACGTGAAGCCGCTGTCAAGAAAGAGGGGCTCCACGCGCGCGTGCGTGGCGACGACCGGCACGTGCGCGTGGAGCCCCCGCTCACTCCTCGCCCGCCAGCGTCAGCGACCGCAGCCGCTGTCCGGCGTACCAGGTGGCGAGCACGGTGACCGCGGCCAGCAGCACCGTCGCGGTCGGCAGGCCCACGTCCGAGGTGACGAGGTCGCCGCCGGTGACCTTGTGTCCCACCGCGAGCGCCCACTGCTGGACGCTCAGCGTGCGCGCGCCGGACACCAGGGACCCGAAGAGGGCCTCCCAGACCAGCGCGTAGACGAGCCCGAAGACCACCGCGTGCCGGGTGACCGTCCCCAGGAGCAGGAACAGCGCGGCGTACGCGATCGAGGCGACCAGCGCGGCGACGGTGTAGGCGACGGCGATCTGCTGCCCGTTGCCGTTCAGGATCATGCCCGCGATAAAGGTGGGCACCGCCGAGAAGGCCATGGTGACGGCGACCGCGACGATCAGCTTGGTGAAGATGATCGTCGGCCGCCTCAGGGGCTTGGCGAGCAGATACACCACCGAGCCGTCGTCGATCTCGGGCCCGATCGCGCCCGTTCCGGCGATGACGCCGATGATCGGGACCATCGTGGCGAGCGCGAATCCGCCGAGTACGTCCGAGGCCACCTGGTCGTCGGCTCCGGAGAAGCTGCGGACGGCCGCCGAGATCACGATGAGCAGAACGGGCAGGGCGCCGAGGATGAGAGCCCGGCGGCGGCCGAGCAGGCCCCGATAGGTGAGCCGGGCGACTGTGGGGTCGTACATCTTGGGCCTCCTACGCCGCGACGAGATACGAGAAGACGGACTCGAGGGACTCGTCTGACGGCGAGACCGTGAGCAGCCGGATGCCGTGCTCGCGCGCGACGCGCGGGAGCAGGGCGGTGAAGCGGCCGAAGTCGACCGCCTGGATGCGCAGCGCGCCCTCCGCCAGGTCGACCTCGATGCCGGACGTCGACGGGTCGGCGATCAGCGCGGCGGCCAGCGTCCGGTCGTCACTGGAGCGCACGAGGTAGCGGTGCGGGCGGTCGGTCATCAGGCGGCGGATGCGCCGGAAGTCGCCGCTCGCCGCGTGCCGTCCGGCGACGATCACCTCGATGTGCGCCGCGAGTTGCTCGACCTCTTCGAGGATGTGGGACGAGAACAGCACCGTGCGGCCCTCGTCGCCCATGCGCCGCAACAGATCCATGAGCTGCATGCGCTGGCGCGGATCCATGCCGTTGAAGGGCTCGTCGAGCAGCAGCAGGGAGGGGTCGTGGACGAGCGCGGACGCCATCTTCACGCGCTGCCGCATGCCCTTGGAGTACGTCGAGATCTTGCGGTCCTGCGCGTACTCCATCTCGACCGTGGCGAGCGCCTTCTGGGCCGCCTTCTTGCCGAGGCCGTGCAACTCGGCGTTGGCGACGACGAATTCGCGGCCCGTGAGGAAGTCGTACATCGCCTCGCGCTCGGGGACGATGCCGATGTGCCGGTAGATCTGCTCGTTGCGCCAGACCTGCCGGCCGTCGAGGGTGACGGTGCCCGTGGAGGGGGCGAGGAAGCCGCCCATCATGTTGATCAGGGTGGACTTGCCGGCGCCGTTCGGGCCCAGCAGGCCGGTGACGCCGGGGCCGATCGTCATCGTGATGTCGTTGACCGCCACCACGTTGCCGAACCAGCGCGAGACGTGGTCGATGTTGAGCGTGGTCACAGCCCGACCTTTCGGTAGCGGCGCATCAGCAGGCCGTAGCAGCCCGCGATGAGACCCAGGACGACGATGAGGTAGACGACGCCCTGCCCGGACGAGGGGCCTTCCCCTCCGGGGAAGGCGGAGGTGGCGCCGAGGAAGGCCGTCTGCACTCCGTCGATGAGCGTGATCGGCGAGAAGAGGCCGAGCCACGGGACGGCTCCCGTACTGGACTGATCGAAGGCGATGGCCTGGACGGTGGAGACCGCTCCGTAGGAGATGGTCAGGGCGGCGATGACGGCCGCGATACCGAAGCCGCGGCGCGGCGTGACCGCCGAGATGACCAGGCCGATGCCTGCGAAGAGGAGCGACAGCAGTGCCACGGAGACGAGCCCCTGTCCGAATCCCTTCGTCTGGTCGGCGAAGTCGAGCTTGGCCAGCAGCGCGCCTACGTAGAGCACGATCAGCGGCGCTGCCGTGAGGACGAACAGCGCCGAGGCCAGGGCCGCGTACTTGGCGCGTACGTAGTCGACGGTCTCGATGGGCCGCGAGAAGTACAGCGGTACGGTCTTGAAGCGCAGGTCGCGCGAGACGGACTGGGGTCCCTGGGAGGCGACGTACAGGCCGATGACGGCCTGCATGATGACCGCGTAGCGCGTGTAGTCGACGGGCAGGTCCTTCGCCTTGGTGGCGACCGCGACCGCCACCATGATCAGCGCGGGGACGCACATCACCACGAAGAGCAGCATCGGCAGCACCTTGGACTTGACCGAGCGGCCGAGTCCGTAGGCGCCGCGCAGGGACTGCGAGTACAGCGAGCGGCGGGCGTAGGCGCGGCCCAGGCGCGGGCCGTCGTAGTTGCGGTAGCCGATGTTGTGGATACGGGTCTGCTCACCGGGCTGGGTGAGGGGCTGCTCAATTGCCATGACCGACGGCCTCCTTCCGCTGTGCTTCGCTTTGCGCGTCGCTGTCCTTGAAGACCTCCGCGATGTGGTGCCGGCGCTGTTCCATCCGGACCAGGCCGAGGCCGAGGTCGGCGACGACGTCGCGGACGAGGTCGTACATCTCTTCGCCTTCGGCGGTGAGCAGGAGGATGTGTCCGGCGCCGGGCAGGCCACTGCCGTCGTGGGTCTCGATCCCGCGCGCGTGGAGCACGTCGCGCACCGCGCCGGTGCCGTCCGGGTGCTCGTCGGTGTCGGTGACCTCGATGGCGAGGGTCGTGGTGGTCTGGGTGAAGTCCGTGGTGGAGCTGGAGCGCAGCAGCTTGCCGCCGTCGATGACGACGACGTGGTCGCAGGTGCGCTCCAGTTCACCCAGGAGGTGCGAGGTGACCAGGACCGAGATGCCGAAGTCGGTGTGGATGCGGCGGATCAGGCCGAGCATCTCGTCGCGGCCGACCGGGTCGAGGCCGTTGGTCGGCTCGTCCAGGAAGACCAGCTGGGGGTCGTGGACCAGGGCCTGCGCAAGCTTCACGCGTTGCTTCATGCCCGTCGAGTAGCCGCCGATGGGGCGGTAGCGCTCCTCGTACAGGCCGACGTGGCGCAGCGTGTCCGCGGTGCGCTCGCGGGCCGCGGCAGGCGGGAGCCCGGCCATGCGCGCCATGTGGACGACGAACTCGGTGGCCGAGACGTCGGGCGGCAGGCAGTCGTGCTCCGGCATGTACCCGACGCGCTCACGGATGGCGCCGCCCTCGGTGGCGACGTCGAGGCCGAGCACTTGTGCGCGGCCCTCGGTGGCGGGGGACAGACCCAGCAGGATCTTGATCAGTGTGGACTTGCCGGCTCCATTGGCTCCGACGAGTCCGGTCACACCGGGCCCGACGTCCACGGAGAGCCGGTCAAGAGCGGTCACCCTGGGGAACCGCTTGCTCAGGCTTTCGGTCGCGATCACAGTCACGCTTCGAAGGTAGTGGCGCACGCCACAGCGGTCGTCAGACCAGGGAGCTGTATCGGTGTCCCTCTCCAGTCGTACGGGCCCGTAGGGGTCCCCCTGAGGTCGAACAACCGGCCGCGGTTCATCCACGTCGGTTCGGTCGCCTCATCCACATCGGCTCGGTTGTCCACAGGCGTCATGCGGGTCTATTGACGCAGCCTCTAACAACTGTCACATTCACCAGTGTCAAGTTACGAGCACGTACCGCAGTCAGCGTGGACACAGGGTGGGGCGGTGGCATGACGACGGCAGTGGCAGGCGAACTCTCCGCGGAACTGCGGGGGTTCAGAGAGGTCCAGCGTCTCGCGTACGAGTGCGCGGAGGCCGTGGCCGCGCAGCTGAGGCCCGGCGTGACCGAGCGCGAGGCGGCACGCATGCAGCGCGAGTGGCTGCGCGAGCGCGGGGTGCGGGACTGGTTCCATCTGCCCTTCGCCTGGTTCGGGGACCGCACGGCGTTCGTGAACTTCCGGATCCCGCTGCAGTTCTTCCCCACCAACCGCCGCCTGGAGCCGGGGATGCCGTTCATCCTCGACATGGCCCCGGTCCTCAAGGGCTTTACGGCGGACATCGGTTACTCGGGCTCGCTCGGGCTGAACCCCGTGCAGGACAAGCTGCTCGCCGACCTGGAGGCGCACCGCGAGCTGATCCTGCGCGAGGTGCGCGAGCGGCGGCCGCTGCGCGAGATCTACGAGGACGTGGACCGGCTCATGGTCCGCCAGGGCTATGCGAACCGCCACCGCGCGTATCCCTTCGGCGTGATCGCCCACAAGGTGGACCGCGTGAAGGAACGCCCCTGGTCGCCGCATCTGTTCGGGTTCGGCACCCAGTCCCTGAAGGGGCTGGCGAGCGACGCGATCCACGGGCACCGCGACGGCTGGTCGCCGCTGTGGTCGCCGTACAGGTTCTCCGACCATCCGCCCCAGCCGGGACTGTGGGCGGTCGAACCGCACCTCGGCTTCCGGGGTACGGGCGCGAAGTTCGAGGAGATCCTGGTCGTCACCGACTCCAAGGACCCTGAGGCGAGCGCGTTCTGGCTGGACGACGATCTGCCGCATGTGCGGCGCTGGGCGGAGGACAAGTGAGTCTCGAAGGCGCGCGCGAGCGCTGGGTACGGACGGGCGGAGTCGAGCTGTGCGTAGCCGAGTTGGGCGACGAGACGCAGCCCACGGTGGTGCTCGTGCACGGCTATCCGGACTCCAAGGAGGTGTGGTCCGAGGTCGCGAAGCGCCTTGCCGGCCACTTCCATGTCGTGCTGTACGACGTACGGGGACACGGCAGGTCGACGGCGCCGCAGCCGCTGCGCGGCGGGTTCACCCTGGAGAAGCTGACCGACGACTTCCTGGCCGTCGTGGACGCGGTCAGCCCCGACAAGCCGGTGCACCTGGTGGGGCACGACTGGGGTTCGGTGCAGTCGTGGGAGTTCGTCACCGTCCAGCGCACCGAGGGCCGGATCGCGTCCTTCACGTCGATGTCCGGGCCGTCCCTGGACCACTTCGGGCACTGGATCAAGCAGCGTATGAAGCGGCCGACCCCGCGCAAGGTCGGCCAGCTCCTGGGCCAGGGCGCCAAGTCCTGGTACGTGTACCTGCTGCACACGCCCTTCCTGCCCGAGCTGGCCTGGCGCGGCCCCCTCGGCAAGCAGTGGCCGAAGATCCTCCAGCGGGTCGAGAAGGTGCCCGCGGGCGACTACCCGACCCCGTCGCTGCCGACCGACGCGGCGCACGGCGCCTGGCTGTACCGGGACAACGTACGGGCCCGGCTGAACCGGCCGCGCGAGGACGCGTACGCGCACGCGCCCGTGCAGCTCGTCACGCCCCTGGGCGACGCGTTTCTCTCCGAGCGGCTCTACGACGAGCTGGAGCAGTGGGCCCCACAGCTGGTGCGCCGTACGCTCCCGGCCAAGCACTGGATTCCGCGCACACGCCCGGATCAGCTCGCCGCCTGGATCACTGAGTTCGTCCACGCCAACGAGGACGGAGTGCCCCTGCAGGACATTGTGGCCACCGGCAAGTACGCGGACCGCTTCGGCGGGCAGCTGGTGCTGGTCACCGGAGCGGGCAGCGGTATCGGACGGGCCACCGCCTTCGCGTTCGCCGAGGCCGGCGCGCGTGTGATCGCCGTCGACCGGGACGCCGAGAGCGCGGCTCGCACCGCGGAGATGTCCCGGTTGATCGGCTCCCCCGAAGCCTGGGCCGAGACGGTCGACGTCTCCGACGAGCAGGCCATGGAGAAGCTCGCCGAGAAGGTCGCCACCGAGTACGGCGTGGTGGACGTGCTGGTGAACAACGCCGGGATCGGCCTGTCGGGGTCCTTCTTCGACACGACCGCCGAGGACTGGAAGAAGGTCCTCGACGTCAATCTGTGGGGCGTGATCCACGGCTGCCGGCTCTTCGGGAAGCAGATGGCCGAGCGCGGTCAGGGCGGCCACATCGTCAACACCGCGTCGGCGGCGGCGTACCAGCCCTCCAAGGCGCTGCCCGCCTACAGCACCTCCAAGGCGGCCGTCCTGATGCTCAGCGAGTGCCTGCGCGCGGAGCTGGCGGGGCAAGGCATCGGCGTCTCGGCGATCTGCCCGGGCTTCGTCAACACGAACATCACCTCGACCGCGCGCTTCGCCGGGGTCGACGCCCTGGAGGAGAAGCGGCGCCAGAAGAAGTCGGCGCGGCTGTACGGGCTGCGCAACTACCCGCCGGAGAAGGTGGCCGACGCGATCCTGCGCGCGGTGGTCCGCAACCAGGCGGTCGTGCCGGTCACCCCGGAGGCACGCGGCGCCCACCTCATGTCGCGCTTCACGCCGAAGGCGCTGCGCGCGATCGCGCGATTGGAGCCACCGTTGTGAGCGAGACGCCGAGTGACTCGACGGGCGCCTCCTTGGGCGACGGCCACTACACGATCAACCCGAGGCGCGTGTCCTTCGACTGGGAGGAGACCCCGCTCCACTGGATACCGGACGAGCCCACCGCCACCCACGTCATCAACGTGCTGCATCTGCTGCTGCCCGCGGGGGAGCGGTGGTTCGTGAAGGTCTTCAAGGAGGCGCTGCCGCTCGTCGGCGACCCCGAACTCCTCAAGGACGTCAAGGGATTCATGGGCCAGGAGGCGACGCACAGCGTGCAGCACGCGTACGTCCTCGACCACCTCGCGGCGCAGCACCTCGAGACCGCGGACTTCACGAAGTACGTCGACTTCCTCTTCGAGAGGCTGCTGGGCGAGAAGCCGCCCCTGGGGGCGCCGATACCGGCCCAGGAGTGGCTGCGCTTCCGGCTGTCGGTGATCGCGGCGATCGAGCAGTTCACGGCGGTGCTCGGCGACTGGGTATTGGCGGCCGAGGGCCTGGACCTCGCCGACGCCGACGAGGTCATGCTCGATCTGCTGCGCTGGCACGGCGCGGAGGAGGTCGAGCACCGCGCGGTCGCCTTCGACATGTACCAGCACTGCGGCGGCGCGGGCCTGCCACGCTACGCGCGCCGGATCGCGGGCATGGCGGTCACCGCGCCCATGATGCTGTACCTGTGGGCGTGGGGCGCCGCCTATCTGCTGCGCCACGACCCCCAGGTCGCCGGCCGCCCGCGCTACTCGCTCGCCGCCCACAACAGGGCCGTACGCAAGGGGCTGTTGCCCACCTGGAAGGAACTCGGCGCGGCCATACCCCGCTATCTGCGGCGGTCGTACCATCCGTCGCAGGAGGGATCACTGCGCAGGGCCGTGGAGTATCTGGCGCAGTCGCCGGCGGCGCGGTCGGCAGCGGGGGCGATCGGTCGGGCGGCGATCGCGTAGCGATGTCGCCCGACGCTGCAGGAGGGCAGGAAGCGTGAACGACGAATCGGTCGGTGTCGCCTACCGGATCGAGGATCTGGCACACCACAGCGGTGCCACGGTCCGGACGATCCGCGCCTATCAGGACCGCGGGCTGCTCCCCCGCCCGGAGCGGCGCGGCCGCGCCAACGTGTACGCGGACGCCCATCTGGCCCGGCTGCGGCAGATCGCCGATCTCCTCGACCGCGGCTACACGCTGGCCTCCATCAAGGAGCTCCTGGAGGCCTGGGACACGGGCCGGGGCCTCGGCGGCATCCTTGGCCTGGTCGCGGAGGTCGACGGGCCCTGGACCGACGAGGAGGCCGCCCGGATCTCGCGGGCCGAGCTCGACGAGCGGTTCGGCGGCAGCCCGGACGACGCCGCGGTCGCCGACGCCGTGGAGCTCGGCGTGCTGGAGCCGATTCCCGGCGACGAGGACTCCTTCCTCGTCCCGAGCCCTCAAGAGCTGGCCGTAGCCGCCGAGTTGCACGCGGCGGGCGTTCCGCTGTCCGCGATCTCCGGTCATTTGCGGGAGTTGAGGGGCCAGGTCGAGCACATCGCCTCCCGTTTCCTGGAGTTCACGACCGAGCACGTCTTCGCGCGGTATCTGGGGGAGCACCCGCCGACCGACGCGGACGCGGCCGAAGCGGCCTCGCTCGTACGACGGCTGCGACCGCTCGCGCAGCAGACGGTCGACGCCGAACTGGCCCGTGCCATGCGGCTGTTCGCCAACCGGTACCTGCATCATCACCTTGGCGCGGGGCAACCGATGGAGCGCAGGGACGAGACGCATACCGTGGAGATTCCTCTGGACACAATGCGGGCTGTGGAGCGGCTGGTTGGCGCGGAGCAGGTGGCAGTCTTCATCACGGCCGCCGCTGAACGGGAAGTACAGGCCCGGACCTTGGACCGTCTCACCTCAAACCACAGCAATACCAGCAAGATTGACGAAACAGCATAAATCGCCTGCGAGTTGTCCACAGAATCGCCAATTCCCCTGTGGATAACAGGACTTGGCTGTGGATCAAACCTCCGAATCAAAATCAAATGCGTGATCCGTCTCTCGCCAGGCACGCTGGAGAGATGAACGAACAGATGGATGAAAGACGCACCGTCAAGGTGTCGAAGTACCTCTCGAAGCATCTGCGGCACCAGCCCGAGCGGATCGGGCTCACGCTCGGCGAGGGCGGCTGGGTCGAGATCGAGACGCTGATGGCCGCGGCGGCCGCGCACGGATTCCGGTTCACGCGCGAGGAGCTCGATCATGTAGTGGCGCACAACGACAAGCGGCGCTTCGCGATCGAGGGGACCCGGATCCGCGCAAGCCAGGGCCACTCCGTCGAGGTCGACCTCGGACTGCCCCCGGCGACCCCGCCCGCGTACCTCTACCACGGGACCGTGGCCCGCAACCTGGACGCGATCCGCGCCGAGGGCCTGCGGCCCATGAACCGGCACGACGTGCACCTCTCGCCGGACCGGGAGACCGCGACCCGCGTCGGCGCCCGCCGCGGCCGGCCGGTCGTGCTCTGCGTGGACGCCGCCGCCATGCACCGCGACGGCCATGTCTTCCGGGTCAGCGCGAACGGAGTCTGGCTCACCCAGGCCGTACCCCCGCAGTACCTGCGGTTTCCCTCGGCGCACTGACCGGGCAGGCAAGAGGGGGTGATCACAGGCAGGCAGCGCGGGTGATCACGCGGTGGCCGCGACCACTCCGCGGCTCCCCTTACGCTCGATGCATGAGTCTGCGTCTGAGCACCGTGATCCTGCCGTACGTCCGCTGGCACGAGGGCGGGCGTTCCGCCTGGCAGCGTGCGGAGCAGCTCGGCTTCCACACCGCGTTCACGTACGACCATCTGTCGTGGCGGACCTTCCGCGACGGCCCCTGGTTCGGGGCGGTCCCGACGCTGACCGCCGCGGCCACCGTCACCGAGCGCCTCCGCCTCGGCACGCTCGTGACCTCGCCGAACTTCCGGCACCCGGTGACCCTCGCCAAGGAACTGATCTCCCTCGACGACGTCTCGAACGGCCGGATCACCCTGGGCATCGGCGCGGGCGGCACCGGCTTCGACGCCACCGCGCTCGGCCAGGACCCATGGACCCCGCGCGAGCGCGCCAACCGCTTCGGCGAGTTCGTGCCGCTGCTCGACCGGCTGCTCACCGAGGACTCCGTTTCGTACGGCGGTGACTACTACTCGGCGCACGAGGCGCGCAACATCCCTGGCTGTGTCCAGCGCCCCCGGCTGCCATTCGCGGTGGCCGCCACCGGTCCGCGTGGACTGAAGCTCGCAGCTCAGTACGGGCAGGCGTGGGTGACGACCGGCGACCCGAAGCTGTACGAAACGGGCACCCCCGCCCAGTCGGTTCAGGCCATTCGCGAGCAGGCCGACAAGCTGGCCGACGCATGCGCCGCGATCGGCCGGGACGCGAACGAGCTCGACAAGATCCTGCTCACCGGCTTCACCCCGGACCGCGGCCGTCCGCTGGAGTCCCTGGACGCATTCGTTGATTTCGCGGGCAGGCACGCGGAGCTGGGCTTCACCGACATCGTGATCCACTGGCCGATCCCCGACTCGGATTTCGCGGCCGATGTGAAGGTCTTCGAGCGCATCGCCATGGATGCGTTGGCACAGCTGCCTTGAGATACGGCACGGCTCACCCGAGATCCGGTACAGCTGTCCTGAGCCCATGGCCGAGCCGTCCTGAGTGTTCGGCCCAGCAGTCTCTGGTTCGACGGGGTGTAACGGTGCTGGTGAGGACGGTAACCACTCAAGTGTGCGGACCGCCGCACGGCCGTGCGCGCATATGCGGGAGAATGGGCCCGTGACCTCAGCGACTCGACGGCCCGAGACCCCGGCCTCCACCGTTCCGCCGCGGCTGATCGCCACGGATCTCGACGGCACCCTGTTGCGCGACGACAAGTCGGTGTCCGAGCGCACGATCGCCGCGCTCGCCGCCGCCGAGGAGGCGGGCGTCGAGGTCTTCTTCGTCACCGGCCGCCCGGCCCGCTGGATGGACGTCGTCAGCGACCATGTCCACGGGCACGGCCTGGCGATCTGCGGCAACGGCGCCGCCGTGGTCGACCTGCACGGCGGCCCCGGCGCCCACCGCTTCGTCAAGATCCGGGAGTTGGCGCCCGACATCGCGCTCCGCGTCGTCCAATCGCTGCGCGCCGCCGCACCCGGCACCGTGTGCGCCGTCGAACGGACGTACGGCCTGCATCTCGAACCGGGCTACCCCTCGCTGCACATGGAGCCCCCGGAGACCGTCGCGCCCGCCGAGAAGCTCCTCTCCGAGGACGCCCTGGACGCCGATCAGCCGGTGCTCAAGGTGCTCGCGTACCACCCCGAGATGGACCCGGACGACTTCCTCACCGTCGCCCGTCACGCCATCCTCGACCGGGCCAACGTCACCCGCTCCAGCCCCAGCGCGCTCCTTGAGATCAGCGGCCCCGGCGTCTCCAAGGCCAGCACCCTCGCACTGTGCTGCGCCGAACGCGGCATCTCCCACGAGGAGGTCGTCGCCTTCGGTGACATGCCGAACGACGTCGAGATGCTCACCTGGGCCGGCCAGTCGTACGCCATGGGCAACGCCCACCCCGAGGTGATCGCGGCGGCCTCCGGGCGCACGGTCGCCAACAACGACGACGGGGTGGCGGTCGTGATCGAGCGGATACTCGCGGAGCGGTTGTAGGAGCAGGGGCTGCCGGGTGCTTGTACGGGAGTAGCTGCCGCTGGTGCTCGTGCAGGAGTGCCTGCTGGGGTGCTGGTGCGGAAGGCGGTGCTTGTAAGAGGCGGTCTCCAGGAACGTAGGGGGCGGTCTCCAGGAGCGCGCCTCTTACTGGGCGACCCCGCCCACCGACCGCTGGACGTCCACCCTGTGCTCCGCGGGCCATAGCACAGGGTCCAGGGGCTGCCCGCGAGCAGAATCTCCGCGGTGTATGGGAGGTCGCCGCCCTGCCGGTACTGTTCGCGCGCGATCCGGCCCAGGTCCTCGCGCCGTGCCACGACCTCCCGCCGCTCACGCGCGAGGAGTTGCTCGGCCCGCCGCGCCTTGGTCCGCTGCGCCTCGGCCTCCCGCCGTCCCGCCTCGTACTGCCGCGTCGCCACGGAGACGTCCGCGTACAGCCGCCCTACTGGGCGCCGATGCCGGGGTCCTCGCCACGGCCGCGGTGGGCCGGGCCGCGAGGACGCGAGCGCGCACAACAGCACCGATACGAGCAGCGGACGGCGGCGGGATGAGCGCATGACGGCGATCGTGTCGCGCGCCGTCGGGCACGGTCTTGTTCATGTCGTACCCCTGGGGACCGGTGGCCATGGATGGGTCACTCGGCTGGGCCGAACAGGTGCCTGGCCTCGGCGCGTCGGCCACGCCACTCGGCGGACTTGGGGGACCCGCGCGACTTGGGCAATTTGGGCGACTCGGGGACCCCAGGGACTCAGTGGGGCGCCTGCCACACCACCGTCGTGCCGCCGCCGATCCCCGGCCCGTACCAGCTGTCGCCGCCCAGGGACTCGGCGCGCCGCTTGAGGTTCCGCAGACCGCTGCGCCGGCCGCCGTCGGGGATGCCGACGCCGTCGTCCGCGACAGTGAGCCGTACGGCCTGCCGCCCGTCCGGCAGTTGGACGGTCGCGTCGACGACGACGTCGATGCGGGAGGCCCCTGAGTGCCGGAAGGCATTGGAGAGGGCCTCGCGCAGGGCGGCGATGAGGTTCTTGCCGGCGAGTTCGCCGACCACCGTGTCGACGGGGCCGATGAAGCGGTGGCCCGGCTTGAAACCGAGAGGTACTGCGGCCATGTTGATCTCGCGCAGCACGCGAGTGCGCAGCCCGGACGGCACTTCGGCGGGGCCCTGGCGGAGCGCGAAGATGGCGGTGCGGATCTCCTGGATGGTGACGTCGAGTTCGTCGACCGCCTTGCCGACGCCCTCCTGAACCTCGGGCACGACCGACCGCCGCTGCGCGCTCTCCAGCAGCATTCCCGTCGCGAACAGCCGCTGGATGACGAGGTCGTGCAGGTCACGGGCGATCCGGTCGCGGTCCTCGTACACCGCGAGCCGCTCCCGGTCCCGTTGGGCCTCGGCCATCATCAGCGCGAGCGCGGCCTGGGAGGCGAACTGCGCGGCCAGGGTGCGCTCGGCCTCCGTGAACGAACGCTCTCCTTGGGCGCGCGGCAGGACGAGGGCTCCGAGCAGTCGGCCGTCGCTCTGCAGCGGCAGCATCATGACCGGCCCGTAGTCGCGCGCGAGATCTGTGAGCATGCGCGCGTCGGTGGTCGCGTCCTCGACGAACACCGGCTCTCCGTCGAGGAGTTCGGCGACGACCTCGCTCTCCGGCGGGATCACGAAGCCGAGCGCCTTCGACCGGCGTTCCGATGCGACGGCGACGATCTCCAGGCCGCCCTCCTCCGCGGGAAGCAGCACGATCCCGGCCGCTGAGCCGGAGAGCCGACGGGCCTGTTCGGCGACAACCTGAAGGGCGTCCTCGGCATCGCTGCCCGACAACAGCGCCCTCGTGACGGCCACCGAGCCGTCGATCCAGCGCTCGCGCTGGTGGGCGGCCTCGTACAGGCGGGCGTTGCCGATGGCGATACCCGCCTCCGCTGCCAGCACCCGGACCATGTTGAGGTCGTCGTCGTTGAACGGGCCGCCGCCGCGCTTCTCGGTCAGGTAGAGATTCCCGAAGATCTCCCCATGCACCCGGATCGGAACCCCGAGGAAGCTCCGCATCGGCGGATGGTGCTCGGGGAATCCGCAGGAGCGCGGATCGTCGGCCACGTTCGCGAGCTGCACCGGCTCCGGATCGTGGATGAGCGCCCCGAGCAGACCCTTGTGCCCGTCGGGCAGCCGCCCGATCAGCCGGGCGGTCCCCTCGTCGACCCCGTGGTAGACCAGGTCTGCTATGCCCTTCCCGTCCTCCGCCACGACCCCGACGGCCGCGTACCGGGCGTCTGCCAGCTCGGCCGCCGTCTCGCAGATCCGGTTCAGCGTGGAGTGCAGTTCCAGCCCCGTCCCGACCGACCGCATCGCCTCCAGCAGCTGCGGCACCCGCGCGGTCACCTCGGTGGACAGCCCGTGCAGGCCCCGGGTCGTCCGAGTCGCCGCGTCCGGACTGCCGACCGGGTCGGGCGAGGCAGGAGCTACTGACATGCCTTGAGCGTAGTTAGTCCTATTTGCCAGGGAAAGTCGGACTATGCAGCCTGGACCAGCAGATCCCCCGCCGCCTCACGCTCCACCATCTCCCGCAGCGGACCTGCGACAGCCGCCAGCTCCGCGTACGCGCCTCGCTGGACCACACGCCCCTGCGCGAGCACGATCACCTCGTCCACCGCGTCGAGCCCGGCCAGCCGGTGCGTGATCAGCAGCGTCGTACGGCCCTCGGTCGCGGCCAGCAGATCCTCCGTGAGGGCGTCGGCCGTCGGCAGGTCGAGGTGTTCCGCGGGCTCGTCGAGGACGAGGACGGGGAAGTCGGCGAGCAATGCCCGGGCCAGTGCGAGCCGCTGGCGCTGGCCGCCGGACAGCCGGGCCCCGTGCTCCCCGATCAGCGTGTCGAGCCCGTCGGGCAGCCCGTCCGCCCAGTCGAGGAGCCGGGCCCGCGCGAGCGCGTCGCGCAGCTCGGCCTCGGGCGCCTCCTTCCGGGCCAGCAGCAGGTTCTCGCGGACCGTGCTGTCGAAGAGGTGGGCGTCCTGGGCGCAGAGCCCGACCAGGCGGCGTACGGCGTCTCCGTCCATCGCGTACGCGTCCACACCGCCCAGCGTGTACGACCCGGCGCCCGCGTCCAGGAATCGCAGCAGCACCTGTGCCAGCGTGGTCTTGCCGGACCCGGAGGCGCCGACGACGGCGATCCTGCGGCCCTGTTCGAGGGTCAGGTCGAGCCCGGCGAGCGCGTCCCGGTCCTGTCCGGTGTGACGGGCCCGGAGCCCTTGCACACGCAGCGGGAACGGCGAGGCGGGGGCCGACTGCGGAAACTCCGGTTCGCGTACGGGATCGGGGGCGTCCAGCACCTCGTACACGCGCTCCGCGCTCTTGCGCACCCGCTGCCGGTACTGCACGGCGAGTGGCAGCCCCATGACGGCCTCGAACGCGGCCAGCGGGGTGAGGACCACGACGGCCATCGCCACGCCGCCCAGCCGTCCCGCGGCGACCGCCTGGGCGCCCACGAGGGCGGTGGCCGCGACGGTCAGCCCGGACGCGAGTGCCGTGAGCCCGTCGCCGAGCGCGGTCGCGGTGGCGGCCCGGGAGGCGATGCGGGTGAGTACCGTGTCGGCCCGCCGTGTCTCGGCGGTACGGGCGGGCAGGGCGCCCGCGACGGTCAACTCGGCCGTTCCCGTGAGCAGGTCGGTCACCCGGGTCGCCAGGACGCCGCGCGCGGGAGCCAGCCGCCGCTCGGCGCGGCGCGCCACGGCGCCGGTGACGAGCGGGACGCCGACCCCGGCCGCCAGCAGTCCGGCGGCGAGTGCGGCACCGGCCTCGGGCAGCAGCCAGGCCGTGAAGCCGACGGAGGCGGCGGACACCACGACCGCGGCACCCGCGGGCAGCAGCCACCGCAGCCAGTAGTCCTGCATCGCGTCCACGTCGGCGACGAGCCGCGACAGCAGATCGCCGCGCCGGGTCGTCCGCAGCCCCGCGGGCGCGAGGCGTTCGAGGCGCCGGTACACGGCGACCCGGGCGTCGGCCAGCATCCGCAGCACCGCGTCGTGCGACACGAGCCGCTCCGCGTACCGGAACACGGCCCGGCCGATCCCGAACGCCCGCGTGGCCGTCACGGCCACCATCAGATACAGCACCGGCGGCTGCTGGGACGCCCGCGAAATGAGCCACCCGGAGGTGGCCATCAGGCCGACGGCACTGCCGAGCGCGAGGCTGCCGAGGAGCAGAGCGAGCGCGAGCGGCCCGCGCCGGGGAGCAGCCATGGCCCGGACTCGGGCGAGCACGCCGCCGCGCTGCCGCGGAGCCGGAGGAGGCTCTTCCCCCTCGGTCAGGGGCACGCCTTCCGGCTCGGCCGACGGCCGGAGCGGCTGGGTGGGGCCGGGTTCGGAAGGGCTGGACACCTCGTCGGGCACCCTGAGTTCCAGTCGCACCACCCGGTCCGCCACCCCCAGCAACGCCGGCCGGTGCACCACCAGCAGCACCGTCCGCCCCACGGCGAGCCGCCGTACCGCCTCCACGACCTCCGCCTCCGTCGCTCCGTCCAACGAGGCCGTCGGCTCGTCGAGGAGCATCA
Organism: Streptomyces sp. R41; assembly: GCF_041053055.1. Lineage (NCBI taxonomy): Bacteria > Bacillati > Actinomycetota > Actinomycetes > Kitasatosporales > Streptomycetaceae > Streptomyces > Streptomyces sp. R41. Next base: position 5,268,191 of record NZ_CP163443.1, read on the forward strand.
CGGGCCGGTCCGCGAGGAACGCCCGGGCGAGGGCGAGGCGTTGGCGCTGGCCGGCCGACAGCCCGGCACCGTCCTCGCCGAGGACCGTGTCGACCCCGTCGGGCAGCGCGTCGACGAAGCCGGCCGCACCCGCGTCGACGAGCGCCCGGCGCAGCGCCGCGTCGTCCGCGTCGGGCCGCGCCAGCCGTACGTTCTCGGCGATGGACCCGGCGTAGAGGTGGGGTCGCTGCGGCACCCAGGCCACCTGTGAGCGCCACTCCGCCAGGTCGGCCTCGGCAAGATCGACTCCCCCGACCCGTACGCGGCCCGCGGCGGGCTTCACGAAACCCAGCAGGACGTTCAGCAGGGTCGACTTGCCCACGCCGCTCGGCCCGACCAGCGCCACCGTCTCACCGGGCTCGACCGCGAAGGAGACGTCCGAGACCGCGGCACCGGAGCGCCCCGGGTACCGCACGCTCACACCCTCGAAGCCGATCTTCCCCGTCGGCGCGTGCAGCGAGCCGGAGGTCGGCACCGGGGCTTCCAGCACGGAGAAGATTTCCTCGGCCGCCGCGAGCCCCTCGGCGGCGGCGTGATACTGCGCCCCCACCTGCCGCAGCGGCAGATACGCCTCGGGCGCGAGGACGAGGATGACGAGCCCCACGTACAGATCCATCTCGCCGTGCACGAGCCGCATCCCGATGGTCACCGCGACCAGCGCGACCGAGATGGTGGCGAGCAGTTCCAGCGCGAAGGAGGACAGGAAGGCGATCCGCAGCGTCCGCATGGTCGCCTGCCGGTACTCGCCGGTGATCTTCCGGATCGACTCGGCCTGCGCCTTGGCCCGCCCGAACACCTTGAGCGTGGGCAGTCCCGCTACGACATCGAGGAAGTGCCCCGAAAGACGGGACAGCAACCGCCACTGCCGGTCCATCTGGGTCCGCGTGGCCCAGCCGATCAGAATCATGAAGAGCGGGATCAACGGCAGCGTGCCGACGATGATCGCCGCCGACACCCAGTCCTCGGTGACGACCCGGGCGAGGACGGCCACCGGAACCACCACCGCGAGCCCCAGCTGGGGCAGATAGCGCGAGAAGTAGTCGTCGAGTGCGTCAACTCCGCGCGTGGCGAGGGACACCAGCGAGCCCGTCCGCTGCCCGCTCAGCCACCCGGGGCCGAGCAGCGCGGCCCGCTCCAGCAGCCGCCCCCGCAACTCCGACTTGACCGCCGCGCTCGCCCGGTGCGCGGCAAGCTCGGTGAGCCAGGAGATGACCGCGCGTCCGATCGCGACCATCGCCAGCAGCACCAGCGGCGTACGGAGTTCGCCGGCCGAAAGACCGTGCTGGAAGGCGCCGACCACGACTTCGGCAATGAGCATCGCCTGAGCAATGACCAGGGCCGCCCCAGCAACCCCTAGCCCAACGATGGCCGCGAGAAAGAGGCGAGTGGCGCGGGCGTACCGAAGCAGACGCGGATCGATCGGTTTCACGTGAAACACACCCTTGACTCATCCGGCGTGTTTCACGTGAAACGACCGTTTCACGTGAAACATGCCCTGCGATTCAGCGGACCTCAGTGCGCAGCGCGCACCCTCGGCCCAGCGGACTCAGTGCGCCACATCCGGGGCGATGTGATGCGTGCCGATCCGCTTGCGGAACACCCAGTACGTCCACGACTGGTACAGCAGAACGATCGGCGTGGCGATCCCCGCGCACCAGGTCATGATCTTCAGGGTGTACGGGCTCGACGACGCGTTGGTGACCGTCAGGCTCCAGTCGTCGTTGAGCGAGGACGGCATGACGTTCGGGAAGAGCGTCAGGAAGAGCATCGCGACAGCGGCCACGATGGTGATCCCGGACAGCGTGAACGCCCAGCCCTCACGGCTGCCGTTGACCGCCACGAGCGCCGCGACCAGCGCGACCACCGCGACGACCAGCGCGACCAGCGACGTGCCGTCGCCGTTTTCGACCTGGGTCCAGAGCAGGAAGATCAGCGCCAACACTGCTGTCGCCAGCCCGAGTTGCAGCGCCAGCTTCCGTGCTCGCTCCCGGATGTCCCCGACGGTCTTGAGCCCGACGAACACCGTCCCATGGAAGGTGAACAGCGTCAGTGTGACCAGGCCGCCGAGGAGCGCGTACGGGTTGAGCAGGTCCCAGACGTTGCCGACGTACTCGAAGTTCTGGTTGATCTTCACTCCGCGCACGATGTTGCCGAAGGCCACACCCCACAGGAATGCCGGGATCAGCGACGTCCAGAAGATCGCGGTCTCCCAGTTGCGCTGCCAGTTCTCCTCGGGCCGCTTCGCCCGGTACTCGAAGGCGACACCGCGCACGATCAGGCAGACCAGGATGATCAGCAGTGGCAGATAGAAGCCGGAGAAGAGCGTGGCGTACCACTCGGGGAAGGCGGCGAAGGTCGCACCGCCCGCCGAGAGCAGCCACACCTCATTGCCGTCCCAGACGGGACCGATCGTGTTGATCAGCACCCGCTTCTCCGTACGGTCCCGGGCCAGCAACTTGGTGAGGATGCCGACTCCGAAGTCGAAGCCCTCCAGGAAGAAGTAGCCGGTCCAGAGGACCGCGATGAGTACGAACCAGACGTCGTGAAGTTCCATGACTCAGCAGCTCCCTGGGCCTAGTAGGAGAAGGCCATCGGCTTGTCGGCGTCACGGGAGTCGCCGCCGATCTTGGTGGGCGGGTTGAGGTCGGCCTCGGTGAGCTCGGGCGGTCCGGCCTTGACGTACTTCACGAGCAGCTTGACCTCGATGACGGCGAGGATCGCGTAGAGCGCCGTGAAGACGATCATCGACGTGAGGACCTCACCCTGCGAGACGCCGGGGGAGACCGCGTGCCGGGTCTGCAGCACGCCGTAGACGACCCACGGCTGGCGGCCCATCTCGGTGAAGATCCAGCCCCAGGAGTTGGCGATCAGCGGGAAGCCAAGGGTCCAGATCGTGATGAGCCAGTACCACTTGGTGAGCTTCGGGCCGAGCGCCTTGTTCTTGAAGAGCACGAGATGCGGCACTTCGTCGTCACCGACCCTCAAGTGCTGCGGCAGCATGAACTTCTTGCGGGTCAGCCAGAGTCCGACCAGGCCGATGGCGAAGGACGCCATGCCGAAGCCGATCATCCAGCGGAATGCCCAGAAGGTGACGGGAATGATGGGCCGGTAGTCGCCGGGACCGAACTTCGCCTGCTCGGCCTTGTTGGTGTCGTTGATGCCGGGGACGTACGAGCTGAAGTCGTCGTCGGCGAGGAACGAGAGTATTCCGGGGATGGACAGCTCGACGGTGTTGTGCCCCTTGCTGACGTCCCCGTACGCGAAGACCGAGAACGGCGCGGAGTCCTGGCCGTCCCACAGCGCCTCGGCGGCGGCCATCTTCATCGGCTGCTGCTTGAACATGACCTTGCCGAGGGTGTCACCGCTGATCGCGGTGAGCAGGCCGGCAATGACGACAGTGACCAGCCCCAGCCGCAGCGAGGTCTTCATCACGGGGATGTGCTTCTTGCGGACCAGGTGGAAGGCGGCGATACCGACCATGAAGGCGCCGCCGGTCAGGAAGGACGCGGAGAGCGTGTGGAACGCCTGGGCCAGGGCGGTGTTCTGGGTCAGCACGTGCCAGAAGTCGGTGAGTTCGGCACGCCCCTTCACCTTGTTGATCTTGTAGCCGACGGGGTGCTGCATCCACGAGTTGGCCGCGAGGATGAAGTACGCCGACAGGACCGTGCCGATCGAGACCATCCAGATGCAGGCCAGGTGGATCTTCTTGGGCAGCTTGTCCCAGCCGAAGATCCACAGGCCGATGAAGGTCGACTCGAAGAAGAAGGCGATCAGGGCCTCGAAGGCGAGCGGGGCACCGAAGATGTCACCGACGAACCGCGAGTAGTCCGACCAGTTCATGCCGAACTGGAACTCCTGCACGATGCCGGTGACCACACCCATCGCGATGTTGATCAGGAAGAGCTTGCCCCAGAACTTGGTGGCCCTGAGGTACTTCTCCTTCTCCGTGCGCACCCAGGCCGTCTGCAGGCCGGCGGTGAGCGCGGCGAGCGAGATCGTCAGGGGGACGAAGAGGAAGTGGTAGACGGTGGTGATACCGAACTGCCATCGCGCCAGAGTCTCCGGCGCCAAAGCCAATTCCACGTCGTCAGTCTCCTTACGTCGCCGTGGTACAGCGGCAGTTTGCCCCCTTTGTCACGTACATCACGGGAGCAACCGGGACACGTTTGTGAACGCGTTCACATTCACAAGCAATTATGACGCATGGCCGTTCGAGGGTTGACGGGCGGGGGTGCCTAAGCGTGGCCCGACGGGTCCCGGGCGCGACTGTCTCCAGAGAGAGACCGGGCGAACCCCTTGGCAAGAACTTCAACATCTTGTTGAATTCGCGGCATGCAGATACGGATCTCCTGGCCCGCGGGGCATCTCACCGCGACCCTCGACGACACCCCGACCGCCCAGGCCCTCGCCAAGGCGCTGCCGCTCGCCTCCACCGCCCGCACCTGGGGCGAGGAGGTCTACTTCGACACGGGCGTCTCCGTCGCCCTCGAGGAGAGCGCCCAACAGGTCGTCGAGTCCGGCACAGTGGCCTTCTGGACCGACGGCGACGCCCTCGCGCTCCCCTACGGACCCACACCGATCTCGCGGGGCGACGAGTGCCGCCTCGCCAGCCCGTGCAACGTCCTCGGCCACCTCGACGGGGACCCCCGCACGCTCGCCACCGTGCGGGACGGCGACCCGGTACGCGTAGAACTCGTGGCGGACTAGAGCTCCTTGCGGAACGTCTCCGTCGCCTTCAGGAAGATGTCGTTCGCCTCGGTCTCGCCGATCGTCACCCGGACGCCCTCGCCGGCGAAGGGGCGTACGACGACCCCGGCCTGCTCGCAGTGGGCGGCGAAGTCGAGCGTGCGCTCCCCCAGTCGCAGCCACACGAAGTTGGCCTGCGTCTCGGGCACCGTCCAGCCCTGACCGTGCAGCGTCTCGACCACGCGCTGGCGCTCGCAGACCAGCGAGCCGACCCGGCCGAGCAGCTCGTCCTCGGCGCGCAGGCTCGCGACCGCGGCGTCCTGGGCCAGCTGGCTCACGCCGAAGGGCACCGCCGTCTTGCGCAGCGCGGCGGCGATCGGCTCATGGGCGATCGCGAAGCCGACGCGGAGACCGGCGAGCCCATACGCCTTGGAGAAGGTGCGCAGCACGCAGACGTTGGGCCGGTCGCGGTAGATCGCCACGCCGTCCGGCACCTCGACGTCACGGATGAACTCGCGGTACGCCTCGTCCAGCACGACCAGCACATCACTGGGCACTCGGTCGAGGAAGCGCTCCAGCTCGGCCCGGCGCACCACGGTGCCCGTCGGGTTGTTGGGGTTGCAGACGAAGATCAGCCGGGTCCGGTCGGTGATCGCGTCCGCCATCGCGTCGAGGTCGTGCACCTCGCCCGGCGTCAGCGGCACCTTCACCGAGGTCGCCCCGCTGATCTGCGTGATGATCGGGTACGCCTCGAAGGACCGCCAGGCGTAGATGACCTCGTCGCCGGGGCCGCTCGTGGCCTGCAGCAGCTGCTGGGCGACCCCGACCGAGCCGGTGCCGGTCGCCAGATGTGCGAGGGGGACGCCGAAACGGTCCGACAGCTCGCTCATCAGCCCGGTGCACGCCATGTCCGGGTAGCGGTTGAAGGATCCGGTCGCGGCGGTCACGCTCTCGATCACACCGGGCAGCGGCGGATACGGGTTCTCGTTGGAGGACAACTTGTACGCCACCGGACCGGCGGCCGCGGCAGGCTTGCCGGGCTTGTAGGTGGGGATACCCTCCAGCTCGGCACGCAGCTTGGGGCTCGTCTCGCTCACCGCAGTCCTCCTCGTGACCACCAGCGGCTCATGACCACCACCGGCTACCAATGCTTCTCACCTTATGAGGATTCGGCGCCGCTGCGAATGGCCTGTGGACAACCGAACGGCAACCGGGCCGATACCGGCCGCGCCCCAGCGATCACTCACGTGCGGCCCGGCGGTGATCCTCGTACGTCCCGGTGATCATCCTCGTACCGCCCGACGGTCATCCTCGTACGAAGGCGTACGAATTGGGGGGCGCGCCATCCGGCCGCGCACGCGCCGGTGGCTCACGCCGTAGCGCGCATCCCTCGTGAAGGTGAGTTGAGACCTCTTCGAAACATGGCCCACTTGGCAGGCCCATGCGTGCCGACAAGTCACGTACTACCGTAGAATCCTTCAACTGCCTTTATTTCCAAGGACGTTGACCGTCTTCGACCATGCAGAAACGTGCCTGTCAACGAGTGCATATGCGTCCGCACTACCCCACCGCATGAGCCCTACTATCGGCTCGCCATGACAGCAGCAGGGAAGCACCAGGTGAGCCGGGCGGAGACCTCCCGCCGAGGCGGTCGACCGGGCCGGGCGGGTATCAGAGACGTGGCTGCGGCCGCAGGGGTCTCCATCACGACTGTGTCAGATGCCCTCAACGGCAAGGGCCGGCTCCCGGACGCCACCCGACGCCACGTCCGCGAGGTCGCCGACCGACTGGGTTATCGCCCGTCGGCCGCGGCCCGAACCCTCCGTACCGGCAAGTCGGGCCTCATCGGCCTGACCGTGACGACGTACGGGGATGAACCTTTCACCTTCACGGAGTTCGCGTACTTCGCGGAGATGGCCAGAGCCGCCACTTCGGCCGCGCTCGCCCGGGGCTACGCCCTGGTCATCCTCCCCGCGACCTCGCGCCACGACGTGTGGTCGAACGTCGCCCTGGACGGAACCGTGGTCATCGACCCGTCCGACCAGGACCCGGTCGTCAGCGAGCTGGTCCGGCAGGGATTACCGGTCGTCTCCGACGGCCGCCCGGCCGGCTCGCTCCCGGTCACCGCCTGGGTGGACAACGACCACGAGGCCGCGGTCCTGGGCATCCTCGACCACCTGGCCGCCGCCGGCGCCCGCCGGATCGGCCTCCTCACCGGCACCACCACCGACACGTACACCCACCTCTCCACCACCGCATACCTGCGCTGGTGCGAACGAGTGGGCCAGGATCCGGTGTACGAGGCCTACCCCGCGCACGATCCGTGCGCGGGAGCCGTCGCCGCCGACCGGCTCCTCGCCCGGCCAGACCGCCCTGACGCCGTCTACGGTCTCTTCGACCCGAACGGCACCGACCTGCTCGCCGCGGCCCGGCGCTACGGCCTGCGCGTACCGGACGACCTGCTGCTGGTCTGCTGCAGCGAGTCCACCGTCTACGCCAACACCGAGCCGCCCATCACGACGCTCTCCCTCAAACCGCGCAGGATCGGCACAGCCGTGGTCCAGCTCCTCATCGACGCCATCGAGGGGGTCGAATCGGACCAACCGGTCGAGCAGGTGATACCGACGGAGCTGATCGTGCGGACGTCTTCCGAACGCCGTCCGCCCCGTACGACAGTCAGCCCGCCCCGATCACCCGAGGAGGGTTGACGCCCGGTGCAGAAAGGGCGGGGAAAGCCCCGCCCAATTCGGGCGAAAACCGCGGTGAACCGGTCTCCTCCTCCGATTCACCACCCCTGGGTCATCACATGGCGCGATCCGCATTCCTATGATGGGCGCACGACACCGCGGGCCGCTGCGACCAGGCAGTCCGATCCGGTGCAGATGCGGCGCGATGGTGGTGGAGGGGTCGATGACTCAGGGGGCCGGTCAGGGACCCGAGGCGGTGCGGACGGCGACGTTGCGCGACTTCCGGGTGCCCGCGTACGTCCATGAGACCGGTCCGTATGCGCAGAGCACGCCCCCCGGTGGGGGCACCAGACCCGCCGAGGAGTCCCCTGCCTACTCGGCGGACTCTTCGGAGGCGTACACCCCCACCCAGCGCGATCTGCCCGTCATCAACCGGGGTGACACGCTTCAGGTCGCTGTTGACCCCGCCGCCGTGGCCGCCCCGCAGCCGATCGACGGGCCCGGTCCGCTGTACGTCGTCGGTGACGTGCACGGCTATCTCGACCAGCTGGTCGCCGCGCTCCAGGAGCAGGGCCTCATCGACGCCGCGGGCAACTGGTCCGCCGGGACCGCGCGTCTGTGGTTCCTCGGCGACTTCACCGACCGCGGCCCGGACGGCATCGGCGTGATCGACCTCGTGATGCGGCTGTCCGCCGAGGCTGCCGCGGCCGGCGGCTACTGCAAGGCGCTCATGGGCAACCACGAGCTGCTCCTGCTCGGCGCCAAGCGATTCGGCGACACCCCCGTCAACTCCGGGGCGGGCACCGCCACCTTCCAGGCGGCCTGGCTTCTCAACGGCGGCCAGAAGACCGACATGGACCGCCTGCAGGACCACCACTTGCAGTGGATGGCCCGCCTCGACGCCATGGAACTGGTCGACGGACACCTCCTGGTGCACTCCGACACCACCGCCTACCTCGACTACGGCGACTCCATCGAAGCGGTCAACGACACCGTCCGCGAGACACTCACCCGCAACGACGCGGACGAGTGCTGGGACCTCTTTCGCAAGTTCACCAAGCGCTTCGCCTTCCGCGACGACGGGGGCGCCGAGGCCGTCCGCGAACTGCTGGGAGCGTACGGCGGCGCCCGCATCGTCCATGGTCACAGCCCCATTCCGTATCTCCTGGGGGAGGTCGGCTCGGAGGACGACGAGGACGGCGCGGGCCCGGTGGTCGAGGGGCCGCATCTGTACGCCGACGGGCTGGCCATCGCGATGGACGGCGGCGTGACCATGGCCGGAAAGCTGCTGGTCCAGCAATTGCCCCTGGATACCTGAGCGTTCATCGGGCAGGCGTCCCCCACGGAGGACTGCGCTGGCCAGGGGGCAATTTCTGGAAACCCCCTGTCACGGCGTGCCGTCACCGCTCTACCATCGGCTTATCCGTAGCAGGCTCCCCTCCGTTTCTGCCCGACGGCTCGTCAGCGTGCGAGCCACCAGCCCTACGGAGCATCGGGGGATGCACATGAACAGCGTTCCGCAGCACCTGCTGAGCGAGGACCGCCAGGAATACGAGCGGATCCTCGATGAGGCGCTGCGCTCCGCACCACACCGTCCGGAACTCGCCGCTGTCGGCCAGCGGCTCAACCCCGAACAACTGCGCACCATGGCGCTCAACGCCACCGCACTCATCACGGCGGCCGCGGCGAGCGAATACCAGCATTATGTGAGGGTCCGCGAGGAGCTGCGCCAGCCGGCGCCGTCCACCCCGGTCGTGAGCGAGGAAGCCGGCTCCGCGGAGCCGGGCGCGACCGCGATGGGGCTCGCCGCCACCGTGGGGGAGGTGTCCGAGACCGCCGGGGCCGGCGCCATCGCCGTCGTCGCGGTGCTCGCCCCCGTCCTCGCCGGGACAGCGGCGGCGATCTTCCTGCTCGTGGGGTACCTCCTGAAGATGCTCGACCCCGAGCAGACGTTCGCCAAGACCCTCCTCACCACCGGATGGGTCTTCGGCGCGGTCACGGCGGCCGCGATTCTGGTCGCCGCGGTCGGGCTGCTGCTGACCGCACTGCGCAACAGTTCCTCCTCGCTCCAGGCCGGAGCGCGCGGCGAGCTGAACGAGCAGGTGGCCCGGGCCAGGGAAGCCTGGCGCGAGGCCCTGCTGGAACGCGGCATCCTGCCGTTCCTCCGGGAGGCCCTCGCCGATCCGGGCTCCGCGGCACTGGGCCGTCCGGCACCGGCGCCCAGCCGCATCCCGCAACTCGGCTACAACCGACCGGGGTTCAGCAGCCCTGACGGCGGACCCGCGGCCGGCCCGCGCCCGAGCTTCTCCAGCCCGGACTTCACGAGCCCGGACTTCGGAGGGCCCGAGCACCAGCCGGAGTGACGCCCGGGCCGACCGGGTGCTTCATGTCCGGGGGCGACGGCCTGATGCGGAAAGGAAACCGGGGCCCGCGCTGATGGGGCGCGGGCCCGAACCGGTGGGTGGTGTACGCCCGTACGCTCTCCGGCAGGGCGCGTCCGAACGCCCCCCTGGCCGGGCTCCGTCCGCCGATGCCCGGCCCGACAGGGCCCCGTGTCGGGTCCGGCCGCGCCAGCAGGGCCCGGTCAGATGATGCCGAGCTGGCGGGCCGCGGTCATCCAGGCCGGGAACTCGGACAGCAGCCGGTCGTAAAGCTCCGGGTCCGGGATGCTGCTGATGTCGTCGACGGCGAAGAAGCCGACGTTGTCGACGCGTCGGCCCGGCAGCGTGTCGAACCGCTCCAGCACGCCGTAGTTGGACCGTCCCAGGCCCACGAACTGCCAGAAGATCGGCTCCTCCACCGCCTCCCGCAGCTCCTTCTCGATCTCCTTGTTGCGATAGACACCTCCGTCGGAGAAGAACAGCACCAGGGTGGGATCGGCGGCCGGGTGCTCACGCACATATGTCCGGACCTCGGCGATCACCTTCTGCTCCTCGTTCTGGATCCCGACCGCGCGCATGTCCACCTGCCCCGGCCGCAGGCCCTTCCGCGGCTTCTTGCTCCGACGGAACAGGCTCAGCTCACCGACCCGGACATGGAGCTCCAGCCACTCGGGCAGTTCCCCCAGACCGAGATCCGGCAGCCGGGCCGCATGGGACGCGAACGTCCAGGCCTGCATCACTCCGTCGTCGTCCAACTGCGCGGCCACCGCGGCCATCCGCTCCACCACATCGGCCACGACACCCTTCGAGTACAGGAAGGACATCGACCCGGAGGCATCTAGAACCAGGACGACACGCGCTGTGACCCCCTCCGCCCCGCGCTTTCGCAGACTGACCGCCACCTGCTCCTTGCGCAGGGAGAGCCGCTTGCGCATGTCCACGGGCAACTGCTCCTCGCCCTTGGTGAGGCGAGGCGCGGAGCCTGGGGGCGCCGGCGGAACCTGCGGGGCGGGCGGGGCCACAGGCGGCGCGATGGGCGGGCCCGCGGACGGCACCACCGGTGGGCCCGCGGCGGTCACCGCAGGCGGCACCGCCGACGCGGCACCGGTCCCGGGCGCGGAGCCGGCGGCAGACGCGGAGCCCCCGGCCTCGTCGTCCACGCTGATCCCGAAGTCGGTCGCCAGGCCAGCGAGCCCGGACGCGTAGCCCTGTCCGACCGCGCGGAACTTCCACTGGCCGCCGCGCAGATACAGCTCACCACCGATGAACGCCGTCTCCGTCGTGGCCTCCATCTCGAAGCGCGCGAGCTCCTGCCGCGTCCCGGCGTCGAGCAACGTGAGCGTCAGGCCGGACAGCTCGCCGAAGGTGCCGCCGTCGGCCGAGGCGCACAGGACAACCCGCTCGATGCCCGGCTCCAGGGCGCGCAGGTCCACTCCGACCGTGTCCGTCGTGGCTCCGCCGTCCCGCCGCTTCCCGAGGTGCCGCACGGCCCCGGAGGCATGCTGCGGCTGGTTGTAGAAGACGAAGTCCCCGTCGTCCCGCACCCGTCCACCCGCACCCAGCAGCAGCGCCGAGGCATCGGCGTCCGGCGCACCGGACCCACCGGACCCACCGGACCCACCGGACCCACCGGACCCACCGGACCAGCTCAGCACGACCTGCACGGCCTCGGCGGCCACGGGAAGGTTGGCGCCCTTGCTCATGGATGTCGCTGTCATGCGCCCAGTCTGCCGACAGAACCCGGCCCTGAAGCCGTCCGATGCACATATACGAGCCTCGGACGGCTCCGAACACCACGCACTCGTGCGCGCCTCAGTCCGCCAACGGCAGATAGACCCGGTTGCCCGCCGCCGCGAACTCCTTGGACTTCTGCGCCATACCCTCCTCGATCTCCGCCTGCGAACCGCCGTGCTCACGCCGGATGTCCTGCGAGATCTTCATCGAGCAGAACTTCGGCCCGCACATGGAGCAGAAGTGGGCCGTCTTGGCGGGCTCGGCCGGCAGTGTCTCGTCGTGGAACTCCCGTGCCGTGTCCGGGTCGAGGGCCAGGTTGAACTGGTCCTCCCACCGGAATTCGAAGCGGGCGTCGGACAGCGCGTCGTCCCATTCCTGCGCACCTGGGTGCCCCTTGGCGAGGTCGGCTGCGTGGGCGGCGATCTTGTAGGTGATGACGCCGGTCTTGACGTCGTCACGGTTGGGCAGGCCCAAGTGCTCCTTGGGCGTGACGTAGCAGAGCATGGCCGTGCCCCACCAGGCGATCATCGCGGCACCGATGCCGGAGGTGATGTGGTCGTACGCCGGCGCGACGTCCGTCGTCAGCGGGCCGAGCGTATAGAACGGAGCTTCATCGCAGATCTCCTGCTGAAGGTCGATGTTCTCCTTGATCTTGTGCATCGGGACATGTCCCGGGCCTTCGATCATGGTCTGTACGTTGAAACGCTTGGCGATCGTGTTGAGTTCCCCGAGCGTCCTCAACTCCGCGAACTGGGCGGCGTCGTTGGCGTCCGCGATGGAGCCGGGCCGCAGGCCGTCGCCGAGCGAGTACGTGACGTCGTACGCCGCGAGGATCTCGCAGAGCTCCTCGAAGTTCTCGTACAGGAACGACTCCTTGTGGTGCGCGAGGCACCAGGCCGCCATGATCGAGCCGCCGCGCGAGACGATGCCGGTCTTGCGGTTCGCGGTGAGCGGCACGTACGGCAGGCGTACGCCCGCGTGGACCGTCATGTAGTCCACGCCCTGCTCGGCCTGCTCGATGACCGTGTCCTTGTAGATCTCCCAGGTCAGCTCCTCGGCGCGGCCGTCGACCTTCTCCAGTGCCTGGTAGAGCGGCACCGTGCCGATGGGGACGGGGGAGTTGCGCAGCACCCACTCGCGGGTCGTGTGGATGTTGCGGCCGGTGGACAGGTCCATGACCGTGTCGGCGCCCCAGCGGGTCGCCCAGGTCATCTTCTCGACCTCCTCCTCGATGGAGGACGTCACAGCCGAGTTGCCGATGTTGGCGTTGACCTTCACCAGGAACCGCTTGCCGATGATCATCGGCTCGATTTCCGGGTGGTTCACATTCGCGGGCAGCACCGCACGGCCCGCGGCGATCTCCTCGCGTACGACCTCGGGGTCGACGTTCTCGCGGACCGCCACGAACTCCATCTCGGGCGTGATCTCACCGCGGCGGGCGTACGCGAGCTGCGTCACCGCCTGTCCGGGGCGGCCCCGGCGCGGCTGGCGCGGCCGTCCAGGGAAGACCGCGTCGAGGTTGCGCAGCCCCCCGCGCGGTGAGGTGTGCTTGATCCCGTCGTCCTCGGGGCGGACCGGACGGCCCGCGTACTCCTCGGTGTCGCCGCGAGCGATGATCCAGTTCTCGCGCAGTGGTGCCAGACCCCTGCGTACATCGGTATCGACGGTCGGATCGGTGTACGGGCCGGAGGTGTCGTACAGCGTGACGGACTGCCCGTTGGTGAGGTGCACCTGACGGACCGGCACTCGTAGATCGGGGCGAGAACCGCCGACATACGCCTTGTGCCAGCCGATGGACTTCCCGGCCTCGCCGTTCTCGGTCGGGGCGGATGCCCCACCGTTCTCGGCCGGAGCAAGCGCCCCGTCCGTCTGGCTGGAGGCAGGCGTGCGTACGTCCTTGTTGGTCATGAGACCTACTCCCTACGCCGGCATTACCCGGTAACAGGTTCGGCGGTCGACGCAGCGGCTTCCGTCCGTCGATGTTTCATGTGAAACATCGCTGAGACGAAGGTCAGCGCCCTCTCAGCCCGGTGCTCCGAGCTCCCGCGTGTGCAAAGGTGCCTCCACGCTAGCGTCATATCTGGCGCGCTGAACAGAGGGCCCCCTCCGTTCTTGCGATGATCGGTCGGTGACCACAATGCAGCAGCCCCCATATCCACCGTCCGAGCCGCCTCGCGGACCCGGCTCCGGTGAGGGCCATGGACATGGTTCCGGCGACGGCCGCGGACATGGACCGGGCGGTGGTGGCCATGGCCCCGGACCAGGCGACGGCCCTGGCGGCGGGCACGGCCACTCGCACAGCCACGGCCCCGCAGTCCCCGTATCCAAGCACCTGCGCAAGGTCATCGCCGCGGTGCTGATCCCCTTCACCACGGCGGTCGTCGTGGGTCTCGTGGTGCTCTGGCCCGGCGGCGCCCCGTCCCACGAGCGCACCGGCGTCGGCTTCGACCGGCAGACCCAGCAGGCGACGGTGACCAAGGTCGACAAGGTGGACTGCAAGTCCGTGAACGCCTCGGGGGAGACCCCGACCGGCGACACCTCCACCGCCGAGGGCTCCTCCGCGCAGCAGCAGGCGACGGGCGACTGCAAGAAGGCGACGATCCGGATCGATACCGGCAAGGACAAGGGCCGTACGTTCACCGAGATCGTCCAGCCGGACCAGTCGCGGCAGTTGCATCAGGGCGAGAAGGTCGTGGTCGCGTATGAGCCCTCCGCGCCCAAGGATTTGCAGTACTCGGTAACCGACGTGAACCGGAAGTTCCCCCTGGCCCTGCTCGCCGGGATCTTCGCACTGGTTGTCGTGGTGGTGGGCCGGATGCGCGGCGTCATGGCGCTCATCGCGCTGGCCATCAGCTTCCTGATCCTGAATTTCTTCATCCTGCCCGCGATCCTGCATGGCTCGGACCCACTGATCGTGGCGGTCGTCGGGGCCAGCGCCATCATGCTGATCGCGCTCTACATGTGCCATGGCCTCTCGGCCCGCACGTCGGTGGCCGTCATCGGCACACTGCTCTCGCTGGTGCTGATCGGTGTGCTCGGCTCCGTCTTCATCGGCTGGGCGGCGCTGACCGGGAACACCGACGACAACACTGGCCTGATCCACGGCTTGTATCCGTCCATCGACATGAGCGGTCTGCTGCTCGCGGGCGTCATCATCGGTTCGCTCGGTGTGCTCGACGATGTGACGGTGACGCAGACGTCCGCGGTCTGGGAGCTGCACGAGGCGAATCCCACGATGGGCTGGCGTAGCCTGTACCGCGCGGGAATCCGCATCGGCCGCGACCACATCGCATCCGTCGTCAACACCCTCGTCCTGGCGTACGCGGGCGCTGCGCTGCCGCTGCTGCTGCTCTTCTCGATCGCGCAGAGCAGTGTGGGCACGGTCGCCAACAGCGAATTGGTCGCCGAAGAGATCGTGCGCACCCTGATCGGCTCGATCGGCCTGGTCGCCTCGGTGCCGGTGACCACCGCGCTGGCCGCTCTCGTGGTCTCCGCGGACCGTCCGGAGACCGCGGCCGGCCCTGTGGAGCCCACGGGAGCCAGGACGCCTGTACGCAGCGGAAAGGGCCGCCGCCGCAAGCGCTGAAACCATCCGGCACCCGCGCCCCTTGTGAGGAAGCGTTACTCCACTTGGGGGGTAGCGGTGCGTCAGCCCGCGCTCTGCTCCTCCGCCAGAATGCGGTCCAGCGCCTCGTCGAGGTGCGTGTCGAAGTCGGCGAGGGAACGCTCCTGCCCCAGCGGCACGAGCTTGTCCGTGCGGTCGAGGAAGGCCACGAGCGGCGCCGCCCCGGACCGGAACAGCGCGTGGTCGCCGCCCACCTGAAGCCGGATCAGCACCTCGCCGAACGCCTCCGGGTCGGCGGGCGCGATGTGCACATCGCCGTCACCGCACGGCCTGCCCACGCCGTCGATCAGCAACTCCCGCCCGAACGCCCAGGTCACAGGAGCGTCGCCGGGCAAATGAAAGGTCAGCCGCACGGCGTACGGATCACAGGTCTCGTATCGCAGCTCCACCGGAATGCGGAAGGACAACTCCTCCGACACGAGGAAGCTCATCATGACCTCGGCCTGTACCGACTCGCGCATCGCCTACCCCGTCGTTTGCCGTCGACTGGCCAGGAATCGTCCCCCTGACACTGCTGAAATCTTGCTCAAAGTGCACACGAGATCACAAGGAGTGAGTTTTCAGATACTGATAGAGATGGCGAGTGTCCCTAGCAGCCTGCCGATTTCGCCCTGCAATTGGCGTGCGGCGGGCAGCAGTCGCTCGGCCTGGTGAGAAGGCAGAGAAATGGCCATCGTCCCGGCAGTTGTGCCTGCCGTGATGGGGATCGCGGCGCAGACGGTGCCCAGCGCGTACTCCTGGCGTTCGATGACGGGCTCCATCCGTCCCGTCCGCTCCAGGCGCCGCAGCAGGCTGTCGTTGTCACGCACCGTGTACGGAGTGATCGACTGCACCGGGTAGCGGTCGAGGTGGTCCCGGCGGGCCTTCTCGTCCAGCTGGGACAGCAGACACTGGCCGATCGCGTGGGCGTGCCCGGTCTCCCGGAAGTCGGCCCACTCCTCGACCGCCGGATTGCCCGGGGTGTCGGCGATGCACATGACCTCGATCTCGCCGTCGCGGTAGATCGCGTAGTACACCGGTACGCCGATCGAATCGCGCCAGTGCGCGAGCGCGTCGCTCACGGTGCTGCGACGTTTCTGCTGTGCTCCGCTGCTGCTCAGCCGCTCGGCGGCCTCACCAAGGAAGAACAGCCCCTTGTCGCGGCGCAGATAGCCCTCATGGACCAGGGTGCGCAGCAGGTGGTACGCCGTCGGCAGCGCGAGCCCGGCCTCGCGGGCGAGCTGCTTGGCGGGCGCACCGTGCTCGCGCGCAGCGACAGCCTCCAGAAGGCGCATTGCCCGCTGCACGGAGCCGATCAGGGTCGTGGCGTGCGGCTCCAGGGACGCAGCCTCCGCGGGAGGGGTGCGCGGAGCACATGTCTCCCCGGGCGTGGTGCGCGGCTGGGCGGGCGGGACGCGTGATCCCGCGGGCACGCCCGATCGCTGGAGGGGTGGAGTGGGGGAATCTGTGGGTGCGGTGTCAACCGTGGCCAAGGGGCACTCCCGAAGCGCGAGGGGGACCGCCCGTGCGGGGGAACACGGGAGGGGGCTGTGCGCTGCCCGCGCGGGGTCGACCCCGCGTCGAATTCCGGACTTTAACCGCCTGCCACCGCTCGCAGACGGCCTCGCCGGAAAACTTCCCTCGCCCGAGGGAACCTCAGGTTCCCTTTACCGGCCTGCCCGTTACCGATCGCTCACCCTCATGCGCCCCACCCGTCACTGCGGGACCGCCTCACCAGTCGCTGCGCGACGACGAGTTCGACATGAACTTCCGCACGATGTAGATCAGTCCGCCGACCAGCGCGACGAAGACCAGGCCCTTGAAGAGCAGGCTGATGACCACACTGAGCACGCTGACTATCACCGTGCCGAAGACGACCAGGGCGATGACCGGCACCGCGACCCACTTCACCCACCACGGCATACCGTTGAAGATCTCTCGCATCGCCCTCGTCCTTACCTCTCCGCCCGTTGCCCCAAGTACGGGGCGTTGACTACGGGTTCTCTGATGTCCTGCATTGATGTCCTGCATTCGATGCTAGGGCCGAGAGGGGCCCGGCGGGGTCCTGGCACCCCTTGTCCTCCCCTGACCGTTCCCCTAGGGAACCCTGAGGCGGAGGTCAGCTCTCCGGCGGAGAGAACACCACCAGAACCCTGAGGTCCTCCGTGATGTGGTGGAACTTGTGGGCGACGCCCGCCGGTACGTAGACGACGCTGCCTCGTGCAACCTGGGTGGTCTCCAGACCAACGGTGATCGATGCGCGCCCACTCACCACGAAGTACACCTCGTCCTGCTGGTGCGGCTTCTGCGGGTCGAGTTCGCCCGCGCCGAGCGCGTAGAGGCCGACCGACATGTTCCGCTCACGCAGAAACTGCAGGTAGGCGCCGTCGTTGGCGGCGCGTTCCGCCTCCAGTTCATCCAGCCGGAATGCCTTCATCGCCCTCGTCCGCTCTCGTACGCCGCAGGCTGTATCCACAGCCTGGTCCGCTATTCGATCTCTTCTGCCACGATCAGACACATGAAGAATTTCGTAGTCAAGACGATCGCCAACGCGGGGGCCCTCGCCGTCGCCGTGTGGCTGCTCGACAAGATCACCCTGACGGGCGACAGCACCGGCAAGAAGGTCGGCACTCTGCTGATTGTGGCGCTGGTCTTCGGCCTGGTGAACTTCCTGGTCAAGCCGGTCGTGAAGGTGCTGACCTTCCCGCTCTTCATCCTCACGCTCGGCCTGATCACCCTGGTGGTCAATGCGCTGATGCTGCTGCTCACCTCGTGGCTGGCCGACAAGCTCGACCTGAGTTTCCACGTCGAGGGTTTCTGGACCGCGGTCCTCGGCGGCCTGATCATCTCCATCGTGTCCTGGGCACTCAACGTCGTGCTCCCCGACGGCAAGGACTGAGTCCACCCATGCCCTATCGCGTCTGCTTCGTCTGCACCGGCAACATCTGCCGCTCCCCAATGGCCGAGTCCGTCTTCCGCGCCCACATAGAAGAGGCCGGGCTCGACGGCCTGGTAGAGGTCGACAGCGCGGGCACGGGCGGCTGGCACGAGGGCGACGGCGCCGACTCCCGCACCGTCGCCGTGCTGGAGGCGGGCGGCTACGAGAGCGACCACGCGGCCCGGCAGTTCCAGGTCTCGTGGTTCTCCCGCCTCGACCTCGTCATCGCCCTCGACTCCGGCCATCTGAAGGCGCTGCGCCGGCTCGCACCCACTTCGGAGGATGCGGCCAAGGTCCAGCTCCTGCGGTCGTACGACCCCTCCGCGGGCGACGATCTGGACGTCCCCGATCCGTATTACGGACATATGGAAGGCTTCGAGGAGTGTCTTGAGATGGTGGAAGCGGCGAGCCTCGGACTGCTCGCCGCGATACAGGAGCAAGTGGAGGGACGGGCGGCATGACATCAGGGGATTTCGTCACGGGAACAGGTGACGGCACCCGCGCGGTGCGGGCCGGACTGCCCGAACCCGTCAAGTACGAGCCGACGCTCCCGGGCCCGGTCTTCGCCGCGCACTTCCATCTGCCGGGCGAGCCCACCGGCCCGTACACCTACGGCCGTGACGAGAACCCGACGTGGACGCTCCTGGAGCGTGCCATCGGCGAGCTGGAGGCCCCTGGACAGGATGGCATCGAGACGCTCGCCTTCCCTTCGGGCATGGCTGCCATCTCGGCGGTGCTCTTCTCCCAGCTGCGCGCCAGCGACGTCGTGGTCCTGCCCGACGACGGCTATCAGGTGCTGCCGCTGGTGCGCGAACAGCTGACCGCGTACGGCATCGAGGTGCGCACCGCCCCGACCGGCGGCGACGGCCAGCTGGAGGTGCTCGACGGCGCGAAGCTGCTGTGGATCGAGACTCCGTCGAACCCGGGCCTCGATGTGTGCGACGTACGGCGACTCGTCGCGGCGGCACACGCGCAGGGCACCCTCGTCGCGGTCGACAACACTCTGGCGACCCCGCTCGGCCAGCGCCCGCTGGAGCTAGGCGCCGACTTCTCCGTGGCCAGCGGCACCAAGATGCTCACCGGGCACGGCGACATCCTCCTGGGATACGTCACCGCACGCGACGCCTCCCTGATGGCTCCCGTACGACGCTGGCGGAAGATCGTCGGTGCGATCCCCGGCCCCATGGAGGCCTGGCTGGCACACCGCTCGCTCGCCACACTCCAGCTGCGAGCCGACCGGCAGACGGCCAACGCCCTGGCGATCGCCGAGGCGTTGCGGGAGCGGCCCGAGGTCACCGGACTGCGCTATCCGGGACTGGCCGAAGACCCCTCGTACAAGATCGCTTCACGGCAGATGCGGCGCTTCGGATGCGTGGTGTCCTTCACGCTGCCCACGCGCGCGCGTGCCGACCGTTTTCTCGACGCGCTGCGTCTGGTGGACGACGCGACGAGCTTCGGCGGCGTGCGGTCCACGGCCGAGCGGCGCGGCCGGTGGGGTGGGGACGCGGTACCGGAAGGCTTCATTCGATTCTCGGCCGGCGCGGAGGATCCCGAGGACCTGGTGGCGGACGTGCTGCGGGCACTCGACGAATCCGCTGAGTGAATGCCTCCTGAGCGACCGGTGAGTAGGCGACGGCGCGCGTCCGCGCCGCCGGTTTAGTACCCCGCTACGTACAACGGACGGTCCGAGCCTCCCCCCTCGTGGCTCGGACCGTCCCGGTTCTGCGCGCGAAGAACCGCGCAAACAAGGCTAGTTGACTCTGTGTCAGTGTCCAATCACGGTAGCGACAGAGACCTATCGACTTATTTATAGTTGAGGCTCGCGCGGGGGTGCTGGGAGGGGAGGGGCACCATGGACTTGGCCTTGCTGCGCACCTTTGTGACTGTGCACCGGGCCGGTTCCTTCACCCGCGCCGCCGCGCTGCTCGGACTCTCACAGCCCGCCGTCACCTCGCAGATCCGCACGCTGGAGCGGCAGTTGGGGCGTCCCCTGTTTCTGCGCCAGGCCCGCGGCGTGACTCCGACCACCATCGGCGACGAGCTCGCCCACAAGGCCGCTCCGCATCTCGACGCCCTGGTGGAGATCGCCGAGGCCGGGCTCGACGAGGACTCGTCCTTACGCACCCTGCACCTCGCAGGGCCGCCGGAGTTCACCGCCGAACGGGCCCTGCCCGCGCTGACGGAGCTGACGGGCGACGGCGGCCAGGGCTTCGCACTGCGCGCATCCTTCGGAAACGCCGAGGAGACGCTGGAGGGGCTGGCTGCCGGACATCATGATCTGGCCATTACGACGGCCCGCCCACGGGGTGCGCTGCTCACCGCGACTCCGCTCTGCGACGAAGAGCACGTCCTGGTCGCCGCCCCGCGCTGGGCCGCCCGCGTCGGCCCGGGCAAGCTGCGCCGCAAGGGCGCCCACGCGCTGGAGAACTTTCCCGTGGTCGAGGTACACGAGTCGCTACCGCTCGTCGCCCGCTACTGGGCCTCCGTCTTCGACTGCCGCCCGGCCGCCTCGGGCACCGTCGTCGTCCCCGATCTGCGCGCGGTCCTCGCCTGCGCCGCCGCGGGCGCCGGCCTGGCCGTGCTGCCCCGGTATCTGTGCACCGACGCCCTGGAGCGCGGCGACGTCGTGGCGCTCCTCGACCCGGCGGTGCCTCCCCTGCGTACGTACTTCCTGGTGGTCCGCACCGGAACGCTGGCGATGCCGCATATAGCGCGGGCGCACGAGTGGCTGCTGAGGGCGGCCACCGACTGGAGCTGAGGCCACCGAGGCGTCGACTGGAGCCAAGGCCGGGAGGCCTCGGCCGGTGTTGAGGCCCGTTCTGAAGCTCTTGGGGCTTTGCGATGTTTCACGTGGAACCAGCCGGGCCACATTTCTCCCATGACCGTCCGACCCGTGGTCAAGCGCACCGCCCGCGCCATCCTGCTCGATGGCGACGACCTGATCTTGATCAAGCGCACCAAGCCCGGCGTCGATCCCTACTGGCTCACACCGGGTGGCGGGGTCGAACCGGAGGACACGACTGTCGTCGACGCACTCCACCGTGAAGTGCACGAGGAGCTCGGCGCAAAGATCACCGATGTGGTGCCCTGCTTCGTTGACACCGTCGAGCACATCGGCGACGACGGCGGCGCGACCGGCGTGAAGGTGCAGCACTTCTTCGTCTGCCGCCTCGAGTCCATGGACCCGGCCCTGCGGCATGGTCCCGAGGTGGACGAACCGTGCGGCGAGTACGAGATCGTCCGCGTGCCGTTCACGCGGGTCGGGATCGCGTCCGTCCACCTCGTACCGCTGTCCCTGCGGCACTACCTCGACGGGAACATCGAGGGCGTACGGGCGATGCACGCGCCCGACCTGGGCTGACTTACGCGGCTGGGGCTTGTCCGCAGGAGCCTTGGGCCCAGGTCAGTCCCCGGCCGCGACGAGTTCCTCCACCGAGTCGTGGCGTATGCGATCCGACGGAATGCCGATGTCTCGCAGCGCGTCCACACCGCTGCGGATCATCCCGGGCGGACCCGAGAGATACGCGTCGTACTCATTCCACGGCCCGTATTCGCGTACGACGTCCGGCAGCTGGAGATGGGCCTGCTGGTCGACGACCGGACGCACCGCGAGCCACGGGTGGCTCTGCTGGAGCCGCAGCATCGTGTCGATGTCGTACAGGTCGTGATCGGTGCGAGCACCATAGAAGACCTCGACCGGGCGGCGCTCCCCGTGCTCGGCGACATCCTCGACCAGGGCCTTGATGGGCGCTATGCCGGTGCCACCGCCCAGACAGAGCAGTCCGCTGTCGGTGGTGTGGTCGACGATCATCGAGCCGGCCGGCGGTCCGAGCCGGATGATGTCGCCGGGCCGGGCTCGGTGCACCAGCGCGTTGGACACCCAGCCCGCCGGAACCGCCTTCACGTGGAACGACAGCAGCCCGTCGGAGCGGGGCGCCGAGGCGAACGAGTAGTGCCGCCAGATCCGCGGCCACCACGGGGTCTCCAAGCTCGTGTACTGCCCGGCGAGGAAGGGGTACGGCTGGTCGGGGCGGACGGTGATGACCGCGACGTCCGGGGTCCTGAGGTCGTGCGAGACCACCTCGGCGTACCACCAGGCCGGCGCTCGCAGCTCGTCGGCGGCCGCCGCGTCGATCATGACCTGGGAGATGGTCGTGTACGCCCGCACCCAGGCCGCCTCCATCTCGGGGTCCCAGATCGCCGAGGCGTACCGGCTGAGCGAGCCGATGAGGCACTCACCGACGGCCGGGTAGTGCTCGGGCCGCGTGCCGTACTTGCGGTGTCCACGACCGAGGTTCTGGAGATACGCGACGAGGACCTTGGTGTTGTCGATGTGCTCGGCAGCCGTCAGCAGCGCCTTGAGCAGCCGGTCCCGCTGGGTGTCCATCGCGGCGGGGAACAGTGAGCGCAGTTCCGGGTGGCGCACGAAGAGCAGCGCGTAGAAGTAGGAGGTGACCTTGTCGGCGACGGGACCGACCTCGGCCATGGTCCGGCGGATCAGCACGGCGTCGGGGGACGCCTTTGGAGCAGGGGGTGTTTCAGGAGCGGGCCTTTGGGCGGGCACACGCGGCTGCGGGCCGGGATCAGGCTGCGGAGAGCCGTACGGGGGCCGCTCGGGGCCCGACTGCGGTCGTGCGGCTTCGTGGGCGCCGTGGGCGGGGTCGGGCTCCGGATGTCGCGCCTCGGGCTGTGGTGCCTGGTGCAGGCGCGCCTGAGCCGGTGCGGGCTCGTGGGGTCGTATCTCAGTGGGCGCCGCATCGTGGGGTCGCGTCGCAGCCTGTGGCGTCTCGTGGGGTCGCGTCCCAGGCGAAGGCGCGTCGTGCGACGTCGGCGCCGCATCGTGCGGGGCGGGTGGCCCTTCCACGGCCGGGGATATTCGTTCCTGCGCCGACGCTCCCTGCTCCGGCGCTCCGTGCCCCGTGGCGGACCGTCCGACCGGACGCATCGCGGCCAGTCGACGGCCGTCGGCTGCCCCCTGGTCCCCGCCGGAAGGCGCCGGCTCCTTGCGCGGCGTGAACCAGCCGCCCCCGCCGTTGCCGCCGGAAGTACCGTTGTCGGCCGACGTGGTGGTCGGAGCGTCCATGGTGTGCCTCGCCTCGAACATCTTTCGGTCGGTCTGCGCACTTCCGCGGTCGGAAAGTGCCTGCTTTCCCCCGCAGACGGCTTGCTTGCTTTCCCCGTTCAGTCCCCGTCGGGCAATGCGGCCACATTGAACCCGGATTCCCGCTCCGTACGGACAAGTAAGGCGAGAATGTGACATTGGCCGCAGTACTCTCACCGCAGCATCCCACCCCGAGCCAACGCCCGGCCGCGTAACGGAAAATGCGGGTCTTCGATCTCTCCGTCCCGTTAGGCTGCATTGGCCTGCGTTCGTGCCCCCACGGGACATGCGCACATCTCGGCGGACGCGAACCGGACTCGACCATACCGGCAGTGGCTGCATGCACAAGTCCCCCCTCGCGTCACCACGAATTGGCAGGGGGCCGCTCCATCAATTGCCTCAATTACCGGGCGCGACGGACCAATTCATAGGCATCCCACAGATCCCGGCCCACGTAGGCGTGGGTGGCGAGACCCCGCAGATGCCGATCCGCATTGACCGCGACGGATACCGGCACGGCACCGAACAGGTCCTTGTCCGACAATGAGTCGCCATACGCCACGCAGTCAGCCCGGCTCACCTCGAACTTTTCACAGAGCCGGTCCGCGATCTGCACCTTGGCTGCACTGCTGAGAATCCCCGCCGGATCGACCGGCTCGGTGAACGGCACGGCGGGAAAGCGCGAGCCATGTGCCTCATGCGCCCCCCACGCCGTCAGCCGTTCCACGAAGAAGGAGGGTGACAGCGAGATGACGGCGCAGTAGTCGCCGTCCCCCCGGATCTCCGCCCAGACGTCCTCGATGCCGGACATCCAGGGCGCCCCCTCGAAAGCCGCCATCACATGGGCCTCGGTGAGTTCCGTCCACAGGGCGTGCACCCGCGTCGCATACTCCGGCGGGCCTATGCGCCCCGCGAAGATCGCCTGATCGAGCGCGACGGTCTCGGCTTCCAGTCCGAGCTGTCGCGAGATCTCCACCGGTGCGGTGCTCCCGTGCAGCAACGTCCCGTCGAGATCGAAGAGATGAAGTCGTGCCATGCCCGCCGAGGCTAGCGGTGCCGGCTGTCCCTCCATCGGTGCGCCCAGCGGTTGATCGGCGCCGTTTCACGTGAAACATCTGTCCGGGCGCTGTGCGGTTGTGCACGACATGGCCAAAAGCGCGTACGTGTGCCCGCAAACCGGTGGACGTCAGTGGTGCGTGTCAGACAGCCTGACGTGCGTGTCGACATCTTCCCCCGCCGCTCTGCCAGTCCGCCGTCTGACGCCTCGCGATCTCACCGCCTGCGCCGACTTGTCCGAGAATCGGGGCTGGCCCCGTGAGGAACACAAGTGGGGTCTGCTCCTCGCGGCGGGAACCGGTTACGGCATCGATGACCCCGACGGAGGTCTTGTCACCGCCTGCGTCGTGACCGAGTACGGACCGCGGGAGTGCCCTGATCTGGGTGCGATCGGCATGGTGCTCGTCGCCGAGCGGCATGCCCGCCAGGGCCTCGGCCGCCGACTGATGCGCCACGTGGTCGCGGAGATGGGGACCACCCCGCTGACTCTGCACGCGACTCCGAACGGCCGCCCGCTCTACGAGGAACTGGGATTCAAGGTCACCGGCCGGGCCGAGATGGTCCGTGGGCACTTCGTCCCCGGCGGGGTGGAGCCCGGGATCTTCACCCGTCCGGCCACCGCGGAAGACCTCGCGGCCATCCTCCGGCTCGACGAGGAGATCTTCGGGGTCGATCGCACCCACGTGATCACGCGGCTGCCCGCCTTCTCCGACCAACTGCGTGTCGCCGAGGAGAACGGCCGGATCATCGGATACGCCTGCGCCTGGCCCAACATGGACAACCATGTCGTGGGTCCGCTGATCGCCCGTGACACGGAGACCGCGAAGGCGCTCATCGCCTCGCTGGCCGACCACACCGACCGCCTGCTGCGCACTGACATCGACGTACGACACGAGGAGCTGCTGTCCTGGCTGAAGGACCGTGGCCTGGCGTCCATCGCCTTCAACTCGGTCATGATGTACGGAATCTCGGAGCTGCCTGGAGACTGGACACGACGGTTCGCTCCACTGACGGTGGCGGCGGGGTGAGACACCTGTAGACGCCGTAGACGTCCGTCGACGCCCGTAGACGCCCGTCGCGATGCCCGTTGACGCCGTAGACGAAGGTAAGCGCCTGTAGAAAAGCGCCGGACCCCCAGGGGCCGGCGCTTCTCTACTGAAGTGCACTCAGGCGAGCGACTCCACAGCGGCGACAGCGAAGCCGTGGTCCTGGTCCGGCGCACCGCCGCCGACCCCGATCGCTCCGATCAGGCGGCCGTCGCGGTGGACCGGCACGCCGCCCGCGATGAACAGCAGGGGCCGGTCGAGCGCGGTGGGCAGGGTGTGGAAGAGGCCGCCGGGCTGGACCGCGTCGACGAGGTCGGCGGTGGCGGAGTCCAGCTGGAGCGCCGTGTAGGCCTTGCGGGTGCTGGTCTCGCCGGAGATCAGCACGGCCTGGTCGTCGCGCCGGAAGGCAAGCAGGTGACCGCCCGCGTCGAGGACGGTGACGCTGACCCTGACTCCGGCGGTCGTGGCGGCGCGGCGGGCCGCGGTGACCAGAACTTCGGCGTCCTCGGTGGTCAGCGGGGCGACGGCGGTGGTGGTGCTCATGAGGGGGTTTCTCCTTGTGAGGGTGCGTGCTGAGTCGGTTGCAGGTGGCGCCGAGTCCAGACGGTGCGGGGACGGCCCTGGCCCCGCGCCGTCTCGACCCCGGTCAGTGGTGGACGGCCGTCCGCTGTTCCACGGGCGCGCCGCCGGTGACGACGGTGCTGGGGGCATCCGCGCGGCGCTCCAGGGCGGCCGAGAGGACAGCGAGGACGAGCGCGCTCGCGGCGAGGACGGCGCCGACCCAGTTGGGGGCGGTGTAGCCCAGGCCCGCGGCGATGACGATGCCGCCGAGCCAGGCCGAGAGGGCGTTGCCGAGGTTGAAGGCGCCGATGTTCACGGCCGACGCCAGTGTGGGGGCGCCGTGCGCCTGGTCGAGGACCCGCTTCTGCAGCGGCGGCACGGTCGCGAAGCCCAGAGCGCCGATGAGGGCGATCGTGACGGCCGCGAGGATCTTGTTGTGCGCGGTCACGGTGAACAGGGCGAGCACGACGGCGAGGCCGCCCAAGGACACGTACAGCATCGGCATCAGCGCGCGGTCGGCGAACTTGCCGCCGATGAGGTTCCCGCCGACCATGCCGAGGCCGAAGAGGACGAGCAGCCAGGTGACGGAGCCGTCGGCGAAGCCCGCGACGTGCGTCATCATCGGTGCGATGTAGGTGATGGCCGCGAAGACGCCTCCGAAGCCGAGCACGGTCATCGCCATGGCCAGCAGCACCTGGACGTTCTTGAAGGCGGCCAGCTCGTGACGGAGGTGTACGCCTTCGGGCTTCGGCAGCTCGGGCACCAGCTTGGCGATGCCCAGCAGCCCGATCAGGCCGAGCACGGCGACGCCCGCGAAGGTGACACGCCAGCCCGCGGACTGCCCGATCAGCGTGCCCAAGGGAACTCCGACGACATTGGCGATGGTGAGCCCGCTGAACATCATGGCGATGGCACCGGCCTTCTTCTCGGGCGCGACCAGCTCGGCGGCGACCACCGAACCGATGCCGAAGAAGGCGCCGTGGGCGAGGGAGGCGACCACTCGGCCCGCCAGCATCAGCCCGAAGACCGGAGCGACGGCGGAGAGCAGGTTGCCGAGGACGAACAGCCCCATCAGAAGCATCAGCATCCGCTTGCGGGACACCTTTGTGCCGAGTGCCGTCATGATCGGAGCACCGATCACCACGCCGAGGGCATAGCCGGTCACCAGCAGTCCGGCGGTAGGGATGGAGACACCGAAGTCACCGGCGACCTCAGGCAGCACACCCATGATCACAAACTCGGTGGTTCCGATTCCGAAGGCCCCGATCGCGAGGGCCAGAAGCGCGAGAGGCATGGTGGGGTACACCTTCCCAGACGATTGCAGGAGCGCTTTGCGTGCGTCCACAATAGTTGCAGACGCGGGCTATATGCAAGAGCAGGCTATTGCGCTCGTGCTCTATCCTGGTCTCAGCCGCTCCGGGACGGAGGAAAACGCCATGACAGCCACGGACCCCGCGCTCACCGCCCTCGCTCAGGGCTGGTGTGCTCTCTCCCTTTTGCACGGGAGGATCGAGGCCCACATCGAGCGCGAGCTGCAGGCCAAGCACGGCCTGAGCGTGCGCGAGTACTCCCTGCTCGACGTGCTCAGCCGACAGCACGACGGCGAGGGTGGTCATCTGCAGATGAAGCAGGTCGCGGACGCGGTCGTCCTCAGTCAGAGCGCCACCACGCGACTTGTCACCCGCCTCGAGGACCGCGGGCTGCTCTCCCGGTATCTCTGCCCGACCGACCGTCGCGGCATCTACACGAACGTCAGCGAAGCGGGCCTCAAGCTCCTCGAAGAGGCACGGCCCACCAATGACGCCGCCCTGCGCGAAGCCCTCGACGAAGCGGCCAAGAACCCGGAGCTGGCCCCGCTGGTCCGGGTCGTGGAATCGGCGAGCGTGCCCGTTTAGACCGTGCGCCCCATGAGCGTGCCCTCATAGGGTGCGGTCATGGGAGATCTTGAAATACGAGCCGCTGTCGCCGAAGACGTGCCCGCCATCGTCGCGATGCTCGCGGACGATCCGCTGGGCGCCCAACGCGAGTCGCAGGACGACCTGACCCCGTATCTGGCCGCCCTGGAGCGCCTGAGCGCCGACCCGAACCAGCATCTGGTCGTCGCCGTGCGCGAAGGCCGCGTCGTCGGCACCCTTCAGCTCACGGTGATTCCCGGGCTGTCCCGCAAGGGAGCGACTCGCTCCATCATCGAAGGCGTACGCATCCATGCCGACGAGCGCGGCAGCGGCCTCGGCACCCAGCTCATCGAGTGGGCGATCGACGAATCCCGGCGCCTGGACTGCCAACTGGTCCAACTGACCTCCGACGTCACCCGCACCGACGCCCATCGCTTCTACGAGCGGCTCGGCTTCACGGCCTCTCACGTGGGCTTCAAGCTGCCGCTCTGAGGCGTGCCACCCTGCACGGGGCGAGGGGCGGCCTGTTTCACGTGAAACAGGCCGCCCCTCACGCTGACGCGGTCTACTGAATCCCCCGCCAGCCCTCCGGATCCACCCCACCCGGCACAGGAGCCCCGTCGTCGTAGGGCTGGCGCGTGAAGACGAACGACCCGAGGTCGAGATGGCTCACGGAGCCGTCCTGGCGCCGTACGGCCCGCAGCAACTCCCCCGCGTAGTAGCCGTCGAGCCCCGTCCAGGTCCCGTCACCGTTCGCCCGGAACCGGGCGCCCCGACCGATGCCGGACAGCGGCCCCAACGCCACGTCCCTGCCGGCCACCAACCGCAACCCGAACGCCTGAGTCCCCCAATACCACTGCCCCACCAACTCCAGTACGGAGCTGTCGGCTTCAGTCATGGGACGCCAGGGTTCGGGGATCCTGGGCTCGGCCTCCGCAACGATCCGTACGAGATCGGCGGCGACGGTCAACACGGGTGGCCCCGAGGTGCAGTTGGACAGCACGACCGCCGCCACGTCGTCCTCCACACCGATCACCAGGCCGGCCAGGAAGCCCGGCAGGGAGCCGGAGTGTCCGACGAGCATCCGACCGTCTCGGTGCAGGATCTGCATGCCGAGGCCGTAGGCGGAACCGGCGGCCAGCTCTGCCGCCTCGGGCGGCGCGGCAGGCGTACGCATCTCCCGTACGGACTCCGCGCTCAGCACCCGGTCGTCACCCCGGGCCAGGAAGACGGCGAAGCGCGCCAAGTCCGCGGTGGTGGACCACAGTTGTCCGGCCGGAGCCATTCGGCCGAGATCCTGCGTGGGTTCGGACATCATCACGTCCGCCCAGGGGTGGACGGCCCAGCCTCCCGCGTGCGGAGCCTGCGGCCGACCGCTCGTACGGTGCAGGCCCAGCGGTTCGAGCACCTCGCACCGCAGCACCTCCTCCCAGGGGGCGCCCCGCAACTCCTCGACCAGCGCGCCCAAGAGCGTGTAGCCGGGGTTCGAGTAGTGGTGCCGGCGCCCTACCGGGTGCCGGAAGGGCTGCTCGCCCAGGACGTCGGACAGCTCGGGGCGGAGCGAGCCGGGCGTGCGCTCCCACCAGGGTGCGGGAGACTCGGCGGCCAAACCGCCGGTGTGCGCGAGCAGTTCGGCAATGGTGATCTCCCCCGCGCCGGTACCGGGCAGATGCTTCTCCAGCGGGTCACCGAGGTCCAGCACGCCCTCGTCACGCAACCGCAGTACGAGTACGGCGGTGAAGGTCTTGGTAATGGAGCCGATCCGGTACTGCACGTTCTCGTCGGGCCCGTGCCCGTCCACCGAGGTCCGTGCCCCGTTCCACACCGTCTGCCCGCCCCGGACGACCGCCGCGACCAGCGACGGCGCCCGCCCTTCGGTCTGTGCGACGGCGATACGGTGCAGCAGACCCCGGCGCGTGGCGGGAAGGAGATCATCCTGAGGTGTCGTCATGACACCAGTCCACCCGGCCCGGCACCGCACGTCGAGCGCATTAACCCGAGGCCACCCCGCAGGGCGTCGGATCAGGTCTGCGCCATGTCCACGAAGCGCGAGTAGTGGCCCTGGAAGGCCACCGTGATCGTGGCCGTCGGGCCGTTACGGTGCTTGCCGACGATGATGTCCGCCTCGCCCGCGCGCGGTGACTCCTTCTCGTACGCATCCTCGCGGTGCAGCAGGATCACCATGTCCGCATCCTGCTCGATCGATCCGGACTCACGCAGGTCGGAAACCATCGGCTTCTTGTCCGTACGCTGCTCGGGACCACGGTTGAGCTGCGACAGCGCGATCACCGGCAGCTCCAGCTCCTTGGCGAGCAGCTTCAGGTTTCGCGACATGTCGGAGACTTCCTGCTGGCGGCTCTCGGACCGCTTGCCGCCCGACTGCATCAGCTGCAGATAGTCGATGACCACGAGCTTCAGGTCGTTGCGCTGCTTGAGGCGACGGCACTTGGCGCGGATCTCCATCATCGACAGGTTCGGAGAGTCGTCGATGTAGAGCGGGGCGGCCGAGACGTCTGGCATGCGGCGCGCGAGCCGGGTCCAGTCCTCGTCGGTCATCGTGCCGGACCTCATGTGGTGCAGGGCCACGCGCGCCTCGGCCGACAGCAGACGCATCGCGATCTCGTTGCGGCCCATTTCGAGCGAGAAGATCACGCTGGGCATGTTGTGCTTGATCGAGCAGGCCCGGGCGAAGTCCAGGGCCAGCGTCGACTTACCCATGGCGGGACGGGCCGCGATGATGATCATCTGGCCCGGGTGCAGACCGTTGGTGAGTGAGTCGAGGTCGGTGAAGCCGGTCGGCACGCCGGTCATCTCCCCCGACCGCGAACCGATCGCCTCGATCTCGTCGAGCGCGCCCTCCATGATGTCGCCGAGCGGCAGATAGTCCTCGGTGGTGCGCTGCTCGGTGACGGCATAGATCTCCGCCTGGGCGCTGTTCACGATCTCGTCGACGTCGCCGTCGGCCGCGTATCCCATCTGAGTGATGCGCGTACCCGCCTCGACCAGGCGGCGCAGGACCGCCCGCTCGTGCACGATCTCCGCGTAGTACTCGGCATTCGCCGCGGTCGGGACGGTCTGCACCAGGGTGTGGAGATACGGTGCGCCGCCGACCTTCGTGATCTCGCCGCGCTTGGTGAGCTCGGCCGCGACCGTGATGGGGTCGGCCGGCTCGCCCTTCGCGTACAGGTCGAGGATCGCCCCGTAGATGGTCTCGTGCGCGGGCCGGTAGAAATCGTGGCCCTTGAGTACTTCGACGACATCGGCGATGGCGTCCTTGGACAGGAGCATGCCGCCGAGGACGGACTGCTCGGCGTCCAGGTCCTGGGGCGGCACGCGCTCGAAGGACGAACCTCCGCCCTCCCACGAGCCACTGTCCCGGTCGCGGTCGTGCTGTTCGTCTCGGCCGCGGCCACCGTTGCTGTGCCGGCGGGAAGAGGGCAGACGATCACTGGGACCGCTGTCGGCCCAGGGGTCGTCCAAGGGCTCGGAAATACTCACCGAGCCACCTCCTCCCGTCCGCCGAGCGGACCTAACCGTGCCCCTCATTTCTACGGCACGGCACTGACAATTGAGATGCCCAACTCCGGTTCTGACGCGTCGGTTTTGCCAGGTTTCCGAGGACGGAGGAGAGAGCGGGTGCCGCACCACGTTAGGCCCGCGGGCACCGTCAGCCAATCTGGTTATCCACAGGCCATGTGGACGACGGCCCGGATGCTGTGGAGAACCCCACAAAACCTGTGCACGACCCGGTGGACAGCCCTGTGAACAAGCCCTCAGACCCTCCGGCGAACCGGCTCTGACCTGCTACTTTCCCGTCCACCGGCTGTGCAGAAGAAAAACTTTCCCGGTCGGACCAAGATCGCTGCAAACGGTACGCGTCGGCACACCCCACCAGAGAGTGAGTAAGGGTCCTTTTGACATTGCATCTCTTACCTGTGGAAGATTAGATTGGTGCTCATGACACAGGCTCCCGCGGCACCCCAGGCCGCCCGACGCCGGCACGACCGAGAGATCGTCGCGCTGGCCGTTCCGGCCTTCGGCGCACTCGTCGCCGAGCCTCTCTTCGTAATGGCCGACAGCGCCATCGTCGGCCATCTCGGCACCGCGCAGCTGGCCGGTCTCGGCGTCGCCTCGGCGCTCCTCATGACCGCCGTCGGCGTCTTCGTGTTCCTCGCCTACGCCACCACGGCCGCCGTCGCCCGCCGTGTCGGCGCGGGCGATCTGCGGGCCGCGATTCGCCAAGGCATGGACGGCATCTGGCTCGCCCTGCTGATCGGCGCAGCCGTCATCGCCGTCGTCCTGCCCACGGCACCCGCCCTCATGGAACTGTTCGGCGCCTCCGACACCGCCGCTCCGTACGCCACCACCTATCTGCGGATCTCGACGCTCGGCATCCCTGCCATGCTCGTCGTGCTCGCCGCCACCGGCGTCCTGCGCGGACTGCAGGACACAAAGACCCCGCTCTACGTGGCCGTCGGGGGCTTCGTCGCCAACGCCGCCCTCAACGTGGGCCTCGTCTACGGCGCCGACCTGGGCATCGCGGGCTCCGCCTGGGGCACCGTCATCGCTCAGTGCGGCATGGCCGCCGTCTATCTGTACGTCGTCATCCGGGGAGCGCGGAAGCACGGTGCCTCGCTGCGGCCGGATGCCGCCGGGATACGGGCCTGCGCCCAGGCAGGCGCGCCTCTTCTCGTGCGCACGCTGTCGCTGCGGGCCATTCTCATGATCGCCACGGCGGTCGCCGCGCGGCTCGGGGACGCCGAGATGGCGGCGCACCAGATCGTCCTCTCGCTGTGGAGTCTGCTCGCCTTCGCGCTCGACGCGATCGCCATCGCCGGACAGGCCATCATCGGGCGCTATCTCGGCGCGGACGATGCCCGAGGCGCCCGCGAGGCCTGCCGCCGCATGGTGCAGTGGGGCATCGCCACTGGACTCGCACTCGGCCTCCTGGTCATCGCCGCTCGTCCCCTCTTCCTGCCTCTCTTCAGCAGCGATTCGACCGTGCGAGACGCTGCGCTGCCCGCCTTGTTGATGGTGGCCGTCTCGCAACCGATCTGCGGCATCGTCTTCGTCCTGGACGGTGTCCTGATGGGAGCGGGGGACGGGCCATACCTGGCGTGGGCCATGCTGCTCACCCTGGCGGCCTTCGCTCCCGTCGCACTACTCGTCCCCACACTCGGCGGCGGTCTCACCGCACTCTGGGGAGCCATGACGCTGATGATGACGATACGGATGCTGACCCTGTGGCTGCGTTCTCGCTCGGGCCGCTGGATCGTCACGGGCGCGACGCGCTGACCGTTTCACGTGAAACCCCGTTTCACGTGAAACAACGAGTGCCGGCATCCCCGTGAAACGCAGCCTCATGCTCGCGAAACGTAGAAGGGCCGCACCCCGAGGGGTGCGGCCCTTCTCTCAGCTATGCCGAGCGCTGCACTCAGGCAGCGACAACCTCGATGTTGACCTTGGCGGCAACCTCGGGGTGCAGACGCACGGACGTCTCGTGGGCGCCCAGAGTCTTGATCGGCGCGCCCAGCTCGATGCGGCGCTTGTCGACCTCGGGGCCACCGGAAGCCTTGATCGCCGAGGCGATGTCGGCCGGGGTGACGGAACCGAAGAGACGACCGGCGTCGCCGGAGCGAACGGCCAGGCGGACCTTGACGCCTTCGAGGCGGGCCTTGATCTCGTTGGCCTGCTCGATGGTCGCGATCTCGTGGATCTTGCGAGCGCGACGAATCTGCTCGACGTCCTTCTCGCCGCCCTTGGTCCAGCGGATCGCGAAGTTCCGCGGGATCAGGTAGTTGCGAGCGTAACCGTCCTTGACGTCGACGACGTCGCCCGCGGCACCGAGGCCGGAGACCTCGTGGGTGAGGATGATCTTCATGTGTCGGTCACCCTTCCCTTATCGCGCGGTGGAGGTGTAGGGCAGCAGCGCCATCTCACGGCTGTTCTTCACGGCCGTGGCGACGTCACGCTGGTGCTGCGTGCAGTTGCCGGTCACGCGGCGGGCACGGATCTTGCCGCGGTCGGAAATGAACTTCCGCAGCATGTTCGTGTCCTTGTAGTCCACGTACGTGACCTTGTCCTTGCAGAAAGCGCAGACCTTCTTCTTCGGCTTGCGCACAGGCGGCTTCGCCATGGTGTATCTCCTGTGTGATCAAGAAGTGGGGGTACGACCCACCCTCGGCCCAGGGGCCTAGAAGGGGGGCTCGTCCGAGTAGCCGCCGCCGGAGCCGCCGGAGCTTCCGCCCCAGCCGCCACCGCCACCGCCGCCGCCCTGGTTGCCACCGGCAGGGGCGCTGGTCGCCCAGGGGTCTTCGGCGGGAGCGCCGCCACCCTGCTGCTGACCGCCGCCGGAGCTTCCGCCCCAGCCGCCGCCCTGCTGGCCGCCGCCACCGCCGGCGTAACCGCCCTGGCCGCCTCGACCAGTGGTCTTGGTGACCTTGGCCGTGGCGTTCTTCAGGCTGGCGCCGACTTCCTCGACGTCCAGCTCGTAGACCGTGCGCTTGACGCCCTCACGGTCCTCGTAGGACCGCTGCTTCAGCCGGCCCTGCACGATGACGCGCATGCCTCGCTGGAGCGATTCGGCGACGTTCTCCGCCGCCTGACGCCAGACCGAGCAGGTCAGGAACAGGCTCTCGCCGTCCTTCCACTCATTGGTCTGACGGTCGAAGGTGCGGGGAGTGGACGCGACACGAAACTTCGCGACCGCCGCACCGGAAGGGGTGAAGCGCAGCTCGGGGTCGTCGACAAGATTGCCGACGACCGTGATGACGGTCTCGCCTGCCATGGGGGAACCTCTCGGCGGGTTTGCTGCTGGCTGCTTGTGCTACTCGATGCCCGAGATCAGCTGAGCAGAGCTCAGTGGGTCTCGGGACGGAGGACCTTGGTCCGGAGGACCGACTCGTTCAGGTTCATCTGGCGGTCGAGCTCCTTGACGACCGCAGGCTCGGCCTGCAGGTCGATGACCGAGTAGATGCCCTCGGGCTTCTTCTTGATCTCGTACGCGAGACGACGACGGCCCCAGGTGTCGACCTTCTCGACCTTTCCATTGCCCTCACGGACAACGGAGAGGAAGTTCTCGATCAGCGGAGAGACAGCGCGCTCCTCGAGATCGGGGTCGAGGATGACCATCACCTCGTAGTGACGCATGTGGAACCCACCTCCTTTGGACTCAGCGGCCACGGTCGTTCCGTGGCAGGAGGGTTGTGATGCGTACGCAACGGTATCGGCCGCCACTGACAATCGGGCTCCCCGTCGGTGGACCGAGCGGGAATCCCTGTCGTGACCTGGCCTTGGCCTGGGCAGACACCGGTGCAGACGGTACAGACTACCTGCACACCGGCTTCCGGTTGAAATCCGACCGGGTTGACCGTCAATCTGTACACATCGGGTGTGTATGGCGCTACGATGCGCCGCCTTCCGCAGGAGGTGCCTCATGGCACAGGTATTGCGACCCAACACCACAGGCTCCACCGGCTCCCTCTTCGCCACGGATGGCAAGGCCCATCCGCTCCAGGACACCTTGCTCGCGGTGACCCTGGTGCTCGGGATCATGGCCTTCGTCACGGCGATGTTCGACAGCCTGCATCTGATCAGCTCCTGGGCCGGCCTGGTGGGAATCCTCACCGGTGCGTACGGGCAGTTCATCTCCGAGACGACGCGTGAACGCTTCGGGCTGATTCTGGGGCTGGGCGCATCGGCCGTCGGCTTCTTCCTCGGCATGGCCCATGGGGGCCTCTTCGGCGGCCTCTTCTAACCCGAACACCCGTTTTCCCCTGCCTCCGGGACTCTTCTCCATCCGTCCCCGGCACGCAGGTTCCATACAGCCATTCGGGGCGCTCCCAGGGCGCAGTAGGCTTCGGCGCGAGAGCCGGAGCCCCTGTACCCATGGGGACACACCAGCCCGAGGAGCGCCCCGAATGAGTCTGACCCTGAGGACCATCAGCCGAGAGCAGCATCTGGCATACATCCAGAGCCTGCCCGCGGCGAGCCACATGCAGGTCCCGGCCTGGGCAGACGTCAAGGCGGAGTGGCGCTCCGAGAACCTCGGCTGGTTCGACGACAGGACCGGCGAGATGGTCGGCGCGGGTCTGGTGCTGTACCGCCAGCTGCCCAAGATCAAGCGCTATCTCGCCTATCTGCCCGAGGGTCCGGTCATCAACTGGTTCGCGCCGAACCTCGACGACTGGCTGCAGCCGATGCTCGCGCACCTCAAGCAGCAGGGCGCCTTCTCCGTGAAGATGGGCCCGCCGGTGATCATTCGGCGCTGGGAGGCCACGTCCATCAAGGGCGGCATCCAGAACCCGGACGTGAAGCGCCTGCGCGACATCGAGGCGGACTTCATCGAGCCGCGCGCCTTCGAGGTCGCCGACAAGCTGCGCCGCATGGGCTGGCAGCAGGGCGAGGACGGCGGCGCCGGCTTCGGCGACGTGCAGCCCCGCTACGTCTTCCAGGTGCCGCTGGCCAACCGCTCCCTGGAAGAGGTCCACAAGAACTTCAACCAGCTGTGGCGCCGCAATATCAAGAAGGCCGAGAAGGCGGGCGTCGAGGTCGTCCAGGGCGGCTACCAGGACCTGGAGGAGTGGCAGCGGCTGTACGAGATCACCGCCGTCCGCGACCACTTCCGGCCCCGCCCGCTGTCGTACTTCCAGCGCATGTGGACGGCCCTCAACACCGAGGACCCCAACCGCATGCGGCTGTACTTCGCGCGCCACGACGGCGTGAACCTGTCGGCCGCGACGATGCTGGTCGTCGGCGGGCACGTCTGGTACTCGTACGGCGCCTCGGACAACATCGGCCGCGAGGTCCGGCCCTCGAACGCGATGCAGTGGCGGATGCTGCGCGACGCGTACGCCCTGGGGGCGACCGTCTACGACCTGCGCGGCATCTCCGACTCGCTGGACGAGACCGATCACCTCTTCGGCCTGATCCAGTTCAAGGTGGGCACGGGTGGGCAGGCCGCCGAGTACCTCGGCGAGTGGGACTTCCCGCTGAACAAGCTGCTCCACAAGGCGCTCGACATCTACATGTCTCGCCGCTGAGCCAGCCCGAACCGCATGCCAAGCCGCTGATCCGGCACGGCGTCGCCCCGTCGGTCCGGCGAATCCGCCACAATTTCCTTTCATACCTCTGATACACCGCAGCCACGAGAAAGGTTCCGGGACCGGCCATGGCGCTCACGCTCTACGTCGACACCGCGCGCTGGCGGGCACACCACAAGCACGTGTCCGAGCAGTTTCCGGGGCTGGTCCCCGTCTGCAAGGGCAACGGCTATGGCTTCGGCCACGAGCGGCTCGCGGACGAGGCCACCCGCCTGGGCTCGGACGTCCTCGCCGTCGGCACCACCTACGAAGCCGCCCGGATCAAGGACTGGTTCGGCGGCGACCTGCTGGTCCTGACGCCGTTCAGGCGGGGCGAGGAGCCCGTGCCGCTGCCTGACCGCGTCATCCGCTCCGTGTCGTCCGTGGACGGCGTGTACGGCCTTGTGGGGGCCCGTGTCGTCATCGAGGTGATGTCCTCGATGAAGCGGCACGGCGTGAGCGAGCAGGATCTGCCCCACCTGCACTCCGCCATAGAGAACGTCCGGCTGGAGGGCTTCGCCATCCACCTGCCGCTGGACCGCACCGACGGCTCGGACGCCGTCGAGGAGGTCATCGGCTGGATGGACCGCCTGCGCGCCGCCCGCCTGCCGCTGCACACGATGTTCGTCAGCCACCTCAAGGCCGAGGAACTGGCCCGTCTCCAGCAGCAGTTCCCGCAGACCCGCTTCCGCGCCCGTATCGGCACGCGGCTGTGGCTGGGGGACCACGAGGCGACCGAGTACCGCGGAGCCGTCCTGGACGTCACACGCGTCTCCAAGGGCGACCGCTTCGGCTACCGGCAGCAGAAGGCGGCCTCCGACGGCTGGCTGGTCGTCGTCGCGGGCGGTACGTCGCACGGAGTGGGTCTGGAGGCCCCGAAGGCGCTGCACGGCGTCATGCCGCGCGCCAAGGGCGTCGCCCGCGCCGGCCTCGCGACGGTCAACCGGAACCTTTCGCCGTTCGTCTGGGCGGGCAAGCAGCGCTGGTTCGCGGAACCCCCGCACATGCAGGTCTCGATCCTCTTCGTGCCCGCGGACGCCACGGAGCCGAGGGTCGGCGACGAGTTGGTGGCCCATCTGCGGCACACCACCACGCAGTTCGACCGCATCGTCGAACGCTGACCCCCCAGGGCTCGCCCCGCTCGGACACAGCAGAAAGGCCGTACACGGACAGCGTGTACGGCCTTTTGCGTGGCTTCCCTACGCCCTGTTCGCTCAGGGCGAACTGTCTCCGGCTGCCGCGCTCCGGCTGCCCCACTCGACCTGCGACCCGTCGAAGTGCGCCGCGTGCCGCGGCGGATGGGCTGCGGCACCGAGTACGAAGACGTCCTCGGCACCGTCCAGGACACCCCCCGATGGATCGTCGTCACCGGCTCGGCGCACCATGTCGCGCTCCGGCATGAAGATGTCGCGTACGACCACGGCGCACAGGTACAGCGTCCCCAGCAGGTGGACGGCGATGGCGACTTGGTACCCGTCGGTGGGCAGACCCTTGTGGGCGTCCCCACTGGTCGTGTACGCGAGGTACGTCCAGATGCCCAGGAAGTACGCGACCTCGCACGCCTGCCAGATCAGGAAGTCCCGCCAGCGCGGGCGGGCCAGCGCGGCGAGGGGAACCAGCCACAG
This sequence comes from Streptomyces sp. R41, assembly GCF_041053055.1. Lineage (NCBI taxonomy): Bacteria > Bacillati > Actinomycetota > Actinomycetes > Kitasatosporales > Streptomycetaceae > Streptomyces > Streptomyces sp. R41. The sequence goes on from NZ_CP163443.1 coordinate 5,306,624, forward strand.
GACGTACTGGGGCGAGTAGACCTTGTTGGTGAGGATGAAGGCCGCGACGATCAGGAAAGCGAGCTGGGCGAAGCGGGGGCGGCGCGGGGCGGTGAGCGTGAGCGCGGTCAGGCCCACGCAGATGAGCAGCATCATGATCAGCGCCCAGTTGTTCGCCGTCTCGAAGGTGATCGTGATCTTCAGCCACTGCGAGATGAACAGGAACACCGATCCGAAGTCGACGCCGCGGTCGTGGCTGAAGCTGTAGAACTTCGCCCAGCCTTCCGGCGCGAAGTACATCACCGGAAGGTTCACGGCGAGCCAGGCGCCGACGGCGCCGAGCAGCGCGGTTCCGAACTCGCGCCACTTGCCGGCCCGCCAGCACAGCAGGAAGAGCGGTCCGAGCACCAGGAACGGGTAGAACTTGGCGGCCGTGGCAAGCCCGATCAGCACCCCGAACGCCAGAACCCGGCCCCGCGACCACATGAGCATCGCGGCGGCCAGCAGGGCCACGGCGAGAAGATCCCAGTTGATGGTGGCCGTGAGCGCGAAGGCGGGCGCGAGGGCGACCAGGAGGCCGTCCCAGGGGCGCCGGCGGTGGGTGCGCGCGGTGCACACGGCGATGACCGCCGCGCACACCATCAGCATCCCGGCGTTGACCATCCAGTAGATCTGCTCCTGGTCCTGGATGCTCCCGCTGCCCGGGGTGAGCCAGGCCGCGACCTCCATGAACACACCGGTCAGCACCGGGTACTCGAGGTAGTCCATGTCGCCGGGGATCTTGTCGAAGTACGGCACAAGACCGTCGGCGAAGCCGCGACCCTGGTAGAGGTGCGGGATGTCGGAGTAGCAGGCGTGCGTGTACTGCGAGCTGGCTCCGAAGAACCAGCCACCGTCGTAGCACGGCAGCTTCTGCACCATGCCGAGGGCGAACATGCCGATAGCGACGAGCGCGACGACCCGCACGGGCGTCCACCAGGACGTCCCGAGCAGGGCTCGCCGCCCGATGGGGCCACCGATCAGCTCACTGCCGCTCGCGGCGACCTCGTCCTCCTTGGTCGGCCGTACCAGCTCCGGCTCGTGCGCGCTCGCTCGCGTCGTCTCTGCACTGGGCATGCCGCACATCCTGCCGTACGCAGCTAGGAATACGACGAGGGCCGCCGCACCTGGTCGGTGCAGCGGCCCTTGTTTCACGTGAAACGGCGTGTTTCACGTGAAACACGCACGGAGGCGGCTATCCGTTCGGCCCGCCGAAGATTCCTCCGTTGCCGTTGCCTCTGGAGTTCCCGGTGGTCGTGGTCTCCGTCGGTGTGGCGCTCACCCCTCCGTCGGTTCCACCGGTGTCCGTGCCACCCGTGTCCGTCCCGCCGGTACTGCCGCAGTTCAAGTCCCACTTCTTGCAGGTCTCGCTCACCGAGGGTGAGGGAGACGTCAGACTCTCGCTGGGGGTCGGAGTCGGCGTCGCACTCTCCGTGGCACTCTCGGTGGGCGAGGGGGTCACGCTCGGGCTCGGGGTGTCGTTGAGGACCTCGCCGATCGGCTCGGGGGTCGGGAAGTCCTTCACGGGCTGGTCCTTGAGCGCCTGCTCCATGTAGTCCCGCCAGATCTGGGACGGGAACGAGGCACCGTGGATGGTCTTCTCGCCACCAGTGCCGTACATCTGCAAGAACTCGCGGTTCTTCTTGGTCTCGTCGTCGTCCATGCGGTACATGCCGATCGCGGTCGACAGCTGAGGGGTGTATCCGACGAACCAGGCGGACTTGTTGCCGTCGGTGGTACCGGTCTTACCGGCCACTTCACGACCGGTCAGCTGGGCGTTGGTACCGGTTCCCTTCTCGACAACTGTCTTCAGGACGTCGGTGACGTTGTCGGCGACCTGCTCGGTGAAGGCGATCTTGGTCTTCTCGATGTCGGTGTGCTGGAAGACCGTGCCGTCCTTGTCGGTGACCTTGTCGACCGAGTACGGGTCACGCTGCTTGCCACTGGCCGCGAAGGTCGCGTACGCGCCGGCCATACGGATCGCGCTCGGGGAGGAGGTACCAAGGGAGAAGGAGGGATAGTTGGCGCTGGCGAGACTCGACTCCTTGATGCCGGCGCTCAGGACGGCATCCTTCACCTTGTCCAGACCGACGTCCATGCCCAGCTGGACATAGGCGGAGTTGACGGACTCGCGCATCGCCTCACGCAGGTCGATCTTGTAGCTGGGCGGGTTGTACGACTGCTCACCGTCGTTCTTCTGCAGCCACTCCTTGCCCTTGTCGTCCTTCCAGTCGGTGCCGTCGTAGTCCTTGATCTTCAGCTCGTTCTTGCCGCTGTACAGGCTCTTCGGCGAGACGATGGTGCGTTCGTCCTGCGCCTGGACCGGGTCGCCGTCGGGATCACGGGCACCCCACGACATGGCTGCCGCGAGCACGAAGGGCTTGAACGTCGAACCCACCTGAGCACCGGTCTGGTCGGCATTGTTGGTGAAGTGCTTGGTCGCGTCCTCACCGCCGTAGATGGCCTTGATCGCGCCGGTGTCCGGGTCGACGGAGGCCCCGCCGAACTGGACGTACTTGTCCGTCTTCGGGCGCAGCTTGGGCTTGATGTTGGCCTTCTGGACCTTCTTCACGGCGGACTGGAGCGCGTCGACCTTCGTCTTGTCGAAGGTCGTGTGGATCTCGTAACCGCCCTGCTGGAGCTTGTCCGCGGTGATGCCGGTCTTGTCGCTGTTGTTGATGAGGTACGAATTGGCCAGGTCGACGAGGTAGCCGATCTGTCCGCTCAGCGCGACGTTCGACCGCGGGGGCTGAACCGTGGGGAACGTGGTGTACTTGCTCCGCTCCGCGGCGGTCAGGCGCTTGTCCTTGACCTCTTCGTCGAGGATCCACTTCCAGCGGGCCTCGGCGCGCTTGCGGTTGGCCTGCGGAGTGGCGTTCACCGGGTCTATCGACTGGGCGCCCGCCGGGTCGTAGTACGTGGCGCCCTTGAGCACCGCCGCCAGGAAGGCGCACTCGCTCGGGCTCAGATTCGTGGCGTCCTTGTTGAAGTAGGCGCGCGCCGCCGCCTGGATGCCGTAGGCGTTGCGACCGTAGTAGGCGGAGTTCAGGTAGCCGGCCATGATGTCCTCCTTGGGCACAGAGGCACCGACCTTTATGGAGACGAACAGCTCCTTGAACTTCCGGGAGATCGTCTGCGACTGGTCGTCCAGCATCGCGTTCTTCACGTACTGCTGGGTGATGGTGGAGCCACCCTGCGTCTGGCCGCCCTTGGCCATGTTGACGAAGGCGCGGGCGATACCCATCGGGTCGATGCCGCTGTCGGTCTCGAACGTCTTGTTCTCGGCCGACATGACCGCGTACCGCATCTCCTTGGGGATCTGCGCGTAGCTGATGATCTGGCGGTTCGTCTCACCGCCGGTGGCGACCATCGGCTTGTTGTTGGCCCAGTAGTAGACGTTGTTCTGCGCCTTGGCGGTTTTCGCGAGGTCCGGGACGCCCACCATCGCGTACGCGACACCCGCGATCGCCACCAGGCTGCCGAAGAAGCCGATGAACACTCCCGTCACGAGCTTCCAGGACGGGACCCAGCGCGCGGCTCCGTACTTGCCCGCGCGCGGGTAGTCGATGAAGCGCTTCTTGGCAGGCCCGGAGGCACGGCCTCGACCGCGCCCCGGCCCGTTCGGGCCCGGGGGGCCACCGCGTCGGCCGCCTCCGGCGCCACCTCGGCCCGCGCCGTCGGCCGCTCTGCGTCGGCTTCCGCCACTACTTCTCTGTGCCGCCCGCCGGGCCTCGGCACGGCCACCGTACGGGCGCTCTTCACCCCCCGACCCATAGGAGTCGGAAGGAGACCCGGTGGCGCCTCGCGGTGCCGCACGGCGACCGGAGGACGCGCCGGGCTGGCCGCGTCGGGCCGCGGCACGTCCGCCTTCCTGCGGCTGCGGCAGTTTGCGACGGTGCTCGCTCATCGAACGATTACTCCTCGGGCAGGCGCACCCATGCGCGCCTGGAAACGGCGGCTGGTTTCCGGTCCCCCCGAAGTACGGATGCGGTCGTTTGCGCATTCACCCGTACTGCACCAAAGACGATGACGCCCTCAGGCGTCACTCGGTTCCCGGTGGTGTGCATGCCGCACAGACTACGCACCGTCAAAACCCACCTAGGGCCGAAGTTCACCCCAAATCAGGCAACTCGCTTCGTATGAATCGGTGATGTGACGCCGTTCACCGTGACCCCTCTTGTCGCATCCGAAGGACCGTTCTATCGTGCTGATGTATCGAGTCGATACATCAGCGCGGCATAAAGGCCGTGCCGACGAGGCAGCGACAGGGAGGAGGCGACGATGAGCCGGCGTTCCGGGATCCTCGAGTTCGCCGTACTCGGCCTGCTCCGCGAGTCACCGATGCACGGCTATGAGCTGCGCAAACGACTCAATACGTCACTGGGTGTGTTCCGTGCCTTCAGCTACGGGACGCTCTACCCCTGCCTCAAGACGCTGGTCGCCAACGGCTGGTTGATCGAGGAAGCGGGGTCCGCACCCGAGGACGCCCTCGCCGCTACACTCGCCGGGCGCCGCGCCAAGATCGTCTATCGGTTGACGGCGGAAGGTAAGGAGCACTTCGAGGAACTGCTCTCGCAGACGGGTCCCGACGCGTACGAGGACGAGCACTTCGCCGCTCGCTTCGCCTTCTTCGGGCAGACGTCACGCGATGTACGCATGCGCGTACTGGAGGGCCGCCGCAGCCGGCTCGAGGAGCGTCTGGAGAAGATGCGCGCCTCTCTGGCGCGCACCCGAGAGCGCCTCGACGACTACACGCTTGAGCTCCAGCGCCACGGAATGGAGTCCGTGGAGCGCGAAGTGCGCTGGCTGAACGAGCTCATCGAGAGCGAGCGGGCCGGACGGGACCTGAAGGGTTCCGCCTCCGAAGGCTCCGCTCAGCAGGACAGCACATCTGGAGAGACGGGCGGCCTGCCCCGGCACCGGGACAGCACCCGGCCGGATCCGTCCGACGACACCACCACGTGAGACCCATTCGGGGTTTCACCGATACACACAGGGAGCAACCGGAATGGGTTCGGTTCGCGTAGCCATCGTCGGCGTGGGCAACTGCGCCGCCTCGCTGGTGCAGGGCGTCGAGTACTACAAGGACGCCGACCCGGCGTCCAAGGTGCCCGGCCTGATGCACGTCCAGTTCGGCGACTACCACGTCGGCGACGTCGAGTTCGTCGCCGCCTTCGACGTCGACGCGAAGAAGGTCGGCCTCGACCTCTCCGACGCCATCGGTGCCAGCGAGAACAACACCATCAAGATCTGTGACGTCCCGAACAAGGGCATCACGGTCCAGCGCGGTCACACGCTCGACGGTCTCGGCAAGTACTACCGCCAGACCATCGAGGAGTCCGACGCGGCTCCGGTCGACGTCGTCCAGATCCTCAAGGACAAGCAGGTCGACGTCCTCGTCTGCTACCTGCCGGTCGGTTCCGAGGACGCGGCGAAGTTCTACGCCCAGTGCGCCATCGACGCCAAGGTCGCCTTCGTCAACGCTCTCCCGGTCTTCATCGCCGGCACCAAGGAGTGGGCGGACAAGTTCACCGAGGCGGGCGTCCCGATCGTCGGTGACGACATCAAGTCGCAGGTCGGCGCCACCATCACGCACCGCGTAATGGCGAAGCTGTTCGAGGACCGCGGTGTCCGTCTTGAGCGCACCATGCAGCTCAACGTCGGCGGCAACATGGACTTCAAGAACATGCTGGAGCGCGACCGCCTCGAGTCCAAGAAGATCTCGAAGACGCAGGCCGTCACCTCGCAGATCCCCGACCGCGACATGGGCGAGAAGAACGTCCACATCGGCCCGTCGGACTACGTGGCCTGGCTGGACGACCGCAAGTGGGCGTACGTGCGCCTCGAGGGCCGCGCCTTCGGCGACGTCCCGCTGAACCTGGAGTACAAGCTCGAGGTCTGGGACTCCCCGAACTCCGCGGGTGTCATCATCGACGCCCTGCGCGCCGCGAAGATCGCCAAGGACCGCGGTATCGGCGGCCCGATCCTGTCGGCGTCTTCGTACTTCATGAAGTCCCCGCCGGTCCAGTACTTCGACGACGAGGCCTACGACAACGTCGAGAAGTTCATCAAGGGCGAGGTCGAGCGCTAAGCGAGACACGGCGCTCTGCGCTAAAACTCGTCTCGTTGAAGGCTGTTGAGGGTCCCTGGGCATTCCGCCCCGGGACCCTCCTCGTATGTGAGGGTCAGCAGCAGTGCCTCGATTGACCTGCTTCTCCTGGGTGTTGCTGTGATTCTTGCGGGTTGCGTCCGGTCGGGTGTGACTTTGTGGGGTTGGGTTCGTTGGGTATGTCAGTCCGATCGTCGGACAGATGAGTCATCGGGGCAGGGGTGGGTGGTGTGCGGCGGAAGATCGTGGTGGGGGAAGGGGAGACGGAGCGGGTCGCGTGTGCTACCGCGTCCGCTTTCCGGGGCCTGGACACGGTCACCGGTGAGGTGCTGAACACGACGCGGCTCGCGGTGCGGGTGGGCTGGCTGACCGGTCTGGTGGAGTCGATGGCCGCCGCCGTGATCGCCGGGCATTGGTCGCGGCCGGAGATCGAGCAGCTCGCTTCCGGGCGCGCCCCGTCGGGAGAGAAACTGCCGCCGAACGCATGGATGGCGTTGCGCACGCTGGGCTGGACCGCTGCTGTGCCCGAGGGGCGGTATGTGCCGGACCGGGTGCGCAGGATCGCCGAGGAACAGGCCGGAAGAGTACTGCGCTCGGCCCACTGGCGTTCCCGCATCGTGGACGCCGTCCTGGCCACCTGGCCTGCTGACAATCCTGATCCGCTGCGGCGTACCGATGCGGAGTGGCAGGCGCTGCGGGAGACATGTCCGGACGGCGCTGCGGTGCCCGTGTCGGTCCTGCGGGGACGCACCCGCCAGGTGCAGCGCTTCATCGCCGCCCGTCACCGGATGCCTGCGGATGTGTCCGAACTGGAGGCCGCTCCGGGCGCAGGCCGTCAGGTGGTCCTGGCCGCCGCGGACAAGCAGCTGACCACGCTGACCCGCTGCGAGGACGACCCCGCCCACTACGGGGTGCTGACGGTACGCCTCCCTGTGCGTCCCGACCCGCGCTCGCGTACCGACTGGCGTCCGGTGGTCCTGCGCTTCCGGCTGCCCCCGACCGTCGACGCGACGGCCGCCCTGCACGCCCCCACCCTGCGCCTGCGTGACGGCCAGATACGCATCGATCTCGCGTACACCGCCGCTGCCCCGAAGAGCCGACGGGACGGCCACACCCGTGCGGTGGCCTTCGACTACGGGCTGAACACCCTCCTCACCGGCGGCACCCTCACCCTCACCGGCGGCACCCAGCCCGCTGTCCTCACCGACGGTAGGCCCGTGTTCCTCCGCGTGGACGGGGCCTTGGCGAAAGCCGACCGGCTACGCATCGAAGCCGAACAGCTGTGGACCAAGACCGCCCACCTGGACATCCTCATCGAGGGCCACCACACCCAAGGCTCCCGCCCCGACCCGATGGACGTGGCCAAACTGGCCGTGCTGCGGACCGAGCACCGGTGGGTCAGCCGACGGCGTGAACGGCTGAACCGGGCACTCGCCCAGGCAGCGGCCCGCTTCATGGTGGACCACGCGCGGGCCGCCAAGGCAAGCGTCATCTACCTCGAAGATTTGCGGGACATGGAGGCCCGGGGCAAGGGCCGCACCCTCAACACCCGCCTGTCCTCCAGTGTCCGCGGCCAGATCGTCACCGCCACCGTCCACGCCGCAGCCCGGCACGGCATCGCGGTGGTCATCGTGCCCGCGCGGGGGACGTCGAAGTACTGCCCCCGCTGCCTGACCGCCTTCCGCCACCACGCCGCCCCCGACCGTCCCGAACGCGGCTGGAAATGGGCCACCTGCCCGAACCCGGCCTGCCGTTACAGCGCTGACCGCGATGTCGCGGCCTGGCAGCGGATCGGCGCCCGCGGCCTCCAACACCAACCCCACACCGTCCTTAACCGCACCGACGGCAGCTATACGCTCCGCCGCACGGTTGAGGAACTGGACCAGCCGGTCCGGCACTCCCCCCACCCGGTCCCACCCCCGTCCGGTCCGCAAGTTCGGCCTGTGGACCGGACGAAGGCGGGGCCGACGAGAAGATGCCCTGTGCCCAGGAAGCGACGCAGGGTCCCCGCCCCACCCGGACCACCACCGGCGCCGATTCCGGCCGTCGGCAGTGGTCCAGGTGGAGAGCGTCCGGCGGGGCGGACGCCCCAGCCACCCACCCACCGCACCCGGCGGTGGCGCAGGCGGCAGGCACCGCACACGATGAGCACCCCCACCCGGCACGAGCCGTATGGGGCCAGACTCGGCGCAGGCTTCCGCCTGCACGCCCACGCCACCTCCTGGGGGCCGAGACACCGGCAGCCGAGATCTCTTTTCCACCGGGGCGAAAACCCAGCCCCACCCAGGAAAACCTAAGCTCATCTGAGACGCTGTGCCCCATGGCTGTCGTACGTGACCTGCGCGTACTCCTGCGCTTCCAGGGCTTCAGACGCCTGCTGGGCGTACGGCTGTTGTCCCAGGGCGCCGACGGCGTCTATCAGGTCGCGCTCGCCACGTACGTCGTCTTCTCACCGGAGAAGCAGACCTCCGCGGCCTCGATCGCGTCCGCGATGGCGGTACTCCTGCTCCCTTACTCCCTCATCGGCCCCTTCGCCGGCGTCCTGCTGGACCGCTGGCGGCGCCGCCAGGTCCTCCTCTACGGCAATCTGCTGCGGGCGGCGCTGGCCTGCGTGACGGCCGTCCTGATGCTGAGCCATGTCCCCGACTGGCTCTTCTACGTCTCCGCGCTGTGCGTCACCGCGGTCAACCGCTTCGTCCTGGCGGGCCTGTCGGCGGCACTGCCGCGCGTCGTCGACTCCGAACGCCTGGTGATGGCCAACTCCCTGTCGCCGACCGCGGGGACACTCGCCGCGACCACGGGCGGCGGTCTTGCATTCGTCGTACGGCTGGTCGCCTCGGACTCCGACGCGGCGGTCGTCCTCCTCGGAGCGGCCCTGTATCTGTGCGCGGCGCTCGCCTCCCTGCGCATCGCCCCGGAACTGCTGGGCCCCGACATGGAGTTGGTGGAGTCACGCCTTGCCACGGCGCTCGTCGGCACGGCACGTGGCCTAGCGGCGGGTGTACGCCATCTCGCCGAGCCCGGGCGCCGGGAAGCGGCCTGGGCACTCGCGTCGATGACGCTGATGCGCTTCTGCTACGGCGCCCTGTTGGTCATGGTGCTGATGCTCTGCCGGTACGCCTGGTCGTCCGACTCGGACGGTGGCCTCGCCCTGCTCGGGCTGGCCGTGGCCAGCTCCGGGGCGGGCTTCTTCGTGGCGGCCGTTGTCACCCCCTGGGCAGTGGGGCGCCTCGGCCCCGGCGGCTGGATCGTCACATGCGCGGGCGCCGCCGCGATCCTGGAGCCGGCGCTCGGCCTCCCCTTCGCCCCCACGCCGATGCTGGTCGCCGCCTTCTTCCTGGGCCTGACCACCCAGGGCGCGAAGATCGCCACGGACACGATCGTGCAGTCATCGGTCGACGACGGCTTCCGCGGCCGAATCTTCTCCGTCTACGACGTCCTGTTCAACGTCGCCTTCGTCGGCGCGGCCGCAGTAGCCGCCCTAGTACTGCCTTCTGACGGACGCTCGGTTTCCCTCGTCGTCACTGTGGCAGCGCTCTACGCGGCAATTGCTGCCGCTATGGCCCACTTCGAACTGCAGTAAGTGTCACATCAGTGCCACAGAGCCCCTCCGGGCTACTGAGTTGTCACCGGGTCCCGATAACTTACGTGCGTCTTATTCGCGTCGCGCGCCTACGTTCTAGGGGGACCCCCAAGTGACCACTCCGCCGCCCCAGGGCCAGAACCCGTTCGCCCAGGGCCAGCAGCCCTACGGCCAGCCGCCCCAGGGTCAGGCCCCGTACGGCCAGCAGCCGACGCAGGGTTACCCGCAGCAGCCGGGCTACCCCCAGCAGCCCGGCCAGCCCGGCTTCCCGCAGCAGGGAGCCCCGTACGCCCCGGTCCCGCCGCAGCGGCCGAAGCGCGGCTTCAAGCAGTACCTGCGCATCGCGGTCATCGTCTGCGCCGTCATAGCCGCCGGCGTCGGCTATCTCGCGAGCCGCCACGACCCCGACACCGCCAAGGTCGGCGACTGCATGAGCATCAGCAACCCGGACAGCGCCACGGACCCGGGCCTCAAGGTCGTGGACTGCGGCAGTTCCAAAGCCAAGTACAAGGTCACGCAGAAGAAGACCGACGACTCCGGCTGCGACCGCACCAGGTACGCCGAGTACACCCAGAGCGGCAAGAACGACTTCACCCTCTGCCTGTCGCCGTACTCCGCCAAGTAAGCGCGCAAGGGGCGGTGTTTCACGTGAAACACCGCCCTTCGGTCGCATCCGATGCAGGTCGCCCAGGGGCCATGTTTCACGTGACATGACCTCGTTTCATGAACCTCAGCCCTGTGTGACCCGCCACTCCTTGAAGCACCACTACCGCCGCATCGTGCTCCGTGGGCCAGCTCTCCAGGCGAAGCTCCAGCAGGAACTTGTACACCTAACCGATGACGGCACGGCGGGAGGCTGCCTGAGCACACACTGCGAGGACGCTGAAGCGCTTCTACTACCGCCCTGACCGTCATGGTGCTGATGCTCTGCCGGTACGCCTGGGCGTCCGGCTCAGACGACGACGGGCACGCACTGCTGGGACTGGCCGTGGGCGTCTCCGGGGCGGGGTTCTTCGTCGCGGTCGTCGTGACGCCCTGGGCGGCGGAGCGACTTGGCTCCGGCGGCTGGATCGTCGCGTGCTCCGGCGCCGCCGCGGTCCTGGAGCCCGCGCTCCGCCTCCCCTTCGCCCCCGCGCCCGTGCTGGTCGCCGCCTTCTTCCTGGGCCTGACCACCCAGGGCGCGAAGATCGCCACGGACACGATCGTGCAGTCATCGGTCGACGACGGCTTCCGCGGCCGAATCTTCTCCGTCTACGACGTCCTGTTCAACGTCGCCTTCGTCGGCGCGGCCGCAGTAGCCGCCCTGATGTTGCCTCCTGACGGACGGTCGGTTCCGCTAGTGGTCACAGTGGCCACTGCTACGGGTCGATTGCCGCCTGTTTGATCACGCTCACGCGCTTATGACCAGCGGGTTCGGGCCAATCTCTAACGAGATTCACCTCTCCAACTCGAACGTTCGCTTGAATATCCCTGTGGCCAATGGGCCGCTTGGAAAGAGAGGCGAGCACATGAACAAAACCTTGCGCGTTATCACGCTCACTGCAGCCACCCTAGGAGCATTCGTAGTGGCGCCGACCAGCGCCAGCGCGAAGCCCACCACCTGCACCGTCGACGACCACTACGACACCCCCGGGTGGGCAAAGAGCTTCTGCAGCGGTGGCAGCGGATATCAGCGGGTGGTTATTGGCTGCAAGGGGAGCCCGACTTCCAGCTGGACGAACATCTACCGAGGCGCCTGGAAGCCCAAGAATGAATGGTCGAAGGTCGCTTGTACCACGGATTACCCGTATCTCAGTGACGCCTACATAGACAAGAAGGACTAGACCGCGTTCAGCAACTCACCATCGACACTGGTGAGTGGAGTTGACGTCGGTGCGTTCGCGCCTGAAGGGCCCGCCACGCTGCACTAGCAACAGGCAGCAGGGGTGACGCTCCTTCGCGTTTGCCGGTGCCGAGTCATCCGGCGTCATGTTTCACGTGAAACATGACGCCGGTCCCCTGGCCGTCAGCCCTATGCCTGGCCGTCCGGCTGTGAGGCCCACCACCCCTTAAGTACCTTGGCCGCTGCTTCATCGCCCATCGGCCCGTTCTCCAGGCGCAGCTCCAGCAGGAACTTGTACGCCTGGCCGATCGCCGGGCCCGGGCCGATGCCCAGGATGTCCATGATCTGGTTGCCGTCGAGGTCCGGGCGGATCGCGTCGAGCTCTTCCTGCTCCTTGAGCTGGGCGATGCGCTCCTCCAGGCCGTCGTACGCGCGGGAGAGCGCTGCCGCCTTCCGCTTGTTCCGCGTGGTGCAGTCGGAGCGCGTCAGCTTGTGGAGGCGGTCGAGGAGTGGGCCCGCGTCACGCACATAGCGACGAACTGCGGAGTCCGTCCACTCGCCGGTGCCGTACCCGTGGAAGCGCAGGTGAAGTTCGACCAGACGTGAGACGTCCTTCACGAGATCGTTGGGGTATTTGAGCGCCGTCATCCGCTTCTTGGTCATCTTGGCGCCCACCACCTCGTGGTGATGGAAGGAGACCCGCCCGTCCTTCTCGAAGCGACGCGTCCGCGGCTTGCCGATGTCGTGCAGCAGCGCGGCGAGTCGCAGGGTCAGGTCGGGACCTTCCTCCTCCAGGGCCATCGCCTGCTCCAGGACGATCAGCGTGTGGTCGTAGACGTCCTTGTGCCGGTGGTGTTCGTCACGCTCCAGCCGGAGAGCGGGAAGCTCCGGCATCACATGGTCGGCGAGCCCGGTGTCGACAAGCAGCGTCAGGCCCGTGCGCGGGTTCGGGGAGAGGATCAGCTTGTTCAGCTCGTCCCGCACCCGCTCGGCCGAGACGATCTCGATACGGCCGGCCATGTCCGTCATCGCCGCGACGACCTCGGGGGCCACCTCGAAGTCGAGCTGCGCCGCGAACCGCGCGGCCCGCATCATCCGCAGAGGATCATCGGAGAAGGACTCCTCCGGGGTCCCCGGGGTGCGCAGAATGCGAGCGGACAGGTCGTCCAGGCCGCCGTGCGGATCGATGAACTCCTTCTCCGGCAGCGCCACGGCCATCGCGTTCACCGTGAAGTCGCGACGCACGAGGTCTTCCTCGATGGAGTCGCCGTAGGACACCTCGGGCTTGCGCGAGGTCCGGTCGTACGCCTCGGAGCGGTACGTCGTGATCTCGATCTGGAACGACTGCTGTACGTCGCCCACGCGGGCGTCCTTCTGCGCGCCCACCGTGCCGAAGGCGATCCCGACCTCCCACACGGCGTCCGCCCAGGGCCGCACGATCTTCAGGACGTCCTCGGGACGGGCGTCTGTCGTGAAGTCCAGGTCATTGCCGAGTCGGCCAAGGAGCGCGTCCCGGACCGAGCCGCCGACCAGGGCGAGCGAGAACCCGGCCTCCTGGAAAAGGCGGGCGAGGTCGTCGGCGACAGGGGACACCCGCAGCAGTTCACTCACCGCGCGGTGCTGCACCTGACTCAGGGCACTGGGGTTGTCTTCGTTGGCGTTCGGCACAACAGAAAAGGGTACGTGGCCGAGGCGCCCGCGAGCGCCTCCATAAAACGTGCACAGGCGTCCGCTCTTTGTACGGGCATCAATACGCGCACATACAGGACAGTCGGCCCTGTCCCCCGATCTTGTGGAGCACTCCGCGGCACTTACCCTCAGCGCGCATCGTTACCATGCGTGGACGCACATTCCGACGACCACTGACGACGACGAGGGACGGGCGAGCGCGTGGCCGAGGCGGCAGACTTCCAGGGGACGAGTCCCTCACCTGCCCGCCGGTGGCTCCGGCGCAGCGGCGCACTGCTGGCCGGGGTACCCCTGCTGGCCGGGCTGCTCCAGCTGCCCATCAGCACGCCCGCGTCCGCCGCTGAGAAGACGTCCGTGGCCGACGCCACCGGGTCCAGCACGGTCGACGTCTCCCTCGACTCGCTCAGCCCCACCGCTCCCACGGACGGCGACACACTCACCGTCTCCGGCTCGGTCACCAACAACGGCAAGCAGACGGTCACGGATGCCCATGTGGGCCTGCGCGTGGGACCGTCCCTGAGCAGCCGCTCCGCCATCGACAGCGCCGCACAGCGCAGCGGATTCCAGCCGGGCCTGGACGCCCAGGAGGTCGGCGGCAAGTACGTCGCAAAGTTCTCCAAGCTCGCGGCGGGCGTCTCTCAGCACTTCAGCATCTCGGTGCCGGTCAAGGAGCTGGACCTGGGCTCCGACGGGGTCTACCAGCTCGGCGTCTCGCTCACAGGCCGGACCGCCGCCCAGCCGTGGGACCAGATCCTCGGCATCCAGCGAACGTTCCTGCCCTGGCAGCCCGAGGCGGCGGACACCAAGACGAAGACGACGTACCTCTGGCCGCTCATCTCCACGGTCCACCTCACGGCGGAAACCGGCTCGGACGAGCGCCAGACGCCCGTATTCAAGAACGACGACCTGGCCAAGGAGATCTCCCCGGGCGGCCGCCTGGACCAGCTCCTGTCCCTGGGCAGTGACCTCGACGTCACCTGGGTGCTCGACCCGGACCTGCTGGCCTCCGTCGACGCGATGAGGGACGGCTACCAGATCCGGACCGAGGACGGCAGAACCACGGCGGGCAAGAGCCAGGCGGTGGCCAAGGCCTGGCTCGACAAGCTGGAGAAGACGGTCCAGGACAAGAAGGTCGTCGCCCTCCCCTTCGCCGACCCCGATCTCGCGTCGCTGGCCCACAACGGCAAGGACGTCACCGGTTCCCTGAGCCACCTGAAGGACGCCACCGATGTGGCCTCCGGCACGGTGGACACAATCCTTCATGTGAAGCCGAGCACCGATTTCGCCTGGCCCGCTGACGGTGCCGTCGACCCGTCGATCGTCAAGGTGGCCACCTCGGCCGGCGCAGACAAGGTGATCGCCCGCAGCGACAGCCTGCGCGAGACGGGCGGACTGCCGTACACGCCGAGCGCGGCGCGCCCCATCGGCGGCGGAACGACGGCGGTCGTCGCCGACGCCCGGCTGTCGACCGCGTTCCAGGGCGACATGACGAAGGCCGACACCTCCACGCTCGCGGTACAGAAATTCCTGGCCCAGAGCCTGATGATCAACCTGCAGGAGCCGGACGAGCAGCGCAGCATCGTGGTCGCCCCACAACGCATGCCGTCCGCGAGCCAGGCCCAGACGATGGCGCAGGCGCTCAAGGCTCTCCAGGACGGAAACTGGTCCGAGTCCCAGGACCTGTCCGCAGCCGCCAAGGCCGAGCCGGACCCGGGCGCCACCACGAAGGTGCCCCCCGTGTCCGCCTACCCGTCCTCGCTGCGCAAGCAGGAGCTGCCGCGGTCGGCCTTCGAGGACATCCAGGACACGCAGACCAAACTCGACAACTTCCAGGTGATCCTCACCGACAAGTCCCGGGTGGTCACCCCGTTCGGTCGGGCCATAGACCGCGGGATGTCCACGTCCTGGCGGGGCCGTGCCTCGCAGGCGGAGACCTTCCGCAACGGCGTCAAGTCGTATCTCGAAGACCTCACCGGACTTGTCCATCTGATCGAGAAGTCCGACGCGAAGCTCTCCGGACGCAGCGCCACGATCCCCGTGACCGTGCAGAACAACCTCGTGCAGGGCGTCGACAATCTCGTGCTGCGCCTCACCTCGCGGCAGCCCACCCGCCTCAAGATCGGTGACGGCCCCTACGACGAGCAGCCGATCCAGGTCGCGGGCGAGCACAGCCAGTCCGTGAAGTTCACCACCTCGACCAAGGCCAACGGTCCGGTGGAGGTGGTCGCCCAGCTGTACACGAAGGACGGCCAGGCGTACGGCCCCGAGATCCCCTTCGAAGTGAAGGTCACCGAGATCACGTCCACGGTGATGCTGGTCATCGGCGGTGGCGTCCTGCTGCTCGTGCTCGCCGGATTCCGGATGTACACGCAGCGCAAGCGCGCCGCCGCCCGACAGGCCGAGGAAGAGCCGGAGGACGGTCCCGAGGCCGAGGGCGTGAACAAGGACACGGACGGCACCGTAGACACTGAGGACACCGAAGACTCCGAGAACGGCCCCGAAGGGGAGTCCGCCGAGGAGTCCGGGGCAGACGACCCGGAGCACCCGAGTGACCCGACACCGGACACCGCACCGGAAAGCACCGACCCGTCCGGCACGGGTGAGAGAGTGGACCGTTGAGCGATGTCGTGGCCGGTGGGCCCGGGGACGATGAGGTGGGGTAACCATGAACGCGCCGTACAACGGTGACCGTGGCCAGGGCGCCGGCAGCTCGGGCCACCCCGAGGGCTACCCGGACCAGGGCGCGGGTCACTCCGGCTACCCCGAGGGCTACCCGGAGGGCCCGCCGCCCGAGCACGGCCAGATGCCGCCGGGATCTCCCGCGGACATGTATTTCCAGGACGCCTACGACCAGGATCCCTACCGGGCACAGGACCTCTCTGCCCAGGACCCGGTGACCGAGGCGCTCTACGACCGTGCCGCGCACCCCCCGCCGCCACCCGGCACGTACTACCCGCAGCAGCCCCTCTACACCCAGCCGCCCACACCGCAGCACGCCCCCGACCCGCGTGTGTGGGCCCAGACTCCCCCTCCCGAACCGGCCGGCCCGACACGGCACCTCCCGTACGGCGAGGACGCGCGTACGACCCAGTTCGTGGGCGTCGACGACCTGGTCACCCAGGCCGGTGAGGAGCGCCACGAGCCCGACGCGTTCGCCCACCTCTTCCGCGACCAGCAGCAGGCCGGCGGTACTCCTCCCGCGGAGGGCGCGTCCGTCCCCGCCCCGTCCCCGGCGCCATCCATGAACCATGGCCCGGCGACACAGCCTCCCGGCCCGGCGTCCGACCAGACGATGACGCTCACCCCCACGTCCGCGGCCGCGTCGAAGAAGGGCGGACGTGCGTCGGGTCTGCTGAAATCGAGCGCGGTGATGGCCGCGGGCACGCTGGTGTCCCGGCTCACCGGTTTCGTCCGGACTATGATCATTACGGCGGCCCTGGGTGCCGCGACACTCGGCGACGTATGGAGCGTGGCGTACACACTGCCGACGATGATCTACATCCTGACGGTCGGCGGCGGCCTCAACTCCGTGTTCGTGCCGCAACTGGTGCGGTCCATGAAGGAGGACGAGGACGGCGGTGAGGCCTACGCCAACCGCCTGCTGACCCTCGTCATGGTCGCCCTCGGCGTGATCGTCACGATCGTCGTCTTCGCCGCGCCGCTGTTGATCCGGCTGATGTCGGACGCCGTCGCCAGCGACCCGGCGTCGAACAACGTCGCCGTCACCTTTGCCCGTTACTGCCTGCCCACGATCTTCTTCATGGGCATCCACGTGGTGATGGGCCAGATCCTCAACGCCCGCGGGAAGTTCGGCGCGATGATGTGGACCCCGGTCCTCAACAACATCGTCATGATCGCCACCTTCGGCCTGTTCCTGTGGGTGTACGGGACCGCCGCGGACTCCGGCATGTCGGTGCACAACATCCCCCCCGACGGAGTCCGTCTCCTGGGCATCGGCACCTTGCTCGGCCTGGTCGTGCAAGCCGTGGCGATGGTGCCTTACCTGCGCGAGACCGGCTTCCGCTTCCGCTTGAGGTTCGACTGGAAGGGCCACGGCCTCGGGAAGGCGGTCAAGCTCGCGAAGTGGACCGTGCTGTTCGTCCTCGCCAACCAGGCAGGCGTCCTCGTCGTCACCCAGCTCGCCACGGCTGCGGGCAAGGCCTCCGGCAAGAGCGGCGCGGGCATCATGGCCTACTCCAACGCGCAGCTGATCTGGGGCATGCCGCAGGCAATCATCACCGTCTCGGTCATGGCCGCGATGCTGCCCCGCATCTCGCGCGCGGCCCACGACGGCGACCCCGGTGCAGTGCGCGACGACATCTCCCAGGGGCTGCGCACCTCGGCCGTCGCGATCGTCCCCGTGGCCTTCATGTTCGTCGCCCTCGGCATCCCGATGTGCACCCTGCTCTTCGGCTCCAGCGGTATCGGAGCCGCCCAGTCCCAGGGCTATGTTCTGATGGCCTTCGGCCTCGGCCTCATCCCGTTCTCCGTGCAGTACGTGGTCCTGCGCGGCTTCTACGCGTACGAGGACACCCGCACGCCCTTCTACAACACGGTCATCGTGGCCGCGGTCAACGCGGCCGCCTCGGCCGTGTGTTACGTGATCCTTCCCGCGCAGTGGGCGGTCGTCGGCATGGCCGGCGCGTACGGGCTGGCGTACGCCGTGGGCGTCGGAGTGGCCTGGCAGCGTCTGCGCAGGCGGCTCGGCGGCGATCTGGACGGCGCGCGCGTCCTGCGGACGTATGCGCGTCTCTGCCTCGCGGCCGTCCCTGGAGCCGTGGTCGGCGGCGTGGTCGGGTTCGCCATCACCGGGGCCCTGGGACACGGGGCCCTCGGGTCGATCGCTGCCCTGCTGGTCGGCTCGATCGCCCTGCTCGGCGTCTTCTACATCGCTGCGCGCAAGATGCGCATCGAAGAACTCAACTCAATGGTCGGAATGGTCCGCGGGCGCCTGGGGCGCTGAGGCGGGGGTAGGCGCACAACCATCGTCCGTCGCCGTGTGTCGTGCATAGCGCCGGACTGTGGGCACAATTGGTTTCTGCGTCGAACAGCGCGCAACGGATGGGGAGGCAGGAACGACGGTGGCGGAACGGAGCACGGCTGCCGTCGACGTGGCAGACAACAGCGGTGACGAGCCGCTGACCGCCAAGGCGGACCAGTCCACGGCCGACGGGGTGGCCCAGAACCGGGAGCGGGACACGGAGAGCGAAGAGGCACAGGGGAGCGGCGGGACGGAGCGTCCCGGAAAGGCCTCACCGCCCGAGCTGCACAGCGGTCACAAGCTCGCCAGACGCTACCGCCTTGAGGAGTGCGTCACCCGTCTGGACGGTTTCAGCAGTTGGCGTGCGGTGGACGAGAAACTCCGCCGCGCCGTCGGCGTGCACCTGCTGCCCGCCGACCATCCGCGGGCCCGCTCGGTACTGGCGGCGGCCCGTTCTTCCGCCCTGCTGGGCGATCCGCGTTTCGTCCAGGTCCTGGACGCGGTCGAGGAGAACGACCTCGTCTATGTCGTGCACGAGTGGCTTCCGGACGCCACGGAGCTGACGACGCTCCTGGCTCCTGGCCCGCTCGAAGTGCACGACGCCTACCAGATGGTCAGCCAGGTCTCCCAGGCCATGGCCGCGGCGCACCGCGAGGGCCTCGCACATCTGCGGCTGACCCCGGGCGCCGTGCTGCGCACCTCGTCCGGCCAGTGGCGCATCCGAGGACTCGCCGTGAACGCCGCGCTGCGCGGCATCAGCTCCGACACCCCCCAGCGCACCGACACGGAGGCGATCGGCGCGCTCCTGTACGCCGCGCTCACCCAGCGCTGGCCGTACGAGAACGACGCGTACGGCCTCTCCGGGCTGCCCAAGGCCGTCGGTCTCATCGCCCCCGACCAGGTACGGGCCGGTGTCCACAGGGGCCTGTCGGAGCTCGCCATGCGCGCGCTCGCCAACGACGGCGCCACCGCCTCCCGCCATGAATCCCCGTGCACCACGCCTGAGGAACTGGTGAAGGCGATCAGCGAGATGCCCCGCATCCGCCCGCCGGAGCCGGCGTTCACCGCACCGCCCGAGTACCAGCGCACGACGTACCAGCAGGGCACGTACGGCCGTCAGGCCCCGCGTCCGGGGGCCGCTCAGCCCGTACCGACCCCGCCGCCCCCGCTGCAGAGCCGCACCGGCAAGGCCCTCAAGTGGGCCGTGTCGGCTCTCCTCATCGCCGCGCTGGGCCTTGGTAGCTGGCAGCTCGCGGACGCGCTGATGGACCGCGGCAAGCCGGACGACAACACCAACCAGACCCAGACGAACGACGGCAACGACAAGAACGGCGGCAAGACCAAACCGGTCAAGCTGATCAAGATCGAGAGTGCCCAGGAGTACGTCGCGAAGGGGGACGCCCAGGCGCCTGAGGACGTGGGCAACACGTACGACGGCAACGGCTCGACGTATTGGCGGACCAAGAGCTTCATAGACGGTCCGGAGATGAAGCCGTCCTTCAAACCCGGTGTCGGTATCGTCTACGACCTCGGTTCGCAGCAGACGGTCTCGGCCGCCTCCATAGGGCTCCTGTACCCCGGTGACCACACGACGATCACCCTCTACGCGACGGACTCGGCGAGCTCCTCGACGCCGCTGGAGTCGATGACGAAGATCGGGACCGTGACGACGACCGGCACCACCGCGAAAATCACGATCAGCAAAAAGGTGAAGAGCCAGTACGTGCTGCTGTGGGTCACCGCGATGCCACGTGCGGCCGGTGACCAGTACAGCGGCGACGGCTACAAGCAGGCCATCACGGACGTGAAGTTCACCGGCTGACGGATCAGCGGCGAAGGGGAGGGGGTCCGATGGCCGATGAAGCCGGATACGGCGAAGCAAGCGATCAGGATCTCCTCGCCCGCCACGTAGAGGGTGATCCCGACGCCTTCGGTGAGCTCGTACGGCGTCACCGCGACCGGCTGTGGGCGGTGGCGCTGCGAACGCTGGGAGACCGCGAGGAGGCCGCTGACGCCGTCCAGGACGCGTTGGTCTCGGCCTACCGGGCCGCCCACACCTTCCGCGGCCAGGCGGCCGTCACGACCTGGCTGCACCGCATCACGGTGAACGCCTGCCTGGACCGCGCCCGCAAGGCCGCCTCCAGGAAGACCTCGCCGGTCGATGACACCGAACGCCTGGAACAGCTCCTCGAACCCCACGAGTCCGCCTCCGCTCCGGCCGAGCGCAACGATCTGCACCGCGAACTCCTCCAGGCGCTGGGCACGCTCCCGGCCGACCAGCGCGCCGCCCTCGTACTGGTGGACATGCAGGGCTACCCCGTGGCGGAAGCGGCCCGCATCCTCGATGTGCCGACCGGCACCGTGAAAAGCCGCTGCGCGCGTGGCAGAGCCAGACTGCTCCCGCTGCTCACCCATCTCCGTACGGAGAACGGGAGCGGCGAGGACAGCAAGAAGTCGAGCGGCGGAAGGAACCGGACGCAGGGGACATCCGTCCCACCGGCAGCAGGACCACACGATGCAGGGCCAAGCGATTCAGCTGCTGTGAAGGGCGGAGGTGGGCGAGCGTGACATCCACGACGGATACGGCCGGGCACCCGGACGTCGCGGAGCTCTCCGACCTCACCGAAGGGCTCCTCCCGCCTACCCGTACCGCGGACGTGCGACAGCACCTCGAAGGCTGTGTGCTCTGCGCCGACGTGTACGACTCATTGGAGGAGATCCGGGGTCTGCTCGGCACCCTGCCGGGCCCGACACGCATGCCAGACGACGTGACCGGACGCATCGATGCCGCTCTTGCCGCCGAAGCCTTGTTGAGTGCCACGTCGCCCGATCACGCATCCGGCGCCGAGGACGACCGGGCGAGTGTTTCACGTGAAACATCCACCGCCGATCTCTCCGTCGCAGCGGCCGACCCGGGCTCCGCTTCGTCCGCCGACCGCCCCTCGGGACATCCTCGTGCGGCCACCGGCCCCGGCCGTGCCCACCAGGTACGCCGTGGGCGCCGCAGGGCGGCGGTTCTCGGCACGGTCTTCACCGCGGCCGCACTGGGGCTGGGCGCGATCCTCGTACAGTCGATGGGCGGCGACAGCAAGAGCCCCGAGACGACGACGCGGCAGGAATCAGGCTCGACGGTCACCTTCTCCGAGGGACAGCTGAAGCATCACGTCGCGGATCTCCTCGCGAAGAACAAGAGCACGGACAGCCGTTCCGGCAGCGCGAAGCCCTGGGGCCTCGAATCCAATGGCGCAGAGACCGACTCCGGCGGGGTCAGCACCTTGATCACACCCACCGTTCCCATCCCTGACTGCGTCCAGCAGGGGACAGGCAACAGTGGAGTGGTCCTCGCTGCCGAGAAGGGCACCTACAAGGGGACGACCGTCTATCTCGTCGTCCAGCCCAACGCCTCCGACAGCACTAAGGTCATGGCCTACATCGTCGACGCCGCCTGCGGGAAACAGGACTCGGCATCCCCCGGCAAGCTGCTGCTGACCCAGTCGTACGCCAAGCCCTGAGGACGTCTGTACCCAACGGTCTGCTCCCCGGATATCGCATGGCATCTCTGTGCGGTAGCGCGTCTCCGTGTGCCCGGACACACCGGGAATTGAAGCCCCTTAGGATCCGTTGGGTGGGGTGAGAGTACTGAGAGCCTCCCACCGGTACGCAGCAGTCTCCAGAGACGAGGAATCAAGCCGTGAGCGACGTCCGTAACGTGATCATCATCGGCTCCGGGCCCGCCGGCTACACGGCGGCGCTCTACACCGCGCGCGCGTCGCTGAAGCCGCTGGTGTTCGAGGGCGCCGTCACCGCAGGCGGTGCCCTGATGAACACCACCGAGGTGGAGAATTTCCCCGGCTTCCAGGACGGCGTCATGGGCCCCGAGCTCATGGACAACATGCGCGCCCAGGCCGAGCGCTTCGGTGCCGAGCTGGTTCCGGACGACGTCGTCGCGGTCGACCTGACGGGCGAGATCAAGACCGTCACGGACACCGCGGGCACCGTGCACCGCGCCAAGGCCGTCATCGTCACGACGGGTTCGCAGCACCGCAAGCTCGGCCTGCCGAACGAGGACGCCCTCTCCGGTCGCGGCGTCTCCTGGTGCGCGACCTGTGACGGCTTCTTCTTCAAGGACCAGGACATCGCCGTGATCGGCGGCGGTGACACCGCGATGGAGGAGGCCACCTTCCTCTCGCGCTTCGGCAAGTCCGTGACGATCGTCCACCGCCGGGACAGCCTGCGAGCCTCGAAGGCGATGCAGGAGCGCGCGTTCGCCGACCCGAAGATCAAGTTCGTCTGGGACAGCGAAGTCGCCGAGATCAAGGGCAACCCCAAGCTCGAGGGCCTGACGCTGCGCAACCTGAAGACCGGCGAGACCTCCGAGCTGCCGGTGACCGGTCTGTTCATCGCGATCGGTCACGACCCGCGCACCGAGCTCTTCAAGGGCCAGCTCGACCTGGACGACGAGGGCTACCTGAAGGTCGAGGCACCTTCGACCCGGACGAACCTGACCGGTGTCTTCGGCGCCGGCGACGTGGTCGACCACACGTACCGCCAGGCGATCACCGCGGCCGGCACCGGTTGCTCCTCCGCCCTCGACGCCGAGCGCTACCTCGCCGCTCTGGCGGACAGCGAGACCGCTGCCGCGACCGCCACCGTCTGATCCCCCATCCGCCCCACCGCAGAAACAAGTTAAGGAGCCCGCCGTGGCCGGCACCCTGAAGAATGTGACCGACGACTCCTTCGAGCAGGACGTCCTCAAGAGCGACAAGCCCGTCCTGGTGGACTTCTGGGCCGCCTGGTGCGGTCCGTGCCGCCAGATCGCTCCGTCCCTCGAGGCGATCGCCGCCGAGTACGGCGACAAGATCGAGGTCGTCAAGCTCAACATCGACGAGAACCCGGGCACGGCCGCCAAGTATGGCGTCATGTCGATCCCGACCCTGAACGTCTACCAGGGTGGCGAGGTCGCCAAGACCATCGTCGGTGCGAAGCCGAAGGCCGCGATCGTCCGCGACCTCGAGGACTTCATCGCCGAGTAGTCGGTGACGGCCGCATGCGCGGCGTGTGTTTCACGTGAAACACGAATGGGCCAACCCTTCTGGGTTGGCCCATTTGCTTTGCAGGAGCAGAGCGCCGACTAGAGAGGACGGAGCGCCGGTTCCTTCTGTACCGCTCCCAGGAGCCGGTCCAGCGCCAGCTCGACGTCTTCCTTCCAGGAGAGCGTCGTGCGCAGTTCCAGCCTCAGCCGCGGATAGGTCGGGTGCGGGCGGACGGTCTTGAAGCCGACGGCCAGCAGATGGTCGGCGGGCAGCACACAGGCCGGTTCCTTCCATCGCGCGTCCCCGAAGGCCTCGATCGCTTTGAAGCCGCGGCGCAGGAGATCCTTGGCGACCGTCTGGACCATCACCCGGCCGAGTCCCTGCCCCTGATAGCCCGGCATGATGAAGGCGGTCATCAGCTGAACCGCGTCCGGCGACACCGGGCTCGTGGGGAATGCCGTAGAGCGGGGGACATAGGCAGGAGGCGCATACAGCACGAAGCCCACCGGCACGTCGTCCACGTAGACGACACGGCCGCAGGATCCCCAGTCCAGCAGGACCGCGGAGATCCAGGCTTCCTTTTCCAGTGCGGGCGTGCCCGCCTTTACCGCGGCCTCGCCGCTGACTGGATCCAGCTCCCAGAAGACACACGCGCGACAGCGCTTGGGAAGGTCCTGAAGGTTGTCCAGCGTGAGCGGTACGAGCCGGCGCCCCATGAAGGATGTTCCTCGCTTCCTTCGCCCGCAGCGTCGCGGGCGGCTGTCAGAGCGCTCCGCTCCCTGAGCAGGCTGCCAACGAAGCCGCCGACCGCTCCCAGGCCCAGGCCCGCGGTCACCAATCCGGTACGGCTCACGGTTTGCATGGCCCCCGCCTCCCCAATGAAGGTGCCGCCAGGTGGATGCGCCATACCCGAACGCATCGTATCCACGATGCGATTCGATCGATACCGTCAGAAAGCAAAGAGCGGGCCGTGTTCCGGTACACACCGGACACGGCCCGCTCTGCAGGTCGGCCTGCTGAAGACCGTCCCCGCCGTTGGGCGGGTCAGTCTTCCGTGTCCTCCGAGTCACCGTCCAGGAGGCTCTTCTGAAGGACTGGACCCTCGCCCGGGGCCAGGGTGCCCAGGATGCGCTCAAGGTCGTCCATCGAGGCGAACTCGACGGTGATCTTGCCCTTCTTCTGCCCCAGGTCGACCTTCACTCGCGTCTCGAAGCGGTCCGAGAGTCGCGTCGCCAGATCGCTCAGCGCCGGGGAGAGCCGCGCGCCGGCCCGCGGCCCCTTGGAACGCGGAGCGGTCTGAGGCCGCGATCCCATGAGAGTGACGATCTCCTCGACGGCCCGCACCGAAAGCCCCTCAGCCACGATGCGATGAGCGAGCCGATCCTGCTCCTCCGAGTCATCGACGGAGAGCAGAGCTCGCGCATGCCCCGCGGAAAGGACTCCGGCCGCGACACGGCGCTGGACCGCCGGCGAGAGCTTCAGCAGACGCAGGGTGTTGGAGACCTGCGGGCGCGAGCGGCCGATACGGTCCGCCAGCTGGTCGTGCGTGCAGTTGAAGTCCTTGAGCAGCTGGTCGTAGGCGGCCGCCTCTTCCAGCGGGTTCAGCTGGGCGCGGTGCAGGTTCTCCAGCAGTGCGTCCAGGAGGAGCTTCTCGTCCTCCGTGGCCCGGACGATCGCCGGAATGGCCTCCAGCCCCGCTTCACGGCACGCCCGGAAGCGCCGCTCGCCCATGATGAGCTCGTAACGCGCCGGGCCCACCTGCCGAACGACGACCGGCTGGAGCAGCCCGACCTCCTTGATGGAGGTGACGAGCTCAGCAAGAGCGTCCTCGTCGAACACCTCACGGGGCTGGCGCGGGTTGGGGGTGATGAAGTCGAGCGGCAACTCGGCGAAGTGAGCGCCGACAGGCGCAGAGGGAGCCTCCAGGGCTCCGTTCGCCGAAGGCTCCTCTGTTTCATGTGAAACAGGCGGCAGTGTGGCCACCTTCGCCGCCGCCACCCCGCGCTCCGCGGTGAGCACAGGTACGGCCGTCGGCGAGGTGGAGGCTCCACCCGCCGCAGAGGAAGCCGCCTTCTCTCCGGTCGGAGCCGCGGGGATCAGTGCGCCGAGCCCCCGCCCCAGCCCTCGTCGTCGCTCACTCACTGGATCCCCTCCACCATGCTCTGATCATTCTGTGCGCCCAGGTGGGCGTGTTGCGCGTCGTACGCCACACCGACTCCGCGGAGGGCGATTTCTCGCGCGGCCTCAAGATACGAGAGAGCACCGCTCGACCCTGGATCGTAGGTCAATACCGTCTGCCCGTAGCTCGGGGCCTCGGAGATACGGACCGAGCGAGGAATGCTCGTCCGCAGCACCTCGTCGCCGAAGTGGTTGCGCACCTCGTCCGCGACCTGCGACGCGAGGCGCGTCCGGCCGTCGTACATGGTGAGCAGGATCGTCGAGACATGGAGGTTGGGGTTGAGGTGCCCCCGGACCAGGTCGACGTTGCGCAGGAGCTGACCCAGGCCCTCCAGGGCGTAGTACTCGCACTGGATGGGGATGAGGACCTCCGCACCGGCAACCAGCGCATTGACCGTCAGGAGGCCGAGCGACGGCGGGCAGTCGATGAGGATGTAGTCCAGCGGCTGCTCGTACGCCTGGATCGCTCGCTCCAGTCGGCTCTCCCGTGCCACCAGGGACACCAGCTCGATCTCCGCACCGGCGAGATCGATCGTGGCGGGGGCGCAGAAGAGACCCTCGACATCAGGCACCGGCTGAACGACTTCGGAGAGCGGCTTGCTGTCGATCAACACGTCGTAGATGGATGGGACTTCGGCGTGATGGTCGATGCCCAGCGCGGTGGAGGCGTTGCCCTGAGGGTCGAGGTCGATCACCAGGACACGACCGCCGTGCAGGGCCAGCGAGGCAGCAAGGTTGACCGTGGTCGTGGTCTTACCCACCCCACCCTTCTGGTTGGCGACCACCATGACGCGGGTCTGCTCGGGCCGTGGCAGGCCCTCACCGGCGCGACCTAGCGCCTCCACAGCCAGTTGGGCAGCACGACCAATGGGAGTGTCGTCCATTGGGGGCGGTGTTTCACGTGAAACATCCTCCCCCATCGACTCGGTACGGGGACCGGGGACCGGATCGGTCATCGGTCCCGCGATGTTGGCGTCGGACCGCAAGGATTCACTCTCCTCGACTTCAGGCTCGCAATGAACAGAGCCTCCCATGTCTTCGGGGTCGTGAACCAGCGAGGCCCGTTCTTCTGTGGAGAAATCCACCTCTGTGGACAACTCCGCACCCTCTCCGAGCGAACCGAGAGGCCTCCGGTCGCGGGGTTCGGCCGCGGCGCGGCCGCGACTGATGATGCCGTGCAACAGTGAGCGACGTTTCACGTGAAACACGATGCATAGCCGCCACGGCCATCACGGCGCGACACTCCGAGATGCGTAGGTTTGGCAGCTTGTGTGGAGTACGGCTCGTCGTCAGGACGGATCAGCGGGAGTGACGAAGAACTCGTGGCCCCGTACAGAAAAACTCTCGGCTCCACACATGGCGGAGCCGAGAGTTCACCGACCACCGGAAACCTTGCGGGTCAGCGGCGGCGCCGTGTCCGCCCTGTCCGGGCCGCCTTGGCCCGCTTCGCCGCGAAGCGCACCCCGCCGGGGCTCTCCCCGACCTCGACCCGCACCACAGTGGACAGCGGGTCCACGACGCCCTCACCGACGTGCAGGATGGACGTCTCCACGGCGCCGAGCTTGCTCAGAGCCGTGGCGGCGGCCTTCAGCTCCTCCTCGGCGGTGTCACCCTTGAGCGCGAGCATTTCGCCGTACGGACGAAGCAGTGGGATTCCCCACGTCGCCAGCCGGTCCAGCGGAGCGACCGCCCTGGCCGTCACCACGTGGACCGGTTGCAGCTTCCCCATGACCTCCTCGGCGCGGCCGCGCACGACAGTGACATGGTCGAGGCCGAGCAGCTCGACGACCTCGGTCAGGAAGTTGGTCCTGCGCAGGAGCGGTTCGAGCAGCGTGATCTTGAGGTCCTCGCGGAGGAGGGCCAGCGGGATGCCCGGCAACCCGGCGCCGGAGCCGACGTCGCACACGGTGACGCCCTCTGGCACGACCTCGGAGAGCACCGCGCAGTTCAGGATGTGCCGCTCCCACAGCCGGGGCACTTCGCGGGGGCCGATCAGCCCTCGCTGCACTCCCGCCTCGGCAAGCAGCTCCGCGTACCGGACCGCGTCCGCGAAGCGATCGCCGAATACCTCGCGCGCCTGCTCGGGCGCAGGGGGAAGCTCCGCTGCCTCCGTCACGGGGACCGTCCTTCCGTACCGCATGAGCGCACTGAGCGCTGAGTTCCAGGACTATCAGGGACCACAGCTGCCCGGGACCAAAGCTGTCGGGGACTTCTACAGCTGCCGGGGACTACCAGCTGTCAGGGACTACCAGGCTGACAAAGTTCGGCCCCGCCTGCGCAACAGACGGGGCCGGAGGAACGTACGTACCGATCAGGCGGGAAGCACGACGACGAAGCGCTCCGGCTCCTCGCCCTCGGACTCGCTGCGCAGTCCGGCGGCCTTGACCGCGTCGTGCACCACCTTGCGCTCGAAGGGCGTCATCGGCTTCATCTTCACAGGCTCGCCGGAGCTCTTGACCTCGGCCGCGGCCTTGGCGCCCAGCTCGGAGAGCTCCTCGCGCTTCTTGGCGCGGTAGCCCGCGATGTCGAGCATCAGGCGGCTGCGGTCGCCGGTCTCCCGGTGCACGGCCAGGCGCGTGAGCTCCTGGAGGGCCTCCAGTACCTCGCCGTCCCGGCCGACCAGCTTCTGCAGATCGCGGCTGCTCGTGTCGCTGACGATCGAGACAGCGGCGCGGTCGGCCTCGACGTCCATGTCGATGTCGCCGTCGAGATCGGCGATGTCCAGCAGACCCTCGAGGTAGTCCGCCGCGATCTCGCCTTCCTGCTCAAGGCGGGTCAGGGTGTCGCCCTCAGCGGCGGCGGAGGTGGTGCCTTCCGTCACGGGATGGACTCCTTCTTACTTCTTGGACGGGGACTTGGGCCGCTGCGGGCCCTTGCGCTGTCCGGACTGGGCTTTGCTGCGGGTACCGGTGCCGGGCTTGTTTCCGCCGCCCGCCTGCTTGGGGGCGGGCTTGGCGTCCTCCGGCTCGTCGGACTTGGTCAGCGAGGTCTTCGGCTCGGACTCGCCCGCCGCCTTGGCCGCGCCGGCCTGGCGCTGCGACTTGGACTGCCGCTTCGGCTGCTGGCGCTTGGGTGCGCCGCCGGCGGTGGCAGTCGTCGGGGTGCCGTCCTCCGTCTCCACAACGGCCGTGCCCTCGCTCTTCATCACAGCGCCGTCGGCCTGGGCCGCCAGGCCCGCCTTCGTCAGGCTGTTGATGAACTTGCGCTCGAACTCGTTGCGGTCGCGGCCCTTGGCGACGATGGCCTTGACGATGGCCTTCTCACCGCGCTTGCGGGTCTTGCCGTGGTGCGTGACGTGCTTGGTCAGACGCTCCAGGTACGCGGCCTGGGCCTTGGAACCCGGGGTCGGGTTGTTGTGGATGACGTACATCTGCTGGCCCATGGTCCACACGTTGGTGGTCAGCCAGTAGACGAGGACACCGACCGGGAAGTTGATGCCGAAGACGGCGAACATGACCGGGAAGACGTACATCAGCATCTTCTGCTGCTGCATGAAGGGCGTCTTCACCGTGGTGTCGACGTTCTTCGTCATCAGCTGGCGCTGCGTGTAGAACTGCGACGCCGACATCAGGACGATCATGATCGCGGTGACGACACGGACGTCGGTGAGCGTGGCGCCGAGCTGGGCGACCTTGTCGGCGCTGTCGGTGAACTTCGCCGCGAGCGGGGCGCCGAAGATGTGCGCCTTACGGGCGCTGGCGAGCAGCGGATCGTCGATGACGCCGATCGTCTTGCCGGTCGCGATGCCGTTGAGCACGTGGTACAGGGCGAAGAAGAACGGGGACTGCGCCAGGATGGGAAGGCACGAGGAGAGCGGGTTGGTACCCGCCTCCTTGTACATCTTCATCATCTCTTCGGACTGGCGCTGCTTGTCGTTCTTATAGCGCTCCTGGATCTTCTTCATCTCGGGCTGCAGCGTCTGCATGGCCCGAGTGGCCTTGATCTGCTTCACGAAGAGCGGGATCAGGCAGATACGGATCAGGATCACCAGGGACACGATGGACAGGCCCCAGGCCCAGCCCGTATCGGGACCGAAGATCTTCCCGTACACGGCGTGGAACTGGACGATGACCCAGGAAACGGGTGTCGTGATGAAGCTGAAAAGACTGGCAATCGTGTCCACTAATCAGGCTCCTTGAGCATGGGACGGGGTCTCGGCGGCCGGGCTCGAGGGATGGTCGGACATACCGTGCCCCTCGATGGCCGGTTCGGCGGCGGAGTTCCCGCCCTTGCGTGCACGCCAGGCGTTACGCAGCGTTTCGTGCCACCGCGGACGCTTGCGCGGCGGAACATGGTCCACGCCGCCCAGCGACCACGGATTGCACCGGAGGATGCGCCAGGCGGTCAGTGCCGTTCCCTTGATCGCACCGTGCCGGTCGATGGCCGTGTAGCCGTAGTGGGAGCACGACGGGTAGTACTTGCAGACCGGCCCGAGCAACGGGCTGATCGTCCACTGGTACAGCTTGATAAGAGCCAGCAGCGGGTACTTCATCGCGCGCCCCCTCCCAGCAGCCGCTGAAGGGCGGCGTCCAGGTCTCGGGCCAGCTGTTCATGGTCGGCGTCGCCCGCACCGGGCAGCGCTCGTACGACTACCAGGCTACCGGGGGGCAACTGGGCCACTCGGTCACGCATCAGATGGCGAAGTCTGCGCTTCACCTTGTTGCGTACGACCGCTCCACCCACGGCCTTGCTCACGACGAAACCCGCACGCGTCGGGGGAGCGCTCTCCCCAGGCGCGTGCGGGTCCGTTGCACCGCTACGTAGATGGACGACGAGAAGCGGGCGTCCGGCCCGACGTCCTCGGCGTACCGCGGTCGCGAAGTCTTCGCGCCGCCTCAGCCGATGCTCGGTAGGCAGCACGACATCCTGACCTGTGCGATCAGGCGGAAAGGCGGGCGCGACCCTTGCCACGGCGGGACGCGAGAATCGCGCGGCCGGCACGGGTGCGCATGCGCAGCCGGAAGCCGTGGGTCTTGGCGCGACGACGGTTGTTCGGCTGGAAGGTGCGCTTGCTCACTCGGGGGCTCCAGAAAGAATCGGTAGTGGCGGGGTGCCGTCCTGGCTGTCACCGTGCGCCCACGAGGTAGCTCGTATTACGCCCGAGTGCACCGCTTCCCGATCACTCTTCGCGATCTGTGCCCATCGGAGGCAGGCGGCAGCAGCCATCGACAACTCGACCTGGTTACGGTACGCGCGGCTACGCCATCCGGTCAAACCAACCCCGGGCAAGAGACACTATCCACAGGCTGGGGACAACAACTTGAACCGCACCGGTCGCCCTGACTACCGTGGCTGAACTCCGATTCGTTCCCTTCCCACCGCCCCAGCGGTTTTGTTCCCCCCGCCCCACCCGACTGACTTCCCAACCAGTTCCCAGAACCACACGTTCGTGGGACCCATGAGAGAGCGTGCCCTGTGGCTGACGTACCTGCCGATCTTGCCGCAGTGTGGCCACGAGTACTCGAACAACTCCTCGGGGAGGGCCGGGGTCAAGGTGTCGAGGCGAAGGACGAGCACTGGATCAAGCGCTGCCAGCCGTTGGCGTTGGTCGCGGACACCGCGCTCCTCGCTGTCCCGAACGAGTTCGCGAAGGGCGTACTCGAAGGTCGCCTCGCGCCGATCGTCAGCGAAACCCTGAGCCGTGAGTGCGGTCGCCCGATCCGGATCGCGATCACTGTCGACGACTCCGCCGGAGAGCCCACGGCCCCGGCGCCCCCCGCCCAGTCCCGATACGAGGAGCCCGAGCTCCCCTCCGGGGCCGGCCAGGGCCGCGACGCTTACGACAGCCAGGGACGCGACGAGCGCAACGGCTACGACGGCCAGGGACGCGACGAGCGCAGCGCCTACGAGTCCGAGGGACGCGGCGAACGCAACGCCTACGAGCCCCAAGGACGCGACGAGCGCAGCCCGTACGACACCCAGCGCCGCGACGGCTACGAGGGTTACGGCCGCCACCGCGCCGACGACCACAGGAACGGCCGCTCCGACCAGCTCCCGGGCGCCCCCGGCGACCAGCTGCCGTCCGGCCGCCCGGACCAGCACTCCTCGGGCCGCCCGGACCAGCTCCCGACCGCCCGTCCCGCGTACCCGGACTACCAACGTCCGCAGCCGGGCGCCTGGCCGCGGCACTCCCAGGACGACTACGGCTGGCAACAGCAGCGCCTCGGCTTCCCGGAGCGCGACCCGTACGCCTCGCCGTCGCAGGACTACCGGCCGCAGTCCATGGAGCGCCCGCCGTACGAGCAGCAGCGCCCGGACTACGACCAGCCGCGCTCCGACTACGACCAGCGCCCGGACCGCCGCGATCTTCAGGAACCACCGTCGGGCAGCGGCCAGGTGCACCGCGGCGGCCCCACACTGCCTTCCTCCAGTGGTGCCCCCGGCCCGCTGGCCGCGCAGCCCGCGCCGGCGACCGGTCCGGGCGAGCCCACCGCGCGCCTCAACCCGAAGTACCTCTTCGACACCTTCGTCATCGGCGCCTCCAACCGCTTCGCACACGCCGCCGCGGTCGCTGTCGCCGAGGCGCCGGCGAAGGCGTACAACCCCCTCTTCATCTATGGGGAGTCGGGTCTCGGCAAGACGCACCTGCTGCACGCGATCGGGCACTACGCCCGCAGCCTCTACCCGGGCACACGCGTGCGCTATGTGAGCTCGGAGGAGTTCACCAACGAGTTCAT
Source organism: Streptomyces sp. R41 (assembly GCF_041053055.1). Lineage (NCBI taxonomy): Bacteria > Bacillati > Actinomycetota > Actinomycetes > Kitasatosporales > Streptomycetaceae > Streptomyces > Streptomyces sp. R41. The sequence goes on from NZ_CP163443.1 coordinate 5,338,714, forward strand.
CAACTCCATCCGGGACGGCAAGGGCGACAGCTTCCGCAAGCGGTACCGGGAGATGGACATCCTGCTGGTCGACGACATCCAGTTCCTGGCGGACAAGGAGTCGACGCAGGAGGAGTTCTTCCACACGTTCAATACGCTCCACAACGCGAACAAGCAGATCGTGCTGTCCTCCGACCGGCCGCCCAAGCAGCTGGTGACCCTGGAGGACCGGCTGCGGAACCGTTTCGAGTGGGGTCTGATCACGGACGTCCAGCCGCCCGAGCTGGAGACCCGTATCGCGATCCTTCGCAAGAAGGCGGTGCAGGAGCAGCTCAACGCCCCGCCGGAGGTGCTGGAGTTCATCGCGTCCCGGATCTCGCGGAACATCCGCGAGCTGGAGGGCGCGCTGATCCGGGTGACGGCGTTCGCGTCGCTCAACCGGCAGCCGGTGGACCTCGGTCTGACGGAGATCGTCCTCAAGGACCTGATCCCCGGGGGCGAGGACTCGGCCCCCGAGATCACCGCGACCGCGATCATGGCGGCCACCGCCGACTACTTCGGCCTGACGGTGGACGACCTGTGCGGATCCTCGCGCAGCCGCGTCCTGGTGACGGCGCGGCAGATCGCCATGTATCTGTGCCGCGAGCTCACCGACCTGTCGCTGCCGAAGATCGGCGCGCAGTTCGGCGGCCGCGACCACACGACCGTCATGCACGCCGACCGCAAGATCCGCGCACTGATGGCCGAGCGCCGCTCCATCTACAACCAGGTCACCGAGCTCACGAACCGCATCAAGAACGGCTGACGGGCACGGCGGTACGCCGCTGAGGGCGCCCCGGGACACGTTCCCGAGGGCGCCTTTCGCCGTTCCCGCACGCGCGTCGAGGGCGCCCGTCGCCGTGCTCGTGTGCACCGAAGCCGTCCTTTCGCCGTGCTCGTGCGCGCGCCGAAGCCGCTTTCGCCGTGCTCGTGCGCGCACCGAAGGTGCCTTTCGCGGTTCTCCTGCGCGTTCTGAGGGCGCCTTTCGCCGTTCTCGGACGTGTACCGGAGACTTCCGCCCTCTCGCCGCCGCTACCGACCCGACACCTGTTGTTCGAATACGAGCCCGGTTACGGCCACTCTCCACAGATTCGGTGACTTTCCCGCGTCCACACCCTGGGGACTGGGAAGTTGTCCCGATCGTGTCCACAGGGGGCACTGTTGAAAGACGATCAGACCAGGTCAACCCCCTGTGGATTCGTGGACGAAGACTCTCCACAGACTGTGGACGAAGGAAAGATCCACAGGGTGTGTACGGAGTTGTCCACCGGCGACCCACAGGCCCGAGCCGGTTGTCCCCAGTGATCACCAGCTTCTCCACACCTCTGTCCACTGTTCGGCAACGCGACGCGCCCTCTCACCGTGTCGAGTGAAAGGCGTCACACCAAGGTGTCCGGTTGGGCTGTGGGGAACGTGGGCAAAGCTGGGGACGGCGCTGGGGAGAAGTGGCCCGAGGCTGTGCATCGAGTGTGCAGAACTTTTCGTCGTCCACAGAGACCCCCGGTTGTCCACCGCCTCCACCCACAGGGTCAGTGGACAAAAAATCGCCTCTGAGCTGCGAAAACACGGTTATCCACGGTTTCCACAGGGCCTACTACTAAGACCAACTAGAGAGAGCCTGGGAATCGTTTCGAAGACGGGGCTGTGCACAACTCGCTCTCGGAGGCTCAGGTGCCGCTCGGCACGACTTGACCCCGAGGGGCACCGACTGTCAGTGCGGTGCGTCAGACTGGTCCCCGGTGTCCTTCCCCTCACAGGACCGAGCGACACCGAGTCAGACGACGAAGGCCAGCAGGGCGAGAGCGCCGGCAACAGACGGAGGCGGCAACGGTGAAGATCCGGGTGGAACGCGACGTACTCGCGGAGGCAGTGGCCTGGGCGGCACGCAGCCTCCCGGCCCGTCCGCCGGCGCCTGTGCTCGCCGGCCTCCTTCTGAAGGCCGAGGACGGCTCTCTGAGCCTCTCCAGCTTCGACTACGAGGTCTCGGCGCGTGTCTCCGTGGATGCGGAGGTCGACGAAGAGGGCACGGTCCTCGTCTCCGGCCGCCTCCTCGCGGACATCTGCCGCGCCCTCCCCAACCGGCCGGTGGAGATTTCCACAGACGGTGTACGGGCGACCGTGGTCTGCGGCTCCTCGCGATTCACACTCCACACCCTGCCTGTGGAGGAGTACCCGGCGCTGCCGCAGATGCCGTCGGCGACGGGCACCGTCCCGGGCGAGGTCTTCGCCTCGGCGGCCGCCCAGGTGGCCATCGCGGCAGGGCGTGACGACACCCTCCCCGTCCTCACCGGCGTGCGCATCGAGATCGAGGGCGACACGGTCACCCTCGCCTCCACCGACCGCTACCGCTTCGCGGTCCGCGAGTTCCTGTGGAAGCCGGAGAACCCGGACGCGTCCGCGGTCGCCCTGGTGCCCGCCAAGACCCTCCTGGACACCGCCAAGGCCCTCACGAGCGGCGACAGCGTGATCCTGGCGCTGTCCGGCTCGGGCGCGGGCGAAGGCTTGATCGGCTTCGAGGGCGCCGGGCGGCGTACGACCACCCGTCTGCTCGAAGGCGACCTCCCGAAGTACCGCACGCTGTTCCCGACGGAGTTCAACTCCGTGGCCGTGATCGAGACCGCCCCCTTCGTGGAGGCCGTCAAGCGTGTGGCCCTGGTCGCCGAGCGGAACACCCCGGTGCGGCTCAGCTTCGAGCAGGGCGTGCTGATCCTGGAGGCCGGCTCCAGTGACGACGCACAGGCTGTGGAAAGGGTCGACGCCCAGCTGGAGGGCGACGACATCTCGATCGCCTTCAACCCGACGTTCCTGCTGGATGGCCTGAGCGCCATCGACTCGCCGGTGGCCCAGCTCTCCTTCACGACGTCCACCAAGCCCGCGCTGCTGAGCGGCAAGCCCGCCGTGGACGCCGAGGCGGACGAGGCATACAAGTACTTGATCATGCCGGTGCGGCTGAGCGGCTGAGCGCGCTGCGAGCCCGCCGGTCCGCATGGCCCGGCGGGCGAATCCGCAGGTGGGGCGTTCGCCTGAGCGGCTATGCCCACAGGTGTGCGTGAGCGTCCGGGTTTAGGCTCAGACACAGGTACGAGAGTGCCCTCACGCCACGTCGCAACCCCTAAGGAACAACTGATGGAGCTCGGTCTCGTCGGCCTCGGCAAGATGGGCGGCAACATGCGCGAGCGGATCCGCCGCGCAGGCCACACCGTCATCGGATACGACCGCAACCCGGACCTCGCCGATGTCCACAGCCTGGAAGAGCTTGTGGGCAAGCTCAAGGGCCCGCGTGTGGTGTGGGTCATGGTCCCGGCCGGTGCCGCGACCCAGTCCACCATCGACGAGCTGGCCGCCCTCCTGGAGCCGGGCGACGTTGTGGTGGACGGCGGAAACTCCCGCTGGACGGACGACGAGAGGCACGCCGTCGAGCTGGGTATCAAGGGCATCGGCTTCGTCGACTGCGGCGTCTCCGGCGGCGTCTGGGGCCTGGAGAACGGCTACGCGCTGATGTACGGCGGCACCGCCGAGAACGTCGCCAAGGTGCAGCCGATCTTCGACGCGCTCAAGCCCGAGGGCGACTTCGGGTCGGTGCATGCCGGCAAGGTCGGCGCGGGCCACTTCGCGAAGATGGTCCACAACGGCATCGAGTACGCCATGATGCAGGCCTATGCCGAGGGCTGGGAGCTCCTGGAGAAGGTCGACTCCGTCACGGACGTGCGCGAGGTCTTCCGCTCCTGGCAGGAGGGCACGGTCATCCGCTCCTGGCTGCTCGACCTCGCGGTCAACGCGCTGGACGAGGACGAGCACCTGGGGAAGCTCAAGGGTTACGCGGAGGACTCGGGCGAGGGCCGGTGGACCGTGGAGGCGGCCATCAACCACTCGGTGCCGCTCCCCGCGATCACCGCGTCGCTCTTCGCGCGCTTCGCCTCGCGGCAGGACGACTCGCCGCAGATGAAGATGATCGCGGCGCTGCGCAACCAGTTCGGCGGCCACGCGGTCGAGAAGGCCTGATCCGCGCCCCGGGTGCGCCACCCGGGGTGACCCGGTTGTCCACAGCCGGGGGAAAGACCTGAGGGCCGGGGCAGACCCGGCCGTTGGGAAGAACCGAAACACCACGCTGGGGGAGGTCGGCGAACGACCATGCACGTCACGCATCTGTCGCTGGCCGACTTCCGCTCGTACGCCCGGGTAGAGGTTCCGCTCGACCCGGGCGTCTCCGCGTTCGTGGGCCCCAATGGACAGGGCAAGACGAACCTGGTCGAGGCGGTCGGCTATCTGGCGAGCCTCGGCAGCCACCGCGTCTCCTCCGACGCTCCGCTCGTGCGCATGGGCGCCGACCGGGCGATCATCCGGGCCAATGTCCGCCAGGGCGAGCGCCAGCAGCTCGTCGAGCTGGAGCTGAACCCGGGCAAGGCCAACCGCGCCCGCATCAACAGGTCCTCGCAGGTCAGACCCCGTGACGTACTCGGCATCGTACGAACCGTGCTGTTCGCCCCGGAGGACCTCGCCCTGGTCAAGGGCGACCCCGGTGAGCGGCGCCGCTTCCTCGACGAGCTGATCACCGCCCGCTCCCCGCGGATGGCGGGTGTCCGCTCCGACTACGACCGGGTTCTCAAGCAGCGCAACACCCTGCTGAAGTCTGCCGCGCTGGCCCGGCGGCACGGCGGCCGCACCATGGACCTGTCCACGCTCGACGTGTGGGACCAGCACCTCGCGCGCGTGGGCGCCGAGCTGCTCGCCCAGCGGCTCGACCTGATCTCCGCGATCCAGCCGCTGACCGACAAGGCGTACGAGCAGCTGGCGCCCGGCGGCGGGCCGATCGCCCTGGAGTACAAGCCGTCCGCACCTGGCGAGGCGCACACGCGCGAGGACCTGTACGAGCAGCTGATGGCGGCGCTCGCCGAGGTCCGCAAGCAGGAGATCGAGCGGGGTGTGACCCTGGTAGGACCTCATCGAGACGATTTGCTTCTCAAACTCGGTCAGCTGCCCGCCAAGGGATACGCCTCCCACGGGGAGTCCTGGTCCTACGCGCTGGCGCTGCGCCTGGCCTCGTACGACCTGCTCAGGGCCGAGGGAAATGAGCCGGTGCTGGTCCTGGACGACGTGTTCGCGGAGCTGGACACGCGCAGGAGGGAGCGCCTCGCGGAACTCGTCGCGTCGGGCGAGCAGGTGCTGGTGACCGCAGCGGTCGACGACGACGTACCGGATGTACTGGCGGGGACGCGGTACGCCGTGTCCGAGGGCACTGTGGAGCGCGTATGACGGAGAACACACCCGGAAAAGACGCTCCCGAAGGCGCATCCGGTGAAGCCCCCGGGAAGAAGACCCCCGAGCCCTCCGGCGTCGACCTCGCGCGCGTGGCCCTGCGCGCCGCGAAGGAGCAGGCACGCGCGCGTGGAGACTCTGCGCAGCAGAAGAAGCAGGCGCGGCGCGGCGGCCTGCGCTCCGGCGCGCATGCCGACGGGCGCGACCCCATGGCGCTCGGCGCCGCCATCAACCGGCTGCTCACCGAGCGTGGCTGGGAGACCCCGGCCGCGGTGGGCGGTGTGATGGGCCGCTGGCCGCAGATCGTCGGCGAGAACCTGGCCAAGCACTGTGTGCCGCAGCGCTACGACGAGGACGAGCGGGTGCTGACGGTGCAGTGCGACTCGACCGCCTGGGCGACCCAGCTGCGCCTGCTCGCCCCGCAGTTGGTCGCGCGGCTGAATCAGGACCTCGGGCACGGCACGGTGCGGCTGATCAAGGTGCAGGGCCCCGGAGGCCCCGCGCGCCGCTACGGGCCCCTGCGCGCCCCCGGGAGCACGGGTCCCGGCGACACCTACGGGTGACCGCGGCCCGCGGGAACCGTCCGTCACCGCTGATCATGACCGGCCCCGCCCTTCGGTACAGCCGACCGTGAAGCGGTCCCGCACGTAGGCCGCAGCCGATCATGAAGCGGCCCCGGCCGTTGGTCGCGGGCAACCGCATGCGGTTGCGAACACCGACCTGACTCCGCAGTAGCCAAGGGTTGACACCCGGAAGCGCTGAGTGCCGCTGTGAGCCTCTTTGGGCCCGGGTCCGCATATGGGGAGTCGGCCGAGACCGGTTCAGGGCGGCACATGCGGACTCAGGTACCGGCAAACCCCCATCACTGTCGGCGCTACCGGTAGACTGGAAGCTAATCCCGCCCCACTTGTGGGACACACCGAGCAACGCTGACTCAGGCTTACCAACGCAACACGCCGCAGCCGCTCCGGCCACCCGCCGGGAGCTTGGCTTGTGCTGTGCCAGAAAGGGCGCTTCGTGGCCGATTCCGGCAACCCCAACGAGAACATCCCGTCCACCGACGCCGGCGCCAACGGCGAGGTCACAGCCTCGTACGACGCCAGCGCCATCACCGTCCTCGAGGGTCTGGACGCGGTCCGCAAGCGACCCGGCATGTACATCGGCTCGACCGGTGAGCGCGGACTGCATCACCTCGTGTACGAGGTCGTCGACAACTCCGTCGACGAGGCGCTGGCCGGCCACGCGGACACGATCGACATCACGATCCTCGCCGACGGTGGCGTGCGCGTCGTCGACAACGGCCGCGGCATCCCGGTGGGCATCGTCCCCTCCGAGAACAAGCCGGCCCTCGAGGTCGTGCTGACGGTCCTGCACGCGGGCGGCAAGTTCGGCGGCGGCGGCTACGCGGTCTCCGGCGGTCTGCACGGCGTCGGCGTATCCGTCGTGAACGCCCTGTCGAGCAAGGTCTCCGTCGAGGTCAAGACCGACGGCAACCGCTGGACGCAGGACTACAAGATGGGCGTTCCGACGGCCCCGCTCGCCAAGCATGAGGCCATTGACGAGACCGGCACCTCGGTCACCTTCTGGGCCGACGCGGACATCTTCGAGACCACCGACTACTCCTTCGAGACGCTCTCGCGGCGCTTCCAGGAGATGGCGTTCCTCAACAAGGGTTTGACGATCAAACTCACTGATGAGCGCGAGTCGGCGAAGGCCACCGCCGGGGCGGACGAGGCGGGTGCGGACGAGAAGGACGAGGTCAAGACCGTCACGTACCACTACGAGGGCGGCATCGTCGACTTCGTGAAGTACCTCAACTCCCGCAAGGGAGACGCGGTGCACCCCACCGTCATCGACCTCGAGGCCGAGGACAAGGACAAGAGCCTGTCCCTCGAGGTCGCGATGCAGTGGAACAGCGGCTACAGCGAGGGCGTGTACTCCTTCGCCAACATCATCCACACGCACGAGGGCGGCACGCACGAGGAGGGCTTCCGTGCGGCGCTGACCTCGCTGATCAACAAGTACGCGCGCGACAAGAAGCTGCTGCGTGAGAAGGACGACAACCTCACGGGCGACGACATCCGCGAGGGTCTGACCGCGATCATCTCGGTCAAGCTGAGCGAGCCCCAGTTCGAGGGCCAGACCAAGACCAAGCTGGGCAACACGGAGGCGAAGACCTTCGTCCAGAAGGCGGTCTACGAGCACCTGAACGACTGGCTGGACCGCAACCCGAACGAGGCCGCGGACATCATCCGCAAGTCGATCCAGGCGGCCACCGCGCGCGTGGCGGCCCGCAAGGCGCGTGACCTCACCCGCCGCAAGGGGCTCCTCGAGTCGGCGTCCCTGCCGGGCAAGCTCTCCGACTGCCAGTCGAACGACCCCACCAAGTGCGAGATCTTCATCGTCGAGGGTGACTCCGCCGGCGGCTCGGCCAAGTCCGGCCGCAACCCGCAGTACCAGGCGATCCTCCCGATCCGAGGAAAGATCCTCAACGTCGAGAAGGCGCGGATCGACAAGATCCTGCAGAACCAGGAGATCCAGGCGCTGATCTCCGCCTTCGGCACCGGAGTCCACGAGGACTTCGACATCGAGAAGCTCCGCTATCACAAGATCATCCTGATGGCGGACGCCGACGTCGACGGCCAGCACATCAACACCCTGCTGCTGACCTTCCTGTTCCGCTTCATGCGGCCGCTGGTCGAGGCCGGGCACGTGTTCCTCTCCCGCCCGCCGCTCTACAAGATCAAGTGGGGCCGGGACGACTTCGAGTACGCGTACTCGGACCGCGAGCGCGACGCACTGATCGAGCTGGGCCGGCAGAACGGCAAGCGCATTCGCGACGACTCGGTGCAGCGCTTCAAGGGTCTCGGCGAGATGAACGCCGAGGAACTGCGCATCACGACCATGGACCAGGAGCACCGCGTCCTCGGCCAGGTCACCCTCGACGACGCCGCCCAGGCCGACGACCTGTTCTCGGTCCTCATGGGCGAGGACGTCGAGGCGCGCCGCGCGTTCATCCAGCGCAACGCCAAGGACGTCCGCTTCCTCGACATCTGAGTCGGTCTCAGCTGACCGCACCAGGAAGGATCTTCACCAGCAATGGCCGACGAGAGCATTCCGAGCACTCCTGAAGAAGAGGGCGAGATCGCCCTGCGTGTCGAGCCCGTCGGGCTCGAGACCGAGATGCAGCGCTCGTACCTCGACTACGCGATGTCCGTCATCGTGTCGCGTGCGCTGCCCGACGTACGGGACGGTCTCAAGCCCGTCCACCGCCGTGTTCTGTACGCCATGTACGACGGCGGCTACCGGCCCGAGAAGGGCTTCTACAAGTGCGCCCGTGTCGTCGGCGACGTCATGGGCAACTACCACCCGCACGGCGACTCCTCGATCTACGACGCGCTGGTCCGCCTCGCGCAGCCGTGGTCGATGCGGATGCCGCTGGTGGACTCCAACGGCAACTTCGGTTCCCCGGGCAACGACCCGGCCGCCGCCATGCGGTACACCGAGTGCAAGTTGATGCCGCAGTCCATGGAGATGGTCCGCGACATCGACGAGGAGACCGTCGACTTCACGGACAACTACGACGGCCGCTCCCAGGAGCCGACCGTCCTGCCGGCCCGCTTCCCGAACCTGCTGATCAACGGCTCCGCCGGTATCGCGGTCGGCATGGCCACCAACATCCCGCCGCACAACCTGCGCGAGGTCGCGGCCGGCGCCCAGTGGTACCTGGAGAACCCCGAGGCCTCCCACGAGGAGCTCCTGGACGCGCTGATCGAGCGCATCAAGGGCCCCGACTTCCCAAGTGGTGCCCTGGTGGTGGGCCGAAAGGGCATCGAGGAGGCGTACCGCACGGGCCGTGGCTCCATCACGATGCGCGCTGTCGTCGAGGTCGAGGAGATCCAGAACCGCCAGTGCCTGGTGGTCACCGAGCTCCCCTACCAGGTGAACCCCGACAACCTCGCACAGAAGATCGCCGACCTGGTCAAGGACGGCAAGGTCGGCGGCATCGCCGACGTCCGCGATGAGACGTCCTCGCGTACGGGCCAGCGCCTGGTCATCGTCCTGAAGCGCGACGCGGTCGCCAAGGTCGTCCTGAACAACCTCTACAAGCACACCGATCTGCAGACGAACTTCGGCGCCAACATGCTGGCGCTGGTGGACGGCGTGCCGCGCACGCTGTCGCTCGACGCGTTCATCCGCCACTGGGTGACGCACCAGATCGAGGTCATCGTCCGCCGTACGAAGTTCCGGCTGCGCAAGGCCGAGGAGCGCGCGCACATCCTGCGCGGCCTCCTGAAGGCCCTGGACGCCATCGACGAGGTCATCGCGCTGATCCGGCGCAGTGACACCGTCGAGATCGCGCGCGAGGGCCTGATGGGCCTCCTGGAGATCGACGAGATCCAGGCCAACGCGATCCTCGAGATGCAGCTGCGCCGCCTGGCCGCCCTGGAGCGTCAGAAGATCATCCAGGAGCACGACGAGCTCCAGGCGAAGATCACCGAGTACAACGCGATCCTCGCCTCGCCCGTGCGTCAGCGCGGCATCATCAGCGAGGAACTCGCCGCGATCGTCGAGAAGTTCGGCGACGACCGCCGCTCCAAGCTGGTGCCCTTCGACGGCGACATGTCCATCGAGGACCTGATCGCCGAAGAGGACATCGTCGTCACCATCACGCGCGGTGGCTACATCAAGCGGACCAAGACCGAGGACTACCGCTCGCAGAAGCGCGGCGGCAAGGGCGTACGCGGTACGAAGCTGAAGCAGGACGACATCGTCGACCACTTCTTCGTGTCGACGACACACCACTGGCTGCTGTTCTTCACCAACAAGGGTCGCGTCTACCGGGCGAAGGCGTACGAGCTCCCGGACGCCGGCCGTGACGCGCGCGGCCAGCACGTCGCCAACCTGCTGGCCTTCCAGCCGGACGAGGCGATCGCCGAGATCCTCGCGATCCGCGACTACGAAGCGGCGCCTTACCTGGTTCTCGCCACCAAGGGCGGTCTTGTGAAGAAGACGCCCCTGAAGGATTACGATTCCCCGCGCGCGGGCGGTGTCATCGCGATCAACCTTCGTGAAACGGAGGACGGTTCCGATGACGAATTGATCGGAGCCGAGCTGGTTTCGGCAGAGGATGACCTGCTTCTGATCAGCAAGAAGGCGCAATCGATCAGGTTCACCGCTACGGACGACGCGCTGCGCCCCATGGGCCGTGCCACCTCGGGTGTCAAGGGGATGAGCTTCCGTGAGGGAGACCAGCTCCTCTCGATGAATGTTGTTCGACCCGGTACGTTCGTGTTCACTGCCACAGACGGTGGGTACGCGAAGCGGACCGTCGTCGACGAGTACCGCGTCCAGGGTCGCGGCGGCCTCGGTATCAAGGCCGCCAAGATCGTTGAGGACCGTGGATCGCTCGTCGGCGCGCTGGTGGTCGAGGAGACGGATGAAATCCTCGCCATCACACTGTCCGGCGGTGTGATTCGTACGCGAGTCAACGAGGTCAGGGAGACAGGCCGTGACACCATGGGCGTCCAACTGATCAACCTGGGCAAGCGCGATGCCGTGGTCGGTATCGCTCGTAACGCCGAGGCCGGACGCGAGGCGGAGGAAGTCGACGGCGAGGTCGCCGTGGACGAGACCGCCGAGGACGTCGAGGCCGTCGGTACGGACGAGGGCGAGCCGTCCTCGGCCGAGTAGCGCGAGGAGTGAGTCATCGTGAGCGGAGCCACGGGCGCCGGATCGACCGGTACGGAAACGGACGGCGGCCGTGGCCCCGCCACGGATGCGACTGACTCCCATGACTCTCATGGATCCCAGGGGGGAACTGTGACGGACACCCGAGGCCCGCAGGCCCAGCAGTACGCGGGCGGGCACGCGGCCCCGGCCGCGGCGCCACCGGCGCCCGGCTCGCCGCCGCCGGGTTCGCCGCTTCCGGGGGAACGGCAGCCGCAGGCGGCCCAGCCGTATCACCCGCCGCAGGCGTACCCGGCTCAGCAGCCGCCGACGGGCGCGGTCCGTCGGCCGCGCACCGGGGCGCGTACGACACCGCGCACCCGCAAGGCACGGCTGCGGGTTGCCAAGGCCGACCCGTGGTCGGTGATGAAGGTCAGCTTCCTGCTCTCCATCGCGCTCGGCATCTGCACGATCGTGGCGTCCGCGGTGCTGTGGATGGTCATGGACGCGATGGGCGTCTTCTCGACGGTCGGCGGCACGATCTCGGAGGCGACGGGCTCGAACGAATCCAACGGATTCGACCTCCAGTCCTTCCTCTCGCTGCCGCACGTCCTGATGTTCACCTCGGTCATCGCGGTCATCGATGTGGTCCTCGCCACCGCGCTGGCCACCCTCGGCGCGTTCATCTACAACCTCTCCGCGGGCTTTGTCGGAGGCGTCGAGCTGACGCTGGCCGAGGACGAGTAGACGCCGGCAGGCGCCCTCTCAAACGTCCGTCGACTATCGATTTTGGGACTGGCCACGTCGTGCGCTAATCTTCAGAGGTCAGCGCGCGGGACACACACCGCAAAGCGCGGCGGGGCTATAGCTCAGTTGGTTAGAGCGCATCCCTGATAAGGATGAGGCCACAGGTTCAAATCCTGTTAGCCCCACCAGCACGAAGACCCCCAGCCGATCATGGCTGGGGGTCTTTGCGTTGAGGGCGCCGAAAGGTCCCTGTACCGACCCATACCCAGAAGATCAGCACGAGCGTGGCCAGAAGCAAGAACCTCGGCAGGGCGTAGGGCATGGCGGTGGCGAATTGATCGACTTGCTGGCCCTGAAGCACTCCTGGTGGAGGCATGCTCGGGCTGTACGGCGCGGCATGCTCGGGCTGTACGGCAGAGAAGTACGGCAACCTTGCCGATTGCAGCAACCGTCCAGCCGGTGGCGCCTTGGCATGCAGAAGGCCCGGCAACTCATACGAGTTGCCGGGCCTTCGCCCTGTGTGGCTTTGTACGCAAGTTCGCCGCTACGTCAGGGGTGCCGTGGGGTGGTGGCGCGCGCTCAGCGCTGGAGGGGCGTGATGTGCTCCGTGACGAGTTCCGTGTCGGCCTCGGTGAGGGCTTGGGGGCCGCAGAGAGCTGTGAGGTCCGCCATGGCGTCGTCGGCCGGCGGGCGGTGGCGGCAGCTCGGTGAGGAGCCGTGGGCCTCGGCGCGGATGCGTTGCTTCATCGTGGGGGGCAGGGCCCGGCTGTAGGACCAGGTCCCGTAGGACACTGTCGGCACCTTCAGGGAGGGCTCGCTGTTGCGCGTCGCCCCGGCTTGCGGTACCGCGGCGGCCGCGGTGGTCGTGATGAGTCCGAGCGCCGTGCACAGAGCCAGGAAGGCGGTGACGAAGGCGGTCCACAGCTTCATGACCTTGTTCTGGGTCATGGCCCCTCACTTTCGGGTCAGGCGATTTGCGTACTTTCCTCATGATGTGTATGTGGGCCGCGAAGTGGTGGACCGACGCCCGTGGCGCGGCGATGTTCAGATGAACACCACCCGGATGGCCGCAAGAGACCCGAAAAGTCGGAGATCACGGCGAATGTCACTATCTGTGAGGTGTGATCACCCTGTGATCGCTCTTCGATCGGAGTGATCGCGTCCGGTTCTATTGCTCTGTTCCGGGCGGGAGTTGAGGGCCGATCCAGGTCACCGATCGATATCGGTCGGTGTGTATAGTCGGGCGCCAGAGGTCCCCTAACGTCAAGGAAAGACGAGGTCGCGCGGTGAAGAAGCTTCTCCTGGTCGCACTGGCCGCCATCGGCGGGCTCCTCGTGTACCGCCAGATCCAGGCGGATCGCGCCGAGCAGGATCTGTGGACGGAGGCGACTGACTCCGTGCCCACGGGTTCGTGAGTATCGACAACAGTCTCAGAGCAGACCCCGGCCGCCCTCGCGGTCGGGGTTTTGTGTTGTCCGGGGACACCTTGATTCACCTGCGCAAATGAATTGATTGCGTTGGCAACGCAGGGGTGTGGGTGAGGGCTTCGTAGAAGCTCCCTTTCGGCCGCTCGTACGGATAGCACGGGTAGCGCGGTGGCCGACGAGGCAGGATGGGCCATGGTCCGGGGCTTTGACGAGGGACGAGGGGTGGCGCGTGATGGGGCGGCGCACGGTGAGGTGGTACGGCCGGGCGCTCGTGGCCGCCGCAGCGGCGCTGTGTGCGGCCTTCGCGGGGGCGGGGCAGGCCGCCGCGGACGGAACACCGACGCCGTACGCCTTCGCCCAGGACGCCACCACGGTCAAAGGCACGACGGACACCACCAACTCCCTCCGGCTCGAGCCGGGCAAGACATACAAGAGCTCCATAGGCAGGGACGGCAAGCTCTACTACCGCCTCGAACTCGACACCACGTCCAACGCGTACGTCTCGGCCACCGCCGTCCCCAGGCCGGGGACGACGGTCTCGTACTCGGACGGCATCAAGGTGTCCGTGCAGGACGCCAACAGCCGCCACTGCTCCTTCTCCGGAACCGCCCACTTCGGCGCCACCCAGAGCCCCCACCCCATCGCCGCCTGGGCGTCACGCGAAACGGGCGGCGACCAGTACGCCTGCCAGACGGCGGGGACGTACTACCTGGTCGTCGAGCGCAGCGGCACGGCGAGTTCCCCGCCCGGCGACTGGGACCTGGAGCTGAGTTATGTGACGGAGCCTCGTCTGAAGAAGTCGGCCGATTCGACGAGCGCTCCCGAGGTCTGGAACTCCGCGTCGCCCGACTCCCTCGCGGGGAATCCGAAGCACCGCAGGGGCGGCGCGGGGTTCACCACGGCGAGCCCTCTGAAGCAGGGAATCTGGCAGGACGGGATCAGCCCCGGGCAGACGCTCTTCTACAAGGTGCCGGTCGACTGGGGGCAACAGCTCTACGCCACGGCCGACCTGGGCAGTTCGAGCCGCGGCAACGGCTATGTCGGCACCGCTCTCGTCATGTCCCTCTACAACCCCGTACGCGGCTTCGTCGACGACGTCGGCGCCGGCTACGACGGCAGCCAGCGCTCCGCCGCGCTCGATCCACTGCCCCCCGTCGCGTACGAGAACCGCTACGCCCTCAACGACCGCGTGAGCGGGATGCGGTTCGCGGGCTCGTACTATCTCGTGGTCCATCTCTCCGCGCAGGTCGCCGACAAGATCGGCGACGGACCGTTCGGGATGACACTGCGCCTACGCGTGAGCGGGACGGCGCGGACGGGTCCGGCGTACGCGGGGCGGCCAGAGCCCCGTGACGCGTTCGCCGTCCCGGCGGGGGACTCCGACGAAGCGGCCGACGGCGCGGTGGGCGGTGCTGCCGGTACCGGAGGCGGTGGCAGCAGCGGAAGTAGCAGCGGCACGATGAGGCTGGTCGCCGCGGGCGGGATCGGTACGGGGAGCGCGCTGGTGCTGGGGCTCGCGGTGTGGACGGTGGTCGCGCGGCGGCGGGCGGCCGTGCCGCCGGAGGACGCGGATACGGCTTCGGCTCCGGTGTCCGCACCCTGGGAGCGCGGGGCGCCTCGGGGCTGGTGACTTCGGCCGGCCCCGCTCAGATCTGGGCCAGCGCCCAGAAACCCACAGCGAAACAGGCCAGCGCGAGCAGCAGGACCGGGACGGCCACCTTCGCGGGCGGCCCCGGACGCGGTCGTGCGCGCCTGGCACGGTGCCCCGGAATTGCCCCCGCCTGAGGCGGAACCTGCGCGGACCGAGCGGTGTATGAAGCAGTAGAGGCGTACGCGTGCTGCTGCATCGCGGCGGACGGAGCAGCGGGCCGATGGGGGGAGGGCACTTGCGTGGGCGTAGGTGTGGGGGAGGCCGTGGGAGTCGGCGTGGGTTCGAAGGGCGGGGTGTAGAGGGGAGTTTGCGCCGGGAGGGCGACCGCGGTGGGGGGAGTGGGCGGTTGCTCGGGCCGGTGTCGCGGATGGTGGGGCGCGAGGTTCAGCTGCGTGTCTTGCCATGCCTGCTGAGGCTGTGGCTCGGGCTGCGATTGGCTTGGGGGCTGCGACTGCGACTGCGTGTCGGGAGCAGCAGGCTGCGGTGGCGGCAGGTGGAAGCTACCGGTGTCCGACATCGTGGACGGCTGAGGGGGGACGGTGTCGAGGTCGGAGGCGCGTTGCGGTGGGACGTCGTCGGGAGCGGGCTTCGGCCGTACGTTGCTGGGGACGGACTCCGGCGGTACGACACTGGCAGCGGGCTCGGGGTGTACGCGATCGGGGATGGACTCCGGGCGTGCGCGATTTCCGGCGGACTCGGGGCGTACGTGACCGGAGCCGGACTCTGGTCGTACGTGCCCCGTGCGGTCCGGGTGTACGTCACCGGTGCCGGACCCCGACCGGACACTCCCCGAAACGGCCTCCTGGGACAGCGTCCCCGAGCCGTGATGCCATGGCTCGGAGCCGGAGCCGGAGCCGGAGCCGGAGCCGGAACCCGAGCCCGAGCCGGAACCCGAGCCGGGCCCAGGACCGAAGGCAGGGCCACGACCGGAGTCAGAGGCAGAGTCCGGACCAGAGACAGACGTAGAGCCCGGACCAGAGCCAGGGTTGGAGCTGGGCATCGAGCGGGCGTTGGACCCGGAGTGGGCTTCTGGGCCGGACCAAGACGGTGTGGCCTCGTGTTCGGGGCCGGACGGTGTCTTGTGGGGGCCGGGTCGGGACGGTGTGTTGTGGGGCCCGGGCCAGGACGGTGTGTCGTCGGGCCCAAGCCAGGACGACGTGTCGTCGGGGCCGAGTTCTGCCGCTGTGGGTGCGCCCGGACGCGCCCCGGACGACGAGCTCCCGGTGCTCGGCCCCGGCGATCCCCGCAGCGGTCCCTTCGGGCCGAACCCCTCAGGGAGCGGGCCGAGTTGGTCGAAGACCTCGACCAGCTCGTCGTCGGGGCCGGGCTCGGGCAGCAGCTCGGCGGCCGAGGCGAGCGCCTTCCGCGCCCCGGTGGCGGTGCGGAACCGCGCGTGCGGGTCGGGTTGCACCAGCGTGGCCACGACCTGCCAGAGCGGCTCGGGTATGCCCCGCGGAGCGGACGGCGTGCCGTTCTCGGCGAAGTACTCGATCAGCGCCTTGGCGTCGGGCTTGGCGCCCTCCAGTAGATAGAGGGCGACCAGACCGACGGCGAACAGGTCGGCGGGGAAGTCAGGTTCGGCGCCCAGCATCTGCTCGGGGGCGAAGTAACCGGGCGTTCCCACCACGTAGTTGGTCTCTGTCAGTCGTGGTTCGCCCAGCCGCATCGCGATGCCGAAGTCGGACAGGCGCAACCGTGGCCGAGCCGTGCCGGTCGCTTCGAGCAGCACATTGGCGGGCTTGATGTCACGGTGCACGACGCCCTCCGCGTGCACGGCGGCGAGGCCCGCCAGCAACTGGTCGAGCAGAACGCAGACGAAGGGGGGAGGCAGGGGGCCGTAGTCATTGACCAGGTGGACCAGGGAGCCCCCGGCGACCAGGTCCATGGTGAACAGGACCTTGTCGTCGTCGGCGGCCCAGCTGGCGGGAGCGAGCACATGTGGATGGTCGATCCGCAGCGCCTGCTCCCGCACGAAGCGCAGCAGCGCGTGCGCGTCGCTCTGCTGCAGCACCTTGGCGGCCACATACCGGCGCCGCCGGTGGTCCCAGGCGCGCCAGACCGCACCGACTCCCCCACGTCCGATCGGGTCGACCAGTTCGTACCGGCCTGCGAAGACCTCACCCATGGTCGTGCGTCGCTCCCCTTCGGCGGTCGGTCCGGAGACCTCTTCCGAGGTGCCCGGCTGCCTGACTTGCGGCGGCTGGAAGGTGTAACGGGCCTTCAGCGGCCGGGCGTTCGGCGGCCGGGCGGCGTGCTCAGCTCTGGTGGGACTGGTAGTGCGCGACCGCGTCGGAGGTACGGCCGGCGCCGTACACCCGGAGGAACTCTGCCAGTTCCGGGTGGGTCGGGGCGAGGGTGTCCGCCGCCTCGATGATGTCCCCGGCGGCCGCCACCGAGCGCAGCAGCGACTGGATCTCGCGGACCACCCGCTTGACCGTCGGCGCGCCCGAACTGGTCGTCGACTGCGTGGTGTTGCTGAGCACCGATCCCCCCTGCGACTTCTTGATCTCGTCCATGCGCTCGGTCGCCTCGGCGGCGCTGACGCTGCCGTCCGCGACCTGCCCCGCCAGGTCCTGCAGCAGCTGCACTCGCTGGACCACCGCGGGATTGCCGATCTTGGCGCGCTGACCGCTCATCAGCTGCGACAGCATGGGCGCGGACAGGCCCAGCACCCCGGCAAGACGCGCCTGGTTGAGCCCCAGATCGTCTATGAGCCTACGGAAGAGCGCCCCCAACGGCTCCCCGTACCAGTTCCGCTGCAGCTCCCGGGCTCTTGCGGTTGCTTCCTGCTGTGCGGCGTCCATTGCGTCTCCCCATCGCTTCCCCAAATACCGCGGTTCGCTGTAGCGAACCACGTCGAGCATCTTACGGAGAGTGGTCGTCCACGGGGACCCCCAATATTTTTGCGAGATCCCGGGGGTGACCCGGTACTCTGGTCTGCGGCGCCCGTCGACAGGTGGTTCCTGCGGCCGGACGCTCCTCTTCCGGGGCCTTAGCTCAGTTGGTAGAGCGCTGTCTTTGCATGGCAGATGTCAGGGGTTCGACTCCCCTAGGCTCCACACCTCGGACCGGTCAGGCGCCCCTCGCGGCGGCCTGGCCGGTTTTTGTATGTCCCATTTTCTTCCCTCGGCGGGCCCGATGCGGGCGGCCGTGGGGCGGCGGCGACTGTGACGCGTGTATCAGTAGTGACCTGTGTCACAAGTGAGGCTTTGCAGGCGTTGCAGTCCTTTGCGCAAATAGATGCGGGGAGTGATGCCTGCGCATCCGCCGCACCGGCGTTCCAGGTGGTGCATGTGGGAGCGCCGCTCGGTGCGGGAACCTTGCGTGAGCTGGCGCGGGCAGACGGGAGTAGCCGGAGCATCGCACTCCGTCAACAAGATCTGCACGGATACTGCACACCTAGGGCGTTGCAAACGTCATCACGGGCAGTATGCGTAAATCCGCCTCACCGGCGTTCGCGTGCCGGTCTCGCGCCTGTTCCACGTGAAACAACGCCGTGGGGCAGGAGACCCTCAAGTCTCCTGCCCCACGGCGATGTTGAGGTCGCGCTCAGCGGCGGTCGTCGCGATCCACCGCCTGCTCCTCGGCCTCCTTGGCCTGGACCTCGGGGTCCAAGTCGGACTGACCGGTGCCGTCGACCGACCTCAGGCGATCGCTCGCCGGAACCTCGGTCGCAGCGGGCGGCTCGACCAGCCAGTCGGGGTTGGCCTGCTTGTCCCACCACTTCCATGCGGCGAAGGCGCCGGCCGCCAGAATCCCCACAACGGCCAGTCCCTTGGCGAGACGGCCGGCCTTCGCCCGCCGCCGCTGCCTACGGGCCAGCTTCTGGATCTCCTTCGGCGAGACCTGACCGCGCAGCGCGGCCAGCGCCGCCACACCGCGCGATGCGGCCTCCTCCCGAACGGGCTGGGCCGCGGCCACCGCCTGCTCGATCCGAGGCTTGGAATAGTCGGCGGCCTGACGAGCCGCCTTGCGCGTACGGACGGCGGCCTCATGGGCAGCCTGATCTACCTTCGGCGGTACATGGGTACGGGCCTGCTCAAGGCGCGGCGCGAGATGGGCGTCGTACTGCACGCGAGCCTGTTCGGCGGCCTGCGACACTTTCGGCGCGAGCCGTACGCGTGCCTCTTGCGCATAGTGCGAGGCCCTGTCCTTGGCCGTGTCGGCGTAAGGCGCCACCACTTCCGCGGCGTGCAGCACGCTGTCCTTCGCCGAGCCGGTCGCGGCGCGCACGCTGTCGATGCGGGTCACGGGTTTTCCTCCTCCTCGGTGGCGTACGTCGGGGGTTCGGGTACCCCCAATGACACACAGTTCACCTTTCCACCCTTATCCGGATCATGCCCGCCCACGAGGTCCGGGGCATGTGAGGACGGGCATCCGGGTCACGCGTACTGACTACGGGTGACTCCGGAACGAGACCCGGTCGGGTGTCGATCACGTGCAATAGCGGATTAATACGGGGCAACGGGAGCTTGTCGTCGACAATGCCACGGATCGACGCGACGCGCCCCCGTCCCGGGGGGACTCGCCCGGTTTTCTGCAACCGCGACGCACGGATGCTCGCCAAGAGGTTGTGGCCGGGCGACGCGCGGCCAGGTCCGTGCGAGGATCGGGGAGTCAAAAGAAGGCAACGGAAGGCAGATCGTGGCTGAGCAGCTTTACGCCACCCTGAAGACCAACCAAGGCGACATCGAAGTCCGGCTTCTGCCGAACCACGCGCCCAAGACGGTCCGGAACTTCGTCGAACTCGCCAAGGGCGAGCGTGAGTGGGTCAACCCGGAGACGGGTGCGAAGTCCACGGACAAGCTGTACGACGGCACGGTCTTCCACCGGGTGATCAGCGGCTTCATGATTCAGGGCGGTGACCCGCTGGGCAACGGCACCGGCGGCCCCGGCTACCAGTTCGAGGACGAGTTCCACCCGGACCTCGCCTTCGACAGGCCGTACCTGCTCGCCATGGCCAACGCCGGCCCGGGCACCAATGGCTCACAGTTCTTCATCACCGTCTCCCCGACGGCCTGGCTGACCCGCAAGCACACCATCTTCGGCGAGGTCACCAACCCGGCAAGCCAGAAGGTCGTGGACGCCATCGCGAGCACCCAGACCAACCCGCGCACCGACCGCCCGGTCAACGACGTCGTCATCGAGTCGGTGGTCGTCGAGACCCGCGAGAGCTGAGCCCCCACGGCACGCCAGGGCTCGCACCGACGAGTCCGAAGGCTCCCAGAGGGAACCAAACGCCCCGTTCATCCGTAAGGATGGACGGGGCGGTGCGTTGCGCACACGAACCCGGTGTGCCCGCGCGCGAATCGTCGTACGGAGATTGAGGGGACCCCATGGACCAGCCGCCAGGCAGCCCGCAGGGCCCGCGGGATCAGGGACCGCAGGACGCTCGAAGCCTGCCCACCTGCTACCGGCACCCGGACCGCGAGACCGGCATCCGCTGCACCCGCTGCGAGCGCCCGATCTGCCCCGAGTGCATGGTCAGCGC
The DNA here is from genome assembly GCF_041053055.1 of Streptomyces sp. R41. NCBI lineage: Bacteria > Bacillati > Actinomycetota > Actinomycetes > Kitasatosporales > Streptomycetaceae > Streptomyces > Streptomyces sp. R41. The sequence goes on from NZ_CP163443.1 coordinate 5,358,974, forward strand.
GTCCGTCGGCTTCCAGTGCCCCGACTGCGTGCGCAGTGGTTCCGGCACCGGCCACTCCCCGGCGGCCACCCAGCCCCGCACCCTCGCAGGCGGCACCGTCACCGCGGACCCCAGACTCGTCACCAAGATCCTGATCGGCATCAACCTCGCCGTCTACCTGGTCCAACTGTCGGTCGGCGACGCCTTCACCGACCGCTTCGACCTCTTCGGACGCGCGCTGCTCTCCGGGCAGCTCCAGGGCGTCGCCGAGGGCCAGTGGTACCGAATGCTGACGTCGATGTTCCTGCACGGCAGCTACGTCCACATCCTGTTCAACATGCTCAGCCTGTGGTGGATCGGCGGCCCCCTGGAGGCCGCCCTCGGCCGCGCCCGCTATCTCACCCTCTACTTCGTCTCGGGCCTCGCGGGCAGCGCGCTCAGCTACCTGCTCGCCGCGCCCAACCAGCCGTCGCTCGGCGCCTCCGGCGCGATCTTCGGCCTCTTCGGCGCGACCGCCGTCCTCATGCGCCGGCTCAACTACGACATGCGCCCGGTGATCGCCCTGCTGGTGATCAACCTGATCTTCACCTTCAGCCCCGGATTCAACATCGCCTGGCAGGCGCACGTGGGCGGCCTCATCGGCGGCGTGCTCGTCGGCTACGCCATGATCCACGCGCCGCGCGAGCGCCGGAACCTCACTCAGTACGGGGTGAGCGCCCTGGTCCTGGTCGCCGTGGTGGTCGCGACGCTGGTCAGGACCGCTCAGCTCACCTGAGGAAGCCCACAGCTCACCTGAGAGAGCGCCCGGCTCACCTGAGGAACCGATGTTGTCCACAGATCGTGGCGGATCTTGTGCACGCTGTGTGGGAACAGCTGTGCCCCCTGTCGCTGACCCGAGTTTTCCCAGGTCGGACAGGGGGCGAACAGATTTGCGGATCCCGGTAGGTCAGTCACACCGGCGTCAACCCCGGATGAGTTATCCACAGATCGTCGTTCTTTTTCCACCTGTGGAAAACCGCTGTGGATAACTCAGTGGATATCCCTGGGCAGAGCTACTTCCCGGGGCCTTCCGGGGCTCTTCCCAGGGCCTTCCGAGGCGCTACTTCCACTGCGTGGAGACGCCGAACCCCGCCGCGATGAAGCCGAAGCCGACCACGATGTTCCAGTTGTCCAGGGCGTCGATCGGCAGGGATCCGTCCGTCACATAGAAGACGACGATCCAGGCGAGGCCGATCACGAACATGGCCAGCATGACCGGTGCGACCCAGCCGCGGCTGGTCAGTTTGATGTTGGTCGCCTGCTTCGCCGGAGGCGGCGTGTAGTCGGCCTTCTTGCGGATACGTGACTTCGGCACGAGGGTCTCTCCTGTCGATGCGCTGCGTGGCCGCGCAGGGAACTGGGGCGGGCTCCGGGGCAGCGTACAAGGGGACACTTAGTGCTCCCCCGGGCGTCCGTTAGCGTAGTGCTTCCGCGGCGCCGAAGGAGATAAGGGTACGTTGAGCAATTCTGCCGACACCCCCGGGACGGGTTCCAGTCCTGCCGGTACGCGCCGTTTCCGGCCCGTACGCGTGCTTACCGCGGCCGTGTTCGCTCTCGCCGGCCTCATTTTCTTCACCAGCTTCAATACGGCCAAGGGCACCAATATCCGCACGGACACGTCCTTGCTGAAGCTGTCCGACCTGATCCAGGAGCGCAGCCACAAGAACGCGTCGCTGGACGAGTCCAACGGCGCCCTGCGCGACGACGTCGACGCCCTCGCCGGGCGCGAGGACGGCAGCAGCAAGGCCGAGGACGCCAAGCTCGCCGCCCTGGAGAAGAACGCCGGCACCCAGAAGCTCAAGGGCAAGGCCGTCACGGTCACGCTCAACGACGCCCCGCCGAACGCCACGGCCAAGCTGCCCGGCTACCCCGAGCCGCAGCCGGACTACCTGGTCATCCACCAGCAGGACCTGCAGGCTGTGGTGAACGCCCTGTGGCAGGGCGGTGCGAAGGGCATCAAGGTGATGGACCAGCGGCTGATCTCCACGAGTGCCGTGCGCTGCGTCGGAAACACCCTGATCCTTCAGGGCCGGGTCTACTCACCTCCGTACAAGATCACCGCCGTCGGTGACCCGCAGAAGCTCCAGGACGCGCTCGCCGCCTCGAAGGCGATCCAGAACTACATGGTGTACGTCAACGTCTATGGGCTCGGCTGGAAAGTCGAGGAGGACGGGACGGTGACTCTTCCCGGCTACTCGGGCACAGTGGATCTCCACTACGCGAAGCCTGTGGAGTAGCTGAAGCAGCTGCCGCTGGGGGGGACCTTGTGTCGGTGCGAGTGGTCGTCAGGACGATCAGCGAACTGTGCATCACCGTCGGCACGCTGATCGTGCTCTTCGTGGTCTACGTGTTGTTCTGGACCGGCGTGAAGGCCGACAGTGCGATGGACCACCAGATCGATGTGCTCCAGAAGCAGTGGTCGAAGGGCTCGGTGGGGCACGCGTCGAAGGCCCCCACGGATGCCTCCGTCACCGAGAGCCCGAAGGCGCCCGGTCCCTACAAGTACGGCGGGCCCTTCGCGGTGATGTACATCCCGCGGCTTGGTTTCACGTGGAACAAGCCGGTGCTCGAGGGCACCGCCACGAGCGTCCTGAAGAAGGGGCTCGGCCACTACAGGGGCACGGCCCAGCTGGGGCAGACGGGGAACTTCGCGGTGGCCGGCCACCGGCGTACGTACGGCGATCCCTTCAAGGACTTTCCGAAGCTGCGCCGGGGCGACGCGGTGGTGCTGACCGACGGGACGACCTGGTTCACGTACCGGATCGACAAAGGTCCTTACAAAACCGTGCCCTCGGACATTGAGGTGATCGACCCTGTGCCACGTAAGTCCGGGTACACGCGGCCGGGCCGCTATCTCACGCTGACCACGTGCGACCCGGAGTGGGGACACAGCCACCGACTGATCGTCTGGGCACACCTTGATTCCACGCAGCCCGTGGAGGCAGGGAAACCCGGGGCTCTACGCCGTTAGTCTGGTGCAGTACGGCATGAGTCCGGTGGTGTGGGATGTGACTCCGGTGCCGTGATGCGACGGAAGGGACGGCATGTACGGCTGGATCTGGCGGCATCTGCCGGGGAGTGTGTGGGTGAGGGCGCTGATCTCACTCGTACTGGTCCTCGCGGTGGTCTACGTGCTCTTCCAGTACGTCTTCCCGTGGGCCGAACCGCTGCTTCCTTTCAACGACGTGACGGTGGACAACCAGTGAGCGCGCGCATTCTCGTCGTGGACAACTACGACAGTTTCGTCTTCAACCTGGTCCAGTACCTGTACCAGTTGGGCGCCGAGTGCGAGGTGCTGCGCAACGACGAGGTGTCGACGGCGCACGCCCAGGACGGCTTCGACGGGGTGCTGCTGTCACCGGGCCCGGGCGCTCCCGAACAGGCCGGGGTCTGCATCGACATGGTCCGGCACTGCGCCGCGACCGGCGTCCCCGTCTTCGGTGTCTGTCTCGGCATGCAGTCGATGCAGGTGGCGTACGGCGGTGTGGTGGACCGCGCGCCCGAGTTGCTGCACGGCAAGACCTCGCTCGTGGAGCACCAGGGCAAGGGCGTCTTCGAGGGGCTGCCGTCGCCCTTCACGGCCACGCGCTACCACTCACTGGCGGCCGAGCCGGAGACCGTCCCGGACGAGCTGGAGGTCACGGCCCGCACCCATGACGGAATCATCATGGGCCTCAGACACCGCGAACTTCCCGTCGAGGGCGTGCAGTTCCACCCCGAGTCGGTGCTGACCGAGCACGGCCACCGGATGCTCGCCAACTGGCTGATGGAGTGCGGCGACAAGGTGGCCGTGGCGAGGTCGGCGGGGCTCGCCCCGGTGGTGGGCAGGGCCACGGCGTGACCGCGCTGCGCCCCGAGCGCGACAGCTCCCCCTACGGCGGCGAGGCCGCGTACGGGGGCGCAGACGCGTTCGAGGGTGCGGGCGCCTTGGAGGGCACCGGTGCTTTCGAGGCGGCGGTCGAGCGGCTCGCGGACCCCCTGACGGATCCGCTGCCCGGGCAGCGGCCGACGGGTCGGCAGGAGGAGTGGTACGACCCGGAGGGGTACGCGCGCGACTGGTACGCGGGGCAGGACCTTGCGCAGCCGCAGCCGCAGCCGCAGCCGCAGCCGCAGGTGCAGGTGCGTCAGGTGCAGCAGCCGCTGCAGCCGTCTCCGCCGTCGTACGAGGAGACGTACTCCCCGCCGTACGAGGAGCCGGTGGCGGTCCCGTACGAGGAGCCGGTCGTCGCTCCCTACGAGGAACCCGGCGTCGTGCCGTTGCCGTTGGACGACGAGACGGTGGCGCTGCGGATCTCGGAAGCGCCCCGCATAGCCGGGAGTACCGCGGGCGCGGCCGGGAGTGCGGCAGGGAGCGGGTCCACGCCCGAGCCAGGGGGCCGCGCGGCGCGGCGAAAGGCGGCACGGCGTAATGGGCGGCGTGGGGGCGCTCAGGAGCCCCAGGAGTCGCAGGCGTCCCAGGAGTCGGCGGAGAAGGCCACTGAGGCGCCTCTCAGCCGTCTGGAGGCCCGGCGGGCGGCGCGGGCGCGGAAGCCCAGCGCGGGCGTCATCGTGAGCCGGGCGATCGGCGAGGTGTTCATCACCACCGGCGTGGTGATGCTGCTGTTCGTGACCTACCAGTTGTGGTGGTCGAACGTGCGGGCGCATCAACAGGCCGGCAGCGCCGCGCACCACCTCCAGCAGGACTGGGCGAACGGCAAGCGGAATCCGGGGACCTTCGCGCCCGGGCAGGGGTTCGCCATTCTGCACATCCCGAAGCTGGACGTGGTCGCGCCGATCGCGGAGGGCACGAGCAAGACGAAGGTGCTCGACCGCGGGATGGTGGGCCACTACGGCGAGGGCGCCACCAAGACCGCGATGCCGGATGCCAAGACGGGCAACTTCGGGCTCGCGGGGCATCGCAACACGCACGGCGAGCCGTTCCGGTACATCAACCGGCTCAAGCCGGGCGACGAGATCGTGGTCGAGACGCAGGACGACTACTACGTCTACGAGATGGCGTCGATCCTGCCGGTGACGAGTCCGAGCAACACGAGCGTGCTCGATCCGATCCCCAAGGGCTCGACTTTCACCAAGCCGGGCCGCTACATCACACTGACCACCTGCACGCCGGAATTCACCAGCAAGTACCGGATGATCGTCTGGGGCAAGATGGTCGAGGACCGGCCGCGCAGCAAGGGCAAGCCGGACGCGCTTGTCAACTGAGAGCACGACAGCACGTCGTCGGCTGAGAGCACGACGGCACGTGAGACAACCTGAGACAGACCAGACGGGGCAGATGCACAGTGGCAGCGAGGACCGACCACGACGAGCGCGCCGGATTCGGGGCCGGGGCTGAATCGGCTGCGCCCGCACCGCGCCGCCGCGGCTCCGGCCGCATCGCGATGGCGGTCAGCGTCTTCGGTGAACTCCTCATCACCGCGGGTCTGGTGCTCGGCCTGTTCGTCGCCTACTCCCTGTGGTGGACGAACGTCGTCGCGGACCGCGAGGCGCACAAGCAGGGCGACAAGGTCCGCGACAACTGGGCGCAGGACAGGGGCGGCCCGGGGGCGCTGGACACCAAGGCCGGCATCGGCTTCCTGCATGTCCCGGCGATGAAGAACGGCGAGGTGCTCGTGGAGAAGGGCACGTCGACCAAGGTCCTCAACAACGGCGTCGCCGGCTACTACACGGACCCCGTCAAGGCGGCCCTGCCGATGACCGGCAAGGACGGCAACTTCACCCTCGCCGCCCACCGCGACGGCCACGGCGCCAAGTTCCACAACATCGACAAGCTCAAAAAGGGCGACCCGATCGTCTTCGAGACCAAGGACAAGTGGTACGTCTACAAGGTCTACAACATCCTCCCGGAGACCTCGAAGTACAACGTCAAGGTCCTCCAGCAGGTCCCCAAACAGTCCGGCAAGAAGAAGCCCGGCCACTACATCACCTTGACGACCTGCACGCCCGTCTACACCTCCCGCTACCGGTATGTGGTGTGGGGCGAACTGGAACGCGTGGACAAGGTGGACAGCGACCGGACTCCGCCGAAGGAACTGCGTTAGCGGTACGTCTTGTCACGCCTAAGGTGAGTGGGACCCGAAGCCGCAACCAATCCTTGCGGCTTCGGGCCTTTCCACGCCAGGTGTGGTTATGCCAAAACCGCGAGTGCGGCTCCGGCACTCCACTCCTCAAGCAGTCCTCGATGTACGGCGGTGACGCCGCCGTCGGTGGCGACGGTCACGGCGTCAGGGGTGAAGGGGCATGTTGCCACGAAGAGGGCTACCTCCGAGGTGTGCAGAACCTTGGCCGCCCCGACGAACTTCTGCACGTCAGGGCTGGTGACAGAGAGGTAGGGCGCGAACCTCTTGCACTGAACGGCGACGTGCCGCCCGTCTGCCGTACGTCCGGTGATGTCGATGCCGCGGTCTCCACGGCCGCCTCGTAGGACCACACAGGTGCAGCCGTCGCGTCGCAGCAGTTCCGCGACGTACTCCTCGAACTCGCGACCGTTCATAGCGTCGATGGACGCCATCACTCCGGCTAGGGGGCGGTCCTCCCGTGGTCCTTCCAGCCGCTGCAGCCGGGCGTGGTGTTGGCGCAGCTTCCTCTCGACCGTCTGGACCCCTGCTCGCAGTGCGATCAGTTCCCTGCGGTGCTCGCCCGACGTTTCGATCAGGGCGTTGAACATCGGGACGACGGTCTTACCGAGGATGTGGGTGATGCGCTGATCGATGCGGTCGTCGAGGGAGTCGGCGTCCCTGTGGACAGGGTTATCCACAGGTTGGGTGCGGGCCATGTACTCCATGTCGAGGAGGTACGTGCGCACTTGACGTGCAACTTTGCTGTCCCGGAGCAGCATGGCGACGTTGAGGACGGCGCGGCGGGAGAAGAGAGCGAGAGAGGCCGTGTGTGACTGGATCCCACTGAGCTCCTTGAAGGAGCTCAGTTCTGTACCTGTCAGAACCCGATATCCGTTGGTCTCCAGCTCTGCTCGGTGGTCGACCACTAGGGAACGGATGGTCTTGACGCCCACCTGGAAGTACGCCGCGACCATCGCCGTCGTCACATGCATGCCGTCAGGCAGCAGCGACAGGGCCTTCACTCTGTCGAGCACCTCCGTGCGCTCCAGCACGCTGTCCCGTAGAGCTTTCGATTCCAGTAGAGCCGCTTCGTTGATCACGCTCTGTCCCTTCTGCTCGTCTACTCGTTCGGTGCCTGGCAGCGTGGGGCCGAGCTCCGATTCCCCACCCCATGCCCTCAACGAGGTGAGGAGTATGAAGATGCGGTCGAATGTCGTACTGAAGGTCGGAACAGAAGGTCAGACGCGGGGCTCCGTCAGTTTGCGTGACCAACTGTCGCGCGGGCGGCCAAGAGCAAGGCGCCGCGGATAGCCTTCGGTTTCCCCGAGCCCGGCGGGCTGGGCACGAATCCGCCCTCGCTGAACAGAAGATGCCGCCGTTGTCGAAACTGACGACCTGCGCACGGGTCTTTCCCGGTACCGGCACGGGTCGACAAGGTGGACAACAAGCGGACACCGCCGAAGGAGCTGCGCTGAAACGACCGAGCTCCCGTGCGGGAGGCCCGCACGGGAGCTCGGTCATGAGTGGACCGGGTCAGCAGCGCGTGCTGCTCTGACCGGTGCCCTGGTGGTCGCCGTCCGAGGAGCTGCCGCTGGAGTTGGTCACGTCGAGGAAGCCGTAGCCCGCCGTGCACACGCCGACGGTGGAGGCCGCGCCCGACCAGATCTCCGTGACGTCCCAGTCGCCCTGACTGGCATGGCTGATGTGGTCGCTCGTCGTCGAGACGCTGGCCGAGACGAACCAGTGCGCGTGCGCGCTGCGGAAGCTCTGCCACACGTACACGTAGCCGTAGTTCTTGTTGCAGCTCGGCGAGTAGTACTGCTTGACCGAGGCGGCGGTCGCGCCGTCCACGGTGATGTAGCCGGTGCTGCCGATCTGGTACGCGTCGCTGCAGCTGGGGCCAGTGGCGGCGGACGCGCTGCCCGTCATGCCGACGACCGTCGCGGCGGTCAGCGCGAACGTGGTGAGAGCGGCCGAAGCAATACGCTTCATTCGTGTCCCCTGTGTGAAGCCTGTAGAGGCAATCAATGGAGATCGCATTCAATCGGCCAGAAGTTCGAATTTCAAGATCCTTGATCTTGAAATATCGGACATGGCGATCACAGGGGAAGTGTGATTTGACTCACAGGGCCCGGAGCGGCAAAAGCCCCCGGCGCCACGCGACACCGGGGGACTTTCGCCGTTTCAGGAGGGGCCGCCTCAACCGCTTGTACCACCGAAGATGTTGGTGCCGCCGTTGTTGTTGCCGTTATTGCCGGAGTCGACCGCGACGAGATCGACCGTGTCGCCTGCCTTGACTTCCTTGCCCTCTTGGGGGTTCTGGCCGAGCACGATGGCATTGTCGTCCGCTGCGCCCTGGACATTGCCGAGCTGGAGCCCGTTCTGGGCGATGATCAGCTTGGCTTGGGCGACGGTCATCTGGGTCAGTTTGGGCATCGCAAACTTCTTTTCCTCGGCCGACTTGCCGATCTGGATCGACACCTTGGACTGGGGGTCGACCGAGCGGCCGAGCGGCGGGACGGTCTGGATGACCTTGTCGACCTGGTTGGGGTCGTTGGTCGGCACCTCGGTGCACTCGCCGACGAGGTTGTTGGCCGTCATCAGCTGGATGGCCTCGTCACAGGTCTTGCCGGTGACGTCGGGGACGGTGACCTGCTTCTTCGCCTTGGCGACGGTGAGGTTGATCGTCGAGCCCTTCTGTACCTCGTCGCCCAGCTTCGGGTCCTGCTTCAGGACGGTGTCCGGCTCCTCAGTGGACTCCTGGTACGTCGTCTCGACCTTGAACTGGTACTTGTCGTCCTCGAGGATCTGCTTGGCCTTGTCCAGTTTCTCGCCGAGAACGCTCGGCACCGCCACCTTCGGCGCCCCGGTCGACACCACCAGAGTGATCGTGTCGCCCTTCTTCACCTCTGTCCCCGCGACCGGATCCTGGGAGCAGACATTGCCCTTGGGTTCCTTCTCGCAGGGCTTCCTGGTGGGATTCAGCTTCAGATCGCGGTTGTCCGCCATCTTCTGGGCGTCGGTCAGCGTCTGGCTGACGAAGTTGGGCGCCTTGAAGGAGTCGTCGGTCACACCCCCGCCCCCGAAGGCCCACTTCCCGATCAGGATCGCTCCGACCAGGACCAGGATGCCCGCCACGACCAGCAGGATTGTGGAGGTGTTGTTCTTCTTCTGGCGGCGGCGGTCGGGGCGGTCGTCGTAGCCGTAGCCGCCGTCGTCCGGGTTCATCGGGGGGAGCATGGACGTGGCGCCCGCGTCCGTGGAGCGCAGGGCCGTGGTCGGCTGGTCGTCGGGGTAGCCGCCGTAGCCGACCGAGCCCATGGCGGCGGTGGCCGCGACGGGCTGGCCGTCGAGGCAGGCCTCGATGTCGGCGCGCATCTCGTCGGCCGACTGGTAGCGGTAGTCCGGGTCCTTGACCAGGGCCTTGAGGACGATCGCGTCCATCTCGGGCGTGATCTCGGGGTCGAAGACGGAAGGCGGCTGTGCCTCCTCCCGTACGTGCTGGTACGCGACCGCGACCGGCGAGTCCCCGATGAAGGGGGGCCGGACCGTCAGCAGCTCGTACAGCAGGCAGCCGGTCGAGTAGAGGTCGGAGCGGGCGTCGACCTGCTCGCCCTTCGCCTGCTCCGGCGACAGGTACTGGGCCGTGCCGATGACCGCGGCCGTCTGCGTCATCGTCATGCCGGAGTCGCCCATGGCGCGGGCGATGCCGAAGTCCATCACCTTGACCTGGCCGTTGCGCGTCAGCATGACGTTCGCCGGCTTGATGTCGCGGTGGACGATGCCGTTGCGGTGCGAGTACTCGAGCGCCTGGAGGATGCCGATGGTCATCTCCATGGCGCGTTCGGGCAGCAGCTTGCGGCCCGAGTGCAGCAGCTCGCGCAGCGTTGACCCGTCGACGTACTCCATCACGATGTACGGAATGGAGGTCCCGTCGATGTAGTCCTCACCCGTGTCGTACACGGCGACGATCGCGGGATGGTTGAGCGAGGCGGCCGACTGGGCCTCCCGGCGGAACCGGGCCTGGAACGACGGGTCGCGTGCGAGGTCCGCCCGCAGCGTCTTCACCGCCACGGTGCGGCCGAGCCGGGTGTCATGCGCGAGGTAGACCTCCGCCATGCCACCACGGCCGAGCACCTGGCCCAGCTCGTACCGGCCGCCGAGGCGACGCGGCTCTTCCATAGCTACCTACCAGCCCTCTCCGTCGGTCCCGACCGCACCTTTGTGTGGTCCGGCGGTGTGCTGTCCGGGCATACCGTACCCGGCTCCGCTTCTGTGACCTGGCCAGAACCGTCACCCGATACAGGACCGGTATCGCAACGTGCACCGATGTGAAGGGGACGTGAGCGGGGTCACTTCTTGCTGTCGATGACTGCCTTCATCACGTCCCTTGCGATGGGGGCGGCGAGACCGCCACCCGAGATGTCGTCACGGTTGGCACTGCCGTCCTCGACCACCACGGCCACGGCGACCGGCGAGCTGCCGTCGCTGAGCTTGGCGTACGAGATGAACCAGGCGTACGGCTTCTCGCTGTTGTCGATGCCGTGCTGGGCGGTGCCCGTCTTGCCGCCGACGGTCACACCGGGGATCGCTGCCTTGGTGCCGGTGCCGCCCGGCTTGATGACCGTCTCCATCATCGACTGGAGGACCTGGGCGTTCTTCTCGGACAGCGGCTGGCTCAGCTTCTGCGGGTCGGTGTGCTCGATGACGTCCAGGTTGTGGGTGCTCAGCTCGCTGACCATGTACGGCTTCATGAGCGTGCCGTCATTGGCGACGGCGGAGGCCACCATGGCCATCTGCAGCGGGGTCGCCGCGGTGTTGTACTGGCCGATCGAGGACAGCGCGGTCTGCGACTTGTTCATGCCGTCGGAGAAGACCGAGGCGTTGGAGCGGACCGGCGTGAACTGCTCGGAGCCGAAGCCGAACTTCTTGGCCTCCTCCAGCATCTTGTCGTTGCCGAGGTCCGCGCCGACCTTGCCGAAGACGCTGTTGCAGGAGACCTGAAGCGCGACCCGCAGGGTGGCGTTCTTGCAGGGGAGGTTGCCCTCGTTGGGCAGCACGGTGGTGGTGCCCGGCATGGTCCACGGGTCCGGCGAGTCCGTCTTGGTGTCCGCGTCGGGGACCAGCCCGTTCTCCAGGGCCGCGGCGGCCGTGACGACCTTGAAGGTGGAGCCGGGCGGGTAGGTCTCGCGCAGTGCCCGGTTCAGCATCGGGTCGTCGGGGTTGTTCTTCTTCTGGAGCTTGTTCCAGGCCTTCCCGTCCGTGTCGATGCTGTTGCCGGCGAACGTCGACGGGTCGTACGAGGGGGTGGAGGCCAGCGCCAGGATCGCGCCGGTCTTCGGGTCGATCGCGGCGACGGCGCCCTTCTTGTTGCCCAGACCCTCGAAGGCGGCCTTCTGGGCGGCGCCGTTGAGGGTGGTGACGACGTTGCCGCCCTGCTTCTTCTTGCCCGTGATCATGTCGAGGGTGTTGCGGAAGAAGAGCCGGTCGTCGTTGCCGGTGAGGATGCCGTCGTCGATGTTCTCCAGCTGGCTGGCACCGAAGGCCTGTGAGACGTACCCGGTGACGGGTGCCCACATCGGGCCGTTCTTGTACGTCCGCTTGTACTCGAAGTCGCTGTTCGTGGACTTCTTGGAACCGGTGATCGGGTTGCCGTCCACGATGATGTCGCCGCGCGGTGTGGCGTATCGCTCGATGGTGACGCGGCGGTTCTTGGGGTCGGTCCTCAGCTCGTCCGCCTGGACGTACTGGAGCCAGTTGTCGCGTATGAGCAGGGCGAGGACGAGGAGTCCGCAGAAGAGTGCGATCCGGCGCAGGGGCTTGTTCACGGGCGGACCACCTGGGTCATCTCGGCGTCGGGGTTGGGGGCGGGAGCGGGTGCCGGGCGGCGTGCGGTGTCGCTGATGCGGATCAGGATGCCGATGAGGGCCCAGTTGGCGATGACGGAGGAGCCGCCGTACGCCAGGAACGGCATCGTCATACCGGTGAGCGGGATCAGGCCCATGACGCCGCCCGCGACGACGAAGACCTGGAGGCCGAAGGCACCGGAGAGACCCACGGCGAGGAGCTTGCCGAAGGGGTCGCGGGCCGCGAGCGCCGTACGGATGCCCCGCTCGACGATCAGGCCATAGAGCAGCAGGATCGCCATGACTCCGGCGAGGCCCAGTTCCTCGCCGAAGGTGGCGAGGATGAAGTCGGAGTTGGCGGCGAACCGGATGAGTTCGGAGTGACCCTGCCCCCATCCGGTGCCGAGGGTGCCGCCGGAACCGAACGCCCACAGGGCCTGCATGGCCTGCTCGGAGTGGATTCCGGGGGCGCCCGACTGGCTGAGCTTGTACTCGCGCATGGGGTCGAGCCAGGCCTGGACACGCTGCTGGACGTGCGATTCGAAGGACGCCACGCCGACGGCGCCAGCGGCGGACATCAGCAGACCGAAGACGATCCAGCTGGTCCGCTCGGTGGCGACGTACAGCATGATGACGAACATTCCGAAGAACAGCAGCGAGGTGCCGAGGTCGGTCTCGAAGACCAGGATCAGGATCGAGATGAGCCAGACGACGATGATCGGACCGAGGTCGCGGCCGCGCGGCAGGTACAGGCCCATGAAGCGGCGGCTGGCGAGCGCGAGCGCGTCGCGCTTCACCATCAGGTAGCCGGCGAAGAAGATCGCCAGCACGATCTTCGCGAACTCACCGGGCTGGATGGTGAATCCGCCGATCGAGATCCAGATCTTGGCGCCGTAGACGTTGAGGCCGAGGCCTGGGACCAGCGGAAGCAGCAGCAGGACCAGCGCGGCGGCCATGGAGATGTAGGTGTAGCGCTGCAGGACGCGGTGGTCCTTGAGGAAGATCAGTACGACGACGAACAGCGCGATGCCCATGGCCGTGTACAGCAGCTGGTTGGTCGCCTTGCCGCCGGCCACATGGATGGACTGCAGCAGCTTGGACTGGTCCAGTCGCCAGATGGCGACGAGCCCTAGCCCGTTCAGCAGAGTGGCCAGGGGCAGCAGCAGCGGGTCCGCGTACGGGGCGAACTTCCGTACGACGAGATGGGCGACTCCGGCCAGCAGTCCAAGGCCCAGGCCGTAGCCCAGCAGTCCGGACGGCACCTGGTCGTCGATGGCGAGGCCCACGTTGGCGTAGGCGAATACCGGGATGAGGACGGCGAACACCAGGAGCGCCAGCTCGGTGTTGCGCCGACTCGGTGTGCCGATCGAGCCGATCGTGGACGTGTGGTGCGTCGGCGTGTTCGTACTACTCATCGTGTGACAGGGCCCCTCACGGCTGCTTACTGCTTACCGCACAGCGAGACCAGCTTCTGCTCTTCGTCGGAGAGGCTGGGGCCGGGTGTGGGAGTGGGTGCGGTCGTGGACTTGGAGGACGACGGTGCCGAGTTCGACGGGGTCGGCGTCGGGCTGGACGTGGCCTTGGACGTCAGGGAGGTCTTTGTGGTTCCCGTGGTTCCGCCGGCCTGGCCTTCACCGGTCTTGGCGTTGTTCTCGCTCTCGGCGGCGCGGCGCTCGGCGTCCTTCTTGCAGGCGGAGGCCTGCACGGAGAGCTCGTCGATCTTCGACTGCGCGTCGCTCAGGCCGCCTTCGGCGATGGTCGCCTCGACCTGCTTCTGCTGGTAGGGCGGCAGGTACTTGAGTTCGATCTCCGGGTGGTCCTTCTCCACCTTCGAGAGCGAGACCCAGGCCAGGTCCTGGCTGATGCCCCGGTACAGCGCGACGTGCTCGTCCTTGGTGCCGACGTAGTACTGCGTCTGCGTCCAGCGGTAGCCGCCGTACAGGCCGCCGCCGATGACGGCGAGCGCGAGCGTGATGTAGAGGGATCTCTTCAGCCACTTGCGTCCGGCGCGCGGTTTGACGAAGTCCTCGTCGGAGTAGTCGCCGAAGCCGCCCGTGGGCACATACCCGGTGGTGTCGCCGCTGCCGGGCGGGCCGAACTCGCCGCCGCCGCCCTGTCCGGGTACCGGACGGCCGAGGCTGGAGGCGCGGCCCGCGGGCGTCTGCATGGCGCCGTTGTCATGCAGCTGGTGCTGGTTCTCGGCGACCGCGCCGACCACGACCGGGGTGTCGGAGAGCTGCCCGGCGAGGGTGTCTCCGGAGTCGATGTCGAGGACGTCGGCCACGATGACCGTGATGTTGTCGGGACCGCCGCCGCGCAGCGCGAGCTGGATGAGCTCCTGCACGGTCTCCTGCGGGCCCTGGTAGCTGGCGAGGGTGTCCTCCATCGTCTGATGGGAGACGACTCCGGACAGCCCGTCGGAGCAGATCAGGTACCGGTCGCCGGCGCGCACCTCACGGATCGAGAGGTCGGGCTCGACGTGGTCGCCACTGCCCAGCGCGCGCATGAGGAGCGACCGCTGCGGGTGGGTGGTGGCCTCTTCCTCGGTGATGCGTCCTTCGTCGACGAGACGCTGCACCCAGGTGTGGTCCTGCGTGATCTGCGTCAGTACGCCATCACGCAGCAGGTACGCGCGGGAGTCCCCGACGTGTACGAGACCGAGCCGCTGGCCGGTCCACAGGAGCGCGGTGAGGGTCGTCCCCATGCCTTCGAGCTGGGGGTCCTCCTCGACCATCATTCTGAGCTGGTCGTTGGCACGCTGTACGGCGGTGCCGAGCGAGGTGAGGATGTCGGAGCCGGGCACGTCGTCGTCGAGCGCGACGATCGTGGAGATCACCTCGGAGCTGGCGACCTCACCGGCGGCCTGGCCGCCCATCCCGTCGGCGATCGCGAGCAGGCGCGGACCGGCGTAGCCCGAGTCCTCGTTGCCCTCGCGGATCATGCCTTTGTGCGATCCGGCGGCGAAGCGCAGTGACAGACTCATGCGCACCTCGCCCGTCGGCTCCGGGTACATCCGCACGGTGCCCACCCTCCGGTCGGGAGCGCGCCGGGGCCCGTCGTGTGGACCGCCGCTGCGTGCTCGCTCCGCTCGCTCATTGTCGTACTACTTCCGCAGCTCGATGACGGTCTTGCCGATGCGGATCGGCGCGCCCAGCGGAATGGGCGTGGGGGTCGTCAGTCGGCTCCGGTCGAGATACGTGCCGTTGGTGGAGCCGAGGTCTTCGACGATCCACTGGCCGTCCCGGTCCGGGTAGATCCTGGCATGCCTGCTGGACGCGTAGTCGTCGTCCAGCACGATGGTGCTGTCGTGCGCGCGGCCCAGCGTGATGGTCTGCCCCTGCAGCGCCACTGTCGTGCCCGTCAGGGTGCCCTCGGAGACGACCAGCTTGGTGGGGGCGCCGCGGCGCTGACGGCCGCCGCCGCTCGGTGCCGCCTGCTGCTGGCGCTGCTGCGGCGGCGCGGCCGCCTGGCGCGCGGCCTGCTGCGGCCTGCCTGCGTCCCGGCGCGAGCCGCGCTGTGTGACGCGCGTTCCGAACAGGTCGCTGCGGATGACCTGCACGGCCACGATCACGAACAGCCACAGTACGGCCAGGAAACCTAGCCGCATGACCGTGAGGGTCAGCTCTGACATTGCCCCCGCTTCACCCTTCGGCTTGCCGGTAAATGATGGTGGTGCTGCCCACGACGATCCGCGAGCCGTCGCGGAGCGTAGCGCGGGTGGTGTGCTGCCCGTCCACCACGATGCCGTTGGTGGACCCGAGATCCTGGATCGTCGAGGGCGTTCCGGTCCGGATCTCACAGTGCCGGCGCGAGACGCCGGGGTCGTCGATCCGCACGTCGGCTTCGGTGCTGCGGCCCAGCACCAGCGTCGGGCGGGAGATCTGATGGCGGGTGCCATTGACCTCGATCCAGTGCCGCATGCGAGCGCCCGGCTGCGGGCCGGCCGGGGGGCGTGCGCCCGCCGGCTGTCCCATCGGGGCGGGGCCCGGCCGGCCGCCGGGTGGCGGCGCGGACGGCATGGGGGGAGCGGCCGCGGGCGGGTAGCCGTAGCCACCCTGGCCGCGCGGGGCCGCCGGGGCGGGGCCCGCGGGGGCGCGCTCGGGAGCCTGCTGGTTGCTGGAGGAGGCGAGCGTACGGCTGCGCACCCGGTACAGACCGGTGTCGAGGTCGTCCGCCTTCTCCAGGTGGACCTTGATGGGGCCCATGAAGGTGTAGCGCTGCTGCTTCGCGTAGTCGCGCACCATGCCGGCGAGCTCGTCGCCGAGCTGGCCGGAGTAGGGGCTGAGGCGCTCGAAGTCCGGCGCGCTCAGCTCCACGATGAAGTCATTGGGGACGACGGTCCGGTCCCGGTTCCAGATGGTCGCGTTGTTGTCGCACTCCCGCTGGAGCGCTCCCGCGATCTCCACGGGCTGGACCTCGGACTTGAACACCTTGGCGAAGGTGCCGTTGACCAGACCTTCGAGACGCTGCTCGAACTTCTTCAGGACTCCCATGGGGCACCTCCTCCTTCGTAGCCGTCCTGGTACAGCTTGCTGTTGTCTTCCTGCTCCTGCGGGTCGTGCCGACCCCGCTGGTCGTGCGGGTCTTGCTGGTACTGCTTACTGATCGTATCCACGCGTCGGGAAATCGGCTGGTTCCCCCTGTCGGCCCGGTCGACGGGTTGTCGACGCCTTCTGGAGTCCCCTCCCGAGGTTCCCTCCGGGACACCTCTTCGAACTCCTCCCGGCACTACTCCTGCCAAGGATCGTAGAGGCGCCCCGTGACCAGTGTCCCGCACCTGACTGTGCGGGCCGTCCTGCTCCTGGGGAGATGCACGGGACCGGTACGAGGTTGATACGTGAACCGGTTCTGACAGAGACGTACGACGTGCGCCGACGCCGGTATGGACGTGCGCCGACGCCGGTATGGGGGACGTGGCCTGCGCGGGAGCCCCGGCGGGCGGGCGTGCGTGGCCGCGGGAAAGGGATGTGATTCCACCCCTGGCAGCGTGCTAATCTTCTCGATGTCGGCAGGCGCTCACACCACTTGGTGGGAGACGGACGACACACCCAATGCGCGGGTGGCGGAATAGGCAGACGCGCTGGATTCAGGTTCCAGTGCCCGCAAGGGCGTGGGGGTTCAACTCCCCCCTCGCGCACAGCTGAAAGCCCCGCAGGTCTTCGGACCTGCGGGGCTTTTGCGTTGTCCGTGGGCCGCGCGGGTGCGCCGTGTGATCACCGGGGTGAGGACAATCACACGGCGCGGGTGGGGTGCTGACGGACCCTGAGGGGTCAGGCGGCGAGGCGCTCCGCGAGCTCCTTGGCCTTGGCGGCCGCGTCGTCGAGGGCCTTGCTGCGGGACGCCTCGAAGAGCGGGACCAGCTCGGACATCGCCGGGTTCTGCGGCGCCATCGTGAGCTCCGGAACGATGAAGTCGAGGTCCAGGGCGAGCATGTCGCGCAGGACGGCCTCCAGGTAGTTCTGCACGTACTCGTAGCCCTCGCGCGGGGTGCCCGGCGCGTAGGAGCCGCCGCGGCTGGCGACCACGGTGACCGGGGTGCCCTTCACCTTCGACTCCTCCGCCATGGCGGTGCGGCCCATGAGGACCACGTTGTCCAGCCACGCCTTGAGGGTCGAGGGGATCGCGAAGTTGTACATGGGCGCGCCGATCAGGATCGCGTCCGCCCGCTCCAGCTCCTCGATGAGCCGCACGCGCTCGGCGAAAGCGGCCGCCTGCTCGGGAGTGTGGGTGTCCGGGGTGGCGAAACCGGCGGTGTGGGCGTCGGCGGTGATGTGGGGCACGGGGTTCGCGGCGAGGTCGCGGTAGATCACCGTGCCCTCGGGGTGCTGCTCCTCCCAGGCCTTGCGGAAGGCGTCCGTCACCGCGCGGGAGGCGGAGGCGGAGCCCGGGAACACGGACGAGTCGATGTGAAGGAGGGTGGCCATGGGGTACTCCAAGCAAGTAGGGCTTCTGTTTCGTACTCGACTAGAGATAACACAGCTACTTACTTTTTTTCATCCCCGCACGTGGACACAGTACTCTGAACCCATGGCGGAACGGGGAAGCCACGAAGCAGGGCCGTGTCAGAAGGTCGACGACGGCATGACGCGCGTCTTCCAACTGCTCGGGAAACGCTGGACGGGCCTGGTTGTGGCCGTTCTGCTGCCACGCCCTGTCCACTTCGCCGAGCTGCGCAGGGCGATCCCCGGCATCAGCGAACGGATGCTCTCGGACCGGCTCACCGAACTCGGCGCGGCCGGACTGGTCGTGCGCGAGGTCGACGAAGGGCCTCCGCTGCGGGTCTCGTACCGGCTGACGGAGGCGGGGGCGGCGCTGGAGCCCGCGCTCAAGGAGCTCGGGTCCTGGGCGGAGAGGTATCTGCCGGAGAGCGGGCCGTGCCCGGGGGAGCTCCGGAAGTAGTCCGGTGCTTCTGTGGCCGAGCAGTCGGGTACTTCTCCCGCCGAGTAGTCCGGACTTCTGTGGCTGTGGAGTTGTCCACAGGGTCTGACGCGTTTCGACGACCGGCTGTACGGTCAGCACGAGTTGATGTTCGTGCACGGGGGAGGCGGTCGGAATGACCGAGCTCGGGACAGCGGTTCCGGCGCAGCGGGCGCCCAGGGCTTTCGGACTACGGGAATTCGCGGTGCGCGGATTTGCCGCACGGCCCGTGCAGGGCTCGCCCAAAGAAGAGGGGAAGGCCCTGCGTGGGCAGGTGCCGCGCGGGGCGCACGCCGAGCTGACGGTGGACGCCGGCCGGCCGGACGCCGTGACCGCGGTCGAGGAGTCCAACCGCGGCCGGATTCCCGGGCTCACGCCGATACGGGTCGGCAGGATGGCGGCCACCCCTTTCGCCTTCCTGCGCGGTTCGGCGGGCCTCATGGCGTACGACCTCGCGCGCACCCCCGCGACCGGCATCGGCGCCCAGATATGCGGTGACGCGCACGCGGCGAACTTCGGTCTGTACGGAGACGCGCGCGGCGGCCTCGTCATCGACCTGAACGACTTCGACGAGACGGTGCACGGCCCCTGGGAGTGGGACCTCAAGCGGCTCGCCACCTCGCTCGTCCTCGCGGGCCGGGAGGCAGGGGCGGACGAGGACACCTGCCGGGCCGCCGCGCACGACACCGTGGGCGCGTACCGCCGCACCATGCGCCTGCTGGCCAAGCTGCCGGTGCTGGACGCGTGGAACGCGATCGCCGACGAGGAACTCGTCTCGCACACCGACGCCCACGATCTGCTCGGCACGCTGGAGCGGGTCTCGGAGAAGGCGCGGGCCAACACCAGCGGCCGGTTCGCCGCGAAGTCGACGGAGCCGGTGGAGGGCGGCGGCCGACGCTTCGTGGACGCGCCGCCCGTGCTGCGCCGGATACCCGAAGCGGAGGCGGCCGCGGTCGCCGTGTCTCTGGAGCACTATCTGACGACGCTCTCGGAGGACCGCCTCCCGCTCCTCGCGCGGTACGCCGTGCAGGACGTCGCCTTCCGCGTCGTCGGCACCGGCAGCGTGGGCACCCGCTCGTACGTCGTACTGCTCCTGGACCACCGCGGCGAAGCCCTCGTGCTCCAGGTGAAAGAGGCCCGTGCCTCGGCGCTGCTCCCGCACCTGGCGACCGCCGGGCACGCGATACCCGACGTGTCGCACGAGGGCCGCCGCGTGGTCCTCGGCCAGAAGCGCATGCAGGTCGTCAGCGACATCCTGCTCGGCTGGACCACGGTCGACGGGCGCCCCTTCCAGGTACGCCAGTTCCGCAACCGCAAGGGCAGCGTCGACCCCGCCGCCCTCGCCGCCGACCAGGTGGACGACTACGCCCGCATGACCGGCGCCCTCCTCGCCCGCGCCCACGCCCACAGCGCCGACCCACGCCTCATCGCCGGCTACTGCGGCAAGAACGAGGAGCTCGACGAGGCCGTCGCATCGTTCGCCTTGGCGTACGCGGACCGGACCGAGGCGGACCATGCGGAGTTGGTGGAGGCGGTGCGGGAGGGGCGGATCGCGGCGGAACTGGGGGTTTGAGGTCCGGCGCCCGATGCAGGCCACGGGGCTTGGCGCCGCTGAGGCACGAGGGCTGGCCAAGGAGTCCGCGGCCGCCGCTCCTGCCCGTGGCCTACGCTGGGCGGGTGACGACGCCGGAAGCCGAGCAGAGCCAGTCCGAGCCCACCGATGAGGGGGCACGGGAGCAGTCCGGTGCCCTGGAGGGCGGAGCGGACGCGTCCGCCGAGTCCGCGCAGTCCGACGTGACGGGGTCGTCGCAGGCGGTGCCCGAGGGCGGGACTTCCTCGGAGGCGGCGCCTGCGGGTGAGGCGTCCTCGGCGGCTGCTCCCGGGGGCGAGGCGCCCCAGCCCGCGGACACCGAAGGCACGGCGCGGCCCGAGGAGCGGTTGGAGCGGGCCGTGCGAGCGGCCGAGCAGGCGTTGATCGAGTTCGAGATCGCCGTGGAGACCTTCCGGGTCGAGGTCGAGAACTTCTCGCGGCTGCACCACCAAAGGCTCGGACCGATGTACTCCCGGCTCGACGAGCTGGACGCCCAGATCGCCGAGGCGCGGGCCGCGCGCACCGGCGACCCGGAGGACGTGCGCAAGGCGCACGAGGCGCGGGCCCGGGTCATGCCCATGCCCGGCGTCGAGGAGCTGCTCCACGGCTGGATGGACTCGGAGGGCCTGTTCCCGGAGGCCGTGGCGATGCTCACCGACCAGCCCGTACGGCCCCCGCAGCGAGTGCGCCCGAGCGACGAGGCCCGCAAGCTCTTCCGCGAACTGGTCCGCAAGGCCCACCCCGACCTGGCGCAGGACGAGGACGAGCGCAAGCGGCGCGACGAGTTCATCGCCCGGGTGAACGCCGCGTACGCCCGGGGCGACGAGGCGGTGCTGCGGGAGCTCTCCGAGGAGTGGGCCGCGGGTCCCGCGCCCGAGGAGTGGAAGCCGAGCCGCAGCGAGGAGCTCTACGCCCGCCTCGAATGGCTCGCCCAGCGCAAGGAAATGCTCACCTTCGTCGCCCACGAACTGGAGGAGAGCGCCATCGGCGCGATGCTCAAGCTGGCCCCGGACGACCCGGACCGCCTCCTGGAGGAGATCGCCGAGCAGCTGCTGACCCAGGTCGACGAGCGCGAGGCGGAGCTGGCCCAGCTGATCGCCCAGGCTCCCTGAGATCTCCGAGTTCCTGAAGGGGACCGTGCTCTCGACAGGGGATCGGGCTGTCGGTGCGGTCAGGTAGCGTCGGAGGCATGAGTTTCGGAGCTGGTGTGCCCACGGTCGAGGTCGGGAATCTCGCGGACGGCGACTTCCTGCTGGACGTCCGGGAGGACGACGAGTGGGAGGCAGGTCATGCCGAGGGGGCGCTGCACATCCCCATCAGTGAGTTCGTCGCCCGCTACGGCGAGTTGACCGAGGCGGCCCCGCAGGACGGCCGGGTCCATGTGATCTGCCGCTCCGGTGGCCGTTCGGCCCAGGTCACGCAGTACCTGGTTCAGCAGGGCATCGACGCCGTGAATGTCGACGGCGGCATGCAGGTCTGGGCAGCCGTCGGCCGCCCGGTCGTGGACGACAAGGGCCAGCCGGGCTTCGTGCTGTAGTCCTCGGTGACCGGGGGCGCCGGCCACCGGTTGCGGCGAGCGTGAGCCGGCGCGGTGGCGTGAGCCCGCCCGGTGGCGTGGGCTCGGCGCTGCCGGGGCTCGTGTTCAGCGCGGCTACCCTGCGCTGTCCGGCGGGTGCGCTGGGCGTGGCGCTCCAACCGGCAACTGCGCCGTCCGGCGGGCGCTGTGGCGTGGCGCTTGGCCTGGTGAGCGGCGGGTGCGCTGTGGCGTGGCGCTCGGCCCGGCCACTGCGTCAGCCGGCGGGTGCCCTGTGACGGGCGCTCGGTGCGGCGGATCTGCCACCGCCGGGTGATCACAGCAGCGGATGCACCGCCCCGACGATCACCCAGCGGGTGCACCGTGGCCCCGGTGTCCAGCCCACCGGATGCCCCTCGACCCTGATGATCAGCCCTGGGATGCCCCGTGAACCTGGTGCTCAGCCCAGCGGATGTGCCGCAACCCTGGTGCTCGTCCCAGCGGATGTGCCGCAGCCCTGGTGCTCGTCCCAGCGGACGCACCGCAGCCCTGATGCTCGTCCCAGCGGACGCACCGCAGCCCTGGTGCTCGACCCAGCGGATGCACCGTGGCCCCGACGATCACCCCAGCGGATGCGCCGCCAGCAGATCCCCCAGCGTCTCCTCGTGCGCCGCCGCCGGTCCGAGCGAGAGCTCCAGCTGCTTGGCCCAGGCGTGGTACCGGTGCAGTGGATAGTCGGTGTCGGCGCCGAACCCCCCGTGCAGGTGCTGCGCGGTCTGTACGACCCGCCGTACCCCTTCCGACGCCCAGATCTTGGCGACGGCCACGTCCCCGGAGGCCGGCAGCGCACCCCCCGCCCCCGTACTGATCCGCCAGGCGGCCTGCCACAGCGTCGCCTCCATGGCGCGCAGGTCGATATAGCGGTCGGCGGCCTGCACGGCGACCGCCTGGAACGTGGCGACCGGGAACCCGAACTGCTCCCGCTTGCTGGTGTACTCACTCGTCATCCCGAGCACGCCCTCCCCGAGCCCGAGCGCCAGCGCACACGTCCCGGTGGCGAGCAGCTCGCGCAGCCACTCCCACGCCCCCTCCGCGTCGATGACGTCCCGGGCGGAGATCCGCGCCGACTCCAGGCGCACTTCACCGAGCCGCTCACCGGTGGTGGAGATCTGCTCGGCGAGTACGACCCCCTCGTGGACGCGGGGGACGAGGGCGAGGACCGCCCGGTCGGCGTCCGTGTGCGCGGGTACGACGATGTAGTCGGCGTTGTGCGCCCAGGGAACAGCCGTCTGCACCCCGTCCAGCACCCACACGTCACCGTCCCGGCCGTCCTGCCGTGCGGTCACGGCGAGTTCGGCCGGGTCGTGGCCGGTGCGGCCGTTGGCTGCGACGGTCAGCACGAGCTCGCCCCGGCCCGCCCGGGCCAGCAGCTCCGCCTTCAACTCCGCGCCGCCGTATGTCTGCACGGCCACCGCCGCCGCACTGCTCTCCAGCAATGGCACCCGCGCCAGCACCTTCGCCGCCTCGCGCAGCACCAGACACAGCGCGACCGCGTCAAGGCCCGCCCCGCCGTACTCCGTGTCGAGCAGCAGGCTCAGCAGGTCCGCGTCGGCGAGCCTCGCCCACAACGCCCGGTCGAACTCCTCGGCGACGGCGCCCGCGGTGAGCGCGGGGCTGGGCACCCCGTCCGGCGCGACCCCGCCGAACACCGCCTTCGCCGCCTCGACCGCCGCCTGTTGCTCCTCGGTGAAGGTGAAGTCCACGGTCCTGTCCTCCCACGCGCCGGCCAACCGACCGGAGTTCCGGATCTCCGGACTCCTGATCTGACGGAGCGTCAAGATAGAACAGGTTCTACGAGAAGGGAACGGTCGGCCTCGGCCAACCGCCGGCCACACCTAGCCGCCGGACCCGTCCTAGCGGTCGAAGTCCAACTCCACCGTCTCCGTGGCCGGATGCGACTGACAGGCCAGTACGTACCCCGCCTCCGTCTCTTCCGGCTCCAGCGCGAAGTTGCGGTCCATCCGCACCTCGCCCGAGACCAGGAAGGCGCGGCAGGTCCCGCACACCCCTCCCTTGCAGGCGTAGGGCGCGTCCGGCCGGTTGCGCAGCACCGCCTCCAGGAGCGACTCGCCGTCCTGGACGGGCCAGGTCCCGCCGCGGCCGTCGAGCCGGGCGGTCACCGTGCTGTGCGCGGGGGCCGACACACGGGGAGCCGTCGCAGCCCCCTCGTCCACATGGAATATCTCCTCGTGGACACGCGTCCGGGCCACGCCGAGCCCGCGCAGCGCACGCTCCGCCCCCTGCACCAGACCGAACGGCCCGCACAGGAACCACCCCGCCACCCGGTCCACGGGCAGCAGCGCCGGAAGCAGCCCGGTGAGCCGCTCCTGGTCGAGCCGCCCGGTCGGCAGCCCCGCCTGCTGCTCCTCCCGGGAGAGCACCGTCACCAGCTGGAACCGCTCGGGAAAACGGTCCTTGAGGTCGGCGACCTCCTCCAGGAACATCGTCGAGGCCGCTGTCCGGTCGCTGCGTATCAGGCAGAACCTCGCCTCCGGCTCCCGCGTCAGCAGCGTCGCGGCGATCGACAGCACCGGGGTGATCCCGCTGCCGCCCACCACGGCGGCGTACAGCCCGGCCGCGGGTTCGAGCGTGAAGCGTCCCGCGGGCGTCATCACCTCCACCTCGTCGCCGACCGCGATCTCCTTGAGCGCGTACGTCGAGAACGCGCCGCCGTCGACCAGGCGTACCCCGACCCGCAGCGTTCGCGGACCCTCGTCGCCGGGGGCGGGCGCCGGTGAGCAGATCGAGTACGTACGGCGGATCTCTGTGCCGTCGACCGTGCGGCGCAGCGCGAGATGCTGGCCGGGCGCGTGCCGGTAGTCCTCGCGCAGGGCGGGCGGCACCGCGAAGGTCAGGGCCACCGAGTCGTCGGTGAGCCGCTCGACCGCGGCCACCGGGAGCGGGTGGAACCGGGCCATCACAACTCCTTGAAGTGGTCGAACGGTTCACGGCAGGACAGACAGCGGCGCAGCGCCTTGCACGCGGTGGACGAGAAACGGCTGAGCAGCTCGGTGTCGGCGGATCCGCAGTGCGGACAACGCACGGGTTCCAGCTCCGGCTCGCCGGTGACCGTCCGGGTGGGTCCCAGCGCGATCGTCACCGGACCCGTCGAACGCCCGCCGCGCGGCGGCGCTATCCCGAACTCCAGCAGCTTGCGGCGGCCTTCGTCCGAGATGTCGTCCGTCGACCAGGCCGGGCTGAGCACCGTACGGACCGACACCTCCCGTACGCCGTGCTCGTGCAGCACCCGCTCGATGTCCACGGACATCGCCTCGATGGCCGGGCAGCCGGTGTACGTCGGGGTCAGCTCGACTTCGACCGAGTCCGCGCCCCGGACATGTACGGCGCGCAGTACGCCGAGCTCCTCCAGGGTGAGCACGGGCAGCTCGGGGTCGGGAACCGACCCGGCCAGCCTGCGCAGTTCCTCCTCGAGAGCGGTGGTCGTCACCATGACGCCCCCGGATGACTGCGGTGCAGATGCTGCATCTCGGCGAGCATCCGCCCGAAGGGTTCGGTGTGCAGACCCTGGCGACCCGCGCCGGCCGTCCACGCCCCGGACTGCGGTCCCTCGGGGATGGGCAGGGTGGCGTGGCGCAGGATGGTCCCCACGGATTCGAGCCAGGCGGTCCGCATGCCGTCCCAGTCGACGTCCACGCCCTCGACCGGCTGGAACATCTCGCCCGTGAACCGCCACAGCGCCTCGCAGCCGCGTCGCATCCGCTCATGGCTGACGTCGGTGCCGTCGCCGAGCCGCAGCGTCCACTGCTCGGCGTGGTCCTGGTGGTAGGCGACTTCCTTGACGGCCTTCGCGGCGAGTGGCGCGAAGTCGCCCTCCCCGGCTGCCAGTTGCGCGTACAGGAGCCGCTGATAGGTGGAGAAGTACAGCTGGCGGGCGATGGTGTGGGCGAAGTCGCCGTTCGGCTGCTCGACGAGCTGGAGGTTGCGGAAGGCGCGCTCCTCGCGCAGATACGCCAGCTCGTCCTCGTCACCAGCCATGGACAGCAGGACTCGGGCCTGGCCCAGCAGGTCCAGGGCGATGTTGGCCAGGGCGACTTCCTCTTCGAGGACGGGCGCGTGGCCCGCCCACTCCCCCAGGCGGTGCGAGAGCACCAGGGCGTCGTCGCCGAGGGCCAGAGCGGCCGCGGTGTTCACGGTGGTCGTCACAGGTGCTTCACCCCTTCCGGGATCTCGTAGAACGTCGGGTGCCGGTAGGGCTTGTCCGCGGCCGGTTCGAAGAACGGGTCCTTCTCGTCGGGGGAGGAGGCGGTGATGGCGGCGGACGGGACGACCCAGATCGAGACGCCCTCGCCGCGGCGCGTGTACAGATCGCGTGCGTTGCGCAGGGCCAGCTCGGCGTCCGGCGCGTGCAGGCTGCCGGCGTGGGTGTGCGAGAGGCCGCGGCGCGAGCGCACGAAGACCTCCCACAGGGGCCAGTCGTTGGTCGTCATGCTCGCGCCTTCCCGTTCTCGCCGGCCGTGTCGCCGCTGTGTTCGTCCGCGTGTCCGCAGGCGTGCTCCGTCCGGTGGGCCTGCTTGTCCGCGTAGGCCGCGGCCGCCTCCCGGACCCACGCTCCCTCGTCGTGTGCGCGCTTGCGCTGCGTGATGCGCTGTTCGTTGCACGGGCCGTTGCCCTTGAGGACCTCCCAGAACTCCGTCCAGTCGATCGCGCCGAAGTCGTGCTGCCCCCGCTCCTCGTTCCACACCAGGTCCGGGTCCGGCAGGGTCAGGTCCAGCGATTCGGCCTGCGGGACGCAGATGTCCACGAAGCGCTGGCGCAGCTCGTCGTTCGAATGGCGCTTGATCTTCCACGCCATCGACTGTGCCGAGTGCGAGGACTCGTCGTCGGGCGGGCCGAACATCATCAGGGAAGGCCACCACCAGCGGTTCACCGCGTCCTGCGCCATCTCGTGCTGCTCGGGGGTGCCGCGGCTGAGGGACAGCAGCAGCTCGTACCCCTGGCGCTGGTGGAAGGACTCCTCCTTGCAGATGCGGACCATCGCGCGCGCGTACGGCCCGTACGAGCAGCGGCACAGGGGGACCTGGTTGGTGATCGCGGCGCCGTCCACCAGCCAGCCGATGGCGCCGACATCCGCCCAGGTCAGCGTCGGGTAGTTGAAGATCGACGAGTACTTCTGGCGGCCGGTGTGCAGCTTGTCGAGGAGCTCGTCGCGGGCGGTGCCGAGGGTTTCGGCCGCGCTGTACAGATACAGCCCGTGCCCGGCCTCGTCCTGGACCTTCGCCATCAGGATCGCCTTGCGGCGCAGGGAGGGCGCGCGCGTGATCCAGTTGGCCTCCGGCTGCATGCCGATGATCTCGGAGTGGGCGTGCTGCGCGATCTGCCGGACCAGGGTGGAGCGGTAGGCGTCGGGCATCCAGTCGCGGGGCTCGATGCGCTCGTCGGCCGCCACCGCGGCGTCGAAGACGGCCTCGTACGCCGCGGTGCGCGCCGCTTCGGCCGCCGGTCCGTCCGCCTCTACGCGGGCCGTGTGGTGCGCTGCTGCTGTCGCCATGCGGTCCCCCTCGACCTCTCACTCCCGACCGACCGATCGTTCGGTCCGCTCGAATCAATGGTCGGTCGAGCGCCGTAAGGTGTCAACCGCTGTGGATAACCTCATGGGCACTGGTGTGGCCGCTGTGTCCCATGGGGCTGTGCCGCGTGGCCCGGTCTGAGTACGGTGCCCGTGCGAACGTCGCGGTGCGGTGCGGCGTGGCGGTACGGTGCCCGCGGCCCGGCGGCCGGCATCGGATTCGGGATCGTGAATCGGGGCGGAATGGACGCGTACGACGAGAGCGCGAGGACCGGGCCATGGCCGGACGGTTCCACGCCGGACGCTTCCATGCCTGACGGTTCTATGCGTGGTGGGTCCGCGACTGACGGGGCCTCGCGTGACAGTTCGGTGCCTGACAGCGCCGTGACCGAGCCCCTCGCATCCGCTGCCGCGACATCCGAGCCCCTCACATCCGAGCCCCTCACATCCGAGCCCCTCACATCCGAGGCGCCCACATCCGAGGCGCCCGCCCGCCCCCAGACGGAGTCCGTCGTCGAACCCCCCGCCCCTACCGGTATAGCTGCCCTCCCCCTCCGCTCCCAGATCGCCGCCGCCCTCGCCGTCGCGGTCGTCGCGGTCGTCGCCTGTGTGCACCTCGGCATGGTGTTCCTGCACGTCGCGCCCTCGAACACGGTGACCAAGCAGCACGGCCGGGCGATCGACGAATGGATCTATCCCGAGTTCGAGCAGAACTGGAAGCTCTTCGCCCCCAACCCGCTGCAGCA
Organism: Streptomyces sp. R41; assembly: GCF_041053055.1. Lineage (NCBI taxonomy): Bacteria > Bacillati > Actinomycetota > Actinomycetes > Kitasatosporales > Streptomycetaceae > Streptomyces > Streptomyces sp. R41. The sequence continues at coordinate 5,386,751 of NZ_CP163443.1, forward strand.
GAACATTGGGATCCAGGTCCGCGCCCTGGTCCGCACCTCGGACGGCACCAGCCGCGAGACCGGCTGGTACGACCTGTCCGCACTCGACGGCCAGGCCATCGACGGCAACCTGCTGCCGAGCCACACCCAGCAGAACGAACTGCGCCGTGCCTGGGACTTCTATGTCAGTACCCACGACGGCCAGAACCGCCCCGCGGGCCTGCGCGGCGACCTCTCCGAACGCTATCTGCGCCGGATCGCCGTACTGCGCCTCGACCGTGAGCACGCGGGGGGCGCGGGCGCCGTCGTCGAACGCGTCCAGGTCCGCTCCCGCACCACCAACGTGCCGCCCCCCAAGTGGAGCGAGGAGAAGGTGTCCGACAAGCCCATCGTCCGCGAGCTGCCCTGGTGGTCCGTCCCCGACAGCGATCGCAAGGACGGGCTGACGGAGGCGAGCGCCCGATGAGCCGATTCGCCCTGTCGGTCTCGCGCGGCATCACCCGAGTCACCGAGAGCGCCCTCGGCCCGTACCAGAGCGCCGTGATCCGCATCGGCTTCGCCGCCACCTGGCTGCTGTTCCTGCTGCGCGAGTACCCGCACCGCCAGGAGATGTACGGGCCCGACGGGCCGTGGAGCTGGGACCTCGCCCAGCAGCTCATCGCGACCAATCACTCGTTCACGGCCCTGATGTGGTCCGACAGCCAGGTGTGGTTCGAGATCGTCTATGCCCTCGCCGTCCTCTCCAGTGCCCTGCTGCTGGTGGGCTGGCGGACCCGCACGATGTCCGTGCTCTTCATGGTGGGCGTGCTGTCCCTGCAGAACCGCAGCATCTTCATGGGGGACGGCGGCGACAACGTCATCCATCTGATGGCGATATACCTGGTGTTCACGCGCTGCGGGCAGGTGTGGTCGCTGGACGCGCGGCGGGCGCGGGCCGCGCGGGAGGCACGCGCGCGTGGCGAGCGGACGGGGCCCGACCGGGTCGGACCGGCCCTGTGGGGTGTGCTCGGCCTGGCGCTGGTCGGGGTGACGCTCACCGGGTGGGTCGGCCCCGGGTGGCTGCTGTTCTTCTGGGGACTGTGGGCGCTGCAGGCCCTGTGGTGGGTCGTCGGCCGCCGTGCGCGCACCGCGGAGCCACGGGTCCTGCTGGACGTCTTCGCCAACCTCGTGCACAACGGTGCGCTGCTCGTGATCATGGCGGAGGCGTGTCTGATCTACGCGACCGCCGGCTGGTACAAGATCCAGGGCTCGCGCTGGCAGGACGGCACCGCCGTCTACTACCCGCTCCACCTGGACTACTTCTCGCCCTGGCCCGCGCTGTCCGACCTGATGTCCGCGCACGGCACGATCGTGATGCTGGTGACGTACGGGACGGTCGCCGCGCAGGTTGCCTTCCCCTTCACTCTGTTCAACCGACGGGTCAAGAACGTCCTGCTGGCGGCCATGATGACCGAGCACGCCGTGATCGCCGTGGTCCTCGGGCTGCCGTTCTTCTCGCTCGCGATGATCGCCGCCGACGCGGTGTTCCTGCCGACGTCCTTCCTGCGGATCCTCGGCGGATGGGCGGCACGCGCGCGTGGAGGGCTCTTTCCGGTCCGCGGCCGTACGGTGCCGGGGCCGCGCGAGCGGCAGGCGCGCATCCCGGAGCAGGCCGAGGACACCCACGTAGGCTTCACGGCATGAACGAGACGGACGCCCGTACGCCGGACGAGGAGATCGGCGCCGGTGCGCCGGACGAGATCGGCGCCCGTACGCCGGACGGCAAGAGCGACGCCGGTACCCCGGACGGCGGGCGCGCTGCCGGTACTCCGGACGTCTCGGACGGCGCTCATGCCGTACGTGCCTGGCGGCGGCTCGCCGACGGCTCCGTCCTGCTCGACGGTTTCCACGCGCTCAAGCACGCGGTGCGCTTCCAGGCGCGTATCCCGGTGGCCGTCACGACCGACCGGCGGGCGGCGCTCGCGCTGGCCGCCGAGCTGGCCCCGGACGTACGCGAGGCCGTCGACGCGCTGCTGGTGGAGGTCCCGGCGGCGACGTTCACCTCGCTCGTGGCGCGCCCGCACCCCACCGCGATGGCGGCTCTCGCCGTACGTCCGTCCAGGGCGGCCAATCTGGAGACGCTGGCCCGCACGCCCCGCACCACGCCCGTCGTCGTCCTCGACAACCCCCGCAACCTGGGCAACGCCGGCGCCGTGATCCGGCTCGCGGCGGGGTTCGGTGCGACCGGTGTGGTCACCACGGGCACGCTCGACCCCTGGCACCCCACGGTCGTGCGCGGTGGGGCGGGCCTGCACTTCGCGACCGCCGTGGAGCGGCTGACGGTGGACGAGCTGCCGCCGGGCCCGGTGTTCGCCCTCGATCCGGAGGGCGAGGACATCCGCGGGCTGAAGCTTCCCGACGACGCCGTGCTCGCCTTCGGCTCCGAGCGCAGCGGTCTGTCCCCCGAACTCCGCGCCCGCGCCGACCACTTGGTGTCGCTGCCGATGCGCCCCCAGGTCTCCAGCTACAACCTCGCGACCAGTGTGGCCATGACGCTGTTCCACTGGAGTGCGACCGGGAGCGCATCGGCGTAGCCGCGGCACGGCACCGGCGTCGGGCCGTGGCGGCGCACACGCTTACGCCTCTCGGCGCACCTCGACCACCCGGAAGCGGCTGGCGACGAACGCGCCGTCGCACAGCGCGGCGTTGGCGGCCGCGTTGCCGCCCGAGCCGTGGAAGTCCGAGAACGCCGCCGTCTGGTTGACGTACACCCCGCCCGTGAGGTTCAGGGAGAGTTGGGCGCACTCCTCCAGGCAGGCCTCCTGCACGGCCTGCTCGACCTCCTCGTCGGTGGTGTACGCGCCGACTGTCATCGCGCCCTTGTCCCTGATGGTGCGGCGCAGCAGCTCGACGGCGTCCGCGGCCGAGTCGACCGCGACGGCGAAGGAGACGGGCCCGAAGCACTCGCTCATGTAGGCCGCTTCGTCGTCAGGCTTGGCGCCGTCGAGTTTCACGATCACCGGCGTACGGACGACCGCGTTCGGGAACTCCGGGTTGCTGATCTCCCGTGAGGGTAGGGCGACTTCGCCGAGACCGGTGGCGGCCTCCAGGCGGGCCTTCACGTCCGGGTTCACGATGGCGCCGAGCAGCGCGTTGGCCCGGGCGTCGTCGCCGAGGAGTCCGCCGACCGACTTCGCGAGGTCGGCGACCACCTCGTCGTACGACTTGGGGCCCTCCTCCGTGCGGATGCCGTCGCGGGGGATCAGCAGGTTCTGCGGGGTCGTGCACATCTGGCCGCTGTACAGGGACAGGGAGAAGGCCAGGTTGGACAGCATCCCCTTGTAGTCGTCGGTCGACTCCACGATCACCGTGTTGACGCCGGCCTTCTCCGTGTAGACCTGCGCCTGGCGGGCGTTGGTCTCCAGCCAGTCGCCGAACGCCGTCGAGCCCGTGTAGTCGATGACCCGGATCTCGGGTCGTACCGCCAGGGTCTTGGCGATGCCCTCTCCGGGGCGCTCGGCGGCCAGCGCCACCAGGTTCGGGTCGAAGCCCGCCTCGGCGAGCACCTCGCGCGCGACCTGGACGGTGAGCGCGAGCGGCAGCACCGCGCGCGGGTGGGGCTTCACCAGCACCGCGTTGCCCGTGGCGAGGGAGGCGAACAGGCCCGGGTAGCCGTTCCACGTCGGGAAGGTGTTGCAGCCGATCACCAGCGCGATGCCGCGCGGGACCGGCGTGAACTGCTTGGTCAGCGCGAGCGGGTCGCGCTTGCCCTGGGGCTTGGTCCACTCGGCGTTGTCCGGGGTGCGGACCTGCTCCACGTACGCGTACGCCACCGCTTCCAGGCCGCGGTCCTGCGCGTGCGGGCCGCCCGCCTGGAACGCCATCATGAAGGCCTGGCCGCTGGTGTGCATGACCGCGTGCGCGAACTCGTGCGTGCGGTCGCTGATGCGCTTGAGGATCTCCAGACAGACCACGGCGCGGATCTCCGCGCCCGCGTCGCGCCAGGCGCGCTGTCCGGCGCGCATGGCAGGCAGCAGTACGTCGATGTCCGCGTGCGGGTACGTGACGCCCAGATCGATCCCGTACGGCGACTTCTCACCGTCCACCCAGTCGTCGGTGCCGGGCTGGCCGAGGTCGAGGCGGGTGCCCAGGAGGGCGTCGAAGGCGGCCTTGCCTTCCGCCATGCCCAGGCTGCCGCTCTCGCCGTACGCCTTGGGGTGCTCGGGGTGCGGGGACCAGTACGCGCGCGTGCGGATCGCTTCCAGCGCCTGGTCGAGAGTGGGCCGGTGCTGGGCGATCAGCTGGTGCGCGGACAGTTCGGCGGCCATCAGGGACCAACTCCTCGTCTCAAGAGCTCTTCGTTGAACTCATGACCTGGGCAGAAACAGCCGGACAGAGTTAGAGTAACCGAACGATCGGTCGGGACAAGGGGGTCCGCCGCATCTGTGGAAAACCCCGTGCGGGAGGATCGCGCACATGACAGCACTCGACCTCAGCAGCCCCGTGGCCGTCGTCGGCACCGGCACCATGGGCCAGGGCATCGCCCAGGTCGCGCTGGTAGCGGGCCACCCCGTGCGGCTCTACGACGCCGTTCCCGGGCGTGCCGACGCGGCGGCCGAAGCGATCGGCGCCCGCCTCGACCGGCTCGTCGAGAAGGACCGGCTCACCGGCGCCGACCGGGACGCCGCCCGTGCGCGGCTCCAGCCGGCCGGGAGCCTCACCGACCTCGCGGACTGCGTCCTCGTCGTCGAGGCGGTGCTCGAACAACTCGACGTGAAGCAACAGCTGTTCCGCGATCTCGAGGACATCGTCGGAGACGACTGTCTGCTCGCCACCAACACCTCTTCCCTGTCCGTCACGGCCATCGGCGGCGCCCTGCGCAGCCCCGGCCGCCTGGTCGGACTGCACTTCTTCAACCCCGCGCCCCTGCTGCCCCTGGTGGAGGTCGTCTCCGGGTACGCGAGCGATTTTTCGTCGGCCACGCGCGCGTACGAGATGGCCCGCGCCTGGGGGAAGACCCCGGTCGCCTGTGCCGACACCCCCGGCTTCATCGTCAACCGCATCGCGCGGCCCTTCTACGCCGAGGCCTTCGCGGTGTACGAGGCCCAGGCCGCCGACCCGGCCACCATCGACGCGATCCTGCGGGAGTCCGGCGGCTTCAGGATGGGAGCCTTCGAGCTGACCGACCTGATCGGCCAGGACGTCAACGAGTCCGTCACGCACTCCGTGTGGCAGTCCTTCTTCCAGGACGTGCGGTTCACGCCCTCGCTCGCCCAGCGGCGGCTCGTCGAGTCCGGCCGGCTCGGCCGCAAGACGGGACACGGCTGGTACGACTACGCGGACGACGCCGAGCGCTCCGAGCCGCACACCGCGGAGAAGGCACAGGCGCCCGCGTACGTCGTCGCCGAGGGCGATCTGGGCCCGGCCTCCGAGCTGCTCCCCCTGATCCGCGAGGCGGGCATCCAGGTCCGTGCGGACGAGGAGGACCACGGCACGCGCTTCGTGCTGCCCAGCGGCGGCCAGCTGGTCCTCGCCGACGGCCAGACCTCGGTGGAGTTCCGCGACGTCGTCTACTTCGACCTGGCGCTGGACTACCGCAAGGCGACCCGGATCGCCGTGTCGGCCTCTCAGGACACCGCTCCCCAGACGCTCTCCGAGGCCGTCGGACTCTTCCAGGCCCTCGGCAAGGACGTCAGCGTCATCGGGGACGTCCCCGGCATGATCGTCGCCCGGACCGTGGCCCGGATCGTCGACCTGGCGCACGACGCCGTCGCCAAGGGAGTGGCCACCGAGGAGGACATCGACACCGCGATGCGGCTCGGCGTCAACTACCCCCTGGGGCCCTTCGAATGGAGCCGCAGGCTCGGCAGGAGCTGGGCGTGCTCCGTGCTGGACGATCTGCACCAGCGCGACCCCTCCGGGCGCTACGCGCCGTCCCTCGCGCTCTACCGCCACGCGTACGCCTCCGAGAAGCGGGAGGGCACCTCATGACCACCGCCAAGCGCGACACCTACACCCCGGAGACCCTGCTCTCCGTCGCCGTCCAGGTCTTCAACGAGCGCGGCTACGACGGCACCTCCATGGAGCACCTCTCCAAGGCGGCCGGCATCTCCAAGTCGTCCATATACCACCACGTCGCGGGCAAGGAGGAGCTGCTGCGTCGGGCGGTCAGCCGCGCCCTCGACGGCCTCTTCGGGATCCTCGACGAGGAGCACGCGCGCGTGGGGCGTGCCGTGGAGCGCCTGGAGTACGTCGTACGGCGCATGGTCGAGGTGCTCACCGCCGAACTTCCGTATGTGACGCTGCTGCTGCGGGTGCGCGGCAACACGGACGCCGAGCGCTGGGCCCTGGAGCGGCGCCGTGACTTCGACCACCAGGTGGCCGAGCTCCTGAAGGCCGCGGCCGCCGACGGGGACGTACGCGGCGATGTGGAGGTCCGGCTCGCGACCCGGCTTGTCTTCGGGATGATCAACTCGATCGTGGAGTGGTACCGGCCGGACGGGCGGGGCATGGGCGAGCGGGAAGTGGCCGACGCGGTGGTGCAGTTGGTCTTCGCGGGACTGCGCAGCGAGCGCTGAGACTCAGCCCTCCGGCTCCAGGTCCTCCTCCTCGAAGACCAGCAGGGTGCGCGTACTGAGAACCTCCGGGATGGCCTGCAGACGCGTGAGCACCAGCTCGCGCAGCGCCTTGTTGTCCGGCGTGTGCACGAGGAGCAGTACGTCGAAGTCGCCGCCCACCAGGGCGATGTGGTCGGCCCCTGGGAGCACCCTCAGCTGCTCGCGCACCGTGCGCCAGGAGTTCTGCACGATCTTGAGGGTGATGTACGCGGAGGTGCCCTGCCCGGCGCGCTCGTGGTTGACGCGTGCCCCGAAGCCGCGGATCACGCCGTCCTCGATGAGACGGTTGATCCGCGCGTAGGCGTTGGCACGCGACACATGGACGCGTTCGGCCACGGAGCGTATCGAGGCGCGGCCGTCCGCCTGGAGCATCTGCAGGATGTCTTGATCGATGGCGTCGAGCGGGCGGGCGGGCGCAAGGGCGGGGCCGGCCTCCGGTGGCTCGGCCATTTGTTCAGGTGCCATGTCCCCCCGCCTCCCTACCATGGACGTACTGCGTCCATCTCAGGCTGTGCAGAACCGTTTGTCCACAGCCTGGCGGTGCCTGTAGCCAAAATGTGCCGACGACCGAACAATCGGTAGGTGAGGCGCCTCACACCCGTGCAGCGCCTGAAGCCGCTCCCACGAGGAGGTGCCGTCATGACGGTCATGGAGCAGCGAGGCGCGTACCGGCCCACGCCGCCGCCCGCCTGGCAGCCCCGCACCGACCCCGCGCCGCTGCTGCCCGACGCGCTGCCGTACCGCGTCCTTGGCACCGAGGCAGCCGCGCAGGTCGACCCGGGCCTGCTGCGCCGTCTGTACGCGGAACTGGTGCGTGGCCGCCGCTACAACACGCAGGCCACGGCCCTCACCAAGCAGGGCCGCCTCGCCGTCTACCCCTCCAGCACCGGTCAGGAGGCCTGCGAGGTCGCCGCCGCGCTGGTCCTCGAGGACCGTGACTGGCTCTTCCCCAGCTACCGCGACACCCTCGCGGCCGTCGCCCGCGGCCTCGACCCCGTCCAGGCGCTCACCCTCCTGCGCGGGGACTGGCACACCGGGTACGACCCCCGCGAGCACCGCATCGCGCCGCTGTGCACCCCCCTCGCGACCCAGCTCCCGCACGCCGTGGGCCTCGCGCACGCCGCCCGCCTCAAGGGCGACGACGTGGTCGCGCTCGCCCTGGTCGGCGACGGCGGCACCAGTGAGGGCGACTTCCACGAGGCACTGAACTTCGCCGCCGTCTGGCAGGCCCCGGTCGTCTTCCTCGTCCAGAACAACGGCTTCGCCATCTCCGTCCCGCTCGCCAAGCAGACCGCCGCCCCGTCGCTGGCCCACAAGGCCGTCGGCTACGGGATGCCGGGCCGCCTGGTCGACGGCAACGACGCGGCGGCGGTGCACCAGGTGCTCGGCGAGGCCATCGCCCAAGCGCGCGCGGGAGGCGGTCCGACGCTCGTCGAGGCCGTCACGTACCGCATCGACGCCCACACCAACGCCGACGACGCGACCCGCTACCGCGGCGACGCCGAGGTCGAGACCTGGCGCGCGCACGACCCGATCGCGCTCCTGGAGCACGAGTTGACCGAGCGCGGGCTGCTCGACGACGAAGGCATCCGGGCCGCGCGCGAGGACGCCGAGACGATGGCCGCGGATCTGCGTGAGCGCATGAACCAGGACCCGGTGCTGGACCCCATGGATCTGTTCGCCCATGTGTATGCCCAGCCCACCACTCAACTGCTGGAGCAGGAGACCCAGTTGAGGGCCGAGCTCGATGCAGAGGCGGACGGTCCGCATCACCACGGGCCGGAAGGAGCCGGGCGATGACCACCGTTGCCCTCAAACCGGCGACCATGGCGCAGGCCCTCGGGCGGGCCCTGCGCGATGCCATGGCCGCCGACCCGACGGTCCACGTCATGGGCGAGGACGTCGGCACCCTGGGCGGTGTCTTCCGGGTCACCGACGGGCTCGCCAAGGAGTTCGGCGAGGACCGCTGCACGGACACACCGCTGGCCGAGGCGGGCATCCTCGGGACGGCCGTCGGCATGGCCATGTACGGCCTGAGGCCGGTCGTGGAGATGCAGTTCGACGCCTTCGCCTACCCCGCGTTCGAGCAGCTGATCAGCCATGTCGCGCGGATGCGCAACCGCACGCGGGGCGCCATGCCGCTCCCCATCACGATCCGTGTTCCGTACGGCGGCGGCATCGGGGGCGTCGAGCACCACAGCGACTCGTCCGAGGCGTACTACATGGCGACTCCGGGGCTCCATGTCGTCACGCCCGCGACGGTCGCCGACGCCTACGGACTGCTGCGTTCCGCCATCGCCTCCGACGACCCGGTCGTCTTCCTCGAGCCCAAGCGGCTGTACTGGTCGAAGGATTCCTGGAACCCGGACGAGCCGCCGGCCGTTGAACCGATAGGCCGCGCGGTGGTGCGGCGCTCGGGCCGGAGCGCCACGCTCATCACGTACGGGCCGTCCGTGCCCGTCTGCCTCGAAGCCGCCGAGGCGGCGCGGGCCGAGGGCTGGGACCTCGAAGTCGTCGATCTGCGCTCGCTGGTGCCGTTCGACGACGAGACGGTGTCGGCCTCCGTGCGGCGGACCGGGCGCGCGGTCGTCGTGCACGAGTCGGGCGGGTTCGGCGGCCCGGGCGGGGAGATCGCGGCCCGCGTGACCGAGCGCTGCTTCCACTACCTGGAGGCGCCGGTGCTGCGCGTGGCCGGGTTCGACATCCCGTATCCGCCGCCGATGCTGGAGCGGCACCATCTGCCCGGCGTCGACCGGATCCTGGACGCCGTGGGGCGTCTGCAATGGGAGGCGGACAGCTGATGGCGCAGGTGTTGGAGTTCAAGCTCCCCGACCTCGGGGAGGGGCTCACCGAGGCGGAGATCGTCCGCTGGCTGGTGGAGGTCGGTGACGTCGTCGCCGTCGACCAGCCCGTCGTCGAGGTCGAGACCGCCAAGGCGATGGTCGAGGTCCCCTGCCCCTACGGCGGTGTGGTCACCGCCCGCTTCGGCGAGGAGGGCACGGAACTGCCGGTGGGGGCGCCGCTGTTGACCGTCGCCGTGGGCGCGCCGGCATCCTCCGTCGACGGCGACGCGGGCGACGAGGGGTCCGGCAATGTGCTGGTGGGGTACGGCACGGGAGCGCCTCCGGCGCGGCGCAGGAGGGTGCGGCCGTCCGCCGGCGCGGTTCCGGTACGGCCGGCGGCGGGTCCGCCCGGCGGCGAGGAGCGCCGTACGGCCACCGCTCCCGTGGGGCCTGAGCCGGGGCAGGCAGGGCAGCGCGGCGGCGGTCACAGCGACTCCGCGCTGCTGCACGCCGACGGTCCCGTACCCGTCATCTCCCCGCTCGTGCGCAGGCTCGCCCGGGAAAACGGGGTGGATCTGCGGGAGCTGGAGGGATCGGGGCCCGACGGTCTGATCCTGCGGGCGGACGTCGAGTACGCGTTGCGTGCGGCGGCCGGGCAGATCCGGACGCCCGCGCCCGCGCATGCCCCCAGGTCGGCGCCGGCTGCTGCTTCCGCTTCCGGCGGGCTTCTGCAGGCCCCGCCTGCCGCCCGCGGCGTGGGAGCACCCGCCGCACCCGGGCTCACCGGGGCGCCGTCTCCCGCACACGGCATCCGCGTCCCCCTCCGGGGCGTCCGGGGCGCCGTCGCGGACAAGCTCTCCCGCAGCCGTCGCGAGATACCCGACGCAACCTGCTGGGTGGACGCCGACGCGACGGAGCTGATGCACGCGCGCGTGGCGATGAATTCCGCGGGCGGCCCGAAGATCTCCCTGCTCGCGCTGCTGGCCCGGATCTGCACCGCCGCGCTCGCGCGCTTCCCCGAGCTCAACTCGACCGTCGACATGGAGGCCCGCGAGGTTGTCCAGCTCGACCAGGTGCACCTCGGCTTCGCGGCACAGACCGAGCGGGGGCTCGTCGTACCCGTCGTAAGGGACGCGCACGCGCGCGACGCGGAGGGGCTGAGCGCGGAGTTCGCCCGGCTGACCGAGGCGGCGCGGACCGGGACGCTGACGCCCGCGGAACTGACGGGCGGCACCTTCACGTTGAACAACTACGGGGTGTTCGGCGTCGACGGCTCCACGCCGATCATCAACCATCCCGAGGCGGCCATGCTCGGCGTCGGCCGCATCGTCCCCAAGCCCTGGGTGTACGAAGGCGAGCTGGCGGTGCGACAGGTCGTCCAGCTCTCGCTCGCCTTCGACCACCGAGTGTGCGACGGCGGCACGGCGGGCGGCTTCCTGCGGTATGTGGCGGACTGTGTGGAACATCCGGCGGTGCTGTTGCGGACGCTGTAGCCGCGCCGCGGCCATCCCCGTCCACATGCTGTGCACGGGGGTGGCAATGATCCTTCGGACGCCCATACTCGGGGGATGACCGCGTACGAGTCACCGGGACCGCCCGAGTCGCCGGGTACGCCCGAGCCATCGGGCAGCCCCGAGCCACCAGGCACCCCCGGGGCCGATGTCCCGTACGACGCCGTCGTGCTCGCAGGCGGCGCCGCGCGGCGGCTGGGCGGCGCGGACAAGCCCGGCGTGCGCGTCGGCGGCCGGGCGCTGCTCGACCGGGTGCTGGCCGCCTGCGCCGACGCCGTCACCACGGTGGTCGTGGCCGGGCCAAGGGCGACCGCACGCCCCGTGGAGTGGGCCCGCGAGGACCCGCCCGGCGGAGGACCGCTGGCCGCGCTCGACGCCGGGCTTCGGCACACCGGCGCGGAGTACGTCGTCGTCCTCTCGGCCGATCTGCCGTTCCTGGACGAGGGGACGGTACGACGCCTGCTGGGCGCTCTGCAGACCAGCGACGCCCCGGCGAAACCCGAGGGCGTTGTGCTCACCGACCGCGACGGTCGCGATCAACCCCTCGTCGCCGCGTACCGCGTGGAGGCCCTGCGCCGTGAGCTGGCCGTTCTCGCCGCCGCCCACGGCGGACTCACCGGGCTGCCGCTGCGGCGGCTCATCGCCGCGCTCGACCTCACCCGCATCTCCGACCCCGTCGCGTCCTTCGACTGCGACACCTGGGACGACATCGCCGCCGCCCGGGCACGTATCAGGGAGCATGGGCACGTGTTGGATGAATGGATTTCCGCAGTCAAGGACGAGCTGGGCCTCGACCTGGACGTCGACACCGGCGTCCTGCTCGACCTGGCCCGCGACGCCGCTCACGGGGTGGCGCGGCCTGCCGCGCCGCTGACCACGTTCCTCGTGGGGTACGCGGCCGCGCGCGCCGGCGGGGGCCCGGAAGCCGTGGCCGAGGCCGCCCGCAAGGCCGCGGCGCTTGCGCTCCGCTGGGCCGACGAGGACGCCCCCGACGCCAAGCCGGACGCCGGAAGTGCCCCCCAAGCCGAGCCGGACGCAGGATGACGCCCGCCCACTCCACCCGGGACAGTCAGGACGCCGACGATCTCGACGTCGAGGAGGCGCTCGCCCTGGTCAAGGAAGACGGCGCGCCCGCCCCCGAGGGCCGTTCGGTGCCCGCGCCCGCCCCCGGCGCCGAGCGGCCCGGACGAGGGGCCGCGCACGCCCATCACCAGGCCACCCCCTGGCCCGAGGCCCGCGCCGTCGCCGAGCGAGCCGCCCGGTCCGTGCCGCGTCGGGCCCCCGTTTCCGTACCCCTCGACGCCTCCCTCGGCCTTGTCCTCGCCGCCCCCCTCACCGCGCTCACGGACCTGCCCTCCTTCGACACCTCCGCGATGGACGGCTGGGCGGTCGCGGGACCCGGGCCCTGGGAGGTACGGGAGGAAGGCGTGCTCGCCGGGCACGCGGAGCCGGAGGCGCTCACCGACGGCGAGGCCGCGCGTATCGCCACCGGGGCGAGAATCCCGCAGGACGTCACCGCCGTACTGCGCAGTGAGCACGGGCGGATCGACGACAAGGGGCGGCTGCACGCGACCCGGGACGTCGTGCACGGGCAGGACATCCGCCCGCGCGCCCAGGAGTGCCGCAGCGGTGATCAGCTGCTGCCGGTCGGCGTGCTGGTCACGCCCGCCGTGCTGGGCCTCGCCGCGGCCGCCGGGTACGACACGCTCGCCACCGTCCCCCGTCCGCGCGTCGAAGTCCTCGTGCTCGGCGACGAGTTGCTCACCGAGGGACTGCCCCAGGAGGGGCTCATCCGGGACGCGCTCGGCCCGATGCTGCCGCCGTGGCTGCGCGCGCTCGGCGCCGAGGTCGTCGCGGTGCGCAGGCTCGGCGACGACGCCAAGGTGCTGCACAAGGCGATCACCGGCTCGGACGCCGACCTGATCGTCACCACCGGCGGTACCGCGGCGGGTCCCGTCGACCACGTCCACCCCACCCTGAACCGTATCGGCGCCGAACTTCTCGTGGACGGCGTGAAGGTGCGCCCCGGGCACCCGATGCTCCTGGCCCGCACCAAGGAGAACCAGCACCTCGTCGGTCTGCCCGGCAACCCGCTGGCCGCCGTCTCCGGCCTGCTCACGCTCGCCGAGCCCCTGCTGCGCACCCTCGCCGCACGCACGGCCCCGGAGCCGTACACGCTGCCCCTCCAGGACGCGGTGCACGGGCACCCGCACGACACCCGGCTCGTTCCCGTGGTGCTGCGCGCCGACCGGGCCGTGCCGCTGCACTACAACGGTCCGGCGATGCTGCGTGGCATCGCGGCGTCCGACGCCCTCGTGGTCGTACCGCCGGGGGGCGCACGGGCCGGTCAGGAGCTGGAACTCCTCGACCTCCCGTGGGCCACCGCCGGGATCGACGTGTGCTTCACATGAGCGCGGACAGGCCGCGACTTGCATGAATCCAAGCGGGGGCGCGGTTCACATGGATCCAATCGGGGTGCGGTTCACATGAATCGGAACGGGGTGTGTTTCACGTGAAACTTCCGGGCCATGACGCGATCGCCCGCCAAGCGGACGAGCATCTCGTGACCCATCGGGTGAAACTCCCGAGGAAGGTCGTGGAACGCCCGATCCGTCAGGTCCTCAAACGGGTGGCGATGGCACTGCTGGTGCTCGTCGCCACCGCGCTCATCGTCTGGGCCGACAGCGATGGCTACAACGACAACTCGGACGGCACGGTCGACCCGCTCGACGCCTTCTACTACGCGACCGTCACCCTCTCCACCACCGGATACGGCGACATCACCCCGGTCAGCGATGCCGCCCGGCTCACCAACATCTTCGTCATCACGCCGCTGCGCGTGCTGTTCCTGATCATCCTGGTCGGCACCACGCTCGAGGTCCTCACGGAACGCACCCGGGAGGAGTGGCGGCTGAACCGCTGGAGGGCGGCCTTGAGGGATCACACCGTCGTTGTCGGCTTCGGGACCAAGGGCCGGTCGGCCATCGAGACCGTCTGCGCGACCGGGCTGAAGAAGGAGCAGGTCGTGGTCGTCGATCCCAGCTCCAAGGTCGTCGACGCGGCAACGGCCGAAGGGTATGCGGGGGTCGTCGGGGACGCGACGCGCAGCGATGTGCTGGTAAGGGCGGAGGTCCGCAGGGCCCGGCAGATCATCATCGCCACGCAGCGGGACGACACCGCCGTACTGGTCACACTCACCGCCCGCCAGCTCAACCGTGCGGCGAAGATCGTCGCCGCCGTACGGGAGGAGGAGAACGCGCCGCTGCTCAAGCAGTCCGGCGCCGACGCCGTCATCACCAGCGCCAGCGCCGCCGGCCGACTGCTCGGGCTCTCCGTGCTCAGCCCCGCCGCGGGCATGGTCATGGAGGACCTCATCCAGCAGGGCAGCGGGCTCGACATCGTCGAACGGCCGGTCATAAAGGCCGAGGTCGGCAAGGGCGTACGCGAGACGGACGACCTGGTGGTGAGTGTCGTACGAGGACACCGGGTCCTCGGCTACGACGATCCGGCCGTCGGGACGATCCAGCTGACGGACCGCCTCATCACGATCGTGCGGGCGACACCGGGCACGCAGGTGGCGCCCCACATGCGACCGCTTCCTCAGGACTAACTAAGGCCTGTCCGGCGGATCATGCCGGAGACACCCCGGCCGGGGCCGAGGAGTAGCGTCCCCCTCATGTACGCGATCACGATTCCAGAACCTGGTGGGCCCGAGGCGCTGGTGTGGGACGAGGTCCCGGATCCGGTGCCCGCCGAGGGCGAAGTGCTGGTCGAGGTGGTGGCCAGCGCCGTCAACCGCGCCGACCTGCTGCAGCGGCAGGGCCTCTACAACCCGCCGCCCGGCGCGTCCCCGTACCCCGGGCTCGAATGCTCGGGGCGCATCGTCGAGATCGGTCCCGGTGTGTCCGGGTGGGCGGTCGGTGACGAGGTGTGTGCGCTGCTCGCGGGCGGTGGATACGCCGAGAAGGTCGCCGTTCCGGCCGGGCAGCTGCTGCCCGTGCCGACGGGCCTGGACGCCAGGCAGGCGGCCGCGCTGCCCGAGGTGACCTGCACCGTCTGGTCCAACGTGTTCATGGTGTCCCACCTGCGCCCGGGCGAGACCCTGCTCGTGCACGGTGGCTCCAGCGGCATCGGCACCATGGCGATCCAGCTGGCCAAGGCCGTCGGCGCGAAGGTCGCGGTCACGGCTGGCAGCAAGGAGAAGCTCGACTTCTGCGCCGAGCTGGGCGCGGACATCCTGATCAACTACCGCGAGCAGGACTTCGTCGAGGAGATCAAGCAGGCCACGGACGGCGCCGGCGCCGATGTCATCCTCGACAACATGGGCGCCAAGTACCTGGACCGGAACGTGCGCGCCCTCGCCGTCAACGGGCGGCTCGCGATCATCGGCATGCAGGGCGGAATCAAGGCCGAGCTGAACATCGCCACTCTCCTCAACAAGCGTGCCGCCATCAGTGCGACCTCCCTGCGCGCCCGCCCGCTCGGCGAGAAGGCGGCGATCGTCGCTGCCGTACGCGAGCACGTGTGGCCGCTGATCGACTCCGGCCACGTACGCCCGATCATCGACCGCGAGCTCCCGATGAGCGACGCTGCGGCGGCGCACCGGGTCCTGGAGGAGAGCGGCCACATCGGCAAGGTGCTGCTCGTCGCTCCCTGACGAGCGCGCTGCCCGCGCGGCGCCGTACGCCTTCAGCGGCGCCGCACACGCAGGGCGAGGAAGGCCAGCCCGAGGCCCAGTCCCATCAGGATCAGTCCACTTCCGAGGGGCAGGATCTGGAGAACCGGTTCAGGGGTGTGCGCCGGGCCGACCACGTTCTGCTGGACGGGGATGACCGCGCCCCTGGACGGCTCGGGGGCGGCGCTGGCCTCCGGGCGGTCCGGGTCGGCGGCGGCGTCCGTCGGCTCCGCGTCCTCGGTGTCGGGGTCGTCCGGCGTCGTGGGCACCGCGCGCCCCGGCCGGACGCGTCCCTCACCCGCGACGCTCCCCGCGCGGGAGGCGTCGGCGGACGGGGCGGGCTCGGCGGCGTACGACAGTGGTACGGCGCCGGTCATGAGGACGAGCAGCAGTCCCGTCACGTGCAGCGTGCGAAGCCATGGAGTCACGCCGGTGACCCCCTCCTGGTGAGGAGTCCCGAGATCAACGGGACAAGCCTCACACGCTCCTTTTGACCCGGCATCCCGGCGGACGCCCAGAGAGGGACATACATGGTGGATCACCCCGCACAGGGGGCACCACCGAGGTGTGGTGTGGCGGTGCGAGAGAATGGCGGCATGGAGATGCCGAGGAACGAAAGGTCGCCGGAGAACCCTCAGATCCTGGTCGTAGGCCAGGACGGAATGGCTCTCGGTGGCACCGGAGACGAGGACTCCCGCGAGGTCCCGGTGACTGAGATGGTGGAACAGCCGGCCAAGGTGATGCGCATCGGCAGCATGATCAAGCAGCTGCTCGAGGAAGTGCGAGCCGCACCTCTCGACGAGGCGAGCCGCGTCCGGCTCAAGGAGATCCACGCGAGCTCGGTGAAGGAGCTGGAGGACGGCCTGGCCCCCGAGCTCGTCGAGGAACTGGAGCGGCTCTCCCTGCCCTTCACCGACGACGTGACGCCCAGCGACTCCGAACTGCGGATCGCGCAGGCCCAGTTGGTGGGCTGGCTCGAGGGACTCTTCCACGGGATCCAGACGACCCTGTTCGCCCAGCAGATGGCGGCCAGGGCCCAGCTGGAGTCGATGCGCCGCGCCCTCCCTCCGGGCGTCGGCGGCGCCGACGGCGACGAGGACCCCCGCGCGGGTGGCCGCTCGGGCGGGCCGTACCTGTAGCCACCGGAGCGAGACCCCCTACGAAAAGGGCCCGGCACGAAAGTGCCGGGCCCTTCGCTTGTCAGAGGCGTCAGAGGCGTCAGAGGCGTCAGAGGCGTCAGAGGCGTCAGAGGCGGGTCGGCCCGCGCCGAACGCGGATCAGGACGGATCGCCCGTCGAGACCTTGAGCTCGATCTCGGGCATGTCCTTGGGGTCGACGTCCGTTCCGGCGGTGGGGAACTGATCCATGATCGTGCCCTCGCCGTACGTGTTCTCGTCGACCTTGGTCTCCTTCATCTGCCAGCCCGCGGCCTGGAAGCAGGACTTGACCGACTTGATGTACTTGTAGGTGAAGTCGGGGACCTGGATCTTGTCCGGGTCGTCGTACGACTCCTGCGGCTCCGTGCACTTGGTCGTCTCGATCGTCTTCGTCGTGTCCGGACCCTTGTGCCCCGCCACCACGGTGGGCGACTTGCTGGCGTCGCTGCCGCCCTTGTCGTCGTCGCTGCCGCCGTTCAGCGTGAGCGCCGTGATCAGGCCGCCGATCGCGACGAGCGCGACCACGATCGACCCGACGACGACCCCCTTGTTGCTCTTCCGGCCGCCCGAACCGCTTGAGACAGGGGTCGTGGGCTGGGGCGTGAGGTTGTACGGCGGCGGAGTGGACGGCGCCTGCTGCGGGGAGTACGCCGCGGTCTGCGGCGGAGTCTGGTAGCCGCCCTGCTGCGGATAGCCGTACGCCGGGGCCTGGGGCGTGGGCGCCGGGGTCGGCGTGCCGTACGGGCCCGGCTGGTACGGCGTCTGTACGAGGCCCGGCGCCGGAGTGCCCTGCTCGACGGGCGGGAAGACGGCGGAACCGACGCCCGCGCCGCTCGACGTCTGGGCGCCCGGCACGATGCTCGGCGCGGCGGCCTGGAACGACTGGGCCACGCGCAGGCACTCGTCGCGCATGGTCTCGGCGCTCGGGAAACGCTCGTTCGGGTTCTTCTTCAGCGCGCGGGCGACCAGTGCGTCCACGGCCGGGGGGAGCGAGCGGTTGATCGAGGAGGGCGCGACCGGCTCCTCCTGGACATGCGCGTAGGCGATGGCCAGCGGCGAGTCCGCCTCGAACGGCAGCCGCCCGGTGACCAGTTGGAAGAGCATGATGCCGACCGAGTACAGGTCGGATCTCGCGTCCACGCCTCTGCCGAGGGCCTGCTCCGGGGAGAGGTACTGCGGAGTGCCGACGACCATGCCGGTCTGCGTCATCGAGGTGACACCGGACTGCATGGCACGGGCGATGCCGAAGTCCATCACCTTGACGACGCCGCGCTTGGTCATCATCACGTTGCCCGGCTTGATGTCCCGGTGGACCAGGCCCATCTCGTGGCTGATCTCCAAGGCCGCCAGCACGTCCGCGGTGATCTTCAGGGCCTTGTCGGCGGGCATGGCGCCGTACTGCGCTATGTCCTGGTCGAGCACGGAGCCGAGCGGGCGGCCCTCGACGTACTCCATGACGATGTACGGAGTCGTCATGCCGTCGAGGTCGTCCTCGCCGGTGTCGAAGACCGAGACGATGTTCGTGTGGGTGAGCTTCGCCACCGACTGGGCCTCGCGGCGGAAGCGCTCGCGGAAGGCCTGCTCGCGGCCGAGCTCGGTGTGCAGGGTCTTGATCGCCACCTGGCGGTCGAGCACCGAGTCGTACGCGAGATGCACCGAGGCCATGCCGCCCTCGCCGAGCAGATCGCGCAGCTGGTAGCGGCCGCCGGCGACCGCACGCCCCGCGTACCGGCCCTGTGCGCCGTCCTGGCTCATGTTCTGCGTCCCCCATCGGCGCGGCGGCAGCGGCTGGTGGCTCCCGCGGTCCGTGATCTATTGTGCGGCGCGCAACTGTCCGGTGCGCGGCCGGTCTTCGGTGATCGATTGGCTTATTCCCGGCCAAGTCTGCCCGAGGGCACTGACACGTCAAGCTCGGTGCCCGTTCCGTGACCGTCTGCGAAAGAAGCGTCGCGGAAGCGTTACAGGTGCCGTACGGCCGGTACACAGAATTTGCACGCGGGCCCCTGTGGCGGGTTTGATGGCCGGTCCATCTCACTTCCATCTCGGCTCGGCGCCTTGCGCCGAGCCTGTAGCGTGGCCCGACGGAGACCGTAACAACCACCGCGCAGACCGCGGGCAGAAACGACGGCGAGGACTGATGGCACAGCAGCAGCGCGCTCAGGGCCCGTCCGACCCCGAGGCGACTGGCGGCGGTATGTCAGATGCGCCGGAGATGTGGGGTAACGGCGGGCTGGTCGGCGACGGCCGATATCGGCTGACCCGCAGACTCGGCCGGGGCGGCATGGCCGAGGTGTTCGCCGCCGAGGACGTGCGCCTCGGGCGGACCGTCGCGGTCAAGCTGCTCCGTTCCGACCTGGCCGAGGACCCGGTGTCCAAGGCCCGCTTCACACGCGAGGCACAGTCGGTCGCCGGGCTCAACCACCACGCGGTCGTCGCCGTGTACGACTCCGGCGAGGACGTGGTCGGCCACGGCGTCGTCCCGTACATCGTGATGGAACTCGTCGAGGGCCGCACCATCCGCGATCTGCTGCTCAACGCCGAGGCCCCCGGGCCCGAGCAGGCGCTGATCATCGTCTCCGGTGTCCTGGAGGCGCTCGCCTACTCGCACCAGCACGGCATCGTGCACCGCGACATCAAGCCGGCGAACGTGATCATCACGCAGACCGGCGCGGTCAAGGTCATGGACTTCGGCATCGCGCGCGCCCTGCACGGCGCCCAGTCGACGATGACGCAGACCGGCATGGTCATGGGCACGCCGCAGTACCTCTCCCCGGAGCAGGCGCTCGGCAAGGCCGTCGACCACCGCTCCGACCTGTACGCGACCGGCTGTCTGCTCTACGAACTCCTCGCACTGCGGCCCCCGTTCACCGGCGAGACGCCGCTGTCGGTGGTCTACCAGCACGTCCAGGACACTCCGGTGCCCCCGTCCGAGGTCTCGGACGCGGCGCCGCCGGAGCTCGACGGGCTCGTCATGCGCTCGCTCGCGAAGGAGCCGGACGACCGGTTCCAGACCGCCGAGGAGATGCGCGGGCTCGTCCAGTACGGGTTGCAGATGCTGTACGACCAGGGCAGCCACACCGGCACCTGGAACACCGGCCCGGTCACCGTGCACGAGGGCCTGCACACCCCGGCGGCGGGCTTCGCGGGCACGACGGCGCTGCCGCACCCGGCCGACTCGGGCACCACGCAGATCCCGCAGCCGATCCTGCCCACCGGGTACGGCGGCGGGGACGACGGCGGCTTCGAGGGGCACGGCAACCGGGGCGGCGGCCGCGGCAAGCTGTGGATCCTCGCGGTCCTCGCGGTGATCGCGATCGCGGCGGGTGTCGCGCTCGCGCTGAACAACACCGGTGGCGGCAACGGCGGGGGCACCGATACGACGCAGTCGCCGACCACCACGCACTCCAGCACCGAAGACCAGTCCACCGAGACGCCCAGCGACGAGGCGACCGACGAGGCCACGGACGACTCCACGGACGACTCCACCAGCACCGGCACCGGCTCGGAGTACACGCCGTCGTACACGCCGTCCCCGAGCGACACCGGCGAGCCCACGGACGAGCCGACGGACGAGCCGACCAAGACGACACCGACCACCGAGGAGCCGACGGACGACCCGACGACGCCTACGGAGGAACCGTCAACGCCGCCGGGTCCGTCGGACCCCGGCGTCTCCCCCTTCGGTGGGGCCGTGGGCCGCTGACCGCCGCCGGTCGAAAACACACGCCACGCGCGCGTGGAGCCCGAAAGGGGCTCCACGCGCGCGTGCCGTTTGTGACGGCCGCCGAGCCGACGATCAGGTCGCTGTGACGGCGACCGGGGCGGCGGTCACCCCGCGGACTGTCACCAGGGCGGCGGTCACCCGGCGAACGCCTCGCACACCGACTCGTACTCCCGGGTCCACCACACCGCCAGCGCCGAGGCCGCCGGGAACTGCGGATCGGCGCGGGTGTCTCCGCGCTCGTAGTGCCAGCGCAGTATCCAGAAGTCGTTGAGGCGCTCCCACCACACGCGGTGCACGGCGGCCGTGAGTTCGGGCGGTGTGGCGCCCGCGGCGCGCCGGTACGCGCGCGTGTAGGCCCGTACCTTCGTGAGGTCGAGGGTGCCGACGGGGCGTACGAAGAAGATCACCGCGGCGCGGACCGCCTCCTCGGCGCGAGGGTGGATACCCAGCCGGTCCCAGTCGACGATCGCGGCCGGTTCGCCGTCGCGGTACAGCAGGTTGAACGGGTGGAAGTCGCCGTGCACCCAGCCCACCGAGCCTCCCCGCGGGGGCTGTCGGTCGGCGTGCCGCTCCAGGAGGGCACGCCGTTCCAGGAGCCGGTGCCGGGCCAGCTCGTCGAAGGCGTCGGAGGGACGGTGCCGGCGCACCTGGGCGAGCAGGCGGTCGATGAGCGCGAAGGTGTCGGCGGGGTCGGCGCCCCGGGCGGGATCGACGCCTTCCGCGGTGCCGGCGGTGGTCGGCTCGGCGCCTTCCACGGACTCGGCGGCGGCCGGATCGTCGCCCTCCGTGGACTCGGAGCCGTCGGCCGGCTCGGAGCCGTCGGCCGGTTTCGCCGCCGCGTGCCCCTCCGTCGGCATCACCCGTTCCAGACTCGCGTGTACGACGCCCAGGAGCGCCCCCAGGCGCGCGCACTGCTCCGTGGTGAGCTGGCCGCCGTGCCGGTGACGTCCGTCGATCCACGGGTGCAGCGCGTAGGCGTGCCCCCCGACGACGGCGACCGTGCGCCCGTCGGTGCCGGTCAGCGGTGGGGCGACCGGGACGCCGAGGTCCGCGAGGCGCTGGGTCGCCCGGTGCTGGCGGGCGATGGCGACGGGATCGGCGGTCTCGGGGTCGAAGTGGTGCTTGAGGAAGTACCGGCCACGGGTGGTGCACAGCCGGTAGCCGCGGTTGAGCAGCCCCTCGTCGACGGGTTCGCAGGTGAGCGCGGACCCGGCGGCGTACTGGCGGAGGAGGGCGCCCAGAGGGGGCGCGTGAGACACAGGGGGTGGTACAGATGAGCGCGGCACGCGCCAGATGCTAGGGCACGAGCCCGGGCCCTGACCTCTTGGTTGTCACAGACAGTCGTCTTCGATCACGGGAGAGTCACAGAACGTGCTGGAACTGCCGTTCCAGGCCACCGTCCGTGGAGTGCACGGTGGAGAACTGCGGCTCGATGGCCAGATAGACCGGCTCGAAGGGCTCGCCGTCGACGAAACGCGGCGCGGGGCCGAAGAGCTCACGTTCGGAGGCTGTCGGTTCCACGGACTCGCACTGACCCACGATCTGCACGGACCACAGGCTCTCGCCCGGCCGCGCGGTGCTCAGGTTGTCGGTGCCGTACGCGACGACGCTGCCGGCGCAGGCGTGGTGGTATCCGCAGTTCCGGGGCATCCGCAGCAGCACGCGGCCGTCGACCACGATGTGTCGGGCGAACGCCAGGAAGGGCAGTGCCCGCATGCTGGTGGCCACCCGGCCGTAATCGGCGCGGCCGATCAGTTCCACGGCGAGCTGTTCGTCGGCGGAGCACTCGGCGGCGGGCCGTTCGTCGGTGGGCATGCCACCCAATCTCCGGCATGCCGGAGCGCTGGAAAAGGGGCACCCGCCCCCCTGTGGGGGGCCGAAAGTCCCGAATCAATGGACGGCGTGCGCGAAAGGCCCGCTCAGCGGTGCTGCCTCTCCGCCTGTACCCGCGCCACAAACGCCGCCGCCTGGGAGCGCCGTTCCATTCCCAGTTTGGACAGCAGACTCGACACGTAATTCTTGATCGTTTTCTCGGCGAGGTGCAGCCGTTCCCCGATCGCGCGATTGGTGAGGCCCTCGCCGATCAGGTCGAGGATCTTGCGCTCCTGTTCGGTGAGGTGCGCGAGTTTGTCGTCGCTCTTGGCGCGGCCGCCGTCGCGCAGCCGTTCCAGGACGCGGGCGGTGGCCACCGGGTCGAGCAGGGACTTTCCGGCGGCGACGTCGCGTACGGCCGAGAGCAGTTCATTGCCGCGGATGGCCTTGAGGACATAGCCCGAGGCGCCCGCCATGATGGCGTCGAAGAGGGCCTCGTCGTCGGCGAACGAGGTCAGCATCAGGCACTTGATGTCCTCGTTCTGGGACCGGATCTCGCGGCAGACCTCCACGCCGCTGCCGTCCGGGAGCCGTACGTCCAGGACGGCCACGTCCGGTCGGGTGGCGGGAATCCGCACCAGCGCGTCGGCCGCCGTGCCGGCCTCGCCGACCACCTCGATGTCGTCCTCCACCGAGAGCAGCTCGTGAACGCCTCGGCGCACCACCTCATGATCGTCGAGGAGAAATACGGTGATTTTTCCTTCTTCGCGCACAAAGTCAGTGTCACACACCGCCATCGGCCGTGCCCGAAGTGAACTCTTCCCGAGCCCGGGGTGGCCGGGATAACGTGCCGGTGTTCCGGCCCCCTGCAAGGCTGCGACCAGTGCTGTGACCAGCGACTGTTCCCGACAACTGCGAATTACTTGGAAATCCGACTAAAAAGTACTTGGAAATCCAAGCAAAAACGCAGGTCAGGAGGGGTTTCACAGAATTGTGAAGCACTGGGTAACGTGACTGTTGCAGGGCGCTCGCCGGGGCACCTGTCACGCCTGTTCCCGGCCGAGTGCACCCACCCCGTGCACGGGTACTGGAACAGGCGAGCCGCACTGGCCACCCGGCAACCCCGGGGGCCGGACCGACGGAGGAGCACACGTGACCGTGGAGAGCACTGCCGCGCGCAAGCCGCGACGCAGCGCCGGTACGAAGAGCGCCGCGAGCGCTGGTGCCAAGCGCACCGGCCCGGCCGCCAAGAAGTCGCCGGGTACGACGGGCGCCGAGCCCGAGCTCGTTCAGCTGCTGACCCCGGAAGGCAAGCGGGTCAAGGACGCCACGTACGACCCGTACGTCGCCGACATCACCCCCGAAGAGCTGCGCGGCCTGTACCGGGACATGGTGCTGACCCGTCGCTTCGACGCCGAGGCCACCTCCCTGCAGCGCCAGGGCGAGCTGGGCCTGTGGGCCTCGCTGCTCGGCCAGGAGGCCGCCCAGATCGGTTCCGGGCGGGCCACCCGTGAGGACGACTACGTCTTCCCGACCTACCGCGAGCACGGCGTCGCCTGGTGCCGCGGGGTCGACCCGACCAACCTGCTCGGCATGTTCCGCGGCGTGAACAACGGCGGCTGGGACCCGAACAGCAACAACTTCCACCTGTACACGATCGTCATCGGTTCGCAGACGCTGCACGCCACCGGCTACGCCATGGGCGTCGCCAAGGACGGCGCCGACTCGGCCGTGATCGCGTACTTCGGAGACGGCGCCTCCAGCCAGGGCGACGTCGCCGAATCGTTCACCTTCTCCGCGGTCTACAACGCCCCCGTCGTGTTCTTCTGCCAGAACAACCAGTGGGCCATCTCCGAGCCGACCGAGAAGCAGACCCGCGTCCCGCTCTACCAGCGCGCGCAGGGCTACGGCTTCCCGGGCGTCCGCGTCGACGGCAATGACGTCCTCGCCTGCCTGGCCGTCACCAAGTGGGCTCTTGAGCGGGCCCGTCACGGCGAGGGACCCACGCTCATCGAGGCATTCACGTACCGCATGGGCGCGCACACCACCTCCGACGACCCGACGAAGTACCGGGCCGACGAGGAGCGCGAGTCCTGGGAGGCGAAGGACCCGATCCTGCGCCTGCGCACCTACCTCGAAGCCTCACACCACGCGGACGAGGGATTCTTCGCGGAACTCGAGGCCGAGAGCGAAGCGTTGGGCAAACGAGTACGCGAAGTCGTCCGTGCCATGCCGGACCCGGACCACTTCGCCATCTTCGAGAACGTGTACGCGGACGGGCACGCGCTCGTCGACGAGGAGCGGGCCCAGTTCGCCGCCTACCAGGCGTCGTTCGCGGATGAAGGGGAGGGCAAGTAGCGATGGCTGCGGAAAAGATGGCGCTGGCCAAGGCGATCAACGAGTCGCTGCGCACGGCCCTCGACGCCGACCCCAAGGTCCTCATCATGGGCGAGGACGTCGGCAAGCTCGGCGGTGTCTTCCGGGTCACCGACGGCCTCCAGAAGGACTTCGGCGAGGACCGGGTCATCGACACCCCGCTCGCAGAGTCGGGCATCGTCGGCACCGCGATCGGCCTCGCCCTGCGCGGCTACCGCCCGGTGGTGGAGATCCAGTTCGACGGTTTCGTCTTCCCGGCGTACGACCAGATCGTCACGCAGCTCGCGAAGATGCACGCGCGAGCGCTCGGCAAGATCAAGCTCCCCGTCGTGATCCGCATTCCGTACGGCGGCGGTATCGGCGCCGTCGAGCACCACTCCGAGTCCCCCGAGGCGCTGTTCGCCCACGTGGCGGGCCTCAAGGTGGTCTCCCCGTCGAACGCGTCGGACGCCTACTGGATGATGCAGCAGGCCATCCAGAGCGACGACCCGGTGATCTTCTTCGAGCCCAAGCGGCGCTACTGGGACAAGTCCGAGGTCAACAAGGACGCGATCCCCGGACCGCTGCACAAGGCGCGCGTGGTGCGCGAGGGGGCCGACCTGACGCTCGCCGCGTACGGCCCGATGGTGAAGGTCTGTGTGGAGGCCGCCGCGGCCGCCCAGGAGGAGGGCAAGTCGATCGAGGTCCTGGACCTGCGCTCGATGTCCCCCATCGACTTCGACTCCGTCCAGGCATCGGTGGAGAAGACCCGCCGCCTGGTCGTGGTGCACGAGGCCCCGGTGTTCCTCGGTACGGGCGCGGAGATCGCCGCCCGCATCACGGAGCGGTGCTTCTACCACTTGGAGGCACCCGTCCTGCGGGTCGGCGGCTATCACGCCCCCTACCCGCCGGCGCGCCTGGAGGAGGAGTACCTTCCGGGCCTGGACCGGGTGCTCGACGCCGTCGACCGCTCGCTTGCGTACTGAGGAGAGGGTCGTGACGACGATGACTGAGAACGCGTCGGGGCTCCGCGAGTTCAAGATGCCCGACGTGGGCGAGGGACTCACCGAGGCGGAGATCCTCAAGTGGTACGTCCAGCCCGGTGACACCGTCACCGACGGCCAGGTCGTCTGCGAGGTCGAGACGGCCAAGGCCGCCGTGGAACTGCCCATCCCGTACGACGGTGTGGTGCGCGAACTCCGCTTCCCCGAGGGGACGACGGTGGACGTGGGCCAGGTGATCATCGCGGTGGACGTGGCCGGTGGGGCACCCGCCGAGGAGGTCCCGGTCCAGGAGACCGTCACCGAGGAGCCGGCCCCCGCCGAGGAACCCAAGCCCGAGGGCCGCAAGCCGGTCCTCGTCGGGTACGGCGTCGCCGAGTCCTCCACCAAGCGCCGCCCCCGCAAGGGCGTCGAGGTCCCGGCCCAGCAGCCCGAGCCGTTCCTGGCGGCCACAGCGGTCCAGGGCGAGCTCAACGGCCACGGACACACCGGGCAGCGCCCGCTCGCCAAGCCCCCGGTCCGCAAGCTCGCCAAGGACCTCGGCGTCGATCTGGCGACGGTCACACCGTCGGGCCCGGACGGCATCATCACGCGCGAGGACGTGCACGCGGCGGTGGCCCCGGCACCCGCCCCGGCCCAGGCCCCGGTCGTGGAGGAGGCCCCGGCTCCCGTTCGGGTCCAGGCTCCCGCCCCTGCCGTCACGTACGACACGGCGCGTGAGACCCGTATCCCGGTCAAGGGCGTCCGCAAGGCGACGGCTCAGGCCATGATCGGCTCGGCGTTCACCGCGCCGCATGTCACCGAGTTCGTGACGGTCGACGTGACGCGCACGATGAGGCTCGTCGAGGAGCTGAAGCAGGACAAGGAGATGCAGGGTCTGCGGGTGAACCCGCTGCTGCTCATCGCCAAGGCCCTGCTGGTCGCGATCAAGCGCCACCCCGAGGTCAACGCGTCCTGGGACGAGGCCAACCAGGAGATCGTCCAGAAGCACTATGTGAACCTGGGCATCGCCGCGGCCACGCCCCGTGGCCTGATCGTGCCGAACATCAAGGACGCCCACGCCAAGGCCCTGCCCCAACTGGCCGAGTCTCTCGGCGAGTTGGTGGCCACGGCCCGTGAGGGCAAGACCTCACCCGCCGCGATGCAGGGCGGCACGGTCACCATCACGAACGTCGGCGTCTTCGGCGTCGACACGGGTACGCCGATCCTCAACCCCGGCGAGTCCGCGATCCTCGCGGTCGGCGCGATCAAGCTCCAGCCCTGGGTCCACAAGGGCAAGGTCAAGCCCCGGCAGGTCACCACGCTGGCGCTGTCCTTCGACCACCGCCTGGTCGACGGCGAGTTGGGCTCCAAGGTCCTCGCCGACGTGGCGGCGATCCTGGAGCAGCCGAAGCGGTTGATCACCTGGGCATAAGCCCGCACTCCGTCACGGGGCGCCTCTTCTCGCTCGAGAGGGGGCGCCCTTTGCCTGGGATCCCGAGTGTTCCGAGCGAATGGAACAAGCCAAGTTTCGGATCACCCGCTTTCCTTGATCTTTGCCTGCCTAAGATCACCACCGACGGGTGGTTCGACCAGCCATCCGGCAGCAGGCGGGGGAAAAGCGCACGAGCCCGCCGACTCGAAATGGTTCGGCGGGCCCACCTTTTCGGACGTGGGCCCTTCTCGAAAGGAAATCCCTTGACGGTTGGAAAGTCCTTGACGGTGGGCAAGTCTCTCGCCACGTTCGCCCTCGTGGGCGGCGCGCTCGCCGGCGGTGTCGCGTTCGCCTCTCCGGCGGCCGCGGTCAGCTCGTGCTCGGACTCGTTCGCGCACCAGTTCAACATCATTTTCCCGGGCCAGAAGCCCGAGACGACGTACTACATAGAGAATTGTGCCGACGTGACCTCGGGGAAAGTGGCCGCGTCGAGCAACGTGAGCTGGAATATCGTCGACGACCAGGTGATCGACAACAGCAAGAGATTCACCTCGTTCAAGATCACGACGCGGATCGAGTCGCGTGCGGACTCGGGCGGCAGCGACACGATCGTGGCCTCGAAGACGTGCGACTGGACGGCCCTGTTCAACAACAACTACTCGGGCCCCGGTGAGCCCGGTCCCGCGAGCACCTGCACCGTGCCGTCGGTGACGTACAACAAGGACCTGTACTGGTCCTCGGACTCGACGGTCGTGTACGACATCGAGGGCGACGGCAAGGGCGCGATCACCAAGGAGCTGTACGGCTCGCCGCTCATGCACGGCTGATCCCCGCAGAGACCGAAGAGGGCCTGCCGCGAACCGCGCGGCAGGCCCTCTTCGTCGTGTGCGCGGGCCTCCTCGGCGAAGGCCCGTGTGCCTCGCCTACTTGGCGAAGCCGTAGTTCAGCAGCTTCTTCGCGTCCGCCGTGCGGGCGTCGATCGACGTGGAGGCGAGAACCGTGCCGATGACCGTCTTGCCGTCGCGGGTGGCGGCGAAGACGAGGCAGTACTTGGCCTCGGGACCGGAGCCGGTCTTGACGCCGATCGTGCCGGTGTAGCCGGTCAGCAGCGGCTTGTTGGTGTTCTCCCAGGTGTAGTAGCGGTAGCCGCCGCTCGCGGTGGTGACCTTCTGCTTCGTGGTCACCGTCTTCACGATCGACTTGAAGGTCGAGTTCTTCATCGCGCTGCTGGCGATCTTCGTCAGGTCGCGCGGCGTCGAGTAGTTCGAACCGTGGCCGATGCCGTCGAACGAGTCGAAGTGCGTGTTCGTCAGGTGGAGGCTCGTCGCGGCGGCGTTCATCTTGCCGATGAACGACTTCACGCGCGCGGCGCGGGTCGTGCCGCTGCCGAACTTGTCGGCGAGCGCGTAGGCGGCGTCACAGCCGGACGGCAGCATCAGCCCGTACAGGAGCTGACGGACCGTGACCTTGTCGCCGACGATCAGGTGCGCCTGAGAGGCGTTGTTGGCGACCACGTAGTCGCTGTACGCCTTCTGGATCGTGACCTTCGCGTCCAGGTTGAGGTTCGACTGCGCGAGCACGACCTTGGCGGTCATGATCTTGGTGGTGGAGCCGGTGGAGCGGCGGGTGTCCGCGGCCTTGGTGTAGAGGGTCGTGCCGGTGCCGTTGTTCATCACGTAGCCGCCCGCGGCGGCGATCGTGGGCGTGGTCACGGCACCCGCGGGTGCCGCGCCGAAGGCGCCGGCGGCCAGCACGGCGCCGGTCGTGAGAGTCACAGCGGCGGCCCTGCGGAAACGCGTGCCCTTAATGCCGGTAATCAAAATGAACGCTCCGAATGCGCGAAATGCCCCTGGGAGAGCGGCACATGGCAGTGCCGTCTCACGTACGGACTCGTGAAGAACGGAAAGGGATGTACGGCGAAGGGGTGAGAGTTGTGTGACGTGGGTTACACCGGTGGCCTCGCGTGATCCATGCAGGCCTCCCGGCGTCCATGGAAGTCTCCCGGCGGCCCATGAAGGCCTCCCGGCGGTCCGCATGCTGAAATACCCGCGACCATGCGTACGTGTTGTATCTATGATGTGCGCATGCCCTCAGCCCCACCCGTGTCCGCGAACCAGTCACTGAAGCAGCCCATGAAGCAACCCCCCGCCGCCGACCGTGTCTACGCGCACGTCAAGCAGGGTGTCCTGGAACGCCGTTACGAGGGCGGGACGCTGCTCACCGAGGGTGAGCTCGCCGACGCCGTGGGGGTCTCCCGCACTCCGGTGCGCGAGGCGCTGCTCCGGCTCGAGGTCGAGGGGCTGATCAAGCTCTACCCGAAGAAGGGCGCGCTCGTCCTGCCCGTCTCCGCACAGGAGATCGCGGACGTGGTCGAGACCCGGCAGCTCGTCGAGGAACACGCCGCGCGCAAGGCCGTACCGGCTTCGCCGCAGCTCATCGCACGGCTCGAGGAGTTGCTGGCGCAGCAGAGGGAGCAGGCCGCCGCCGGGGATCTGGCGGGAGCCGCGGTCACCGACCGCTGCTTCCACGCCGAGATCGTCCGCAGCGGCGGCAACGAGATCCTCTCCCGGCTCTACGACCAGCTCCGCGACCGGCAGTTGAGGATGGGAGTCGCCGTGATGCATGCCCACCCCGACCGGATCACCAAGACGCTCACCGAGCACCAGCAGATCCTCGAAGCGCTGCGCTCCGGCGACGCTGAGGCGGTCGTCGGAATCATCCACCGGCACGTCAGCTGGTTCTCCAACCTGGCGCGGGGCGAGCTCCGATGAGCTCCAGCTCCGCTGTGACGCTGCCCGGTGACCCGCCCGGCGGCCGGCGCGCGATCGCCGTCTGGGGCATCGGTGTCTCCGTCTACTTCGTCGCCGTCATCTTCCGTACGTCGCTGGGAGTGGCCGGGCTCGACGCCGCCGACCGCTTCCACGTGGGCGCCTCCGCCCTGTCCACCTTCTCGATCCTGCAACTCCTCGTCTACGCGGGCATGCAGATACCCGTCGGCCTGCTGGTCGACCGGCTCGGCACCAAGAAGGTGCTGACCATCGGCGTCCTGCTCTTCACGGCGGGGCAGTTGGGCTTCGCGTTCTCCTCCTCGTACGGCATGGCGCTCGCCTCGCGCGCGCTGCTGGGCTGCGGCGACGCGATGACGTTCATCAGCGTGCTGCGGCTCGGCACCCGGTGGTTCCCGGCCCGGCGCGGTCCGCTGGTCGCGCAGCTCGCCGGTCTGGTCGGCATGGCGGGCAACCTGGTCTCGACCCTCGTCATCGCGCGGCTGTTGCACGGGGTCGGCTGGACGGCGGCGTTCGCGGGCAGTGCGCTCGCCGGTGTCGTGGTCCTCGTACTCCTGCTGCTGTTCCTGAAGGACCACCCCGACGGACACGAGCCGGAGCCGTTCCCGCACCAGGGGGCCGCGTACGTCCGTCGCCAGATCGCCGCGTCCTGGCGGGAGCCCGGTACTCGGCTCGGCCTGTGGGTGCACTTCACGACGCAGTTCCCGGCGATGGTGTTCCTGCTGCTGTGGGGCCTGCCGTTCCTGGTCGAGGCGCAGGGGCTCAGCCGGGCGACCGCCGGTGAGCTGCTGACGCTCGTCGTCCTCTCCAACATGGTCGTCGGCCTGATCTACGGGCAGATCGTCGCCCGGCATCACACGGCGCGGCTTCCGCTGGCGCTCGGCACGGTGGCGGCAACGGCGGTCGTCTGGGCGGCGGCGTTGGCGTACCCCGCCGAGCACGACCCCATGTGGCTGTTGATCGTGCTCTGCGTGGTGCTGGGGGCCTGCGGCCCCGCCTCGATGATCGGCTTCGACTTCGCCCGGCCCGCCAACCCGCCCGAGCGTCAGGGCACCGCCTCCGGCATCACCAACATGGGCGGTTTCGTCGCCTCCATGACGACACTGCTGGCCATCGGGGTGCTCCTCGACGCGACCGGCGACAACTACCGAGTCGCTTTCGCCGCCGTGTTCGTCCTTCAGGCGATCGGCCTGAGCCAGATCTTCCGGTTGCGGAAGCAGGCGGCCAGGAGGGAGCGGGAGCGGTTGGTGGCGAGTCGGGTGGAGACGGTGCACGTGCCTGCGTAGCGGTACGTCGGTACGCAGCGGCACGTCGGTGCGTCGGTGCCCAGCGGTACGTCAGGTCGTGGGAACCAGCGTGAGGTAGGCCAGGCCCAGGATGCCGCGGTAGCTCATCCAGGCGCGGCGGTGGCGGTCGAGTCGTTCCCTGGTCTCGGCCGCGAGGGGGTGGTCGGTGTGGCCGGCGAGCCACACCTCCGTGTCCGCCTGGTAGCCCGACTCGAACTCCTCCCACTCGTCCATGGATGCCGTCTCGATCCACTCGGGCCGGAAACCGGCGGCGACCGCGAGATCGACGAGTGCCGGGAGTTCGTAGTGCTCGTCGGCCGAGGCGCCCGGCCACATGCCGGACAGTTCGGCGGGCGTGGGCGTGCGCTGCCAGAAACCCTCGCCGAGCAGCACGCGGCCGCCGTCGGCGACGAGTCGGCGCAGCTCGCGGAGGGCCTCGACGGTGTGCCCGGGAGCCTCGGCCTCGCTGAGGGCGTGGTCGGCGCCGAGACACAGGACGAGGTCGGCGGGGCCGTGAGCCGTGCCGAGCGCGGACTCCTCGACGAAGTCGACCCTGTTCGCCAGCCCTCGCTGCGCCGCGCTCCGTCGGCCGCGGTCCAGGTCATCGGCGTTCAGGTCGATGCCGATGCCCTTGGCGCCGGGGGTGGCGGCCAGGAGACGGAGCATCAACTCGGCCCAGCCGCAGCCGATGTCGAGCACGGTGGTGGGATTCGTCCGGGTCAGGCGCTCCACCAGGCGTGTTGCTCGTGCCTCGGAGAGGGGGCCGTGGAAGGTGAGGCGGGTGAGGCGGGGTGGGGCCGCGGGGTCGGTCATGGGGGGAAGGGTAGGTCCGTGGGGGTGGCGGTAGTAGTTTTTTTCGCCCCCTCCGCCCCTACCCGCCCCGTACCTGGGGGCTGCCGCCCCCAGAGCCCCGCTTCGGCCTTGACGGCCTCGTCCTCGAACGCGGACGGGCCAAAGACTGCCGGCCGGGGCGAAGAGACCGGCGAAGCACTCACGGTGTGACTTTGAGAGACCTGAGGATCGCGGTCGTCAGGTCCGGGTCGCCCTCTGCCTTGATGCGGTCCATGACGGTGTCGGCGTGGACGCGGCCGCAGGCCAGGCGGACGAAGGTTTCCCAGTCGAGGGCGAGGGTGGCGGCCGGGCCGAGGGAGGGGGCGCCGTCTATGGAGCCGCGCCCGTCGGCGTCGACGCGGACCGTGCGCAGGAACTCGACGGGGCCGTGGACGTCGAAGACGACCGCCGAGTTCGCCGGGGCGCCCGCGTCCTTGGCGACCACCTTCGGAAGGGCGGCGAGGAGTTCGTCGCGGACGATGAGCGCGCCCGGGGAGTCGAGGTTGCCCGGCCGGCCGAGGGCGGCGCGGAGATCCTGCTCGTGCACCCAGACGTCGAACGCGCGGTTCCGCATGGCCTGTTCGAGGGTGATCTCGGTGCCGAGGGGGCCGCGCACCTTGGTGTCGGGCTGCCGGGACTCGTTCCGCAGCTGGCGGTTGCGGCGGATGATCGTGTACTCCAGCTCGGAGGTCATCTCCGGAGCGGTGTGGTGGCGGCGTACGTCGACCTGCATCTCCATGTACCGCTGGTACTCGTTCGTCACGTGGTACAGGTCGCGGGGGAGCGTGTGGATCGGCCGCGGGTCGCCGAGCATCTCGCAGTCCATGCCGATGACGTGCGAGACGAGGTCGCGCACGGACCAGCCGGGGCACGGGGTGCGCCGGTTCCACTCGCCTTCCACAAGGGGCTGCACCAGCTCTGATATCGCGTCGATCGAATGGGTCCAGGCGTCGGCGTAGGACTGAAGGCTGGGATGCAGACTCACGGAACGGGACCCCTCGGGCGGTTGGACGCGGGCAGTGCACAGGCAGCGGGTGTCTTGGGACGCTAAGTTACGCTGCTGTGAGGCACCCCGGCAGTGCTTTCGTGTGACGATCGTAGGCCCGTATGGACGGCTCGAATGCCAGGACGGTGGTAGTGTGCGCGCCTCTCTCCTCCAGATCGACGTAAACGGGGCCGAATCGGTCGATGCGCGTCGGCGGCGTGTGGCCGCTCTCGTACGAGAACAAGCCGGTGTCGATCTCGTGGTGCTGCCCGAGCTGTGGACGACCGGCGCGTTCGCCTACGAGGCGTTCGCGGCGGAGGCCGAGCCGCTGGAGGGGCCCACGTACGAGGTGATGGCCAAGGCGGCGAGCGACGCGGGGGTGTGGCTGCACGCCGGCTCGATTCCCGAGCGGACCGCGTCCGACAGCGGCTTCGCCGCCGGTGAGGGCACCCTGTACAACACCTCTCTCGTCTTCTCGCCCTCCGGTGAACTTGCCGCCGCCTACCGGAAGATCCACCGGTTCGGCTTCGACAAGGGGGAGGCCGTGCTGATGGGGGCGGGGGCGGAGCTGGTGACGGTGCGGCTGCCGGAGACGGTGGTCGGGGTCGCCACGTGTTACGACCTGCGGTTCCCGGAGCTCTTCCGTGGGCTCGTCGACGCGGGCGCCGAGACATTTGTCATCCCTGCCGGGTGGCCCGAGCGGAGGCGCTCGCACTGGACGCTGCTCGCGCAGGCGCGGGCTGTCGAGAACCAGGCGTTCGTGCTGGCCTGCGGGACTGCGGGTACGCATGCGGGAGTTCCCCAGGCGGGGCACTCGATCGTGGTGGACCCGTGGGGGGAGGTTCTCGCCGAGGCGGGGGCCGGCGAGGAGGTCCTCACCGTGGACTTCGACCCCGCGAAGGTCGCGACCACGCGGGAGCAGTTCCCCGCGCTCAAGGATCGGTTGCTGGGGCTTGCTGCTCCTCGGCGCTGATTGGTTCGGCACCCGGGGTCGGGGCTGAGCTCGGGGCTGAGCTCGGGGGTGGTGCGCTTGCCGTTGCTGACAGCGTGCCGCTCTCTCTGGGACGGGTGCCGCCCCCAGCGGCGCGCATGCCCGCAGCCATGACGGATGGATGGCGTCCCTGGGTGGGCCGCCGCCCTCGCGGTACGCATGCCTGTGGCTACGTCAGTCCTCCTCGCCCCGTTCCTTCTCCGCCAAGTGGATGACGCATACCGCCACCGCGATCAGCAGGGCGGGATCCGTGTCCTCGCGCACGACATCGACGCCGTACGTCTCGCGGACGTGGAGCCAGCGGCGGGAGATCTGGGCGAGGAGTTCGTTGTCGTAGTCGATGGCGAACTCGCGGTCGAGGATTTTGCCGCTGACGTCGAGTTCGGTGCCGTCGACGAGGGACACGCGGTAGTGGTTGCGGAGCAGGGACAGGCGTTTGCGCTTGATGGTCGCCAGGGGATCGCCGTCCCGCTCGATGATCATCGTGTCGCGCAGGGCGAACATCTTCTGGTGGATGTCGATCAGGACCCGCCCGTGGGTGTCCTTCAGCTCGAAGGTGTCCCGCAGCCGCATGGCCTTGCCGTCGACGAGGAAGACCTTGTTGCCGTGGTCGTCCTCGATCCAGTAGTCCTCACCGAAGCCGAGGAGCCGGTCGCGTACGAGGTATCTCATGCCATCACCGGTTCCCCGGTGGGCGGTCCGAAACGCCGTCGGTAGGCCGACGGGCTGAGTCCGGTCGCGTGGCGCAGCCGCGCCCGCAGGTTCGCGGCGGTCCCCAGACCGCTGCGTTCCGCCACCACGTCCAGCCGTTCCTCCCCGCGCTCGATGAGCCGGCAGGCGAGCGCGACCCGCTCCCCGGTCAGCCACGCGAGTGGGGTCGTGCCCAGCTGGGCGCGGAAGCGGCGGTGCAGCGTCGCCGGGCTGACCGCCGCGCGCGTTGCCAGGTCCGCGACCGTCAGTGGTTCGCCGAGCCGCTCCTGCGCCCAGGCCAGCAGGGGTGCGAGGGACTCGTCCGGTACGTCGGGCACGGGCCGCTCGACGAACTGGCGCTGACCGCCGTCGCGATGCGCGGCGAAGACCAGTCGGCGGGACACCGCGTTGGCGATCTCCGCGCCGTGGTCGCGCCGCACGACGTGCAGCCCGAGGTCGAGCGCGGACGCGCTGCCGGACGCGGTGAGGATGTCGCCGTCGTCGACGAAGAGGACGTCCGGCTCCAGGCGCACCCGCGGAAACCGCGTCCGGAAGGACTCCGCCCACATCCAGTGGCAGGCCGCCCGCCGCCCGTCCAGCAGTCCGGCCTCCGCGATCGTGAACGCGCCGGAGCAGAAGCCGATGAGCCGGGCGCCCCGCTCGTGCGCCCGGCGTACGGCGTCCAGCACCTCAGGGGAGCGCGGGGCGTCGGTGTCGGGCCGGTTCGGCACGATCAGCGTGTCCGCGCTCTCGGCCGCGTCGAGCCCGGAGACATCGGTGAGCGTGAAGAACCCGTCCCGCATCCGGGTCCGTGGCTCGGCGGCGCACAGCCGGAAGTCGTACAGCTCCCGCCCGAGTTCGGGTCTGCGCAGCCCGAAGATCTCAATGGCGCAGCTCATCTCGAAGGGGTTGGAGTTCTCGTCGACGACCAGGACGACGCGGTGGGTGGCCCCGCGGAGGGGCACCCCACGGGGCGGCGGCTGAGAGGATCCTTGCGGCATATGCGATTTCTAGCACTCGCGGCGCCGCCCGGCCACCGCCGAGGATCGCCGTATGAGCAGCGAACCCGAGCCGATCAGCGAAGCCGCCCCGCGCAGCGAACCCGTATCCCTCCCCACCGCCCTGGCCTCCTTCACCGACCTGTGGAGCCCCCGCATCGTCACCGCCGTCAACGACTACGACGTACGCATCGCCAAGGTCGAAGGCGAACACGTCTGGCACGTCCACGACCACACGGACGAGTTCTTCCTGGTCCTGGAGGGCGAGCTGACCATCGCGCTGCGGGAACCGGACGGCGAGCGCACCGTCGTGCTCCCCAAGGGCTCGGTCTTCACCGTCCCGCGCGGCACCGAGCACAAGCCGTACGCCCCGGCCGGCGCCGCGATCCTGATGTTCGAGCCCACGGGCACCCTCACGGTCGGCGACCGCCACGACGAGGTGCCGGACCACGTGGACGCGACGACGGGGCACGCGCTGGCCTGAGAGCCGACGTGGTCGAGTCCCCCGCTGCCCTGGCGGCGGGGGACTCGACGCGATCCGCGGCGCGGGCTGCTAGAAGCGGTCCCGCCGCAGGTCGTCCTCGTCCTCGGCGGCGTGGTCGTCGCTGATGGCGCGGTCGCGCAGGTCGGAGTCACGCATGTCCGAGTGGCGCATGTCGTCGTCCCGCATGCCGGAGCCCGGCCCGCGGCGCTCCGTCCGGTCGTCGTCCCTCATCCGCTTTCCGCCGCGGTCCCGCACGGCGGCGTCGCTCGTGCCGGAGTCGCGCATCGCGGAGTCGGGTATGCCGGAGTCACGCATTCCGGGGTTCTTGGGCTTGCGTCCCATGGAAACTGCTCCTTCGCAGTGGCCCCCCTGTGTGCGTAGAGCATCTCTCCGTCACGGCCCGTGCGCATCCGGTGAGCTCACGATCACGCGCAGTGACCACATCGCGGTGCCGCCCCGTGACGGGCGACGCGGCCCGCGGTGGCACCCTTGTCCCATGAACGACTCCGCCCCGGCCCCCACACCCCGCCGCGCCCGTGTCCGCGCCCCCGAGCTGATCGGCAAGGGCGGCTGGCTGAACACGGGGGACGAGCAGTACACCCTCGCCGACCTGCGAGGACGCATCGTCATCCTCGATTTCTGGACGTTTTGCTGCATCAACTGTCTGCACGTCCTGGACGAGCTGCGGGAGCTGGAGGAGAAGCACCGGGACACGGTGGTGATCATCGGGGTCCACTCGCCGAAGTTCGTGCACGAGGCCGAGCACCAGGCGGTCGTCGACGCCGTCGAGCGGTACGGGGTGGAGCACCCGGTCCTCGACGATCCCGAGCTCGCGACCTGGAAGCAGTACGCCGTACGCGCCTGGCCGACGCTCGTCGTGATCGACCCCGAGGGGTACGTCGTGGCGCAGCACGCCGGTGAGGGGCATGCGCACGCGATCGCCCGGCTGGTGGAGGAGCTGGAGGCCGAGCACGCGGCGAAGGGCACCCTGCGACGCGGCGACGGGCCGTACGTGGCGCCGGAGCCCGAGCCCACGGCGCTCCGCTTCCCCGGCAAGGCGCTCGCCCTGCCGAGCGGGAACCTGCTGGTCAGCGACACGACCCGGCATCAGCTGGTGGAGCTGGAGGCCGACGGCGAGACCGTCGTACGGCGTATCGGATCCGGCGTACGGGGCTTTGCGGACGGCGCGGCCGAGGCGGCCGGGTTCAGCGAGCCGCAGGGGCTGGCGCTGCTGGACGACGGGTCCGTGGTCGTCGCCGACACCGTGAACCACGCCCTGCGCCGCCTCGATCCCGCGACCGGCGAGGTCACGACGCTGGCGGGGACCGGCCGCCAGTGGTGGCAGGGCTCGCCGACGTCCGGGCCCGCGCGCGAGGTCGACCTGTCCTCGCCGTGGGACGTGGCCGTGTTCGGCGGGCGCGTGTGGATCGCCATGGCCGGTGTGCACCAGCTGTGGGCGTACGACCCGGCCGACGGGAGCGTCGGGGTCGCCGCCGGTACGACCAACGAGGGGCTCGTCGACGGGCCGGGGGCCGAGGCCTGGTTCGCGCAGCCGTCGGGGCTCGCCGCCACCGCCGACCGGCTCTGGCTGGCCGACTCCGAGACGTCCGCGCTGCGCTGGGTGGACCTCGACGGCGCCGTGCACACCGCCGTCGGCACCGGGCTCTTCGACTTCGGACACCGCGACGGGGCGGCCGAACAGGCGCTGTTCCAGCACCCGTTGGGCGTCACCGCGCTCCCCGACGGCTCCGTGGCGGTGAGCGACACGTACAACCACGCGCTGCGCCGCTACGACCCGGCGACCGGCGAAGTGACCACGCTGGCCACGGACTTGCGGGAGCCGAGCGACGCGGTGCTCGTCGGCGACGACATCGTGGTCGTCGAGTCCGCCCGCCACCGGCTGACCCGGCTGCGGCTCCCCGAGGAGGCCGTACGCGTCGAGTCGGTCGCCCACCGCACGCAGCGCGCGGCCACCGAAGTCGCCCCGGGCGGGCTGCAGTTGGACGTCATCTTCCAGGCTCCGCCGGGCCAGAAGCTGGACACCCGCTACGGCCCCTCCACCCGGCTCCTCGTCTCCTCGACCCCGCCCGAGCTACTGCTCAAGGGCGAGGGCGCGGGAACCGATCTCTCCCGCGTCCTGGAGCTGAACCCGGCCGTCACCGAAGGGGTTCTGCACGTCTCCGCGATGGCCGCGTCCTGCGACGACGACCCTGCCGACGAGTACCCGGCCTGCCACGTCCACCAGCAGGACTGGGGCGTACCGGTCCGCCTCACCGAGGGCGGCGCGGACCGGCTGCCCCTCGTCCTCGCGGGCATGGCCGACTGACGTACGGCCGGGCTTTCAGGACCTACATGCCGTACCCGTCGCCGTAGCCGCCCCGGTGGTGTCGTTCCTCCTCGACCACCGGCGTGGTCGGCGGCACGACCACCCGCCTGCGCCGGGCGATGCTGCTGAACGTCGTCACGCCGATCAGCCCGACGATCATGAAGATGACCCCGACCAGGTCGAGGTTGACTCCCTGCATGTTCCAGTCGGTCGCGAACGTGAGGATCGCTCCCGCGGCGATCAGGATGATGCATCCGCCCAGGCCCATGAGTCTCGCCTCCCTGCCCGGCTCAGGTGTTCCGGGCGGGAGCCGAGTACCCGCGACCTCGCGGGCCATGCGGAGGCCCGGCCGTGGGGCGGCGACCCGACGGGTGGAGGGCTATCCCTCCAAGAACGCCACCAGCGCGTTGGTCAGCAGGAACGGGTCGTCCGCGCCGCAGAGTTCGCGGGCGCTGTGCATGGAGAGGATGGCCACGCCGATGTCGACGGTCTTGATGCCGTGCCGGGCCGCGGTGATGGGGCCGATGGTGGTGCCGCAGGGCATCGAGTTGTTGGAGACGAAGGACTGGAAGGGCACGCCGGCCTTCTCGCAGGCGGCGGCGAAGACGGCGCGGCCCGAACCGTCCGTGGCGTAGCGGTTGTTGACGTTCACCTTGAGGATGGGGCCGCCGTTGGCGCGCGGGTGGTGCGTCGGGTCGTGCCGCTCGGCGTAGTTGGGGTGGACGGCGTGGCCGGTGTCGGAGGACAGACAGACCGTGCCGGCGAAGGCGCGCGCCCGGTCCTCGTACGAGCCGCCGCGCGCGAACACCGAACGCTCCAGCACGCTGCCGAGCAGCGGCCCGTCGGCACCGGTGTCGCTCTGCGAGCCGTTCTCCTCGTGGTCGAAGCCCGCGAGCACGGGGATGTAAGGGAGCCCGGAGTCGCCGGCCGCCACCGCGACCAGCGCCGCCGTACCCGCGTGCAGGGAGAGCAGGTTGTCCATGCGCGGGCCCGCCACCAGCTCCTCGTCGCGGCCCAGGTACGAGGGCCGCTCGATGGAGTGGGTCATCAGGTCCCAGCCGGTGACCTCGCCCGTGGCCAGCCCCAGCTCCTCCTCCAGGAAGGCGATCAGATCGCCCTCGTGGGGTTCGCCGAGCCCCCAGATGGGCTGCAGATGGCGCTGCTTGTCGAGCTTGAGCCCGTCGGTGCTGACGGAACGGTCCAGGTGGACGGCGAGTTGGGGCACGCGCAGCAGGGCGCGGTCGATGTTCACCAGGCGGGTCGAGCCGTCCCGCAGCGACAGGCGTCCCGCGAGGCCCAGGTCGCGGTCCAGCCAGGAGTTCAGCAGCGGTCCGCCGTAGATCTCCACGGCCACCTGCCGCCAGCCGTGCGCGCCGCTGTCCGGCAGGGGCTTGACCCGCAGGTTCGGGGAGTCGGTGTGCGCGCCCACGATCCGGAACGGGGTGTGCGGCTCGGTGCCCTCCGGCACGTACCAGGCGACGATGGCGCCCCCGCGCAGCACGTACTTCCCGCCGCTCGTGCCCTCCCACGCGTCGGTCTCGGCGACCTGACGGAATCCGGCCTTCTCCAGCCGCTCGGCGGCATTCGCCACCGCGTGGTACGGCGTCGGGCTCGCCGCCAGGAAGGACATGAGGTCGTCGGTATGGCCGCGATCGAAGCGGGAGGGTGTGCTCATGGGTTCACCTTAACGACGCCTGAGGGCCCGCTCCCGGGGATGGGGAACGGGCCTTCGTAAGGGGGATGTGAAGGGCGGACACCTGACCGGAAGGACAGGTTCCGATCAGGTGTCCGCCCAGCCCTCGAGCGTGCTCCGAAGAGACTTCGGAGCCTTTGGGCAAGCCTGCGAGGACCTTTAGAACGCCGCCTCGTCCAGCTCCATCAGGTCCAGCTCCACGCCCTCGGCGAGCTTGCGCGCACCGGTGACGCCCGGCAGCACGTTCGCGGCGAAGAACTTCGCGGCCGCGATCTTGCCGGTGTAGAAGGGCTTGTCCTTGGCGGAGGCGGTCGCCAGCTTCTCGGCGGCCACGGCGGCACCGCGCAGCAGCAGGTAACCGACGACCACGTCGCCGGAGGCCATCAGCAGGCGAGTGGTGTTCAGGCCCACCTTGTAGATGTTCTTGACGTCCTGCTCGGTGGCCGCGAGGTCGGTGAGCATCAGCCCGACGATGGCCTCCAGCTCGACGGCCGCCTTGGCGAGCTGCTCGCGGGCGGTGGACAGCTCCTCGCCGCCGGTGCCGAGCGCCAGGAACTTCTTGATGTCCTCGGCGAGGGAGTTCAGCGCCGCGCCCTGGTTGCGGACGATCTTCCGGAAGAAGAAGTCCTGGCCCTGGATCGCCGTCGTGCCCTCGTACAGGGTGTCGATCTTGGCGTCGCGGATGTACTGCTCGATCGGGTACTCCTGCAGGAAGCCGGAGCCGCCGAAGGTCTGCAGCGACTGGGCGAGCTGCTCGTAGCCCTTCTCGGAGCCGTAGCCCTTGACGATCGGCAGGAGCAGGTCGTTCAGCGCGTGCAGGGCGCTGACGTCCTCGCCGGCGGCCGTCTTGACGGCGATCTCGTCCTGGACGGCCGCGGTGTGCAGCACCAGGGCGCGCATGCCCTCCGCGTACGCCTTCTGCGTCATCAGCGAGCGGCGCACGTCCGGGTGGTGCGTGATGGTGACCTTGGGCGCGGTCTTGTCCATGAAGTTCGCCAGGTCGGGACCCTGGACGCGCTCCTTGGCGTACTCCAGGGCGTTCAGGTAACCCGTCGACAGCGTCGAGATCGCCTTCGTGCCGACCATCATGCGGGCGAACTCGATGATGCGGAACATCTGGCGGATGCCGTCGTGCTTGTCGCCGATCAGCCAGCCCTTGGCAGGGTGACGGTCGCCGAAGGTCATCTCGCACGTGTTGGAGGCCTTCAGGCCCATCTTGTGCTCGACGTTCGTCGCGTACACGCCGTTGCGCTCGCCCAGCTCGCCGGTCTCGAAGTCGAAGAGGTACTTCGGGACGAGGAAGAGGGACAGGCCCTTGGTGCCGGGGCCGTGGCCCTCCGGCCGCGCGAGGACGTAGTGGAGGATGTTCTCCTCCATGTCGTGCTCACCGGAGGTGATGAAGCGCTTGACGCCCTCGATGTGCCAGGAGCCGTCCTCCTGCTGGATCGCCTTGGTGCGACCGGCGCCGACGTCCGAACCCGCGTCGGGCTCGGTGAGCACCATGGTGGAGCCCCAGGTCTTCTCGACCGCGATCTGGGCGATCTTCTTCTGGACCTCGTTGCCCTCGTCGAAGAGGATGCCGGCGAACGCCGGGCCGGACGAGTACATCCAGACCGCCGGGTTCGCACCGAGGATCAGCTCCGCGTACGACCAGATCAGGGACGGCGGGGCGGTGGTGCCGCCGATCTCCTCGGGCAGGCCGAGGCGCCAGTACTCGGAGTCCATGAAGGCCTTGTAGGACTTCTTGAAGGACTCGGGCACGGGCGCGGTGTTGGTCTCCGGGTCGAAGACCGGCGGGTTGCGGTCGGCGTCCGCGAAGGACTCGGCCAGCTCGTTCTCCGAGAGGCGCGTCAGCTCCTCGAGGATGCTCTTGGCGGTGTCCGTGTCCATCTCCGCGAACGGGCCGGTGCCGTACAGCTTGTCGCGCCCGAGCACCTCGAAGAGGTTGAACTCGATGTCGCGGAGATTCGACTTGTAGTGCCCCATGGCGACGGCTCCGTTAAAGGATCGGCGAGGCACTGACTCCTCGCATCTAGTTCACGTACCAACAAGTAGCTACGATGATGCTACCCGTCAGTAATAAGAAGCAACCCCTGTTGGCCCATATGTGGCCCACTACTCTTTGGGGCATGTACGGCTACGACCAGAACGCGGGCGCCCAGGGCTATGTCCCGCCGCAGCAGCAGATGCCCGGGCAGATGCCGGGTGCGCAGATGCCCGGCGGGTACGGCCAGCAGCCCCCGCTCTACCCGGAACCGTCTCCACCGTCCCTCGCGGACGCGGTCCGCGCCTTCACCACGGGGTCGATGTCCGCGGAGGACTTTCAGCAGGTCTTCGCGACCTCGAAGGTGTACTGCCCGCGCGGCGACAACCCCGGATTCCTGGCGCTGCACAACACCCAGCAGCCGGTGATCCCCATGTTCACCTCGCTCAAGGAGCTGCGCCGGTACGCCGGCAAGGAGTCCAAGTACTTCGTGATCACCGGCGCCGAGGTGATCGACCTGCTGCCGACCGGCTACGGCTTCGTGCTCGACATGGAGGGCGAGCACCGGATGGTCTTCGACGCCAAGGCCGTGGAGCAGATGGTGGACTTCGCGATGCGCCGTATGTACGGATAGGCGCTGTATGCGCGGCTAGGGCCGCTCTTGTACGACATCCCGGACGCCCGGAGGGAATGCCCTCCGGGCGTTCGTCGTTACGGGTGGCAGAAAGTTCAATGCTCAACTAAACTCCGAGCACAAGGAGGTACCGACATGCCTGCAGTGACCGTCGAGAACCCGCTGACCCTGCCCCGTGTGGTCGCGTCGGCCGACGCCGTGGCCCGTCCCGTGCTCGCCGTGACGACCGCGCCCAGCGGTTTCGAGGGAGAGGGATTCCCGGTCCGCCGCGCGTTCGCCGGGATCAATTACCAGCACCTCGACCCGTTCATCATGATGGACCAGATGGGCGAGGTGGAGTACGCGCCCGGAGAGCCGAAGGGCACCCCCTGGCACCCCCACCGCGGCTTCGAGACCGTGACCTACATCATCGACGGCATCTTCGACCACCAGGACTCCAACGGTGGTGGCGGCACCATCACCAACGGTGACACCCAGTGGATGACCGCGGGCTCGGGCCTCCTGCACATCGAGGCC
This sequence comes from Streptomyces sp. R41, assembly GCF_041053055.1. Lineage (NCBI taxonomy): Bacteria > Bacillati > Actinomycetota > Actinomycetes > Kitasatosporales > Streptomycetaceae > Streptomyces > Streptomyces sp. R41. Next base: position 5,429,962 of record NZ_CP163443.1, read on the forward strand.
CCGCCGGAGTCGCTCGTCATGTCCGGCGGCCTCTTCCACGGCCTCCAGCTGTGGGTGAACCTCCCGGCCAAGGACAAGATGATGGCCCCGAGGTACCAGGACATCCGCGGTGGCACGGTCCAGCTGCTGAGCACCCCGGACGGCGGCGCGCTGCTGCGTGTCATCGCCGGTGAGCTCGACGGTCACCAGGGCCCCGGCATCACGCACACGCCGATCACCATGGTCCACGCGACCCTGGCGCCCGGCGCCGAGATCACACTCCCCTGGCGCGAGGACTTCAATGGTCTGGCGTACGTCCTCGCCGGTCGCGGCAGCGTCGGTACGGACCGCCGTCCGGTCCACACCGGCCAGACCGCCGTGTTCGGCAAGGGCGGCTCGCTGACCGTCCGCGCGGACGAGAAGCAGGACTCCAACAGCCCGGACCTGGAGGTCGTCCTTCTCGGTGGGCAGCCCATACGTGAGCCCATGGCCCACTACGGCCCCTTCGTGATGAACACCCGCGAGGAGCTCCAGCAGGCCTTCGAGGACTTCCAGAAGGGCCGGCTCGGGACGATCCCGGCGGTGCACGGGATGTCCGAGGGCGCGCTGTAAGCCTCCGTCAGGTGAGTCACGGGAAAGCCCCGTCCGGTGGAACGGACGGGGCTTTCCCGTGCGCGCGTGGAACGGACGGGGCCTTCCCCGGCGCGCTTGCGCTTCGGCATGCCCGCGCGGGGCTCGGCGGGTAGCTTGTCGGACAGACGTGTCGGCAGGGTCATCGCATCCCGGCTCCTCCCTTCCGGGCCACCCCAACTCACCTGCTAGGAGCGCTCCATGCTCACCTCGACGAACGTTCCGGGCGGGCCGAACTGGCTCGACCTGGGGACACCGGACATCGACGCGGCCGTCGCTTTCTACGAGGGCACGTTCGGCTGGCAGTTCCAGTCCGCGGGACCGGAGGCCGGCGGCTACGGCTTCCTGCAGAAGGACGGCAAGACCCTGGCCGCCGTCGGCCCGCTGACCGAGGAGGGGGCGTCGTCCGCCTGGACGGTCTACTTCCGCACCCTGGACGCCGACGCCACCGCGAAGGCCGTGGAACAGGCCGGCGGCTCGGTCCGCTTCCCGCCCACGGACGTCTTCACCGAGGGGCGGATGGCCGGCTTCACGGACCCTACGGGCGCCGAGTTCGCCGTGTGGGAAGCCCGGGACATGGACGGCCTGGAGGTCGTCAACGAGCCGCGCACCCTCAGCTGGATCGAGCTCTACACCACGGACGCCGCGGCGGCGAAGGACTTCTACCGCACGGTCCTGTCGTGGGACGCGCGGGACATGCCCATGGGCCCGGACATCGTCTACACCATCGTCGGCCCCGAGGGCGGCGGCGAGGCGACCATGCACGGCGGCATCATGCAGCTCCCGGCGGAGCACATGCAGCGCGGCTCGTCCTCCGAGTGGCACCCGTACTTCGAGGTCGAGGACTGTGACACCGTCGTGGCCAGGGCCCAGGAGCTGGGCGCGACGGTCATCATCCCCGCGGTCGACGCCGAGGGTGTCGGACGCCTCGCCATGCTGCTCGACCCGTTCGGGGCGCCCTTCGCCGTGATCACGAGCGCCACGCCCTGAACCGAAGCGCGCAGCACCAGTCGCTGACGCTGTGTCACCCGGGCGGGCCCTCCCCACAGGACGGCCCGCCCCGCGCGTGCTCGGGTGGAAGCGTGCAGCTACTCCCCGAAGGCGCCCGGCGGCTGGCCGCGTGGTGTGTCGTGCTCCTGCTCGTCGCCGGTGTGGCGTGGGTCGGGATCCGGCTGTGCGGGCAGCTTCGTACGGCGGTGGTGCCGGTGCTGCTCGCCCTGCTCGGGACCGCGCTGCTCAGGCCGCTGTTCCGGCAGCTGGTGAAGGTGCGGGTCAACCGGTCGCTCGCCGCCGGGCTCACCTGTGTCGCCGTGGTCGTGGTCGTCGGCGGCGCCGTCTACATCGTCGTCGCCGCGCTCATCGACACGGGCGACCAGATCGTCGCCTCGCTCAAGCAGGCGGCGAAGTCCGTCGCGGAGCACTTCGGGGCGGCGGGCACCTCCCTCGACGATCTCGCCTCCAACTCCAAGGACCTGCTGACCAAGTTCGGCGGCACGGCCGTGTCCAATGTCATCAGCGGCGTGAGCGTGGTGGGCGAGTCCATCGCCATCGCCGTACTCGCCCTGCTGCTCGTCTTCTTCTTCCTGCGGGACTCGCACCGCGCGGGCGACACACTCCGGTCGCTCGCGCCGCGCGGCACCGCCGACACGGTCGAAGCCATGGCCCGGCGCGCCTTCCGGGCCGTCGAGGGGTTCATGCGCGGGACGACGCTCATCGCGCTCATCGACGCGCTCTGCATCACCATCGGGCTGCTGATCCTGCGCGTCCCGGGCGCCGCGGGGCTGGGTGCGCTCGTCTTCGTGACCGCCTACATCCCGTATCTCGGCGCGTTCCTCTCCGGCTCGGTGGCCGTGCTGGTCGCGCTCGCGGACCGGGGGTTCGTCATCGCGCTGTGGGCGCTCGGGGTCGTCCTCGCCGTGCAGGTCCTGGAGGGGCATGTGCTGCAGCCGATGATCCAGAGCCGGACGGTGCAGATGCATCCGGCGGTGGTGATGCTCGCGATCACGGGGGGCGCGTCCGTCGCCGGAATCCTGGGCATGCTGCTCGCCGTCCCGCTGACGGCTGCCGCGTTCGGGGTCCTCTCCGAGCTGCGTACGCGTTACGCCCCGCCGGACGGTTCGGCGGGCTCGTAGAACTCGAACCAGATGCTCTTCCCCTCGCCCCGGGGATCCACGCCCCACGACTCCGCGAGGAGCTCCACGAGAACCAATCCCCGCCCGGAGGACGCGAGTTCGCCGGGATGGCGCCGGTGCGGCAGGTCGTCGCTGGCGTCGGTGACCTCGACCCGCATCCGCCGCTTGCCCGGATCGCCGGTCACCTCGGCGACGAGCAGCGCGTCGGCGTCGGTGTGCACGAGGACGTTGGTGACGATCTCCGAGACGAGCAGGACCGCGGAGTCGAGCTGGTCCTCGGAGGCCCAGTCGTGGAGGAGTTCCCGCAGCTGCTGGCGGGCCCCGGCGACCCGCTCGGGCTCCGCCTGCGCCACGGTCAGCATCGTGCGCCGCATCGGCGGCCGCACGGCCGTGACCGTGTCGCCGCAGCCGCAGCCCGGCGCCACCCGGCACAGCAGCAGTACGGCGATGTCGTCCTCGCGCCGGTCGGCCAGCGGTCCGGTGGTGTGGTGCGAGGAGGGCCCGTGCACGGCCTGGACCAGGGCGTCGGCGAGGGACTCCATGTCGCCGTCGTGGGACTCGAGGGTCCGGCGGATGCGCCGCCAGCCGGTTTCGAGGTCGTGGCCTCCGGTCTCGATGAGCCCGTCGGTGCAGATCAGCATGGTTTCGCCGGGCTCCAGGACGAGCCGGGTCGTCGGGTAGTCGGCGTCCGGGTCGATGCCGAGCGGCAGCCCGCCCGCGGTCGGCCGCATCAGCACGGTCCCGTCGGCCATGCGTATCGCGGGGTCCGGGTGCCCGGCGCGGGCGATGTCGAGCGTCCCGGTCGCCGGGTCGACCTCGACGTACAGGCAGGTCGCGAAGCGCAGGTCGGCGCCGTCGCCCTCCTCGCTGCCCGCGCCGCCGTTCGTACCGCCGCCGCTCGAGCCGTACGTCACCGAGTCCGTGACCCCGTACAGGAAGCGCGAGGCCCGGGAGAGCACCGCGTCCGGGCGGTGGCCCTCGGCAGCGTACGCGCGCAGGGCTATGCGGAGCTGGCCCATCAGGCCGGCCGCGCGGACGTCGTGGCCCTGGACATCGCCGATGACGAGGGCGAAGCGGCCGGTCGGGAGCGGGATCATGTCGTACCAGTCGCCGCCGACCTGGAGGCCGCCACCGGTGGGCACGTAGCGGGCGGCGACGGTCATGCCCGGGATCTCGGGGCCCAGTGTGGGCAGCATCGAGCGCTGGAGGCCGTCGGTCAGCTCCCGCTCGGTCTCGGCGGCTCCGGCCCGCGAGAGGGCCTGCGCGAGCATGCGGGCGACGGTCGTCAGAACCGAGCGCTCGTCGGGCGTGAAGGTGACGGGGTACGTGAAGGCCGCCATCCACGCGCCCATGGTGCGCCCCGCGACGGTGAGCGGCAGGAACGCCCAGGACTGGCGGCCGAAGTGCTGGGCGAGCGGCCAGGAGACCGGGTAGCGCTCCTTGTACTCCTCGGGGGAGGAGAGGTACACGGCACGGCCCGTGCGGACGACTTCCGCGGCCGGGTAGTCCGTGGCCAGGGACATGTGGGTGAAGGGCCCCTCGTCCCCGGGCTGCTGTCCGTGGTGCCCGATGACGGTCAGCCGCTCGCCCTCCGCGCCGAAGACGGCGAGCCCGTCCGGCGAGAACCCCGGCATCGACAGGCCGGCCGCGACCCGCAGTACCTCCGTCGTGGACCGCGCCTCGGCGAGCGCCCGCCCCGCGTCCAGCAGGAACGCCTCCCGCGAGCGGCGCCAGTCGCCGGTGACGGGGGTGCGCGCGGCGGCGCCCGGCGGCTGCTCGGTGACCTCCTGGAGGGTGCCGATCAGCTCGTACTCCCCGGTCTTCGGGTCGATGATCGGCTTGGAGCGGCTGCGGACGGTGCGGATCACCCGGCCGTGCTCGTCCATGATCCGCATCCGGGCCTCGGCGAGGGTGCCCTCGGCGACGGCGAGCTGCACGACCCCGTCGATCTCGTTCCAGTCGACGGGATGGAAACGGGCGCGTGCGCCCGCCTCGGTGAGCGTGGTGTGCTCCGCGGGCAGCCCGATGAGCCGGGCGGCCTCGGCGTCGAAGGTGACCAGCCCCGCGGCGTTGTCCCAGCGCCACAGGCCGGTCGCGAGGGCGGCCAGGACGTCCCCCACGGCGGGCAGGGGCTCACCAGTGCGCATTGCCCCACTGTATGAAGAGGTGATCGATACCTGCCACCGAGAGTATGGGGAGTGGCGATCTTGGGGTGCCCGGTACCCTTGGGAGGTCCGGGCCTCGGCCCCGACGTTTCACGTGAAACAGACCCGGATGAGCAGATCCGGATCATCAGCCCCCAATCCGCGAAGACTGGATGAACGACGATGCATCGGTACAGGTCCCACACCTGCGGCGAGCTCCGCGCCTCTGACGTCGAAAGCGACGTCCGGCTGAGCGGCTGGCTGCACAATCGCCGAGACCTGGGTGGCATCCTCTTCATCGATCTGCGCGACCACTACGGCATCACGCAGCTGGTCGCCCGCCCCGGCACGCCCGCCTACGAGGCCCTCGACAAGCTCTCCAAGGAGTCGACGGTCCGCGTCGACGGCAAGGTCGTCTCGCGCGGCGCGGAGAACGTGAACACGGACCTGCCCACCGGCGAGATCGAGGTCGAGGTGAGCGAGGTCGAGCTGCTCGGCGCGGCCGCCCCGCTCCCGTTCACGATCAACGCCGAGGACGGGGTCAACGAGGAGCGGCGCCTGGAGTACCGCTTCCTGGACCTGCGCCGTGAGCGCATGCACCGCAACATCATGCTGCGTACGGCCGTGATCTCGGCGATCCGTCACAAGATGACGGCGCTGGGCTTCAACGAGATGGCGACGCCGATCCTGTCCGCCACCTCCCCCGAGGGCGCCCGCGACTTCGTCGTGCCCTCCCGCCTGAACCCGGGCAAGTTCTACGCCCTCCCCCAGGCCCCGCAGCAGTTCAAGCAGCTGCTGATGATCTCCGGCTTCGACCGCTACTTCCAGATCGCGCCCTGCTTCCGCGACGAGGACGCGCGCGCGGACCGCTCGCCGGGCGAGTTCTACCAGCTCGACGTGGAGATGAGCTTCGTCGAGCAGGAGGACGTCTTCCAGCCGATCGAGAAGCTCATGACGGAGCTCTTCGAGGAGTTCGGGAACGGCCGTCATGTGACGTCCCCCTTCCCGCGCATCGCGTTCCGCGAGGCGATGCTGAAGTACGGCTCCGACAAGCCGGACCTGCGGGCCCAGCTGGAGCTCGTCGACATCACCGACATCTTCGAGGGCTCGGAGTTCAAGGCCTTCGCGGGCAAGCACGTCCGCGCGCTGCCGGTGCCGGACGTGGCGTCGCAGCCCCGGAAGTTCTTCGACCAGCTCGGCGACTTCGCGGTCTCGCTGGGCGCGAAGGGCCTGGCCTGGGTCCGTGTCGCCGAGGACGGCTCCCTGACGGGCCCGATCGCGAAGTTCCTGACGGAGGAGAACGTCGCGGAGCTGACGAAGCGCCTGTCGCTGTCGGCCGGCCATGCGGTCTTCTTCGGCGCGGGCGAGTTCGACGAGGTCTCGAAGATCATGGGCGCGGTGCGGGTGGAAGCCGCCAAGCGCGCCGGTCACTTCGAGGAGAACGTCTTCCGCTTCTGCTGGATCGTCGACTTCCCGATGTACGAGAAGGACGAGGACGGGAAGATCGACTTCTCGCACAACCCCTTCTCGATGCCGCAGGGCGGCCTGGAGTCCCTGGAGACCCAGGACCCGCTGGACATCCTCGGCTGGCAGTACGACATCGTCTGCAACGGCGTCGAGCTGTCCTCCGGCGCGATCCGGAACCACGAGCCCGAGATCATGCTCAAGGCCTTCGAGATCGCGGGCTACGAACGTGAGACCGTCGAGGAGCAGTTCGCCGGCATGCTCCGCGCCTTCCGCTTCGGCGCCCCGCCGCACGGCGGCATCGCCCCGGGCGTCGACCGCATCGTCATGCTGCTCGCGGACGAGCCGAACATCCGCGAGACGATCGCGTTCCCGCTCAACGGCAACGCGCAGGACCTGATGATGGGCGCGCCGACGGAGCTGGACGAGACCCGTCTGCGGGAGCTGCACCTCTCCGTGCGCAAGCCGCAGCCGAAGTAGTTCTTCGTGTGAGGGCGGCCCGGAACCGGTGTCGGTTCCGGGCCACTTTCGCGTGAGCACGCAAATCACAGTCCTCACCCACGTCATTGACAGGTACCGTCCCTAGCGTCCGGCCCATGACTGAGACCCAAGGACCGGCGCACAAACGGAACATGACGCGACGCAAGGTCGTCGTCGCAGGTGGAGCGGCCGTCGCGGCCGTGGGCGTGGGCGGCGGCATCGCCGTGAACGCGTTCGCGGGCGAGACGAGCACCGACACCTCGTCATCGTCGTCGAGCGCCGAGACGTGTTACAAGCTCACCACGGAGACCACCGAGGGCCCGTACTACATCGACGCGGACAAGATCCGCCAGGACATCACCGAGGACCAAGAGGGCATCCCCATGACCCTCGAGCTCAAGGTGATCGACGCGGAGACCTGCAAGCCCCTCAAGAACGCGGCCGTCGACATCTGGCACTGCACGGCACTCGGCGTGTACTCCGGCTACGAGTCGATGGGCAGCGGCGGCGCGGGTGGCGGTGGCACGCCGCCGTCCGGTGCTCCCTCCGACGCCCCCTCGGGCACGCCCACGGGCGAGCCCCCGTCCGGCGCGCCCTCGGGCGGCACCGGCGGCGGCCACTCCGAGCCCACCGACGACGAGCGCTACCTGCGCGGCACCTGGAAGACCGACAAGCACGGTTACGTCACCTTCAGGACGATCTTCCCGGGCTGGTACCAGGGCCGCTGCGTGCACATCCACGTGAAGGTCCACGTGGACGGCGAGTGGACCTCCGCCGGCTACGAGGGCGGCCACACCTGCCACACCGGCCAGCTCTTCTTCGCCGAGAAGGCGGTCCTGGCCTCGGCGGAGGTGCCCCCGTACTCCACGAACACCACCACCCGCACGACCCTCACCGAGGACACGATCTACCCCCAGAACGGCCACGAGGGCGGCCTCCTCTACCTCAAGTACAACAAGAACAACATCGCCAAGGGCGTCCACGCCCACCTGACGATGGGCGTCGCCCCGGACGAGACCCACGACAGCACGGACACCCAGCCGAGCACGTCGGCGTCGGCGAGCTGATCCTCGTACGGACTTGACACGAGGGGCCCGGAACCAGCCCGGTTCCGGGCCCTTCCCCATGCCCTCTTGGTTGTCCTGCCGCTCAGATCACCTTGAGCAGGCCGTTGCCGCCCAGCAGGACCAGGGTGCTCTGGGTGAGGCCGACCGAGGAGGGCAGGATCATCCTGCTGCCCGTGGTCGTGGGGCGTGTGGAGGCGCCGGGCAGGACCCAGACCGCGCCGAGCGAGAGGTTCTCCCCGGATGCGCTGATGAAGAGCTCCGGCTTGCCGTCGCGGTTGATGTCGGCGGCCGAAACCGTGGTCCCGAAGAAGTCGTCGGTCTCCGAGCTGCCCGGCATGCCGGAGGTGTTCTGCGTGATGGTCTTCCGCCGGGTCGTCGTGAGTCCGGACGCGGATCCGTACAGCACGACGACCGCACCGGCGCTTTCCTTGCCGGACACGTTCGCGCCGGGAGCGGGCAGAACGGCGTCGCGATACCCGTCACCGTTGAAGTCGCGGGGAACCGGCCCGTGCACGGCGGCGGCGGGAGCGGCGGGCAGCAGCGCGCCCCCGACCACCCCGGCCAGCACGATCGCCGCGGCTCTCCACCAGCCTCTGGTTCTGGTCATGCGAGCATGTGTCATGTGAGCCCCTCCGCCCCAGGCGCAGCACCTGTACGCCGACATCACGCGGGGATTGTAAAGCGCCCGGGGCCGTGTGCTCCGGGCGCTCCGCTCATTGCTCAACCTGGGGGTCAGAACAGGGACTTGTCCCCGGAGCCCTGACAGTCAAGGCGAGGGTTCCTGTACGTGTCCGGGCTCCGCCGCGAACAGGTCCTCCGCGCGAGCGACTGTTCCGGCCCGGTCGAGCCAGTCGTTCAGACGGTCGAGGTCGGTGCATGTGGTGATGCGTTCGCGGACGACGTCGGAGATGGGGAGGCCGCGCACCTCCAGGACACGCAGGATGCCCTTGGCCTCTCCCCTCGCCTCACCTTCGAGGAAGGTCTTCTCAAGCAGTGTGCCCCGGCCGGGGAAGTAGTTGACGAACGTCACGATGTTCCTCCATTTGTCTCCGGCGGGGGATGCCCCCAGGGCGCTGTCCAGGAACTGGTAGAAGTAGCTGGCGGCGTCCGGGTCCATACCCGCAAGGGCACGGCCCAGTGAGTCCAGTATGCCGTCGACGTCGGGGCTGTTGGCGTGTGCCAGGGCGGAGAACGCGGCCATCGCGGGCTTCTCGGCCGCGGTTCTCTCGTCGGCGATCACCGGGAGGTTGTCCGGCCCGACGACGAGGGGGTACGTCCGCTGCGCGGTCCAACCGCGGGCTCCGCAGTCGAATGGACCGGCTGCCCATTTGGTGGTGGCCCGGTCCCGGCAGACGACGAGAAGCAGTACGGGCAGGCCGTATTTCGCTTGGAGATAGGCGACGTAATAGGGCCAGCTCGACTCCTTCTTGCGGTCTCGTCGTTTCTGCGCCTCGACGGCGAGCAGGAAGTCGTCCCCGTCGGAGGGCCCGACACGCAGCACGGTGTCGATGTGCCGGGCCATGGGCTTGGCCTCCGTGGCGTCGGTGGCTACCGCGTAGACGGCCGCCTTCTCGGGTAACTCGATGCCCAGCAACCCGAACACGGGAGTCAGGATCTCGGGCCGCTCCTGGAAGATCCGGTGCATGCCCTCGTGAGCTGATGTGACCATGTGCGCAACCTAGGTGGATCAAGGGCCAGGGCGGCCGGCCGATGTGGGGCGTTCACTCTTTCGAGATGGGAAGGAACGTTCACGCCGTCGCGGCCAGTTCGCACCAGATGTACTTGCCGGTGCCGACGATGTTCTTGGTGTCCCGTTGGGGGACCCAGCCCCAGGTGTCGGCGCAGGTGCGGACCAGGGTCAGGCCGCGGCCTGTTTCGGCGTCCGGGGTGGTGGGACGGGTCGGGTGCGGTGGTGTGGGGTCCGCGTCCCAGACGCCGATGCGGAGGGCGCCGTTTTCCGCGCGGAGTCTTATCGCGGCGGGGCCCTTTGTGTGTTGTACGGCGTTGGTGACCAGCTCGGTCGCCAGCAGTTCGGCGGCTTCCGTGAAGTGGGGGAGGCCGTGGGCGGCGAGGATCAGGCGGAGCGTGCGGCGGCAGATCGTGACGGCGCGGGGGTCGTTGGGGATGTAGAGGGTGTACTCCCAGGGTTCGTGGTCGGTGGGTTCTCCGTTTTTGGGCATGCGGGACTCCTGGTCAGGGAGGGGGAGTTGGGGGCAGCTGTGGGTTTCGGGCGGTGGCATGCCGCGCCCGTCATGGCGTGACGGGGCGGTGCGCTTCCGGTGGCCCCGGGGTTCCGCAGCGTGTGCGTCGCGTCACTGACGGTAGGGCATTAATTTCTGCCATCGCAAGCCGCTCGCGTAATCTGACCCCGGACGAGGGAGACCAACCTGTCCTCGTGGAGGGCCTGTTGAGAGGAAGAGGCGCGCATGCCACCGAGGAATCAGCCGACCGCTCGCCAGGTCCGTCTCGGCACTGAGCTGCGACGGCTGCGGGATTCCGCCGGGATGACCGCCCGGGAGGTGGCCGTGTTCCTGGGGTCGACCTCGGCGCAGATGAGCCAGATGGAAGCCGGGATCGCAGGGGTCAGCGAGGAGCGTCTACGCAGGCTTGCGGCTCACTACGCATGTGCGGACCTGGCGTTGGTCGACGCGCTGGTCGCGATGGCGACGGATCGTACGCGCGGGTGGTGGGAGGAGTACGCGGACGTGCTGCCGCCCGTTTTCCGAGACCTGGCGGAGTTGGAGCATCACGCCCGCTTCATGCAGGTGATCGCCACCGCGCACGTGCCTGGTCTGCTTCAGACGGAGGAGTACGCCCGAGCTGTCCTCGCGTACCGGGTTCCCGAGCTCCCGGATGGCGAGATGGAAGCCAGGCTGACGCACCGTATGCGCCGCAAGGTGGTCCTCTCCCAGGAGGGAGCCGTGCCGTACGAGGCGGTGGTGCACGAGTCGGTACTGCGCACCCGTGTTGCGGATCGGCGAGTGGCCCGCGCTCAACTTGAAGAGCTGCTCCGGGAGTCGGAGCGTCCGAACGTCACGGTGCGCGTGATTCCGTTCGACGTCGACGGATTCGCCGGAGCCAGCTCGATGATGTTGTACGTGGGCGGTCTGGTGACGGCGTTGGACACCGTCCAACGGGACGCTCCGTACGGCTCGGCCTTCCTGGACGCGTCGGCCCAACTCCTAGCCATGCGAACACTCTTCCGTAAGGTGGAGTCGGTATCCCTTGAGCCCGCCAAGTCGCGGGACTTCATGCACCATCTGGCGAAGGAACTGTAAGTCGTGATCCAGTGGCAGAAGTCCTCGTTCTCCGGTCCAGGAGACGGTAACGAGTGCGTGGAACTCGCCCACGGCAACGGCACGTTGCTGCTCCGCGAAAGCGATGAGCCCGCCCGAATACTCCCCGTCTCCCGAGACGGCCTCGCCGCCCTGCTCGAGCGGATCCACGCGGAGCGGCCGTGACCGACGACGAGTTCGCCCGGGTTCTCGACACCGTCCTTCGGGACCTCCGCGCCCAGTGCTCCGTACAGCCCGACGTACGCGCGCCCGAAGACGACTACCCCGGCCTCATGCTCTACGCCCCCGACGGCTCCGGCCAGGGCGTCTACTGGGGGCCGGACAACCGGCCCGGTGTGCGGCTCGCCGAGATCGCGGATCAGGTGCAGGGCTGGGCCGTGGAGGCCTTGTGGGGCGAGGGCGAGCCGGCGGTGTGGCCGCGCTGCCCGGCCCATCCGGACTCGCATCCGTCGGCCGCGACCGTCGTCGAGGGTGTGGCGGTGTGGGTCTGCCCGAAGACCGGGGTGAGCGTGAGCCCTATCGGTGAACTTCCCCCACGGGGGGACACCGTCCGCGCCCCGTGACGGCCTCGTCCCGGCTCTGTGACACCAGGAGTTCCAGTGCTGCGGTGGGACGACGCCGTTGCTACGGTCCCGCTCCGGGGGCGGCCGATTGGGCCGCCTGTGACCAGGGGGGACGTCCCAGATGAATGCCAACCGCCTCAGACCCGCCGTGCTCGCGCTCGCGGCCGTCGCGCTGACCGCCGCGCTCACCGGATGCCAGGAGGACAGCTCTGCCACCGGCGTCGGCGGGGCGCCGAGCGCGGGTGCCACGGCCACCCCATCGCCGGGCACGACTGCCGGGAAGCCCGACGCGACGCCGGGCGTGCGCACCACGGACACCTCGTCGCCCGGTGCGGCCGGCGGCGGCACGCCCGCCGCGAAGCCCGCCGCCAAGACCACTGGATCAGCCGCGACCGGCGCGGCCGCCGCCGACTGTGCCGACGAGCCGCCGAGCCCGGACCACGTCGATCCCGACGAGATCGCCGTCTACCGCGTCGAGGAACTCGACGGCAGCACCGGGAAGGTGAACCTCGTCATCGAGCACGGGGCTTGGGGATGCCCGGACAAGGACACCGACGGCGCGCCCTTCGTCGTCACGGGCGAGGACAGCCGCTGGGCTCTCGACCAGGCCGCGTATGTCACCGCCACCAACCCCATCACCGACAGCAGTGAGAACCAGCGGATCGGCGTGCAGGAGCTGATCGACTGGATCAACGCTCACCCCGACTCCGGCCTGGTGTTCAGGTATGAGACAGGCGACGACGGGGCCATCCACCGCCTGGAGCAGGTCTTCACGCCCTAGCCGGTGCGGCACGCAACAGGCTGGATTCCTCGATGAGTTGAGGGGAATCAGCTCAGGCGAAAATTCCGGCAACCTTCTCCCTCCCCGCGACCACTGATGAGTCGGAAGCCCCGTTCACCGGGGCTCCGCACGCACCGCACGTGCCCCACAAACACGTAAGGACTCATCCGTGGCATCCCCCTCCCACCGCCGGTCCCTCCGCACGCGCCGTACCGTCCTGGTCGCCGGTGCCGCCGTGGCGGCCACCGGGCTCGGTGCCGTCGCCCTGGTGATGAACGCGAACGCGGGTTCCGTCGACCTGTTCCACCAGACGCTGCCCGCCAAGGACGGCTGGGCGGCCTCCGGCTCCGGGACGACCGGTGGCACGCAGGCCGACTCCGCGCACGTCTACACCGTCAGTACCCGTGCCCAGCTGGTGAAGGCGCTGGGCAGCAGCACCAACTCCACGGCGAAGATCATCCAGATCAAGGGCACCATCGACGCCAACACGGACGACTCGGGGAAGAAGCTGAGCTGCGCCGACTACTCCTCGGGTACGGGGTACTCACTGGCCGCCTATCTCAAGGCGTACGACCCGTCCACGTACGGCCGCTCCAAGCTGCCGTCCGGTACGCAGGAGACCGCCCGCGCCGCCGCGCAGGCCAAGCAGGCGAAGAACATCGTCTTCAAGGTGCCGGCCAACACCACCATCGTGGGCGTGCCGGGCACCAAGGCCGGGATCACCGGCGGCAGCCTCCAGGTGAAGAGCGTCGACAACGTCATCGTCCGCAACCTCACCTTCTCCGCCACCGAGGACTGCTTCCCGCAGTGGGACCCGACGGACGGCGACGACGGCAACTGGAACTCGGCGTACGACGCCGTGACCCTGCGCGGGGCGACCCACGTGTGGGCGGACCACAACACCTTCACCGACGCGCCGGACTTCGACAGCGCCAACAAGAAGTACTACGGCCGCGAGTTCCAGATCCACGACGGCGACCTCGACATCACCAACGGCTCCGACCTGGTGACCGTCGAGCGCAACCAGTTCACCAACCACGACAAGACGATGCTGATCGGCAGCAGCGACACCGACAGCACCGGCAAGCTGCGCGTCTCCATCCACCACAACGTGTGGAAGGGCATCATCCAGCGCGCGCCGCTGGCCCGCATCGGCCAGATCCACGTCTACAACAACTACTTCGACACCACGACCCTCAACGGGTACGCGCCCCTCTACACCATCAACTCCCGGGCCAAGGCCCAGGTGGTCGCGGAGGACAACTACTGGAAGGTGCCGACCGGCGGCAAGGTCGCGAAGCTGCTGAGCGGCGACGGCACCGGTTCGGTCGCGGGCAGCGGCAACCTCGTCAACGGCACGACGACCGACCTCGTCGCCGCGTACAACGCCGCCAACTCCAAGAAGCTGAAGACGACGGTGAACTGGACGCCGACGCTCACCGCCGGCCTCCAGACCTCCGCGAAGAACCTCCCGACGGAACTGGCGACCACGACCGGCGCCGGGGTGCTGACCTCGTAAGAAGCGTCCAGGGGCCCGGGACGGCTGGTCCGTTCCGGGCCCCAACGGTCAGCCGCCCAGGGCCCAGGGCATGACGTCGACCGCGAACGGGCTGCTCAGGTGTCGTACGTGCCGTCCCACGGCTCGCCGAAGCCGAGGCGGTCCGGGTAGAGCTCGGCCCAGGCCTCGCCCTCGTCCTCTCCCGTCACCAGGCCGAACAGCACGCCGTCGACGGTGAGCTGGAAGGGACGGATCGCGATGTCCGTGTAGGAGCGGCGAGGGAGGCTGCGCAGGAGCTTCGCCAGGTGGACGCGGGCGCGGGAGAGGACCGAGTCGTCGCCGTGCGGGTTGCGCTGCTGTTCGGCCCAGGTGCCGGCACACCAGATCTCCGAGTCGCGGTAGCGGCCTGCGGAGTCGAAGGTGTGGAGCACCACGTAGAGGCGCTTGTGCTCTTCCCAGCCGTCGTCGGGACGGAACCCTTCGGGGAAGGCGTACGTGATCGACGCCAGGAACTGACCGTCCGCGTACCGGCCGATGGTCTCGGTACGGTGCTTCGGCTCGTAGGCGATCGGGATGACCTCGGGGACTGGGACTGCCATGGCGGAAACCATACGGGTGAACGGGGACATGCCAGAAGTGGGGGCCACCCCCCGACCGGCTGCCGCGAGGGACCGGGAACCGTTCGTTGCCGGCGTCGGCTTCGGCGTCGTGGTTGCCCGCACGAGGACGAGGGCGCCCGGGACGTGGAGTCCCGGGCGCCCTACGGCATGTGAGGTTCCTCAGCCGAGGAACTTGTATCCGCTCCACCCGGTCGCGATCTTCGTACGCGAACCGAACGACCCCTTGCCGTCCCCGCTGTTGCGGTACAGGTTGCCGCTGGTGTCGCGGGAGACCAGGTCGGCCTTGCCGTCGTCGGTGATGTCGCCGACGCCGACGACGACGTTGTAGGAGCCACCCCAGTCGGTGAACAGCTTCACGCGGGCGGCGAAGGTGCCGTCGCCCTTGCCGTCGTAGCGGTAGAGGGTGTTCGCGGTGTCCTGGGCGAGCAGGTCGGCCTTGCCGTCGCCGGTGATGTCGCCGACGCCGACGATCTTCTTGTAGCCCTTCCAGTTGTCGTAGAGCTTCACGCGGGAGGCGAGCTTGCCGTCACTCGTGCCCTTGTACAGGTAGACGGTCCCGGTCGACGCGCCCCGCGCGATGAGGTCCGGGCGGCCGTCGCCGCTCACGTCACCGGGCGAGGTGAGCGCGTTGTACTGGGTCCAGCCGCTGGTGGCGAGGGTCGTGTACGACGTCGACGGCGTGACCGCCTTGCCGCAGCCCGGCTTGTACAGGCGCAGCGCCCCGCTGCTGTAGCGCACCAGGACGTCGTTGCAGCGGTCGCCGTTCAGGTCGCCGAAGGGGATCGCCGTGATGGTGGTGGCCCAGCCGGTGCCGGTGTACTTCGAGTTGAACTTGCCGGTGCCGGTGCCGCTGTGGAAGGTGAGGCCGCCGGAGGAGTTCAGGGTCAGCAGGTCGCCGCGGCCGTCCGGGCCGTCGGGGCTGACGAAGTCGTGGCGTACGGCCGCTCCGCGGGAGAGGAAGCCCTTGCCGGTGGCCACCGTGACGGGGGTGGAGGTGCCGGTGCCGGTCGCCTTGAGAGTCCAGGTGAACTGGCCCGTGGGGAAGTAACTCCCGCCCACCGCCTTGCCGTACCAGTTCGTCCCCACCCATGCCTTGGCCCCGGCGCCGGTGACCGTGTCGGTGGCCCTGCCGGTCGCGCCGCTCTGGACCGAGGTGAAGGTCACGGACCAGGAGTTGACCGGGCGGGACAGCAGCCAGGAGCCCACGAAGGGCGTGTTCGGGTCGACGTAGCTGGGGGCGTGCGTCTCGAAAGACGTCACGGTGGACGGGGCGACGCCGGTCCTGGCGACGTGCGTCTGCTCGTACGCGCCGATCCAGGCGACCAGACCTGTGTACTCGTCCACGGTCCAGCGGTTCCGCCGGTCGGCGGCCAGGCCGGTGTCGGGGACCCCGGAGGCAATGACGCGGGTGGTACTGGTGGCTGCCTCGGTCAGGACCAGCTGGTCGGTGGCGTGGTCGTGGCGGACGGTGAAGCCGTCGCCGAGGAGCACGTCACCGGGGGTGACCGAGCGGGACGTACCGGCCTTGGAGTCGTACACGCCCGCCGAGTTCGTGCCGCACGCCCAGTAGACCCAGCGGCCCGCCGCCTGGAGTTCGCTCGGCACACAGGCGAGGCCCGGGACCGTCACCGTGGCGAGGGTCTTGTCGGTGATGAGGCTGTACGAGGTGAGCTGACCGGCGGTGGTGGTGGCGCTCCAGAGGGTGGGGCCGTTGAGAGCCGCGGCGCGGATGGAGCGCTTCAGCCTCTGGCCCTGCCCGAACTCGCCGACGTACTGCATCGGGGTCGAGCCGCCGGAGTTGTAGACGGCGTAGTTGTCGGAGACATCGACGATCGCGCCCTTCTCGGTGTGGAACTCCAGGGGGTTGGCGCCGATCGCGACCAGCCGGTCCGCGTTCGACAGGCCGCTGCCGCCCTCGTCGCCGTCGTCGTACGTGTCGAGGTAGACGTCCCTGGGCCCGTTGCCCAGGTTGCCCCACATCGCCGAGCAGGTGGTGCCGATGTAGGGACACTTGGGGCTGATCGAGCCGCTCTCCGTGGCGGTGGTCGCGGTCAGCCGGCCGCCGACGTTGTCGATGGTGCGCCACGAGGTGGTGTCGGAGGCGCTGGACGGGTCGTCCTCCGCGACGCGCAGGCTGCCCCGGCTGAGGGCGAGCCCGGTCTTGGTGTTCTCGTACGGGGCGACCTTGAACAGCTTCTCCAGCTGCGGGACGCCGTCCGCGCCCGGGGTGACCCGCTGGATCCACCAGTCGCTCGCGCTCGTGCCACCCGTGACGAGGGCGGCGCCGTCGGGGGTGGCCAGCGGGGTGCCGTACGCCCTCGTCAGCAGCGTGCGGGCGGAGCCGTCGGTGAGGGAGACAGCGGTGACGCCGCCGGACGCGGTGAGCACCAGCCAGTGGCCGACGAGGGTGGGGTAGCCGCCTGTGGTGGCCCCGGCGGCCACCGGGACCGTCTCCTCGGCGGTGAGGTCGGCGCGGGGTTTGAGGTGCAGGCCGGCGGAGGCCGTGTACCAGCCGACGCGGTCGTCGGTGAGGACGAGTTCCGGCTCGCTCTGCAGGCCGGTGAAGACCTCGGTGAACTGCGCGGTGGCGAAGTCGAGGTAGCTGACGGTGTACGAGTCGACGTCACCGTTCTCGTCGTTGACGGCGTAAGCCAGCAGGAAGCCGTTCTCGTCGCCGGTGCGCGGGGTGCTCCGGTTCCAGGACCCGCCGGTCGGGTAGCCGGTCACCACGCGGTCGCGCTGTTTGCCGTCGACGAGGTCGACGAGGTGCAGCCAGTGGCCGTCCAGCTGTTCGGCGTCGACGACGCCGTTCCACTCGACCGTGACGAGCGTGTTGCCGTACATGCCCACGTAGTCGGCCGACTGGCTCAGGTCGACGGTCCGCAGCGCGCTGCCGTCCGGCGTCCACAGCGACACCGGGTCGCCGTAGGTGGCGTGCGGCAGCGCCACGGTGTCGCCGGCCTGCCCGTACATGCCCGATGCGCAGCGCACGCTGATGTCGTAGCAGGTGGTGGTGGTCGGCTTGTACACCCCGGACGGGCCCTCGACCGTGACGGTGGTGCCGTCGTCGTAGTCCGTCCACAGGAGTCCGGCGACGCCCGCCTGGCGGTGCAGGAATCCTGTCTCGCCGGCGGCGAGCAGCCGGTCGCTGCGCGGGGTGTCGAGCTGCGGATCGTCCAGGACGATCTCCGTCGTCCCGGCGGCGGCGGTGGCGGTCGTTGTGGCGGCCTGCGCGGCGCCGCCGCCGTCCGGAGTGCCGGAGAACAGGGTGATGGTGGCCGCCGCTACGGCGACCGCGAGTGCGGAGACGAGGGCGGTTGACCCGCCCCGTCTCAGGGCGTGTCTGCCCACGTGAAATGTCCCTCCCCGCGAGGGCCCCCGCCCTCGCACAAGTGAGCGGATGCTAGCAAGGGTTGGCAGGGATCTAGCGGGGAGGGCTGGCGGTGCGCGGTGCTACTTGGCCACGTACTGCGTGAGGATCGCCTGGACTTCGTAGATGTCCACGCCCTTGGTGAAGGTCTTCTCCACGGGGGCCGCGGTGCCGGAGATCCAGATCTTGAGCTCGGCGTCGAGGTCGAAGGTGCCGGCGGTCTCCACCGAGAAGTGGGTGATGCTGCGGTACGGGATGGAGTGGTATTCCACCTTCTTGCCGGTGATGCCCTGCTTGTCGACGAGGATGAGGCGGCGGTCGGTGAACAGGATGCTGTCGCGTATCAGCAGATACGCGGCGTGCACCTGCTCGCCCTGACCCAGCAGGCGCGCGAAGTCCTGCTGTGCCGAGGCCGGGTCGATGGTGCTCGCGTTGCCGAACAGTGCCATGGATGAACCCCCCACTCAGTGGACTCACATGTCCACTCAAGTCCCAGTAAGCCAATGGCTTCACTTGATCTTCGCAATGTATACAGCCTGGGAGAGGGTGTGCACAGAGGAGCAGGGGGTTCCGCATGGTGCCGCTGTTGCCTTGTGAGGTTCCGACGCCGAGGGCCCGGGAACTGTCCGTTCCCGGGCCCTCGGATGCGTGGTTGCCGCTACTCCGGTGCGCCGCCGAAGCGCTCCTTGTACGTCTCCAGGTCCTCGTCCGTGATCTTGGCGAAGAGGACCGGGGGGACCGTGAAGGGGGTGCCGGACGGGACCGAGTTCAGGGACTTGGCCTCGTCGGTCGTGACCCAGGTGGCCGTGTCGTCCGTGAGGGCGAAGGCCGAGCGCATCGCGCGGGAGGACGCGGGGATGAAGGGCTCCGAGACCACCGCGTAGAGGTGGATCAGGTTCATCGCCGTGCGCAGGGTCAGGGCCGCGCCCTCGGGGTTGGTCTTGATCTCCAGCCAGGGGGCCTTCTCCTCCAGGTAGGAGTTGCCCGCCGACCACAGGGCGCGCAGGGCTGCCGCCGCCTTGCGGAACTGGAGGGCCTCCATCTGGGTCTCGTACTCGGTCAGGAGGGCCGCGATCTCCTCGCCGAGCTTCGCCTCCGGCTCGCCGGCCTCCGCGCCCGCCGGGACCTCCTCGCCGAAGCGCTTCTTGGAGAAGGACAGGACGCGGTTGACGAAGTTACCGAGGGTGTCGGCCAGGTCCTTGTTGACCGTGGCCGTGAAGTGCTCCCAGGTGAAGGACGAGTCGTCCGACTCGGGGGCGTTGGCGATGAGGAAGTAGCGCCAGTAGTCGGCGGGGAGGATGTCCAGCGCGTGGTCGGTGAAGACACCGCGCTTTTGGGACGTGGAGAACTTTCCGCCGTAGTACGTCAGCCAGTTGAAGGCCTTGACGTAGTCGACCTTCTTCCAGGGCTCGCGCACGCCGAGTTCCGTGGCCGGGAACATGACGGTGTGGAAGGGCACGTTGTCCTTCGCCATGAACTCCGTGTAGCGGACGGTGTCGTCGGCCTCGTACCACCACGACTTCCAGTCGCGGTTCTCCGGGTCCTGGTCCGCCCACTCCTTCGTCGCGCCGATGTACTCGATCGGGGCGTCGAACCAGACGTAGAAGACCTTGCCCTCGGCGGCCAGCTCCGGCCACGTGTCGGCCGGGACCGGGACGCCCCAGTCCAGGTCACGGGTGATCGCACGGTCGTGCAGGCCCTCGGTCAGCCACTTGCGGGCGATGGAGGAGGCGAGCTGCGGCCACTCGTGCTCGTGGCCCGCCACCCACTCCGAGACCTCGCTCTGCAGCTTCGACTGGAGGAGGAAGAGATGCTTCGTCTCGCGGACCTCCAGGTCCGTCGAGCCGGAGATCGCCGAGCGCGGGTTGATCAGGTCCGTGGGGTCGAGGACTCGGGTGCAGTTCTCGCACTGGTCGCCGCGGGCCTTGTCGTAGCCGCAGTGCGGGCAGGTGCCCTCCACATAGCGGTCCGGGAGGAAGCGGCCGTCCGTCGGCGAGTACACCTGGCGGATCGAGCGCTCCTCGATGAAGCCGTTCTCGTTCAGGCGGCGCGCGAAGTGCTGGGTGATCTCACGGTTCTCCGGGCTGGAGCTGCGGCCGAAGTAGTCGAAGGCCAGCTCGAAGCCGTCGTACACGGCCTTCTGCGCGTCGTGCGCCTGCGCGCAGAACTCGTCGACCGGAATGCCCTGCTCCTTGGCCGCCAGCTCGGCCGGGGTGCCGTGCTCGTCCGTCGCGCAGATGTAGAGAACGTCGTGGCCGCGCTGGCGGAGGTAGCGGGAGTACACGTCCGCCGGGAGCATGGACCCCACCATGTTGCCCAGGTGCTTGATCCCGTTGATGTACGGAAGGGCGCTGGTGATGAGGTGTCGAGCCATCGCGGGCTGCTCCCAAGTCGCTACGCGGGGTGACGATCGTCGGTTCAGGTCGTGTCGTCGGTCGTCTTACGAACCTTGAAATCGTAGCCGACATGGGTGGGCCGCCCGCTTCCCGTTTTGAGGGGTGGGAAGGGGGCGGCCGGGTGTAGCTGGGGGTGCGGGGCGTTTACGAGGCGTTACGGCCGCCAGTTCGCCAGTACGCCTTCGTAGACCTCCGCGTCCGTCAGCTCGCGCGGGGTCGGGCCCGCGTGGAAGAAGGCCGTGTTCTCGGTCTTCAGTTTGCGGAGGTAGTCGAAGGCCTTGTTGTCGTGCTCGCCGAAGGCGATGAAGGAGAAGAAGACGGTGGGGTGGTCCTTCGCCGCGTCCGTGAGGGACTGGGTGGCGGGGGTCTTGGCGTCCGGGGCGCCGTCCGTCTGGAAGATCACGAGGGCCCGCTCCGAGTCCGGGTGGTGCTTCTCGTGGTGGGTGAGTACTTCCTGTACGGCGGCGTGGTAGCTGGTACGGCCCATGCGGCCGAGCCCTGCGTGCAGGTCGTCGATCTTGTTCTCGTGCTCGGTGAGGGTGAGCTCGCCGGTGCCGTCCAGCTCCGTGGAGAAGAAGACGACGTGGACGGTCGACTCCGGGTCCAGGTGGGCGGCGAGGGCGAGGGCCTGTTCGCCGAGGGCCTGGGCGG
Organism: Streptomyces sp. R41; assembly: GCF_041053055.1. NCBI lineage: Bacteria > Bacillati > Actinomycetota > Actinomycetes > Kitasatosporales > Streptomycetaceae > Streptomyces > Streptomyces sp. R41. The sequence goes on from NZ_CP163443.1 coordinate 5,451,033, forward strand.
AGCCGTCCTTGTAGTACGGGCGCATGCTCGCGGAGCGGTCGAGGACGAGGTAGAGGTTGGCTCGGGTGCCGGTGAGGTCCCGCTTCCTCAGCGCGGTCCCCGCTTCCTTGTACGCGGTGACCAGGCCGGGGGCGCGGGTCCTCACGTGGGTGAGGGGGACGGCGGGCTGGCCGGGCGCCTCGGCGGCTGCCTCCGGCTCCGGCTCAGCGATCTCCTCGGCCGTCGGTTCGGGTTCGGCCTCGGCTTCGCCTTCGGCTGTGGTCTCCTCGGCCGTCGGTTCGGGTTCGGCCTCGGCTTCGCCTTCGGCTGTGGTCTCCTCGGCCGTCGGTTCGGGTTCGGCCTCGGCTTCGCCTTCGGCCTCGTCGGTTTTCCCGCCCGCACCGCCCGTGCTGCTTTCGTCGTCGCCTGCGGGTGGCCCCTGTGGGGCCTGATCGCCGTCGGCGACCGCGGGTGCGTCCGCCTGTGCGGCGACCGGCTCGTCCGCCTGTGCCGATGCGGGTTCGTCCGCCTGTGCGGCGAGGGGAGCGGGCTCCTCGGCGACGACGGGCTCCGGCTCCGCCGCCGCGACCTCGGCCACGGGCTCCGGCTCCGGCTCTGCCGCCGGGGCCTCTTCCGCTACGGGCTCGGGGGCGACCTCGACCACCGCCTCGGCCACCGGCTCCGGCTCGGCGACCGGCTCGACCTCGACCTCGGCCACCGGCTCCGGCTCCGGCTCAGCCTCCGGTGTCGCCTCCGCAACCGCGGTCTCCGTCGCCTCCACCGTCTCCGCCTCAGGCGTCGGTGTCGGCTTCGGGACCGTTACGTTGTCGAATGCCGCCGACACCAGCTCCTCCACCACGGAGGGCTTGGTCTCCGGCGTCGGCTCGGGTGAAGGAGACGGAATTTTCGGCTCGGCGGTCTCCTGTACGGGAACCCGTTCGGCCTCCTCGGACGAGGGAACCGGCTCGGTGGCCGGAGCCGGAACTGTCGGAGCCGAAACCTCTCGCGAGGTCTCCGCGTCGGCGTCACGACCCTTGCGTGAGCGGCCGAACGCGTTCCGCAGGAGAGTGAGAATGCCCATGTGCGCAACCCTTCGCGTGAGTTGATGCCCGTCAATCCCTGGCCAGGACGGACACGTAAGGTTAGCGGCCGCCGCCGGCGATCTTGGGCAGGGGCGGGGAGCCGTAATGCCGCCGTGTCAATACCCCCTCGGCTCCCACAGGTTCACTCGTCGTTCACCGGAGTGCAGCGTTCCTGCACGCGTGCCCCCCTAGCGTCACGCTGACACCAAGGGCTCGTATGGGGAGAGTAAAGTGCGCAGACTGCTGCCGTTGATCGGAACGCCCGGCTCACATCCCGGCGGGCGCTCCGCCATGACCTGTCGGTTCCGCTGTGGTGACGCCTGCTTCCACGAGGTGCCCAACACCAGCGACAACACGTACGTCGGCGACGTCATCGCCAGTGCGCTCAGTCGCCGTTCGATGATGCGGGCCGCGGCCGTCGTGACGGTGGCGACGGCGACGGGCGCGGCGGTCGTCGGCACCGGCGCCCCGCAGGCCCGAGCCGCGACCGAGTCGGCGTATAAGGGTGAAAAGGGGGCGCGTGGGCTGCGTTTCGCACCCGTCGCTCCCAACACGACCGACGCCGTCGTCATACCCGACGGATACGGGCAGAACGTCGTCATCCGGTGGGGCGAGCCCATCCTCCGCGGCGCCCCGGCCTTCGACCCGGAGAACCAGACCGCCGCGGCCCAGGCGGGCCAGTTCGGTTACAACAACGACTTTCTCGCTCTCCTCCCGCTGCCCGGTGAGCACGGCCGCCAGGTCCTCGTCGCCAACCACGAGTACACCGACGAGATCCTGATGTTCCGGGGTTACGACGCCGAGAACCCCACCCGCGAGCAGGTCGAGGTCGCCTGGGCCGCGCACGGCCTGTCCGCCGTCGTCGTCCGGAACGACCACCGCACCGGCAAGCTCACCGCCGTCCCCCGACACGCTCTCAACCGCCGCGTCACCGCCACCACCGAGTTCCGGCTCACCGGCCCGGCCGCCGGATCGGATCTGCTGAAGACCTCCGCCGACCCCACCGGGCGCAAGGTCCTCGGCACGCTCAACAACTGCTCGGGCGGGACGACCCCCTGGGGCACCACCCTCCACGGCGAGGAGAACTTCAACCAGTACTTCGCCAACAGCAGCCGTGCCACGGACAAGCGGTACGGCATCGGCACGGGTGCCACCGAGCGCAAGTGGGAGCGTTTCGACAAGCGGTTCGACGTCGCCCAGGAGCCGAACGAGGTGCACCGCTTCGGGTACGTCGTCGAGTTCGACCCGTACGACCCGACGTCCACGCCCCGCAAGCACACCGCCCTCGGCCGCTTCAAGCACGAGGCCGCGACCGTCCGGCTGACGGAGGACGGCCGCCCCGTCGTCTACACCGGCGACGACGAGCGCTTCGACTACTTCTACAAGTTCGTGAGCAGCAAGCGCGTCCGCAAGGGCACCAGCCGCTCCGTCCGCGAGCACAACCTCTCCCTGCTCGACGAGGGCACGCTGTACGTCGCCAAGCTCACCGGCGACTCCCCGGCCACCGACATCGACGGCAGCGGGAAGCTGCCGGCCGACGGCGAGTTCGACGGGAGCGGTGAGTGGATCCCGCTGGCCACCGCGACCGCCGAAGGCGCCGTCTCGCACGTCGACGGGATGACGGCCGAGGAGGTCTTCGTCTTCACGCGGCTCGCCGGTGACAAGGTCGGTGCGACCAAGATGGACCGGCCCGAGGACATCCAGCCCTCGCCGCACACCGGCAAGGTGTACGTCGTCCTCACCAACAACACCAACCGGGGCAAGACCGGCTACGCCGCCGCCGACGAGGCCAACCCCCGCAACTCCAACAAGCACGGCCACATCCTGGAGCTCACCGAGCGCCGCAGCCGTGCCGAGAGCACCACCTTCGCCTGGTCGCTCTTCCTCGTCGCGGGCGACCCGGCCGACCCCGCCACCTACTTCGCGGGCTTCCCGAAGGACAAGGTCAGCCCGATCTCCTGCCCGGACAACGTGGCCTTCGACCCGTACGGCAATCTGTGGATCTCCACCGACGGCAACCAACTCGGTTCGCACGACGGCCTGTTCGGTGTCGCGACCAAGGGTGAGCGGCGCGGTGAGCTGAAGCAGTTCCTGACCGTGCCCACCGGCGCGGAGACCTGCGGCCCGATCGTCCAGGACCGGCGCGTGCTCGTCGCCGTGCAGCACCCGGGCGAGATCGACGGCGCGTCCGTCGAGAAGCCGGCGAGCGTCTGGCCCGACGGCCCCGGGAAGATCGTCCGCCCGGCCGTGGTCGCGGTGTGGCGCGCGGACGGCTGCGACGTAGGGGTCTAGACGTTAACGGGCCACAGCGGTAGCGGTAGCCGTGCACACGGGGATGGGGGCGCCCTTCGACTCGAAGGGCGCCCCCATCCCCGTACCGGCTCACTCGGAGACCGCCGCATACGGCACCGCGGATGCGTGAAGCGGACTCTGGTCCCTCGGCGCAGCGGGACGGACGTCCCCTCGGAGCGATGGGACGAACGTCCCGTCAGTGCGGTGAAGCGATCGCCCGCGCCGCCGCGACCTCCTGGCGGAGCGGTTCGAGCACGGAGCCCGAGGGCCCGGTGAGATCCGTACGGACGGCGACGAGCACGTCGGTCTCGCGCAGCCCCTCGGACAACTCCCTTAGCTGGAGGACGACGTGGGCGACCTCGGCGGCGGACGGCTGGAGCGCGCCCTGTTTGACACGGACCCGGGCCGCGGTCGTGGCGTCCACCATCCGTTCGACGGCGACGACGAGTGGCGACCAGGCGGCGGCGCGGCGCCCGATCGGCGGCGGTTCGGTCAGGGCGCGCTGGAACTCCGCACGGATGGCGGAGAGGTCGCGGTAGAGCCGTCGTCGTCTGCGGGCGCGGGCGGCCGGATCGACGTCGGCCCCGAACGCCACCTCCACATAGCCGGCCGTGTCCGCGACCGCGTCCGCGAGCCGCTCGCCGACCCGGGTGTGCCAGCTCTCCGGCCACAGCAGGTACCCGGCGACGAGCGCGATCGCGCACCCCATCAGGGAGTCGACCAGGCGGGGGACGAGGAGGGCCGTGCCCTGGTGGTTGAGGACGTCGGAGAGGAGGAGGATCACCGGGGTGATGGCGGCGGTCTGGTAGCCGTAGCCGCGCGGGGTGAACGCCGGGATGAGCGGCCCGAGGACGAGCAGGACGGGTACGTCCCACCAGCCGCGCGGTACGACAGCGAGGACCCCGGCCGCGACGACGAGCCCGGCCACCGTGCCCAGCGCGCGCAGCAGCGCCCGGGAGAAGACCGAACCGAAGTCGGGCTTCATCACGAAGGTGATGGTGAGCGTGACCCAGTACGAGCGCGGCACCGCGATGATCGAGACCAGCACCTGGGCGAGGCCGATGCACAGGGCGAGGCGCAGTCCGTAGCGCCAGGAGGCGCCGGACAGCAGCACGTTGCGGGCGGCGCGCGCGGCGCGGATGCGAAGGGCGGCGGGCCGGCCGAGGCGGTCGTCGACGGGGTGGGCGTCCGGCGCCCGGGCGGTCACGACGTCGGCGGCATGGCGCAGGGCGTGGTCGACGGCGCGCGCGGTCTCGCTGGTCGGGGCGGGCAGTCGGAGTCCTATCGGTCCGGTGTAGCCGGTCTCCACGGCCTCGGCGAGATGGCGTACGGCGGCGGGGATCTCGGCGGGCAGCGGCCTGCCGTACTGGTGGGCGGCGGGGGCGGCCTCGACGACGGGCGTGACGGCGTTCAACTGGGCGAGCACCCGGACGAGGTCGGGGCTGCGACCGTGGTGGAAGGCGCGCCGGGCGAGGACGACGTCGTACGCCTGGTTGAGGGACTGGGTGACGGTGAGGCGGCGGTCGTCGTAGGCGTCGGTCCCGCTCGCGGCGAGCAGGTCCGCGACCGAGCGGTACGTGCTCGCGACGGCGGCCCGCTCCGGCACCCCCGACCGCAACGGCCAGGCGAGGAGTGCCAGTGCGAGGACGAGGAGCCCGCCGCCGGACATCAGCAGGGGCGCCAGCCACCACTCGCCCGGCAGCGGAAGTCCGGCGCCGATCGAGCAGTTCAGGAGCAGCAGCAGTCCGGACACGGAGGCCACGGCACCGATCGTCGAGATCATCCCGGAGACCAGCGCGACCCCGGTGACGGCGGCGACGGCGACCCAGCCGTGCCCGAACACGAGCGAGCCGATCGTGACGCCGATCGCGCCGAAGAGCTGCGGTACGGCGATGTTGAGGATCCGCAGGCGGTAGGCGTCCGCGGTGTCGCCGATGACCCCGGACAGGGCGCCCATGGAGGCGAGCGCTCCGTAGCTCGGCTGTCCCACGGCGAGGCCGATGGCGAACGGGAGGGCCAGGGCGATCGCGGCGCGGGCGACGGCGGCCCAGTTGACGGACGCCTGCTGCGGTTGGAGGTTCCTGACCAGCCAGTCGGGAGGGGTGAGGCCGATGGGGAACTCTCTGGACATGCCCCAAGTATGGCTGTCATACAGGGCAGCCCCGGCTCGTCCGGCCGGGCGCTCCCGGCCCGTTCCCGCCTATTCGCGCTGGTGGAGGGTGAGATCGACGACGAGGGCGCGGTGGTCGGTGCCGGTGATGCGCGGGAACGTCGCCTCGTTCGCCGAGAAGTCCGCGGAGACGAGGACGTGATCGATCTGCGCGCCGAGCGCCGGGGTGGTCCTCGCGGGCCAGCTCGGGGTGCGGGGGTCCCCGGCGAGGCGGGCGCTGTCGCGCAGGCCGGTGTCGAGGATGCGGCGGAACGCGGCGTGGTCCTGGGAGGCGTTGAAGTCCCCGGCGATGACGGTGGGGCCACCGCCGTGCGCCGCGTAGTCGCGCAACTCGCCCAGTTCGCGCCGCCAGACGCCGAGCTGGCCGGGGAGCGGCGGCATCGGATGCGCGAGCTGCAGCCGTACGTCGTGCCCGCGCACGTCGGCGACGGCTCCCGGCATGCCCATGGTCCCGCGCACGCCGTCGGCCCCGGTGAGCGGGAACCGGCTCATGATGACGGACCCGTCGGATCCGGCCCCCTCGACGGCCTCCCGGTACGGATAGACCCCGTCGCTTCCCCCGAAGGCGTCCCGCAACGCCCGCGAACACCCGTACTCGCACTCTTCCACGAACAGGATGTCGGGCTTCTCCCGTCGCACCACGGGAATCAGCGCGCCGGTCCCCCGCCCGAACTCCACGTTCGAGGTCATCACCCGCAGCTCGGCCAGCGAAGCCCCACCGGGTTCACTGGTCTTCCCGTACGGCTCGATGAACCACGCGACGGCCCCCAGCAACAGCACCGCCCACACCATCCCGACCCGCCATCGCGCGAGCAGCGCGAGCAGCAGTGCGAGCCCGGTGGGCGCGAGCAGCCACGGCAGAAACGCCAGCAACTGCGGCACGGGCGTGATCCCGTCGCTGTCGGCCGCCCGGCACCCGACGACCACACTCACGCCGGCCAGCAGCAACCCCGCCACCCAGACTCCGGCCACCCGCCCGGCCCGCTGCCCGCCGACCGGTCTTTCCGAGCCCGTCCACTCGGCCGCCGCAGTGTCCAAGTCCCGGCCTTCCGTTCGTTCGTCGGGGGGTGCCCGAATCCTCCCTCAAAGACGGGATGGTGCGGTGGAGGGTTGCCCCCTGGAGGTCGCGCGGGTCGATTCCCGACCGCGGCGGGGTCAGTGCTCGAGCCGCGGCGAGGTCGGTTCTCGAGCCGCGGCGGATCAGTTTTCGAGCCGCGGTGAGGTCAGTTCTCGAGCCGCGCCAGGAAAGCCGCCAGCACCTCGTTGAACTCCTCCGCACGCTCCAGGTTCGGCATGTGTGCCGCCGACTCGATCACGTGGAGCGTGGAGTCGGGAAGCGCCGAGTGCATCGCCCGCGCGTCGGAGACCGGGGTGTACTCGTCGTCGGCGCCCACCACGACCAGGGCCGGGACGGTGACCCGGGTCAGCAGCTCGCGGTAGTCGGGGCGTTCCGCCCGGCCTCGCAGGGCGGCCGCCGCTCCCTCGGGGGGCGTCGAGGTCATCATGCGGTGCACGTGGGCCGCGACCCGCGCGTCCGCGTACGGCGCGACCATCTTGTGCAGCACCTCGTCGGCGTATCCGCGCATGCCCTCGCGCAGGAGACGGTCGGCCATGTCGTTGCGTGTCTTCTTGCCCTCGGGCGTCTCGGCGGCCGGGAAGGTGTCGGCGAGGACCAGTCCCCGGATCCGTTCCGGGAACTGCCGGTAGCACTCCATGACGATCTGGCCGCCCATGGAGAGCCCGGCCAGGACGAACTCCGCCACACCCAGCTCGTCCAGCAGCGCCGCGATGTCCTCGGCGAAGGTGGAGAGGGGGGTGACCCCGGGGACCACGGGGGACGCGCCGTAACCGCGCAGGTCCGGGGCGATCACCCGGCGCCCCGACGAGAACGCGGCGATCTGCGGAGCCCACATGGTGTGGTCGAAGGGGTGGCCGTGGATCAGGACGAGGGGCGGCGCCGTCGAGCCGGCGCCCCCCTGGTCCTCGTACGCGAGGAAGGGAGCCATGGCCACGACCCTAGGCTCGCCCAACTCCTCGGTGCAATAAGATCATTGCCCTCGGTGCAATCCTGTTCCGGGGCGCGGAACAGGGGGCTCACGTGATGGAGGACTACCGGCGGATCGCCGACAGGATCGCTGACGACATCGCCGCCGGACGGCTCAAGCCCGGTGAACGGCTGCCCCCGCAACGGGTGTTCGCCCGGCGCCGCGGGATCGCCGGGTCGACGGCCGGGCGGGTGTACGGCGAGCTGGTACGGCGCGGACTGGTCGTCGGTGAGGTCGGGCGCGGCACGTTCGTCCGGGCCGCGCCGCCCGCCTCGGGCCACGCACTCGCCGAACCGGCGACCACGGCCCCGGTCAACCTGGAGCTCAACTACCCCTCCGCGCCGGGCCAGTCGGAGCTCCTCGCCCCCGCCCTGGCCCCGCTGCTGCGTCCCGACGTCCTCACGGAGTCCCTGCGCACCGCTCCCGCCACCGGCACGGCCGCCGCTCGCGAGGCCGCCGCCGGCCTCCTCGCCACCCCGGGCTGGCGCCCCGCCCCGTCCCGGCTGGCCTTCGCGGGCAACGCCCGCCAGGCCATCGCGGCCGCGTTCGCCTCCCTCGTACGACCGGGCGGCCGCGTCGGCATCGAGTCCCTCACGTATCCCCTGGTCAAGGAGATCGCGACGCGTCTGGGCATCACGCTCGTCCCGCTGCCCATGGACGCGGAGGGGCTCCGCCCGGAAGCGGTCGCGGCCGCCCACCGCTCGGCACCGCTCTCCGCCGTGTACGTCCAGCCGACCCTGCACAATCCGACGTCGGTGACGATGGGGGATCGACGGAGGCGCCAACTGGCCGCCGTCGTCACGGACTTGGACCTCCCGGTCGTCGAGGACCGCATCTGGTCCTTCCTCCACGAGGGGGCCCTCGACCCACTCGGCGCGTACGCCCCCGAGCGCACGTACGTCGTCGACGGCCTCTCCAAGCGCGTCGCACCGGGCCTGACGGTGGGTTTCCTCGTCGCCCCCGAGGAGCGGGTGGAGCAGGTGGCGGCGGCCCTCCGCTCGGGCGCGTGGACCGCGAGCCGGTTCGCGCTGGAGGCGGCGGTGCGCTGGATCGGCGACGGCACGGTGGAACACCTGGTCCGCGCCAAGCGGCAGGACGCGGCGCGTCGGCAGCGTCTGGTCGCCGAGCACCTCGGCGAACACACCGTGCACTCCGACCCGCACGGGTATTACGCCTGGTGGGAGCTGCCTTCGCCATGGCGGGCGGACACGTTCACGGCGGCGGCCGCGAAGAGGGGGATAGCCATCACCCCGGGTTCGGCCTTCACTTCCGTAGCTGTGGGCATGCGTGCCGCCAGGGGCCCCCGTCCCGAAGAGAGCGGCATTCTGTCGGCGCCGGCAAGCGCCCCCGCCCCGAGCTCGGCCCCCACATCGGACTGCGTCAGGCTCGGACTCGCGACGACTGCTCCGCAGGAGCTTGCTCAGGCGCTGCGGACGCTCGCCGGTATCGCGCGTACGCGCCCGTGAGCGCGGCGGCCAGGGCCACGGCGAGGCCCAGCGCCAGCAGTCCCCAGGAGACGAGCCGCAGGGTGTCCGTGAGCGCGTCGTACACCGCGCCCGCGGCCGTGGGCGACACGTCGGGCGGCAGATCGGCGAGGGTGAGCCGGCGCCCCAGGGCGATTCCGCCGCCGAGCAGCGCGGCGCCCAACGCGGTGCCGAGCCCGGTCGCGAACACCGCCCGGCGGCGGCACACCGCCAGAAGGATGCCCGCGAGGGCGAAGACGACCGCGGCGACCGGCAGCCAGATACCGGCGACTTCGAGCACGTGGAACCCCTTCCGGAGCTGGGCCATGTCCTCGGCTTCGAGCACGGTGATCTCGGTGTGCTCGACGGGGATCCGGTTCGCCAACGGCGTGTGGTCATCAGCGAGTTGACGCTTCACCTGCTCGGTGACCGGCGCGAGGTCGACGGTCACCGCCCCCTCGCGGTCCTCGCGCAGCGCCCGCATCACGGCGTCGTGCGCGGCCATGTTCGCGGCCTGCCACGCCGTGCGGTACGCCTCGGTCTCGGTGAACGAGCGCACCGCGTCCCGCACGTAGTGGTTCACCGGCCCCTGCAGCCGCGGCCGTACGTGGACTTCGCGCAGGATCCCGTCCGTGACCCCGGCCGCGATCGCGTCGCGTACGTCGGTGTCGGCGGCGAGCGGCGCCATCGTGGCCTCGTACCGCACGGGGTCCCCGAGCCCGTACATCGCCCAGGTCGACAGCGCGCCGAGCGGCGCGAGCAGGCAGGCGAGCACGATCAGTGCGGCCGACAGAGCGCTCCGGAGACCTTGGGACACTCCACCAGGCAAGGCCTCCCGGCCGCTTCGCGCGAGCGGGTCGACTGCAAATGGGTGCATATGACAAGCCGAACGGGGCCCGCGGTTCACTCACCCGGACCCCGGCCACCACCTCGGCCGTCACAGCGTCCGACACCCCAGGAACCACGGGGCCGGGAGGCTCTCCGGTGGAGCCGTCACCCGAACGGGTGTTTCCTGGATCTGGGAGAGGAGGCCGATATGAGCACCACTCCGGCGCTGCGAACCCTCGCCGCGGCCCAGTTCACCTGCTGTGCTCCGACGGTGCCGACCGTCGTGGCGGCGGCCTCGTCGACGCATATCTCCGGTGGCGCCGGCTCGGGCGGTCCGGTATGGGGCACCGTCGTCTCCAGGGGCGGCCTGCGCCTGAGGTCGGAGCCCACCTCGCCCACCTCGAACTCCCCCGCGGAACGACTCCGGTTGGAACGACTGGGGTCGCAACGACAACTCCAACAGGAACGACTCCAGCTGGAACGACCACTGCGACTGGAACAACTCGTCCGGGTACGGCGACCCCTGTGACGACCCCGGCCGGAGTTCCTCCGGCTCGGGAACCTGGAGCTTCAGCGTCTCCGGCTCGTTCGGCCGGGACCTGAACGGCTCCTCCTCGGACTCCTGGGACTGGGTCCCAGGTGGCAGTAGGTGAGTGAGGGAGACGCACGAGGCCCCGGCGGCCTGCCGGGGCCTCGTGCGCCGTTCGGCGCTCGGCAACGCGCTCGGCGTGGAGGCGCTCGGCCGCGCTCGGCGCGGATCGGGTGCGCTAGCGCGGATCCGGGTGCCCCTCCGCGTCCTCGTGCGTGTAGTAGCGGTAGAAGGCCACCACGAACACGCCCGCCGCGACGCCCAGTGCCATGAAAATGGAGCGCAGGACGGTCGCCCCGGTCTGGCTGTACAGGAACCCGAACGTGATGCCCGCGAACGCCGTCCACAGCACCGCGTGCAGTTCGCGCTTCAACAGCGGCGCCACCATGCGTACGCCGATGTAGAGAGCCGCGAACCCGATGGCGGACACGAAGCCGAACAGGACGTTCCAGCCCGTGATCGGGCCGCCGCTGCGGTTGATGGCCGCGGCCCAGAAGCCGTAGATGAGACCGCCGACGATGGGTATCGCCCAGTGGGCGATGGTGTGGGTGCGTTCGTCGAAGACATCGGGTGTGCTGGGTGTCGGTATGCGTGGTAGCTGCGGGGTGGGTGACGCCGGTGCCGCATGAGCCATGGGAGCACTCCTCTCTCCTCGCCCCCCGCCTTCCAGGGCACACCCCGCCAGGGCGCCTGGCAAGTCGGGATGCGGCGGCTTTGGCCCCGTGTTTCGCTGAATCCCATGAAGCTCGTTCTCTTCGGTGCCACCGGCATGGTCGGGACCCGTATCGCCACGGAGGCGTCGGCGCGCGGACACCAGGTCACCGCGGTGAGCCGGTCCGGGCAGTCCCCGATCCCCGGGGTCACGGCGACGGCGGCGGACGCCTCCGACCCGGCGAAGGTGGCCGAGCTGGCGGCGGGCGCGGACGCGGTGGCCTCGGCGTGCGTGCCGCCGCGCGACGGCTCGGACCCGCGCGAGCCGTTCCTCGCCATCAACAGGGCGCTGGTCGAGGGCGTCCGGCAGGCCGGAGTGCGGCGGCTCATGATCGTCGGCGGTGCGGGCAGCCTGGAGATCGCGCCGGGCCAAGCGGCGTTCGACCAGCCCGGCTTCCCCGAGGCCTACCTCCAGGAGGCCCTCGCCCATCGCGACGTCCTCGCCTACTACCGCGCCCTCGACGACGAGAGCGTCGACTGGACCTACATCTCGCCCGCCGCCGAGATCCGCCCCGGTGAACGTACGGGCACGTTCCGTATCGGCGGCGACCGGATGCTCACCGACGACCACGGCAACAGCCGGATCAGCGCCGAGGACTACGCGATCGCCTTCGTCGACGAGCTGGAGAAGGACGCCCACCCGCGCGCCCGGATGTCGGTCGCGTACTGACCGCTGCCGGTCGCGTGCTGAGGAGCGCCGAAGAGCGCCGAAGAGGACGACGAGTACGACGAGCACGAGGACGAGGTGGTACGGGGAGGTGGCCGGCCGGAGATCCGTACTCGACCAACTGCCGCCCGGCGGGCGGGAGGACGCCGTCCAGCGGCAGCAGCCGCTGCGGGTGCGCGGCCGCAGCGTCGCCTGGGTGCCGCCGCTCGTGCTGCTCGCCTGCATTGCGCTGCTCGACTGGAACACCGCAGGGGAGTTCCGGATCATCTCCTGGATCGTCCTGGTGCCCGGTATCGCGGCGGCGATCTGCGGGGTGTGGGGCACGGCGGCGTTCGCGGTGCTCTCGCTGCTCACCTACATCACCGTGGACACGTCCTGGCCGCACCAGTACCAGACGGGCCTGCCCGACTTCATCCTCGTCGCCATGGGTGGCGTCCTCGCGGTGCTCGCCTGCGCGGTCCGGGTCCGCGGTGAGCAGCGCATGCTGCACATGCGGGACATCGCCGAGACCACCCGGCGCGCCGTGCTGCGCCCGCTGGCGCCGGGCTGGGGCGATCTGGACCACGCGGCCGTGTACCTCTCCGCCGACAGCGAGGCCCGGGTCGGCGGCGACTTCTACGACATCCAGCCGGGCCTGCACGGCACGCGCGTCCTGCTCGGCGACGTCCAGGGCAAGGGGCTCGCCGCGGTGGAGGCGGCGGCCGCGCTGCTGGGCACCTTCCGCGAGGCGGCGTACCACGAAGCCCTCCTCCGCACGGTCGCCGACCGCCTGGAGATCCGGATGCTGCGGCATGTGCGCTACTCCGTCGCGCTCGGCCGGGACGACAGGGACCGCTTCGCCACCGGAATCCTGATCGGCTTTCCGGCAGCCGCCCCGGACGCCCCGGACACCATCGAGGTCGTCAACTTCGGCCACGAACCGCCGCTCGTGGTCGCCCCCGACGGCGTACGGTCGCTGCCGCCCGGCGACGGACTGCCGCTCGGGCTCGGCGAGTTGGCGTCCGACCCGCCGCCCGTGCTCCGCGTCGCGCTCGCCCCCGGCGAGACCTTGCTGCTGGTCACCGACGGTGTGACGGAGGCCCGTGACGCCGACGGAGTCTTCTTCCCGCTCCGCGACATCGTCGCCGGTGCCCTGGCGGAGGACCCGCGCACCGCCGACCCCCAGCTGCTCGTGCGCTTCGTCCGCGACGGCACGCTGCGGCACTGCGGCGGGCACCTGGCCGACGACACGACCATTTTCGCCGTACGACGTCGGTAGTGCCCGAGACGTCCGGGCATGGGCCGGCGTTTGCACTCCTGCCGTCCCCCCTTTGCAGGCGCAGCGGTTACGGTGCTGCCGTACGTGATCGATGGGGGAGGGAACCTATGCCCGGAACCGTGCTGCTCCTCGCGGCCTCGCCGGTGGGCAAGGGGTGTCTGGTGGACGCGGCGTCCGTGCTCCCCGTACTGGCGGCGGTGTCGCCCGCGGTGCTGTCGGGCACCGACACCGCGAACGTCGTGGAACTGGCCGACCCGCTGGAGCCGCAGGCGGTTCTCACCCGGCTGCGCGCGGCGGCGACGGCGCCCGGTCCGCTGACGGTGTTCGTGACCGGCCAGCTCCAACTGGACCGCCGCCAGCACCTGCCCCACCTGGCCCTCGCCCGCACCACCCCGGCGACGGTCCGGTACACCGCCTTTCCCTGGCACTGGATCACCGAGGAACTCCGCCTGCGCCCACCGGGCACGACCACCCTCTTCGTCGACCTGCACGCCGACGCGGAGACCTGGGACCATCTCGTCGTCCGCCCGCTGACCGCGGGCCCGTCCGCCGCGCTCTACGGCCGCCTCGCGCCGCCCCCGCCGCGCCGTACGGTGGCGACACCGACGTACATGCGAGCCGTCGCCACGATTCTCCGCAGCGGTCACCGCCCGCCGCTGCCGCAACTGCACCAGCAGGCGCTGACACGGGTGTCGGGCGAGGGGGCGCGTACGGACATGGTGCTGGCGCCCGGGACGCCCATGGTGGCCGCACCGCCGGTGGTGGCACCGCCGCCGGTCCCGGCCCAGCCGCCCGCGGCCCCCGCGGACCCGCACGAGACCATCTCCGCCGCCGTCCAGGCGGGCCGCCACGGTGAGGCCGCCGCGCTGGCCGGGCAGCGGGAGCAGGAGGCGCTGCGGATGTACGGTCCCGCCTCCGAGACCGTGCTGCACTGGATGGAGGTCCGGGCGGATCTGGCGATGTTCGCGGGGGACGCCGAGCGCAGTTGCCGTACCTGGCTGGCGATCGCGGGCGCTCGCCTGAACGCGGGGCAGGCCACCGATTCCCCGGCCGTGGAGTCGGCCGTGGACCGCGCCCACCACCAGTGGGGCCGTATCGACGACGCGGCGCGGGCCCGTGAACTCGGGCCCGCGCTGGCGGACTTGAGGCTGCGCGTGCCCGGGCGCAGGCAGGGCGCGCTGGACCACGTCCAGGAGCAACTCCGCCGGCTGCAGTTCCAGACGCAGGCCTGAGGCTCACCCCAGCGACAGCGAGGCGAGCGCTCCCGACACCAGGGTTCGCACGCCCGGCGCGACCGTCGACAGGTCGGGGGCGAAGTGCGGGCTGTGGTTGCTGGGCACGGCCGCGAGCTTCTCCATGATGTCGCCGCCACCGGGAGCCGCGTCCCACACGTCGGCCGGAGTGCTCGTCACGAACCAGTAGGAGTACGGCAGCCCACCCTCCGCGAGCCGGGGGAAGTCCTCGCTGCCCATCGCCGGACCGGGGTCGAGGATCGTTCCGGCGCCGAAGACCTCGGCGTGCACGGCGGCGACACGGCGGTCGGTGTCGGGGTCGTTGACGGTCATCGGGAAGCTGCTGCCGACGGTGACGTCGGGCTCGCGCGGGCAACCGGCCGTCAGGCACTCGCCGGCCGCGATACGCCGGATCGCCGCGATCATGCGCTGCCGCACATCCTCCGACTGCGTACGGAGGTTGAGGGCGAGGCGGGCCTCGGACGGAATGATGTTGTGCCGGGTGCCCGCCTCGATCCTGCCCACGCTCAGCACCGCCGACTCGCGCGCCGCGATCTCCCGGCTGACGACCGTCTGCAGCCGGGTCACGAGGTAGGCCGCCGTCACCACGGGGTCGACGGTCGCCTCCGGCCGCGAACCGTGGCCGCCCCGCCCGTGCACGACGATGTCGATGTCGGTGGAGGCGGACATGATCAGTCCGGGCGCATGGGCGTACAGTCCCGCCGGGCCCGGCGCCGCGTGCTGGGCGAGCAGCACGTCCGGGCGCGGGAAGCGCTCGTACAGCCCGTCCGCGAGCATCCGCGCCGCGCCCTCCCCCGTCTCCTCGGCGGGCTGCCCGACCACGACCAGCGTGCCGGACCAGGTGTCGCGGCCCGCCGCGAGCGCGTCGGCGGCGCCGGTCAGCCAGGTGACGTGCAGATCGTGACCGCAGGCGTGCATGACTCCGGCGGTCTCGGAGGCGTACGGCAGCCCGGTCTCCTCGGCGACGGGCAGTGCGTCCATGTCGGCGCGCAGGAGGACGGCGGGCCCGTCCCCGTTCCGCAGGACGCCGACGACTCCCGTACCGCCCACGCCGTCGACGGTCTCGTACCCGGCCTTCCGCAGCCGCTCCGCGAACGCGGCCGCCGTGCGGTGTTCTCGCAGCGACAGCTCGGGATGCCGGTGCAGATCCCGGTAGAAGTCCTCCAGGGCGGGGACCGGGAGGTCGGCGGTGAGGTCCAGCGCGGTGCGGGCGGCGGGAGAGGTCACGGGGTCAGGGTATGCGGGGAGAGACATGCGGCACAGGGCGGCGCAGACCACGCCGCCGACGCAGCCTGCCACCACGTCACCGGTAGTCCGGCACGAGGGGGAGGTCAGGGGTTGGCCGCGGACCCGCCGACGTGCTGGGCCTGTGTGGCGGGGTGCGGCTCCGCCGCCCTCGCCGGGCCCGCGTTCGCCGCGGTGACCAGGGCGGCCACGGCGATCACGGCCGCACTGAACCCTCTGAAGTAGCGCGCGTGAATACGTCGGAGCACAGCGACCTCGCAACAACAGCGGCGTATTAAGCATGCTTAACCCTTCGCTTAACGTAGGGGCTTCCGGCGTCAAAGGGCAAGAGGCACAAGGGGAGTTGGATATTGGTCAGGAGTCGACTGAATGTAAGTCGACTTAATGGCATGCTTAACCCATGGCGGAGCGTGACGGCCCGGAGATCATCGGGCGCAGGGTGCAACAGCTGCGTACGGAACGCGGGTTGACGCAGAAGCAGTTGGCGGAGCCCGCGTATACGCCCGCGTACATCTCCACGCTGGAGGCGGGGCGGGTGCGGGCCTCCGAGCCCGCCCTGCGGCACATCGCCGAGCGGCTCGGGGTCGCGTACGACGAGCTCGCCACCGGACGGCCCGCCCACCTCGCCACCGACCTGCGGCTGCGGCTGACCGACGCGCAGCGCACGCTCGCCACCGGGGAGGCCGAGGTCGCGGCGGAGCAGTACGCCGGGCTGCTCGCGGAGGCGGACGCGCACGGGCTGGCCGCCGAGCAGGCCGCCGCGCTGCTGGGGCTCGGCGAATGCGCCCTGGAGACCGGCGACCTGGCCACGGCGCGTGAGCGATTCGAGGAGTCCGAGCGGAGGATGGGGGACGCGCCGCTGCCGCAGCGCGTTCCCGCCGTGCGCGGACGCGCCGTCTCCCACTACCTCGCCGGTGAACTCCGTTACGCCTGCTACCTGTTCGAGTCCACGCTCGACGAGCTCAATCGGACAGGACTGCACGATCCGGATGCGCTGCTGCTGCTCTACACCGGGGTCATAGCGCCCTACATGGACATGGGGGCGCACGCCCGGGCCGCCCAGGCGGCCGAGTTCGCGCTGGCCCTCGCGCCACAGGTCGGCGACCCCGCGCTGGTGGCCCGGATGCACCGCTCGGTGGCCCGGACGATGATCGCCGAAGGGCGGATCGCCGAGGCCGACGTGTCCCTCGCCAAGGCCGCCGAACTCTATCGTCAGCTCCAGATCCGTACCGAGCTCGCCAACTGTCACTGGATGCGCGGGTACTTGTACGCCCAGAACGGTGAACTGGAGCGTGCCGAGGACGAGTTGCGCGAGGCACAGGCCATGCTCTCCGCCAAGCGCGCCGCCCTCTACACCAGCCAGGTCGCCGTGGAGCTGGCGGATGTGCTGCACCGGCGCGGGAAGTCCGACGAAGCCGCCTCGTTGCTGCACGAGGTGCTCGGGGACCTCAGCCCCGAGCGGGGGGCCGTGCACTCGGCCGGGGCGCACCGCCTCCTCGGGATCATCGCGGAGGACGCCCGGGACACGGAGGCGGCCGAGGAGCACTACGTGCGCGCGATGAGCCTGCTGGAGCGGGCCGGGGCAGCGGGGGACCTGGCCGACCTGTGCCGGCTGCTCGGAGATCTGCTGCGGCGTACCGGCCGGGTCGAGGCGGCACTCGACGCCTACCGCACCGGACTCGGACACCGCACCGCGCCCGGCACCACGACCCTCGGCCCGGCTCCGGCGCAGCCGCCGCTCTAGGCCGGCGGGGTCTGGCGGAGCGCCGGGCCGTCGGTGCCGGGAGCCGTGAGGTGGGCGGCGGCGCCTTCGCGGGGCTCGACGCCCCGGCGTCGAGCACCCTGACCCGGAAGTGGCTGGGCCGGCGCCCCGTGCAGCCCGGGCTCATCGCGGACCTCGACGAGGGCCACTACTTCAGCGGCTCGACGGGCTGAACTTCGGCTCGCGGCCGAGGAAGTGGCGAGCAGGCGGTTGTGGTCGCCGGCGCGGGTCGCCAGGACGACGTGGCTGGGCCGGCGCCCCGTGCAGCCCGGGCTCATCGCGGACCTCGACGAGGGCCACTGCTTCAGCGGCTCGACGGGCTGAACTTCGGCTCGCGGCCGAGGAAGGCCACCAGGCGGTCCACTGCGGGGGCCTTCTCGTCGACGGTGACGATCTCGCCGAACGGCATGTTCTCGCCCCGGTACTGCGGGGGAAGGGTCGCCTCCGCCCGGGCCAGGGTCTCGGTCACCTCCTCCTCGGTGAACGGGACCGGTCGGCCCGTGGCGACCGCCAGGTCCCAGCCGTGGGTCACGTACTCCATGAGAGTCATGTTGAACACCGTCTCGGCGGGCAGCTTGCGGCTGCCGGTGACGGCGACCTCGCGGTCGAAGCCGTACCGCTCCCAGCCGGCGACGAGACCGGCCGCCGCGGCGCGGAACTCGGCGGCGGGGTCGGCGCCGCACTTGTACCGGCCGGGATCACCGTCGTACGACCGGTCGTGGCAGCCGGACTCGAAGAGCTGGAGCCAGCCGACGAGGTGGTCGACCAGGGTCTTGACGTCGTAGTCGTGGCAGGGGGTCGGGAGGCTCAACTGGTCCGCGCCGACGCCCTCGACGAGATCGCCGGTCTTGGCCAGGACGCCCGCGAGGAGACCGACTCTCGCCACGCGGGGATCGGCTCTCTCCATGGGGAGACCTCCTTGGGGGATCGACTCTCTCCCTGGCTGAAGTGTAGGAACGGGGGCGGGCCGCAGTCTTGAAGAAACCCGACACTTCGCTCTCGCCGCCTCGGTGCCCTCGCTATCTTGGTTGCGTGACTCGGCCGGCCGAACAGGACACCCGCGGCATCGTCGACCCCCGAGCCGGGTTCGAGCGCTTCACACTGACCCGGCACGAGCCCGCGGCCGACCTGGCCTGGGCCGTCGACCGCTACTGGGTGGTCCGCTGGGACGTGCGCGACGGGGAGACCTACGAGCAGCGCGTGATTCCGCACCCCGCCACGCACCTCGTGTTCGAGGCGGGCGCCGCGACCGTCGAGGCGATTTCGCCGCATGAATTCGTACGTCGGCTGGAGGGCCGCGGCCAGGTCCTGGGCGTCAAGTTCCGGCCGGCCGGCTTCCGGCCGTTTCTGCGGGGCGCGATGGCGGACATCGCCGGACGGCGGCAGGCGGCCTCGGCCGTGTTCGGCGCCGGGGCGGACGGTGTCGCCCGGGTGCTGGGCGGGGCGGACGACGTGAACGGATGCACGGCCGTCGTGGAGGACTTCCTCCGCTCCTTCGGCGCCCGGCCGCTGTCCAGGACCGCCGCCCTGAACGCCGTGGTCGAGCTCATCGTCGCGGACAAGTCCCTCACCCGGGTCGGGGATCTCGCCGAGCGGCTCGGCGTGAACACGCGCACCTTGCAGCGGCTCTTCGCCGACCATGTCGGGCTCAGCCCCAAGTGGGTCATCAACCGGTCCCGTATCCATGAGGCCGCGGACCTCGCCACCCGGCAGGAGTCCATCGACTGGGCCGCCCTCGCCGTCGAACTCGGCTACAGCGACCAGTCCCACCTGGTCCGCGATTTCACAGCGACGGTGGGCATGCCGCCGGGCCGGTACAGCAAGAGTTCGACCCCGGGGGCTTGATTCGGCTCGGGTCCAGGCGTCTTTCGCCCCCTCCGCCCCTACCCGTCCCGTTCCTGGGGGCTGCGCCCCCAGACCCCCGCCAAAAGATTGCGCAGTTCCCCGCGCCCCTTTTTAGGGGCGCGGGGAACTGCGCGAACAACCCCCACCCACCCGCAGCCAAACGACAAAGACGGGAGCTGGTACCTGGCCCGGCTCCTCATCACGTGCTGCGCGGCCGACGCGAGCACGTACAAGATCGAGGTCAAGGGCGCGGACGCCCCCGTGCACGACACCTGGGTCACCGTCAGCGGCACCTGGCGCCCCAAGGGAAAGCTGGGCTCGCAGGAGGCGTGGCCGCCGGTACTGGCGTTAGTACGGGTTACGGCGTGACGATGGGGAAGGCCTTGTCCGGCTCGGCGACGTACGAGAGCAGGCGGGTCAGGAGCTCCGTGTCGCCGTCCGTCTCGATGCCGGTGAGGCCCTGCCCCGAGAGCAGCCCGAGCAGCTCGGGCCGGGTGAGGATCAGCGTCAGACCCGCGTGCGGCTTGGGTGTGTGGTGGACGGGCATGCTGCGATGGGTGAGTGCCCCGTGGTGGAGATTGACCCGGTGGCGGCGCTGCTCGTCGATGACGATGAAGTCGAGGGTCAGGTGCTCGTTCCAGGCGCGTGGGCCGTCGATGCGGACGGCGAGCGAGTCGAGGAGCATGCTCACGGTCAGTGCGGACGTCATCTCCGAGCCCGTGGTGTCGATCTCGACGGCGGCCGTGCCCTCGCGCAGTTCCAGGGCGGCGGTGAGGTAGAAATTGCGCCAGGTCCCGTTCTCGGAGCCGTGCCCGAGCCGGTCGTAGACGGCGGCGAGGGCTTCCTTGGCCGCCGTGCTGTCCGGCTCGGCGAAGACCAGGTGATTGAGAAGGGTGGCGGCGAAACGAAGATCGCCGCCGTCGACGTACGCCCGGGCCTTGTCGAGCATCTGCTCCGCCCCTCCCCCCAACTCCACGTACCGCCGGGCGAGTTCGACGGGCGGATGCTCCCAGAGGTGGGCGGGATTGCCGTCGTACCAGCCCATGTAGCGCTGGTAGACGGCCTTGACGTTATGACTCACCGACCCGTAGTACCCCCGCGCGTGCCAGGAGTTCTCCAGGGCGGGCGGCAGGCGCAGCTCCTCGGCGATCTCGGGGCCGGTGAGGCCGTTGTTGAGGAGGCGGAGGGTCTGGTCGTGCAGGTAGGCGTACAGGTCCCGCTGCTCGCCCAGGAAACGGACGACGTTCTCCCGGCCCCAGGTCGGCCAGTGATGCGACCCGAAAGCGACGTCGTAGGCGTCGCCGAAGATGTCCATCGTCTCGTCGAGGTACCGGGCCCAGACCCGGGCGTCGCGGACGAGGGCGCCGCGCAGGGTGAGCAGGTTGTGCAGGGTGTGGCTGGCGTTCTCGGCCACGCACAGGGCGCGCTGCTCGCGCAGCAGGAAGTTCATCTCGGCGGGCGCCTCGGTGCCGGGCGTCAGCTGGAAGACGAAGTGCACCCCGTCGACGATCTCCTCCTGCCCGGTACGGGTGATGTCCACGGTCGGCGCGACGAGCCCGATGGTGCCGGTGGAGATGACGGTGCCGAGCCCGGTACCGATCTGACCGCGCGGCCCCTTCGGCAGCCGCCCCCCGTGCATGAAGTCGGCGCGCCGCAGCATCGCGTTCCCGGCGTAGACGTTCTCGCTGACCGCGTGCTCCAGGAACCCTTCGGGTGCGAGCACCGGAACCCCGTCCTCACTCCCGTGCGGCAGCACCCCGCGCGCACCGCCGAAATGATCGACGTGCGAGTGCGTGTAGATCAGCCCGGTCACGGGCCGCTGCCCCCGATGCTCCCGGTACAGCCCGAGGGCGGCCGAGGCACACTCGGCGGAAATCAAGGGGTCGACGACGATCACGCCCCGCTTGCCCTCGACGACGGTCATGTTCGAAAGATCGAGCCCCCGAACCTGAAACACACCCTCGGTGACCTCGTACAACCCCTGCCGCGCACACAACCGCGCCTGCCGCCACAGACTGGGATGCGCGCTGTCCGGACAGTCCTCCCCCAAGAACGCGTACGCGTCGCCGTCGTAGACGACCCGCCCCTCCTCGTCCCTGATCACACCCGGCACCAACGCCGCGATGAACCCCCGATCGGCGTTCTCGAAGTCCGCGAGGTCGTCGAAGGGAAGGTCATCACGCGCCGGGGCAGTCATGCGACCAGCCTGTGTCGCGGGCCTGGGGGCGGCTAGCGGTGTGGGCCGTTCGGGGACCGGGCCGTTCCCGGCCTGGGCAACGCGCGTGTTCGTGGTCCGGGCGACGGCCACGACCGAACCGGCACGCATATGCCACGGCGGACGTTGAGGTTCCTTTGACGCGCTGGGTGTGGGGCGCGTCACACATCGCTACGAAACAGGCCCGCCGGGGGTTCCGCGCGGCTGTGCATCCGGGGGCCTCATGCACGAGATGGTCAAGGGCGCCAACGTCGGTCTGGCGTCACTGAGCGAGGACGTCGGCTCGGTGACCAGCCGTGGCTGGACGGAAAGCTGGACGCCGAGCTGCGCATCGAGGGAACGCCCGGCGTCCTCGCGCTCTGCGCCGACCTGCGCAGCGGCAAGCTGCGTACGTCCATCGAGGTCGCCGCACCCGAACAGGGCTACCCGCTCACCTGGGCCAAGCGGCTGATCCGACAGCTCGACGAGGCTCCGGCCGACCTGCACGTCGAAACCCTCGTCGCGGGTCGGCCGGGCGGTCCGCGCGGCACCCCGGAGCGCCTGCGCCCCGAGCCGGCTGGCATCCTCCCCAGGAACGGCGACCGGATCACGGGCTTCCGCCTGTCCCTCTTCCGAGGCATGGGAAACACCCGCGGCAACGCCGAATCCGGCTTCATCCGCAGTGTCGACGACTCCGTGGACCGCTTCCACACCCACGTGGTCGCCCACCTGGACCGCCGCACCCCACGCCCCGGCAACCTGCGGAGGCCGCTGTCGCGGGGTGAGGTGGCCGGGTGTGCGGTTACGTCACGAGGTGCGCGTCAGAGTCGGTCCATCCGGGTGTAAGGGCTGAGGACGCGGACCTGGCGGGCGCCGAAGTCGACGAGCATCGCGATGCCCTCTTCGACACCGACGATCGTGCCCAGGCCGTACTGGTCGTGGGAGACGCGGTCTCCGAGGCTGAACTCCTTGGCCACGGGGACGACCGGGGCGGCGAAGGGGCTGGTGGGCAGGTGGCGCCGGGGCGCGGAGGGTTTCGTCATCGTGTAGCCAGTATGGGCCCTATTTTTTTGCGGGGGGTAGGGCCTTATGGTCTCGATCCCGCTCCGACCCCGTCTTCCCGGCCCTCATCCGGTCCCCTGGATCTTGGACGTCTGAGCGGGTGCGGGGACCGGTCCCCAGGTCGACGGCGCCAGCCGGTCGCGTACGTCCGCGGTGATGCGGGCGGCGAGATGTGAGGCGGCGGCGGGGAGCTGGGCCGTGCGGGGCGGGTGTGTGCCGTGTGCGGGGTGCTGGGCGAAGAGGGCGACGGTCACGGCGAGTCGCGGGTCGTACGTGCTCTGCCACAGGGTCCGGGTTCCGGCGCCCGCCGTGTACGTGGTCAGGGGGGCGGGATCGGTGGCGTGCAGGAGTTTGGTGATCGTTTCCGCGCCGAAGCGGTCCATCGCCGTCCGGGTGCGGGGGTGGGCCGTGAAGACGGTGCGGCCTGCACGGGTGATCTTCTGGACGGTGTAGGGCTGGGCGTAGGTGCCCCCGGCGGCCGCCGTGGCATACGCGGCGGCCATGTCCAGGGGCGTGGGGGCCGTGCGGCCAGGCAGGGCCGTGAGAGGGGCGCCCAGTTTCGCCGCCGTGAACGGCTCGAGCGCCGTGCCCGCCTCCACCGCTCCGTGCAGCGCGTCGTTGAAGGGCTGCCGGGCGTAGTCCGCGCCGCCGTACAGGACGCGGACCGCGCCGTCGCCCGGCACCAACGCGACCACCGCTGTGTGGAGTCGCGTGTCCTTCCCGGACGTTTCCGATGGTTTGGACGGCTGGTCCGTCAGCAACTCCGCCGTCGCGTCCTGGGTGGTGAGGTCGAAGGTGGTGCGGACCGTGTAGCCGCCGCGGGCCAGTTCGTCCTGGGTGATGCCCAGCCGGTCGGCGGCTTCCGCCGCGGCCGCGTCGATCAGGTACTGGCGCTGGCCGTCCGTGTCTCCGGGCGGGTAGAAGCGGAACGCCGGGAAGCGGGCCGCGGCGCGCTCCGCGCGCGTGATGGCCCCGCTGTCGGCCATCGCGTCCAGCACCCACTCCCACCGGTCCGTCAGCTTCGCGGTCACCTTCGCGTCCGAGCCCGCCTTCTCGTAGTACGAGGGGATGTTGACGATGGCGGCCAGGGCGGCTCCCTGGCTCACCGTGAGGTCCCTCGCGTCCACGCCGAAGTAGTTGCGCGCTGCCGCCTGGATGCCCGCCGCGCCGCGGCCGAAGTACACCGTGTTCAGGTAACCCCGCAGGATCTCGTCCTTCGACCTTGTGCGGTCGAGCTTGATCGCGATCAGGGCCTCCCGCGCCTTGCGGGACAACGACTGCTGCGGGCTGAGCAGCGCGTTCTTCACGTACTGCTGGGTGATCGTGGAACCGCCCTGCCTGCCGCCGCCGCTCACCGTCGACCACGCCGCCCGGGCGATCGCGCTCGGCGAGATCCCCGTGTCCGTACGGAAGGAGCGGTTCTCCGCGGCGATCACCGCCTCCTGCACATGCCGCGGCACCAGCGAGAGCGGGATCTCCTGTCGGTCGACCGGGCCGCGCCGCCCCAGGTAGTCCCCGTGGGTGTCCACGAAGACCGTGCTCTGCATCGCCGTCTCCGGGTGCGGCTCGGGGATCACCGTCAGCTTGTACGCCACCACGGCCGCGCCGACGAGGGAGAGCAGCACGACGAGCAGGGCGATCAGCGCACGGCGGAGGCGGCGGCCGCGGGTGCGGCGGGCCCGGACACGGCGGGCGCGGAGGTAGCGGCCGAGACGGGCTCGGGCGCGGCGCCGTAGGGGCGCGCGGATGGCGCCTTGCGTGTCGGCGCTCCTCCAGGCCCTCCAGGTCTTCCCGGCCCTCCAGGTCTTCCCGGCCCTGCAGGCCCTCCCGGGCCTCACGGCGCGAACTCCTGGGTCGCGATCACCCCGCCCGCCGAGTCGTACACGGTGACTCTCTTGGTGACGCCGGCCATGCTGTTCGCGGACGTCGCGGCGTCCGGGACCTTCGTCGTCAGGTACCAGACGCCCCAGCCGGGCTTGCCCGCGAGCGTGAGCGCGGTGCCGTTGCGGTCGCCCGCGACGGTGGTGACCTCGACACGCGCCGGTTCGCCCGTGCCGTGGAAGATGCCGGAGAGGAAGTAGCTGCCGTCCGCCCCCGACTCCTGGAGGCTGACGCCGGGTTTGCTCATGTCGAGGTTGCCGTCGCTGACGCTGCGGAACTGGGCGTCGGGCGCCCCCGGCTCCAGCCAGTGCTTGCCGTCCTCGGTCAGCCAGATCTTGGTGCCGGGCGCGACCTGCACCCGCTCGCCGGGCGTCACGACCCGCACCTTGCCCGCGGGCACCGAGGGCGAGGGGCTCGTGGTGCCGGCGCTCGCGGCCGGCGGCCGCACCCGCTCGGCGGGCCCAGGAGCCGCACCGTCGCGGAGCACCACCACGGCCAGCGGCACCAGCAGCACCCCGCAGGCCGCCCCCAGCACGGCGGACCTGCGGCGCCGCCTGCGCCGGCGGCCCTCGCGCTCGATGGCGGCCAGCGGCACCGCGGAGGGCGTGACGTCGTACGCGGCCTCGGCGAACACCTCGCGCAGCCGCTCGGCCTCGGCCGGGGGGCGCGGGGAACGGAACGGGTGGTTCATGGGCGGGCTCCGGAAACGGGGTGTCGGCCGTCGAACAGGGGGTGGGCGCGCAGGGCCTCCAGGCCGCGCCGGGCATGGGTCTTGACCGTGCCGACCGAGCAGCCGAGCAGCTGGGCTGTCTCGGCCTCGCCCAGGTCCTCCCAGTAGCGCAGCACCATCACGGCACGCTGCCGGGCCGACAGCGAGGCCAGCGCCTGGCCCAGGGCCGCCCGCTGCTCGACGGCCTCCGCGTGTCCGGGCTCGTGCTGGTGCACCCGCTCCGGCAGGAACGGCATCAGCAGATGCGCGACCCGTCTCTTGCGCACCCGGCTGAGGTTGTTGTTGACCAGCGAGCGGCGTACGTAGAAGTCGACGTCGTCGCGTGGGATGCGCCGCCAGCGTGCGTAGACCTTGGCCAGCGTGGTCTGGACGAGATCCTCGGCCTCGTGGAAGTCGCCGGTGAGCATGTGCGCGGTGCGGACGAGGCGGGGCCAGGCCGCGGTGGCGTACGCCGCGAAGTCATCGCTCTCGGCGGCAACGTGGGAGCTGTCGGCGGGAACTTCGCGAGTGTCCGCGGCGGCTTGGGAAGCGTCGGCGAGGACTTGGGAGGCGTCGGTGGGGTTGTGCGGCACGGCCGGCGGTCCCTCGGGTCGGGTACGTGGGGGGGGTGGGGCGGTGCGGGGGAGCCGAGACCTGAACAACCCGACTCCCCCGCCCGCACGCTCAGTTCAGCTTCAGCTGGGCGTAGACCTTGCCCTTGGTGGTGAGGACGGTGACGTTCTCGAAGTGGTCGAGGCCGCCCTTGTCATCGGTCGCCGGCACCTCGGCGGTGGCGTACCAGACGCCCCAGCCGGGCTTGCCCGCCAGCTCCAGCAGCTTGCCGTGCACGGCCCCGGACCTGGTCCCGACGGTGACGCGGGACGCGGTGCCCTTGCCGCCGTAGTAGAGGCCGGAGAGGAAGTAGTGGCCGTCCACGCCCTCCGTCTGCATCGACACACCCGGCTGCGTCAGATCGATGTTCCCGTCGACGACACTGCGGAACTGCGGCTCGGGATTGTCGGGCGTCGTCCAGTACTTGCCCTCCTTCGTGAGCCAGATCTCCGCGCCTCCGGGGACCTTCACGTGTTCGCCGGGGGCGACGATCTGAGCCGTGGGGGCCTTCTTGGCGGCGGCCTCGGTGATCGCGGCCCTCGCCTCGGTGACCCGCGGCTGCGTGCCGGACGCCGCCTTCCCCTGTGAGGCGGCGTACGACACCGCAGGCGCCCCGACCAGTGCGACGGCGACCGCGGTGGCGGCCACGTACTTCTGTATCCGTGTCATGAACGGACAACTCCTCGCGATGTAGCGATGTGCGATGTACGAATCGGACTGGAGGGCGCCTCTCCACTCCTCCAAACTCCGGTCACCCGCGCCCCGGATGACACCGGGGCCGACATTTCTCGCGCGGGCCTCACGAGAGGGCGCTTCCCGCCCGCCACTGCTCCCAGCTCAGGTTCCAGTCGCCGTAGCCATTGCCCACGGCCACCGTGTCCTTGGAGCCGACGACCGTGACGACGTCGCCGGGGATGACCTCGTCGTAGAAGCTCTTGGCCGTGCCGTCGGTGGCGAGCCCGATGCACCCGTGGGTGACGTTCTGGTGGCCGGCGTAGGTGTTGGCCTTCGGGTTCTGGTGGAGGTAGGTGCCCGAGGTGGTGAGGTGCACGGCGTAGTAGTAATAGCCCGCGTACGCGTCGCCGTAGCCGACCGTCCGCGCGTCCATGAAGACCTTGGTCGCCTTGTCGGAGACGACCATCGTGCCGTTCCAGGTGTCCATGCCCGGGGCGCCCGCGGTGATCGGCACACGGCGCGTCGAACCGGCCTTCTCAACCGTCATGGAGTGTGTACGCACATCGACTTCGGCGACGAGGGAGCGGCCCACCGTGAAATGGCGAGTGATCCCGGCACCGGCCCGGACGGTGACCTCCGTGCCGGGCTTCCAGTACGCGCGCGGCCGGAAGTCGACGCGCTGCCCGTCCAGCAGATTGCGGTCCTTGACCCAGCTCCAGGAACCCTCGACGTCCGCGGTGACCTTCAACTGCCGCTCGATGTCCGCCCGTTCGGCGGCAGGGATCACGTGGTCGAAGGTCACGGATATGGGCATGCCGACGCCCACGGTCTGCCCGTCGGCGATGTTGACGCGGGCGCCCTTCAGGGACTTGAGCGGCGTGGACGTGGGCTTCGGCGTCGGATCGACGGTGGTGGTGACGGCCGGCTTCGCGCCCGCGTCCACCCCGGCGCCCCTGCCCCCGCTCGCGTCGGCCACGGCCCGCGCGGAGCAGCCCGCCAGTGCCAACGCGCACACCGCCGCCGCGCCCCAGGCCCGCCCGAGCCGGCGCCGCCTGCCTCCCCTGGCCCCCCAACTCCCCGTACTCCCCGTGCCGCCCGTGGTCATCGCGCTCCCCCTGTGGTGTGTTTCGATGTGCGACGTACGGGACCTGTACGCACGGCAGGGACGGCCGGGTTGCATCGGGCCGCGGAAATTCCGGAAACTCCGGCGGGGGGCATGACCGAGGAAGAGTTCGACGCGTTCTACGCCGCCGCGTTCCCCCGGCTGACCGGCCAGCTCTACGCCTTCACCGGGGACCACGGCGAGGCTCAGGACGTCGTCCAGGAGGCGTTCGTACGCGCCTGGGACCGGCGGCGGGAGTTCCTCGCAGACGGGGCGCCCGAAGCGTGGATACGGACCGTGGCGATGCGGCTCGCGGTGAGCCGCTGGCGCCGCGCGCGCCGCTGGCTGGAGCTCGTACGGCGCACTCCGCCGCCCGAGCACACCCCGGGCCCCGACCCCGAGCGCACCGCCCTGGTCGCCGCGCTGCGCACGCTGCCCGAGCCGCAGCGGATGGCGCTGGTCCTGCACCATCTGTGCGACCTGAGTGTCGAGCAGGTAGCCTCCGAAACCGGTGCCCCCGTGGGTACGGTCAAGGCCCGCCTGTCCCGTGGCCGGGCGGCGCTGGCGCGGGTGCTGTCCGCGGACTCGGCGGAATCGGCGGACCCGGCCGGCAAGGGGGAGAGGGAGGACGACCGTGTCCGATGAACTCACCTCGGAACTGCGGGAGTTGGCGGCCGAAGGCGAGACGCTCCCGGCACTGTCGGGTGCGGAGATCCGCGGCCGGGCGGTACGCCGCCGACGCCGCCGCCGTACGACGGTGGCCGTGGCCGGCGTCGGTGCCGCGGCGGGGCTGGCCCTCGCGCTCGTCCTGAACCTCGGCGGCGGCACGGATCAGCGCCCGGCCCCGGCCGCGAGTCCCACTGGCACGCCCAGCCTCCCGGCGGTGCCGGACGCCACGGTCGACCTGTCCCGGCGGGTGATCTCGGTGGCGGGTCGCGAACTGCCGCTCTCCTCCGGCTCCGAGTGGACGCCCACAGGGACGGGCCGGATGACGGTCACCGCGAAGGAGTCCGTCAAGCTGATGCCCGGCGGCGTGGCCGGCCTCAAGGACGACTACAGCCTCAAGGTCCCCTGGGTGATCGAACTCGGCGCCTCCGACGGGACGGCCAACTACATCGCCGCCCTCACGTACGACGAGAAGGCCCCCGGCAACTACGACAGCACGACCGGCTGGATCGGTCTGCGCCCGACCGACGCGAAGTGGCTCTACGAACGGTTGACCCCGGGCTCGGTGATCGACGTCGAGGGGACGGCCCCCACACCCACGCCGACATCGAGGCCGGTTTCCACGCCACCCACCGCGACGCCGGGCGCGGGTACGGGAGCCTCGGGCGGCTAGGCGGGCGCAGTGGTTTTTCGCCCCCTCCGCCCCTGCCCGTCCCGTCCCTGGGGGCTGCCGCCCCCAGACCCCCGCTAAAAGATCGCGCAGTTCCCCGCGCCCCTGACGGGGCGCGGGGAACTGCGCGACAAGCCCCCACGCACCCGCAGCCAAAAGACAAATACGGGTTGGGCAGGGGCGGAGGGGGCGAGAAAAATCAGCCCTGTGCGGGCGGGGGCGTCATGCCCGCCAGGGCGTCCTTCAGGCGGGCGGCACCCGCTTGGACGGCCTGTCGGGTGGAGTCCTTGTCGGCACCGTCGAGGCCGCCGTTGGTGAGGGAGAGCGCGCTGTCGCCGACCCGCACGGCGGCGAAGTCCAGGGTCAAGGTGGAGGAATCGCCGTCCAGTTCACCGCTCATGGTGATCCGCAACCCCTCGCGAGCGTCGCCCACGTCGGGCAGCGACGACGAGACGACCTGGACGGTCTGCTGCCCACCCTTGTTGTCGACGGCGGTGAACCGGTCGCACTTGCCCGGCAGCGTCTTCACCCACGCCAGCTTCGCGTCCACCTCCGCCTGCCCGTACCCGGCGACCTGGTAGTGCATCTGCCCGTCGTAGTCGCTGTCGTCGAACCCGGTGAGGGCCTGTGCCCCCTTCGGGTCACCGAGCAGGTCCTCGGCGTACAGACCGTCGAGCAGCTTCTGGCAGTCGGCGGCGTTCTGCTTGTCCGTGACGAAGGCCTCCGCGTCGACCTTGCTCTTGAGCAGCCCGTCGTGCCAGGTCGCCGTGCCCTCCGTCCCGATCCACTGGGACTCGAGGTCGGCGTTGGTGATCAGCGCGGCCTGAGCCTGTGCCGCGGTGAGCATGGGGGGCGTGGACGCGGTGGGGGAGTCCTTGGCCATGGGGGACGCCGGGACATCCGAACGACCGGAAGCACCACTGACGCCGCCGGTCGAACACGCGGCTGTCGACAGCAGCATGCCCGCGGTCAGGGCGGACGCGAGGAGACAGGACGGACGGTTCATGGCGCAGGCCTCCCGAGGACACGGTGTGTCCTCCCACGCCACCACCGGGCAGGGCCGCCCACCAGCGCACGGGACCGTCCGGGTGAGCCCGGTCCCGCACCGTCGGCGGACGCCCTTGGGACGCCTTACGTGGATCTGTCGGAGGGGAGGTGATGCACCTGCCCCAGGGAACCTCAGCGAGCCCCACCGATCGCTTCGAAGACGACGACTACCCCGCGTACACGATGGGCCGCGCCGCCGAGATGATCGGTGCCACCCCCGCGTTCCTGCGCGCCGTCGGCGAGGCGGGCCTGATCACTCCGCTGCGTTCCGGGGGCGGCCATCGCCGTTACTCCCGCAGCCAGTTGCGCGTCGCCGCGCGCGCCCGCGACCTGGTCGACCAGGGCACGCCCGTGGAGGCGGCCTGCCGCATCGTCACCTTGGAGGACCGCCTCGACGAGGCCCTGCGGCTCAACGCGGAACTGCGCCGGTCGGCGACGCAGGACGCCTGATGACGGGTGCTGACGGTCTGCGGCGCCGTCTCCGCCGGCCTGAATATCTGTTTCGGCCGATGCAGAAATTGGCTCGGGGCGCCGTCAGATTTTTTTATTCCCCTCAGCGGGGTGACATAGTGCGCCCCCCTCCGGGAGTCGTACCGTGCTAGTGTCGATATCAGTTGCAGTTGTGGTTCCCAAAGTTTTTCCGGTGCGTTTTCCGGACGGGGCAATCATCGCGGCGACGCGGGTCCACACAGTGTGGGCCTTCGAGCTTTGCCCCGAAGGAGATATGACATGGCTACTGGCACCGTGAAGTGGTTCAACGCGGAAAAGGGTTTCGGCTTCATCGAGCAGGATGGCGGCGGCGCTGACGTCTTCGCCCACTACTCGAACATCGCCACCCAGGGCTTCCGTGAGCTCCAGGAAGGCCAGAAGGTGACCTTCGACGTCACCCAGGGCCAGAAGGGCCCCCAGGCGGAGAACATCGTCCCCGCCTAGTCCGGGACCCCGCTGACGCCTGACTTTCGAGTCGGCCGACGCGTACAGGTGGCCGGGACCTGCACCCTGAGGTGCGGGCCCCGGCCACCTGCTTTTTGTTTCCCTCGGGCTTCTTCCCGGCTTCCTCCGGGCGTCTTCCCTCAATGAATTTCCGGCGAATTTCCCGGCCGCCCTACCCACTTTCGGCGCTGCGAAACTCACCCCGCGGAGGCACCATGCGTTGCGTGATCGCCCGTTTCCCCTTCGACCTCATCAAGAGCGAGGTCGAGCACTCGATGGACGGCGTTCCGCCCGAGCCCGTCACGGGCACGTCCGTGCTCATGGGCCCGCTCGTCTACCCGGTCAAACAGGTCGGGGAGATCATCACCAGGCAGGACCGCCGCGACTTCACCGAGTTCGAGGTGGCGCGCGCCCTCACCCGTCTGGGCTTCGTCTGCCGCCCGGCCCCCGCCCCGGTCCGCCCGGCCGTCGCCGGCTGGGCCAAGAGCTGGTCCGAACCGGCGTAGTCCGTAGCGCCCGTACGCCGGTCGCGGTACTACACCGACAGGACCGCGCGGACCGTCTTGCCGCCGAAGCCGGTGCTGACGACCTCCAGGCTGTGGGCGAGCTGCTGGACCATCGCGAGACCGCGGCCGCTCTCCGACTCGGCGTCCAGCGGGCCGACGCGGGGCCGCCCGGGGCTGTCGTCGTGGACCTCGACGGTCAGCTGCCCGTGCCCGAGCTGCAGGCGCAGCCGGCAGCCGCTGCGGCCGTGCCGTATGGCGTTGGCGACGAGTTCCGAGGCGATCAGCGTGGCGTCGTCGACCTGGTCGGCCGTCGGCGCAGCCAACCGCGGCCGCGGCCGGGTGAGGAACGCCGACGTCAACCTGCGGGCCCTGCCCGCCGAGACGGCCGTACGCGGCAGTGTGTACTCCACGCGGGCGGTCGGCCGGACGGCGCGCTGGTGCGCACGCATGACTGACACCTCTCTTCCCCCTCCAGGACAACCGGCACCCGGCGGCTCCATCCCCGCCGACCGGGATCCGCGCGAAACGGTGCGCGGCCGGTCCTGCCTCCGGGTGATGCCCACCCCTGGTGATCCGCAACCAGCGCCGTACGTCACAAAGCCGCCACGGAGCCGTCCGGGCAGGCGTCGGAGCCCTGATCAGAGCCCCGAGTCGAGCATGCGGAAGTCCTCGTAGTCGAAGCCGGGGGCCACCACGCAACTGACCAGGACCTCCTGATCAGTTGCCGGGCGGGCGGACTGCCAGACGCCGCCGGGGACAAGGACCTGGGGGCGTTCACCGGCCTCGACGGCGGGGCCGAGGCGGACGACCGTGGGGGTGGACTCGGGCGTGCTGCCGTCGCCGCCGAGGAGCAGGTCCAGGGGGCCACCGCGATGCCACAGCCACAGTTCGTCGGAGCGCACCGTGTGCCAGGCGGACGTGTCGTGCGGGGTGAGCAGGAAGTAGATCGCGCTCGCGGCGGCGCGGGGGCCGGGGTAGCCGTCGGGGCGGAAGGCCTGTGGCGCCGTCCACGTCTCGACGAACCAGCCGCCCTCGGGGTGCTGTTGCATACCCAGTTCGGCGGCCAGCGGAGGGACGGCGGAAGGCGTCTCTGGAGAGGTCACCACATGGCTGTACCACGCAGATGAAGCCGGTTCAACCAACTCCCGGTGCACGCCCCGGCATGTCTGAAAGGGTATGGGTATGCCGACCCTTCACAGAAAACTGCTAGGGCTGCTTCCCCGGATAGGGGTGCGGGTCCTGGATCTCGGTTCGGGTACAGCGGTGGTCTACCGGAGTGGCGAGCGCAGACGCGTTCCGGTGGGCCGGGGGGCTGATCTGGTGCTGCGGGGCAAGACCGCGGCCTGGAAGAGCGTGTCTCTCGGGGACACCGGCGCCCGCCTCCTCCTCGACGAGAAGGCGACGGCGGCCGACGAACGCCGGTTCCAGATTGCGGCCGCGGCCTACCTGTGCGGGCAGCACGTCGCGGCGCTCCTCGAGCGGTACGAGGTGAACTGCGTCTTCGACGTGGGCGCCAACGCCGGCCAGTACGGACGGCAGTTGCGCCGCCTCGGCTACAGCGGCCGGATCGTCTCCTTCGAACCCACGGCGGAGGCCTTCGCCAAGCTCCAGAAGGCCGCCGAGGAGGACCCCGACTGGTGGGTGTACCAGGTCGGACTGGGCCGCGAGGACGCCACGCAGTCCATCCACGTGGGCTGGAACACCATGAACTCCCTCCTCCCGCCCAGTGATTACGGCAAGGACCGCTACAAGCGGTTCGCGAAGACACGTACCGAGGACATCGAGATCCGCCGCCTCGACGGGGTGATGGACAAGGCGCTGGCCGGGATCACCGATCCGCGGCCCTATCTGAAGATGGACACCCAGGGGTACGACCTGGAGGTGTTCGCGGGCGCCGGGGACCGCGTCCCCGAGTTCGTCGGGATGCAGTCGGAGGTCGCCACGCTGCGGCTGTACGAGGGCAGCCCCCGGATGGGCGAGGCGATCGCCGTGTACGAGGAGAGCGGGTTCGAGATCACGGGCATGTACCCGGTGTCGCGGGAAGCGGCGACGGGCCGGGTGGTGGAGTTCGACTGCGTGATGGTGCGCGCGGCCGCCGTACCGGCCACGGACACGGACTAGTCACGCTGGATACGCGTGCGTCTGGGTCGCCTTCACCGTCGCCCAGACCGGGGTGCCCGGGTGCAGGTCGAGTTCCGCCGCGGCGACCGTCGTCAGGTCGGCGGCGAGCGGGAGTTCGCCGGTGAGGTCCGCGCGGATCTGGTCGCCGTGGGATTCCAGCCCGCTCACCCGGCACTGCCACAGATTGCGGGCGCTGGAGCCGGTGGGGCGGTCGCGGTGCAGGGTGACGGCGCCGGGCGGGAAGGCCACGAAGACCGGTCCGCCGAGGTCCTCGGTCGTGGTGATCGCCGGGCCCGCGTCGAGCCGTACGGTGTGCCCTTCGGCCTGCCCCCGGTAGAGGTTGAGGCCGACCAGCTGGGCGATGTAGTCGGTCCGCGGATGCCGGGCGATGTCCGACGGTGTCCCGTCCTGGACGACGTGGCCGTGCTCGATGACGACGAGCCGGTCGGCCAGCACCATCGCGTCCAGCGGGTCGTGCGTCACCAGTACGGCGACGGCCTCGAAGTCGGCCAGGTGGCGCCGCAGTTGGGCACGTACGTCGAGGCGGGTGCGGGCGTCGAGCGCGGCGAGCGGTTCGTCCAGCAGGAGCAGCCGGGGGTGGGTGGCCAGCGCGCGGGCGAGGGCGACGCGTTGCGCCTGCCCGCCGGAGAGGCGGCGCGGCTTGGCCCCGGCGTGGTCGGCCAGGCCCATGCGGTCCAGCCATACGGCGGCCTGCGCCCGTGCCTCCGCCTTCCCCACGCCCTGGCAGCGCGGTCCGAAGGCCACGTTGTCGAGGGCGGTCAGGTGCGGGAAGAGCAGGTAGTCCTGGAAGACGACGCCGACGGGACGGGATTCGGGCGGTGTACGGTCCAGCGCGGCGCCGTCCAGCCGCAGATGCCCGCCGTCGGACAGCGGGGTGAGTCCGGCCAGCGCGCGCAGCGCGGTGGTCTTGCCGGCGCCGTTCGGCCCGAGCAGCGCGACGACGTCGCCGGGGGCGGCGGTCAGCGCGACGTCGAGGTGGAAGGCGCCGCGATGGACGACGAGACGGGCGTCGAGGCCCTTGTCGGGTCGCTCGTCGGCGAAGGCCCGGTCGGCGGCGGGGGGCGGGTCTTCGAGAGGTGCGCCCGTCATGACGTCACCCTCATCCATGCGGTTGCGTCCGTCATGGCGCCATCACCGTCTCGTATCCGTCCGTCCGTCGTGGCGCCGCCATCGTCTCGTACCCGTTCGTCATGACGCCGCCGTCATCCAGCGGTCCCGCAGTCCCGCGAGGACCGCGATCGACACGGCCAGCAGCACCAGGCTCAGCGCGATCGCGGCGGCGGGGTCGTTCTGCAGGGCCAGGTACACGGCCAGCGGCATGGTCTGCGTACGGCCGGGGAAGTTGCCCGCGAAGGTGATCGTCGCGCCGAACTCGCCGAGCGCGCGGGCCCAGGCCAGCACGGAACCCGCCGCGATCCCGGGCGCGATCAGCGGCAGGGTGACCCGGCGGAACGCGGTGAAGCGGGAGGCGCCCAGCGTCATGGCGGCCTCCTCGTAACGCGGATCGGCGGCCCGCAGCGTGCCCTCCACGCTGATCACGAGGAACGGCATCGCGACGAACGCCTCGGCCACGATCACCCCGGCCGTGGTGAACGGCAGCGTGATCCCGAAGGCCGAGTCCAGCCACTGCCCGACGACCCCGTTGCGGCCGAGGGCCAGCAGCAGGGCCACACCGCCCACCACCGGGGGCAGTACGAGCGGCAGCGTCACCAGGGCCCGTACGAAGCCGCGCCCCGGGAAGTCGGTGCGCGCGAGCAGCCAGGCGAGGGGCACGCCGAGCACCAGGCTCACCGCGGTGGCCGCCGTGGCGGTGACCAGGGACAGCTGGAGCGCCTGCCAGACCTCCGTGCTGGTCAGCTGGTCCGGCAGGCTGCGCCAGGGAGCCCGCACGAGGAGGGCGAACAGGGGGAGGAGCAGGAAGGCCAGGCCGACGAGGGCGGGCAGCAGCAGGGGAAACGGCGCGCCGCGCCGCGTACCTGTCCGGACGCGCCCGCGCCGCGGCCCACCGGTCAGGGTGTCGGCCGCGGCGTCGGAGGTGTCCAGCCCGGTCGTCACGGCTTGAGAAACCCGGCCGCCGTCAGGACTTTCTGGCCCTCGGCGGACTTCACCAGCTCGATGAACGCCTTCGCCGCGGCCGCGTTGGGCGCGTCCTTGAGCAGGGCGATCGGGTAGTCGTTGATGGCCTTGGCCGACTCGGGGAACTCCACGCCCTCCACCTTGTCACCCGCCGCCTTCACATCGGTCTTGTAGACGACGGCGGCGTCGGCCTCCTTCAGCTCCACCTTCGTCAGGGCGCTCTTGACGTCCTGCTCGTACGAGACCGGGGTGAGCTTGAGGCTGCCGGCGTCCAGCGCCTTCTGCGCGGCGGCGCCGCACGGGACCGTCTTGTCGCACAGGACGACCTTGAGGCCGGACTTGGTGAGGTCCTTGAGGGAGGCGACCTTGTCGGGGTTGCCGGGGAGGGTCGCGATCTCGAGCTGGTTGCGCACGAAGGTGACGGGCGTGGTCGCCGCGTCCTTCTTGTCCGTGACGATGGCCATCGTCTTGGGGCTCGCGGCGGCGAACACGTCGGCGGGGGCGCCGCCCGTGATGCTCGCGGCGAGCGTGTCACTGCCGCCGAAGCTGAAGGTCACCTTCGTACCGGGGTGCTCCTTCTCGAACTCCTTGCCCAGCGCCGTGAAGCTCTCCTTGAGGGAGGCGGCGGCGAAGACGGTCACCGTGCCGGAGAGCTTCGAGGTGTCCTTGGCGGAGGCCGAGGAGTCCGGCTTGCCCGAGGAGTCGGACGAGGAGGAGCAGGCGCTCAGGGCCAGCAGCGCGGCGGCGCCGGCGCCTGCCACCCGCAGAGTCCGGCGGGTCCGGCGTGCGGTACGGGTCATCACGGTTCTACTCCCTCGGAAGCCTCAGTCATGCATACGCCGATCATACTGGCGCAGATGCAACCCGGAAGTCTCCTGTCGCATCGCATGAGCCGGGTGATCGGCGCATGGATGTACGCATGTGCGTTTGTACGGGTCGGTGCCGCGGGTACCGTCTTCCGGGAGGTGGTACCCAGTGACCCAGTCCCTTACGGAACCGCCCGTCCGTCCGGTGGCGGAGCTGACCCTGACCGGAGACCTGGCCCGTCCCGCCCGGCTGACCGTGCCCGACCTGCTGGCCTGGCCCCAGCACCGGGTCCGGGTCAGCTTCGACTGCGCCACCAGCGGCGTACAGCACCACCGCTTCGAGGGACCGCTGCTGCACGACGTCCTGCACGCGGCCGGACCCGTCTTCGACCCGGCCCGCCGCAAGGACCGCCTGCGCTTCCTCATCGCGGTGACGGGCTCGGACGGCCACCACGCCCTGCTCACCTGGGCCGAGATCGACCCCGACTTCGCGCACTCCCCGGTGCTGCTGGCGGTCGGCATCGACGACACCCCGCTCGACAGGGCCGGCCCCCAGCTGGTGCTGCCCCAGGACCGCTGCGGCGCCCGGCACATCAGCGGCATCAACGCGATACGGGTGGACGGCCGCTATACGTCGTGGACGGCCGACGCGACTGAGGCCACCGAGCCGCCGCGTCCAGGGCCGGCCACACCCGGTCCCGGGTCAGCCCCGTGACAGGACCGCCCGCCGTCTGCGACGCTGACCCGCCGATGGAGGTGACCCGTGCTGCTGCGCCAGCTGGAGTACCTGGTCGCGCTCGCCCGGGAGCGGCACTTCGCGCGGGCGGCGGCGGCCTGTTTCGTCACGCAGCCGTCACTGTCGGCGGCGATCCGCCGGCTGGAACACGAGCTGGACGTGCCGATCGTGCGGCGGGGCAGGAAGTACGAGGGGCTCACCCCTGAGGGTGAGGTCGTACTGGCCTGGGCGCACCGCATCCTCGCCGAGCGCGACGCCCTGCGCCAGGAGCTGTCGACGCTGCGCGGCGGCCTGACCGGCACCCTGCGCCTGGGCATCGTCCCCACCGCGCTGCCCGCCGCGTCCCTCCTCACCACCCCGTTCTGCGAGTGGCACCCGCGGGCCCGGGTCAGCCTGGAGTCGCTGTCGTCCGCCGAGATCAGCCACGGTCTCGCCGAGTTCGAGCTGGACGCGGCGATGACGTACCTCGACGACGACGAGCTGCGTCACGCACGCCGCTTCCCGCTGTACGAGGAGCACTACGTGCTCCTCACTCCGGTGGACGGCCCGCTGGCCACGGCGCCGACGGCCCGCTGGGCGCACGCGGCGGCGCTGCCGCTGTGTCTGCTGAGCCCCCGGATGCGCAACCGCCGGATCATGGACGAGTGCTTCGCCGCCGACGGCGCGACGGCCGCCCCGGCGATCGAGTCGGACAGCGTCGCCGGGCTGTACGCGCAGCTGCCGGGCGGCCGCTGGTCCAGCGTGATCTCGCACGCCTGGCTGCACATGTTCGGGGTGCCGGACGGGATGCGGGTGGTGCCGCTGGAGGGGCCCGCGCACGGGCCCAGGGTCGGGATCGTGGTGGCCCGGGAGGAGCCTCAGTCCGTCCTGGCGGAGGCGCTGTTGAAGGTGGCGCGGGAGGCGGGCGTACGGGATGCCCTCGACGCGCTGCTGAAGGAGCATCTGGGCGAGCGGAGCTGACGGAGCAGCTGATAGCCGCCGGCTGTCCGGGCATAGCAACGTTCGCTTTGACCAGCGCGATCGACCCCGAGGATCGTGAAAAGCACCTTCCGATCAACGGAGTTGAGGAGAGCCGCGTCATGGCCAAGGTGCTCTGCGTGCTGTACGACGACCCGACCGACGGATACCCCACGACGTACGCCCGGGACGATCTCCCGGTCATCGACCACTACGCCGGCGGCCAGACCACGCCCACCCCGAAGGCGACCGACTTCACCCCCGGCCACCTCCTCGGCGGCGTGACCGGCGAACTCGGCCTGCGCCGCTTCCTGGAGGAGCGCGGGCACACCCTCGTCGTCACCTCCGACAAGGACGGTGACGGTTCGGTCTTCGACCGTGAGCTGCCCGACGCGGACGTCGTCGTCTCGCAGCCGTTCTGGCCGGCGTACCTGACCCCCGAGCGCATCGCCGCCGCCAAGAACCTGAAGCTGGCGATCACGGCCGGCATCGGCTCCGACCACGTCGACCTCGACGCGGCCATCGCGCACGGCGATGGGGGTCCCCCCTGCTCGAACGGAGTTGAGAGCTGGGGGAGGTCGCCGAAGTGACGTACTGCAACAGCATCAGCGTCGCCGAACACGTGGTGATGATGACGCTCTCGCTGGTACGGAACTACCTGCCCGCGCACCAGGTGGTGCTGGACGGCGGCTGGAACATCGCCGACTGCGTGGCCCGCTCGTACGACCTGGAGGGCATGCACGTCGGCACGGTGGCCGCCTGGGGGTGCCCCCAGGCCCTTTAGGCACTGGGGGAGCATCGGCCTCGCGGTGCTGCGGCGCCTCGCCCCCTTCGACGTGAAGCTGCACTACACGGACCGGCATCGGCTGCCGGAGGCCGTCGAGCGGGAGCTCGGTCTCACCTTCCACCCGACCGCCGCCGACATGGCCCCGCACAGCGATGTCGTCACCATCAACGCGCCGCTGCACCCGGAGACGGAGGGCCTGTTCGGCGACGAGCTGCTCGGCGCGATGAAGCGCGGGGCGTATCTGATCAACACGGCGCGGGCGAGGATCGTCGACCGGGACGCGGTCGAACGGGCCCTGGAAAGTGGGCAGTTGGCGGGATACGCGGGTGACGTCTGGTATCCGCAGCCCGCGCCGCCCGACCACCCCTGGCGCACCATGCCGCACCACGGCATGACCCCGCACATCTCGGGTTCCTCGCTCTCCGCGCAGGCCCGTTACGCGGCGGGCACCCGGGAGATCCTGGAGTCGTGGCTGGACGGCGCCCCGATCCGCGACGAGTACCTGATCGTCGACGGCGGCGCGCCGGCGGGGACGGGGGCGCACTCGTACTCGAGGTCGACGGCGACTGGTGCGACGCCGACGGCAGAGTCGTAAACCGTACGTCCGCTCACGTGCGGTCGATGTGCACGTTGGTCGACTTCACCCGGGCGGTGGCCTCCATGCCGACCTCCAGGCCCAGTTCCTCGACAGCCTCCCGGGTCAGCAGCGAGACCAGCCGGTGCGGCCCCGCCTGGATCTCCACCTGGGCCGCGACATCGCCGAGTTTGACGGCGGTGACGATGCCGGGGAACGCGTTGCGGACGGAGGTGTAGGAGGCGCCCTCCTCACCGCCGGTCCGGGCCAGTTCGACGGAGAACGCGGCGAGATCCCGCCCGTCGATGAGCCGCCGCCCGCCCTCGTCCCGATGCGTGGCCACCCGCCCGGCGTCCGCCCACCGCCGGGCGGTGTCGGGGCTCACGCCGAGGAGCCGGGCGGCCTGGCCGATGGTGTAGGACTGCATACGCGCCAAGATAGGCAGGAGATCATTGCAGCTGCAAGCAAATCCGCTCCCGGGGCCCGCGCGCCCACTCGCCGCAAGTCCCCCTTTCCGCAAGGCAGAGTAGGCTGAGGGGACCGAGGGCACGTCGTACGCCGGTGGTCAGGCCGGTCTCGTCCTCGGTTCACGACGACGCCGGGGAGATCCTCGCCCGGGGCGGTTCTGCCCTGGGACGTCACCGGAGCCCGTAGCCCGCGCACCCGAATGAGCCACCGGCACGCCCTTCGAGTCGTGCCCCAGACAGGAGCGCCTTCATGGCCACCGTCGTCGAACCCCTGCCCTCCCTGCCCCTCGCCCGCCTGCGTCTGGCGCCGCACAGCGTCATGCCGCGGCGCATCGACGGCGCCTGGTGGCCCCGTTCGCGCGATCTCCTCACCGAACTCCCGCTGCTGATCGGCGCGTTGCCACGTGCGTGGGGACAGATCACCGCCGTCACCGTGAACACGGCGATGTGGCCGGCGTCGCCCGGGCGCATGCTCGTCGCCAACCATGTCGTACGGCTGCGCAGGGCGGCCGGCGCGCACGGCCGGCACACCATCGGCCTGCTCAGCCAGGGCCGGGGCCGCTGGGACCTGCTGGTCGTACCCCCGGAGGTGGACGCGGCGGACGCCGAGCCGCTGATGGCGGCCGCGGCGGTGGACGCCGGCTGACGGGAGGCGGGGGCCGGGCCGGTCGGACGGCCGTGGCGTGGGATCACCGCAACGGCCTGCGGATCCATACCTCCTGAGCAACCGTCTCCCGGCCGGGACCGGCGCCGGATCCGGCGTCCGAGAAGGCGCGGGGAGCGAGTTCGCCGAGTTGCGACCAGCCCCAGGCATGCAGGGTCTGCGCCGCCGCGTTCTCACGACCGTCGTCGACGGGCCGGTCCACGGCGGCGACGACCAGGTCGGTGGCGAGCCGTGCCAGCAGCCGCTCGCCGAGGCGGGTCGCGATGCCCTCCCGTCGGTGGGCCGGCAGCACCATCAGCTCGGCGAGCAGGAATGTCCTTCCGGAGGCGGTGAGTTCCTCGATCTCCGTCGGCAGGTCGCCCCGGAATCCGGCCCACCACTCGCCCGCGCGATCCGCCCGGAAGCCGTACGCACAGCCGACCAGGCCGGTGGCGTCGGCGACCACCATGTCGAAGCCGGTGCGCTGCACATGCTGCTCGAACCGGCTCAGAAAGCCCTGACGGTCGCGGTATTCGGCACCCGCGGCACCTCGGTACGCCGTGACGTGGACGTCCGCGACGGAGTGCCGCTGCTGCTCGGCCTGCCACCGGGACAGCCTGCGCAAGTACACCTCTGCCATACGGGCCTCCACCGGTCGCGGGACGGACATCCCCGACTCGGCATGGTGACAGCGGGAGCCGACGGGGTAAACGGGCCGCGAGGCCCCGGCGCGTTCTGCCCGTCGCGCGGGTGGTGCGCAGCGCTCCTAACCACGTGACCCGCGGGTGCGGCGGCGTGGGCGGAAGCGGCCGCGGCCTCCGTCGCGGTGGTCGCGGTGGGTGTGCACGGCGGGTGGTGCGAGCGGTGGCGGAGAGGGCTGCGCGCTGTCGCCGTCGGCGGGGGTGCCGGCCCGTCCACCGGACGGGGGCCGGCCGTACGAGCGCAGGGCGATGCGGTCGGCCTGCTGGAGGTTGAGCCGGTGCAGGACGTACGTCGCGATGGCGATCAGAACGAGGAACGCGGAGACGGTCAGGCCTGCGTCCACGGTCGTCACATCCCCACGATCAGGCGGCTGGGCCGCTCGGGAGCGGCCGTGAGGGGAGTGCCGATCGTGTGGATCGAGGAGGCGCCGCCCTCGTACTCCCAGGATTCCTCCGCTTCCTCGGGATCCGGCGTCCGGTCGGCCGCGGAGACGTCGTGCGGCGACTCCGCCTCCGCCGCCATGAGCGCGCTCGCGGTCAGCGGCGGGCCGTCGTATTCGACCGCGGCCTTCATGAGACGGGCGGCCGAGGCGGCCCCGGTACCGGGCGGGATCACCAGCAGGTCCCAGCGGCCGGCGGTGTAGGACAGCAGCAGGATCTTGTGCGGGTCCAGCTCCGTCGTGAACCAGCCGACCTTCACCACGTGCCCCCGGACGGGGATCTGGCGCGGGACGACCGGCCAGTGCGTGGGGTTGACGGCGATGCGGGTGATGCGGCCCCACAGGGGGTCGAGTACATCGATCAGGGCGGGAAGCTCCCGCGCCAGGTCTCGTGAGCGGGGCCACCAGGCGCCGTCCAGCAGCCCGCGCGAGGCACCCGTGGCCTTCAGCGCGAGGCGTGCGGTCGGGGCGTCGGGCCGCTCTTGCCGCGGCGGCGGATCGCGGTGGTCGAAGGTCGAAGACATGATGCCGACCCGTCCCCGGGACGGCCTGTGGACGACCCGGTGTGAATCTCTCACCGAGAACGACCCCGGCATGGCAGCCGGTATGCGAAGTGCCCTCGGTGACTCAAAACTACTCCGCGACGCCCCCGAAAGGACCGCCCGGAGGACGTCGAGTTTCCCGCTCCCGCCGAGCACGACCGGGCCCGCCTCTGTGCCGTTGCGTCGTTCACGGCTTGCGGCCCAGGCCGCCGTGTTTGCCGATGGGTGCGTGGCCGCGTCCGGCGGGTTCTCCCGCCGCCGGGCCCGAGTCCCCCCGCATGGCCTGCGCCACAGTCCCGGAAAGCCGCGGCGACTATGGTGTCGCTGCGTGTCGATGCGAATCGAACACCAGGCAAGACCACCAGGAGCACCAGGAACGTCGGCGAGGGGCGCGCAGTGTCGGACGAGGGGCGGCTGGTCGCCGGGCGCTACCGGTTGATCGACCGGATCGGCCGCGGTGGCATGGGCACCGTGTGGCGCGCCGAGGACGAGGTCCTCAGCCGTCAGGTCGCCCTGAAGCGGCTGCACGTCCAGCCTCATCTGACCGACGACGAGCTCGCCACCCTCTACGAGCGCACCCGCCGCGAGGCGCGCAGCGCCGCCCGTATCGCCCACCCCAACGTGGTCGTCGTCCATGACGTCGTGGACGACCAGGGGCTGCCCTGCATCGTCATGGAATACGTCCCCTCGACCACCCTCGACGGGCTGCTCAAGAGGGGCGAGGTCCTCCCGCCCGCCGAGGCCGCCCGCATCGGCCTTGGCATGATCGCCGCGCTGCGTGCCGCGCACACGGCCGGGGTGCTGCACCGCGACGTCAAGCCCGGCAACGTGCTGCTGGGCGCCGACGGCCGCGTCGTGCTCACCGACTTCGGCATCGCGATGACGAGCGGCACCTCGACGCTGACGAAGACCGGCGAGATCGTCGGGTCGATCGACTACATCGCCCCCGAGCGGATGAAGGGCCGGAACTCCGGTCCCGCCGCGGACCTCTGGGCGCTGGGCGCGACCCTGTACCAGTCCGTCGAGGG
Source organism: Streptomyces sp. R41 (assembly GCF_041053055.1). NCBI lineage: Bacteria > Bacillati > Actinomycetota > Actinomycetes > Kitasatosporales > Streptomycetaceae > Streptomyces > Streptomyces sp. R41. The sequence continues at coordinate 5,494,178 of NZ_CP163443.1, forward strand.
ACGGCCCCCGTTCCGCAAGGACACCGCGGTCGAGACGGCGTACGCCATCGTCGTCGACCCGCTCATCCCCATGAAGCAGGCCGGGGCCCTCGAACCCCTCATCGACGCCCTGCTGGCCAAGGACCCGGCGGAGCGGCCGTCGATGGAGGAGACGGAGCGGGCGCTGCGGGTGGTGGCGGCACAGGCTCCGACCCAGCCGCAGACGCAGCCCTTGTCGCAGCCGGGGCCGCAGCCGGCACCGACGCGTTCCCTGCCCACGCGGCCATCGGATCCCACGACCCTCGACAACGATGGCAGCGGTCGCCGCAAGGGCAAGGGCAAGGACACGGACCGCGGTGGCGGCGGACGCAAGCGCCGCCCTCTCGTCCTGAGCGCGCTCGCCCTGACCGTCGTGGGCGCGGCCGTCGCGGGCGGGCTGTACATGGCAGCGCACCGCGACAGCGGCTCGCGCGCGCACGGCACCGCTGCGGCGTCCACGTCCACGCCCACGGCCGCGCCTGTCCCCAAGGGTTTCCACCTGGTGGAGGAGAAGACGCTGGGTGCCTCCTATGCCGTCCCGGACGGCTGGAAGCGCGGCAAACCGAGCTCCGAGCAGGTCAGCTACACCGACCCGTCCGGCCTGGTGGAGCTCACCGTCGGCACGGTGGACCCCGCGGGCCCGAACCCCGAGTCGCACTTCAAGAACATCGAGGCGAACACCAAGCTCAACTACGCCACGTACCGGAGGATCCGGATGGAGCGGACCGCCTTCCAGGGCAAGGCCGCGGCGGTCTGGGAGTTCACCTTCAAGGGGCGGGTGCGGGCGTTCCGCGCCATCGACCTGGGCTTCGGGCAGGAGGGCGGCAAGGAGTACGACATCTACCTCTCGGCGCCGGAGGCCCGTTGGGACAAGTACCGCCCGGTCTTCGACAAGGTCAAGGCAGGCTTCCGCACCGACTGAAGCGCGCACCGGCCGCGTAGCGACGCACACTTTCGGGTGAGCGGAAGGCGGTGCGCGCGTTCAAATCAACTCCCCGGGTACGCAACCCGGAAGAGGACTGGCCCCTCCTAGATAACAGTCGAACCAACCCGGGTGCTCGGAGAGGACTGTCTGGTGGCCCGTCAGTTGTCCCGCCGCAGGTTCATGGTCTACACGCTGGCGGCGTCCACCCTGACCGTCGCGGCGCCGCTCGGCTGCGACGGATCCTCGGCGGAGGGCGTCGAGCCCACCGCCGACGGCGTCCGCACCCCTTCCGACGTCCTCGTGACCGGCACTGACGAGGAGATGCTGGTCCTGGAGGTCACCGCGGCCAACAGGGTGGTCGTACGGCTGCCGCGCGTCGAGGTCGGCCAGGGCATCACGACCGCGGTCGCCATGATGATCGCCGAGGAGCTGGACGCCCGGCTCGCCGACGTCGACATTCCGCTCGCCGAGGCCCGGACCAAGGGGAACCAGTACACCGGCGGCTCGAACTCGGTCGGTTCGCTGTACGGTCCCGCCCGCGAGCTGGCGGCCACCGCGCGCGCCAAGCTGGTGACCGCGGCCGCCCGGCGCTGGCACCTGTCGCCACGGCTGCTGCGTACCCGGGACACGATGGTGATCGCCCCCGACGGGCGTACGGCCACCTTCGGGTCGCTGACCGAGAGCGCCGCCCGGATCCACCGGCCCGCCGTGTCGACCAAGCCCAAACCGGCGTCCGAGCACCGGGTGATCGGGCGGCCGACGACGCGGATCGACGCGCGGGACATCGTCACCGGTAAGGCGAAGTACGCCGGGGACCTGAAGGTGGCCGGAGCGAAGCCGACCGTGGTGGCGCGTCCGCCGACGCTCGGCGGGAAGGTGGTCTCGGTCGACGACCGGGCGGCCCGCGCCCTGCCGGGCGTGCACGCGGTCGTCAGGGTCGCCGGTGGTGTCGCCGTGGTCGCGGAATCCTTCCACCACGCCTTCAAGGCCAGGGACGCCCTGCGGATCACCTGGGCGCCGGGCCCGCTCGCGGCGCTGTCCGACGCCGCCATCCGGTCCCGGCTGCGAGCCGCCGTCCCGCCGCTCGGGACCCCGCTGCTCGGAACGAGGCAGGTGACGGGCGAGTTCGAGTTCGCGTTCGTCAGCCATGCCCCCATGGAGGTGCTGACCGCGGTCGCGGACGTGCGCGCCGACCGTGCCGAGCTCTGGTTCTCCTCCCAGACGCCGATGGACGCGCGCGACAGCATCGCCTCGGCGGTCGGGCTGCCGGCGTCGAAGGTACGGGTCCATGTCACGCGGGGCGGCGGCTCGTTCGGACGGCGGCTGAACTTCGACGCCGCGATCGAGGCGGCCCTGATCTCCAAGGCGGCGCACCGGCCGGTGAAGCTGATGTGGAGCCGCAACGACGACATCCGGCACGGCCGGATGCGCCCGGCCAGCCACCACAGGATCCGGGCCAGCCACGCGGGCGGCAGGGTGGTGGCCTTCACCCACATGATGGCCTCGGTGAACGAGTCCTATGAGCGGGAGGGTCCGGCCGCCCAGGGCGGCGTCACCGGCGCCGTTTCCGTCAGCCGGGCGGCGGGGCCGCTGCCCAGCGACAGCGGCCTGTACAACTTCGGGCGCGTCTCGGGGGACTCGGGCGGGGTGGAGCTGGCGATGCCTCTCGGCGCCTGGCGTTCGGTGGACTCCGGGACGATGCGGACGGCGGAGGAGATCGTCGTCGACGAGGTCGCGGGGAGCCTGGGCGAGGACCCGGTCGCGTTCCGGCGTACGACACTCAGGAGCAAGAGGGTCAAGGCCGTGCTCGACAAGGTCGCGAGCGCCGGGAACTGGGGCCGGGCCATGCCGGACGGCCAGGCCCAGGGCGTGGCCGTCCACGAGGAGTACGGCTCCTGTGTGGCCTGCCTGGTCGAGATCGACGCCACCGACCCGAAGAAACCCCGGGTGACCAAGGTGGTGATGGCGGCCGACGTCGGAACGGCCGTCAACCCGCGTGGCCTGGAGGCCCAGCTCATGGGCACCGCCACCGACGGCATCTCCACCGTGCTGCAGGCGGGCCTGCACATCGACCGGGGCGCCGTCCGCGAGGGCAGCTTCGCCGACTTCCACTACGCCCGTCAGCGGCACGCCCCGCTGCACTTCGAGGCGCACATCATGCCCTCCCGACGGGACCCCGGCGGGGCGGGCGAACTCGGCGTCCCCGCTGCGGCGGGCGCCGTCGCCAACGCCTACGCCCGCGCGACGGGTACCCGCCCCCGCCGATTCCCGATCAACTTCTGAGACGGTGCCGATGCCCTCCTACTCTTTCCTGCTCAACGGGAAGCCGGTCACCGTCGAGGCGCCGGCCGACATGCCGCTGCTGTGGGTCCTGCGCGACATGCTGGACGTCACGGGACCCAAGTACGGCTGCGGGGTCGGCGTCTGCCGCGCCTGCACCAGCCACCTCGACGGGGCGGAGATCCAGCCCTGCGTCGTCCCGGTCGCGGACTGCGCCGGCCGCAAGGTCACCACCATCGAGGGCCTGGCCGACGGCGACACGCTCCACCCGGTCCAACAGGCCTGGCTCGACCGCGACGTCGCCCAGTGCGGCTTCTGCCAGCCCGGACAGATCATGGCCGCGGCGGCCCTCCTCAAGAAGACGTCCACCCCGACGGACGCCGACATCGACCGCATCGAGAACGTCTGCCGCTGCGGCACGTACTCCCGGATCCGCGAGGCGATCAAGAAGGCCTCCGCCCAGGGCTGAGGGGCTCGACGCTTCTTGACGGCCGCGGCGGTCGAGGGCTCGGCCGCCGCATCGGCCGCCCGGACGGGTCTTCGTGTTCAGCGCGTTCGGGGACTCCGCCGTGGGGCTCCGCCCCGGACCCCGCCGTGGGGCTCTGCCCGTCAGAAGGTCCCGTCCGTGGGAGGCGGCACGTGCGGGGAACCCGGAGACTTGACCATCCGTTGACCAACGAGCAGAACTCGTACGCGAGTTGAAGCAGAGCTCAGCTCTCTTGGAGCCCACCGTGAGAACCACGCATCCCGCCGCAACCGATCACGAGCCCGATCACGCGCCCGGCCACTCGCCGATACGGCGCTGACCTGCGCCTTTCGCCGTAGATCGCGACTCTCCTCGGTGCGGCGACATTCGGCTGTCGGGGAAGGCGCGGCCGTCCTCGGGCGCAGCGCACAGGCTCGATCCGGACATTCGGGGCGGATCCCGTTGCCTCGAGTGCCCGCCGTCGTTCCAGCCCACGGCACCCGGCCGCGCGGGCCCCCGCCCCGCCGTGTGCGCCCTGCCAGGCCAAAGCGGCGGGACGGTTGGCGGGAACGCCTCCTCGCGCCTCCTGCCCGGCGCCCTGCCGTGGTTCGCTGGCGTGAGCCCGTCCCGGTGTCCCCTCGGAAGGGCCCGCGCATGCCCGCCTTCGCGTTTCCGCTTCCGTTGCTGTCCCCGGACCTCGCCGGCCGGATCGGCAATCGTCTTCTCTCAGTCCTGGGCTGGCTGACCAGCCCGCTCTTGCCGGACGACTACCTCGGCCTCATCGATCCTTTGCTGTCCGCCCGGCACCCTTCGGGCGTGGTCACCGCGGTCCGGACCGAGACGCCGGACGCCGCCACGCTGGTGATCCGGCCGGGGCGAGGGTGGGCCGGCCACCGGGCCGGGCAGTACCTCCCGGTCGGCGTCGAGCTGGACGGCGTACGGCACTGGCGTACGTACTCCCTCGCCTCACCACCGGACGCGACGGGCGGCGAGGTGACGATCACGGTCAAGGCGGACCCGCGCGGCCAGGTGTCCCCACACCTGGTGCACCGCACACCTCCCGGTGCGGTCCTTCGACTCGGACCCGCGCAGGGGGAGTTCGTACTGCCGGACCCTGCGCCCGCCCGGCTGCTGTTCGTGACGGCGGGCAGCGGCATCACGCCGGTGATGGGGATGCTGCGTACGCTCACCCGTCGGTCCGGGGCGGTCCCCGACGTCGTACTTCTGCACAGTGCGCCCGGCCCGGACGACTCCCTGTTCCGCGCCGAACTGGCCGCTCTGGCGGCCCGGTTGCCATGGCTGTGCCTCCACGAGCGGCACACTCGGACGGCCGGGCGGCTCACCCTCGCCGACATCGACGCGCTCTGCCCGGACTGGCGGGACCGGGAGACCTGGGCCTGTGGCCCGGCCGGCCTGCTCGACGTACTGCGAGAGCGGTGGGGTGCGGGCAAGCGGCTGCACGTGGAGCGCTTCCGCCCGGCTCCGCTGCTCGCGCCCGGCACGGACGCGTCCGGCGGTCGGGTGCGGTTCGAGCGCAGCGGCGTGGTCGCTGATTCGACCGCCGCGGTTCCTCTGCTGGAAGTCGGTGAGTCCGCGGGCGTACCGATGCCGTACGGATGCCGCCGGGGCATCTGCTTCGGGTGCCTGGCGCCCCTGCTGCACGGACGCGTGCGCGATCTGCGGACGGGCGAAGTGCACGGCACAAAAGGTGAGTTGATCCAGACCTGCGTCAACGCCGCGGCAGGTCCGCTCACCCTCGGCCTGTGAGCCCTCCCGACCCCCAAGGAGCCCTTCATGACCTCGACCGTCGAAGCAGCCCCGCCCCCCAAGCCCCCTTCCTGGACCGACGAGTTCGGCGCCGAACTCGACCGCGTCCGTGCCGAGGTCGTCGCCGGGCGCGGAGCGGAGGATGCCCACTACATCCGTACGGTGATCGCCGTACAGCGCGGCCTGGAGGCGGGCGGTCGTCTGGCGCTCGCCGTCTCGCTGCTGCCGCCCGCCTGGTTCGCGGGCACAGCCCTGCTCGCCACCGCCAAGACCCTGGAGAACATGGAGCTGGGGCACAACATCCTGCACGGCCAGTGGGACTGGATGGGCGACCCGGCGATCCACTCCACCACCTGGGAGTGGGACTTCCTCACGCCCGCCGACTCCTGGAAGCACACCCACAACCACCTGCACCACACGTACACCAACGTCGTGGGCCGCGACCGGGACCTCGGCTACACCATCCTGCGCATGAGCCCCGAGCAGCCCTGGCGCCCGGTCCACCTCCTGCAGCCGCTGTACGCCGCTCTGCTCGCGCCCGTCTTCGAGTGGGGTATCGCCCTGTACGACCTGGAGGCGGACGCGGTGGCCGGGGGCCGCAAGAGCGTGTGGAGCCTGCTCGGCGAGATCGCGGGGCTGACGCGGAAGGCGGTGCGCCAGTGCGCCAAGGACTACGTCCTCTTCCCGCTGCTGGCGGGCCCTTCCGCACTGCCGTGCCTGCTCGGCAACCTCACCGCCAACGGCCTGCGCAACGTCTGGGCGCACACCGTCATCTTCTGCGGCCACTTCCCCACGGACGTACGGACCTTCACCGAGGACGACATCGAGGGCGAGAGCCGCGGCCAGTGGTACGTGCGGCAGATCCAGGGCTCGGCGGACTTCGAAGGCGGCTTCCTGCTGCACCTGCTGGCCGGGAACCTCGGCCACCAGATCGAGCACCACGTCTTCCCCGACCTGCCCAGCAACCGCTACGCCGAAGTCGCGCCCCGGGTGCGCGGCCTGTGCGAGAAGTACGGCATCCCGTACGTCACCGGTCCGCTGTGGCGGCAGTACGTGTCCATGTGGGGGCGCGTCGCGCGTCATGCGGTACCGGGGTGATCAGCCACCGGGTAGCACGCCTTGCCCGTTGCCGGTGCGGTAGCACTCCACGCACGGGCCCTGGTCGTGCTGGAGCGCGAACAGCTCGAGGAGGCACGTGCGTTCGCCCGCGGCGGCGATGATCTGCAGTTCGCCGTGCTCGTCCACGAGCAGGTTCCCGGCCGTCGAGATGTCGAGGAGCTCGACGCAGGCCTGTGGAGAGCCGTTGCAGCAGATCGATGACGTCGAATTCCTCGACGAGGGAGCTCGCGACCTCCACGAAGATCTCGGACAGTCGCCGCACATCACGCGGGTCGGTCGGCCGCCGCGCCGTCCGCGGGTACGTCGTGCCAGGCGTCCTGGGCACTCGCGTACCGGGGGAAGCGCTCCAGCACGCCGCCCGCCTGGAACACGAGACCCGTGCCCGGCCGGGTGTGCACGACGCGCACCCATCCGAGCCGTTCGTGGCAGTCCTCCCACGCCGCGCACAGCGGGGCCAGGACGCTGCCGTCCATGAACGTCACGCCGCTCAGATCGACGATGAGGTACAGGCGGCCGGCGTCTCGGCGGGCGTCCTCCAGGGCGTGGGTGAATGCCGGGGCGGTCGTCAGGTCCAGCTCGCCGCCGGCCCGGACCACGCGGCACTCGTCGAACAGATCGGGATGCGAGCCCATACGACCCATCTCCTAGGTCTGTGGGGTGGCTTTCGCCTTGCGCAGGGCCTCTGTTGCGCGGAGCGGGACTGCACGGAGAGGGCCGGGGTCACGGGCTGCCGTGCGGCCAGCGTACTGCCGTGCGGGGCAGCCGGTCGTGCCGCTTCGGGTATGCGTCGAGGTGATGACCTGCGGAGCCGTACCCGACCGGTTCCTGGCGGTTCGGGGGCGGAAGCCGATCGGGAGCGTGAGCGATACCCGTTCGACCTCGTGCGACGGAGCTGACCAGTTCCTCACATGTCTCGGCCAGGCTGCCGATCATGGCTTCATCCACCAGTCGTCCGGTCCCCGTGGGGATGTCGGCCGCAGCCCTGGTCCTGTCCGTGGCGCTCGCCGGGTGCGCGGGCGCCGGGGCCGCCGAATCGGCCCCCGGAGCCCTCGGCGCCCCCGGTACGACGCAAGCCATGCCTCGCCAATCCTCCGTGGACACCCGGGCGTCCGCCGCGTCCGTCCCCGCGCCTCTCCCGGGGCTGGGCCCCGCGACGCTGGCCGGGATACCCGAGAACGCACGGCAAGTCGTCCTGGTCACCGGCCGGGGCAAGGACTCCCCGACAGCGCAGGTGGTGCTGTACCGGCGTACCGGCGCGGGCTGGCAGCCGGGAGCCACCTGGCCGGCCCACAACGCCCTCGAGGGATGGACGGACGACCACCACGCCGGTGATCTCCGCTCGCCCATCGGCGTGTTCGGCCTCACCGACGCCGGTGGGCTGCGTGCCGATCCCGGCACCAAGCTGCCGTACGACCGGTCGGGGGGCTTCGCCATGGGCGGCACGGGTTTCGAGGGCGAGCCGCTCGCGGGCTCCTTCGACTATGTCGTCGCGATCAACTACAACCACGAGCCCGGCACCTCCCCCCTCGACTGGACCCGCCCCCTCGGCGCGGGCAAGGGCGGCGGCATCTGGCTGCACGTCGACCATGGCGGCCCCACGCACGGCTGCGTGAGCCTGGCGCGGGAACACATGAAGGAACTGCTGCGCACCCTCGATCCCGCCCGGCACCCGGTGATCGTCATGGGGGACGCCGGGTCCCTCGCCCGCTGACGCCAGGTCGAGGACGTACGAGAGGTGCCGGTCGCCTAGGGGACGCTGACCAGGACGCGGCCGCGGCCGCCGGCGCCGACGCGGTCGTGGGCGCGGGCGATCTCGTCCAGCGGGTAGCGGTCGCCGACGTCGACGGTGAGGGCGCCTACGGCGGCCGCGGCGGTGAGGTCGCGGGCGGCCTGTCGTTTCGCCTCGGCGGGGAAGTCGTCGCTGCCCAGCAGACGCAGGGTCACGTTGCGGAACAGCAGGGGCCAGAAGGGGAGTCGGGGCCGGTCGTCGCGGGTGGCGTAGGCGGCGACGACCGCGTCGTTCGCGACGACCGCGGTGTCCAGGTCCGCGTTGTCGGACAGGGCCACCTCGACGACGCGGTGCACCCCGTCGGGCGCGTACGCGCGGATCGCCTCGGCCGGGTCCTCCCGGTCGAGGGCGACGGCGTGGGACACCACGGCGGGGTCGACGCGGTCCAGGTCCGCGCCGCGCCGCACGGTGGCGATCACCGTCGCACCGCCCCAGCGGGCGAGTTGCGCGGCCAGTGAGCCGACGCCGCCGAGTACGCCGTGCACCAGCACGATCCTGCCGTCGACCGGGCCGTCACTGAACACCGTCCGGTGCGCGGTGATCCCGGGGATGCCCAGACTCGCGCCGAGGTCGTCGCTCAGGTGCTCGGGCAGGGGCACGGCTTGCGGGGCGGGCACCACGGTGTACTGGGCCGCGGTCCCGAACGGCCGGTAGGACTGGGCTCCGTACACCCACACCCGCTGTCCGATGCGGTGTGCGTCGATTCCCTCGCCGACGGCGTCGACGACTCCGGCCGCGTCGCTGTGCGGGACCACCCGAGGGAAGGGCATCGACGAACCGAGCCAGCCGTGCCGCTTCTTGGTGTCGCCGGGGTTGACGCCCGACACGGTCACGCGGACGCGGACCTCGCCGGGGCCGGGCTCGGGGTCGGGCAGCTCGCCGACCTGGAGCACGTCGGCCGCCGGGCCCTGCCGGTCGTACCAGGACGCGAGCATGTGCGGACCTCCGTAGCCTCTCGGCGCATGCGCTTGTCGAGCGTATGCGGATCATGTCCCCAGCGCGTGGAGTCCGGGGTCGCCCGTGAGCGTGTCGACCGGCGGAAATGAGCCGCCCGCGCGCCCCCAGGCAGGTGACGCACGGGCGGCAGCCTTGTGGGGGCGGCTAGTTGGAGAAGTACAGGTACTTCCAGGGCCCGTACGTCGTCGTGTTCATGGTGGTCCTCAGCAGCGTGTTGGGCTTGTCGGCGCCGTAGGGGTCCGACCAGATCTCGACCGTGCGGTTCTTGCTCGTCGAGCCGAGGTGAGCGGTGCAGAAGACGTCGGCGGCCGCGGGGCCCGGCCTCCGGGTCGACGACGCCGGTTCGACGACAGGCCCTAGCGGCGACTGTGCCGGCGCCGGGGGTGCGGCCGGCCCCGGCCGCCGTCCCGGTTGTCGATCTCGATGCCCCCACGCTACTCCCCCCGTACTTCGAACGGACCGGGCGAGGCACCGGTTCCGAACGCTGCCCAACGCGCCTGCGAAGGCTGCCCATCACGCCTGCGACGAGTGCCCTCCCACGCTCTGCAGGAGCGGTCGTGCGAGCGGTGGTGGCTCACCTCCGTGCGCGACGTCATGGCCGCAGCGGCCAGGCTCTGCCCGTCGCCCGGCCGAGGAGGTTTCCAGTGGCTCCATGGTGACCTCGTCCGTCAGGCCGACGTGGTGGTGGGCGTGAGCCCGTCGCTCCGGACCGACCTGCCCGGCGAGGAGGAGGCCTTACGACATCGGCGATCAGGGTGGGCCTGCGGCGATCGGGCGAGTTCCGGCCGTGGGAGAAGCGAGGAGTACCGTGAAATCAGGAAGCCCCTGTGGTTCCCTGGGCAGCCACACCGCCGTCGCCGCACGCGAGCTGTGAGCTACCGAAATCCCCGCAGACAGGCCGGCGCGATGTCCCACTCCGACTCTCCACGCGTGACGAAGCTTCTGCCGGACGCCGTCCACGAAGCCATCAAACCTGGGGCGGCCTTTCTGCGTCTGGAGACGAGACACGACCGTCAGGGAATTCTCGACGGTGCGTGGTGGCCGCGTTCCCGTGACGTCGGTGCCGAGCTTCCCGGCCTGATCGCCGCGCTGACCGAGCACCTTGGGCCGGTCACACGCGTCGGTCTGGACTCCAGTTCCTGGGAAGAGATGCCGACTCGTTTGATCATCGACGGCCGCGTCGTGCACATCGACTCCTTCCCGGTCGGCGACGACACAGTCCTCATCACCCGGGGCGATCAGGACCACTTCTCCCTGCTTGTGGTCCCGCCGCACGCCACGCCCGACGCGGCACGCGCCGCGATGGCCAAAGCCGTCCATGCCGACAACCTCACGCAGGCCGAACAGATCCTCATCGACACCGGTACCGATCGAGCCCGTCCGATCACCACGGAAGACTCTCAGACGAGCCGGGAAGGTCGGGACACGCCCTGACACCTCAGTAGTTGCAGGGATCCGACGGCGGGACGGCACGTCGCCAGAACTCATTTCTCGGTGCGACGCCACGGCCGGAGCCGCCGCAGTCCACTCATCGCGCTGCGCGCCGCGGTGGTTCGCCGCGGACCCTTGTCCGGCGGACGGGACCGGCCGGAGGGCAGGGTCACGACGCGATCGTCGTGGCTCGTGGTGAACAGCTGAATCGCGAATGCGCCCAGGGCGATCATCGCCAGGAGCACGATGACGGTCGTAAAGGTCTCCATGCCTGTCACACTCCTTGCGCCGGAATCGGCCCGTGCTCGATGACGCCCACGGCAGGGCCCCGAGAGGGCGTGCGACGAGTGTCATGGCCGCCTTCGGAGTCCCAGACCGTCTCCCGGGCCGAGTCCCAGTCGGCCTCGGCCGCGTTCCGGAAGAACTCGGCCTCCTGGATCAGGCCGCTCGCGGTGAGGCTGCGTGACGGATCCGTCGCCGTGGACATCAGCCGGGCGGCTGTGACGGCGCTGGTCTCGGGTGGGATCACCAGCAGGTCCCAGCGGCCCCCGGTGTAGGAGAACAGGAGCAGCTTGTGCGGGTCCTGCTCGGCCTTGAACCAGCCGACCTTCACCACATGGCCCTGGACGGGAACCTTGCGTGGGATGACCGGCCAGAACGTGGGGTTCACGGTGACGTGAGTGATCCGCCCCCACAGCTGGTCCAAAACCGCGGTGAGCGCGGGGAGCTCAGCCATCAGATCGCGAGAGCGTGGCCACCATGCACCGTCGATCAAGGCAGAGGCAGAGCCGGTCGGCGCCAGCTGGAGCCGGAGGAGCGGCGAAGAAGAGAAGGTCCGGTCTTCGACCGCGGGTTCGTGGAACGTGTTTGCGGTCATGACGCGGACCTCACCCCGGGCCGGTCATGACCGGCCCGTCTTGTGACTCGCCGAGAGCGACACGGGCGTGAAGGCCGGTGTACGAAGAGCTCTCGGTAAGTCGAGGCTACTCCTGGCCAGGGCCCGACGGACCGTTACCGTGGCGCGAGTTCAAAGGCATGCCGCCCCCCGGCCGCCCGTTGCCCGCCGTCAGCGGAGGGGACGACGGCCGGCACGCCGGGACCATCGGACGGAGGCGATGGCCACATCGGCCGCGAGGAGCACGATGCCGATGATGAGCAGATAGCGCAGGCCCTCGGCCGCCACGCCGATGATTCCCAGGACAACAGCTACGAGGACGAGCAGCAGGAAGAGCACCATGACCCGAACGCCTCCCTTGGACTGAGCTGGACTGGGTGCTGTCGCTCAGCGGCGCGCGAGTTGGCGTTCGCCGTTCGCGCCCGGCTGGTAGGCCATGCCGTAGTGCTGGAAGATCGCTTCCTCCTGCTCGGCGGCCAGGACGCCGTCCGTGCCGATCGAAGGGGATCTTCTCACCAGGCTCTTGGCGTAGGAGACCTTGAGGTAGTCCGGCCCGAGGATTGCCTCGTCGAGGGGGACGAAGACCAGGCGCTGGCGGGTGGGCAGCCCGGTCCTCACGGTGGCCACGGCCGGTTCGTCGGTGGTGGTGTCCACATAGATCGCCTCGAGCACACCGATCTTGCGCCCCTTCGCGTCGACGACCTGACGGCCGCGCCACTCACGGATATCGGCTGCCTGGACCATGCCCGCTCCCTTGGCCAACGGCTCCGGCGTGAACACGCCGGAGCCGCCCTTCCGGGCGGTTGCACGTGAGAGTGAACCAACCCGGAATCAATATTACTGCGGCCCGTGTGGCTCGTGCATGCCTCAGACGTTTCTTTCGGGGTCCGCATGTAGAGCATGGGTGATGTTCTTTCCGTATGAATTACGCTCCGACGTGCCCTCGGCGCTGTTGCCGCCGGGGGAGTCGTGCTTTGAATTTTTTCATGGCCATTCTGCCGGTCCGGTACAGGTAATCAGCGCCATTCGGCCCATTAAGTATTTCTATGCACTTCGCGATCCATTCGTCAGCTCGGCGTAGTCCACCCGGGGCTGTCATGGTCACCGCTTGAAAGCGTGCCTGGCCTTCTCCCCGGCCTGCTTCAGGTTGCCGGAGACCCGTTCGACCCTGCCCTGCCGCTCCAGTTTCCTGTTGCGGGTGGCCCGGCCGAAGGCTTCAGTGATCCTTCCCTTGATTTCCTGCGTCTTGTTCTTGACCGTTCGTCCCACGCTCATGGTCGGCCTCGTCGTTGAAGGTGGACTACCTGTGGCTGCGGCCGGAGCGGCGACTGCCGCCGCCGTGCCCCCGCTGGGTGAAGCCGACGATCCAGCAGATCAGCAGGACGGCCGCGGCCCACCACAGAATCTGCGTCGTGAAGCCGAACCCGAACACCACCAGGATCAGCAGAAGGAGAAGAATCCATAACATCGCCGAACCTCCAGATCGCGGGGATTTCCTGATTCCGCGGGGTCCTGGCGAAGCGGGAAGGTGGAATGCTTCGCCCGAATGATCCGGAGTGGCATGGCCCTACACCGTGCTGTCAGTCAACGCCTGGCCGCTTCCCGTGTCAACGTGATGTCGACATAGGGGAGTTCTGAGGGTCGGGAAGGGCTGCCGGGGCGAATGGAGCGCGACGGCGGTGCGACGTCGCCGGGGGCCGGGGCGGCATGGCCCACGCCGGCCTTACTTCGCCGCATGTCCTGAGCAGGCGTCAAGTGACCATTTCTGCCGGGCAGTACGCGGTTGCGTCGCACGGTATCTGCAACCGTCGCACGGTATCTGCAACCTTCGGGCAGGACTACGCTGTGGGGAGAGGCCCCAGTCCCCGGCACCGATGCCGTGTTCCGCTCCGGGGAGGCCCGCCGTGTTCGTTCTGCTTCTCATCCTGATCGTGGTCCTGTTCGGCTTCGGCTTCCTCAGTCCCGTGTGGTGGGTGGTCGCGGCCGTGTTGGTCTTCGGAGCCACCCGCTACGGCCGCGGAGGCCGGGGCCGTAGCGGCGGGTCCGACTTCGGTGAGTACCAGGACTACCGAGACCGCCGGGAGCGTCAGGACCGCTGGGATCGTCGCTACAGCCGTCAGCACCGAGCACGCTGGAACCGCGAGGACCGGCGGGACCGCGAGCGCCGCGGGTGACCGATGAATCGGCCGGGCGTCCACCGACCGGTCGTGAGGCTCACGCCGAGCAGCCGACACGGGCGGGGGTCTCGCATCCTCGCGCCCACGGTCACGGCCGTCGCCCGATCAGCAGCAGCGGCGGCCGTCCGGCCCGCCGATCAGCCCGTGAACCGCTGCTGTCAGGCCGGGGCGCCGGTCAGGACCTCAGGCCGGGGAGTGGTTCTGAGTCGTCGATGAAGGCGCGGGCCAGATCGGACAGACGCCGGTTGTGCGCCCGCGCGTAGCCGCGCAGTGTGGTGAAGGCTTGTTCCATGTCGATGCCCCGGCGTTCGGCGAGTTTTCCCTTGGCCTGTTCGATCAGGACGCGGCTGTTCAGCGCGGTCTGCAGTTGTTCGTTGAGGACGGTGCTGCGGTGCATCGAGCGTTGTTGCAGCAGGCTGATCGTGGCGACGTCGGCAAGAGCCTGGGCAAGGGGCGTGGCGGCCGGGTCGAAGGGGCCCGGGGTGGCGCGGAAGAGGTTCAGGGCGCCGACGATCTCGTCCCGCAGGCGCATGGGCAGAGCCTGGACCGCTCCGAACCGGGGTCTGGGACGTCTGCGCAGCAGCGTAGTCCTCGCCTGGTGCGACGGACCGCCCGGAGCGGCCCATTCCCAGCATGTGGACGGTGCCGAGGCGTGGTGGGGCGCACATGTCCTGTGTATTGCACACTACTTGGGCTCACCGCCCCTTCCACCCGGCCGAGGCCCAGAAGAGTGGTCACCAGCCCGTCAGCAGCAGGTGATTGAGGAGCAGGGCCAGGATGGCCTGCGCGGTGAGCCAGGCGCGCGGCCGCGGGAGGAACGCGCACGCCGGGAGCAGCCACATCGCGAACGGCAGCCAGATGCGCTCCGTCTCCGCCTTGCTCATGCCGGAGAGGTCGGCGACGAGGAGGGCGAGCAGGGCGGCGAACACCAGCAGCGAGAGGCGGGGTTCGGCAGCGGGAGTACGAAGGCGGCCGGGCACGTCCTTGTCCGTCGGGATACGGAGGCAGCCGCGGACGTCCTTGCGTACGGGGGCCGAGCCCGCCCGTCGCAGGCCCGCCGCCGTCGCCGGGCCCACGATGAGCGCCGTGCACGCGAGGTTCGCCCACACCCAGTAGCCGTACGGCCGGATGCCGCCGGCCCCTTCGTAGTAGCGGGTGACCAGCAGGCGGTACGCCTCCCACCAGTCGAAGCCGAGCAGCGTGAACACCAGTGGCACGACCGCCAGTCCGGCGACGACGTACGGGAGGGGGCGCAGCCGTCGGCGGCCGAGCAGCAGGACGGCGCAGGCGATCACCGCGAACAGCGTCAGCCCGTAGGAGAGATACGCGGTGAGGCCGAAGAGGAGTCCGGAGGCAAGGCCTGTCGCCCGCGGCCGGTGTCCGGTGACCGCGAGGGCGAGGAACGCGACGGCCCAGGCGGCGACCGCCGCGAAGTATCCGTCCCCGGAGGTGCCCATCCACACGGCGGCCGGGGCGAGGACGAGGAACGGGGCGGCACGCCTGGCGAGGGCCTCCCCCGCCAGCGTCCGTACGGTGACGAGGACCGCGGCGGCTGCCGTCGCCCCGACGGTGATGCACCAGACGCCCGCCCAGGCCCCGCCGCCCAGCCCGATCCGGTCGAGCAGGACGAAGGTGAGGGTGGCCGCGGGGGGATGTCCGGCGACGTGCGCGGGCCAGTGGTCGGGGGAGTGGATCAGGATGTGGTGAGTGAAGTCCCGCAGGGCGGCGGGGATGTCATGGAAGCGGTTGACGGGGCTGATGACCTGCAGGTACTCGTACTCGGTCGTCAGCCGCCGGGCGATCCCGCGCTGCCAGCCGTCGATCAGCGCGAGGGAGTACGTCCACGCCATGGCGGTGCCCCAGGCGGTGAACAGCAGCGCGCGCCAGGGCAGCCGCGCGGCGAGCAGCGGCCCGTACGCCACGACGGCGACGGCCACCACGATCGCGGCCGCGGTGCCGGGGCCGACATGCGGTTCCCAGTGTGCGTACAGCGGCGGCCAGCTGACGTGCAGCGTGCCGTGGCGGTGCTCGATGGAGTCGCCGATCAGGACGGCCGCCGTGACGAGCAGCGCCGCGGCGAGGGCGGCGGACAGGTCGAGCAGATGGTCGAGGGGAAGCTCGCGGGGGCGGTCGCGCGGGTCGCGGGGGAGGTCGCTGGGATCGCGGGGACGGTCGCGGAGATCGTGGCGAGCATCGCGGGGATCGCGGGGATCGCGGGGAAGATCGCGGTTCACACCGGCACGCTAGGCCGGGGGCTGCCCGGTGGGGCCGCCGCAGGGGTGGACGTCAGAGTTTCGTCATGGTTTGGGGACCCGTTCGGGGGGTGTTCCCGGCCTACGGTCGGGGCATGCCACGGTCTCCCTCCTCCCCCGCGTTCTGGCGCAGCCCGCTGCGCGGCCCCTGGTTCACCTCCGTGCTGGGCGTCGTGCTGCTCGGCGGGATCACGGTGCTGTTCGTGACGGGTCTGCTGTCGTACGCCGCCTACAACCCGAACCTGTCGCCGGTGAACGACATGACCCCGGACAAGGGTCTGCTCGGCTTCTACCTCTTCTCCTGGCCGACCGACCCGTCCTGGCTCTACCGGCTCACCCAGGGCGTGCACGTCACGCTCGGCGTCGTGCTGATCCCCGTACTCCTGGCGAAGCTGTGGTCGGTCGTGCCGAAGCTGTTCACGCTGCCGCCCGCCCGGTCCCTCGCGCACGCGCTGGAGCGGATCTCGCTGCTCCTGCTGGTGGGCGGCGCCCTCTTCGAGTTCACGACGGGCGTGCTCAACGTCCAGCTCGACTACATCTTCCCCGGCTCCTTCTATCCGCTGCACTTCTACGGCGCGTGGGTGTTCTTCGCCGCGTTCGTGGCGCACGCGGTGCTACGGGTGCCGGTGGCGGTACGCAATCTGCGCCATCCGAAGGACGATCGTCATCCGGGAGCCGAGTGTCATCTGACGGACGAGGAACGGGAGTTGGTGGCACCGGACCCCGCTCCGCCCACCTTCTCGCGGCGCGGCGCCCTCGGCTTCGTCGGCGGCGGCTCGCTGCTCCTGTTCGTCACGACGGCGGGCCACAGCTTCGACGGGCCGCTGCGGGAGACGGCCGTGCTCGCCCCGCACGGCGGCCCCGAACCGGGCTCCGGTCCCGCCGGATTCCAGATCAACAAGACGGCCGCCTCGCGCGGGATCAGCGCGAGCGAGACGAGCGAGGAGGCCTGGCGGCTGGTCGTCGAGGGGCCCGGCCGGACGGTCCGGCTGAGCCGGGCCGAGCTGCTGCGACTCCCGCTGCACAGCTCCGCGTTGCCCATCGCCTGCGTGGAGGGCTGGTCGACCTCCGACCAGTGGTGGCGGGGGGTGCGGCTGCGGGACGTGGCGGCGCTCGTCGGGTACGAGGAGGGCGCGGCGCCCGACGTGCTGGTGGAGTCGCTCCAGCGGCACGGCGCCTTCCGCCGGGCCGCCCTGCGCTACAACCAGGTGCGCGACCCGCGCTCCCTGCTCGCCCTGTTCGTCAACGGCGAGGACCTGACCCCCGACCACGGCTACCCGGCGCGGATCATCGTTCCCGCGGCACCCGGTGTGCTCAACACCAAGTGGGTGGCCCGGATGACGTTCGGAGACCTGTGATGCGACGGCCGTTCGGCAGGCCCGCCCTGGGCAGTCCGCTCCAAATCCTGCTGCTCGCCGGCTCGTTCGCGCTCGCCGGGTACGCGGCGGTGCGGCTCCTCGGCGACAACTGGTTCGAGGTCGCGCTGTGGTTCGTGGGCTTGGCGGTGCTGCACGACCTGGTACTGGTGCCGCTGTACTCAGCAGCGGACCGGGCCGTCACGGGGGCGCTGGGCGCGGCCGGCCGCCGGGAGCGGACGGTCTACGTCCGGGTCCCGGCGGCGCTCTCCGCTCTCCTGCTGTTGGTGTGGTATCCGCTGATCAGCGGGCAGATGGCGGACCATTACAGGTCCGCGACCGGCCTCTCGGGCGACGACTTCCTGTCCCGCTGGCTGCTGATCACGGCGGTGCTGTTCGGCGGCTCCGCGCTGCTCCTCGTAGGGAAGTTGCGGCGGTTGCGCAGGGCGACGAAGGAACGGCCGCCGGTCGCCCACTGACCGTCCGGGCGCCAGCCCGCGCGCGTCGCGTGCCGCAGCAGGGCCGGGGTGCCGAGGCGGGCCCAGGGGAAGGCCGGGCCGACGTCGCCGGCGTCACCGTGGGCGCCGGTGACGCGGACGACGTGGACGCTGACGCGTTCGTCGATGTCCAGGTCCGGGACGGTCTCGGCGATCAACAGCCCGCCGGGGGCAAGGACTTGGGACATCCGGCGCAGCAGGGCGGCCGGGTCGCCGCCGATGCCGACGTTGCCGTCGATGAGGAGCGCGGTGTCCCAGCGGCCCTCACCGGGGAGCGGCTCGAAGACGGACCGCCGCAGCGCCTGCCCACCGAGCCGCACGGTGTGCGCGACGGCGGCCTCGCTGACATCGATCCCGAGCGCGGCCCACCCCCGCGCCGCAAGCTCTGCGACAAGCCGCCCCGGCCCACACCCCACGTCGAGCACGGCACCTTTGCAGCGCCGCAGCGCCTCCAAGTCGGCCGCGTCGGCCCGCCCACACCACCGCTCGACCTCGAGCGGGAGCAGCCAGCCGTCGGGCCGGCGCAGATAGAGGGGACCCTGACCGGTACGGAGAGCGTCGGAGTAGGGGTCGGCGGACCAGGGCGCAGCCGTGGCCGCCCCAGCTGCGGGCAGGCGTGCCGCAAGGGGCGGCACGGGTGGGCGCAGCGGCACCCTGAGCGCGCCGGCAAGCGAACCCTCCCTGTGGCCGGCACCGCTGCCGGGTGCCATGCTCATCTGGCCGGCACCCACGCCGGGTGCCGTACTCACCGGTGGCTCACCGCCCGCACGCGGGCGAGCTCCGCGGCGAACCGCCCCCCGGGCGCCATCGCCGCGACCAACTGCGCGTCGCGGGCCGTGTCCACGTCCCGCAGACGGGGCAGATCCCGCACGAGCAGCCCCGCAGAGACGAGCCGCTCCCGCTGCACCGCCCCCGTCGTCGGTGTGGACATCGGCACACCTCGCAGCAGCGCGGGCTCGGGCACGGCCAGCCCCAGCGCCCAGAAACCCCCGTCCTCGGCCGGCCCGAAGTACGCGTCGCAGTCCGCGAAGTCCACCGTGAGCAGCTCGGGCCTCACCTGCGGCGTGTCCATGCCGATGAGCAGCGCGGGCCCGTCGCAGCAGGCGAAGGCCGCGGCCAGCCGCTCGTCGAGCCCTCCCCCGCACTGCGGTACGACGTCGAAGCCGGGCGGCAGCCAGGCCCCCGGCTCTCCGTCGAGCACCAGCACGCGACGCCGCGCGGGCGTCGCCGCCACCGTACGCAGGGTGTCCACGAGGGCCGCCTCGGCGAGCAGCGCGGCTTCCCGGGGCGTGAACGGCGGCGTGAGCCGGGTCTTGACCCGTCCCGGTCGCGGTTCCTTGGCGATGACGAGGAGAGTCGTCACTGGGTGGTTCCTCCCTGAGAGGGGGCGGGCGACTCGACGCGCGTTGGCGGTTCCGCGAGGACGCGGCGCATGTCCCGTACTGCCTGCCAGGTGCCGCGCCAGGTACCGGTGACCTTGGAGGCGCCGGTGCGCGGCAGGTACGGAACGTCGTGCTCGGCGATGCGCCAGCCGGCGTCGGCGGCGCGGACGACCATCTGGAGCGGGTAGCCGCTGCGGCGGTCGGTGAGGCCGAGGTCCAGCAGCGGCTCGCGGCGGGCGGCCCGCAGCGGGCCGAGGTCGTGCAGACGCAGCCCGGTGCGGCGCCGGAGCATCCGCGCCAGCACGAGATTGCCCGCCCGGGCGTGCGCGGGCCACGCGCTCCGGCCCTGCGGGCGGCGCCGCCCGAGCACGAGGTCGGCCCCGCCGTCGCGGACCTCGCGGACGAAGGGCACGAGCAGGGCCGGGTCGAGCGAGGCGTCGCAGTCGCAGAAGCACACGATGTCCGCGGTGGCGGCGGTCAGCCCGGCGTGGCAGGCGGCGCCGAACCCGCGCCGCTCCTCGCGCACAACGGTCGCGCCGAGCCCGCGGGCCAGCTCCGCCGAGCCGTCCGTGGAGCCGTTGTCCACGACCAGCGCGCGCCAGCCGGGCGGGATGCGGGCGAGCACCCAGGGCAGGGCCTCGGCCTCGTTGAGACAGGGGAGGACCACGTCGACTTGCGGGTCCGATGGGGGACAGGCGGGATGGGCAGTCACGGCTTTCACCCTACGAACGCGAAAGGTAAATATCGGACTTCAGGTCCTTACGAAACACGGACGTCGGGCTCGCCGCGAACACGGACGTCGAGCCTCATGGACACGGACGTCGAGCTCATGGACACCGAGTCGAGACTCATTACGAATCACGGACGTCCAGGTCGCAGCCCGGCACGGACCTGCGGCCGGTGGGAGGCTGGACGCATGCATCAGCCGTACGAATCCCCAGGTGCCGTACCCGCCCCGAGCGGGTACGGGGACACGACGCGCGTCCTCGTCGTGGACGACGACCCGACCGTCGCCGAGGTCGTCTCCGGCTACCTCGACCGCGCGGGCTACGTGGTGGACCGCGCCGCGGACGGACCCGCCGCGCTCGCCCGTGCCGCCGCGCACTGGCCGGACCTGGTGGTCCTGGATCTGATGCTGCCCGGGATGGACGGCCTGGAGGTGTGCCGGCGGATGCGCGGACGCGGGCCCGTGCCGGTCATCATGCTCACCGCCCGCGGTGACGAGGACGACCGGATCCTGGGCCTGGAGGTGGGCGCGGACGACTACGTCACCAAGCCGTTCAGCCCCAGGGAACTGGTCCTGCGCGTGGAGTCCGTCCTGCGCCGGACCCGGCCCTCCGCCTCCGCGCACCCTCTGCACACGGCCGGTCTCACCGTCGACCCGGCCGCCCGTCGCGCCACCAAGGAGGGCGTCGAACTCGCCCTCACCATCCGTGAGTTCGACCTCCTCGCCTTCTTCCTCCGGCACCCCGGCCGCGCCTTCAGCCGCGAGGACCTGATGCGCGAGGTCTGGGGCTGGGACTTCGGGGACCTGTCGACGGTCACGGTCCATGTGCGCCGGCTGCGGGGGAAGGTCGAGGACGATCCGGCCAGACCCCGCCTGATCCAGACGGTGTGGGGCGTCGGCTACCGCTTCGACGCCACGCCCGGCGAGGAGGCGGTCTGACGATGTCCGCTGCCACGCTCCGCCGGGAGGCGGGTCCGACGATGTCCGGCACCGGTCTCCGCCGGGAAGGCGGTCTGACGATGTCTGCTGTCATGCTCCGCCGGGAGGCGGGTCCGACGATGTCCGGCACCGGTCTCCGCCGGGAAGGCGGTCTGACGATGTTCGCTGCCATGCTCCGCCGGGAGGGTGGTCTCACGACGCTCGACGCCACTCTGTCCGTCGCCACCCCTCGCCGGGAGGCGATCTGACCATGCGCGACATTCTGCTCATCGCCCTCTTCGCCTTCCTCGGCGCGGCCGCGGCCGGGCTGTTCGGCGCGGGCGCGCTCTGGCTCATCCGGCGGCGCTCGCTGACCGCGTCGCTCGCGGTCGTCGCCACCGTGGCCGTTACCGCGATGCTCGCGGGGACACTGGCCGTGGCCTGGGCGATGTTCCTGTCCTCGCACGACCTGACCGTCGTCACCACGGTCGTCGCGATGGCGGCGGTCGTCTCGCTGGCCACCGCGCTGCTGCTGGGCCGCTGGGTCGTCGCCGGCAGCCGGGCGCTCACCCTCGCCGCACGCTCCTTCGGCGACGGCGGCGACTTCGCGGCTCCCGACGGCCCGGCGACGGCCGAACTCACCGCGCTGAGCCGGGAGTTGGAGGCCACCAGTGCGAAGCTCGCCGAGTCCCGCGACCGTGAACGTGCCCTGGAGACCTCGCGCCGCGAACTCGTCGCGTGGATCTCGCACGATCTGCGCACTCCCCTCGCGGGGCTCCGGGCCATGTCCGAAGCCCTCGAAGACGGCGTCGCCGCCGACCCCGACCGCTACCTCCGCCAGATGCGCACCGAGGTCGAGCGCCTCAACGACATGGTCGGCGACCTGTTCGAGCTCTCCCGCATACACGCCGGGACGCTCGCCCTCTCCCCCTCCCGGATGTCCGTGTACGATCTGGTGGGCGACGCCCTCGCGGGCGCGGATCCCCTGGCCCGCGAGCACGGCGTACGGCTGGTCGGCGACCGGATCGAGCCGGTTCCCGTCGAGGTCGACGGGAAGGAAATGAGCCGGGTGCTGGGCAATCTGCTCGTCAACGCGATTCGGCGCACGCCTGCCGACGGTACGGTCGCGGTGGCGGCGGAACGCTCGTCCGCGGGGGTCGTCCTGTCCGTCACCGACGGCTGCGGTGGTATTCCCGAGGAGGACCTTCCGCGCGTCTTCGACACCGGCTGGCGCGGCACCCATGCGCGCACGCCCCCCGCCGGGGCGGGGCTGGGCCTCGCCATCGTCCGCGGCATCGTGGAGGCCCATCAGGGCCAGGCCGCCGTCCACAACGTCCCCGGCGGCTGCCGCTTCGAGGTCACCCTTCCCATGGCCGGGGCCTGAGTTTCTTCGCCCCCTCCGCCCCTGCCCGTCCCGTACCTGGGGGCTCCGCCCCCAGACCCCCAAAAGACCGCGCAGTTCCCCGCGCCCCCAAAAAAGGGGCGCGGATACAGCTACTCCCCGCTCAACCGCGCCGCCGCGAACTCCCGCATTCCCTCCACGAATCCGACCTCGGCCTTCCAGCCCAGTTCGGCCCGCAGCCGCGACGAGTCCGCGGTGATGTGGCGAACGTCGCCGAGCCGGTACTCCCCGGTCACGACGGGCTCGGGGCCGCCGTACGCGGCGGCCAGGGCGCGTGCCATCTCGCCGACGGTGTGCGGTTCGCCGCTGCCGGTGTTGTAGGCGGTGAGCGCACCGTCGTGCGAACCCGCCTCCAGCGCCGCCACGTTGGCCGCCGCCACATCCCGTACGTGTACGAAGTCCCGCCGCTGCCCGCCGTCCTCGAAGACGCGCGGGGCCTCGCCCCGGGCGAGCGCGGACCGGAAGAAGGAGGCGACGCCGGCGTACGGGGTGTCGCGGGGCATCCCGGGGCCGTACACGTTGTGGTAGCGCAACGACACGGCGCTGCAGCCTGTCGACCGGGCCCAGGCCGCCGCCAGATGCTCCTGGGCCAGCTTGGTCGTCGCGTACACGTTCCGGGGGTCGGCCGGGGCGTCCTCGCCCACCAGACCCGGCGTCAGTTCCTCACCGCACCGGGGGCACCGGGGCTCGAAACGCCCCGCGTCGAGATCCTCGACGGCCCGGGGCCCCGGCCGCACCACACCGTGCCATTCGCACTCGTACCGCCCCTCCCCGTACACCACCATCGACCCGGCGAGCACGAGCCGCCGTACCCCCGCGTCGGCCATGGCGGCGAGCAGCACCGCCGTACCGAGGTCGTTGCGCGAGACGTACTCGACCGCGTCGTCGAACCCCCTGCCAAGACCCACCATCGCCGCCTGATGACACACGGCGTCCACTCCCGGCAGCGCGGCCGCGAGGGCCGCGGCGTCGCGCACGTCCAGGCCGTCGCGCAGGTCGAACACGACCGTCTCGTGCCCCCGCGCGGCCAGCGCCTCGACGACATGGGACCCGATGAACCCGGCACTGCCGGTGACCAGTACTCGCATGAGCCGAACGCTAGGGCCCCGGGCGCGGTGCACGGCAGAGCGGCGCCCGTCACGTCACCCGGCCGTAAGAGTTGTCCCGTACTGTCCCGCGGCTTCGTGGAACGGGGTCGGTCTGTCGGCGCGACCGGCTTCAACAGGTCCCGAGAGCCCGTACGTGACCCGGATCACAGGGGCAGGGTGCATCGCGGAGGGGGCTCCAGTGTCTTTCCCCTTGTGGAGGGAGCCGGTGCAGGGAGCCGGCGAGAACGGGGACGGTGCGGATGGAGCAGGATCGGGCCGATGGGTTCGACGGGTTCGTGGCGGCCCGTTGGTCCGCGTTGTTCCACCTCGCGCGGCTGCTCGCCGGAGGCGACCGGCACCGGGCCGAGGACCTGCTCCAGGAGGCCCTGGTCAAACTCTGGTTCGTCTGGCCCAGGATCGCCGAGGAGGCACCGGAGGCGTACGTACGCAAGGTCCTGGCGCGAGCGGCGGCCCGCTCCGCCCGGCGGCGCTGGTGGGGTGAGCGCCCGGTCGAACAGCTCCCCGACCTGCCGGAGGCGGGCGACGTGTCCGCCTCCGTGGTGGAGCGCTCGCGGTTGGAGTCCGCGCTGGCCCAGTTGCCGGCGCGGCAGCGGGCCGCGGTGGTGCTGCGCTACTACCAGGACCTGCCCGAGAAGCAGGTCGCGGAGGCGCTGGGGTGCCCGGTGGGCACCGCTCGATCCCATGCGTCACGGGGCGTGGCGCGGCTGCGCCGGATCCTGGCCGATGTCATCGAGCCGGTGGGGTGAAGGGGAGTCCATGGATCACTTCGAGCGGGAGTTGGCGCGGTTGATGCGCGACACCCAGGAGCACACCCCCTTCGAGCCGAAGCACCGGACGCGTCTGCGGGCGGGCGTACGGGCCCGCCGCCGTGCCCGCGCGGCGCAGAAGGCCGTCGGCTCCGTTCTGGCGGTCGCCGGACTCGGCATCGGCTTCTTCCTGCTGCCCCACGACCCCGTCAAGGACAGGCCCCAGGCTCCCCTTCCACGGCCCGCGACGAGCCCGTCGTATCCGAGTACGACGCCGACGCCGGACGCGTCCCCGAGCGAGACCTCCACCGCGACCCCCTCGAACACCGCCGGGACCGGCGACTCGACCTCCGGCCCGCCCACGACACCGACCGCGACCGGGAGTTCGGTCACGGCCTCCTCGGACCCGACCGTGACCGCGACCGACACGCCACCGCCCTCGTCCTCGGGGACGCCGAGCGCACCGGCGACGCCGTCGAGCACACCCTCGACCCTCGAGTCGTCGTCGCTCGCCGACTCGGCCGCCCCCGGGTAGCGGGTGCGGCGCCGCGTCCCCGACCGGCGACCGCAACTCGTCACCCCTGACCCGTGACACCCAGCCCCTGATCGCACCACTGCCGTGGGTGACTTCGGCATGCCCTGCGACAGAACACAGACATGGACACATCGTGACAAATGCAGGGCTGATCGCCTTGACGGACTCCGTGATGGACGACTTCATGGACCACGACTTCATGGACCGACTGCCGCTGCGCACACCGGTGCCGGCGCACCACCGGGAGCCCGTCCTGGACGTGGTCGTCCCGGTGTTCAACGAGGAGAGGGATCTGGAGCCGAGCGTGCGGCGGCTCCACGCGCACCTGCGGGAGACCTTCCCCTATCCGTTCCGAATCACCGTCGCCGACAACGCCAGCACCGACAAGACCCCGCGGATCGCGGCCCGGCTGGCCGCCGAGCTCCCCGGGACGCAGTGGCTGCGGCTGGCCGAGAAGGGACGGGGCCGGGCGCTGCACGCAGCGTGGTCGCGTTCGGCGGCCCCCGTACTCGCGTACGTGGACGTGGATCTGTCGACCGATCTGACGGCGCTGCTGCCGCTGGTCGCCCCGCTGATCTCCGGGCACTCCGACATCGCCATCGGCACCCGCCTGGCCCGCGGCTCCCGGGTGGTGCGCGGCCCCAAGCGGGAGGTCATCTCCCGCTGCTACAACGCCCTGTTGCGCTCCACCCTCGCCGTGGGCTTCTCCGACGCGCAGTGCGGTTTCAAGGCGGTGCGGCGCGATGTCGCCGAGCGGTTGCTGCCGCTGGTGAAGGACTCGGGGTGGTTCTTCGACACCGAGCTGCTGGTGATCGCCGAACGGGCGGGGCTGCGCATACACGAAGTGCCGGTCGACTGGGTGGACGACCCCGACAGCCGGGTCGACATCCTGTCCACGGCGCTGGCCGACCTGCGCGGCATGGCCAGGATCGGCCGGGCGCTGGCCCGTGGCACGCTCCCGATGGCCAGGCTGCGCCGGAGCGCCGGCGGCGAGTCGCGGGGCGGCCTGGCCGGCCAGCTGCTGCGCTTCGCCGCCGTAGGAGCGGTGAGCACCGTCGGATACGTGCTGCTGTACGCGACATTGCGGCCTGCGGTGGGGCCGCAGGCCGCCAACGCGCTGGCGCTGCTGGCCTGCGCCGTCGCCAACACGGCCGCGAACCGGCGGCTCACCTTCGGGCTGCGCGGCCGCGGCGGTGCGATGCGCCACCAGGCCAAGGGACTGCTCGTCTTCGTGGTCGGCCTGGCACTCACCAGCGGGTCACTCGCCACCCTGCACCACGTGGCGCCCGGGGCCGCGCGCCCCACCGAAGTCGCCGTGCTCGTCGCCGCCAACCTGGCCGCGACACTCCTGCGCTTCCTGCTCTTCCGGGCCTGGGTCTTCCCCGCCCGCCGCACCGGTCGCCGCGGGACGGGACCGACGGCCTCATGAACCACACGGCGCTGAACCACACGGCGCTGAACCACACGGCGCTGAACCACGCGACGCTGAACCACGCGACGTCGAGCGACCGAGCGATGAGTCACGCGAAACTGACGGCTCGTCCGGACGCCGACATCCCCGAGTCCTCCGACGCCGTCCCTGCCAGGGAGCAGCGGCTGCGCCGGGCCGCGCGGCACTACGCACCCGTCCTCGCGATGTACGGCGCACTGAAGCTCATCGGCTTCTCCGTGTTCATGTATCTGCTGCACTCCGCCGGGGACTACCGCACGAAGCACCCGCGCTTCGGCGGCGGCGCCCACCCCTGGGATGTACTGGCCACGTGGGACGGCTGGTGGTACGAGCAGATCGCCGCGCACGGGTACCACCCCGCGCTCGTCCCGGTTCCCGGGGCGAAGGGCCTGATCACCCTCGAAGGCAACTCGGCGGCGTTCTTCCCGCTCTACCCGGCGGCGATGCGCCTGGTCTCCGAGTGCACCGGCCTCGGTCCGTACGGCGCCGGCATGCTGGTCTCCGTCGTCGCCTCGTTCGTCGCCGCGCTCGGCATCTACGCCGTCACCGCCCGGTTCGGCGGCAGGCGGGCCGGGCTGGCCGCGGCCGGACTGTGGGCGGTCTGGCCCGGCTCCGGCATGGAGTGGTCGGTCTACTCGGAGTCCCTCTACATCGCCCTCGCCGTCTGGGCCTGCCACGCCGTCATCACCCACCGCTGGCTCACCGCGGGGGTCCTCACCTTCACCGCCGGCCTCAACCGCCCCACCGCCGTCGCGCTGATCGCCGCCCTGACGGTGGCCGCGCTGCCGGCACTCCACCGACACCGCCGCCGGGACGGCATGGTCCGGCCGCTGACCGCGATACTGATCGCCCCGCTCGGCCTGGTCGGCTACCTGCTCTGGGTGGGCCACCGAATGGGCGACTACGGCGGCTACTTCAAGCTCCAGACCGGCGCGTGGGCGCACACCTTCGACTACGGCAGCCACACACTCGACGTCCTCACCTCCGTCCCGGTGGGCCACTTCGACTACCTCTTCGCGTTCCCCTTCGAAGACATCATCGGCGTGGCCGTCGTCCTCCTGTCCCTGCTGCTGATCCCCCTCCTGATCCGCCTGCGCCCCCCGGCCGTCCTGGTGGTCCACACCCTCCTGACCATCGCCCTGGTCCTCGGCAGCCGGCAGATCTTCGGCAACGTCTCCCGCTACCTGCTCCCCGCCTTCCCCCTCTTCATCCCGCTCGCCCTCCAGATGCGCGGCCTCCGACCGCCCACGCAGTTCACGCTGCTCGCCATCGCCGCGGTGGCCTCGGGCTCGTACGCGGGCTACGCCCTCTTCGAACTCGGCGTCCCGTAAAGGCCAGGCGGAGGTGATTCGGCTGTCGGGGCGCGGTGAGGTCGGGGGCACTGTTCGGCGAGCTGGTTCGGTCAGGCGGGGATGTGCCAGAGCGGGGCCTGGTACTGCTCCGGACGGCTGCTGAGCAGGAGTGACCTGAGGTCCTGGCGTTGCTGGTCGCCGAGTCCGAGTGCCTCGGTGATCCTGCGGAACGTCACGTGGGTGATGCCTCGGGCGCGGGCGTCGGCCTCGAACCGGTCGAGTTGACGGAGCGTGCTGTCCGGGTCGAGCCGCTGTTCCGGTCGGCCCGGCAGCCGACCGGACTTGTTCCGCTCGTAGTCGATCTCCGAGTAGCCGCAGACTGCGCGGCTGGCCTGTTCGGCCTCCTCGAGGCTCTCCGTCTCAAGGAGGGCGCGGGCAAGCTCGTTGCGATTGAGGGCGTCGTCCAGGTCCGCTTCGTGGACGGTGGGGCCTTCGTCGGTGAGCGGGACCGGCAGGCCGACGTCCCTGACTTCGCAGAGGCCGCGGACCCCGCGGGCTGTGGCCGCCAGCATGGCCGCCGCCTCGGACGGGTGCCACTCCAGTACCGAGCCGACTGGTTCGACATGCTCGGCCGTGAACGTCAGGACCGTGGGGCCCATGCGGTCGCGCAGGTCCTCGGCCGGGAGCTCGCCGTCCAGCCCGGGGCCGGCGACCAAGAGCCGCACCGGTGCGTTGACCTGATAGCACGCGGCCAGAGTGAGGGCGTCGGCGAGAGGGCTGCGAAGGGTGGGTTCGTCGCCCTTGGCGAGGATGTCGCCGCCGACGTCCAGGAGGTCGAGGGACTCGGGGTCCAGGAGCTGGATGAGCTCTTCGAGTTGACGCGTGATGCCCTCGGCGCCGTGCAGCGGATCGAGCAGGGCGAAGATGTGCGGCAGTTCGCCTGCCAAGCGGGGGAGCGTCGAGTTCGCCGGAGCGATCGGCTTCGCCTCGGCGGGGACGGTCCGGACGCTTCGAGAGAGGGGCCGGAGGCCGGTGAAGTGAGCCGGCCCTCGTGGCCCCGGCACCGGATCGATCAGCTGGCGGTCCCACGCGTAGGTGAGGATCAGCGCCGGACGGCCGCCGTCCGCGTAGAGGGCCGCGTAGAGCATTGAGGCGGCGACGGCGTCGCCCCCGCCTCCGGCTGCCACGATCAAGCGCGTCACCCTCGTCAGCGTACGGGTTCGCGTACTGGCCACTCACCTTATAGTGGCTAGTGGTAATAGCCACTTGGACAAGGGGCTCCGATGCCGCAGATCGAAGAGACCCGGCCCAAGTATCTGCAGATCGCGCACTACATCCGCGAGCAGATTCTGCGGGGCGACCTTCGGCCCGGCGACGAGGTCCCCTCGGAACGCAGATTGGCGGCCGACTGGAGCGTGTCACGGCCGACGGCCGCTCGGTCGCTGGAGGCGCTGCGTCATCAGGGGCTGGTCGAGAAGCGGCAGGGATCGGGCACCTACGTGCGCACAGGCGCCGCGAACCGGCGTGCCCGGGAGTTCTACGGCCGGGCCAGGCAGACCGGCAGGATCCATCCGCCGGGCGAGTACGCGGTGATCACCTCGGCCGGCTGGCTGGCGGCTCCCGACCACGTTGCCGAGGCGCTGAGCCTGACACCCGGAGCCAGGGCTGTTCACCGGCGCCGGGTGACCAGGAACGAGACCGGGCCGATCGCGATCTCCACGTCCTGGTTCGGGGCCGATGTCGCAGAGCGTGCCCCCAAGCTCCGTGAGCTCGACCTGATTCAGGAGGGGACGCTCCTGTACGTCGAGAGCGTGACGGGGCGTCAAGGAAGCTATGCCGAAGACCGTTTGTGCGCGCGT
Source organism: Streptomyces sp. R41 (assembly GCF_041053055.1). Classification (NCBI taxonomy): domain Bacteria; kingdom Bacillati; phylum Actinomycetota; class Actinomycetes; order Kitasatosporales; family Streptomycetaceae; genus Streptomyces; species Streptomyces sp. R41. The sequence continues at coordinate 5,523,526 of NZ_CP163443.1, forward strand.
CGGGCAACCGAGGGCGAGGCGGTCGACCTCGAACTCGAGCCCGGAGCAGCTGTCCTGATCGTCCATCACGTCGTCCACGACCTGCAGGACCGACCGTTGGAGTTCGCCGAGGCGACCTACCCGCCGGGCCGTTGGGCGTTCGAGCAGGGCTACCCGATCGGCTAGACAGTCGCGCCTTTCGGCGCGCATCGCTGCGAGCCTGGTACGGCGCGTATCGCTGCGAGCGCGCGGCCGTTGCCGAGACGTCAGTAGTCGATGCTCGGGTACCAGTCGCCGCGGCCCTGCGGGGTCAGGTCGAGGAGGTGCCAGACGGGGGCCAGGAGGTCGATGCCTCGTTCCTTGATGTCCTCGGCCATGCGGGGGTGAGCGGAGTAGGAGTGGCGGACCGCTCCGTCGCCGTCGCGGGTGAAGACGGAGATGGTGGAGTCCTGTTCGCCGTCCTTGTCCTCGCTGCCCAGGTCGTACTTGAACGTGCTGTCGCCGCAGCTCAGGAGGCGTAGCCGGTGCCAGCCGCGGTTGCGGGCGTGCTGCCGCACGGTGGGCGGGTCGGCGGCCGCGGCGATGACGAAGTCGGCGTTGCGCTCGACGTGGTGGGCGATGCCGTTGAAGCCGTCGATCCACAGGGTGCACATCGGGCAGGGCTCGGTCTGCAGCTTGCCGTACATGAAGTGGTAGACGATCAGCGGGCGGTCCGGGGCGGTGAACAGGCTGCTCAGGGTGGTCTCGCGGACGGGTGTGTCGCCGGCGGCGAGGTCGGCGGGGCCCTCGACGAAGGTGTAGTCGTCGACGGGCGGCCCCTCGGGGAGTGCCCGTCGCAGGGCCGCGACCTGCTCGCGCCCGCGCATGAGCTCGATCTCGGCCAGGCGAAGCTCTTCGCGGGCGGCGAGGTAGTCCGCCGTTTCCCCGGCCAGTCTGGTGTGCCGCACCATCGCGTCCTCCTGGGTGGCCATCCGCCGCCCCCGGTCCGGGGCCCCGGCTCCCGCGTCCCCGAACCGGTCCTTCAAGCCTAGGGCGGCCGCGCGCGGTCCGCAGAGTTCCCCCGCGTCGCATGTCCTGTTCGGGAGTCGAGCACGGCCGGGTCAGGAGGCGTGGCCCGGCCCGGTCAGCCGATGCAGACCACGAGCAGGCAGATCTCCGACGGCGAAGTCGTTGCCGGCGCGGGGCCGGCCTGCGGCGATCCCGAGTCCGTGCCGGCGGTGGCGGCGGGCGCGGACGTCTGCTGCGCCGCCGTACCGGTGTGGTCGGGGACCGATCCGCCGGAGGACGGGGAGGCGGTCGGCTGCGGGGCCGACGTCGCCGTCGTACGGGGCGTATGAGGGGTGGCAGTGGTGGCAGGCCCTGCGCTCGGCGCAGTGGTGCGGGGCAGGGTGGCGGTGGACTGCTCGCGCGGGAGGTTGGTCGCGTGCGACTGCGAGGGGGGAGTGGACGAGGACCGGTGAGTGTCGGGCGGGGTCACCGCCGGGCGGGTGTGCTGCGACGTCGGTTCCTCCGCGGTGCCCGTGGTCGGGACCTCCGGCGCCGTGGCCGCCTGTGCTCGGTCGGCGGACTGCCGGCCCATCGCGGCGACGGTCAGACCGCCTCCGACGAGTGCGACGGCGGTCGCGACCACGGCTCGGCGCTGGTTCTTCTTCCAGCGGGCCCGCTGGCGACGCCGTGCCGCCCGTCCTTGCGGCGCGGGCGGTACGTCCATGAGATCGCCGGACGGGCCGGTCTGCGCGGCCTCGTCCATGCCGGCCCCGACCGCCGTTGTCCCGGCACGAGGACCCGTTGTCCCGTCACGAAGGCGGCCGTCGTGCCACGCCTCAGAGGTGAATTCCCACGCCGCCGCGCCCGTCGTCGCCTGCGCGGCCCGGGCCGGGACAGTGCGACCGTCGGCCGTGGCCGGAGCGATGTCCGGAGCGTACGCACCGCACCCGGGACACACCAGGGCGCCGTTGAGATGCCGACGACACGAGGAGCAGTAGTCCATCTGCGGTCTTCCTGAGTTGACGTGTCGTCGCCCCCGTCGGGCCGCGACCTGGTCACGTTCGCACGTGGGATCGAATGGCCAGCAACCTAACGAGTCTTTCGAAAGACTGTGTGCAGCCCGTGTGATGCTCCTGCGCGAATCCCCTGAGGGCCTCGCATGTGCGACGTATGTGTCCACTGCTTCGGCTTGCCGGCGCAGAGTTCCTTGTCGATCAGGGCGTTCTGGGCCGGCGGCCCAGTTCGTCGTACAGCCTGCTGTACTCACGCCAGACGGCGGACGTCCTCCAGATACCGCAGGACCGCGGCGACCCGCCGGTCCACCTGGTCCGTCGGAGACAGGTCGAGCTTGGCGAAGATGCTGCGGATGTGCTTGTGGACGGCGCCCTCGGTGACGACGAGCCGTTCGGCGATCGCGGTGTTGCCCAACCCCTCGGCCATCAGGGCGAGTACGTCCCGCTCGCGGGGGCTGAGCCGTTCGAGCCGGCTGTCCTGACGGGAGCGGGTGAAGAGCTGCGCGACGACCTCGGGGTCGATGGCGGTGCCCCCGGCGGCCACCCGCCGCAGCGCGTCCAGGAACTCCTCCACCCGCCCGACGCGTTCCTTGAGCAGATAGCCGAGGCCGCCCACACCCCCGCTGAGCAGCTCGGTGGCGAAGCTCTGCTCGACGTACGCGGACAGCACGAGGACCGCCAGGTCGGGCCGCCGGCGCCGGGCCTCGACCGCCGCGACGATCCCCTCGTCGGTGTGGGTCGGCGGCATCCGTACGTCGAGGATGGCGACGTCCGGCTTGTGTTCGTCGATGGCGGCCAGCGCCTCGTCGGGGGTGCCCGCGGTGGCCACCACGTCGAGGGACTCGGCGCGTAGCAGCAGGGCGAGCCCCTCGCGCAGCAACGGGTCGTCCTCGGCAATCACGATCCGCATGTCACGATCCACAGGGAAGGTCCACCTTCAGGGTTGTCGGGCCGCCGGGCGGGCTCGCCAGGGAGAGGGTGCCGTCGTGCGCCGCGATCCGGCGGCGGATGCCGGTGAGTCCGGAGCCGCCGTCCTCGTCCGCGCCGCCCCGGCCGTCGTCCTCGACGCACAGGAGGAGACGGCCGCCGCGGCTGCGCGCCGTGACGGTGGCGTGTGCGGCGCCGCTGTGCTTGGCGACGTTGGTCAGCGCTTCGGCGACGACGAAGTAGGCGGTGGCCTCCACGGAGGCGGCACACCGCGCGGGCACGTCGACGTCGACCCTGCAGGGCACCGCGCTGTTCGCGGCAAGACCGGAGAGCGCGCCGGCCAGCCCCCGATCGGCCAGCACCGGAGGCAGGATGCTCCGGGAAACCGTGCGCAGCTCGGCGAGCGCCTGCTCGGCGGCGGACTGGGCGCGTTCGAGGAGTTCGTCGGCGCCGGCCGGATCGCGGGCCACCATGCGGCGGGCGGCGCCGAGCAGGACGGTGACGCCGACGATCCGGTTCTGGGTGCCGTCGTGCAGGGACCGCTCGATGCGGCGCAGCTCGGTGGCGTGGGCGTCGAGGGCGGCGGCACGGGTGGCGGTGAGTTCGACGATACGAAGAGACAGGTCCGTTTCCGGGCCGGCCGCGAGGAGCCCGCGTCCCGGCCGGGCCTGCAGCCCGGCCATGCCGGGGGTGAGCCCCAGGATGATGGTGATCCAGCCCAGGCCCAGCAGGGCCACGGCGAGGGCGTCCGGCCAAGAGTGCGCGGTGCCGAACCCCAGCGACGTACTGGTCGCGTCCTTGGGCGCGAACCGCCACCACAGCGGGAAGGTGCTGTCGCGGACGGCGGAGACCGGCAGGAAGACGCCGACCAGCCCCAGCAGGAACCCCAGGGTGGCGTGCCGGACCAGCCAGCGCAGTTCCCGTCGGGTGGTGGGGTCGACGAGGGCGAGCCGCAGCCGCGTCGGGGGAGGTTCCGGGGCGACGACCTCGGGGCCCCAGCGGCCGAGCCGCTCGCGTTCCCGGCCGGCCAGGGCATGCAGCGCGCGCAGCGCTGAGGGCGCCATGAGCAGCCCCGCTCCGACCGGACTCGTCACGGCGGTGACGGCCAGCCAGACCAGCACGAGCAGGGCCATCAGGGCCGTACCGAGCCCGGAGGCGAGCTGCCCGATCCCGGCGCCGGCGCCACTCAGGGTCCGTACGACGGTGTCGTTGAGGCCCTGACCCTGACCCTGACCCTGACCCGGACTCGGGTGCGGTCCCGCGCCTGGGCCCGGGGCCGAGCCCGGTCGATGTCCCGCGCCCGGGTGCTGTCCCGCCTCCGCACCGGGAGCCGAGCCCGGTCCCTGTCCCGCGCCCGGATCAGGAGCCGGGCCAGGCCCCTGTTCCGCGCTCAGGCGCTGTCCCGCGCTCGGGCCGGGAGCGGAGGCAGGACCCTGGCCCGGAGTCGTCCCCCGCACCCGGAGCCGCGCCCCGCCCCTCACCACCCCCCGCACCCCGGCCACCCGCCCCGGCGTCCCGCGGGATCGCCATCCGCCCTCCCCCCTTCCTTCCTTCGCGCCAGTTCGCGAACGACCTTATGCCGCGCCCCAGTTCGCCGTCAGTCGAGAGGGCGGGGGAGTACAGCCTGCTGTACCCCGAACCTGCCCGGCTGCGGGATCGGCCGGGAGGGGTGCTGATCCATAGCGTCGGTGACGACAGCCGGACCGCTCTGGACCAACCGCTCATCACCGCGTCAGGACCACGGAGGAAGCCCCCATGCCGCACACCGACCCCTACCGCCTCACCACCGCCGAGGGCACGCACGACGCGTCGTCGCCCGGCCTCACCCGCGGGGACGTCCTCCGCACGCTGCTCTGGGTCGTGGTCGTGATCAGCGCGGTCTCCAACATGGCCGCCTCCTACGGCGACGCCGACACCTGGGTGCACCTGGCCTGCGGCGCGGTCACCGTGCTCTGCGGGGGGACCCTCGCCGTGCGCAGTCTGCGAGGCCGTCGATGAACGCCGCCTTCGCCCGCACTCGCCGCTCTGCGATCACCGCCCCCGACGCGCCGACGTCCGCCATCGCCCTGGCCCAGGTCAGCAAGGATTACACGGGAGGCGTACGCGCCCTCGACGACGTGTCGCTGACGGTGGAGCGCGGCACGTTCCTCGCCGTGATGGGCCCGTCGGGCTCCGGCAAGAGCACGCTGATGCACTGTGCCGCCGGGCTGGACTCCCCGACGTCGGGCAGCGTCCGCATCGACGGCCACGAGATCGCCGGCCTGAACGAGACCCGCCGTACCGAACTGCGCCGGGAGCGCGTCGGGTTCGTGTTCCAGGCGTACAACCTGATCCCGTCGCTCAGCATCGAGGACAACATCACGCTGCCGCTGCGGCTGGCGGGACGCACCCCGGACAACGACTGGCTGCGGACGCTGGTGGAACGGGTCGGGCTGACCGACCGGCTGACCCACCGCCCGGCCGAGCTCTCCGGCGGTCAGCAGCAACGTGCCGCCGTCGTACGGGCGTTGGTGGCCAAGCCGGCCGTCGTGTTCGCCGACGAGCCGACCGGCGCGCTCGACCTGCGCAGCGCCCACGAGGTCCTCGACCTCCTGCGGGACCTCGTGAACGACCTGCGTCAGACGGTCGTGATGGTCACCCACGACCCGGCCGCCGCGGCCCGCGCGCACCACGTGCTGGTGATGGCCGACGGCCGGGTGGTCGAGGCCCTCGAAGCGCCGACCGCCCCTGAACTGGCCCGCCGTCTCGTCGCGTTGGGAGAGGCCTGAGCCATGCTTGGTCTCGCGATACAGTTGGTCCGGCACCGGATCACCGCGCTGATCGCCGTCGCGTGTGCGGTCCTCGGCGGCGCGGCCCTGATCACCGGGACCGGCGTGCTGGCCGAGTCCGGCCTGCGCTCCCACCTGCCCGCCGGCCGTCTCGCCGGCGCGGACGTCGTCGTCGCGGCCGACCAGGAGTTCCATCCGGCCGGCGACCTGCCGATCGCGCTCCCTGAACGTCGTACGGTCCCGGCCGAACTGGTCGGCGAACTGGCCGACCTGCCGGGCGTCACCGCCACGGTCGGCGACATCGGCTTCCCCGCCGCGCTCGTCGACGCCCACGGACAGGTCGTACCGGCCGGGGACCCCCAGGCGTCGGGGCACGGCTGGTCCTCGACGAAACTGCTGGACGGTGCGCAGGTCGACGGCAGCGGGCCGACCGGGTCCGACGAGGTCGCCGTGGACAGTGCCACCGCCGCCGCGGCGGGGGTCAAGGTGGGCGACCGGGTCCAGGTCGTCGCCAATGCCCGGCCCGTCGCCGGTTACCGCGTCTCGGCGGTGGTCGACGCGCCGGGCGCCGGTGTCTTCTTCGCGGATACGACGGCCGTACGACTGTCCGGACGGGACGGCGGCGAGGGCGGCTCGCGCGCCGGAGCCGTCGACCTGATCGGCCTCCGCACCGCACCCGGTTCCGAGGAACGGGTCGCCGCGGAGGTCCGTACGAAGCTGAAGGGCACCGGTCTTGAGACGGTCACCGGCGCGGGCCGCGGGGACCTGGTGTCGCCCGGAGCGGGCGCGTCGCGCTCCCTCCTGATCCTCCTCGCCGGTTCGCTCGCCGGGATCATCCTGCTGATCACCGGGTTCGTGATGGCGAGCGCGCTGGCCGTGTCGATCGCCGGGCAGCGCCGGGACCTGGCGCTGATGCGGGCCGTCGGCGCGACTCCGAAGCAGATCCGGCGGCTTGCCGCCGCCCAGTCGACCGTTGTCGCGGCCGTGGCCCTCGTACCCGGTGTGGCGCTCGGCTATCTGCTGGCCGGGCAGTTCCGCGGACTGCTGGCGGACCGCGGGGTCGTCCCGTCCGAACTCCCGCTGACCATCAGCCCGTTGCCCGCTCTCGCGACGATCCTGCTGATGGCCCTGGCCGTGCAGGTGTCGGCCCGGGGCTCGGCGTGGCGCACGTCGCGGATGCCGGCCACCGAGGCGGTCGCCGAATCGCGCAGCGAGCCGCGCGATCCGTCGCGGACCCGGACGCGTATCGGCCTGCTGGTCATCGTCGCCGCGACCACCATGTCGGCCCTGCCGCTCTTCTCCCGTACGGTCCTCGGTGCGACGGCCACGTCCCTCGCGGGCATTCTCGGCGCGATCGGCCTGGCCCTGGCCGGCCCGGCCCTCGTCCGGGGCATCGGGAACGCCGCGGCCCGGCGCACACGGTCCGGCGCCTCCGCCGCGACCTGGCTGGCGATGGCCAACGTCCGCGCCTACGCCCTGCGCAACGCGGGGATCGTCAGCACCCTGGCCATGGCGGTCGTGTTCGCCCTGACCTACACCTTCACCCAGACCACCGTGCTGGCCGCCACCGCGGACGACACCCGCACCGGCACCCTCGCCCAGCAGCGGCTGAGCGCACCGGGCCTGGGCGGGCTGCCCGACGGCACGCTCGCCGACGTACGGAAGACGAGCGGTGTACGGGCGGCGGCTCCGGTCGGTAACACCACTGTGGTGTGGGCGTACAAGCAGTTCGGGGACACGGAGACCGAGTCCGGCTCCGCGATGATCCTCACCCCGGATGCGGCGGACGTCCTCGACCTCGACGTACGGGACGGGAGCCTGGACCGTCTCACCGGTGCCACCATCGCCGTCAGCAGCGACGTCGCCCGCTCGCGCTCCGCATCAGTGGGTCATCGGGTGAGTCTCGTCCTCGGAGACGGTGCGAGGGTCGACGCCAAGGTGGTCGCCGTCTACGCCCGGGGCCTCGGCTTCGGCACGGTCGTTCTGTCCCACGACCTGGCGGCCGGCCACACCACGACGGGGCTCGACCAGAGCATCCTGATCCGCACGGACGGCACGGCGACCGCCCGGCAGGCCCTGACCGCCCTCGCCGCGTCCCAACCGGGCCTGGCGCTCGAGGACACGACCCCCACGGCCGGGGACGGTCTGAAGGACGCACCGCCCGAGGTGTGGATCAACCTGGCCACGATCGTGGTCCTGCTGGTCTACCTGCTGCTCAGCATCGCCAACAAGCTCGTCGCGGCGACCGCCCAGCGCCGGGTCGAGCTGGGAGCCCTGCGCCTGAACGGGACGACCCCCCGCCAGATCCGCGCGATGATGCGACGCGAGGCAGCGGTGATCGCCGCCACCGCGCTCACCACGGCCCTGCTGCTGTCCGCCGTGCCCCTCGCCCTCTTGGGACAGGGCTTCCTCGACCGCCCCTGGCCCGCAGGCCCGGTGTGGCTGCTGCCCGCCCTCGCCCTGACGGTCACCGTCACGGCGTTCCTCACCATCGAACTCCCCACCCGGCAGGCCCTGCGCATGCCACCCGCGGACGCCATCCGCGCACAGTGACTCAGCTCGCGTCCACGGCGAGATGTGGCTGCCCGGCGGCGATGCGTCCGGCTCTGTCGGGGGTGACCCCGCGGCCGGACGTCACCGCACTCAGGGCGAGTACGGCAAGGCCGCACCCGGCAATGATCCACCAGGCCGCGGCCCTCGACCCGGCGGCGACCACGGCGCCGATCACCGCGATGCCGATCGCGGAGCCGACCTGCCGGCTGGTCGCGGCCACCGCGGCGGCCACCCCCGCCCGGTCGCGCGGCAGGCCGGCCACCGCCGTGTCGGTGATCGGCGCGTTGACGAAGCCGAAGCCGAGACCGAACAGCGTGTACGTCAGGGCCAGCAGGACGTACGAGGGGTGGGCGGAGCGGGTGACGAGCACGGCCAGCACACCGCTTGCGGTGATACCGGCCCCGGCGACCAGCAGCGGCACCCGCGGGCCCCGGCTGCCCACGATCCGCCCGGACAGCGGCGGGCACACCAGCGACAGCACCGCCATCGGCAGCAGCCGCAGCCCTGCCTCCAGCGGACTGAGCCCCAACTCGCCTTGCAGGTAGAGGGCATTGGAGAACAGGAAGCCGCCGAGTGCGGCGAACGCGAAGACGGCTGTGAGTATGGCCCCGCTGAACGGCGCGCTGCGGAAGAGCCGCGGATCGATCAGCGGTTCGGCGCGCCGGCTCTCGTACGGTACGAGCCCGGTGAGCGCGCCCGCCGAGGCGACCAGGCAGGCCACGATCAGCGGTGAGGTCCAGCCCTCGCCGGGGCCCTCGATGACGGCGTACGTCAGCGCGCCGAGCAGGATGATCACCAGCAACTGCCCCACCGGGTCCGCGCGACGGGCCCGGGCGGCGCGGGACTCGGGCACGAACAGCGCGGTGAGGACCAGGGCGCCCAGCCCGATCGGCACATTCAGCCAGAACACCGACCGCCACCCGACCGACTGCACCAGTACGCCGCCCAGGACCGGCCCGGCCGCCATGCTGACGCCGACCACCCCACCCCACACACCGATCGCCCGCGCCCGCTCCCGTGGCTCCGGGAAGGTGTTGGCGAGGATGGCCATGGCGACCGGGGTGAGCATGGAGCCGCCCACCGCCTGCACCATGCGGAAGACCACCAGCCACCCCGTGGTGGGCGCCAGGCTGCACAGCGCCGAGGCACCGGTGAACAGCACCAGGCCCAGCTGGAAGACCCGCCGCCGCCCGACCCGGTCGGCCGTGGAGCCGGCCGCCGTCAGCAGCGAGGCCAGCACGATGGTGTACGCGTCCAGCGTCCACTGCAGCCCGGAGACCGAGGAGCCGAGGTCCCGCTGGACGGCGGGCAGGGCGACGTTGAGGACGGTGGTGTCGAGGCTGACGAGCAGGACGCTCAGACAGCAGACGGCCAGGACCGACGTCCGTCGGCCGCCGCGGGGTCGGGACACGGGACGCTTCCCTTCAGGGCCGGTTCGTGGCGTGGGAGTCGGCGAAGTCCCAGACCACGGTCAGCAGTTGCTCGGGCGTCTCGATCTGGGGCATGTGGCCGGTGTCGGGCAGAAGCTCGAACCGGGCCTCCGGGATGGCCGCCGCGTACGCCCGCCCGTACTCGGCGTCGCAGACCTCGTCGCTCTCGCCCCACGCCACGAGGGCCGGGTGCGTGACCTTGGCCAGGCGCTCGCGGAGGGTGGGGTCCTCCATGACGTACGGCCCCGAGTAGACCTCTAGGGCTGCGCGGTTTGCGGCCATCACCGCGCGGGCGGCCTCCGGGAGGGTGGTCGGGTCGACGGCGAACTTCGCGGGGTCGTGGAAGGCGAGCCGCGACAGCTCGGCGGGAGTGAGGGAGAAGGTGTCGGCGATGGGATGGCCGGGGACCTTGATGCCGGCGGCGTTGACGAGGACGACGCCGCTGATCCGGTCGCTGCCGAGCAGGGCGATTTCGGCGGCGATCCAGCCGCCGATGGAGTTGCCGAGGACGGTGACGTCCGTGAGGCCGAGTTCGTCCAGCAGCTGTACGTAGGCCTGGGCGAGGGTCGCGACGTCGGTCAGCCAGCCGGGCCTGGCCGTGCCGCCGAAGCCGGGGTGCACCGGGGTGAGGACCCTGGCCGGCCGCTGTGCGGCGAGCAGCCCGGCGAACGGCGCGACCGTCTGCGGGCCGCCGCCGCCGTGCAGCACGAGGAAGGGGTGCCCCTGCCCCCGGTCGTCGACGGTGACGTCGAGCTCGCCGGAGGGGAGGCTGAGGGCGTGGACGGTGCTGGGCATGGTGATTCCTTGGGGAAGTCGGGAGTGGGGAGTCGGCCGGTCAGGCGAAGTCGGTGGCGGGAACGGTGGCGTAACGGCTCATCACCTCGGCGGTCGACTCGGCGTCCATCTCCCGGCCGCCGGCGATCATGTCCCGCAGGTCGCGGAAGTACTGCACGTACAGGTCGGGCGTGAAGGTGTTGAGCATCACCGCCGGCTCGTCGCCGAGGTTGGCGAAGGTGTGCGGGGCGCCGGGCGGGATCATCGCGAGCGTGCCGGCCGGGGCGCTGTGCGTGGTCTCCCCGATGGTGAAGTGCACGGTGCCGGAGACGACGTAGAAGCCCTCGTCGTGCTGGGCGTGACGGTGCTGCGGCGGGCCTTGGGTGTGCGGGGCGAGGGTGATCTCACCGATCCCGATCCGGTGCCCGGTGGTGCTCCCGTCCTCGAGGATGCGCATCTGGGTCGGGCCCAGCTGGATCGTCTCACCGCCGTCCGGGCCGACCACGGAAACCTCGTTCATTGCCGCCTCCTTCGTGAGAGTTCGCTCTCAGGAGCGAGCTTAGGGAGACTGTTCTCGTTATGCAAGTGAACTCTCATAACGAGAGTCGGCAGTGGTAAAGTGCTCGTGGATGGGGGATGGGCGGACCGGCAGAGGCGAGGACAGGCATACCGATGGCGACGACACAGACGGACACCGGCCGCAGCAACCAGAAGAAGCGCACGCGCACGGCGATCGTCGAGGCGGCCCGCGAACTCATCGGCACGGGCGTCGAGGTGACCATGCCCGCGATCGCCCGAGCGGCCCTGGTCTCCGAGGCCACCGCCTACCGGTACTTCCCCGACCTTCCGTCACTGATCAGCGAAGCCCTGGCCGGCATCTGGCCCGCGCCCGCCGACGCGCTCCGACCGGTGGCGGACTCCCGCGACCCCGTCGAACGCGTCGCCTTCGCCTGCGAGTTCCTGCTCCGCGGCATACTCGCCCGCCAGGGCGCGGTGCGCGCGATGATCGCCGCCACCATCACCCGCCCCGAGACGGTGACCGCGCGACCCGGTATCCGCTTCGGCCTCATCGACCACGCGCTCGTCCCCCTCCAGGACACCTTGGGGGCGACGGATCCGGACGCCTTCGCCCAGCTCGAGCGGGACCTCGCGGTGGTCGTCAGCGCGGAGGCCCTGTTCTCTCTCACCGACCTGTGCGGGCTCGACCCCGACGAGGCGGTCACCAGCGCCGTACGGACCGCGACCACCCTGACCGAAGCGGCGGTCCGCGCGGCGCGGCGCTGAACCGTGGTGAATCCGAGGCGCGTTGGCTCATGCGAAACAGGCTTTGGACCAGGGCCGCTGGTCGGTCGTACCGCTGCTGTATAACCGGGCCATGATCTATCACGTCGTACCGCTCGACGAGTGGAACGCCAGCCCCGATCAGCCGTACGCACCCGCTTCCCTCGCGGAGGACGGTTTCGTCCACTGTTCCCCCGACGAGGAGACGACGCTCACCATCGTCAACACGTTCTACCGCACCACTCCCAGGCCGCTGCTGGCGCTGCTCCTCGACGAGGACGGGCTCACCGCGACGTGCGAATGGGAGGCGGCCGTCCCCGCTCCGCCGCCCGGGGTCGCCGAGAGCACCCTGTTCCCGCACGTGTTCGGGCCGGTCAACCGCGACGCCGTCGTGCGCGTCCTGGAGGTCCGCTGGGACGAGGAAGGCCGGGCGACGGGGCTGGAGGACGCCGGCTGACGGACGGTCGGTCGGGTGTCCGCGCGCAGCGCCTTGTGGATCTCGCTCGGCGCGCCGGTCAGCCGCGCGTGGTCGTCGGCGGCCACGGGCTGGACGAAGGACTCCTCCATCACGCGGCGCTTCTGTGACATGCCTGTGACCGGAGGAGTGGCTTCCGCCACAGGCGGGTTCTCCGGGTCCTGGTGGGGTTGCCGGATGCGCACCACCACCCCCGCCCGCCCCGCTGTCCTCGTCGAAGTGGCAGCGGTGATCCGCCGGTTCTGGGCTCCGCTGCTGGTGAACCTGTTGATCGGTGTTCCGGCGATCGCCGTCATGCTGTGTGCCCGGTGGTACGCCGCATACGGGCACTGCGGTCTGGAAGACCTCGACCGCACCGACCTGGACGGCTGCACGTACGACCAGATCGACCACAGCGGGGGTGTCCTGGGCGTTCTCGTCGTGACGGGCGCCTTCGTACTGCTGCTGGTCCTGATCTTCGACGTGTTCAGGCCACTGTCCCGCGGGCACGCGCTCAAGCCGCGCCTGCTGACCCTGCCCGCCGTCCTGCTGCCGTACGTTCTCCTCGGCGTGGCGAAGGTGGTGTGACCGGCGGTGGACTGGCTCGCGTTCTTCGGTTCGCCGATCGTGACCCTCGTGCTCACGCCGGTCGCCGTCGCCTTGTACCTGTGGGGGACGCGGGCCCGTCGCCCGTCTCCGGCGAAACGGTGGGCGGCCATCGGCATGATGCCGGCGGTGGCCGGATACGGTGCGGCGACGGTGTACGGGCTCGCGTTCCTTCACCCTCTGGACCTGTGCGCCTCGAAGACCGGCGACGGGGCGTACATGGACACGATGCGCGACTACGCCCTCGACCACGTGACGGTGGAGGCGTTCCCGCCCCGCGTGACCTGCTTCTGGGGCCGAACCATGCCGGACGGGGATCCACAGGAGCTCATCGCCTCGTTCTGGGCCCGCGGGCTGATGTACGTGGGGGTGGCCGTCGCCGTGCCATCGGCGGCGAAGGCTCTCCTCGATCGCCGTCGGAAGCCGCACTGAAGATCGCCGGTCGGAAGCCGCACTGCGGGACGACGGCCCCTCAGGTGCTGTCTTCGCTGGTCGCAGCGGCGCCAGCGCCGTGTGCCGGCAGGATGAGCTGCCTGTGGCAGGGGTACGGTGAAACCGTGACATACGGGGCAACTCCGAAAACCCGGAGTGTGATGCCATGCCTCGCCGCCGCACCGATTCGTCCAGTGGCGCAGCAGAGCTGCTGAACACGCTCGGTGATCTCACCGGCCGGATACTGGACCGGATCAAGGTCCAGCAGGCCCGTGTGGAACTCGCTGCCGCGCTGCAGCGCCAGGTCCTCGCCGCCGAGCTGCCGGTTCTGCCCTACCTGCACGTGGCGGGACGGTACGCACCTGCACGGGCCGGGCTGGACATAGGCGGCGACTGGTACGACGGCTTCCTCATGCCGGACGGCTCGGTGGGATTCGTGATCGGCGATGTACAGGGCCACGACGTCGAGGCCGCGGCTCTCATGGGACAGGTGCGCACCTGTCTGCGCGCCGTCGCCATCGCCACCACGGACCCGGCGGAAGTGCTCCGGCGCACCAACGACCTGCTCGTGGCCATGGACTGCGGGCTGTTCGTCACCTGTTCGTTCCTGCGCTTCGACCCGGTCACGTGCGAGCTCGCCGACGCCCGCGCAGGGCATGTCCCCGCCGTCTGGGCCACGGCGGCCGGCCGCTGCGACATCGTCCTGACTGACGGCGGCCTGCCGCTGGGCATCCACGCCGGCGAGAGCTACCGGTCGACCCGCCGACTGCTCACCGACGTGGGCGCGTTCGTGCTGCTCACCGACGGTGTGGTGGAAGGCCCCGACTACCCGATCGACGAAGGGCTCGAGCAGGTGGCCGAACTGGTCGCCGGCTCCTGTCGCACCGACCCGGACGAGCTGGCCGCACAGGTGATCAAGGTGGCGGACCTCACCGGCCACAGCGACGACGCCGCGGTTCTTGTCCTTCGCTACGGAGGGCTCCGGGACGAGCCTTACGGAGGGCTCCGGGACGCACAGCGCTACGGAGGGCGACAGGAGCAGCGGCAGGGCGAAGAATGAGCGGCATGCACGACATGCGCGACATGTGCGACCCCGGTGCGGCGCGCCTCGCCCGGTGTGTCACCTGGGGCGGGCGGGGGTGATGGACGTGGCGCGCAGGGAGAGGCTCCGGCGGTACACGGCCGAGGGCCTGCGGCTGGCTGCCGTTGCGGCCGCCTACTACGTCAGCGCCAAGATCGGGCTGCAGCAACAACTGGTGCGCGGGCAGGTCACGCCCTTCTGGCCGCCCACCGGCATCGCTCTCGTCGTCCTGATGCTGTGGGGCCTTCGCATGTGGCCAGGGATCGCTCTCGGGGCGTTCCTGGTGAATGTGATGCTCGGGCCGTCGATCCTCCCCGTGCTCGCCATCGCGGCCGGCAACACGCTCGCCCCGATCTGCGCCTACCTCCTCCTGCGGCGTGTGGGGTTCCGTACCGAACTCGACCGGCTGCAGGACGCGCTGGCGCTGGTCTTCCTCGGGGCGCTGAGCGGGATGCTGATCAGCGCGACGCTCGGCACTGGGGTCCTGGTGGCCTCCGGCGCGCTGAAAGCCCAGGATTTCTGGCCGACCTGGTCGGTGTGGTGGACGGGCGACGCGATGGGGGTCCTGGTCATCGCGCCGTTCCTGCTGGCCTTGCGCGGCGCCCGATGGCCACGCGGCGCGCCTGTCCTCCGCTGGGCCGAGGCGGTGGCCCTGCTGGGCGGCACGGCAGCGGTCACCGCGGCGGTCACGCACAGCTCGATCGAACTTCTCTTTCTCGTCGTCCCCTTCCTGATCTGGGCGGCCTTCCGCTTCCAGCTGGCGGGCGCCGCGCCCTGTGTGCTGATCGCCTCCGTGATCGCGATCGACGCGGGCGCCGTCGGGTCGGGCCCGTTCTCCGGTCACGACCTCCTCGCCAAGATGGTCATCCTGCAGGCCTTCAACGGCACCGTGTCACTGACGGCCCTTCTGCTCTCGGCGATCGTCACCGAGCGGAACCGCACCCTCCGGGAGATCGAAGAGGCCTGCGAGCGCCTGACGGAAGCACTGTCCCGGCTCGCGTCGGACGAGACGCTCCATCAGTGGCCGTCCTCCCGCCCGAAAGGACGCGATCACCGGACGTAGCGCTCGGTACGAAACGCCCCGGCGGGCGCGTCCGGCAAACTGCCGGACGCGCCCGCCGGGGACGTGAGGACTACCTCGTGGCCGTCACCCGCAGGGGCGCGAGGTCCGGGCTCGGAGCGGACACGGTGCTGCTGGGCAGCGGCTGAGCAGCCGTGCTCTGCGGCGCCACACCCTTGTAGTACGGCCTGTAGACGTAGTGGGTACCCACGCCGATGGCCGCACCGATCTTGGGGAGGACCGACGCGTCGACCGAGCTCGTGCCGCCGAAGACGGCCACGTGGTGCAGGCTCGAGGACATCCACATCAGGTACCGCTTGGTGTCGTACGGCAGTGAGGTGGTCTCGGTCCACAGCAGCGGGCCGAAGGTGGTCATCGCCGACGACGCGGAGACCCCGCCGCGCCAGCTGCTCACGGAGGCCACCGCGGCGTCCGACGGCAGCGACCACCAGAACTGGGCGAGCTGCCGGGCGTTCGACTGCGGTGTGCCGTCGGCGACACGGTAATAGGTGTACTTGCTGGGCCAGTTCGGCATCTTGCCCGCGTTGTACGCCTTGGCCAGGGCCGACTCGGCGTCGGTCCCGACCGTGATGATCCTCGTCGTGCTCGGGCTGTACTTGTTGAGGTAGCCGTAGACCGACGCGGTCATGGTCGAACCCTCGGTCAGCAGGACGACCGCGGTCCCCGAACTGCCCAGGGAACCGGCGGCGGAACTCGCCGCGAGGGCGTTGTGGTAGTCGGTGCCGGTCGCCAGGAAGACGTACTTCGGCGCGCTGGTGATGGTCTTGGCCACGGCCACCGAGGTGGAGTAGCGCGAGACGTCCGACAGCCGCTTGGCCGTGTATCCGAGTGAGGTCACCTTGGACGCCACCGCGCTGCTGAGGATCTTGGTGCCGCCGACCAGGTAGACGGTCTTGCCCTTCGGCAGCATGCGCTTGAGCTCCGTCTGCACCGAGGCGTCCAGGCCCGTGCCGGAGGTCATCAGCACCGGCCCGCGCTTCTTGCCGGCCAGCGACGTCGCGGTGGTGGCGTATGCCGCGTCGGACTTGCTGATGAGCACGGCCGCGCCGGCGTTCATCAGGCCAGGGGTGCTCGTACCGACGGTGTTCCAGGTCCACTTGGACGCGGCGATGTTGGTGTCGTACGTGTCCGAGCCCCAGACACGGGAGATCGCGTTGTCCCGGATCGGCTGCCAGGCCACGTCCGTGCCGTCGCCCTGGGGGACCTGCGTCTCCGTGCCCGTGCCGAGGTCGTGGATCCAGACCTGCGGGCCGCTGGGGCCGGTGTCCGGGCTGCCGGTGAAGTAGATGTCGTACGCGATCCGGTTGCCCTGCGGCGACCAGGCGGGCCGGTTGTGGTCGGTCGCGTCCGTGGTGAGCTGGGTGAGCCCGGTGCCGTCGGTCTTGACGCTGAAGAGCTGCTTGTGCCCGTCGACCGTGCGGGTGAAGGCCACCGCCGTGCCGTCGGGGGAGATGCTCGGCTCGTTGGCGTTGGCGGCGAGCTTGGTGAACGCCCCGGTACGGCCGTTGTAGACCCACACGGCGGGCGTGCCGGTGGTGGTGCAGCTCGTGCCGGTACGCACGAAGGCCAGCGTGCCGTTGACCGCGCCGCTGGGCTTGGAGTCGCAGCCGTCGACATCGGTGCCGAACAGCGCCTTGGGCGCGCGGGTTCCGTCGGCCGCGGTCAGCCGCAGTCGGCCGCCCGCCGCGAAGACGATGCCGCCGCCCCCGTACCAGAACGTCGGATCCTTCGGATGCCAGCCGCTGCCCGCAGGCATGGCGATGTCGATCCCGGTGTCCTCCGAGTCGGCCCATGCCGTGCGGACGTGGTCGTCGTACGGGTTCACGAACGCGACCTGGCTGCCGTCGGCGGACCAGGCGCCCTGGTTACCGGTCGGGTGGAACGAGTTCGACGAGGTCCCGTCGGGGTTGACGAAGGCCAGCTGTCCGCCGACGTCCGTGTACAGCAGCTTCCCGTCGATGGCGGGCCAGCTGCCGGAGGCGGCCGAGGCCTGCCCCGGAAGCGTGGCGAGGAGCCCCGCCGCGAGCGCGGCGACGGTGGTGAGCGCCGCGGATCTGCGACGCGTACGCGCGTTCAATGTGCCCCCACAAGTGAATGAATGGCCGCCGGGCCCCTCCCCCGAGGTGAACGGACAGCGTCCGTACGGCAGCGGCGAAACATTAGTGGCAGGCACTGACATCTGTGAAGGCGGGGGTCACCATGACCGGTTGAGCCTCGGAGCCCCCCGGATGGCGCCCCCGATGAGCGCTGTGGGGAGATATCGGATTAGCCTCCGAAATGAGCGCAAAGTGGATCTTTTAATGGTGCGCTCTACTCGACCAAGGAGGACAAATGCGCAAGCTCCACAAGGCCGCTGTTGCGGCCGCCATCATTGCCAGCATCAGCTTCATAGGCACCGGCACCGCCACCGCCCATGGCGGGGAAAGCATGCATGGCGGCGGGTGCAAGTCCCACGACCTGGACCTCAACCTCCTCGGCAACGTCGGGCTCTTCAACGGCCTGATCGGGGTCAACGACGACGGCAGCCCAGGCGCGCAGCACACCCACGTCGGTTCCGAAATGGGCTGCGATCACGGCGGTTGGTAGCAGCGTCGCGTAGCTCACCGAATGGGGGCTCGGCGCCCGGGCCATGAGCCCGGCGCCCGCCTGGCCATCAGTGGCCGCTTGTGTTCATGTCAAAGGTGGATGTCAAAGGCCCCGGACCGTGACCGGTCCGGGGCCTTTGCGCTGGTGCCCCCGGCAGGATCGAACCTGCGACATCCGCTTGAGAAGTTCGACAAGGCCTCTGCGGACTCGGCTTCTTGCTGCCGCGCGTCGCATGCCGGTTCTCCAGGACGTACGACGCTGCTGAACTGCAAGTTTCAGCGCTCTGAAGCTCTCTCCGGAGGGCTGAAACCGGGTTGAAGCCATTCTGAACCGCCCCGCCCGCAAGCTCTGCGGCATGACGACGAACCACGAACCCGCGATCGCGGCCACCGGGCTGCGGAAGTCCTACGGGGACAAGACCGTCCTCGACGGGATAGACATCCAGGTGCCCGCCGGCACGATCTTCTCCCTCCTCGGGCCGAACGGCGCCGGCAAGACCACGGTGGTCAACATCCTGTCCACGCTGATCTCCGCCGACGGCGGACAGGCGCGGATCGCCGGACACGACGTCACCGCCGAAGCCCAGGCCGTCCGGGCCGCGATCGGTGTCACCGGTCAGTTCTCCGCCGTGGACGGCCTGATCACCGGCGAGGAGAACATGCTCCTGATGGCCGACCTGCACCACCTGTCCAAGCGCGAGGGACGGCAGGTCACCGCAGGACTGCTGGAGCGCTTCGACCTCACCGAGGCCGCCAAGAAGCCCGCCTCCACCTACTCCGGCGGCATGAAGCGCCGCCTCGACATCGCCATGACCCTGGTCGGCAGCCCGCGGATCATCTTCCTCGACGAGCCGACCACCGGTCTCGACCCGCGCTCCCGCCACACCATGTGGCAGATCATCCGCGAGCTGGTCTCCGGCGGTACCACCGTCTTCCTCACCACTCAGTACCTGGACGAGGCCGACCAGCTCGCCGACCGCATCGCGGTGCTCAACGGCGGCAGGCTCGTCGCCGAGGGCAGTGCCGAGGAGCTCAAGCGGCTCGTCCCCGGCGGTCACGTACGGCTGCGCTTCTCCGACCCGGTGGCGTACGAGCAGGCGGCGACCGCACTGCGCGAGACGACCCGCGACGACGAGGCGCTCACCCTGCAGATCCCCAGCGACGGAAGCCAGCGCGAGCTGCGCGCCATCCTCGACTGGCTGGACGCCGCCGGCATCGAGGCCGACGAGCTGTCCGTGCACACCCCGGACCTGGACGACGTGTTCTTCGCCCTGACCGGCAGCCCCGTCCCCGCCGAGACCGACGCCGAGAAGAACGCCGACAAGGAGACCGTCCGATGAGTACCGCTTCGTACGCCTTCCGTGACAACCTCACCATGCTGCGGCGCAACCTCCTGCACGCGCGCCGCTACCCCTCCCTCACCCTGAACCTCCTGCTCACCCCGGTCATCCTGCTGCTGCTGTTCGTCTACGTCTTCGGCAACGTGATGAGCGCCGGCATCACCGGCGGTCACGCGGACCGTGCCGACTACGTCGCCTACCTCGTCCCCGGCATCCTTCTGCTGACCGTGGCCATGACCTCGCTCGGCACCGCGGTGGCCGTGTGCACCGACATGACCGAGGGCATCATGGCCCGGTTCCGCACCATGGCGATCTCCCGCGCCTCCGTGCTGATCGGCCATGTGATCGGCAGCGTGATCCAGACGCTGATGGCTCTGGTGCTGGTCCTGGCCATCGGACTGGCCATCGGCTTCAGGCCCGACGCGACGCCGGTGGAGTGGATCGCGGCGGCCGTGCTGATGGCTCTGGTCAGCCTCGCGCTGACCTGGCTCTCGGTCGGCATCGGCCTGATCAGCCCCAACCCCGAGGGGGCCAGCAACATCGGGACGCCCCTGGTGATGCTGCCGTTCCTGTCCAGCGCCTTCGTGCCGGTGGACGCCATGCCGGGCTGGTTCCGCTGGTTCGCCGAGTACCAGCCGTTCTCGCCGTGCATCGAGACCCTGCGCGGGCTGCTGCTGGGCAGCGGGATCGGCACCAAGAACGCGGTGCTGGCCGTCGCCTGGTGCCTGGGGATGACGGTGCTGGGCTACCTGTGGTCCAAGGCGAAGTTCAACCGCGAGCCGCGGAACTGAGCTCGCGCAGTGCGGCCGCCCGCAGCTCCTCCCGTTTCAGGGTGGCGTACGTCGACCTCGCGTCGTCGTAGGCCGCCCTGTCGGCGTTCTCGGCAGCCTGCCGGGACCGGGCCAGGGACAAGGTGGGGAACTCCCGTACCGCCGGCATCCGCTCCGCCAGCGCCACCAGCCGTACGGCCGCCGTGTCGCCCCCGGCCAGCTCGGCGAAGCCGAGAGCCAGCAACGCCGTGCCGTACACCGACAGTTCCACCTGAGACCTGTCCCCCGCGGAGCCGTCTCCCGAAGAGCCGGACAGCATCCCGAGGAGCCGCTCCCGCAGCTGCCCGGCCAGCGAGGCCACCGGTTCGAGCCGGCCGTGCTGCGCATGCGCCGCCAGCGCGGCCGACTGCACCTGCAGCGCCCATGGATCCACGAACGGATCGCCGGCGAGCAGCACGCTGTCCTCCCGGATCCGCTCGACCGCCCGGCGCCACAGCCCGAGCCCGACCTCGGTCAGCCCCCGGGCCAGCGCGATCTCCGCCCGGGCCGCCAGATCGGGAGCGTAGATCCGGGCGGACTCCGGCTGCTGGTCCAGGGCCGCGAGTCCCAGCCAGTACTCCGCCTCGTCGACCTCCCCGCGCTGCAGACAGGCGAGCACCAGCCCCCAGCGGACGCCGATCGAGTCGGGCCAGCCGTCGAACTCGTCGAGGGTGCTCAGCGCGGCCCGCAGATGGTCGTACGCCTCCGCGCCACCCCCGGACTGCATGCACAGTTCGCTGATCCGCCCATGACTGAGCAGCTGCATGGCCGGATTGCCCAGTGCCCCCAACGTGTCGGGCATCCGGCGGGCGCACTCCAGCGCGCGCTCCGACTCGTGCTCGGCTTCCCATACGTAACTGGCGACGCCCCACGCCGTGCCCGCCAGCAGGGGCGCGTCGGACGCGCAGAGCTCCTGCAGTCGCGTGTACTCCGGCGGGCGTATCTCCGGGGTGGCGGACAGCACGACGGCCATCGCCCGCACGATCGTGTCCGGCGGGGCGGGCGGCAGCCGGCGCAGGGTGACGAGCTGCCGTACGGCGTGCGGGCCGAGGCCCACGAAGAGGGCCCCCGTGCACACCGCCGCCGCGCTGCGGGCCGCCTCCACGTCCTCGGGGTTCTCGGGGCCGGGGTGGAAACGGGACAGCGGGCCGCCGGTCTCGGCGCACAACGCGACGAGTCGGGCGTAGTTGGAGTCGGTGACCCACAGGGAGGCCAGCACGGCGGTGAGCGCCGCGGTGGTGGGCCCGTCGGCGCGGGCCAGCGCGTACCGCAGGGCCAGGACCAGGTTGTCCTGCTCGGCCCGCATACGGAACCACGAGGGCACCGGGTCGCCGCGGAACAGCGCGTCGTGGTGCGCACGCCCGAAGTCCCGGGCCCAGAGGAGGAACCGGCCGGTCACCGCCTCCTCCTCGCCCGCCTCGGCGCGCCGGGCGGCACTGAACTCCCGCAGCGTCTCCAGCATGTGGAAACGCACCCCGGAAGGACCCGCGGAAGGACCCGCGGAAGGACCCTCGCCCACCTTGAGCAGGGACTGACCGGCCAGCTGTTCCAGCAGAGTCAGCGCGTCCGCGCTCTCGCCGAGCACGCACTGAGCCGCGTCCTCGGTGAAGCCCCCGGGAAACACCGACAGCGCGCGCAGCGCGGCCCGCCCGTCGGCCTCCAGCAGATTCCAGCTCCACTCGACCACGGCCTGCAGCGTGCGATGCCGCTCGGGCGCGTCGCGGGCGCCGCCCCGCAGCAGCGCGAAGCGGTCCCGGAGCCGGCGCGAGATGTCGGCCACGGAGAGCACCCGGACCCGGGCCGCGGCGAGTTCGACGGCCAGCGGCAGCCCGTCCAGGTGGCGGCAGATCTCGGCCACCTGGACGGCGGGCAGTTCCACGCCGGGCCGGGCGGCCCGCGCCCGCTGCCCGAAGAGCTCGACCGACGTCGCCAGCGAAAGCTCCGGCAGGGCGTACACGGACTCCGAGGTCAGCCCCAGCGGAGCCCGGCTGGTGGCCAGGACCCGCAGCTCCTTCGACCGCGACACCAGCGCCTGTACGAGATCCGCCGCGCCGGGGATCACCTGCTCGCAGTTGTCAAGGACCAGCAGCGCGGGCCCGGCGCCCAGCGCGGCGACGATGCCGCTCACCACATCCCCGCCCCCGCTGAACCGCCCGCCCTCCCCGGCACCGACGGCCGAGGCCACCTCGCCGGCGACGTCGTCATCGGCGAGGACACCGGCCAGGGTGACGAAATGCACCACGGGCTGCGGGGCCGCCCGGCTCACGGCGTGGGAGAGACGGGTCTTGCCCAGCCCACCGGCACCGACGACCGTGACCACCCGGACCGTGCGCAGCAACTCGCCCACGGCGGCGACGTCGGCATCCCGCCCCAGCAGAGGATTCGGCTCGTGCGGCACGCCCTGCCGGACCGTCGGCACGTCCGCTCGCACCAACTCCTGGTACACGGACCTGAGTCCGGGCCCCGGATCGGTCCCCAGCTCGTCCCGCAACCTGCGGCGGTAGGCGTCGTACCGGGTCAGCGCCGCGGCCCGCCCGGCGGTCGCGGCCTCACACCGCAACAGCTCCGCCAGCACCTCCTCGTCCCGCGGCAGCTCCCGGGCCAGCCCGGCCAGCGGCGCCGCCGCCTCCTCCCGCCGCCCCACCCGGGCGAGCGCGAGCGACCGGAAGCGGACCAGCGCACGACGAACGCGGACCCGGTCGGCGCGCAGCGCCACCACCGGATCGTGCAGGTCCTCGCCCGCCCCGGCGTCCACGCTCCCGTCCCAGAGCGCCAGGCCGGCCTCGGCCTGCGCCAGGACGCCTTCGTGATCCCCGGCCCGCGCCCGCTCGGCACTCGCCGCCTCGCACAGCAGCAGCGCGGAACTGTCGACCCGCGCCTCGTCGAGCGCCAGCCGGTACCCCGTCGGTGTGCTCACGATCAGCTCGGCACCCAGCTGCGACCTGAGCCTCGACACCAGGACCTGCACCGCCTTGCCCGGCCGCTCCGGCAGCTCGTCCGGCCACAGCCCCTCCACCAGCCGACCGGTGCTGCAGCCGGCGCGCGGATCCTCGGCGAGCAACGCCAACAGCCCGCGCAGCCGGGGCGCGGTGATCTCCCGCCCGCGATAGGCGACTCGGGACAGCAGAGCCAACTCGGTGGTCATGCCTGAAGATTAGCCAGCAGAATGCCGGGCACACCGAGGGACCGCGAGGCCACCGGCGCCCAGGCCGCCTCGCCTGGCGTGGGTCCACGCTGCGACGCCCATGGGATGCCGGCAGTGAGATCACGGAGCACCACTTGGGCGCCGCCGAGTCCGTCCGCGTCCGCTGATTCTCTGCGGCCAAGCGCCCGCTCTCGCAAGGGACTTGGTCCCCTCGTGTCGAGATGCGCGATGCGCGGTAGGCGTCCGGCGCCGTTCGGGACGGGCGGGCTGAGTGCTCTCACCGCGCGGACCTGCCAATGGTCGACGTGAAGTCGCAGGTCAGCGCCGTGCTACAACCTGAGCGGGCCGCACCCCGAGGTGCTCGTGCGCTCCGCGTGCCCGATCCTCGGGTGCAGGTCCGTCGGCCAAACGCCGAAACGGCCCACCAATACACAAGCCCCAGGCCGCTGACCTGGGGCTTTGAGAAGAGCGGGTGACGAGAATCGAACTCGCGCTCTCAGCTTGGGAAGCTGATGTTCTACCATTAAACTACACCCGCGTAAGACGCCGGTTGAGCCGGTGCCGAATGCTCGCTCACTCTACCTCATGCCTGGCCCCCGGCGCGGAAGCCGTGGGGCCCGGTCGCGTTTCGGAGAGTGGATGCGGCTGCGGGGCACCGGAGTTGGGGCGTACGGTGGAGGCGTGGAAGAGGGTCTGGGCGGGACCGGAGTGCCGCCTGGAGAGCCGTCCTTTTCATCCCGTAATGTGGCTTTCGTCGTCAGTCACGCCAGTGCGTGACGAAGGCTCTTGGGGAAGGGACTCTGAGGACTTGATGGAGCGCACCGTCGTCCGTTGTGCCGAGGGGCACGTGTTCAGCACCGCTTCGTTCCCGATGCAGCAGGCCGAGCGGCTCGGTCCCGGTCGGTTGATCCGGTGTCCGCGGTGTGCGCGGCTCCGGAACGTCGTTCCGGTGGAGTTGGAAAAGCAGTAGGGGCAGGAAACAGAAGCGTTCACGCCGACGTGGGCAGGCGCGCGGACCGTCACGATTGTGGCCGGTCCGCGCGCCTTGCGTATCCTCGGGGCGTGCTTCTCTCAGACAAGGACATCCGGGCCGAGATCGACGCCGGGCGGGTCCGGATCGATCCCTACGACGAATCCATGGTGCAGCCGTCGAGCATCGACGTGCGGCTCGACCGCTACTTCCGGGTGTTCGAGAATCACCGCTACCCCCATATCGATCCCGCCATCGAGCAGGCGGATCTGACGCGGCTCGTCGAGCCCGACGGCGATGAGCCGTTCATCCTCCACCCCGGGGAGTTCGTGCTCGCCTCGACGTACGAGGTCATCACGCTGCCCGACGATCTTGCCTCGAGGCTCGAGGGGAAGAGCTCGCTCGGGCGGCTCGGGCTCGTCACCCACTCCACCGCCGGGTTCATCGACCCCGGCTTCTCCGGGCACGTGACCCTTGAGCTGTCCAACCTCGCGACGCTTCCCATCAAGCTGTGGCCGGGCATGAAGATCGGGCAGCTGTGCATGTTCCGGCTCAGCTCGCCGGCCGAGTTCCCGTACGGCAGCGACCGGTACGGATCCCGCTACCAGGGGCAGCGTGGGCCGACCGCCTCCCGGTCCTTCCTCAACTTCCATCGGACCCAGGTGTGAGGGCGTGAGCATGTCCCAGGTGCGTGAGAATCTCACCTACGAGGGGTTCGGGACCGCGGTTCGCGAGCTCGCCCAGGCCATCGCCGACGACGGGTACGAGCCCGACATAGTGCTCTCCATCGCCCGCGGCGGTGTCTTCGTCGCGGGCGGGCTCGCCTACGCCCTCGACTGCAAGAACATCCACCTGGTGAACGTGGAGTTCTACACGGGCGTCGGGACCACCCTTCCGATGCCCGTCATGCTGGCGCCCGTTCCCAACGCCATCGACTTCTCCCAGAAGAAAGTCCTGATCACCGACGACGTCGCCGACACCGGCAAGACGCTCAAGCTCGTGCACGACTTCTGCGTCGACACCGTCGCCGAGGTCCGCAGCGCCGTGATCTACGAGAAGTCCCACTCGCTCGTGAAGTGCGAGTACGTGTGGAAGCGCACCGATGAGTGGATCAACTTCCCGTGGAGTGTTTTGCCTGTGGTACGCAAGTCCGGGGAGCCGGTCACACCATCGAAGGAAGCCCTCTGACCTGGGGCTGATCCCCTCTGACCTGGGGCTGAGGACCAGCGTCGGCTTCGGAACAAGCGACGGACCCGACATCGGGATGATCCCTGCTGCTACTCGTGGGGTCTAGGTACCGCACAGTCGTCGTCAGGTGTCTTCGGGATCCAGCTCGAAGACGAAATAGATGCTCAGGCAGTAGGGCTCGTCCTCGTCGTGGAAGAAATCCCACGACACGTCTGCCAGGCGGATTCTGTGTTCCCGCACCCACTCATGGGCTTTCTTGAAAGCCTCCGCTGCAGTTGTGGCCGGGAACAGCTTCCTGGCTATGGGATGCACCCCAGTCTCAGCGTCCGAGTCGTCGAAACCCTCCGGAACGTCCAGGCAGAAGGTGGGATCGAGCTCCATGGAGTGCGCCCTTTCCAGTCGGTTTACCCGTACGAATCGACAGATGTCGCCCTCTGAGCACGACGCCTGGTAAGACTGCCGCGCACCCGGAAGGGTTGCTTCTGCCTACCGTGCGTCGAGGTGCCTCGCTGCTGGGCGTCGCGGAACTCGCCACTGAAGCTCGACCGACAACAGTCTGTGCGGCCGGCGTTCCGGGAGTGGCTGCCCGAGATCCGAGGCCGGGGGCCGGGCCGGCAGTACCGGCTGGGAAACTCCCACCATGGACACCACACCCGAGCAGATGAGCTCCCGGACGGCGGCCGGATGGACCGTCACGCTCGCGGGCCTCGGAGCACTCACCGGCTTCGTCTGGGACGGGCCGTTCCTCGCCGTCACCTGCGCCCTTTCCATGGGAGGCGGCGCCGCCCTGGGCACGGTCCTGTCCCGCCGTCAAATGATCGCAACCATTCGGGAAGGACAGGGGAAGGCCGCCGCGCTCGGGTACGCCGACGGAATCGCGGACATGGTGGTGCTGGAGATATCCGCGTACAGGACCTCCGTCTTCCCGCTGTCCGGCCCCGACGCAGTAGACCCCGCCGAGCGCGCGGCGCGCCGTAAGGCCGCCTACCACCTCACCGCCGCCGACGGGCTTCCCCACCACATTCGTCAGGCCGCGGCCGCCGCTCTCGAAGCGATCGATGACGCGCGTGACCGTGACACCCAGTCCGCCATCGAGGACCTCATGAAGGCTGTCCAGGACCAGCGCCGCGGCACGTGACCGCAGCCACCGCCAGGGTTGTACGGACAAAGAGAGGGGCTTCCGGCGCTGTGCCGGAAGCCCCTCTCTCTCGTACGTACGAGAAGTACTGGCTGGTACTCGCGAGGAGTACTAGAACGTGCCCAGCTTGATGATCGACACGATCGCGATCAGCTGGATGGCTGACGCGCCGAGCGCCTTCGGCCACGGGAGGTCGTGGGACTTGCTGACCATGAGGGTCAGCAGGGCGCCCGCCGCGACCCAGGTGGCCCAGCCGAGGAGCTGGACGAAGGACGCGTCGCCGCCGAAGAACATGGCGACGAGCAGGCGCGGGGCGTCCGTGAGGGACATGATCAGCATGGAGAGGCCGACCGTGGGCTGCCAGGCGCCGTCGCCGCCGAGCTGGCGGGCCAGGGTGTGGGTGACCACGCCCAGGATGAAGGTGCTGATGACGATGGCGATCCCCGTCGTCAGGACGATGGGGACCGCGTTGGAGAGGGTGGCGTTTATCGCGTCCTGGCGGGCTCCGTCGAAGCCGAAGACCGCGAGCAGGCCGTAGATGAACGTCACGATCAGGGCCGGGGCCCACATCGTGTAGTCGCGCATCTGCAGGAAGGTCTGGTTGGGGGACAGGACGATGCCCCTGAGCAGGTCCTTCCAGTGCAGGCGGGGGCCCACCGGCGGGGCTGCCGCCTGGCCGGCACGGTAGGTCTCGCCCTGGCTGTAGGGGTCCTCGCCGATCGAGAACGCCTGCGTGTGTCCGGGGCTGTTGGCCGCGTACGGGTCCGGGCCCTGCTGCGGGTGCCCGTCGCCGAAGTACTCCGGCTCGCCCTGGCCGCCGTTGCCGCCCTGGGGCCAGCCGCCCTGCTGCCCGCCGTAGGCCTGACCGCCGTACTGCTGCCCCCCGTACTGCGGCTGCGACGGCGCAGCCGGATAGCCGTACGGCGGCTGCTGGCCTCCCTGCGGTGCCTGCTGCCCGTACGACGGTCGGTGTTGTTGCGGTCGCGCTTGCGGTGCACGGTTGTCCCGGCCGCCGCGTCCGATCCTGAATCCAGCCACGTAATCGAACGTACCTGGTCCCGCAGAGTCACGTGCCGGGCCCGGGGGAACGGACCCGGCATTGGGGCCTATCTGTGACATCACCTAGGGGGATTTCCAAGGGTCCCCTACGGGGAGCGAACACCGTGCGTACTCGCTCGCGGTGCCATGGTGGAACCGACGTCTACTGCAGCATCCCGTCGATGAGCGACGTGTCCACTGACGCGACGCCCGTCGTCGTCACCCCCGACGCGGAGCCGGGCAGCCGCAACGATCCCTCGGTTCCGCTCACGTACAGGTCGGCGTCGCGGAGCCGTACGACGTAGCCGAACATGTCGTCGGCCTCCAGCGCACCGGGCACGCCGGACGTGTCGCGGGCGAACCACTTCGAACCCGTACCCGTGACACCGGACACGCCGCCGCGCAGCACATGTACCGCGCCCGCGTACTCCTTGCCGTCGATCGTTTCCCCGTACACGCCGACCGCCAGGTCCTTGTAGCCGTCGCCGTTGACGTCGGCGGCCGACACACTTGCTCCGAAAGAGTCGTCGTTCTCCGGTGTGCCCGCGACGCCGCTCGTGGACTGGCTGATGCGGGCGCTGGTGGAGGGGCCCGTTGAGGAGCCGTACCAGAGCGATACGCGGCCCTTGTAGCCAGAGTATGCGGGGGTTCCGATGGCCACGTCGCCGTAGCCGTCCTTGTCGAAGTCGGCGATGACTCCGTCGCCGCCCCAGCCGCCGTCGGGGTTGAGGCTGAGGGTCTTGCCGGACGTGAGCGTGGATCCGCCCTTGATGAACCAGGCGTCCGCGTGCTCGCCGGAGGAGGCGGACCAGGCGTCGCCGACGATGACGAGGTCGGTCTTGGAGTCGCCGTTCACCTTGCCCGCGATCAGGGAGCTGGAGTCGAAGACGGACGACTCCTTGTCCAGGACCGTGACCGAGCCGGAGACGCCGGAGCGGGTGATGGAGCCGCTGTAGACATATGTCTTGGACGCGTTGACGACGGCCAGGTCCTGCTTGCCGTCCCCGTTGAAGTCGCCCGTGGCGAGGTCGTGGCCCATGGAGCCGTAGGACTGCTTGGCGGCCTTGTTCGGAATCGTCGTGCCACCGGAGAGGCCGTTCGCGCTGCCCCACAGCACGGTCACCGCGCCCTGGTCCGCGCGGCCGTCGACGTCCTCGCCGAGCGCGGCCACCGCGAGGTCGCCGTATCCGTCGGCGTTGAAATCGGCGGCCGCACGGACCTCACCGAACATGTCGTCGGTCTCGTCGGAGCCGGGGACGCCGGCGCTCGACTGGTCGATGAATTGGGTCTTGGTGCCCGGGCCGGCGGCTGTGCCGAAGGTGACGCTGATGCCGCCGCCCAAGTTGTCGCCGAGGGAGGCGACCGCGTAGTCCCGGTATCCGTCCCCATTGAAGTCGTCCGCGTACTTGGCGGCGGCCGCACCCGCCGGAGCGGCGGTGGCCAGGGTGAGCAGGCCGCCGGTGAGGGCCACCGCTGTCGCGGTGGCCAGGGTGGTGCGGAGGGGGATCTTCATACGTGTGTGGTTCCTGACTGGGAAAAGGGGGGTTAGTGGAGCAGCGCGAAGCCGAACTGCGGGCGGCCCGACGTCGAGACGCCCGCCGACGACGGGCCGAAGGTGACCGCGTTCGCCGGGGTGATGCCGGAGGACACGCCGCGCAGAGTCCACAGGGCGCCGTCTGCGTCGTTCTCGCCGTCGGCGCCGACGGCGAGGTCCGCGTGGCCGTCGCCGTTGGGGTCGGCGAGGGCTGTCAGCGCACGTTTGCGCACGTGGGGGTCCTTCGTCGGCTTCAGCCGTTCAGGGCGGTGCCGAGACCGGCGCCCCGCGCGATGCCGTATTCCTCCGGGCCGAACACGTCGGCACCGCTGGTGGAGAGGGCCGAGCTGGTTCCGTGAAGCTGCCAAATGGCTCCACTGCCCTCGTTGTTGTACGGGTTCTCGTACGGCGCGGAGACCGCGAGATCGGCCTTGCCGTTTCCGTTGAAGTCGGCGAGCCGGAGTTGGGAGCCGAAGGCGTCGTTGTTCTCGGCGGTGCCCGGGATGCCGGAGGTGTTCTGGGAGAAGCGCTTGGCACCCGTGGTGGTCAGTCCGCCCGACGCGCCGCGGAGCAGCAGGACGTCACCGCCGCGGAAAGCGCCGTCCAGCGACTCGTACGGGACGCCGATGGCGAGCTCGGCCCGGCCGTCGCCGGTGACGTCGCCGATGGACAGCACGGCGCCGAACTCGTCCTCCGACTCGTTGCTGCCGGGGATGCCCGATGTGCCCTGGTGGTAGGTGTGGCGCTCCGTGCTCAGCCCGCCCTCGTAGCCGGCCGCCCCGTAGTGGACCATCACGTAACCGGCTTTGCCGCTGGGGTCGTTGAGCCCGTTGTCGTCGAGGCGTGGGTTGGACAGACCGATGGCGAGGTCGTCGCGGCCGTCTCTGTTGAGGTCCCCGGCCGCGACCGTGTTTCCGCCGGCGAGGGTCTGGCGGTTGGAGAAATCGTCGGGCGTGGGCGTGCTCGCGTCCCCGGCGGTGTAGATCACGGTCGCGGCCGGGCGGGTCACGGCCAGCTCGTCCTTGCCGCCGCCCGTGAAGTCCCCGGCAGCGAGCTGCCCGAAACCGATCGCATTGTCACCTTGAGTGCTGACGTAGGACGGGGACGGGACGGAAGTACGGCTGAATCCGCCCTCGTACAGCCACAGGCTCCCGGAGTCCGCGACCACGATGTCCGGTGACGCGTCGCCCACGAAGTCGCCGACCACGGTGTCGGAGCCGAAGAACTGGTAAGCGTACGAGAGGCCGGTGGGCAGGACCGTGCCGCTGCGGAAAGGCGTGGGGCCTCCCCACAGCACCGTGACCGATCCGCGTGCGGACAGGTCGCCGATGCTCTCCGCCTCGCTCGTGACGAGGAGGTCCGCGTATCCGTCACCGTCCAGGTCCCCGCTGGACAGGTCCGTGCCGAAGAGGTCTTCCGCCTCCGCCGAGCCGGGGACCCCGGCCGAGTTCTGAGTGACGTAGACATGCTTGGCGGTGAGGCCCGACGAGGACCCGAAGGTCACCAGGACCGCACCGGCGCGCTTCTTCCCGTCGATGGTCTTCTCGGGCATGCCTATGGCGAGGTCGCGGTAGCCGTCCCCGTTGAAGTCGTCCGCGTACTTGGCGGGCGCGGCGGAGGCGGGGGTCGAAAGGGTGAGGGGGGTGAGGCCCGCGGCGAGAAGGGCTGCGAACGCCACCGAAGTGTGTTTACGCATAAGGGAGTTCTCCATCGTCGTACGTGGGGGGTGTCAGCCCGCGAAGACGTTCCCGAAGTACGCGTCTCCCGACGGCCCGCCCAGCGTCGTGCTGCCGAAGGACTTGGAACCGGTGGCCGTGGTGCCGGAGCTGGTGGACTTGAAGAGCCAGACCGCGCCGTCGCCGCCGTTCTCGCCGCGGGCACCGACCGCCAGTTCCGCGCGGCCGTCGGCGTTCGCGTCCGTGAGGAAGACCGCGTCGCCGAAGTAGTCGTAGGCCTCGGCGGTGCCGGGGACGTTCGTGGTGTCCTGCGAGTAGGACTTCGAGCCGGTGCCGGTCAGGCCGGAGGCGGAACCGCGCAGGACCGTGACCTGGCCGGCGTCGTTCACCGAGCCGAGGCTCTCGCTGTCGGAGCCGATCACGACGTCGGCGTAACCGTCGCCGTTGGTGTCGCCCGACGACAGGCTCCAGCCGAAGCCGTCGTTCTTCTCGCCGGTGCCGGGGACGCCGGTGGTGTCCTGGGTGATACGGACCGGCGTACGGGTGCTGAGGCCGCCGGACGCGCCGTACGTGATCGTGATCGCGCCGCCCAGCCCGCCGTTCGGCTCGGTCGTCGACTTCTCCATGAAGTTGCCGGTGACGATGTCGCCGTAGCCGTCCTTGTCGACGTCGGCGATGGTGCCCGCGTAGCCGCCCGCGAGCTTCTTGCTGTACTTCGGGCCGGTGGCCGAACCGAGGTAGAGGGCGCTGCGGGTGCGGGAGTCGCCGGTGCTGGTCTCCTCCTGGCCCATGACCAGGAGGTCGGTCTTGCCGTCGCCGTTGACCTCGCCCGCGACGAGTCCGTCCGGGTAGATGGTGGTCTGGTCGACCGTGTCGATGCCGACGAGTGAAGCCGCCGTGCCCGTACGGGAGATGGGGCCGCGGAAGATGTTCAGGGCGGGCGTGGAGTTGTTGGCGGCGGCCAGGTCGGTGTGGCCGTCGCCGTCGAAGTCGCCGGCCGCGATCTGCCAGCCGAGCTCGTTGCGGTACTGCGGCAGCGGCGAGGAGATGTCGGTGCCGGACTTCACGCCGTCCGCGCCGCCCCACAGCACCGTCAGAGCGCCGTACGAGTCGGTCGAGCCGATCTTCTCGCTGTGCACGCCGACGACGATGTCCGTGTAGCCGTCGCCGTCCATGTCGCCCGTGGTCAGACGGTCGCCGAAGTAGTCGTACGACTCCGGGGTGCCCGGAATGCCGTCCGTGGCCTGGCTGATGATCTGCCGCTTGGAGGTGTCGAGGCCGCTCGCCGTGCCGTAGACGACCGCCACGTAACCGGCGCCGGACTTGGTGGAGACCTTGGCGATGGGCGCGGCGATCGCGAGGTCGCGGTAACCGTCGCCGTTGAAGTCGCCGGACAGGCCTGAGGGCGCGGCGGAGGCGGTGGCCGCGGGCAGGGCGGTGAGCAGGCCGCTGGTCAGGGTCGCGGCCAGGAGGAGGGTGCGCTTGCGCATGGGGGTTCCCCGTTCACGAATTCAGGAGGTTCACGATGCTGGAGGTTCACGAAGGATGGGCCGGGCCTTTCGACCCGGCCCGGCACGACAGAAGTCAGTCGAGGAAGCTGCCGCCGAAGTCGGGCAGTGTCACGGCACCGGACGCCGTCGGGGTGGTGGAGGTGCCGCGCAGCACCAGTGCGACGCCCGCCGTGCCCACGCCCAGCTCCGCCTTGCCGTCGGCGTTCAGGTCCCGCAGGTGGAGCGTGTAGCCGAAGGACGCGTTGGAGCCGTCCGCGCCCGTCACCGTCTGCGGGATCCAGGAGGAGCGGGCGCCGCTCAGGCCGCCGGAACCGCCGCGGAACAGGTGCACGCCGCCCTGGTCCTCGGTGCCGTCGACGTCCTCGTGCGGGACGCCGACCGCGAGGTCCGCGTAGCCGTCGCCGTTGGTGTCGGCGGCCGAGACGGCGTACCCGAAGTCGTCGTAGGGCTCGGGCGTGCCGGAGACGCCGGAGGTGGCCTGGGTGAAGGCGGTCGAGCCGCTGGGGCCGGACGAGGTGCCGCGCCAGACGGTGACCGCGCCCCTGCCGGTGCTGCGGTCGGGCTGGCCGAGGGCGATGTCGCCGTAGCCGTCCTTGTCGAAGTCGCCGACGGCGGCGGTCGTGGCGTCGCTGTCGAGCGTCTTGGACGCGCCCGACGTCAGGCCCCCGGAGGTGCCCTTGAGGAACCAGACGCGGCTGATCGGCTCGTTGCCGGAGAACTGGGTGCCGAGGACCACCAGGTCGGTCTTGCCGTCGCCGTTGACCTTGCCGGCCGCGAGCCCGTACGAGTACCAGCCCGCGTCCACCTTGTCGATCTTGCTGACGGTGCCGGTGGAGCCGGACTTGCTGAAGGAGCCGCGGTACAGCCTCGCCTCCTCGCCGCCGATCACCGCGAGGTCGGGCGAGCCGTCGCCGTTGAAGTCGCCGGTGGCGAGATCGCGGCCGAAGTGGCCGCCGGCACCGGATTTCGGGGCGACGTTGGTGCCGCCCGACAGGCCGGAGCCGGAGCCCCACACGATGGTGACCGTGCCGCGGTATTTCACGCTGCCCACGTGCTCCATGGGGTTGCCGACGACGAGGTCCGCGTAGCCGTCCTTATTGAGGTCGGCGCTCGCGAGCGATTCGCCGAACATGTCGTCTTCCTCGCCGGAGCCGGGGACACCGGCGCTGTCCTGGTCGATGACCTGGGGGTGCGAGGTGTTCAGGCCGCTCGCGGTCCCGTAGACGACGGTGACGGCGCCGCCCACATGGCCGTCCCGGTTGTAACCGACGTACGCGACATCGCGGTAGCCGTCGCCGTTGAAGTCGTCGTAGTGCTTCGCGACGGCGGCGGAGGCCGGGGCGCTCAGTGCGAGCGGGGTGAGGCCCGCTGCCAGCAGGGAGGCGGCCAGGGTCGCGGAGGTACGTCTGCGCATGGGGTGCTCCTTTGAGGTCAGCCGTTCAGAGCCGTGCCGTGGCCGGGGGTGCCCGTCGTCGAGACGCCGGTCGTGGACGGGCGAAGGCCGGTCGAGCCGGTGGCCGTCGGGCAGGGCGCCGTGGCGGGGCAGGGACCGGACCGCGCCGCCCGAGGCTCTCGCCGGGCGCGGAGACCGCGCCCGGCGAGAACGGAAGGCAGGCGGCTCAGTCGGCGAAGAGGGCGCCGAACTCCGGGGTGCCCGACGTGGAGACGCCTGAGGTGCTCGGCGAGATGGTGCGCGAGCCGCTCGTGGTGATCGTCGTGCCGTTGGACGGCAGGTAGGTCACCGCGCCGTTGGCGCTGTTCTCGTACGAGCCGACGATCAGATCGGCCTTGCCGTCACCGGTGACGTCGTCGAGCTTGACGTCCGCGCCGAAGAGGTCGCTCTTCTCGTCGTTGCCGGGGACGCCCGCGGTGCTCTGGGCGAAGGACTGCACGCCGGAGGAGACCTTGACGCCGCTCGCGGAGCCGTACAGGACGGTGACCATGCCGGTGTTGCTGACGCCGTCGATGTCCTCGTCCGGGGCGCTGACGACGAGGTCCTGGAAGCCGTCGCCGTTGATGTCGCCCATGTCGAGGTCCCAGCCGAAGGCGTCGCCCTTCTCCGAGGTGCCGGGCACGTTGCCGGTGTTCTGGGTGATGCCGGAGGTGCCGGCCGGGCCGGACGCGGAGCCGTAGGTGATGTTCACCTTGCCGCCGTTGGCGGCGTCCGGGACGGGCGTGCCGTCGGAGGTGGTGCTGTCCCAGCCCGCGCCGCTGACGATGTCGCCGAAGCCGTCGCCGTTGATGTCGCCTATGGCCGTGATGATGCCGGGCTTGAGGGCCTGGGCGGACGCGACGCTGAGACCGCTCGCGGTGCCGGGCACGTAGTAGTTGGTGTTCCAGCCGTAGTCGGTCTGGGTCTCGTAGCCGTCGACGATCAGGTCGGTGCGGCCGTCGCCGTTCACGTCACCGGCGGTGAGGCTCATCGGGCCGAAGGGGTAGTCGTTGGTGCCCGACTGGATCGGGGGCTTGATCGTGGAGCGGCCGCCCGGCGTACCGCTGGTGCTGAAGCCGCCCTTGTACACGTAGATGGTGTTCGACGAGCTGCCGACGGCCAGGTCGGCCTTGCCGTCGCCGTCGAAGTCGCCGGCGGCCAGGTCCTTGCCCCAGTAGTCGTGCGAGGAGGCGGCCGGGTCGGGCACGTCGACGCTCTTGCCGGTGAGGCCGCTCGCGGAGCCCCAGAGGATGGCGAGGGCGCCGCCGTTGGTGTCGGTGCCGACCTTCTCGTACGGGGAGGCCACCGCGAGGTCGTCGTAACCGTCGCCGTTGAAGTCCGCGTACGCGGTCTCGGCGCTGAAGCCGTCGCCGGCCTCGGCGGTGCCCGGGACGCCGGTGGTGTTCTGGCTGATCGTCGAGCGCTTGGCGGACGATACGCCGGTGGAGGTGCCGTAGAGCACGACGATCTGGCCCGCGTCGGCGTGGCCGCTGACGTAGGCGCCCGGCGCAGACGCGGCGACATCACCGATGCCGTCGCCGTTGAAGTCGGCCTTCGCCGTCTTGAACGAGTCCGCGGCGGTCGCCGTCGCGGCCGAGAAGGTGAGCAGACCGCCCGTCAGCGCGGCCGCGGTGGCCGTCGCGAGGGCGAGTCGCAGGTGGGACCGGTGGTGCGGGTGCTGCTTGTGCATGCGGGGTTCTCCTGCGGCATGCGGGGATGCTGGCGGGCATCCACAGTCGATGGGGTGCGGACCGTCCGTGTTTGCCGGGAGTTGTCCTCGGGTTCACGGTTGGTCGGCGATCAGGAGACCAACGCTGGGGCTCAAGGGTTGTACGTGAGTTCGGTAAATTCTCGTGGCTGGTGGGGCGCCGGGCCGGAGCTCGACGCCCCACAAAGGAGCCGCCTTCGGCAGGTCAGCCGATGAGGCCGGTGCCGAACGAGCCGTAGGCGCGGGACAGGCCGAAGGTGCCCGGGCCGAAGGAGCGGGCACCGGCGGTGGTGACGCCGCCCGCGGAGCCTTGCAGTGCGGTGATCGCGCCGACGCCCTCGTCCTCGAAGCCGGCGGCGACGGTGAAGTCGGCGTGGCCGTCCTTGTTGACGTCCGACAGGAGGACGTCGGAGCCGAAGTAGTCCATGGACTCGGGGGAGCCGGGGACGTTGTAGGTGTCCTGCGAGATCGCGCGGCCGCCCTTGAGCGCGTAGCCGGTCAGCACCACGGTGGAGCCGGTGTCCTTCCTCGTGCCGATGTCCTCGAAGACGACGCCGATGGCCAGTTCGCCGTAGCCGTCGCCGTTGACGTCAGCGATGGAGACCGAGGCGCCGAAGCCGTCCCCGGCCTCGTCGGCACCGGGAACGCCTTCGGAGTCCTGGGTGAGTTGAGCCATCGGGATGTCACCGTTGATCGGGCCGCCTTCGGAACCCCGGATGACGACGACCTTGCCGCCGGGGCTGCCCTCGTGACCCTGCTCCTTGGTGAAGACGTTGCCGAGGGCGATCTCGTCGTAGCCGTCGCCGTTGATGTCGCCGAGCGCGATGGAGGTGCCACCGTTCAGCGGACGCGGCACCGAGGTCTCCAGGCCGGAGGAGGTGCCGAGGTACGCGACGCCCTTGGTCCAGTCGCCCGAGCCGTCGGAGTTGAGGGCCGTGCGGTAGGTGAGGACGAGGTCGGCCTTCTTGTCGCCATTGGTGTCGCCCGCCGCCATCGCGTCGATGCCGTATTTGGCCTTATCGGGAAGGTCGATCTTCTGCGTGCCGCCGGTCGTGCCGGTGGTGGTGAAGCGGCCCTTGACGACGTACGCGTGCGAGGCGCTGGTGGCGACGGCCAGGTCGGCCTTGCCGTCGCCGTTGAAGTCGCCCGCGGTCAGCCGGCGGCCCCACTCGTCGTGCGAGGCGGCGGCCGGGTCCTTGACCGTGGTGCCGTTCTTGATGCCGCTGGACGAGCCCCACAGCACGGTGACGGAGCCGCCGTCGGTGTCCGAACCGACGTCCTCGCCGGGGGCGCCGACCGCGAGGTCGGTGTAGCCATCGCCGTTGAGGTCGCCCACCGCGAGCGCCTCGCCGAAGAAGTCCTCCTCCTCGGCGGTGCCGGGCACGCCCGCGGTGTTCTGGCTGACGACCGTGCGCTTGGCGGGGTTGAGGCCGCTGGAGCCGCCGTAGACCACGGCCACATAACCGGCCAGGACCTTGCCGCCGACCGTCGCGTACGGCGCGGCGAACGCGACGTCGCCGTAGCCGTCGCCGTTGAAGTCCGCCCGGTAGGAGCGGGAAGCGCTCGCGGCCGTCGCCGGCGCGGCCGCGAACGTGAGCAGACCGCCCGTCAGCGCGGCGGCGGTGGCCGCCGCGAGGGCGAGTCGCGGGTGGTGCTTGTGCATGCGGGATCTCCTGCGGCATGCGGGGATGCCCGGCAGGGGCATCCGCAGTCGATGGGCGATCAGGAGACCTTCGGTGTTGCGCAACGGTTGTACGTGTGTTCGGTCAATCTTTGAGGTTCCTGTGAAGAGGGAGGCGTCGGCGAACTGTCCCCAGGGCGCTATGAGGTCGCGGACTGCCCTCAGGACGCCACGAGTTCGGGGACTGCTCTCAGGGCGCTACGGCGTCGGGGACTGCCCTCAGGACGCTACGACGTCGGGGACCGCCCTCGGTGCGCTACGACGTCAGGAACTCCGAGGTGGAGAAGGTGACCGTCGGCTCCGCCGCGACCAGGCCCTTCGCCGCCCCCGGGTACACCGCGACCGTGTCCTTCGTCTCGCCCCGATACGTCCGCACCACCAGGTCCGCGCGCCCGTCCCCCGTGAAGTCGCCCACCGTCAGCACCCGGGTGGTGCCCTGGGCCGGCGGTTTCACGGTGACCATGCCCGCCGCGGACAGTCCGGTCGTACGGCCGCGCAGGACCCTCAACTCCGCACCGCTGGAGATGAGTTCACTCAGACCGTCCCCGTCGAAGTCGCCGGAGTCGAGCACCGAGCCCGGGGTGGAGACACTGCCGCGCGCGGCGCCGGGGAGGTCGTAGCGCAGTGATGTTCCGCCCATGGAGCCGACCGCGGCGTCCAGCGCCTTGCCCTTGCCGAAGCGGCCGAACGCCACGTCGATGCCGGCCGGCAGGACGACTCCCGTGCGGGCGGGGCCGTCCGGTCCGCCGAGAACCACGGCCGACTTGCCCGCACCCTCCGCCGTACGGACGAGGAGGTCGTCATATCCGTCGCGGTTCACGTCGGCGGCCGGACCCGTGGGGACCTCGCCCGGCGAGGGGATCGGCGCACCGGCCTTGCGCGGGGCACCCTTGCGGCTGAACGGGCCGCGCAGGTAGCTGAGTCGGCCCGCCGAGGCGTGCACCACCAGGTCCTCGGCGCCGTCGCCGTCGAAGTCGCCGCACACGGGCTGGTCGGCCCAGTCGTTGCCGAAACGTGCCTGCGCGGGGACGGCGAGCTTGACCGCCCTGCCGGTGAGGCCCTTCGGGGAGCCGAAGAGGATCTGGAGGGGGACCGGCGGCTGCCCCTGGCCGTCGTACGGAGGGTCGGTCGACACGACCAGATCCGTGAAGCCGTCCTTGTCGAGGTCACAGCTCGCCTCCGCGTCGAAGACGGCGGGGAGTTGGCCCTTGGTGGGGGCGGCCTGCTTCTTCGGGCTGAGCAACTGCCGGGCGCCGGGCGTGAGTCCGTGCGCGCCGCCGTAGACGATGCCGATGCCGGCGTCGTCCGCGTGGCTCTGCTCCTTGACGAGGTCACCCAGGACCAGATCACGGTGCCCGTCACCGTTGAAGTCGTCGGCGACCTTGCTGCCCTTGCCCTGGGGGACGGGGAGTTGGGCCGGGGCCTTCGCGATCTGTACCGGCGTGTGCTGGGGCGCCCCGGCCTCCGTGCTGGGGCCGCAGGCGGCGAGAAGGCCGCCCCCGAGGGCGCATACCGCCAGGGCTGCCGCCACCCGCGTACCCGCTCTTCGCCCGCTCACCGCGCACCTCACCCGCCCCGGAGACAACAACGCGGGTCATCATGCACGTGTTCGAGCGGGGGGTTAAGGGGTGCGGCGTGCGGGATGGGTCACGCGCGGCGGGACTGGGGCTATGCCTCGCTCTGCTGCAGGGGCTTGGGCGGTTGCTCCGCGACGAATGAGCCGAGGCCGACCTCGGCTCGAATGAGCCCTTCCGCCTTGAGGTGGGCCGGCACCTTCTGTGCGGTGGAAACCGCGATGCCGAACTCGGCCGACAGTTCAACGACGGACGGTACTCGGACGCCCACGGGATGGACGACGTCGGCGATGCGGGTGGCGATGGCGGCGGCGACCTGCCGCCAGACGGGTCGGGTTCGGCCGAACTCGTGAGTCATGCGGCGATCGCTACGACTCCGCGGGCTTGTCGGCATTCTCGGCGACGAAGGAACCGAGGCCCGGCTCGGTGTAGATGAGCCCTTCCGCCCGCAGGCCCTTGTGCACCTTCTGCGCGGTCACTGCGGCGATGCCGAACTCCGCGGTGATCTCTACGACGGACGGGATGCGCGTGCGCGGCGGGTACGTGCCGTCCTCGATTCGGCGGCGGATCACCTCGGCCACCTGGCGCCAGCGGGGGATGTCGGCAACAAATTCCATCACCGCACCACCATGCGCAGACAGCAGCATTCTGTGCGATTCACAGTTCACCGCTCATACGGCAGTAGACCGCAGATCCTCGAAAGACCCCGGCGACGGATGGAGCCGTCCCGGGGCGTGGCCACCAGCTGAAGATGAACGGAGCTGACGACGTGACCGACCTTATCCGCCGCCTCATGGCCTGGGTGGGCCTCTTGCTCGTCCCACGCGAGGGGCATCGCCCATGCCCCGCCCGGCCGACTCCCGCCGTCCCGCTACGGCCGCGAGCCACGGCGCTCCCCGCCCGCCGCAGCCCGTACGGGCTGGCCCCCCCCTCGACGGCACCGCCACCGTCGCCGTGCGCCCGTACGTCACCGCCCACGAACAGCGCGAGCGACGCCGCGAACTGGCCCTGGCCACGCTGGGGCCGGGCATGCCTGGCCCGTACTGGATCCACGGGCTGGAGGTCGCCTGATGGGGGCGGAATCGCCGCGGGCGCCGCGCCTGCTGCCCTGGTCCGGTTCCGAGGGCAAGCCCTGCTACCTGGTCGGCGACGACCACGGCGGACCCGTGTCCCGCCTGGCCGACGCCACCGAGTCGATTCGCACACGCCCACAGCATGCTCCCGGACACCCCACCGGGCGAACTCCGCTTCCTCGCCGAGCGCCTGACCGAGGCCCTCCACGTCGCACTTCGCGTCGCCGAGAGCCGCGGCCGAAGGCTGGACCACTTGAACTGACCGGGAACGACGACGCCCCCTGCCCGGTGGGGGCAGGGGGCGTCGGTCGTACCGATCTGGCCGGTCAGGGCCGGTTACTTCACCGGCTCCGGCTCCGGCGCGTTCTCCGACTCGGCCTCGCCCGCCGGGGGCTCGTCGTCGACCGGCGTCCTGACGGAGTCGAGCAGCAGCTGGGCCACGTCCACGACCTGGATGGACTCCTTGGCCTTGCCGTCGTTCTTCTTGCCGTTGACCGAGTCGGTCAGCATGACGAGGCAGAACGGGCAGGCGGTGGAGACGATGTCCGGGTTGAGGGACAGGGCCTCGTCGACACGCTCGTTGTTGATGCGCTTGCCGATGCGCTCCTCCATCCACATCCGCGCACCGCCGGCGCCGCAGCAGAAGCCGCGCTCCTTGTGGCGGTGCATCTCCTGCTGACGCAGGCCCGGGACGGCGGACATGATCTCGCGCGGCGGCGTGTAGATCTTGTTGTGGCGGCCCAGGTAGCAGGGGTCGTGGTAGGTGATCAGACCCTCGACCGGGGTGACCGGCAGCAGCTTGCCCTCGTCGATGAGGTGCTGGAGCAGCTGGGTGTGGTGGATGGTCTCGTAGTCGCCGCCGAGCTGCGGGTACTCGTTGCCGATCGTGTTCAGGCAGTGGGGGCAGGTCGCGACGATCTTCTTCGCCGACCTCGGCTTCTTCGTCGACTCGTCTTCGTCGTCCTCGCCGAACGCCATGTTCAGCGCGGCGACGTTCTCCATGCCGAGCTCCTGGAACAGGGGCTCGTTGCCGAGGCGGCGGGCGGAGTCACCGGTGCACTTCTCGTCGCCGCCCATGATCGCGAACTTGACGCCCGCGATGTGGAGCAGCTCCGCGAAGGCCTTCGTCGTCTTCTTCGCGCGGTCTTCCAGCGCGCCGGCGCAGCCGACCCAGTACAGGTACTCGACCTCGGACAGGTCCTCGATGTCCTTGCCGACGACCGGCACTTCGAAGTCGAGTTCCTTGAGCCATTCCAGGCGCTGCTTCTTGGCCAGACCCCAGGGGTTGCCCTTCTTCTCCAGGTTCTTGAGCATCGTGCCCGCCTCGGACGGGAAGGCGCTCTCGATCATCACCTGGTAGCGGCGCATGTCGACGATGTGGTCGATGTGCTCGATGTCGACCGGGCACTGCTCGACACAGGCGCCGCAGGTGGTGCAGGACCACAGGACGTCGGGGTCGATGACGCCGTTCTCCTCGACGGTGCCGATGAGGGGGCGCTCGGCCTCCGCGAGGGCGGCGGCGGGCACGTCCTTGAGCTGCTCCTGCGACGCCTTCTCGTTGCCCTCCATGTCCTTGCCGCCGCCCGCGAGCAGGTACGGGGCCTTGGCGTGCGCGTGGTCGCGCAGCGACATGATGAGGAGCTTGGGGGACAGCGGCTTGCCGGTGTTCCAGGCGGGGCACTGCGACTGGCAGCGGCCGCACTCGGTGCAGGTGGAGAAGTCCAGCAGGCCCTTCCAGGAGAACTGCTCGACCTGGGAGACACCGAAGACGTCGTCCTCACCGGGGTCGGTGAAGTCGATCGGCTTGCCGCCGGAGGTCATCGGCTGGAGCGCGCCGAGCGCGGTCTCACCGGTCGCGTTCCGCTTGAACCAGATGTTCGGGAAGGCCAGGAAGCGGTGCCAGGCGACACCCATGTTGGTGTTCAGCGAGACCACGATCATCCAGATGAACGAGGTGCTGATCTTGATCATCGCGACCAGGTAGACCAGGTTCTGCAGCGCGGAGACGCTCAGGCCCTTGAAGGCGAGGACCAGCGGGTACGAGGCGAAGTACCCGGCCTCGTAGCCCTCCACGTGGTGGATCGCGCCCTCGAGGCCGCGCAGCACATAGATGGCCAGGCCGATGGTGAGGATGACGTACTCGACGAAGTACGCCTGTCCGGCCTTGGAGCCCGTGAAGCGGGACTTGCGGCCG
The DNA here is from genome assembly GCF_041053055.1 of Streptomyces sp. R41. Classification (NCBI taxonomy): domain Bacteria; kingdom Bacillati; phylum Actinomycetota; class Actinomycetes; order Kitasatosporales; family Streptomycetaceae; genus Streptomyces; species Streptomyces sp. R41. Next base: position 5,565,488 of record NZ_CP163443.1, read on the forward strand.
GCCCGGGAGGGCAGGCTCAGCAGCCGGATCGCCATCAGGACGACGATGCCGAGGACGGTCATCACGCCGATGAACTCGGTGTACATCTCGACCGGCAGGAAGTCGCCGATGACCGGCAGCACCCAGTCGGCCTTGAACAGCTGGCCGAACGCCTGCGCCAGGGTCGGCGGGAGCGTGAGGAAGCCGACCGCCACGAACCAGTGGGCGAAGCCGACGATGCCCCACCGGTTCATCCGCGTGTGGCCGAGGAACTCCCTGACCAGCGTCACGCTGCGCTGATAGGGGTTGTCGGTCCGGGCGCCGGCGGGTACGGGCTGGCCGAGCTTGAAGTACCGGACGAACTGACCGATGGCGCGTGCGAGCAGCGCGACGCCGACCACGGTCAGGACCAGCGACACGATGATCGCGGCGAGTTGCATTTGGGGCTCCTCGGGCCTGCGAGGTGTTGCTCCGAGAGTGACCTCGAAGGTGATTACTAAGCGGTAACTTATGCAGTCCGTCTGAGACTACCCACTTCTAGCGCCGCACTGTAGCCAGGCGTGCGGTGATCTGCGTCGCTGAGGGTCGCCTGAGCGGGTGTCTCCAGCGGGGCCCGGCGCGGGCTGGCGGCCCGACACGTAAACCCGATCGTGTTATTCGCACAATACTGTGACATTCACGCCTAAATTGGCGACGTGTTGTACGGAATCGCCGCCGCCATGGCCGCCCTGCTGCTCACCGCCGCGCTCAGTGCGCTGCTGCGGATGTTCGCCCTGCGCTTCGGGGTGGTCGAGCGGCGGCGGGTTCGGCCGGTTCCGCTGCTCGGCGGGGTGGCCGTCGTGGGGGGTACGGCGTTCGTCGCCGGGGTCGGGGACTGGACGGATGTCGCCCCGCTGGGACCGGAGGCCGGACGGGTGCTGGTGGCCGGGATCGGGGTCGCCGTGCTGGGGCTGGTCAGTGATCTCTGGACCGTGCCGCTCGCCGTGCGGGTCGCCGGCGTGGTGGGCGCCGCCGCGCTGACCGTGCCGTACGACGAACTCGGGCTGTCGGCCGGGGTGTTGGCCGTCGCCTGGATCGTCTTCGCCGTGCACGCCTTCGACTCGCTCGATCGCGCCGACGGGGTGATGGGGACCGTCGGCGTCATCACCGCTTTCGCGCTCAGCGGGTGCGCCGCCGCCGAGATCATGGACGGGCTGGCGGCGCTGCTGAGCGTGCTGGCCGCCGCGCTCACCGGGTTTCTGATGCGCGGGTGGCCGCCGGCCCGGATCATGCCGGGGCGGTGCGGTGCGCTGTTCGCCGGCTTCGTGCTCGCCTCGGCGGTCGTGCTGGTGCAGGCCGGGCGGGAGGCCGGGCCCGGGCTCGGGGCCGGGCTCGCCCTGACGGCGGTGGCCAGTGCCGATGCCGTACTCGTGTTTGTGTCGCGGCGGCGGGCCGGGCGGGCGCTGCTGCGGTCCGCGCCGGATCACCTCGTGCACCGGCTGCGGCGGGTCGGACTGACCGGGCAGGGGGTCACGGTCGTCATCGGGGTCGCCGCGTTCGCCGGGGCGGTGGTGGGACTGCTCATCGACCTGAGGTGGGTGGGGGCGGGGGCCGCGTGGTGGGTGGCGGGAGCCGTCGCGCTCGTCGCGGTCGTGGGGTGCGTGCGTCCGGTGCCGGTGTCTCGGCCCCGCCGCCCCTACCCCTTCCCGTCCCCTGGGACCCGCGGCGGAGCCGCTCGCGGAAGCGGCAGCCCCAGACCTCCGTATCGGCCTGTACGGCCTCGCCCTCAAGCGCCGGACGGGCTCATGGGTGCCGGCCGCGGCTGAGAGTCTCCCCAGGTCAGAGCCACCCTGCGCGTAAGGAATAGATAAGAGTTGAGTCCCCATGACTCAGCTCTGTTGACCCAGCGGCAGGCGTCATGCACACTTGAGTCCGTTCCACTCAAGTCATTGCTGGAGGAATCAACCATGGCACGTGCGGTCGGCATCGACCTGGGCACGACTAACTCCGTCGTCAGCGTTCTGGAGGGCGGCGAGCCCACCGTCATCACCAACGCCGAAGGCGCCAGGACCACGCCGTCCGTCGTCGCCTTCGCCAAGAACGGTGAGGTGCTCGTCGGCGAGGTCGCCAAGCGCCAGGCGGTCACGAACGTGGACCGGACCATCCGCTCCGTGAAGCGCCACATGGGCACGGACTGGAAGATCAACCTGGACGGGAAGGACTTCAACCCGCAGCAGATCTCCGCCTTCATTCTGCAGAAGCTGAAGCGCGACGCCGAGGCCTACCTGGGTGAGAAGGTCACCGACGCGGTCATCACCGTTCCCGCGTACTTCAACGACTCCGAGCGTCAGGCCACGAAGGAGGCCGGCGAGATCGCCGGTCTGAACGTGCTGCGCATCGTGAATGAGCCGACGGCCGCCGCCCTGGCCTACGGCCTCGACAAGGACGACCAGACCATCCTCGTCTTCGACCTCGGCGGCGGCACCTTCGACGTGTCCCTGCTGGAGATCGGCGACGGCGTCGTCGAGGTGAAGGCCACCAACGGTGACAACCACCTCGGTGGTGACGACTGGGACCAGCGAGTCGTCGACTACCTGGTGAAGCAGTTCCAGAGCGGCCACGGCGTGGACCTCTCCAAGGACAAGATGGCCCTCCAGCGCCTCCGCGAGGCCGCCGAGAAGGCCAAGATCGAGCTGTCCAGCTCCACCGAGACCTCGATCAACCTGCCCTACATCACGGCGTCCGCCGAGGGCCCGCTGCACCTGGACGAGAAGCTCACCCGCGCCCAGTTCCAGCAGCTCACCGCCGACCTGCTGGAGCGCTGCAAGACGCCGTTCCACAACGTCATCAAGGACGCGGGCATCAACCTCTCCGAGATCGACCACGTCGTTCTCGTCGGTGGCTCCACCCGTATGCCGGCCGTCGCCGAGCTCGTGCGCGAGCTGACCGGCGGCAAGGACGCCAACAAGGGCGTCAACCCGGACGAGGTCGTCGCCATCGGCGCCGCCCTCCAGGCCGGTGTCCTCAAGGGTGAGGTCAAGGACGTCCTGCTCCTCGACGTGACCCCGCTGTCCCTCGGTATCGAGACCAAGGGCGGCATCATGACGAAGCTCATCGAGCGGAACACGACGATCCCGACCAAGCGGTCCGAGATCTTCACCACCGCCGAGGACAACCAGCCCTCCGTGCAGATCCAGGTCTACCAGGGCGAGCGCGAGATCGCGGCGTACAACAAGAAGCTCGGAATGTTCGAGCTGACCGGTCTGCCGCCGGCCCCGCGCGGTGTCCCGCAGATCGAGGTCGCCTTCGACATCGACGCCAACGGCATCATGCACGTCACGGCCAAGGACCTCGGCACCGGCAAGGAGCAGAAGATGACCGTCACCGGCGGCTCCTCGCTGCCGAAGGACGAGGTCGACCGGATGCGCCAGGAGGCCGAGAAGTACGCGGAGGAGGACCACGCCCGCCGCGAGGCCGCCGAGACCCGCAACCAGGGCGAGCAGCTCGTCTACCAGACGGAGAAGTTCCTCAAGGACAACGAGGACAAGGTCCCCGGCGAGGTCAAGACCGAGGTCGAGGCGTCCGTCGAGGAGCTGAAGGCCGCGCTCAAGGGCGAGGACACCGCCGAGATCCGTACGGCCACCGAGAAGGTCGCCGCCGTCTCGCAGAAGCTGGGCCAGGCGATGTACGCCGACGCCCAGGCCGCGCAGGCCGCGGGCGGCGACGCTCCCGGTGCCGAGGCCCCGAAGGCCGACGACGACGTCGTCGACGCCGAGATCGTCGACGAGGACCGTAAGGACGGTGCCGCGTGACGGAGGAGACCCCGGGTTTCGACGAGAAGCCTGACGTCCCCTCCGGCGCCACCTCTGACGACGCCGAGCCGCAGACCGCCACCCCCTCTTCGGAGGGGGCGGCGGCCCCGGACGGGGACGCAGCAGCACAATTGGTCGGCCTGACGGCCCAGCTGGACCAGGCGCGCACGGCGCTCAACGAGCGCACGGCGGACCTCCAGCGGCTCCAGGCCGAGTTCCAGAACTACCGCCGACGGGTCGAGCGCGACCGGATCGCGGTGCGGGAGGTCGCCATCGCGAACCTCCTGACCGAGCTCCTGCCCGTACTCGACGACATCGGCCGCGCGCGGGAACACGGCGAACTGGTCGGCGGCTTCAAGTCGGTGGCCGAGTCGCTCGAGACCGTCGCGGCGAAGATGGGTCTGCAGCAGTTCGGCAAGGAGGGCGAGCCCTTCGACCCGACGATCCACGAGGCCTTGATGCACTCGTACGCGCCCGACGTCACCGAGACGACGTGCGTGGCGATTCTGCAGCCGGGGTATCGCATCGGCGAGCGCACCATCCGCCCCGCGCGGGTGGCCGTCGCCGAACCCCAGCCGGGGGCGCAGACCGTCAAGGCGGACTCCCAGGATTCCGCCGAGGCGGCCGACGACAAGGAGAACGGTGGCCCGGACGAGGGCTGACGTTGAAACGATGAGGAAGGAGGGACGTCGAGGATGAGCACCAAGGACTTCATCGAGAAGGACTTCTACAAGGTCCTCGGCGTCCCCAAGGACGCCACCGAGGCAGAGATCAAGAAGGCGTACCGGAAGCTCGCCCGCGAGTTCCACCCGGACGCCAACAAGGGCAACGCCAAGGCCGAGGAGCGCTTCAAGGAGATCTCCGAGGCCAACGACGTGCTCGGCGACCCCAAGAAGCGCAAGGAGTACGACGAGGCACGCGCCCTCTTCGGCAACGGCGGCTTCCGTCCGGGTCCCGGCGCCGGTGGCGGCTCCTTCAACTTCGACCTGGGCGACCTCTTCGGAGGCGGCGCCCAGGGCCAAGGCGCGGGAGGCGGCTTCGGCGGCGGCATCGGTGATGTCTTCGGGGGCCTGTTCAACCGCGGCGGCGCGACCACCGGCACCCGTACGCAGCCCCGGCGCGGCCAGGACATCGACACCGAGGTGACGCTGAGCTTCACCGAGGCGGTGGACGGCGCGACGGTCCCGCTGCGCATGACGTCGCAGGCGCCCTGCAAGGCGTGCTCCGGCACCGGCGACGCGAACGGCACACCGAGGGTGTGCCCGACGTGTGTGGGCACCGGCCAGGTGGCCCGCGGCTCGGGCGGTGGGTTCTCGCTCACCGACCCCTGCCCGGACTGCAAGGGCCGCGGTCTGATCGCCGAGAACCCCTGCGAGGTGTGCAACGGCAGCGGTCGTGCCAAGTCGTCCCGGACCATGCAGGTACGGATCCCCGCGGGCGTCAGCGACAGCCAGCGGATCCGTCTGCGCGGCAAGGGCGCACCCGGCGAACGGGGCGGCCCGGCGGGCGACTTGTACGTCACCGTCCATGTGGACGCCCACCCGGTCTTCGGCCGCAAGGGCGACAACCTCACCGTCACCGTGCCCGTCACCTTCGCGGAGGCGGCGCTCGGCGGCGAGGTGCGCGTGCCGACGCTGGGCGGACCGCCGGTCACCCTGAAGCTGCCCCCGGGCACGCCCAACGGCCGGACGATGCGGGCCCGCGGCAAGGGTGCGGTCCGCAAGGACGGCACGCGGGGCGATCTCCTCGTCACCGTCGAGGTGGCGGTTCCCAAGGACGTGTCGGGCAAGGCTCGTGACGCCCTGGAGGCGTATCGCGAGGCGACCGTGGGTGAGGACCCGCGGGCGGAGCTGTTCCAGGCCGCGAAGGGAGCATGAGAGCGATGGACGGCCGTCGACGCAACCCGTACGAACTGACCGAGGAAACCCCGGTCTACGTCATCTCGGTGGCGGCCCAACTCTCCGGCCTGCACCCGCAGACCCTCCGCCAGTACGACCGCCTCGGCCTGGTCTCCCCCGACCGCACCGCCGGGCGGGGCCGGCGCTACTCGGCCCGCGACATCGAACTGCTGCGCACCGTCCAGCAGTTGTCGCAGGACGAGGGCATCAACCTGGCCGGCATCAAGCGCATCATCGAGCTGGAGAACCAGGTCGCCGCGCTCCAGTCCCGCGTTGCGGAACTGGAATCGGCCCTCGACGGCGCGGCAGCCGCCATGCGGCAACGCGAGGCGGCCGTCCACGCCTCGTACCGCCGCGACCTGGTCCCGTACCAGGAGGTCCAGCAGACGAGCGCGCTGGTGGTGTGGCGGCCGAAGCGGCAGCAGTCCTCGGACTGACGCGACACCCGGAAGGGGCCCGGAGATTCTTCTGAATCTCCGGGCCCCTTCGGCTTGTCCCGGACCAGGTCCGGCCGGATCCGCCAGGGGGCACGGCGGGATGGGTTCAGGTCACTGAGCCGGTGCCGTGACCGTCCAGTCGCCCGCGGGCAGGGTCTCGGTGCCGTCCGCGGCCACGCCGGTCACCCAGTAGTAGGACGTGGTGCCGCGCTTCGCGCCGGTGTCGAAGTAGTCGGTGACGCCGTTGCCGAGGGCGGCGATCTTCTCGTACGCCTCGGTGGTGGGGTTCCAGCGGTAGACGCGGAAGCCGTCCGCGGCCTCCGGGGAGGACTCGCCGAGGCCGGACCACGTCACCTGGTTCCCCTCGTCGCCCTCCGCGGCGGTCGCGTTGACGGACAGCGGCGAGCCCTCGGGCGTCGCCACGCTCGGCGTCGTGTCGAGCTCGGTCGCGACCACGATCTCGGCCTCGCCGGTCCACTCGAAGGAGGAGTTCCAGTTGTCGTCGACGGCGTCGACGATGAAGCAGGACTCCTCACCGTCCGGGAGAGTGGTGTACGAGTACGAGGTGGTGTCGGCGAACAGGTAGTACCCCGGGCTGAGAGAGCAGACCTTCTCCTCGTCGTCGCCCCACAGCTCGCCCCGGCGGACGACATACCTGGCCAGATCGGGCGTCGGATTCGCGTCCCAGGTCAGTTCGAAGCCGTACTCGGTCGGCGTGACGGTCAGCCCGGTGACGGCGGACGGCGGGGTGTCGTCCCGGCGCCGGCCGCTGACGGCGGCGGACCGCGCGGACTCGTTGCCCGCCGCGTCGAGGGCGGTCACGCGGTAGTAGTAGGTGACGCCTTCCTCGGCCGAGGCGTCCCGGTACGAGACCTGGTCCGTGCTGCCGACCTTGGTGAACGAACCGTCCGCGCTCGCCGCCCGGTACACCCGGTACGACGCCGCTCCCGAGACCGCGCTCCAGCCGGTCCGCAGCCCGCCCGTCTCGGACGAGTCGGTGACCGCCAGACCCTGGGGCACGCCGGGCGCCGTCCGGTCGACGGTCGTGACGCCCTGGTCGGCCGTGCCCGCCGAGGAGTTGCCCGCCTTGTCGTAGGCGCGGACCTCGTAGTAGTACGTCGCGCCCGTCACCGGCAGGGACGTGTCGGTGTACGACGTGGAGGTGGTCGTCACCAGCGGCGTACTGCCGAACGACGAGCCCTTCAGACGCCGGTAGACGCGGTACCCGGCGAGGTCCATCTCCTTGTTCTTCGCCCAGGCCAGCTTGGCGTTGCCGCCTGCCGTGTCGTACGAGACGGAAGTCCCTGTCGGGACAAGTGGTTTGACCGTGTCGACGGTGGCGGAGGTGCGGGGCAGGTAGGCGAACTTGACGTTCGCGGTGCCCGTCCAGTTGACGTAGTCGATGCGCAGGGTGTGCTTGCCCGACGGGATGGTGATGTTGACGGTCTTGGTCTGGGTGGTGGAGACGTTCTTCCAGAGGTCGACCTTGCGGGTGCCGTCGAGGTAGACGCGGATGCCGTCCTGGGTGGAGACGGGGAGGGAGAAGGGGCCGCCGGAGCCGAAGTCGCGGGTGACGGTCCAGCCGACGGAGAAGTTGTTCGACGGCAGTCCGGTGGCCGGTGCGCCGGAGCCCCAGTTCTGGTCGATCGCGCTGTCGCAGTCCGTTTTCTTCGCTGTGCCCGAGAAAGTGGTGTTCGCGAAGAACTCCCTTTTATATACGGGAGATGTGCAATTCGTCGCGGCGGACGCGGGGGTGACGGTCGCGGTGAGCAGACCGCCGGCGGTGGCGAGCACGAGGGCGGAGGAGAGCGCCGCGGTCGTGCCTCTGGCTGGGTTCATGCGTTCCTTCAGCAGTTCCGATCGTCAACGGCGGGCAAAGCCGTTGACGATCAGGACTCCTGAGCGCGGGAGTTGGTTGTACGTCGGTGGATGACAGAAGGTGAAGCTGAGGGGATTGGTGGAAGACGGGGCGTACCCTCTTCCCATCGTGTTCACTTGGGGAACACAGAACGCTGTTGCCATCTCGTTAAGTGGTTAGTCCTTGACGCTGAGGTGATCGCCGCGTTGGCTTTCAGCCACCTGGGTCGCAATGCTGCAACCTCGCCCGGAAGGCACCTGATGTGAACACTCGTAACACCCGCTTGCGTCGCACCGTCATATCCCTGGCCTCGTCCGCCATGGCCGTCACTCTCGCCGGCTGCGGCGTCGTGGACGGAATCGGCGGCAGCGACACCAAGGCCAGCCCCACGAAGGGCGACGACATCAAGGTGGGCCTGCTCCTCCCGGAGAAGGGAAACACCCGTTACGAGAAGTTCGACTACCCCATCATCAAGGAGCAGGTCGAGAAGCTCACCAGCAACAAGGGCAAGGTCGTCTACGCCAACGCCGAGCAGGACGCGGCCAAGCAGAACACCCAGCTCCAGCAGATGGTGGACGACAAGGTCGACGTCATCCTCGTGGACGCGGTGGACTCCAAGGCCATCGCGAGCGGCGTGCAGAAGGCCAAGGACGCGGGCATCCCCGTCATCGCCTACGACCGCCTGGCGCAGGGGCCGATCGACGCCTACATCTCCTTCGACAACGAACTCGTCGGCGAGGTCCAGGGCAAGGAGCTCGTCGGGGCGCTGGGCAGCAACGCGTCCTCGAAGAAGATCATCATGATGAACGGCGCCACCACCGACCCGAACGCGGCGCAGTTCAAGTCGGGTGCCCTGTCCGAGCTCAAGGACAAGGTCGTCATCGCCAAGACGTACGACACCAAGGACTGGAACCCGGTCAACGCCAAGGCCAACATGGAGAAGGCGATCGCGGCCGTCGGCCTCAACAACATCGCCGGTGTCTACTCCGCCAACGACGGCATCGCGGGCGCCGTCATCGACGCCCTGAAGACCGCGGGTGTCAGCACGGTGCCACCGGTCACCGGCCAGGACGCCGAGCTCGACGCGGTGCAGCGCATCCTCAAGGGCGATCAGTTCATGAGCGTCTACAAGTCGTACCCGCAGGAGGCCACCGCGGCCGCCGAGATGGCCGTGGCGAAGGTCCAGGGCCGTTCGATCGAGTTCGACGCCCTCACCCGCGACAAGGTCGACAGCCCCACGAACAAGGACATTCCGGCCCAGCTCGTGCCCGTAGTCGCTCTCAAGAAGGGCAACATCAAGGACACGGTGCTCGAGGACGGCATCTACACCGTCAAGCAGATCTGCACGGCCAGCTACAAGTCGGCGTGCAGCGCGAACGACGTCAAGTAGGGCGAGGGGCCGAGGGCCGGTGAACCGTTCGCGGTCCACCGGTGTCTCACAGGGTGACCGCACGTCGTATCGAACGTCGTACCGCCGTCGTCCCGCTGGAGGCACCCCGTGGCCATGATCGGCCTGTTCTGGATCACTGAGGAGAGCGTGTACCTGGGTGCCGAGCCCGAGGGGTACGGGCGCGGCGTGCGGCTCACTCCCGAGGGGATCGAGGCCGAGGGCACGGACCAGAAGGGGTTCTGGGCCTGGGCGGACGTGCGCGATGTCAGCGTGCACTACGCCCAGGTGCGTTCGAGCACCCGGTGGCTGGTGAGCAGCGTGGTGGACACGGTCCTCGACGTGGCGGTGGGCGGCGGCGAGGCCCCGCCCGCGTTCGAGATCCACGTCCGCACGGACGAGGAGAAGGCCGAACTGACCGTGCACTGCGCCGCCGTCGGGGGATATGTGCAGTCCGAGTACGAGCTGTCGCTCGAGCTGTTGGAACGGTTCGTGGACGGTACGGCGGACGTGGCACGGCTGTTGGAGTGGGGCCGCGCCGACGGCGGGGGCGCGACACCGTGGCGGCCGGCCCGGGAGGCGCTGCTCAGGAGCTGGGTCGCGGGCTGACGCGCCCCTTGTGCGTGCCCGGGGTGTACCCGAAGGCGCGGCGGAAGACGTCGGGCACGGCAGCCTTGTGCGTGCTCTATCTCGGCGGCGCGGTGGGCACGGTGGCGGGCGGGAGACTCGCCGCCCGCCACCGCCGCGTCACGGTCGTGCGCTGGTCGTACGCCCTGACGGTCCTCGCGGTCGCGGGCGTGGTGTTCGTCCCCGGCCCGCCGCTCCATCTGTTCGTCGCGCTCGCCTCGGCGGGCCTGTACGTCCCCTTCTCCCTCCACGTCACCCTCGGCCAGGACTACCTGCCCACGCGCGTGGGCACGGCGAGCGGAGTCACCCTGGGCCTGACCGTGAGCGTCGGCGGTCTCGCCAGTCCCTTGGTCGGAACCCTCGCCGACGCCACCTCCCTGCGGACGGCCCTGGCCCCGCTGATCGCCCTCCCGGCCCTCGGCCGGCTCCTGCTGCGCCCGTTGCGGGAGCCCGGCAGCGGCTTCACGCCACCCGCGTGCCCGTCGCGGGAACCCGGCACGGGCGTCACGCCACCCGCGTGAACTCCACCGTCACCTCCGGCGGCCCCCCGGCCACCCCCCGGTACACCCCCTTGTGCGGGGTCACGTCGTCGTAGTCGCGGCCCCGCCCGACCACGACGTGGGACTCGTCGGCGCGGGTGCTGTTGGTGGGGTCGTAGCCGGTCCAGTCGCCCGCCCAGTACTCGATCCAGGCGTGGCTCTGGCCGGCGACGGGTCGGTGGAGTTCGGCCTCGCGCTCCGGGTGGAGGTAACCGGAGACGTAGCGGATGGGCAGGCCGAGGCCGCGCAGCAGGGCGGCGGTGAGGTGGGTGATGTCCTGGCAGACGCCGGCGCCCTGCTCCCAGGCCTCCATGGCGCTGGTGTTCACGCCGGTGGCGCCGGGGATGTATCGGACCTGGCCGGTGACCATGGACGAGACGGCGACCGCGGTCTCGTGCGGGTCGAGGCCGGCCGACAGCGACCGGGCCCGTTCCACCAGCTCCGGCGACACCGTCGTACGGCTGGTCGGCGCCGCGTACTCCAACAGGCGGGATCTCGCCGTCACTTCGGCCACCTCCGCCCATGTGGGCGCGGGCGTGAGCGGGCCCGGCGTTGCCGTCTCCACCAGGCTCGATGCCGTGATGGTCAGATCCGCGTGCGGTTCCATCAGGTCGAAGCCGGTGACCTGCGTGCCCCAGTAGTCCCAGTACGACCAGGTGGCCGTGGACGGGTTGACCGTCACCCGGGCGTCCAGGGTCGTCTGCCCGGGGAGCGTCAGCGGGGTCATGCGGACCTCGTTGTGCGAGGAGACGGCGGCCTGCGCGTATGAGACGTGGGTGGTGTGCCGGATCCGGAGACGGCGCGTCACGGGTGTCACGGGAGTACTCATGCCGCTCACGCTCCTTCCTGGGCCCACTCGACGGGCCCCTGGTACGGGAAGAACTTCTCCGCCACCGCCTCGGCGGACGCCATGCAGGCCTGCTGCAAGTCCCGTAGGAGGAGAGGCAGCTGATCCTCCAGTGCGGCCAGGTCCAGGTATTCGAGCCGTGTCCGCATCCGGCCTATCGGGCGGCGCGCCGGGTCCTGGCGCGGGCGGCCGAGCGCCGACAGGCACTCCTCCGCCGTCGTCAGGGCGTGCAGCGCCGAGCGCGGGAAGTCGCGGTCCAGGAGGAGGAATTCGGCCACGCGCGGGGTGTCCCCGAAACCGCCGTAGACCCGGGCATACGCCTCATCCGCGCCGCTCGCGCTGAGCAGCGTCGGCCAGTCGGGAGCGTGCGCCGCGTCCAGCACCCGTACGGACAGCAGCCGTACGGTCATGTCGACCCGCTCCAGACTTCTCCCCAGCACCACGAACCGCCAGCTGTCGTCCCGGCTCATCGTCGAGTCGGCGAGCCCGAAGAAGAGGGCGGCCCGGCGGCGTACGAGCTCCAGATAGGCGTACGGGCCCGTACGGCGCGCCGCCAGGCGCTGGTCGGCCAGGGCGTGCCAGGTGGAGTTCAGGCACTCCCACATCTCGGAGGAGACCGCCTCGCGGGCGCTGCGGGCATTGAGGCGGGCCGCGCCCAGCGCGCCCTCGATGGAGCACGTCGAGCGGGCGTCGAAGGCCAGCTGGTCAAGGACCTGCTGCATGTCGACGCGTTCGTCGCCCGCGTCGACGCCGAGGATGGCGTACAGCGACCGGCAGGCGACGTCCTCGTCGCGCCAGGGGTCTTCGAGGAGGCGGTGCAGATACGCGTCGAGGATGCGGCCGGTGGCGTCCGCCCGCTCCACGTACCGGCCCGTCCAGATCAGGGCTTCGGCTATCCGGGAGAGGATCACGTCGTTCACTGCTGCTGCGCCCCTTCCTGTACGGCGGTGGGGGTGCCGTCGGGTCCGAGCTGGCGGGGAACCACGTCGGGCACGGGCCCGCCGATCTCCTCAGGGGGGAGTTCGGCGGGCCCTTCCGCGAGCACCCAGGTGTCCTTGGAGCCGCCGCCCTGGCTGGAATTGACGATGAGGTTGCCCTCCTGGAGCGCGACCCGGGTGAGGCCGCCGGGCAGCACCCACACATCGCTGCCGTCGTTGACGGCGAACGGGCGCAGGTCGATGTGGCGCGGTGCCATGCGCTCGCCCGCGAGGGTGGGGGAGGTGGACAGCGCGACCGGCCGCTGGGCGATCCAGCCGCGCGGATCGGCGGCGACGGCGGCGCGGGTGCGTTCGAGGGTCTCCCGGTCGGCCTTCGGCCCGATGACGATGCCCTGGCCGCCCGCCCCGTCCACCGGCTTGATGACCAACTGGTCGATCTGGTCGAGCACGGCCTCCAACTGCCCGGGCTCGTCCGGCCGGTAGGACTCCACGTTCGGCAGGACCGGCTCCTCGCCGAGGTAGTACCGGATGAGATCGGGGACGTACGTGTAGAGGAGTTTGTCGTCGGCGATACCGTTGCCGACGGCGTTGGCGAGGGTGACCGTGCCCGCCTGCGCGGCGCTCAGGATGCCCGGGCAACCGATCACCGAGTCGGGCCGGAAGTGCAGCGGATCGAGGAAGTCGTCGTCGAGCCGCCGGTATACGACATGGACCGGCATCTCGCCACGCGTGGTCCGCATCCAGACCCGGTTGCCGCGGCAGACCAGATCGTGCCCCTCCACCAGCTGCACGCCCATCAGCCGTGCCAGCAGGGCGTGTTCGAAGTACGCGGCGTTGCTGGGCCCGGGCGTGAGGACCACGACGCGCGGGTCGCCGACCCCGTCGGGCGCGGCGGCACGCAGCGCCGCAAGCAGCTTCTGCGCATACCCGTCCACCGGCACCACGTGCTGCTCGGCGAAGAGGGAGGGGAAGATCCTGGTCATCGCGCGCCGGTTCTCGATGACGTACGACACGCCCGAGGGCACGCGAACGTTGTCTTCGAGGACCCGGAAGTCCCCGGCCTCGTCCCGTACGAGGTCGATCCCGGCGACGTGGATGCGCACGCCCCCGGGTGGCTCGACCCCGTGCGCGGCTCTGTGGAAGTGCGGCGAGTTGAGCAGCAGCCGCCAGGGCACCACCCCGTCCTCGAAGGCCCGGCAGGGGCCGTAGGCATCGCTGAGGTAGGCCTCCAGTGCCCTGACCCGCTGGGCCACCCCGCGTTGTATGAGATCCCATTCGAGCGCGTCGAGGATGCGCGGCACGAGGTCGAGCGGCCAGGGCCGCTCCTCACCGGCGAAGGCGTAGGTCACACCCCGGTCGGTGAAGGCCCGCGCCATCTGGTCGGCCCGGAACCGCAGTTCACCCGGCTCGATCGGCTGCAGCGCCGCCAGTACCGGCTCATAGGCGGTCCTGACCTCACCCGGCCGCTCAAACATCTCGTCCCACGCATCGGCCAACGCGTACGCGTCAAATATGTCCGCCATGAGCTGACGTTAAGTGCGGTACGTAACACGCCGATCACTCGGTGATTTCCGGCAGCTCACGCGGTCTTCCGCCGTGCGCCGGCGCACGCGGGGCCCTGGCCGAAAAAGGGGGGTGATCGGCCAGGGCCGCTCGGAGCGCCGTCGCGCCCGTGGGAAGCGGTTCCACGATGTACCGGGCGCCGGGGCGGCACCACCGTCATCTTGTTGCAAGGGGCGGGGCGGAGGTGGGAACTTTTACCCGCAAATACGGGCGAGAGGGGGCGTGCGGGCGGCGCAGCCGTGTTGCGATGCCGGACGGGGCCGCGCATAGTTGCGCTGCGGAAGACGGCGGAACGCGGGTGGTTGCGCTGCGAAAGACGCTGGAACGCGGGGCTTACGCCGGGGTTGGAGCCAGGAGTGGGAGATGGCCGGGCACGGGACGGACACGCATCCGCACGGCGCTGACCGACTGTGCGAGGCCGGCGACCGGGTGTACTCCCGGGCCGTGCGGCGCGGCCGCGTGCCCCGCGAGGACGCGGAAACGGTGCCCTGCCTGCTGGAGTTGGCGCTGCTGCACCCCGACCCCGACGACATGGGGTGGCTGGTGCCGACCTCGCCGCAGGAGGTCATGACCCGACTGCTGCGCGGGGTGTACGAGGAGGTCAGCGCGAGCCAGGCGCGGGTGGGCGAGGCGGTGTCCGCGTTCGAGTGGTACGCGGGGCTCGGCGGACGCGTCCAGGCGCCGGCCGAGGGCGTGGCGATCCGCGTCCTCGACGGACTGCCACGGATCCGGGCCGCCATGGACAAGGCGACCGAGGAGTGCACGAGCGAGGTACTCACCGTGCAGCCGGGCGGCATCCGGCGCGAGGACGAACTCTCCGAGGGCCTGCACCGGGCGCTGGAGATGCGCCGCCGGGGCGTCCGCATGCGCGACCTGTACACGCACGTGGCCCGGCACGGCCAGGGCCTGCTCAACTACATGGAACTGATGGGCGACGTGGCGGAGGCCCGCACCCTCGACGAGGTCGTCGAGCGGCTCATCCTCTTCGACCGCAAGGTCGCCTTCATCCCCGCGAACTCGGACCGCACGATCGCCCTGGAACTGCGCCACCCGGCCCTCGTGGACTACCTGGTCACGGTCTTCGAGCGGCTGTGGCGCCTGGCGATCCCGCTGACGTCCCCGCTCCCGTCGACGGGCATCGAGGGCATCACGCACCGGGAGCGCTCGATCGCGGCCCTGCTCGCGGAGGGCCACCAGGACGCGGTGGTCGCCGAGCGCCTCGGCATCAGCGTCCGCACGTGCCGGGCGCACATCGCCCGCCTCTCGGAGACCCTGGGCGCGGCCAGCCGCACCCAGTTGGGCGTCCGCATCGCCCAGGCGGGGCTGGACGGACCGCCCCGCTCGCCGGAGCTCCAGCAGGTCGTCATCCCTGGTCAAGAATCCCCGACCGGCCTATGAGATAGCCGAGTTGGGCCCGGCTCTCACTACCCAGGGTCGCGGCGAGCTTGGCGATGTGGACGCGGGCGGTGCGGACGTTCATGCCTAGGCGGTCGGCGATGGCGGCGTCGGTGTGGCCTTCGACGAGCAGGGCGGCGATGGCGCGCTGGCGCGGGGTGACGCCGTTGAGGGTCGGACGCTGGACGGCTTCCGGGTACATGGGAGTGGCCAGGTGCCAGAGGCGGTCGAAGATGATGACGAAGTGCTCGATCAGGGCTGGTTGGCGGACTTCCAGGGCGAGCGTGTAGTCCTTGCTCGCCGGGATGAAGGCCACGGTCCGGTCGACGACCATCAGCAACTGGGGGACTTCATCGAGGGTGCGGGCCTCCACATCGCCCTTCAGTTGTTCGTAGCGGGCGAGGACCGTGGGCGCGTGGCGGAGTGTGTGCTGGTAGAGGGTGCGAATGCGGCCACCGCGATCGAGTAGGGCCTGGTCGCGGCGCAGGGGTTCGACGTGGATCTCCGGAGGCCGAGCGACGTGACTGATGTGGGGCTGGATGGCGAGGAGCTGGGACGCGCCGGTCATGGCCTGGGCGATGGCCAGGTTGATCGCCTCTCCGCCGCTGAGGAACCTCAGCATCGCTGTGTCGGCCGTTGTCGTGCGTGCGCCGTCGATCCGCATCAACGGCTCGAACACCGTGGCTAGTCGCTCCTCGCGCCGCCGCTCGTCCGCGATGCGGTCCTCGACCCCGCGCAGGAGTCGGTGCAAGGCGACGGCGGGTGCCACGGGCTCCAGCCGTCGCATGTCCTCGACATGTGGGTGGAGCAGGCCGAGGTCGACGAGACACGGCGCGATGTCGGCGTCCTCACCGTGCACCTGCCCTTCGCGCAGGGCGCGCGCGTACAGTGCCAGGCCCGCTTCGCACAGGTCCTCCACGCCGTGCGGCGGGTGCGCTGTCGTCACTCCGCGGTTCCCTCCCGCTTCAGGATCCCCGACTCGGCGATGAGATAGCCGAGTTGGGCCCGGCTGCCGCTGCCGAGAGCGGAGGCCAGTTTGGCTATGTGGGCGCGGCAGGTGCGGACGTTCATCCCCAGGCGGCGGGCTATGGCCTCGTCCACGTGGCCCTCGATGAGGAGTTTGGCTATGGAGCGCTGGACGGGGGTGATGCCATTGGGATCGACATCGTTCGGGACATCTTCCGTCAGCGGGACGGCACGCTGCCAGAGCTGCTCGAAGACCTTGCTCAGGTACAGGACGAGCCCGGGGTGGCGAAGCTCAAGAGCGACTCGTCGGTCGTCACTGGCGGGGATGAAGGCGACGGTCCGGTCGAAGATGATCAGCCGCTCGATGAGCTCTTCGAGGGTCCGGACCTGGATCTTGCCGCCAGTTATCCGCTCTACATAGGCGAGTGTTCCCTGGCTGTGCCTGGCCGTGTGCTGGTACAGCGTGCGGATGCTGACCCCGCGGTCGGTGAGGGGCCGGTCGCGCTCAAGGGCCTGCATGAGAGCGTCTGCGGGGCGACCGCCGCCGGGCTGGATCGTCAACATCTCCGTGTGGCACTCGGCAGTGGCCGAATTGAGCGCCGCGTTGATCCGGTCGAATCCTTCCAAAACGGTGATCGCGTGAATGCTCGCCTGGCTCTGCGTGCTGATCGCGATGAACGGATCGAAGGAATCGGTCAGTTCGATCGCCTGCCGCCGCCGCTCCTGGATCTCGCGCTCCAGTGGGTGAAGGCGTTGCGCGAGCGCGACGGACGGGGGGACAGGACGCAGCCATTTTTCGTCGTCGGGATCGGGATGAAGTAGTGCAAACTCCAACAGACAGGGAGCTGCCTCCACCTCGACCCGAGTAATGCGTCCGGAGTGCAATGCGCTGGCGTAAAGGCGCGCTCCTTCGTCACACAACGTGGTGACAGCGTGGGGATGTGTCGGTTGTGAGTTATTTGTGGGCAAATCTCCACCCCCCAGGGTCCTGAACGTGCAGGAACATGATGCATCGCTCCTGTGGCATTGACGTGCCTGAATAAGCCATCGTCTTGTGACGACGGGGGAGAAGATTCCATCAAGTGAGGACGAAGCCGACTATGCGAGCGAGATTGCTTGGTTCAGTGCTTGCCGCAGTCTTCTCTGTAGCTGTGGCCTTCGGCGCCCTGGGGGGCTCGGGCCTTGCGGCCGTGGATGCCCAGACGTCAGCTCCGCCGGACAGCGGTTGGACCAGCGTGGAGGCGACCCCCGCGGACAGTGGCTGGACCAACGTGGTGGCGGCAGCGGCCCCGGCGGACAGCGGTTGGACGAGTATCTCCGCGGACGCAGACGCATGACTATTCCCCCCGACGACCGCTCATTCCGTCGCGAAATGGCCACCGCCTACCGCTCCGGCTGGCACTTCATCGACCTGGTCACCGCCATCCCCCACAGCGGTGACTCGTTGATGGTGACCGTGTTCGGGGAACCGGTGGTGGTCACCCGGGACGAAGAGGACGACGTGCGGGCGTACCGGTGTCTGCGGCGGCCTCGGGGGGCGCCGCAGCCAGTGCGGTGTGCCATTCGGTACGGAATGATCTTTGTGAACCTCGACCAGCGCGACCACCAGCTGGCCGAACCGGAAGCCCCGGACGTACAGACCATTGCAGCCACCCCCCGCAGTGCCTGACGCGATTCCCCCGTCGTAGTAGATCGCGCAGGTACTTCCCCCCGCAGCGGCGTCACCGTGACCTGAACACGGTGACGCCGCTGCAGTTTTACGTGAAACCTCCTGGTATCGGCCCATACCGACAGAGGCCGAAATCAGCCGTGCCCCATCGCCGAGGTCAAGTCGATCTCGATCACCACCCGGGACGGGTTCGGCGACGGCACCCGCCCGTACCGCTCCGCGTACCGCCGCTCCGCCTCCGCGACGCGCGCCGGGTCGACGGACACCGTCGCCCGCCCCTCCAGCGTCGCCCAGCGGCGGCCGTCCACCTGGCAGACCGCGACCCGCGCCCCGCCCTCGGCAGCGGCGGCCGCCAGCACATGCCCCACCTTCGCGCTGGACTTGTTGGTGATCACCCGCGCCAGGCCCGCCTCGGGGTCGTAGGTCACCCCGACGGGCACCACGTGCGGGCTCCCGTCGGGACGGAGCGTCGACAGCGTGCACAGGTGCCGCTCGCGCCAGAAGCTGAGGTAGGCGGCGTCGGGCTGCCGCGGGTCCACCGGATAGGAAGCCATGAGGCCCGAATCTACGCCCCCGTCGCGCCCTTGAGTGGAATAGACTCAACTTTGTGCCCGTTGGCACACTCAGCATGAGGGATGCATGCACGAGGGACGTATGCAGGACCACTGACGCCAGGAGGAGAACGCGACCGTGGACGCCGAGCTGACCAACAGGAGCCGGGATGCGATCAACGCGGCCACCAACCGGGCCGTGTCCGAGGGGCACCCGGATCTGACCCCCGCGCACCTGCTGCTGGCGCTGCTCGGGGGGCAGGAGAACGAGAACATCATCGATCTGCTGGCCGCCGTCGACGCCGACCAGGCCTCCGTCCGCGCCGGGACCGAACGCGTCCTCGCGGGCCTGCCCAGCGTGACCGGGTCCACCGTCGCGCCCCCGCAGCCCAACCGCGAGCTGCTCGCCGTGATCGCCGAGGCGGCCGACAAGGCCAAGGAGCTCGGCGACGAGTACCTCTCCACCGAGCACCTGCTCATCGGTATCGCCGCGAAGGGCGGCCAGACCGGCGACGTACTCTCCCAGCAGGGCGCCAGTGCGAAAAAGCTGCTTGAGGCGTTCCAGAAGAGCAGGGGAGGGCGCCGGGTGACGACCCCGGATCCCGAGGGCCAGTACAAGGCGCTCGAAAAGTTCGGTACCGACTTCACGGCCGCGGCGCGCGAGGGCAAGCTCGACCCCGTCATCGGCCGCGATCAGGAGATCCGGCGAGTGGTGCAGGTGCTGTCCCGCCGCACCAAGAACAACCCCGTCCTCATCGGTGAGCCCGGCGTCGGCAAGACCGCCGTCGTCGAGGGGCTCGCGCAGCGCATCGTGAAGGGGGACGTGCCCGAGTCCCTCAAGGACAAGCGGCTCGTCGCGCTCGACCTCGGCGCGATGGTCGCCGGCGCGAAGTACCGCGGTGAGTTCGAGGAGCGGCTGAAGACCGTGCTCGCCGAGATCAAGGACTCCGACGGGCAGATCATCACCTTCATCGACGAGTTGCACACCGTCGTGGGCGCCGGAGCCGGCGGTGACTCCGCCATGGACGCCGGCAACATGCTCAAGCCCATGCTCGCCCGTGGTGAGCTGCGCATGGTCGGTGCCACGACCCTCGACGAGTACCGCGAGCGGATCGAGAAGGACCCGGCGCTGGAGCGGCGGTTCCAGCAGGTGCTGGTCGCCGAGCCCACCGTCGAGGACACCATCGCGATCCTGCGCGGGCTCAAGGGGCGGTACGAGGCCCACCACAAGGTCCAGATCGCGGACAGCGCGCTCGTCGCGGCCGCGACGCTCTCCGACCGGTACATCACCTCCCGCTTCCTGCCCGACAAGGCCATCGACCTCGTCGACGAGGCCGCGTCCCGGCTGCGCATGGAGATCGACTCGTCCCCCGTCGAGATCGACGAACTCCAGCGCGTCGTCGACCGGCTGAAGATGGAGGAGCTGGCGCTGAGCAAGGAGACCGACGCCGCCAGCAAGGAGCGCCTCGAGAAGCTGCGCCGCGACCTCGCCGACAAGGAGGAGGAGCTGCGCGGTCTCACCGCCCGCTGGGAGAAGGAGAAGCAGTCCCTCAACCGCGTCGGCGAGCTGAAGGAGAAGCTCGACGAGCTGCGCGGCCAGGCCGAACGCGCCCAGCGCGACGGCGACTTCGACACCGCCTCCAAGCTCCTCTACGGCGAGATCCCGACCCTGGAAAGGGCCTTGGAGGAGGCCTCCGAGGCGGAGGAGGAAGCCGCCAAGGACACGATGGTGAAGGAAGAGGTCGGGCCCGACGACATCGCCGACGTCGTGGGGGCCTGGACCGGTATCCCGGCAGGACGGCTCCTGGAGGGCGAGACCCAGAAACTCCTGCGCATGGAGGAGGAGTTGGGCCGTCGGCTCATCGGCCAGACCGAGGCCGTACAGGCCGTGTCGGACGCCGTACGCCGCACCCGCGCCGGAATCGCCGACCCGGACCGCCCGACCGGCTCCTTCCTCTTCCTCGGCCCCACCGGCGTCGGCAAGACCGAACTCGCCAAGGCGCTCGCCGACTTCCTCTTCGACGACGAGCGGGCCATGGTCCGCATCGATATGAGCGAGTACGGCGAGAAGCACACCGTCGCGCGGCTGGTCGGCGCCCCGCCCGGGTACATCGGCTACGAGGAGGGCGGCCAGCTGACGGAGGCCGTGCGCCGGCGCCCGTACAGCGTCGTCCTGCTCGACGAGGTCGAGAAGGCGCACCCGGAGGTCTTCGACATTCTGCTCCAGGTGCTGGACGACGGGAGGCTGACGGACGGTCAGGGGCGGACGGTCGACTTCCGCAACACCATCCTGATCCTCACCTCGAATCTGGGCAGTCAGTTCCTGGTCGAGCCGCTGACCTCCGAGGAGGAGAAGAAGCAGCAGGTGCTGGAGGTCGTACGGGCCTCTTTCAAGCCGGAGTTCCTCAACCGGCTCGACGACCTGGTGGTCTTCTCCGCGCTCGACAAGGCGGAACTGGAGCGCATCGCGGGGCTCCAGATCGGCCGGCTCGCCAAGCGGCTCGCCGAGCGCCGGCTGACCCTGGAGGTCACCGACGCGGCCCTGGCCTGGCTCGCCGACGAGGGCAACGACCCGGCGTACGGTGCGCGCCCGCTGCGCCGCCTCGTCCAGACCGCCATCGGCGACCGCCTCGCCAAGGAGATCCTCGCGGGCGAGGTCAAGGACGGCGACACGGTACGGGTGGACGCGTTCGGGGACGGGCTGATCGTGGGTCCGGCCACGGGCAAGACGCTGTAGAAGCCGATCTCACCGGGCCGGGGCGAAGGTCCGGCCCGGTGGCCGCGGCGCTGCGGATGATCACTGCCGAGGCCCTGCGGAGGGCCCCGGAGCGGTGCCCGTGACCGGATCTTGCCAGCCCCCGGGCGACAGGCCCCGTCAGGGGTTGCCACTCCCCTCCCCGGATGGGGGAGGATGGCAGAATCCGTACGAAGGGAAATACACGGTGAGCATCGACCCGTCCTCGATTCCGAACTTCGGGGGCCAGCCCGAGCCGCAGCCCGGCGGCCCCGCGGGCCCCGTCGTCCCGGATCAGGACCTCGTGAAGCAGCTCCTTGACCAGATGGAGCTCAAGTACGTCGTCGACGACGAGGGTGACCTCGCGGCGCCGTGGGAGCAGTTCCGTACGTACTTCATGTTCCGCGGAGAGGGTGACCAGCAGGTCTTCTCGGTGCGGACGTTCTACGACCGGCCGCACCAGATCGACGAGAAGCCCACGCTGCTGGAGTCCATCGACGACTGGAACCGCCGCACGCTGTGGCCGAAGGTCTACAGCCACACGCACGACGACGGCACCGTCCGCCTGATCGGCGAGGCGCAGATGCTGATCGGCACCGGCGTCAGCCTGGAGCACTTCGTCTCGTCGACGGTCAGCTGGGTGCGGGCCGCCATCGAGTTCGACAAGTGGCTCGTCGAGCAGCTGGGCCTGGAGCAGGAGATCAACGAGGCGGAGAAGCCCGAAGACGACGAGGAGTAGTCCTCCGGCGACTCACAGCGGCGTGTGTGCGATCACCACCAGATACGCGCCGTATGCGAACGAGAGCCCGGCCAGGGCGCCGACCACCACGGTCGCGTGCCAGGGGCGGGCTCTCGCCGTTCGCGCCAGCGCCCGCGCCAGCGGCAGCAGCAGTGGGAAGGCCGGCAGCAGAAAGCGCGGCTTCGACTCGAAGAAACCGGAACCGCCGAGCGCGATCAGCAGCAGTACGCCGCTGTAGACCAGGAGCGGCAACGGTGCGCGGTCGGCGATCAGCAGCGCGAACAGCAGGACGGCCGCCGTGACGATCATCAGCGTCACGGGGAACACGAGGCGGTCCCCGTACAGCAGCAGGTGCTTGACGAAGCGGAGCGAGCCCGCCCCGAAGTCGAAGCGCGAGCCCCACAGCCGCTGCACCTCGAAGTACCCGCGGAGCGGATCGCCCTTCCGGCGCCCCACCCACAGCACGAAGCCGACCCAGCCGAGCGGCGCGAGCGCGACGCCTGTCCACAGCCTGTGGGGAACTTTCCGCCCGCGCCGCCGCCAGACCTCGTGTGCCGCCGCCGCGAGGACCGCCGCCGCCACCGCGAAGCCGTTCGGCCGGGAAAGACCCGCCAGCGCCGCGAGGGAGCCCGCCCAGAGCCAGCGCTCGCTGAGCACCGCGTACAGCGACCAGGCGGCGAAGGCGGTCAGGACGGGCTCGGTGTACGCCATCGACAGCACGACCGAGTGCGGGAGCAGGCCCCAGAGCAGGACGAGGAGGGTGGCGACCGCGCGGCCGTACAGCCGGGACCCGATCGCGTACACCCCGCAGGCCGCGGCCGCGGCCGCCAGCCAGGACACCAGCAGGCCCGCCGTGCCCGCGTTCAGCGGGGTCAGGGAAGTGACGGTGCGCACCAGCGCCGGGTACAGCGGGAAGAACGCCAGATCGCTGTGGACGACGGTGGGCTGGAAATACAGCGTCCGGCCGTAGCCGTGCGCCGCGATGCCCAGGTACCAGATCGAGTCCCAGGACCGCGCGAGCAGGACGAGCGGGTGCTTGCCGGTGGCCCAGGCGGTCGCGGCGAGCACGAGGACGCCGGTGAGGCGCGCGGCGGCGAACAGCCCCAGCGCGGTCACCGCGGCGGTCGGCAGGCCGCGCGCGGCGCGGGGCCGCGGGTGGGCGCGGTCCCCGGGCTCCGTGAGGGCGGGACGAGCGAGGGTACTCGGGTGGGTCACACCCGAACTGTGCGTTCCCTACGGGGTATTTGCGAGCTTTGTGCGTCCGTGCGGGTACGGTTCACCCCGCCCCGGCGCGCCGTCCGCACCGACTGCGCGCGCGGTGCTAACGGCGGCGCGTCCCGGGAAGTCACCGGCGGCGCGCCCGTCGGAACGACCGGCGCGCCGCTGTGCTGCCAGGCGGCCCGCAGCGTCCGCGTCCCGCTCTGCTGTCGGTGGAGCTACCACGCCGCCTTGAGCCGCTTCGCCGCCTCCTGAAGCACCTCCGTCTGCTTGCAGAACGCGAACCGCACGAAGGGCGCGCCCGCCTCCCGGTGGTCGTAGAAGACGGCGTTCGGGATGGCGACGACACCGGCGCGCTCCGGCAGGGCGCGGCAGAAGGCGAAGCCGTCGGACTCGCCGAGCGGCCGGATGTCGGTGGTGATGAAGTACGTGCCCTGCGGGCGGAAGACCTCGAACCCGGCCTCCGTCAGCCCCGCCGCCAGCACGTCGCGCTTGGCCAGCATGTCGGCGCGGAACGCCTCGAAGTAGGTGTCCGGCAGCGCGAGCGCCTCGGCCACGGCGTACTGGAACGGCCCCGACGACACATACGTCAGGAACTGCTTCGCCGACCGTACGGCGCTGACCAGGGCGGGCGGCGCGGTCACCCAGCCCACCTTCCAGCCGGTGAACGAGAAGGTCTTCCCCGCGCTCCCGATGGTGACCGTCCGCTCGCGCATCCCCGGGAACGTGGCCAGCGGCAGGTGCTCGGCATCGTCGAAGACGAGGTGCTCGTAGACCTCGTCCGTGACCACAAGGAGGTCACGCTCCACAGCGAGCCTCGCGATCTCGGTGAGCTCCTCGCGGGTGAGCACGGTGCCGGTCGGGTTGTGTGGGGTGTTGATCAGCAGCAGCCGGGTGTTGTCGGTGACGGCGTCGCGCAGCTCGTCGAGGTCGAGCCGGAAGCTGCCCTCGTGCGGTCGCAGGGTGACCGGGACCCGGGTGCCGCCCGCCATCGCGATGCAGGCCGCGTACGAGTCGTAGTACGGCTCGAAGGCGATCACCTCGTCGCCGGGCTCCAGCAGCGCGAGCAGGGTGGCGGCGATGGCCTCGGTGGCGCCCGCCGTGACCAGGACCTCGGTGTCGGGGTCGTACGACTGCCCGTACCGGCGCTCCTGGTGCGCGGCGATCGCGGTGCGCAGCTCGGGGATGCCCGGGCCCGGCGGGTACTGGTTGCCGCGCCCGTCGCGCAACGCCCGCACGGCCGCTTCCCGGATCTCCTCGGGACCGTCGGTGTCGGGGAAGCCCTGACCGAGGTTGATCGAGCCGGTGCTCAACGCGAGGGCCGACATCTCGGCGAAGATCGTCGTCCCGAACTCGGCGAGCCGGCGGTTGAGGAAGGGGCGTGCGCTGGAGGTCATGCCGGTCATCCTGCGCCCAAGCTCTGGACTTCCTCAACTCTGCTTTGGGTCATGAGACGCGGGGGCATCCCCCTCTCACGCAAGAAGCGATACGGGAAGCACGGCCCACGGGGGGCCGCTTCGGGGGAACGAAAGGAGGGTGGCGCCATGGTCATCGGCATCATCCTGGCGGTCGTCTGCATCGTGCTCGTCGTGGTCTTCATGGCCACCGGCCGCAGCCGGTCGAAGGTCACGCTCTCGAAGGGGGGTCGCCGTTCGTACCGCGGCTCCTCGTCGGACAGCGGCAGCAGCAGCTGGTGGGTGGGCGGCGCGGGCGACAGTGGCTCGTCCGGGCATCACGGAGGCCACTCGTGCGGCGGTCACTCATCGTGCGGAGGCTCGTCCTGCGGAGGCGGGTCCTCGTGTGGCGGCGGGGGCGGCGGATGCGGCGGAGGCAGCTGACACGGGGCAGCTGAGCTCCCGGTGAGAGATGCGCATCCGGAGCAAACGGAAGTGCCCGTCGGGCAACGGCTGCCGACGGGCACTTCCGTGCGCCGGGCGCACGCCGTAGTTGAACAGTTGAGCTGTGGAGCCCTCGGGGGGATGGAAACCCCACGAAGTTGGGTAAAAACGCTGTGGCGGCGCCACAGTTCATGATTCCCTCTAAATCACCAACGCAGCCCCGAGGCCCTGTCGTCATCTTGGCGTCGGGTCGTCCTTCCTGACCGGGCTGACCGGGCCGTTCCCCCGGTGCCGACCGGGTGCGCCGGACCCCCACCTTCCTTTGCGTGCTAGCGGAGCCGACCCATGCTCACGACCCTGAAAACCTCGTACACCGACACGCGCGCGGCCGATCTCGCCTGGACCCTGGGCCGCGAACCGCTGCCGGCCCTCGCGACGCTCGACATCGAACTCGCCGGGTCGAAACTCCAGTTGAGACTCCTCGGCGCGTCCCACCAGGTGCTCCTCGAGGAGGAGCGGGGCAGCTGCTCGGAGACCGTCGCGTGCATCCCCGGCAGCAGCACGCCCCTCCCGCTCGGCGTGGCGAAGCGGGTCGGCGACTGGGAGTACGAGTTCGCGGCCCGCGTCGAAGTGCTGTCCCCCGGCTCCTTCGCGGGCCGCGCCCAGGAGTTGCTGGCCCTGGTCTCCGACCACCCCAACGGCCTGGCAGGCGTCTTCCCCGGCAGCCCCCACGCCTTCACCGCACTCCTGGCCCAGCGCCACGAGGGCCAGGTCCACTGGCGCACGTGGCACGCGTACCCGCAGGACGGGCAGTTGGTGGCGACGAGGACGAGGGTGGGGGTTCGGGTGACGGCGGCGCTGTGACGGTTGGGCGCTGGGGGCGACTTTTCAGCTCGGGCCGGCGATCTTCAGCTCGTCCGGCGTTCGAGGACGAGGCCGTCAGGGCCGATGGGGGTCCAGGGGGCGCAGCGCCCTGGCGGGGTCTGGGGCGGAGCCCCAGGTACGCCCGCTCCAGCCCCGGACAGAGGGGCAAGGGGCGGAGCCCCAGGGACGCTTGCCTCAACCGGGGTGCAGCCCCGGATACGCCCACCCCAACCCGGGATGCCATAAAACGCCGCGGTTCCACACGTGTGGGTGACGAGGCGTAGCGCCACCGTGACGTAGCGTTCGCTGGGTGATCGAACCGCACGCGCCAGCTCCCCCCGGCGCGCCGCCGCCCTGGGGCGTCCAGGGCCAGGCGCGGCTGCCCGTCCGCCCGGGCATCGGGCGGTTCCTCGTCCTCGCCGGAGTATTCGTCTGCGCGGCGTGTGGACTCGTGTACGAACTCGAACTCGTCGCCCTCGCCTCGTACTTGATCGGCGACTCGGTCACCCAGGCCTCCGTCGTGCTCTCGGTCATGGTCTTCGCCATGGGCATCGGCTCCCTCGCGGCGAAGCGGCTGCGCCCCCGCGCCGCGGCCGGTTTCGGCGCGATCGAGGCGGCCCTCGCGCTGGTCGGCGGCTGCAGCGCGATGGCGCTGTACGCGGTGTTCGCGTGGACGGGCGACTGGGGCGGCCCCTGGGCGAACGGATCCCGCTATCTGCTGGTGGCGTTCTCCCTCACCATCGGCCTGCTGATCGGCGCCGAAGTCCCCCTCCTGATGGAGCTGATACAGCGCATCCGCCGCCAGGACCCGGGTGGAGCGGTGGCGGACCTGTTCGCGGCGGACTACGTGGGCGCGCTGGTCGGCGGCCTCGCCTTCCCCTTCCTCCTGCTCCCGCTGCTCGGCCAGCTGACGGGCGCGCTGCTCACCGGAACAGTGAACGCGGTGGCCGGAGGAGCCCTCGTACTCGGCCTGTTCCGCGGGGACTTGACCCGCCGGGCGCGCTGGGTCCTCCTGATCGCCAACCTCGTCGTCCTCGGACTCCTCGCCTCGGCCGCGGTGTTGGTCGACGACTTCGAACGGGCCGCGCGGCACGCGGTGTACGGGATGGACGTGCGGGTCGCGCTCCAGACGGACGTCCAGGAGGTCGTCCTCACCGGCGGCACGCACGGCCGTCCGCTGCACCTCTTCCTCGACGGCCGCCTCCGGGTCAGCGGCCGCGACGAGGACCGCTACCACGAGGCGCTCGTGCACCCCGCGATGAACGGCCCGCACGCGCGCGTGCTCATCCTCGGCGGAGGCGACGGGCTCGCGGCGCGCGAAGTGCTGCGCTACCCCGGGGTGCGCAGTGTCGACGTCGTCGAACTCGACGCGGGGGTGGTGCGGTTGGCGCGCCGCGACCCGGCGCTGTCCGCCCTGAACGGCCACGCGTACGACGACCCGCGCGTGCACGTCATGACCTCGGACGCCTTCCACTGGCTGCGCAGCGCCCCGTCGACGTACGACGTCGTCATCTCGGACCTCCCCGACCCGGGCATCACCGACAGTACGAAGCTGTACTCGCAGGAGTTCTACGGCCTGGCGCACCGTGTCCTCGCCCCCGACGGCCGTCTGGCGGTCCACGCGGGCCCGGTCGCCTCCCGCCCCCGCGTCTTCTGGACGGTGGACAGGACGATCCGGGCGGCCGGCCTCCTCACCGCCCCCTACCGTGTGGGCGGCCGGGACTCCGGCTTCGCGGCGGGTCCCGACCGTACGGCGGGCGGTACGTCGAAGGCCCCCCGGGACTGGGGTTTCATCCTGGCCTCCGCCTCCCGTACGGGCGTGCGACTGAGCCTCGCCCCGCACGGGCCGCGGCTGCGCACACTGACCCGGGCGGGCCTGGCCGCGGACGCGCGGGCGGCCTCCCGAACCCGCGTCACGGCCGGCCTCCCGCCCTCCACCCTGGTGCATCCTCGGTACGCCGACTGAGGTGGAGGCGGGGGAATCCCGTGATACGCGGGTGCGGTGCCGGTCGTGCTGGGTAGGCTCGGCTGACATGGAGCATGAGGTGTTCGTTCCGGTTCCCGCCGAGCGGTTGAGGAAGGCGCTGGCCGATCCCGTGCGGGTGGCCCGCGCGATTCCCGGCCTCCAGCAGGACGCGGGGACGCCGCCCGTCTCCGGACGCCTGAAAATCCGCGTCGGCGGCCACACGATCACCTATCGCGGGGCGCTCCAGGTCACCGCCCAGGACGACGGCACCTACGCCGTCGAGGGCGACGCGACAGAGGCCCGCGGCACCGGCTCCGTAAAACTCGCCCTCGCCGTGCACCTGCGCCCCACCGACGGCGGCACGACCCTCACCTTCACCGGCACAGCCTCCGGCGACGGCCGCGTGGCGGAACTCCCGCCGGACGCGGTGTCCTCGGCGGGAGTACGACTCCTGAGCCGCTTCGCGGAGAACTTGGGGGCGGCGGGCGAAGGGGAGCCGCAGCCGGGTGCGGTGGCGGAGCCCGCGGCCGAGACCGAGCCTGAGCCCGGCGCGGTGGCTCCGCCCGAGTCGGGTGCGGTGGCTCCGTCCGAGGCCGGTGCGGTGGCTCGGTCCGAGTCCGAGTCCGAGTCCGGCGCTGAGCCTGGGCCGGGTGCGGTGGTGGAGCCCGAGTCTCGGGATGAGCCTGGGCCGGATGCGGTGGCGGAGCCCGAGGCTTCGGCTGAATCCGAGGCTTCGGCCGAGTCCGAGTCCGAGTCCGATTCTGTCTTCGACGCCGAGGTTCCGCCTCCCTCGCTCGATCCGCTGGTGGACGACGAGCTCGTGGAGGAGGAGTTCGTGGTGGAGGCGGGTGAGCCGGGCGGGGAGGATGACATGGCCGAGGCGGCGCACGCGCGGCGGACGATGATCGGTCGCAGCGCGGAGGAGGTGGACCACGCTCCGCCTCGCGGCCGCTACGCCCCCGTCCCGCCGCCGCAGGCGACCGCCGCCCGCGACACCCTCCGCTGGGCGGCTCCCGCCGCGGCCCTGGCCCTGGCCTCGGCAATCGCGCTGACCCGGGCCCTGCGCAAACGCCGCTGATTCCGCCCCCGAAGCGCCCCGTAAGGGGCGCGGGGAACTGCGCGACAAGCCCCCACCGGGGCCGCAGCAAAAAGGCCACCGAGGAGGGTCTGGGGCGCAGCCCCAGGTACGGGACGGGTAGGGGCGGAGGGGGCGAAATACCGGAGGTCGGCCCCGTCCCAGTAGGGTCAACTCCGTGAGTAACGAAGACATCACGCTGACCGCGGGTGACGCGGAGGTGACCGTGGCGCCGGCCAACGGCGGACGGGTCGGAAGTCTGCGAGTCGGCGGCGTCGAACTGCTACGGCAGGGCGAGAAGTTCGGGTGCTTCCCGATGGTCCCGTGGTGCGGCCGGATCCGCGAAGGACGGTTCCTGGACGGCGCCACCGTCCAGCAGATGCCGCTCAACTCCCCGCCGCACGCCATCCACGGCACCGCCCGCGACGGCGCCTGGCGCACCGCCCGCACCACCAAGGACGAGGCCGTCATCACGTACGACCTCGTCGCCCCCTGGCCCCACCCCGGCCGCGTCACCCAGGCCTTCACCCTGACCGAGGACGCCTTCACGCTCACGATGTCCGTGGAGACGTACGAATCGTCCTTCCCGGCCCAGATCGGCTGGCACCCGTGGTTCAACAGGAATCTGGGGGGAGGCGGTGAGGACGCCCACGTCGACTTCCGGCCCGCCTGGCAGGAGGAGCGCGGCGACGACCACCTGCCCACCGGGCGGCGGATCGAGCCGCAGCCCAGCCCCTGGGACGACTGCTTCGGCATGCCGGACGGCGTCGACGTGACGCTCACCTGGCCCGGGCAGCTCGAGCTGAAGGTCGCCAGCCGCGAGGAGTGGGTCGTCGTGTACGACGAGCAGGAGGCGGCCGTGTGCGTGGAGCCCCAGACCGGGCCGCCCAATGGACTGAACACCCATCCCCGCCTGGTCACCCCCATCGAGCCCCTGGAGGCGACCACGACCTGGAGCTGGCGGCGCCTCTAAGCTGGCGGACATGAGTGACGTACGCGGCGCGCTGCTGCAGCAGATCAAGGACAAGGCCGTGGTGCACGGCAAGGTGACCCTTTCGTCGGGCAAGGAAGCCGACTACTACATCGACCTTCGCCGGATCACGCTCGACGGTGAGGCCGCCCCGCTGGTCGGTCGGGTCATGCTCGACCTGACCGCCGAGCTCGACTACGAGGCCGTCGGCGGTCTGACCCTGGGAGCCGACCCCGTCGCGACCTCGATGCTGCACGCCTCCGCCGCGCGCGGGAAGACGTTGGACGCCTTTGTCGTGCGCAAGGTCGGCAAGGCCCACGGCCTGCAGCGTCGCATCGAGGGTGCCGAGGTCAAGGGTCGCCGCGTGCTGGCGGTCGAGGACACCTCCACCACCGGTGGCTCGGTGCTGACCGCCGTCGAGGCGCTGCGTGAGGCCGGCGCCGAGGTCGTCGCCGTCGCCACGATCGTGGACCGGGACACGGGCGCTGCCGAGGCGATCGCAGAGCAGGCCGGTGTGCCGTACTTCTTCGCGTTCTCGAAGACCGATCTCGGCCTCGACTGACGTACGAGAGAGACCCCTGGGACTCGTGTTCCCAGGGGTTACCGACGGGTGTCGGACGCCGTGGCCGGAGCACCGGGTCAAGTCTGGAAAGATGGGGCCGACGATGACGTCGCCCCCTAGGTCAGGGCCGTAAGCAGCAGTCCAGGCGTACAGCAGTACGCAGACCCGCACATACAAGGAGCGGACAGATGCCCATCGCAACCCCCGAGGTCTACAACGAGATGCTCGACCGGGCGAAGGCAGGCAAGTTCGCCTACCCGGCCATCAACGTGACCTCGTCCCAGACCCTGCACGCTGCTCTGCGCGGCTTCGCGGAGGCCGAGAGCGACGGCATCATCCAGATCTCCACCGGTGGTGCGGAGTTCCTGGGCGGCCAGTACAACAAGGACATGGTCACCGGCGCCGTCGCGCTCGCGGAGTTCGCGCACATCGTCGCCGCGAAGTACGACATCACCGTCGCGCTGCACACCGACCACTGCCCGAAGGACAAGCTGGACGGCTACGTACGCCCGCTGCTCGACATCTCCGCCGAGCGCGTCGCCAAGGGCGAGAACCCGCTGTTCCAGTCGCACATGTGGGACGGCTCCGCCGAGACCCTCGCGGACAACCTGGCCATCGGCCAGGAACTGCTCGCGAAGGCCGTCGCCGCGAAGATCATCCTCGAGGTCGAGATCACCCCGACCGGTGGCGAGGAGGACGGCGTCAGCCACGAGATCAACGACGAGCTGTACACGACCGTCGATGACGCGTTGCGCACCGCCGAGGCCCTCGGCCTGGGCGACAAGGGCCGCTACCTGCTCGCCGCCTCCTTCGGCAACGTGCACGGCGTCTACAAGCCGGGCAACGTCGTGCTCCGCCCCGAGCTCCTCAAGGACCTCCAGGCGGGCGTCGCCGCCAAGTACGGCAAGGCGAACCCGTTCGACTTCGTCTTCCACGGCGGCTCCGGCTCCACGGCCGAGGAGATCGCCACGGCGCTGGAGAACGGCGTCGTGAAGATGAACCTCGACACCGACACCCAGTACGCCTTCACGCGCCCGGTCGCGGACCACATGTTCCGCAACTACGACGGTGTCCTGAAGGTCGACGGCGAGGTCGGCTCCAAGAAGACCTACGACCCGCGCACCTGGGGCAAGCTCGCCGAGGCCGGCATGGCCAAGCGTGTGACCGAGGCCTGCGCCGCGCTGCGTTCCACGGGCACCAAGCTCAAGTAGCGATCACCTTCGGTTCGGGCTCGGCACCCCCCGCGGTGCCGGGCCCTTCCGTATGCTCCGAGGTATGGCTGCCCCTCCGCAGGAGAGACCGGGAGAGAAACAACCGGCCGTACGGATCTCCACCCCCAAGGGCAAATGGATCCTGCTGACCACCGTGCTCGGCTCCAGCATGGCCATGCTGGACTCGACGGTCGTCAACGTCGCGCTGCCGACCATCGGCCGTGACCTGGACGCGGGCCTCGCCGCCCTCCAGTGGACCGTCAACGCGTACATGCTGACGCTGGCCGGGCTGATCCTGCTGGGCGGGTCGCTCGGGGACCGCTTCGGACGGCGCAAGGTCTTCGTCCTGGGCGTGGTGTGGTTCGCCGCCGCCTCCCTGCTGTGCGGTCTCGCGCCGAACGTGGGCGTGCTGATCGCCGCCCGCGCCCTGCAGGGGATCGGGGGCGCTCTGCTCACCCCCGGTTCGCTCGCGCTCATCCAGGCCTCCTTCCATCCGGACGACCGGGCCCGGGCCGTCGGCCTGTGGTCGGGCTTCGGGGGCGTCGGCGCGGCGGTCGGCCCGTTCCTCGGCGGTTGGCTGGTGGACGGGCCCGGCTGGCGCTGGGTCTTCCTGCTGAACATCCCGGTGGCGCTGGTGTGCGCCCCGATCGCGCTGCGCCACGTCCCCGAGTCGTCCGACGAGCGCGCGCACCGCGGCTTCGACGTCCTCGGCGCCGTGCTCGGCGCACTCGCGCTGGCCCTGGTGACGTACGCCCTGATCGAGGCCCGCAGCGGCTCGGTGTTCGTCGCCGTGGCGGCGGTCGCGGGCGTGGCCGCGGGGATCGCCTTCGTGTACGTCGAGCGGCGCCGGCCCGACCCGATGATGCCGCCCGACATCTTCGCCTCGCGCCAGTTCACGGCCGTCAATCTCGTCACCCTGTGCGTCTACGCGGCCTTCGGCGGCTTCTTCTTCCTGACCGCGCTCCAGCTCCAGGTCGTGGCGGGCTACTCGGCTCTCCAGGCCGGTACGGCGCTGCTGCCGACCACCGTCCTGATGCTGCTGTTCTCGGCGCGCTCGGGGGAGCTCGCCCAGCGCATCGGGCCGCGCATCCCGCTCACCGTGGGTCCGCTGCTGTGCGCGGCGGCCATGCTGCTGATGCTCCGCGTCGGCAAGGACGCGTCGTACCTCGCCGATGTGCTGCCCGCGCTGCTCGTGATGGGCCTGGGCATGGTCACCCTGGTCGCGCCGCTGACCGCCACCGTCCTCGCCTCCGTGGACACCGCGCGGGCGGGCCTGGCCAGCGGCATCAACAACGCGGCGGCCCGCGCGGCCGGGCTCCTCGCCGTGGCCGCGCTGCCGCTGCTCGCCGGGATGGGCCCGGAGGCCTACCGCTCGGCGGACGCCTTCAACGCGGCCTTCCGGCGGGCGATGCCGCTGTGCGCGGGCGTGCTCGTCATCGGGGCGGCACTGGCTTTCGCGACCGTACGCCGCCCGGCGCCCGGCTGCCGGCGCCCCCAGTGCCTTACGCACGGGTGCGTGACATCACCTCCGCTGGAGCCGCAGCGCGCGGCCGCGCCTCCGGGCTCGGCATCGGCTACGGCTTCCAGCGCCGGTCCAGCTTCGTGACGGTGCCGGCGGTGTCGGTCGGCTCTTCGGTTTCGGGCAGCGCCGCGCGTACGCATGACAATCCCCCGTTGTTGTGGGCATGACCGGCGAGCGCGAGGGGAAAAGTCTGCACCGGAAGCGTGCGTTCCGTAGTGGCCGTACGCAACCGTTACTGATCAAGGACCATGCAGCAGACTGGAACCCATGACGATTCACGAGAACCTCCTCGGGGGACCGCCCCCGACCCACCTCCCCGACGACCCGGAGCCGCGTGAGCTCCTCGCGAACGGCACGGCGCCCGCCGATGTCGCCGCCAAGTACCCCACCTCCTCGCTCGCCTGGGCGCAGCTCGCCGACGAGGCGTACGAGCGTGGCAGCGTCGTCGAGTCGTACGCGTACGCCCGTACGGGCTACCACCGTGGCCTGGACGCCCTGCGCCGCAACGGCTGGAAGGGCCACGGCCCGGTGCCCTGGGAGCACGAGCCGAATCGCGGCTTCCTGCGCGCCCTGCACGGCCTCGCCCGCGCCGCGCAGGCGATCGGCGAGCAGGAGGAGTACGAGCGCTGCAGCCAGTTCCTGAAGGACTCCTCGCCTACGGCGGCGCAGACGCTGGGCTAGTTCGCGGTTCGCGAGTTTGCCGGCTTGGCTGGTTCGCCGGTTGGCCGGTTCCGCGTGTGTCTGTGCAGGTCCGCCTGGTGTGACCGGGCGGACCTTGCGGTTTCGGGGGACGATTGTGGAGGATGCGCGGTGGGGACCGGGGCCCCCGTGTCGGTAACGGCAGGGGCGGACCGCTACCCGGAGTACGCATCAGGAGACAGCGATGTCGTCCCATCCGGCTCAGCCCGCACAGGCTCAGGAGCCCGAGACCCCGCATCTCGACTTCCAAGGCACGACCCCGTACGAGGACTACGTACAGGCGGATGTGCTCACCCATCTCCAGCACACCCTCTCCGACGACCCCGGAGAGATGGTCTTCCTGGTGACCACCCAGGTCATGGAGCTGTGGTTCACGGTCATCGTCCACGAGTGGGAGACGGCGGCGAACGCGCTCCGCTGCGATGACATCCCGACCGCCGTGGCCGCGCTGAAGCGGTCCGTACGCGAGCTGGAGGCGCTGAACGCGTCCTGGCGGCCGCTCTCGCAGCTCACCCCCGCCCAGTTCAACTCCTACCGCTCCGCCCTCGGCGAGGGTTCCGGCTTCCAGTCGGCCATGTACCGCCGGATGGAGTTCCTGCTCGGCGAGAAGTCCGCGTCCATGCTGGTCCCGCACCGGGGCGCGCCGCGCGTGCACGCCGAGCTGGAGAAGGCGCTGCACGAGCCGAGCCTGTACGACGAGGTGCTGCGGCTGCTTTCGCGGCGCGGGCACGCGGTCCCGTCGGCGGTGCTGGAGCGGGACGTGTCGCGGCGGTACGAGCCCTCGGAGCAGGTCGAGGCTGTGTGGACCTCCCTGTACGCGGGCCCCGAGGACGACGAACTCGCCCGCCTCGGCGAGGCGCTGACGGACGTCGCCGAGCTGGTGTGGCGCTGGCGCAATGACCATCTCGTGGCCACGCGGCGCGCGATGGGCGCGAAGGCGGGTACGGGCGGCTCCGCCGGAGTGGCCTGGCTGGAGAAGCGGGCGCAGAAGAACGTGTTCCCGGAGCTGTGGACGGCGAGGTCCCATGTCTGAGTCTGAGTCCGAGCCGGCCCTCAGGGCGGCGAAGCTGGACGCGGCCGATG
This sequence comes from Streptomyces sp. R41, assembly GCF_041053055.1. Classification (NCBI taxonomy): domain Bacteria; kingdom Bacillati; phylum Actinomycetota; class Actinomycetes; order Kitasatosporales; family Streptomycetaceae; genus Streptomyces; species Streptomyces sp. R41. The sequence goes on from NZ_CP163443.1 coordinate 5,600,414, forward strand.
AACTGGCGGGGCTGCGTGCGCAGTTCGTGCTGGACGACGTGGTGTACCTGGACGGGAACTCGCTC